>NZ_JAULBC010000001.1:0-24646 GCF_041060425.1 Danxiaibacter flavus
CAGTGTTGTAAACACAAACATCTTCCATGATTCCGTAACACAAGTGATGAATAATAATATTGTGAAAGTGATCAGGGATAGTACAACCTATTGGTATGAAAATAATATAAAGTTGCAGGATAGTATTTTCCTCACAGTGAAGGCTAAAGGTGATTCTCTGTCCAGTGACAAGTTCATTGACGTGATGAGTAAAGACGGAACCAAGCATGTAGGCGACAGCAGCTTGCTGAAATATGCAAGGTTGCAACTAAACATGAAGCTAGTGGCAGATAGTGTTGTAAACACCAACATCTTCCGCGATTCCGTGACGCAAGTAATGAATAACAATATTGTGAAAGTGATCAGGGATAGTACTACGTATTGGTATGAGAACAATACAAAGTTGCAGGATAGCATCATTCAGACTGTACAAGCAAATGGAGTAACTATTAATAACACAACTCCGAATGTGTTAAATGTTACGGGCGCGAAGCAGGCGTTAACAGCGACCAGTATCGGTATCCAGGCTGGGATTGCAAACACCGTCATGGTGACAGATGCAACGGGTAAGGTAAACTGGGTAGATCCGCTAAATATACCAATGAGCGATTGGAAGTTGGATGGTAATACAAATGGTGCTATCAAAACGCTTGGCACAAAGGATGGGTTTGATTTACCATTCATTACAAACGGTATTGAAAGAGCAAGACTTACAAGTGCTGCTGCATCTGATACAGCAAACTTCCAGCTTGGATCAAGTGCGGGCTTCACCCGGCTGTGGTTCCATAAAACTGCTACAGCCAACCCGTGGCCATCACACATTAAACTTTATGATGGTGGCAGCAACAACAGCGTTTATGGGTTTGGTGTATCAGCAGACCAGCTTAACTACTTCTCCGGTTTTGGTGCTCATGTATTCCATACAGGTGCAACAAGCAGCCTTGTTGAGCGCATGCGTATAACGCCGACGGGTAATGTTGGAATCGGAACTGCGAGCCCCACTGCGATGCTGCATATAATAGGAAATGCAAGAATAGAAAGCATTCCAAAAGGCGCGGCGACAGACAGTCTTGTGACAGCGGACGCTGCCGGAAATATTCGAAAAGTAGACAAATCTTCAATTAACGCGACAATGAATATTGTTAGAAAAACTTCCGATTATACCCTGGATGCTGCTTCTGATAATGTAGTTCTTGTTGATGCTTCTTCAGCAGCCACTATTAAAATAACTGTACCGGATGGGGTTGCGACAGGAAGAGTATTTACAATAAAACGTGTAGATAACTCAGCCAACACTGTAACGATCGGCTTTGCCGGTTCAGGTGCGACGGTGGATGAAACAGACACCTCCATCTCCGTTGGTAACAAGGTTACCTATCAAATCATTACAGAAGGCAACAATAAATGGCAGACAATATCCAGATTTTAACGGCCATGAAATACGGCGCGGGTAACTGGCCTGCGCCAATTTCAGCAAATCCAAGTATATGAAAATGTGTTTTAAATTACTAATGCTGGCGCTGGGGTGCATGTTAAGTGCAAAAAATTATGCACAAGCCGGCATAACAGGCAACTCGCCCGACAAGTCGGCGATACTGGATATCAATGCACCAGATAAGGGCTTATTGATATCTTTCGTCAACCTGTCATCAACAACCGATGTAAGCGGAATTGCCGGACAAAATCCTGCCCGCGGCCTTTTGGTTTACAATAATTCGATTTCTGAAATTCCCGGGCCAAACGCTGTCATGCCAGGGTATTATTTTTGGGAGGGAGGTAAATGGAACAAGCTCGCAACATTTGGAGATATGAATAATACTGCCTGGAGTGTAAACGGAAATGCGGGAACCAGCCCCTCTACAAATTATGTAGGAACCGCAGATAATAACGACCTCCGGATAAAAACCAATAACATTGAGCAAATGCGGATCCAGGCTGATGGCAAAGTTGGTATTGGAGTGATGACCCCGGGCTTCTTGCTGGAAACAAGCAGCGATACAAAATTCGGAGGCAACCTGTTTCTCAATAAGGCGGTTAATGCACCTTTGGATAATGTATCTCCGTTGGTGCGTGACAATAACACCGGACAGGTATATACAATATCTTCTTCTTCCGGAAACACAAAGCCATTTAGCTATGTAAAATATTCAATTACGGTTAATCGTGACTGGCTGAGTAATTTTAATACCAACATTTCGATAAATGATTATACGGTAGTGGTTGTGGGGTATGCATTGAATGAACCTGATATGTACGGGATGGGAATGACATACAGCGGCACATTTTCCTCTCAACAGGTGTATGCTTTCCAGAGCGGATCAACCTGGCGTCTATATGCTGATTATACCATGGGTGACACCTGGCCTTATACACCCGCGGTTCATGGTACGTGGGATATCTACTGTCTTGTAATTAATAACTCAATGCTTACATCCCTGCAGGATCAGTCATTCGATCTCGGAGGAAGCGATGTCGGACAGGCCACTGCAGCTCCTGACGGGCTTTAATTTCAAACATTTAATACATGATTTTGTATGAAAAGACTGTTGAAAATGATATTGCTAATATTGGGCTTGAATAGTAATACGCTCCATGCTCAGGTGGGCATGATGACAAACTCGCCAAGCAAATCAGCTGCGCTGGATCTTAGTAAATCAAACAAAGGGTTATTAATTCCAAAGATAAGCCTGCAAAATACCAGTGATGTAAGCGCCATCAATGGGAACAACCCTGCATCCTTTCTTTTGGTTTATAATACGAATGAAACCATTACAGGAGCAGGGGCCGCAGGAGTTGGCTTTTATTATTGGGAGAGTGGCCTTTGGAAAAAACTGATCACGTATTCCAATGTGAATGATAGTACATGGCATCTGCAAGGGAACACTGGCACGAATACGCAAAACTTTCTGGGCGCGAGTAATGGAAGCGATCTTGTCGTAAAGACAAACAATACAGAGAAATTTCGGATCGCATCAGATGGGAAGGTAGGAATAGGCACGGGCACTCCTCAATATAACCTTGAAGTGACCGGTGATACAAGAATTACAAGCGACTTTTATTTGGGAACAACAGCCCGTGCGCCACAGTCTGGTACGGCTCAGCTGGTCCGTGATAACGTTACCGGTCAGGTGTTTACAGTTGCCGCGTCTTCGGGCAGTTCTAAAGCTTATAACTATGTAAAATATACGGTGAGGAACGTTAAGCAGGATTTGCTTTCAGATTTTGATACAAAAATATCATCCACCGATTATACTGTGATGATTGTCGGATCTTCTTTTGCTGCTAGCCAGGGCATGAAGATGCTGCCATCTTATAATGGCACATTTGCTTATCAGTCATTATATGCACAGTCGTCTGGCGGTACCTGGCATTTGAAGGCAGATTATGTTGGCGGTACAACTTTTGACAACAGCAATGGAAATTGGGACATCTATTGTCTCGTGATTAATAATGCGCTTGTTGTTGATTTGCCTGACCAGGTATTGGATATGCAGGGAAATACCACAGGTAGCTTCACATCAGCTCCAGGTGGGTTATAATTTTTACCGATTAATGTGAATTGATCATGATAAAAAGTATTTTTTTTCGGCTTTTATTAATCTTCAATATTGGCTTTCTGGCCAGTAATACTACGAATGCGCAGGTTGGGCTTATCGCAAACAATCCCGATAAATCTGCCGCTTTGGATTTGAGCAATGCGAACAAAGGATTTCTTCTTCCACGTGTGTCATTAATAAACACATCAAGCCGAACCCCGATAGTAAATAATTCTCCGGCACAAACGCTGGCTGTATTTAATATCAATAGTGGAATACAAGGTATCGGCGCTTCAGGAACGGGCGTTTATTATTGGGATGGCATCCTTTGGAAAAAATTAATAAGCTATTATGATGGAAGGGATTCAGCCTGGAACATCAACGGCAATCCTAATATTGATTCACGTAAACATTTTTTGGGAACTACAGACAATGCAGATCTAATTATAAAAACGAATGGCGCAGAACGATTTCGTGTTACTGTAGGAGGAAAAATTGGTATCGGTACAGCGAGTCCCCAGTCCATGCTGCATGTTAATGGCGATACAAAAGTCGGAGGGAATTTGTTTTTAGATTCAGCAAGCATTGTACCGCCGGCAGGAGTTTCCAGCCTCGTTAGAGACAATACAACAGGGCAGGTTTACACCGTCGTGTCATCAACAGGTAACAGCAAACCCGTAACCTATGTAAAGTTCAGACTAACAAATGTAAACGAAGATAGCATGGTAGTCAATTGTGATACGAAAATACCTACGGGGCAATATACGTTAATGGTTGTGGGGTCGTCCTTCTCAAGTCCCGATCCCGCTGATGGAATGAAAATGATAACAGGATACACAGGAACCTTCGCCCCGCAGGTTGTATATGCATTTATGCAAAATAACACCTGGAGGTTGGCCGCTGATTACAAAGGAGGTAAAACGTTTTCCAATTCCAGGGGCACATGGGATATTTATTGTATGATTGTCAATAACACGATCATTAAACAGCTGAGCAACCAGATATATGATACGGGTGGTTATTCTTCTGGCACTGGTACAATGCCAGGTGGGCTGTAATTACCAACGCCTAAAGTTGCTCTACTGCATTACAGAAGGTGCATGATGCTGTTTTAATTCACCTCTGCTTTGGATGTAAAGTCAGATTGGAATTTGCAGCGCTTGTACGCTATCTGTTCCAGTCCCGAAGCAGCATATTGAGTTTTGGCTGATTTACCAATCGTTTATTAATCCTGTTCAGTGTGGTGTCCGAAATAAACCAGTTCATGGCATAAGGTGGTTCTTTGTCGTATCTTAAATGGAGTGGATCTTTTTGCCATTCTTCCCTGTCTTCATACAGGGAGATTAAATGATAATCAGCCTTGTTAGCTGAATAGGTATTGATGTCGCTAATAAAATGCTTTAACCTTTCATCATTTACTGTTGTTTGCATGTCGTACGCACCGGCAATGGTGAGTAGCGGGGAAAACAGATCGTTCTTGATGGGTGCCACAGGTTTAATGTTGGAAGAATCTGCATCGATCGGGCTATTCACAATATGCAGTATTTTAAAATGCAGACGTTTCACCTGTTTATATAGTGTGCCGTTTTTTAGGCTGTCATCTTTCGCAATATTGATGATACCGCGAATGGTTTCCTGTACAACGCCTGCACCCGAATTGTCAAAGTATCCGCCATCTACAAAATAATTGTCACCTATTCTTCCTGCCGGACTCAAATAAGGAAACCTGGCGCCTAATATAGCTCCTGAAGCCAGGCTAATATCTTCATTGTTGTTGAGAAGCGAAAGCACATTTATACGTCCGTTAAAATAAGTGGAATCAATATTGAGATTGGTCACTACTCCCGGATTACCATCCTGCATGCGCGTAGTATTTACAAACAGTACAGGCATTAAAAACTTTCCATTGCTCAATGCGGCGAATTCTGAAAGCGTATCAAAAAAGGGAACATTATAAAAAGATGGATCCATTGCACGTGAAGATTTTTCAAATGATTCTTCAAGGGCAGCTCCTCTGTCGCTGGTAGAACTGGTATGAAAAATATACTTGAAGAAATCCGGCCCAAGCATGCGGGCGAAGGTGTAAGTAAAATAATCCTGTTTCAAAAAATCTTTAGCGCTTAACTCATAGGACTTACCCTTTTCTACCTGCTTGTTCCTTAGTAAAGAAAAGAACGTAGCTACGCCAACTCCGCCTCCTGAGGTGCCGGAGAGACAGAATACGTGATCAGAAAATTTGACGGCTCTGCCCGTTGAATCTGTAAGTCTGACAATGGAAGCATCCTCTAATTTTCCCAATACCGCTGCCGTCCAGTAACCAGATCGTGAAGCGCCACCATTAGCCATAACAAAATATACATCAAACTCTCCCGCGCTGGTATCAGATAATGGTACCTTTTCGTTCAGCCATTGCTGCAGGTATTCGCGTAAATGAGGCCGGTTCTTGTAGTCGTTGCCAACAGACTTTAGTTCGATCGTTCTAATATTATGCGTTTCTTTCATTCCCAGGAAAAAAGCCAACAATAATATAATGATATGAAAGCTTATGCCGTATTTAACAGAAAAAGCGGTGACGATGTTTCCGAATAGCAACAAAACACCAAAGGCAAGTATGATAAAGGGAAACGGACCGATCTTTCTGGAAAATCCTAAGTTGTAGATGCAGGCGATATAAAGAATAATCCCGATGATGCCAATCCAAAGAAACCATTTGAAGTAACCTGTTTCAACGCGTGGAATACAAAAGAAATCCATTATTTTTTCAAGTCTTGTTCGCGCTGATTTGGGCTCTTGCTTTGTCTCGATTCTAACCGCAACGATTTTCTTTTCTATTTGATCGCGACGAAGATTGATGTACAGGTTAAAAACAATATGAAGAATGAGCAATAGACCAAGTAAACTAAGAATAGCTATCTTTTCAGTAAAGGCTGCAAGAACAAGCAATATCAAAAAAATAACGAGTGCTGCCCAAAACAAGGTTCTGAAATTTTTCTTTCGGGATGAGTCTTGCAGCATCAAAATTTTCACCAGCCAACGGTTAATAAAATAGAGCAGGAAAATAAGTAACAGTAAAAGCACGAATGCTTCCCGGGAGCTAATAGCGTAGTTGAGTATGGGGAGTTGAAGCACACACAACTCCAGTACTACAAAGCAGGCGTTGCCGGTAAGTCTCGGAAAGTAATCAAGAAAATTCTTTCTAATGTCGAAAAAGTCATTCCCTTCGTCAAATTTTTGCTCAGCCACTTCGTCGGTCATGTTGCATGCTTTCTCAAGAATGTCCTTCTCTTTTTTCTTCTTGATATAAGCAATGATGCGTGATGAATACCAGGTGATGTATACCCAGAATCCTATGGCAATAAAGAAAATAAAGCGAGAATAATTTAATGAGAAGATGGTGCTTGATTTATTCTCCGTAAAAGCCACAACAATATCTTTTCCCTGTCCTGCAAGCCAGAAGCAATAGATGGCGAACAGAATAAACAACAATGCAGGGAAAAACAGCCACGACGCCTTTAGCAATCCTGAGAAATACCTCAATATTTGCATCACCGTGTCTATTGAAAAGAAATGTTTTGGAAAAAGAGAAATGACAAGCGGAATGACACCCATTGCAAGCAGTATCCATTTTATGCGCGTAAGCCACCGCATGTCAGAAACGGCGCCACTTGTTGTTACATATTTATATATAGTATGATCCTGGTAAGCATCCAACGCGGTGCCGGCAAGAATAAACAGTATGCCGACCCGCAACCACTGTCTCAGCCATTTTTTTTGAGCGGTCGTGCTTCTGAAATAGAGACAAAGACATAGATAAATGCAGTAAAAAATCATCAGCACGTAATCCAGCTTCACGATATTTTTTACCGCGGTAGTTTTCCGTTCGCTTTCGCGCCAGCTATTCATTATTTGGGTAGAGACTTCAGGCGTACCGCGGTTGAATGCCAGGTAATCCATTTTGTTGTCGCCGCCCGAAGCAATCATGTTTTGCCCATCAATCAAAACCAAAATAACGATTACGGCAGTTAAGACAATCATTGAGACGGGGAGCGAAATTTTCATGGATGCAAGTTTGAGTAGATAAAGCGTTTGTTGATTACTTGGTATGATGCAACTTGTCTGTAAGTAATATCCAAAAAAAAGCGGAGAAATGCAATACGCTCTTAAATGGGGTTTGGCAAGAATAGGTCGCCACTAAAAGTAAAAGCCACCAGTGCTTGTTTGTTGCTCATGAAATCATCTTAACTAAGTAACATGTTGTCTTTTCAAATCGATGTTTTATTTGTTCCGGGTTGGCATGGATTGTTGTATTATTTTTATATTGGTTAATACACCTGTTGGTCTTGCGGTAAAGTGAAGATTGTTAAAATAGAAACTGGCACATCTATAACTATTTCACGTAAATTAATAAACCATATTCATGCATAAGCTTGTCATAGTAATCACAATGCTCTTCTTTGTATCAAAAGCTGACGCACAGTTCAGTGTTAATTTTCAGCCGGACAAAGAACCAACAACGGCTATTCAGTATTTCAAACCAACCGGTAATCTATTTGTGGGCGACTGTATTCCCTTTTATCATGAAGGAACTTATTACTTGTACTGGCTGCTGGACTCTGGCCACCATTCGGCTTTAGGAGGTTTAGGTGGGCATCAGTGGACGTTGAGCACATCCAGGGATTTGAAAACCTGGAAGCATTACCCTGTGGTATTAGGGATTGATGAAGCCTGGGAGAAATCCATCTGTACAGGTTCCGTTGTATATTATAACAAGAAGTTTTACGCGTTTTATGCTACAAGATTGATTGATGCGTCCGGAAAAGTGAATGAGCAACTGAGTTACGCAATTAGCGATGATGGCATTCATTTCAAAAAGCAGCAGCCGAATCCGTTCTACACTTCGGCGCCGGGTTACAGTAAAAGAAATTTTCGCGATCCGAAAGTGACTGTTGATGCACAGGGAAAATTTCATTTGTTTGTGTCTTCATCTACTGAAAAATCTTTGCTGAGAGGGAATGGCGCGCTCGTACATCTTACTTCAACAGATCTTAAGAACTGGGCTGTGGAGTCGCCGCTTATTTTTGGTCAGCGCGATGTGCCTGAATGTCCTGACTATTTTGAATGGCATGGGTGGTACTATCTTATTTACGGTCGTGGAGGGAACACTTTTTATCTGAAATCCAAACAACCGTACGGGCCCTGGGAATATCCGCGCTACCAGGCGTTGGATGAAGATTGGGTGAACGTGGCAAAGACTGCTCAGTTTAACAATGACCGCAGAATAGTGGCAGGATGGATCCCGAGTAAAAAAGACAGTAAAGATGATGGGTATGAAATTTTTGGCGGAAATATTGTTTTACGGGAGTTGAAGCAGGAAAAAGACGGAACGTTGTATACATCTTTCCCAACGGAAACGATGCCTGTCTCAGGTTCTTTGGTTCCGATAAGCGCGGTAATGGATAGCCTGGTAAAAAAGAATGCGCAGGATAATTTTACCATTCAGTCCTACGGCGGCCAAAGTGCGGTAATTTTGGAAAACATACCTGTTAATTCAAGCATCAGTTTTGACGTAGAGCCGGAAGGAAATATTGAAGAATACGGTGTTTATTTGCACGCCAGTCCTGGAAGTTCAGACGGATATAAATTAGCGTTCTCGCCCGATAATCTCACGGCGAGCCTGGCCGGATCTACCATCAAAGCTGTTGATGGGTTAAATAAAAAAATCACTGTACAGGTAATTATGAAAGGGGATATAATTGATGTTTGTATTAACGGAAAAAGATGTATTGTAAACAGGTTATACGAACAGAAAGGTAGTTCGCTGGCATTGTTCGCCAAGCACGGTAAAGTAACGTTCAGTTCTATAAAGATTGCTCCGCTTCAATAAATTAAATGGTTGATGTATGCTTTTAGGATTTGATATAGGTGGTACAAAATGCGCTGTAATTGTTGGCAGGGAGATACATGGTGGCGAAATGACCATTGTTGATAAATTGGTGCTCAAGACTGATAAGCCTGCATTTGAAATGATCACTCTTTTGTTTCAGCAGGCCGAGGAAATATTAGCGGCAAACAAGCTTTCAATGGATGATATCGATGGTATTGGTATCAGCTGCGGAGGTCCGTTAAGCAGCAAGAAAGGCCTCATACTGTCCCCTCCCAATTTGCCTGGATGGGACAGTATACCTATTGTAAGACTAGCCGAAGAGAAATTTGGTAAACCTGTTTTGTTGCAGAATGATGCCAATGCAGGTGCCGTCGCAGAATGGAAATATGGTGCAGGACGAGGCTATTCCAATCTTATCTTTCTCACGTTTGGAACAGGCATGGGGGCCGGGCTTATTTTAAATGGCGCATTGTATTCCGGAACAACTGACCTTGCGGGTGAAGTTGGGCATCTCCGTTTGTCTGACATGGGGCCTGTAGGTTTTGGCAAAGCAGGTTCTTTTGAAGGCTGGTGCAGTGGTGGTGGAATCGCGCAACTCGCACAAATAAAAGTGCGTCAGAAATTACAAATGGGAGAGAAGGTATCTTTTTGTGACTCGCTGGATGATCTTCCCTCATTAACCGCAAAAATAGTAGCAGAAGCAGCCGCTGCTGGTGACGATACTGCGATTGAGATTTATAATACTTGTGGTACTTACCTGGGCAAGGGTTTGGCATTGCTGATTGACATACTCAATCCTGAGTTGATCATTCTTGGAAGCATTTACGGTCGTGCAGGATCTCTTCTGGAAGAATCTATGCAGGCTGAGCTGCAAAAGGAATCCATTCTTGCTTCTTATAAAGCCTGTACAATTGTTCCTTCAAAGCTTGCTGAAAATATTGGCGACATAGCAGCGCTGTCATTGGCAGCTCAGGCATACGCTGTTAAGAAGTCGGATGTGATGGTGCGAGGTTAAAGGAAATGCTGCGTGGTTTTTATTTTAATACACCGTCGTGCATCGGTTGATATCTTATTAACCATAGACTTCTATACAACTAGTGAATAGTCAATGGTCAATGGTGAAGGTCCGATCTGGCTAAGTAAATGTATTGTCGTTTAAGTGTTATTATTATCCTGTGCAAAAGATCTTATTTGCTCTTATATTTCTTAAATGGTTTAAAAACCTTCGCTTCGGTCAGTCTTAAGCTTTAGGCTTTGTGCTTTAAGCTTTATAAGTTGTTTACAAAGAAACGTTGGCGCGGACGACACCTTACTTACATCACGGATGCGTCTCACATTTGCACACTGACGTTTGTGTCCGCGCAAACTTTTTCGGCAAGGTTCGTGTCTCACGAACCTTTTCTTTGTTTAAAAAATCAACACATAGTATCAATGTTCGTGGGACACGAACCTTGGCGTTGCGTTATTATTGAATCATCTCCAGCGCATTTTTGCGATCGACAGTATTGTATAATTTTTCGGGAATTTCAGATAATGTAGAATGATGCAGTTGAGATCCCAGTCCGTAGAACTTTTGAAAACTCATGATCAGTGGCCGCCATTTATCCGGATCAATATGATCGGGCTTATCATCATCAACAATCGATTCATCAAGATGCACTTGTAAGATCTTCAGTTCAAAGCAAATAATATTGCCGTATTGCAGAGGCTCGTCTTTGCTTAGAAAGTGTTTAGCGACAACCCCGGCTTCAAGATGTACCGGACATTCCAGAATGCGCGGCGCATTTACTGTAGAAGACGGCAATGACGTAAAACCAGCAGCACCAAATTTATCCGGTTCATATTGATAGCCCTTGGCTTTTTTGCTGGCTGGAACAGGAGACGATCCTGTTTTCAACGCCAGTCGATTGACTTTATCTACTTCATTTTCCGAAGGAAGATTAATCACACATTCCTTTGTCCTTAGAAGATTTTCGGTTGTTTTAGAAGAGGCCGCAATGCCGATCATGCATCGCCATCCAAGCCAGAAAACAGATGATATTGGTGCGATATTGAATGATTCATCTTCGTTTACTGTTGTAATTAATATAACCGGCGTTCCAAAATATAAGATGGAAGGAAAGCTGACATTGTGCATAGCGTGATGTTTTTCTAACGCAAAAATGAATGATAAAAACACCCCTGAAAACCCGATTCTTGCTGATTTGAAGTCATTAAAAAACATGAGTCGTAGAGCGCCAGAGGCGATAGCGTAAGGCAGCGAAGCTTAGAAGCTTCGCAGAGCGTGATTTTCAATCCTTGCTATATAATGCCACTCCTTCGGAGTTTGTTGCATTGGTTACTAAATGCTATAATAATTCCAACCCTTCGGGTTTTGCGGCGTCTACGTTCAAAATTTCAGGTTTAGTACATAACAGTGAAGTATCCTCCAATCCCCTAATCATTCAAATCCAGGTCCCGACAAAAATCCCAATCAAAAAGCCAACAAGCATTTCGCTCATTGGCTTCATTTATTTCCCAATCAAATAATCCAATCAAATAAATCCTGGATCGGTCAGACTATAGTTTGTGTTTGGTAAGAAAGCTTTCAATCCCCTTAATCCTGCAAATCCTGGTCGCATTTCGCATTGGCTTCAGCTATTTTTATATAAAATCCTCTAATCCTTTAATCTGCAAAATCCAGGTCCAGACAAAATCCAGATCCTGGTCTAGGCAATCTCCTTCAAGGTTTCTCTTGTCGCATCAATCGTCTTATCCAAATCCCCGTGGGAAAGCGCATTGTTCAGGAACCAACTTTCAAATGCAGAAGGAGGAAGATAAATGCCACGCTTTAACATGCCGTGAAAGTATTTTTTAAACAGCTCGTTGTTTGCTGAAGCTGCACTGGCAAAATCAGTAACCGGATGATCACTAAAATGGATACTGATCATCGATCCAAGGTGATTGATGACATAAGGAATACCCGAAGCGGCAAGCACTTTGTCAAGACCTTCTTTCAAATAAGCTGTCTTCTCATCGAGCTCGGTCAATAAGGAAGGATTTTCTTTCAAGGCAGATAATAAAGTATATCCTGCAATCATGGCGATCGGATTGCCACTTAAGGTTCCTGCCTGGTAAACATTGCCAAGCGGTGCAACAACTTCCATAATATGACGTTTGCCTCCGAATGCTCCTACAGGCATTCCTGCGCCGATCACTTTGCCATAAGTAACAAGATCCGCATTTACACCAAGCTTTTCCTGGGCACCGCCAGGAGCAAGACGAAAACCATTCATCACTTCATCAAAGATCAACAACATGCCTTCACGGTCGCAGATGTTTCTGAGACCTTCCATAAATCCCGGAGCGGGTAATATACATCCCATATTGCCGGCAACCGGCTCGGTGATAATTGCGGCAATTTCTCCTTTATGTTCTGCAACCAGTTTTTCAACAGCTTCAAGATCATTGTAAGCACAAGTAAGTGTATCTGCACTGACTCCACCGGTTACGCCGGGAACAGTCTGAATATTGAAAGTAGCAACACCACTTCCGGCTTTTACAAGAAAACTGTCTGCATGACCATGATAGCAACCTTCAAATTTGATGAATTTGTTTCTTCCGGTATAGCCACGTGCAACGCGAATGGCACTCATACAAGCCTCGGTTCCGCTGCTCACCATGCGGATAAGATCCACGTTAGGGGCCATGCTTTTAATGAGCTCGGCCATCTTTATCTCCAGTTCAGTGGGAGCTCCATATGACGTAGAGTATTCGGCATATTCCTGTATCGCTTTTACTACAGGCTCGTATGCATGACCAAGGATCATTGGTCCCCATGATGCGATATAATCGATGAATTGATTGCCATCTTCATCATACAGGTAAGCTCCTTTTGCTTTCCTGATAAATAAAGGCGTTCCTCCTACACTTTTAAATGCTCTGACGGGAGAATTTACTCCACCCGGAATTGACTGCTGTGCTCTTTCAAATAGTTCTTGACTGCGTGAATACATTAGGTTGTAAGTTATAAGTTGTACGTTATACGTTGTACGTTGGCGTTTGTGCGTGGTAAATTATACATTATCTGTCAGTGCCTGTGAGTTATAAGTTGTGAGTTTTATTCTTCGCTTCGATAAACGTATCACGTAAAACTTACAACGTACAACTCCTACTCGTCTCCTTCAAATATGCTGAATGCTTTTGTTTTCTTTGTTGCTTTAAACTCAATGATGCGATAGTCGGCCATCTTGTTCTGGTAGAATGGATCTTGTGCAATGATCGCTTCAATATCTTTTCGGGTTGGCGCAAGAGCCATAATGATGCCACCATCACGCGGTTCTTTTCTGCCTGATGCGATAAAGTTTCCGGACTGATAATACTTATCCAGGAAAGCCATATGCGGAGCTAATGCCGCATCTATTTCTGCTGCCGGAACCTTGTAGGTTAATTCGATTATAAACATAGCATTGAGTTTTTTAGGTCGGTAAATTTTTGAGCCACGAAGGCGCTAAGACGCAAAGGAACACAAAGTTTTAAGTTAAAAGTCAAAAGTGAAAAGTAAAAAAAACAAAATTGAAACACAAAGACGCGGAGAACACGAAGCCGCACTAAGATTTATTTTTAGTTGCATTTCTTTGTGCCGCTTTGTGTTCTCCGTGTCTTCGTGGTTCAATCTATTTATTTAGCAGCTTCGCTGCATCTTTCGCGAAATAGGTTGCAATAAGATCAGCGCCAGCTCTTTTGAATGCAGTAAGTGTTTCAATAATTGCCTTATCTTCATCAAGCCAGCCCATTTTGGCTGCGGCCTTGATCATTGAATATTCACCGCTAATGTTGTAGGCGCTTACCGGAACATTAACTGCATTCTTCACTTCACGTATTACATCCAGATAAGGAAGGCCTGGTTTTACCATTACAATATCAGCACCCTCTTCAATATCCATCAATGTTTCTTTAATCGCTTCCAGCCTGTTCGCATAATTCATCTGGTAGGTTTTCTTATCGCCAAAACCCGGAGCACTATCCAGCGCATCTCTGAACGGGCCATAAAAGCAGGAGGCATATTTTGCGCTATAAGCCATGATACCTGTTTTTGTAAATCCACTTTCTTCTAATCCTTCTCTTATGGCGCCGATACGTCCGTCCATCATGTCGCTCGGTGCTACCAGGTCTGCACCTGCATGCGCATGGCTCACGCTCATTTTTACCAGTGCATCGACTGTTTCATCATTTACAATTTCACCGTCTTTCACAATACCGTCATGACCATAAATGGAATATGGATCAAGCGCCACGTCGGTCATAACCACCATTTCAGGAATGGCATCCTTAATCGCTTTAATGCTGCGCTGCATCAAGCCGTTTGCGTTCCATGCTTCCTGGCCGGTATTGTCTTTCCACTCATCCTTACATTTGATAAACAATAACACGCTTTTTATACCCAGGCTCCATAGTTCTTTTACTTCCAGCAACGTCAGGTCCAGACTTCTTCTGTAATATCCCGGCATAGAGGCGATTTCAGTTGAAATATTCTCTCCCTCATCAATAAACAAAGGCACTATAAAATCGTTGGGCGTTAATGTTGTTTCAGCTACCAGGCTTCTAATGCTTGGTCCCACTCTCAATATCCTGTTACGTCTTTGTAGAAACATGTTGTTATCTTTTAATTTGATTGAATCTCTGATCTCTGATCTTTCGATCTCTGATTTCGTCAATTTTGATCAGTTTCATTGAATGCTATGAGTTCAATATCTTTTTATCAGTTGCACGAACCGTAGAACTTTAATTTAGCTCACCGATTGTTTTTATTCATCTTTGCGGTTTTATCTGACGCTGCAAAGATCGCCGTTAGTTCATTTGCTTCTTTGATCAAATCATGCAGTAACGCAATATTTAACAAGTTTGTATCGCGAATCACCGAAAGCCAGTAATGTGATTCGTCGGCCTCTTCAAGCACAATTTCAATCTTATATACAAAGTCGGCGGCTGACTTTGCTCTTTTAGAAGCTCGATAATTTGCACCTACAGAACCTGCGGATCTGATAACCTGCTTTGCAAGTTCGTAAGCGGCAATATTTTTTGGCAGCATTGCGCAAAGGTTAATTACGTCAATGTGAAATTGTCTGGTTCTTTTTTCTAAATCAATTCTTATCAAGGTAGGGTTGTTTTGAAAGTAAGCGTTAATTTATTACTTTCTTATTGAAAATCTTTAGTAGTTGTCATTCGATCTGCTTCTGCAAAATTTCAACTGTTGAATTTTTCGGTGACTGATAATAATCATCGTTTAAATCAGCGATCAAAAAATCAGAGATCGGCGATCTAAATCCACTCAACGGGCTGCAAACACACTTTCAACAATCTTTCCTCTTCACTTCCTGCTTCAGGTTGATAATTGTATTCAAAACGCACTGTTGGTGGAAGGCTCATCAAAATACTTTCGATACGTCCGTTCGTCCTCAGGCCAAATAAAGTACCCCGGTCATGGACAAGATTGAATTCGGTGTATCTTCCTCTTCTTATTTCCTGCCAGTGTTTGTGCTCCGGCGTGTAAGTGGTTTGTTTTCTTTTGTCTGCTACCGGAATATATGAGTCGATAAAAGTATAGCCAAGTGCATGCGCCAGATCCATCCAGAATTGAACGGGCTTTTCTTCGGTTGCCCTGCGATGATCGTAGAAGATGCCGCCAATACCTCTACGCTCATTATTTCTGTGTTTGTTCACGAAATAATTGTCGCAGTCTTTTTTGAATAATTCATATAAGGAAGTATCGAATTTATCGCAGGCATCTTTGTGCAGCTGATGAAAATGTTTGGCATCTTCATCAAATAAATAGTACGGTGTAAGGTCCGTTCCGCCGCCAAACCAGCGGTCGATCACTTCGCCGTGCCCGTCATATAATTCAAACATGCGGTAGTTGCAATGAACTGTTGGCACAAATGGATTCATTGGATGAAGAACAAGACTTAATCCACATGCGAACCATTTAGCTCCGTTCATTTTCAAATGGACACGCATTGGCTCGGTAACATCACCAAAAACCACCGAAGTATTCACGCCTCCTTTTTCAAAAACATTTCCGTTGGAAATAACCCTTGTTTTGCCACCGCCGCCTTCCGGGCGCTCCCATTCATCCTGGATAAATGTTGCTTTGCCATCGCATTTTTCAACTGCTGCACATATGTCATCCTGTAGCTGGTGAATAAACGCGATCCATTGTTCTTTGATGCTCATGAAATATTCTTTGAATAGTATATGGTGATTATTTTTTCAGAAATTCTATCAGCGGTTTAATAAACCGGTCAAATGCCTCCACGTGAGGAATGTGTCCCACGTCATCCAACTCCACCAATTCGGAACCTTTTATTTTTTGTTGTGTTGCTTTGCCAAGTGCAGGATAGTTGCCCATCGTCTTCTTAATATCGTCACTCACAAGGTTTTTGCCAAGCGCTGTTTTATCCAGTTGGCCGATGATCAATAATGCAGGCGCTTTTATGTTTTCGAATTCATAGCAAACAGGTTGTGTGAAGATCATGTCATATGTGAGCGCAGAATTCCACGCGATACGATTGTATTCAGGACTAAGTGTCCATCCCGCCTGCAGGTTCAGCCACTTATCATAATCATCCTTCCATGTTCCGTGATAATAACTTTCCTGCTGGTATTTTTTCATAGAAGCATAGTCCTGCTTCAACTCATTTTTATACCATATGTCTACTGACTGATAAGGTACTTTCAATTTCCAATCTTCAAGGCCGATGGGATCTTCAAGTATAAACTTCTCCACTCTTTCCGGAAACATTAAAGTAAAACGGGTTGCGACCATTCCGCCCATGGAGTGTCCAAGTACAGATACCTTTTGGACGCCAAGCGAGTCAAGTATTGCTTTTGTGTTTTGGGCAAGGAGCTGAAATGTATATTGAATATGTGAAGGCTTGGAAGACTTTCCAAATCCTATCTGATCTGGAATAATTACCCGGAACCCATTCTCAGAAAGTGTTTTAGCCGTCTGCGACCAATACGCCCCGTTGAAATTTTTTCCATGAAGGAGCATAACGGTATGGCCATTGCTGTTGGTTGGCTTAACGTCCATGTAAGCCATTTTCAGTGATTCGCCCTGTATATTAAGAGAGATATATTGTACGGGATAATCATAGGCGTAGTTTTCCAGGCATAATCCAAGCGGAACAACCTTTTCCTGCGCAAATGCAGCTGTTGCAAATGCGGCAAAGACAAGAAGACAAAGCACTGTTTTTTTCATACCGTTTGTTTTTCATTCTTCATACAGTCATCTGCATGAACGGTGTTTTGTCGCAGTTATTCTTGGACGGATATTTCACCGGTGCAATTACTATCCGGCAGTATGTCTGAACTCTTTCACTGTATCAACGAACGCTCTTGCATGATCAACAGGTACGTTTGGTAGAATGCCATGGCCAAGGTTTGCAATATGTTTTCCGGGGCCAAATGTCTCCAGCATGGAAGTAACCTGTTTTTTGATCTCAGGAATTGGCGACAACAATCTTGCCGGATCAAAATTTCCCTGTAAGGTAACATTGTTGCCTGCAAATTCTCTTGCGAGTTGAGGTTTAATACACCAGTCAATTCCCAGACCATGCGCACCCGTGGCAGTCATGCTATCCAGTGAATGCCATGCACCTTTTGCGAAGATGATAGTAGGAACTTCGTCTTTCAGAGCCGCTACTATTTGACGTATATACTGAAGTGATAGTAATTCAAAATCTGAAGGACTCAGAAGGCCGCCCCAGCTATCAAAGATCTGCACTACGTCTGCACCCGCTTTTACCTGGGCTTTCAGATAGGCAATAGTAGTATCAGTGATCATTTGTAACAGGCTGTGTGCCAGTTCCGGGTTCATGTAACAAAATGCCTTTGCTTCATCAAAGGTCTTGGAGCCTTTGCCCTGCACCATATAACATAATAATGTCCACGGCGCGCCTGCAAAACCAATTAAAGGGACGCGACCGTTTAATTCCTGCTTAATCAATTTAATGGCATCGAAAACATATCCGAGAGATTCTTCCACATCCGGTACACGAACGCGGTTAAGGTCAGCTGTTGTCTTTATCGGATCGGGTAAAAGCGGTCCTTTACTTTCAATCAACTGTACTTCAAGCCCCATAGCCTGAGGCACAACAAGTATATCTGAAAATAAAATGGCAGCATCAACACCAACTATATCAACAGGCTGAATGGTGATTTCTGCAGCAAGCTCAGGGGTCTGGCATCTTTCAAAAAAGCCGTATTTCTCTCTTAGCACCATATACTCCGGTAAATATCGTCCTGCCTGTCTCATCATCCATACCGGTGTTCTTTCAGTTGCTTCTCCTCTCAGTGTTCTTAATAACAGATCATTTTTTAAAATAGCCATAGTGAGTTATACGTTGTAAGTTATACGTTGTACGTTTTAAGCTTAAAGCCTAGAGCCCAAAGCTTAAAACTATTTGATGTTTATTCTACCTTTTTTTTGCCTTATGCCTCACACCTCATACCGCACACCTCACACCTGATACCTGACACCTTTCCCCTCCCGCCTCACACCTCATGGCCATCCCATTCATACGCCAGCACTTTATCCACCAGGCTTTCCTGTCCGGGCCATTCGCTGGTAACTACTTTGTTGTTGCAGTAGGACTGAATGGTTGCTGATGTTGTTCTTCCTATAGAGAAGAGCACAACATCTGTGCGGATGGTGTTTATCGAAAAAAAACTATGAACAGCAGTAGGACTGAAAAACAGGATGCCATCATAATCTTCCTGCACTTCATGCGGTGTTTGTAAAGTACTGTATGCAATCACCTCATGAACGGTTATGTTACTGCTTCCCAGTGTTTCTGGCAAATCATCCAGTCTTTGATCGCCGCAGAAGAAAGTCACTTCTTTAATATCCCCTTGTTCAATAATCTTCTTCGCGAGTAAGGATGCACTTTTGGCAGAGGTTACAATGATCTCTTTTCCAAAATGCTTTACCACGGCATCTTTTGTTGCTCCGCCAAGACAATGTATTTTCCAGTTATGCTTTTCAGGTAAAAAAGCTGCAACGCTTTCAACTGCATTATTACTTGTAAAGATTACCTGTAGTCTTTGTTGCGCAAGTTGATCAACCTGTTGAATAAATTCAGGTGAATCAATTTTTTTTATTTCAATAAAAGGCAATACATCTATTGTAACATGATGTACTGCTGCTTTGCTGATAAGTTGTGGGTCGAGTGCACGGGTGCACAGTGTTTTTCTATCTGGTTGCATTTCTAATAGCTTCTACAATATTCAGACCGCCCTTCTGCAATACCTCTTTTCCCATACTAATGCCGGTATTTGCCGCATCTTCAAGTGGGCACTGGGTCTCTGCTGTTATGAAATCTTTACCATCAAGCGAATGGATGCTGCCTTTAAAATGCAGTGTTCCATTTACTACCTCAGCCAAAGCACTGATCGGGGTTGAACAGCCACCCATTAGTGTGCTTAAGAAATCTCTTTCTGTTTTAGCACACAACGCAGTAATGCTGTCATTCAGCAGTGCACATTTTTCTCTGGCATCAGTGTCATCTTCGCGACAAACAACCATAATAGCCCCCTGAGCAGGTGCAGGAAGCATCCAGTCCAGCTCAATTGCATTAGCAGGTCTTTCGTCAATGCGTTCAAGGCCGGCCGCTGCAAATATGGCACCTTTCCAGTTACTGTCGGCTACTTTTTTTAACCGGGTAATAACGTTGCCTCTTAAATTTTCAATGGAATGGTTGGGGTAACGGTGCAGCCATTGCGCTTTTCTTCTTATGCTGCTTGTTGCGATTGTTGCAATGCTTTGTTCATCGTTGAGAAAATCAATATCCGTTTTGTATACAAAAAGATCTTTATGCGAAGCTCTTTTAAGAACAGCTGCCTGTGTTATTCCCTGCGCCAATTGCGTTGGAACATCTTTCATGGAATGAACCGCGATGTCAATTCTGTTGCTGAGCAGAACGGAATCAAGCGCTTTTGTAAAAACACCCTGAACTCCCATCGCGTATAACGGAGTAACGAGGTCTATATCGCCGTCACTTTTTATCGGTACAATTTCAGTGGATATGCCCGCTTTTTCCAATTCATCTTTAACCAGGTTGGCCTGCCACATAGCTAAGCGGCTATCCCTGGTTCCTATTCTCAAAATTCTGTTCATTTTTTACTGTGAGAGTTTTGTGGCGCAGCGATTAACACGGAAATGAAAATAACGCAGTTGCCTTAATGTTCTTAATTAACACTTACTGCTATATAATCATTTATTGCTTCAATATAATAGCATCCGGGCTGATGCTGCTGGCGCATTTTTACCGCCATAGTGGTAATTACCTTCTGTATTGCGTCTGCGTCCGGATTGGCGCATTTGCTGTTACCATTGCTGGTATGAACGGATAAAAACATTGAACATTGTTGCATATCCTGCAGCTTTTGTTTTACGGCTTTAAGTGCCGGAACATTTCTGCGCATAATGTACCACTCTTCAAATTCTGCAATGTGCTCTTTTATGATAGCTTTTGCTGCAGGCACTTCGGCCATGCGCATTTGTAACGTAGCATCATTTATCCTGGAAAGATCGTCCACATTAACCAATGTAACATGTGACAAATCTTTAGCCTTGGGATCAATATTATTAGGAATAGAAAGATCGATCAAAATTTTTGGAGCGCTTTTCTCCAGGTCAGCCTTCATAATTACCGGTTGTTCAGCATTGGTTGCGACTATAACAACATCGGCTTCGTCAACCAGTTTTTTTGATTCAGCAAAAGAACCATGCTGCAAACCAAGTTCACCTGCGAGCTCCGCAGCTTTGTCTTCAGTTCTGTTGAGTAAAGTTATGTTGGTTGTTTCCAGGTAGTCTACCAGGTTTTTGCAAGTGTTGCGTCCTATTTTACCGGTGCCGAGCAGAACGATTTTTTTATTTTTTGCATCGGTGAGGTTCTCGCACAAAAACTGAACCGCAGCAAAAGAAACAGAAACAGTTCCTCCGCTTAGCTGTGTTTGAGATTTAATTGCTTTGGAAGATTGCAAAACAACATTCAGCAAGCGTTCCATGAACGTGCCGATAAAATTGTGTTGTTTGGCTATTTTGGATGCCAGCTTAAGCTGACCAACAATTTCATAGTCGCCTAAAATCTGGGAATCAATACCGGCGGCAACGTTAAACAAATGTTCAATCGCTTCCCAGCCTTGTTTTATGTAGGCGAATTCTTTGAATTTTTCAGAAGATCCGATTGTCTCAGAGCATAAAAGATCAACCAGTTCGCGGTGGGAATGTGCAACGCCATAAATCTCTGTGCGATTGCAGGTACTTAAAATGAACATTTCCTGTATGCCGGAAGTTCTTGCTTTATTTAAAAGTGAAATATATTGATCGTTGTTAACGGCAAATTGTCCACGTATGCAAGTGTCAGTCTTCTTGTAGTTGATTCCGGCTATATAAAACTGCGTAATATTCATTCTTCCTGGTCGTCAAATATTGATAACGCAAAAGTACTTCTATACGTTGCCTAAAAAACATGATCAGCCGTCGTTATCTGTCATTTCTCTGTCATGTTTTGATGATAATGTGCTTAAACCCGCGTCAGTATTGCGATTCTTCACAATGAAACGCATAAAAAATACAATTGATTTTTCATTTGAAATACTACATTATACGGTCAGTCCAACAAAATTTATCCGCTATCAGGATCTCCAAAAACTGCTTCAACACAAAAAACGTACAACGTAAAACTTATAACGTATCACTTACTTTTGCTTCTCAAACGCGTAAGCATGGCAAAAAAGGCAATTGTACTAATGAATCTTGGCTCGCCGGACTCCACTTCAGTAAAGGATGTGAAAAAATATCTGACGGAGTTTTTGATGGATGAACGAGTGATCGATAAGCCCTGGCTTGCGCGCACGCTGCTGGTAAGAGGGATTATCGTACCATTTCGCGCTCCTAAATCAGCCAAAGCTTACGAGAGTATTTGGTGGAAAGAGGGATCGCCGCTGATAGTGCTGACTAAACAATTACAGGAGGCGGTTCAAAAAGAAATGGAAGAACCTGTTGAAATTGCCATGCGTTACGGAAATCCTTCGCCGAAGTACTGTTACGATAAATTGGTTCGGGAAAATCCCGATCTGGAAGAAGTGGTGTTGTTTCCCTTATATCCTCATTATGCCATGAGTAGCTATGAAACCGCTGTGGAGTATATGAAGGAAATTCATGAAAAGTATAAATATAATTTCAGGATTTCTGTAACTCCTCCCTACTACAGGGACGCAGAATACATATATTCTCTTGCGGAAAGCATTCGCCCTTTTACTGAAAAAAGTTTTGATAAATTGTTGTTCAGCTATCACGGTGTTCCTGAACGCCATATCCTGAAAGGCGACATAACGGGGCAGCATTGCCTTAAGGTGAATGATTGCTGCCATGTAACATCTGCTGCGCACGACCAATGCTATCGTCATCAGACCTTCATTACTACAGAACTTGTAACGGAGAAATTACAGTTGCCCAAAGAAAAAGTCGAGCAGAGTTTCCAGTCAAGATTGGGCCGCGATCCGTGGCTCACGCCTTACACTGCAAAGCGCCTGGAGGAACTGCCGGCAGAAGGAGTGAAGAAACTGCTGGTTGTTTGTCCCGCTTTCGTCAGCGATTGCCTCGAAACGCTCGAAGAAATCGCGGAAGAAGGTAAACACATCTTCCTTCACGCAGGCGGCGAGGAGTTTACGATGATACCGTGCTTGAATGTGCACCCGCTTTGGATTAGGAGCATTGTGAAGTTGATTGGGGATTAAGATTGAGGTTGTCTGGATCTGGATTTGTGGGATTAGGGGATGAATGGATTTCTAAATATTGGAGAACTTGTATAATAACAATTATTAATGAAGATTGGATTGATTGGAGAAGATAGGAATAAGTAGATTTGAGGTTTATATTTTAAACCCTAAATCAGATGAAAGAACAAATCAATGATGATCTGACATACAGAGTAATTGGATGTGCAATGAAAGTGCATAGCATATTAGGCAATGGCTTTCAGGAAGTAATTTATCAAAGGGCACTTGCTATTGAATTGAAGAACGCATGTGTCGGTTTTGAAAGAGAAGTTGAAATCGATATTTATTATTGCGGAGAATTAATCGGATGTAGAAGGGTAGATTTTTTAATAGAAGGTGAAGTATTGGTTGAATTAAAAGCAATTTCGACGTTGGACGATAGCCATCTCGCACAAGGACTCAATTACCTTGTGGCATATAAACTGGATAAAGGACTTTTGTTGAATTTTGGTTCACGAAGCCTTGAAGTAAAACGTTTACGCCATCCTCAAAATGGAATCAAACACGCTAATCAATAAAATAGCGAACAAAAAATATAGTAATGCATATCAAAATTAATCCAATCATCCACTAATCCCATAAATCCAGATCCAGACAAAAAATCAAAATCTCAATCCCAATCATATGTACAACTACTTAAAAGCCCTCCACATCATCTTCGTCGTAACCTGGTTTGCAGGAATGTTTTACATGCCGCGGTTTTTTATTTATGCGACGGAAGCTGCGGAAAAGGATGAAGTGGAAAAAAATATTCTTCGTGAGCAGTTTAAAGTGATGATGAAGCGGTTGTGGTTGGGGATCACCTGGCCTTCGGCTATTCTTACATTAATCTTTGGGCCAGTGGTGATGGCCGTAGGCAATTGGGATAAAACGCTTTTTACAGAAGGAGGAAGATGGTTGCTGATCAAGTTGATTTTGGTGGTATTGTTATATGTATATCATTTCTCACTTCATCGCATTTACAAAGAAGAAATGAATGGTATATTTAAATATACTTCTCAGCAGCTGCGTATCTGGAATGAAGTAGCTACAATTCTATTGGTTGCAATAGTTTTCCTGGCAGTTGTGAAAACGAGTCTGAGCATGATATGGGGATTGTTGGGACTTATACTGTTCATTATAATTTTAATGAGCGCGATAAAAATTTATAAGATTTTGAGGGAAGGGAAAAAGAAGTAGGATTAGGGATCGCTGAAGTCTATATAAGTCAAAATTCAAAAGTTAAAAATCAAAAAAGCGAGTTGAAATAAGGTACAAGCTAATAGCTCATAGCTGACAGCTTAAAAGGATTGCGTTAACAACCGATTTTCTTTAATTGACAGCCGATAGCTTGAAAAGAGTGAGGTAAATAATCAATTTGTTACAATTGACAGAAACGGTTGGAAATAAGTTATGGGTACCGTGCTTCGCATCAGTTATAGAC
>NZ_JAULBC010000001.1:24746-103115 GCF_041060425.1 Danxiaibacter flavus
ATAACATCTCTTTAGACAGTACAAGCTGATAGCTCATAGCTGACAGCCGATAGCTAAGGAGTGAGGTAGGTAATCAATTTGTTACAATTGACAGAAACGGTTGGAAATAAGTTATGGGTACCGTGCTTCGCATCAGTTATAGACATAACATCTCTTTAGACAGTACAAGCTGATAGCTCATAGCTGACAGCCGATAGCTAAGGAGTGAGGTAGGTAATCAATTTGTTACAATTGACAGAAACGATTGGAAATTAGTTATAGGCACTGCACTTCACATCAGTTATAGACATAACATCTCTTTTGACAGTACAAGCTGATAGCTGATAGCTCATAGCTGAAAGCTTTAAACTGCTTTACTAAACAACATTCTTTGTTCGGCTGCCGCTTCGCTGCGCAACAGGTGCAGATCAAAAGCCTTACACACATTTCTGATGAAATGACGGCCGGTGTAGGTTAGCTCAAGTCTCTTTTCACTCCAATGAATAAGGCCGTTTTTTTCAAGTTCATCTAATTCTCTAAGCGTGTAAGGTTGAAAAAGGGACAAGTGCTCAGGGCGGAAATAAGTCCCTCCCTGGCAGGATATATCAAGGATATATTTCCGCATGATCAGATCCTCCTCGTTAAGGAAGTAGCCTTTTGTTACAGCTAATTCATTTTTCTCAATGCTGGCGTAATAATCGTGAATTGTTTTATGGTTTTGTGCGAATGCAACACCTGCGTCGCTAATGCTTGAAACACCGAGACCAAGTAGCATTGATGTGCGCTGAGTTGTGTATCCCATAAAATTCCGGTGCAGCCAGCCTTCTTTCCATGCTTTATACAGATCATCACCAGGCAAGGCAAAATGGTCCATGCCTATATCGGTGTAGCCATTGGCCGTAAACAACTCTTTTCCCGCAAGGTATAATTGCATTTTAAGAGATGCGTCGGGAAGATCGCTTTCATCAAACAAACGTTGAGCTTTGCTGGTCCAGGGTACATGTGCATAGCTGTAAAGCGCAATGCGGTCCGGCTTCAATTGAATACTCTGCAGGATTGTTTGTTGAATACTTTCTAAAGTCTGTAAAGGCAGGCCGTAAATAAGGTCAAAGTTGACTGATTTGTATCCTATTTCCCTGGCATTTTTTACCGCGCGTTCAACATTTTCGTACGGTTGAATGCGGTTGATCACTTCTTGCACTCTTTCGTTGTGATCCTGTACACCATAACTAACTCTTCTAAAGCCGATATCATAAAGGGTTTGGAGATGCTCTCTCGTCGTGTTGTTCGGATGTCCTTCGAAACTAAATTCATGCTCAGCGTGAACTACGCAATCTGAGAGGATAGTTGAAAGAAGTGTCTGCAGATTTTCAGGGGAGAAAAATGTTGGGGTCCCTCCGCCAAGATGCAGTTCCCTGATAACCGGTGCTTTAGTTACTAACGCCCGATATAACCGCCACTCTTTAATGATGGCATTCATGTAATCATTCTCCACAGAGTGGTTGGTGGTTATTTTTTTATTGCAACCACAGTAAGTGCATAGCGACTCGCAAAATGGAAGATGAATATAAAGACTGATCCCGTCCGCTGCACTTGCTTGTTCCATTTGTGTTTTGCAAACGTCTTTCCATCTATTCACGTCTATATTGCCTTGCCAGAAAGGAACAGTAGGATAGCTGGTGTAGCGTGGTGTTGGAACGTTGTATTGTTGCGGTAATTCGAGCGAGATCATGGTTTGCAAAATATGTCGCAAAGGTATCCGGGGCAATTACGACAGAACATGACCAAAATCATATCGACCGTTGAAAATTGTCATGATACTATCATTTATTGGATATTAAGAACATTACGCAGGCATGATCAAACGAATATTTATTTGTCAGATTCCTGCTCTTCTTCATCCATTTCCAATAATAAATTAGTTATTAAAGCCGTCCACCCGGTTTGGTGAGAGGCGCCCAGCCCCTGACCAGTGTCGCCGTGGAAAAATTCGTAAAACAGGTGATGTTCTTTGAAGTGTTGTTCTCGCCATTGTGGCTGATGACTTGCATGGTACTGAAATCGCCCCTCATCATTTCTTTCAAAAATTTTCAACAGCCTTTTGGTAAGCTCGTTGGCAATTTGCTTTAGTGTCAGCCTGTTTCCGGATTTAGCCGGAAATTCATATGTATAGCTATCACCATAATACTGATAATACTTGCGAAGGGCATTAATAATCAGATAATTTAAAGGCAGCCAGATAGGGCCGCGCCAATTGGAATTTCCTCCAAACATAGAACTGGAACTCTCACCAGGTTCATACTGTATTCTATATTCGCTGCCAAGGTATCCAAATACAAATGGATTGTCTTTGTAGTGTCTTGACAACGAACGGATTCCATAATCTGATAAAAACTCAGCCTCATCCAGGAGTCTTTTCAATAAATGTTCAAGCCTGTCACCAATCATTATTGCGAATAAATAATTCCCGTCTTTGTTTTTGTTTTCGATATCTGAAATAATTCGTGTTAAATCAGGCCGGGTAAGCCTGATTACCTGAAGTCTTGTATTAAACTCCCGCAACTGTTCAAACACACTGCAATGCATAATTTCAACTGCGAGTAACGGAATAACGCCAACGAGGGAGCGGACTCTTAAGCGCTGACTTGTTCCATTTTCAAACTGAATAGCATCATAATAAAACCCATCCTGTTCATCCCAAAGAGAAATGTCCTTTTTGCCTATGTGATGCATGGCCCATCCAATATTGAGAAAGTGACGGAAGAATTTAGCGGCAGATTCTTCGTAAGCCTTATTATGCTGAGCCAGTTCAAGCGAAATACGCAACATATTGATGGCATACATTGCCATCCAGCTGGTAGCGTCTGCCTGTTGAAGTTTTTTTATGCCGGCCGGCATATGGTTTCTGTCGAACACACCGATGTTATCGAGGCCTAGAAAACCACCCTCAAAAATATCTGTACCGTTTGCATCTTTTTGATTGACCCACCAGGTAAAATTCATCAGCAATTTCTGAAAAGCCCTTTCGAGGAAGTCCCAATCCGAAATGCCTGTTTTTTTCTTATCCGTTTCATAAACATACCATACGCTCCATGCATGCACAGGCGGATTAACGTCACTAAAATTCCATTCATAAGCCGGAATTTGTCCGTTTGGATGCATGTAATACTCTCTTAGTACTAAAGACAATTGTTGTTTTGCAAAAGAAGGGTCCACATGAATAAAAGTCGCTGCGTGAAAGGCCAGGTCCCAGGCTGCAAACCAGGGGTATTCCCACTTGTCAGGCATGGAAATAATATTTCTGCAGGTAAGGTGCTGCCAATCATAATTGCGTTTATAATTTCGAAAAGGCGCTGCTTCACTTGGTTCTCCAAACAGCCATTTGAATACGTCGAGATAATAGAATTGCTTTGTCCATAACAAGCCACTCACCGTAGTGCGAAGCAAAGAGCGGTTTTTTTCTGATATTCTTTTTGGTGTAAGGCGTGCGTAATATTGGTCGGTTTCAGCAATGCGTTGCGCAAAGATCTCGTCAAAGTCCGCCCATGGCTCATCCATCGCTGTTTTGGTCAGTCTTACACTGAAGGATTTTGACGCTCCCGGATTAATCTTCTCTTTTATCCAGATTGCCGCCTTGGTCCCTTCCTTTTTGGGGTTCACTGTATTCTCTTTGTTTACGATGTAATTGTTGATCCCGTCTTTAACAAAAGGAGAATCATTGGGCGTATTATACATCCTTCGATTGTTGGTTTCATTATCACAAAACAATTGTTCTCCTCCCTGGTGGTAAAAGAAAAAATTGCCATTTCGGCTGGAGCTGCTTTGAAGGCAATTGCTTGATATGGATATAATGTTCGGCTTACTGAAGCGGGAATTATGTTTCCAAAAATTACGAAACCAAAAATGAGGAATTACATGGATGAATGCCGGTTCCTTCCCCCGGTTATACACTGTTACCTTTATCAATATATCGTTTATACCTCCTTTGGCGTATTCGATGTAGCAATCAAAATAGCGGTTATCCTTAAACAAATCCGTGTCAAGTAGTTCATATTCCGGTTTAAGGCGATCCGTCCTGTTTTGCTGCAGCAATTCCATGTAGGGAAATGCCTCCTGTGGATATTTATATAAAAACTTGCAGTATGAATGTGTAGGAGAAGAATCAAGATGGAAATAGAGCTCCTTAACATCTTCGCCATGATTACCTTCTCCATTGGTCAGGCCAAAAAGCCGCTCTTTCAGAATGGGGTCTTTTCCGTTCCAGAACGCCGGCGCGACACAAAGTACCTGGTCGCTATCGCAGAAACCACCGATCGCCTCTTCTCCCCAACGATAGGCATAACTTCTTGCAAGGTCATGATTGACATAGTGCCAGGCATCGCCGTGCGGGCTATAGTCTTCCCGGACAGTACCCCATTGCCGGTCTGAAATATATGGCCCCCATTTTTTCCAGTTTTTACTGCTTAACGGATCAGAAAGGCGTTCATTCTCCATAGAGTCTTCTATTGCGTACTTAAATTACGTAATATGTTATATCATTTGGTTTCAGTAAAAAATGTAATCGAATTTTAAGGAGGCTAAATAAATTATTTTATTTTTAATGTTATTTATTGGCTTTAAAATTGAATAGTTAAACGCTCTGTTTTTTATTGTTTTACAATATGTTAGGGAGTATTTTATTTTATTATGTATTCAATGGCTTCATTTCACGTGCTTTGCTTCAACTTAATTATAAGCGATTTATTCATTCAGGTATTGCTTATTTCCATTTTGCTTATAAGTCCGTTTTCAAACTGATAAACATGCTTCACAAAGCCATCGGACAGCAGATTTCCGTCAAGATCTTTTACAACCTGATGAACATGCACTTCCACAAGGTTAGGGCCTGTCTCTTTATAAGATGTTGGTTTAACAGTGGGATTAATCGCTTTCCATTGTCTTAGCCAGTATGCTTTTACCGCATCTTTCCCTTCAACATAACCGCCTTCCCAGCCGTTGGGCCAATGCACATTTTCTGCCATCAATTGCAATACAGCGTCCGCATCGCGGTTGTTAAATGCATCATATGCTTGTTCGAGTATGTGTTGATATGTAACAGGCATTTGCAAATATTTTTGTTTGAGTTTTCAGCATCCTTGTTTTGTCAGTCGATAATAGTTCACCATCTTTTAAAAAACAAACCCCTACGCAGGGCAGGGGTTTGTAGAAAAAGAATTTGAAGGCTTATAAGTTCTCTAACTCTATATTTTTCCATTTAACTTTTATTCCGCCGCCATCATGAATTTGCAGTGCAATAAAACCATTTCCCTGTCCGATCTTTTCGTCTTTTAACGTGATCATCTGATGGCCGTTGAGCCATGTAGTTACTTCATCACCATTCACTTTTATCTTGTAAGTGTTCCATTCGCCTTGCTTCAGGTATTTTTCGTCTTCTGCTTTTGGCTGAATTAACCATCCGCGGCCATAAGACTCATAAATGCCACCTGTATGATGGTTTAGCGGAGCCACTTCCGCCTGCCATCCGCTGATCTTTACGCCTTCGGGAATGCGTGACCTGAAAAATACACCGCTGTTTCCATCAGCCTCTTGCTTAAACTGCAGCGTTAAAACAAAGTTCTTGTAATCTTTATTGGTGGAAAGGTATCCGTATTGTTTATCAGGACCGCTTTCGCAAATAAGTTCACCATTGTCAACGTACCATTTTTCCGTTCCATGAATTGTCCAGCCTGTGAGATCTTTTCCGTTGAATAACTTTTCTTTTTTCTGTGCATTAGCAGCTGTAAGCACGCTGATAAGCGTTAATAAGGTAAGCAAATGTTTCATGTCGATAGTTTTTAAAAAGCTTTCAGCTATCAGCTGTCAGCTTTGAGGTCTCTGTAATAAATAGGTTGAAAGTTAATGTAATTCTCATTTCAAATCTCAAATTTCAAATCGCCTCCTCTATACTTTGCAGGATTATCTCACACGCTTTTATCAATTCATCCTCCGTTATAATGAGCGGCGGGCCGACACGCATGCATTCCGGCGCAAATAAGAACCAGTCGGTGATCAACCCGTTTTGAATACAACGATGTATGATTTTTTGATTGATTTCAAAGCTCCCAAACTCTACCGCTGCCCAAAGGCCTGCAGTGCGAAGTTGTTTGATGGCCTTGTGTTGCAGCTGTTGTTGGATGATGGTTTCTTTCTTTTTTACGTCGCTGATGAACTTTCCATCCAGTAATACTTCCAACGCAGCCTTTCCCGCAGCACATGAAACAGGGTGCCCGCCGAATGTAGTAATATGTCCCAGCACCGGACTGGAAGTTAAAGTTTGCATCAGGTCCCAACTACTTATAAATGCACCAAGTGGCATTCCGCCACCAAGCGCTTTGCCCAGTAATAGAATGTCTGGGATCACTTCATATTGCCCGAAAGCCCAAAGGCTGCCTGTGCGGCCAAATCCTGCCTGTATTTCATCAAATACCAGCAACACATTGTGATCCGTACATTTTTTCCTGATCTGTTGAATCCATTCTTTAGCGGGCGCGTTTAAACCGCTTTCAGCCTGCACTGTTTCCATAATAACACATGCTGTCGTATCGTCTATAAGGTCAATTGCTGCATCGCTGCCATAATCCACGTGGTAAATATCCGGCAATAAGGGCCTGAAGGCATTTCTAAAGTATTCATCTCCCATTATACTAAGAGCTCCCTGGGTACTTCCATGATAGCTTTTGTTGAAGGCAATTATTTTAGAATGTCCTGTAGCGCGTTTGGCTAATTTCATGGCACCTTCAGTTGCTTCGGCGCCGCTATTGGTAAAATAAACGCAATTCAGGGATTCGGGTAAAAGGTCAGCCAGCATTCGTGCATATTGTACCTGTGGGTTTTCAATAAACTCGCCATACACAATCAGGTGCATGTATTCAGCCGCTTGTTGCTGGACAGCTTTTACAACATCCGGATGGCCATGGCCAATATTACAAACACTAAAACCGGATATGAGATCTATATACGGTTTGCCATTTATGTCGTACTGGTAAATGCCGCGGGCTTTCACAATTTCCAGTCCTATAGGAGCCGGAGATGTTTGTGCCACATGATCAAGAAAAAGTTGCCTGTTCGAAATATGACTCATGCTTATTGCTTGAAAGTTGCAAATATCGCAGATTATTTTCTGTACCGGGGTTTGTGTTAATCAGAAACAAGTAACTTGGGCAAGCTTAAAGCTCACAGCCTGAAGCCCGAAGCGGAGGTATAAGGAGTGAGGTATAAGGCGTAAGGTATTTGGGACAGGCGTTACTGTAAGGTGCAACACTTCGATAGGGGAGTAAGATATGCATACAGTCCTCAAACCTTACACCTTAAGCCTTACACCTCAGAGCTCTATATCACCTAACCTGAATTTGAGTCGAGCCTGTTGCTCCAGACGTCTACTCTCAGTTTTAGGCTCTAGGCTTTGAGCTTTCAGCTTGTATTCATAAATCTTCTTAATTTGAAATTATGGCAGTGATTTTACCGGTTTTAGGAAAGGAACCAAAGTTTGGAGAAAAATGTTTTGTTGCGCCTAACGCTACAATTGTCGGTGATGTGGTAATGGGACGAGAGTGTAGCGTGTGGTTTAATGCAGTTGTCCGCGGAGATGTGAATTACATAAAGATTGGTGATAAGGTAAATATCCAGGACGGAGCAGTCATTCATTGCACATTTGAAAAAAATCCGACAGAGATTGGCAATAATGTGTCTATTGGACATAATGCACTGGTGCACGGATGCAAAATATACGACAACGTTCTGATCGGGATGGGTGCGATTGTAATGGACCGTTGTGAAATTCATAGTAATTCAATTATTGCAGCCGGTGCGGTTGTTTTGGAGGGAACGGTTGTAGAGAGTGGAAGCATTTATGCCGGAGTGCCTGCCAAAAAAGTAAAAGAGATACCCAAAGAAACTACTCACAGCGAAATAGAACGTATTGCGAATAATTACGTAAAATATTTTTCGTGGTTTTCTGATTTTAATGCAGCGAAATAATTTTTCCCGTTGTCTTTAACCAAAAAGATAGATACTGTACCCCGCAATCTCAACTAACTGCTTAATTTAATAAAATGATTAGACCCTTGACAGTATCTGTCTTTTTTCTTGGCCTTATGTTTGCTTTTACATCTTGCAAAGTGCGAAAAGGGTGTCCCAGTAACGGGGCAAATGTGGGAGCAGAAAGGATTTTAAGCGGCGACCCCCAGGCTGTCAAAAGTGTTAAAGGTGGAAAAAAATATAAAATGAACAAATTCTAAATTCGTTACTTTTTAAAAATCTGCCTTTTATTTAAGCCATCCAATTCCAATTGTAAAATACTAATTGCTTGCTGATAAAAATGTTGCACAATCATTCGATGAGTGCAATTGATGAAGTATTGTAAATGATATAAAAACGAAGGAGGATTAAATGAAAGTAAAAGTTACCGTAATTAAAGACGCAGCAGAAAGTTCCATAATTAACGAAAATGCAAGCTTGCAGCAATTTTACTCACTTACTAATGAATTAAGTAAGAACCGCCACGTTCGGTTTACAGGAAAAACTGATGAGGCTGATAATATTGTGTGGAGTTTTAAATATCGCGGAAGAAACCTTAACCTGCAATATAGCATTTACAATGGCTTATCCCTTGAGCCTGAAGATGTTAAAGATGCCAGAACCGCTTATGAACTGGTTGATAAAATCAAAAGCAAATCAGCAGTTTAATAATTCTTTGTATCGATCGATTCAAGTATATTATAATAACTGATATACCTGTCTTCGGTTATTCTTCCTTCGGCAACCGCCTGTTTAACGGCGCAACCCGGCTCATTAATGTGTAAACAATTATTAAATTGACAACTGGTTATCAATTTTTGCATTTCAGGGAAATAGTGAGAAAGTTCCTGGCGGGAAATATCCACCAGGCCGAATTCTCTTATGCCGGGCGTGTCAATGATCTGGCCACCGCCCGGCAAATCAAACATTTCCGCAAATGTTGTTGTATGCATTCCTTTTCCGCTCCATCCGCTAACTTCTTTCGTCCGTAATTCAAGGCCGGGAAAAATTGCGTTAATAAATGTTGATTTTCCTACTCCGCTATGTCCGCTTAGTAATGTTACTTTATCCTGCAGCAATGTGATCAGTTCGTCAATTCCACGGTTTTCTGTCATGCTAACCAGCAGTATTTTATAGCCGATATCTGTGTACATCGCGTGCAATTTCTCATATTGTTCAAGCTCTTTTTTCCTGTAGATATCAGCTTTGTTAAATACAATTACGGCGGGTACATGAAAGGATTCCGCAGAAATAAGAAATCGGTCTATAAACCCCTGCGAGGTTTTCGGTTCTTTCAAAGTAGCGAATAAAAGTGTCTGATCGAGATTTGATGCTACAATGTGATGCTGGTTCTTGTTGTGGGGAGATACCCTCGCTATATAATTCTTACGGTCATAAATTTGTGTAATGATGACCGTTTTTTCAATTTCGTTCTCATGTTCAATCTCTACTTCGTCGCCCACTGCGATCGGGTTAGTGGATGTAATACCCTCTATCTTAAATATGCCTTTTATGCGGGCATTGTAAACAGTGCCGTCTTCGGTTTTGGTGATATACCAGCTTCCTGTTGATTTATAAACCAGTGCTCTCATTCAATTGTAATGCTCAGGCTTTGGGCTCAGGCCTTTAAGCTTTCGGCTTTTAAGGAAATTTTCTAAATACAGTATAACGTAAAGTTATTTCAATAAGCAGGAAGAACAATGCTGCCGCAAGCCATGGTAAATATTTCTCTGTGTACCTGTTATGGGTCGAGATCTCTACCCTGGACTTTTCCAATTGATTAATGCTGTTGTAAATTAACTGAAGTGCGGCCTTGTCTGTGGCATGAAAATATTCGCCGCCCGTTTGCTGGGCAAGGTCCTTTAACAGCTTCTCATTAAATTCCAGCTTCTTGGTTTGCTGAACCGGTCCAAAAGGTGTGTTGGTTACTTCCTGTATTTCCTTTTCGGAACCCACACCGATCGTATATACTTTTATCTTGAAAAGTCTGGCCATGTCCCGGGCAATATCGGGTGGAATGGTTCCTCCAAAATCAACACCATCTGTTAACAGCACAATTACTTTTGATTTTGCTTTGCTTGACCTTAAACGGTCAACACTAGTCGCAAGCCCTGAGCCGATTGCCGTGCCTTCATCCTGCAAATAGCCGCTTTGTATATTTCTTATTTGTGTAAGTACTGCATTGTGATCAGTTGTTATGGGGCACAATGTAAAACTTTGATTGCTGAATATGACTACGCCAATTTTATCGCCGGGTCTTTGTTGAACAAACTGCGTGGCTACATCTTTCGACGCTTCCAGGCGATTCGGCTCAAAGTCGCGCTCCGTCATACTTCCGCTGATGTCAAAACAAAGCACCATGTCAATTCCTTCACCTTCTGTCAATTCCTCGGTAAATTTCTGCTGTGGCCTGGCCAGTGCGATAATGAGACAGATGAGTGACAGGCATCTTAACACAAACGGAAAATGCCGGAAAGTAAGTTTCAGGTTATTGGTGTTTCCGATAAAATGCGTTGTGGTAATGAGCATAGCGGCTTTACCCTTGTCGCCTCTGCGCAGGTATTCAAGTATAAGTATCGGGATGAGTAATAGCAATCCGAGCACCCATACATAAGCAAACTGAATATGTTTAAACCACTCTGTCAGCATTTACTTTCCTTTGGTTGTTATATATGAAATCTATTGTTTTTCTAACGATGCCAATCGCATTTGCTTCATCCTTCGGCGGTAAATATTTTGCAAATTTTACCGCAGATATTAACCTGGCCAGCTGAAAGAATTCTGTTCTTAGGCCAGTATCGGAAATCAGGTCCCTGGTGTGCATCATTACCTCATCCGTTGTGCTCTGCATCGTGTGGATATTTAGTTCGGCATCCAGGTACGTGCGATATATTTTGTCCAGCTGCAAGTAAAAGATATTGACTGGGTAATTGCTTTTTTCCAGTTCTTTCAGGGCTTCAATTGCCTGTTGATAGTTGGTGACCGGATCTTTTGGTTTTATTGCAACGGCCTTCGATTTTTTCTTTCTGAAAAGGAACCACCATAGGAGAAAAATTAGCAACAAGCCTCCTGCAATCAGCAAAATGATCAGCCATATATTGCTACGCGCCTGTACTTCCAGTATGTCTTTAATAGGGTGGTAATCTTTTAAAGAAGATACATCCACCGGTAAAACTTCCAGTATAACAGGGGCGCTATGTAAAATTACCGGTTTGCCTGTCGGTTTATCTGCAAATGTGACACTGATGTCTGGCAGTTGCCATTTTCCTGAATCAAAGGAGGTGATGGTTATTTTCTGAACGTAAGTATTCAGACCGGAGATCATAGTCGAGTCGGTCTCTTCTCTTTTTACTACTTCAACATGATTACCGGTGTCAGGAAGATTGGCCCATGTAACAAGTGTGGCGGATAAGGGATTGATGTCTTCAGCCTTAATGGTTAAAGTAACCTGTTCGCCTAACAGAATTTTATCTCTGTCCAGGGAAGCGGAAAGTTTTTGGGCGGTTAAATTTTTTGAAGCCGAAAGACAAAGTAGTAATGCCAGCCCATAAATAACAGCCTTCAACTTATGATAATCTGATCGTGGTCCTTTCGTGTGCTTCATGCCCTTCTGATGAAAAATTCCTGTAAAGCTTTAACATAATCCTGGCCAGTGGCAACCTGTATCAGATCTGCGCCGGCTGATCTGAATGTAGTTTTTGCATCGTCCAGTATTTTATGAAATTGCTGGTTGTATAAATGCCGGGTATAAGTATCATTGGTATTCAGCCATTTTGTTTTGCCGGTCTCTGCGTCTTTTACCTGGATAAGTCCAACCTGAGGAAGCTCCTGATCACGCTTGTCATAGACCTGCACACCAATTACGTCATGCCGTTTTGCCGCCACCCGTAAGATCTCCCTATAACCTGCATCGGCAAAATCACTCAGAATAAAAACAATGCTTTTATGCCTGGAAGTATTATTCAGAAACTGCAGGGCTTTGACAATATCTGTCTGTGCGGAGTGAGGTTTAAAAGAGAGTAACTCCCTAACCATATACAGCACATGATCGCGACCTTTTTTGGCAGGAATGTATTTTTCAACTTTTTCGCTGAAAAAGATCAACCCGGCCTTATCGTTATTGCTGATAGCAGAGAATGCAAGCACTGCGCAAATCTCAGTTATCAGGTCTTTTTTTGTTTGACGGAATGTTCCAAACAAACTACTTGCGCTCATGTCTACCAGCAGATAAACACTCAGTTCACGTTCTTCTTCAAAAAGTTTGCTGTAAGTATGCCCCATGCGGGCAGAAACATTCCATTCAATAAATCTCACATCATCGCCAGCCTGGTATTCTCTTACTTCCTTAAAAGCCATGCCGCGCCCTTTAAAAGCAGTATGATACTCACCGGTAAAGAGGTGGTTGGTGAGTCGCTTGCTTTTAATTTCCAGTTCGCGAACCTTTTTTAATATGTCGGATGATTGCAACATGAATAAGTTATAAGTTGTACGTTTTAAGTTTTACGTTATAAGTTATACGTTGTACGTTGAATACAGCAGTATGTTGCAAATTGTAAGTTTTTAATACAAATAAAGGAACTGTTTTTCCTTCTCCGCAAGAAACGTACAACGTATAACTTACAACGTACAACTCCTAAGGAACATTAACGCTTGCCAGAATATTGTCGATGATCTGTTCGCTGGTAACATTTTCAGCTTCTGCTTCATATGTAAGTCCAATGCGATGGCGCATTACATCTTTACAAATTGCTTTTACATCATCAGGAATAACGAACCCACGTTTTTCCATAAATGCATGGGCTTTGGCTGCAAGTGCAAGGTTGATGCTCGCACGTGGAGAACCGCCATAACTGATCATGCTTTTTATTTTACCCAGGCCATAGTTATCCGGAAAACGTGTGGCAAAAACCAGGTCAACGATATATTGCTCAATCTTTTCGTCCATGTAAACCTGCCTCGTCAATTCGCGTCCTTTGGTAATTTCTTTTACACTTACAACGGGTTTTACCTCGGGTAACGTCAGATCCTGCACCTGCTGCCTGATGATCATTTGTTCTTCTTTTTTATCCGGATACCCAACAATAACCTTCAGCATAAACCGGTCAACCTGCGCTTCAGGCAGGGGATAGGTTCCTTCCTGCTCCAGCGGGTTTTGTGTGGCAAGAACCAAAAACGGATCATCCAGTTTAAAAGTGTCTTCACCTATTGTTACCTGTCTCTCCTGCATTGCCTCAAGCAAAGCACTCTGCACTTTTGCCGGAGCCCGGTTAATTTCATCTGCAAGAATAAAGTTCGCAAAAATCGGCCCCTTGCGAACCATAAATTCATTGCGTGGCTGATTGTATATCATTGTGCCCACCACATCGGCCGGTAACAGATCCGGCGTAAACTGTATACGGCTGAATTTAGCATCAACAGCCTGGGCGAGTGATTTGATGGTTAATGTTTTGGCCAGGCCGGGAACACCTTCGAGCAACACGTGCCCGTTACTCAGCAATCCGATCAAAAGCCTGTCTACCATTGTGTTTTGGCCCACAATAACCTTTTTTAACTCCTCACGTATTACCGTTACAAACGTTGCTGTATTGCTTATTTTTTCGTTCAGTTGTTTTATCTCTTCGCTGGTGAGCATGTTTTATCTGATTATGTCGTGAATGTACAAAGTAAAGAGCAGTGGCTGAAAAATCAAAACGGAAGTAGAGCAAAGCTTAAAGCTTAAAGCCCAAAGCCCAAAGCTTAAAGCCCAAAGCCTAAAACCCAATGCCTAAAGTTTAACGTCATTTAGTAAGAACATTTAAAACTCCAGCGAAGCTTGCTGTTTGTAGAAGATCCGAATTTAAATTGTCATCGGACTCCATCGAAGTTTCCTGTAACGCTTAACCGGTAGCTCTTAACGGAGCTTAAACGCGTTTATTTCTTATTTCTGCAAACAGGTGCTCATATGATGCAAGCCCGACGGATTGTTCTTGACTAAATGAGATGGGCCAAAAGTCCTTGACTTTAACCTTAATCCTTAAGCCTAAAACTCAAAACCACGCTCTAATGAAGGCTTATAGCCAATAAAAATGCCAAACGTCTGTTTCAAAACGTTTGGCATAAAAAAAGTTCCTTTTCTGGTTTTAAGCTTTGAGCTTTAAGCTTTCAGCTTGCCTCTCTAATCTTCTTCAACACTTCCTTTAGCATAGCGTTTGATAACACCACGGCCACTCTCACGAATGAACGTGATGATCTCATCTCTTTCATCACTTGCTGTAAACTCTTCCTCAATAAATTCCAGTGCCTGGCTTATGTTCAGGTTTTTGGTGTAAATGATGCGGTAGATGTCAAGGATATGATTGATCTTATCCAGTGTAAATCCTCTGCGTTTTAATCCTACACTATTAACACCTCCATAACTAAGTGGCGTACGAACTGCTTTAATGTAAGGAGGTACATCTTTGCTAACAAGGCTGCCACCGGCAATATAAGAGTGCTGACCAATATGAACAAACTGGTGAACAGCACAAACGCCTGCAATAATAGCCCAGTCGCCCATTATTACGTGACCTGCCATTTGAGAGTTGTTACTCATAATGCAGTTGTCGCCAATAACACAATCGTGCCCGATATGGCTGTAAGCCATAATGAGACAATTGTTACCAACTTTGGTTTTATACCTGTCAACGGTACCGCGGTTTATGGTAACAAATTCACGGACTGTTGTATTGTCTCCAATTTCAACGTAAGTTTTTTCACCGTTAAACTTCAGATCCTGCGGAATAGCTCCCAAAACTGCGCCTGGAAAAATGCGGCAGTTTTTACCGATCCTTGTGCCTTCCATTATTGTAACATTACTGCCAATCCAGGTGCCCTCGCCTATCTCTACGTCCTGATGTATTACAGTAAACGGATCGAGCTTAACATTCGTGGCCAGCTTTGCATTGGGGTGAATATATGTATGGGGATGAATCATGCAATAATGTTATTATTTGCTATTTGTTTTTTAGCGATGATAAAAAATATGCCGGAAGCATTTTTTTTCCGGCATGCAAAAATAAACTTATTCAAATAACTTAATAATGATTTAACTTCTCTTCACAACCTGGGCTACCAGGTCTGCTTCTGTTGCCACTTTGCCGCCAACATAAACAGTTCCTTTCATTTCGCAAATTCCGCGACGAACGGGTGCAGAAAGCTCCATTTTCAGGATCATTGTGTCTCCCGGAACCACTTTTTGCTTGAATTTGCAATTATCTATTTTAAGAAAGTAAGTGTCATATTGTCCCTCAGGCATCGCATTAATACAAAGAATGCCACCGGTTTGCGCCAATGCTTCAATTTGTAAAACGCCTGGCATCACCGGGTTATTGGGAAAGTGGCCCTGGAAGAACCATTCATTCACAGTAACATTTTTTATGCCCACGATATGATTATCAGAAAGCTCGATAATCTTGTCTACCAGAAGGAATGGAAAACGGTGTGGTAACGTTTTCTCAATATTTTCCTGGTTAAATACCGGCGGTAATGCCGGGTTATAAACAGGAACATCTTTAACGTGCTTATTCTTCTTAATATACTGTTTGATCTTTTTTGCAAACTCAACGTTGGTGCTGTGACCAGGTCTGTTTGCTATGATCCGTGCTTTAATTGGATAACCTATCAGGGCCAGGTCACCTACAATATCCAGTAATTTATGCCTTGCAGGTTCGTTAGGGAAACGCAGTTCAAGATTGTTCAGGTAGCCTTCGCTCTTAACTTCAATTTTATCGCGCTTGAAGATTTTTGCAAGACGTGACATCTCTTCCTGAGTTACCGGTTTATCAACTACTACGATCGCATTATTAATGTCGCCACCCTTAATCAGGTTATGCTCCATCAGCATTTCCAGCTCGTGCAAAAAGCAGAATGTACGGCATGGAGCTATTTCAGCTCTAAAGTCACGGATTGTTTTCAGACCTGCGTGTTGTGTGCCAAGGACGGGGCTGTTGAAATCGATCAGCGTCGTTATCTGGTAATCCACGGATGGGAGCGCCACCATTTCAACGCGTTTTGCTTCATCGTAATGGTAAATATTCTCATCCAGGCTGTACCATGCCTTTGCAGCTTCCTGTTCTACTACGCCAGCCTCTTCAATCAGCTCTATGAATGGTTCGGAGCTTCCATCCATAATCGGAATTTCAGGCCCGTTTAAAGAGATCAATACATTATCAATACCCATTCCAACCAATGCAGCCAGAAGATGTTCTACTGTGCTTACTTTGGCATCACCCACCTGCAAAGTTGTACCACGGCTTGTATCGGTAACAAGATCGCAATCGGCCTTAATAACCGGCTTATTGGGCAGATCCACTCTTTGAAACTGAATACCAAAACCCGGGTTGGCTGGATGCAGTGTCATATCTACAAGAATGCCGGTATGCAAACCAGTTCCGCTGATATTGGCTACAGCTCCCAACGTATGCTGCTTATCCGGATTGAAAGTTGCGTTCATAAGTTAATTTTAAAACGTGATACCGCCGGAAATCATGGTTTGTTTATTATTCCGGCTTTGTCAGGGGTTGCAAAGGTAAGCATGAATGAGAAAAGGTAGTAACCGTGATGATGCGATTTTTGTAAATAAAGTCACAAATCATTCATTGTCAATATTCTGCAGCCAAATGAAAAATGGCCCATCAGGTGAACTAACAGGCCATTTTAAATATATTTAAAAATCTAGATTCCTATTTTTTCAGCCATCAACTGTTGAATCAATTTTTCCAGTTCAGCTACCTTTTTTTCCAGCTCAGGTAGTTTACGGGTTATGGCCTGGCTACGCAAAGCGCTGGTGTAATCGTGCGCGGGTGAACCGGTTACAGCTGAATTTGGCATTTTTATAGATTTGCTGACACCGCTCTGGGCATTGATTTTACTGCCATCGGCTATATGAATGTGTCCAACAATACCTGCCTGGCCACCAATCATTACATGATTACCCAGTTTAGTGCTTCCACTAACGCCTGCCTGAGCAGCTATAACGGTGTTGTTGCCCACTTCAACATTATGTGCTACCTGGATAAGATTATCCAGTTTTGCACCGGATTTTATCAGCGTTGAACCGATGGTGGCGCGATCTATTGTTGCATTGGAGCCTATCTCAACAAAATCTTCTATTACAACATTGCCAATCTGGGGCACTTTTTTATAAGAACCGTCAGGCTGAGGTGCAAATCCAAATCCATCGCCGCCTATAACGGTTCCTGCATGAATGGTAACATTTTTACCAATCTTGCAATCGTGATAAATTTTTACACCCGGATGAATAATTGAGTTATCGTCAATAGTAACGTTGTTGCCAACGAATGCTCCCGGAAAGATTTTTACATTATTTCCAATTGTTACATTGTCTCCCAAATAAGCAAATGCGCCGAGGAATACGTTTTCACCCAGTTTGGCTGAGGCTGAAACATAGCTTGGTTGCTGAATACCGGTTAATTGCTGTGTCATTAATTCCTGGTACTTATTCAGTAAACCTGCAAAAGCACTGTAAGCATCAGGAACCCTTATTAGCGCGGCCTGTACCGGCTGTTTCAGTTCCAGGGATTCATTTATAATTATTACTGACGCCTGTGTTGTGTATAAGTGCTCTTCGTATTTGGGGTTAGCCAGGAAGGCAAGCTGGCCAGCCTTTGCTTCTTCGATTTTTCCAAAAGAACCTACCAGGGCAGAAGCATCTCCTTCTACCTTTCCATCGATTAGCATGGCTATTTGCGCGGCGCTGAATTGCATATATTGTTGTTAGATATGTATTTTTTATTAGTAGTTTAAGGCAAAAAAGTTGAGTTATACGCTGCTTTTTTGTTTAACGCCCGGCTATTTTAGCAAAACGCCCTACCCCTTCAATGTGCAAATGTAAAATTTTTTAACCTGCGTAGAAAGAGTTTGATGGATAAGCGGATTATCAACCTTAGAAATATCCTTTACTGCTCCATCTTTAAATAAAATATTAATGTGTTCATCGGCTAATTTGTAGGTGGTGTTGGTGGCCTCGCCGCTAAACACAAAGAACGCAGCCTCTTCAAGTGATATATTCAAATTTTTTGCTGTTTCAGCTCTTTTCTCCATCAAAACGTGTTCATTTACCGGTTCAGACTGTATAGAGCATTTTATAAGCCTTCGGTTTAATATGCCTTTACATAAAGTTGAAAGTATCACATCCGTATGCTTGCTCCATAGTTTAATGGCAAACATCAGGTCGTTATCATCCATACTACAAAATAACTCCAGCGCTTGTTTGTCGGCCATACCGGCTCCATTGCCTGATAAAAAGTAATCTAACGGAGAATTCGTCTTTAAAAGTATGTCGGCGGGTGAGTAAATGGCCCGGGCGCGTTCAATAATTTTAACAAGCATTTTTTCTGCGGCCAGCACAGCCTTGTGCAAATACACCTGCCAGTACATCTGGCGACGGGCGACGAGAAATTTTTCAACGCTGTAAATACCTTTTTCTTCAACCATCAATTCGTTATTGTGAACGATAAACATTTTAATAATGCGATCGTAACCAATAACACCTTCGCTAACGCCGGTAAAAAAGCTATCGCGGGTTAGATAATCCATTCTGTCTACATCCAGCTGGCTGCTGATCAACTGATGAAGAAACTTTTTATGATAGTGACCTTTAAATATTGCAATCGTCAGATCCAACGCCCCATTCAGCTGGTTGTTCATTTCATGCATAATCTGCAGGCTGAGATGCTCGTGATGAGCGCCCTGAACAAGTGTTTGCTCCAGCGCATGTGAAAAAGGCCCGTGACCAATATCGTGTAGCAGGATCCCGGCCTTAACCGCCGTATCTTCTTCAGGTGTTATTTCTACGCCTTTGCTTTTTAGTTCGGAAACTGCATTGCACATTAAATGATAAGCGCCGAGGGAATGATGTAATCTTGTGTGCACCGCTCCCGGATAAACAAGCTGCGCCAGGGCCATTTGCTGAATGCGTCTTAACCTTTGATAATATGGATGAGCAATTATGCTGAATATTAGATCATTGTGTATTGTAATAAAGCCATAAACCGGATCGTTAATGATTTTTCGTTTAGAAGTGGGCATGCTTGTTGCTTATTTGTTAAAACAATGCGCTGTGAAATATTCAAAAGTAACATTTGTATTTTGCACTTGACGTTAGAAGTTATACGTTATAAGTTGTACGTTTTACGTTTATTGGCGCGAAAGAAATATTTTAAGAGGGAAATTTTCGCTCCAATCTTTGCTAAGAAAAACGTACAACGTGCAACTAAGTTGTAAGTTTTACGTTATACGTTTATTGAAACGAAAGAAATATTCTAATAAGGTAATTTTCGCTCTAATCCTCGCCTAAAAAAACGTACTACGTACAACTAAGTTGTAAGTTTTACGTTATACGTTTTACGTTTATTAAAGCGAAGGAAATATTCTAAGAATGTAATTTTCGCTCCAATCTTTGCTAAGGGAAACGTACTACGTGCAACTAAGTTGTAAGTTTTACGTTGTACGTTTTACGTTTATTAAAGCGAAGGAAATATTTCTAAGAATGTAGTTTTCGCTCCAATCTTTGCTAAGGAAAACGTACAACGTAAAACTTATAACATAAAACTTATAACGTACAACTTCACTAGATTTATAGACGAACAACAATTTAACTATGGCATTAGGTAAAATTTTGTGGGTTGATGATGAGATTGAAAGTCTGCAATCGCAAAAGATTTTTTTGGAACATAAAGGCTACGAGGTACAAACACTTACCAACGGTTTTGAAGCCATAGATTTTGTAAAGGAAAATCCGGTAGATGTTGTTCTGCTGGATGAATCAATGCCTGGAATAACAGGATTGGAAACATTGGCAAAAATTAAGGAGGTAAGTAAGCATATACCGGTGGTGATGATCACCAAGAATGAAACGGAGAACCTGATGGATGAGGCGATCGGTAGCCAGATAACCGATTACCTGATCAAACCGGTTAATCCAAACCAGGTGTTGCTTGCCTTAAAAAAGATCATCGACAACAGGCGACTGGTTGCGGAAAAAACAACCAGCTCTTATCAGCAGCAGTTTAGAAATCTGTTCATGGCGTTGAATAGTAATCCTGATCACGACGAGTGGATGGATATTTATAAAAAGCTGGTGTATTGGGAGCTTGAAATGGAGAAGAGCGACAGTCCTGAAATGCAGGAAGTGTTGTTATCTCAGAAACAGGAAGCCAATACAGAGTTCTTTAAATTTATCAGCAGAAATTATGCGGATTGGCTTCATCCAAAAACAGCCAATGCACCGATCATGAGCAATTCGCTGTTCCGGTTTAAAGTATTGCCGCATGTTGATAAGGAAGCGCCAACTTTTTTTATTCTGATAGATAATCTCCGGTTTGATCAGTGGAAAGCTATACAACCTTTCTTTTCTGAGAATTTTCGCATCCTGGAAGAAGAGACTTTTTACAGCATTTTACCGACTGCTACACAATACAGCCGCAATGCCATATTCTCCGGCCTGTTGCCTGTAGAAATAGAAAAGTTGTATCCCGAACAATGGAAGAATGATGATGAAGAGGGTGGAAAAAATATGTTTGAGGAAGAATTTCTCCGCGGCCAGTTAAAACGTCTTAAAAGAGATGATATAAAGTACAGTTATACAAAAGTGATCAATCATAACGATGGTCAGCAATTGGTGAACAATATTCACAATCTGCTCAACAACGATCTGAATGTGATCATTTACAACTTTGTTGATATGCTGAGCCATGCAAGAACGGAAATGGAAGTGCTGAAGGAGTTGGCCAGCGATGAGGCAAGCTACCGCAGCTTAACAAAGAGTTGGTTTGAACACAGTCCGTTAAACCAGGCGCTGAAAAAAATTGCTGATAAAAAGGTCAATGTGATCCTGGCTACGGACCATGGCAGTGTGAAAGTAAAAACACCGTGTAAAGTAATTGGCGATAAACAAACAACCGCCAACCTGCGCTATAAGCATGGACGTAATCTAAATTATGAGCCTAAAGATGTACTGGCATTCAGAAATCCAAAGGATGCGGGGCTTCCGGTGCCTAACGTAAACTCCTCTTATATCTTTGCCAAAGAAGATGGTTTTTTGTGCTACCCTAATAACTACAATCATTACGTTAATTATTACAAGAACACCTTTCAGCATGGTGGCATAAGTATGGAAGAAATGATTGTGCCTGTGGTGAAGATGATGAGTAAGGGCTCTTAAAAGTTATACGTTGTAAGTTATACGTTGTACGTTTATTGAAGCGAAGGGTAACGGAGAAGTTGTAGGTTGAAAGTTATACGTTTATAGAAAAGAAAGATAAATTCATAAGACATATCCTTCGCTCCGGTAAACGTATAACGTACAACGTATCACTTACAACTGCTTTTGAATCTTCCCAAAAGGTGTACACTTAACATTTTCTACTCGTATCCATTTTGCTTCAGAACACCATTGTAAGAATTTAATGCTCTGTTAGGAATAGGAAATACGGATCTGTCTTTTGAATCTGCAGCCTTATCCCACCATTCGTTACCAAACCTGTTCCAGCGCACAAGATCTGTTCTTCTATGACGTTCGCCTATGAATTCACGTCCAAGCTCGATTATAAACTCATCGTCTGTTAATTTGCTAAGATTAGAAACGTAACTATTCGACTGCCATTTATCATCGGGAAAATTTCTTTTACGAACTGCATCAAGTAACTGAGCTGCGCCGGCCTTATCACCTGCACGGTATTTGCATTCACCAAGTGCATAGTAGATTTCAGCCAGTCTTATCTCCGGAGCTGAATTAAATTGAAATAAATTTTGAGTCATTGGCAACCATGGAAATTTGAGTAAACGTACACCGGAATTTTCTTCTCCCGTGCTTACATGAGAGCCTTCACTCCATCTGCCATTAGGTTTTTCTGAAAAGCGGCCAACCTGGTCTACAAAAATCAGGGGCTTGTTATTGTATTCTTCTGTACCATTTACTTTCAGATTATAATTATAGCCGAAACCTTTAGCTGAATCGAAAGCGTATTGTTGACCAATTAAAAAGAATCCATCATACGAATCGCCCTTGGCGGTAGTTTTGAAAGGTTGTTTTCTTTTATCGTCTTCTGAATATCTTTCATATGGCATGCCCAACTTGTAGTTATATAAATTGCCAGCAAGGTCGCGGGATGGAGTAAGATGAATCCCGTTCCATCCACCCCAGTCGTTGTCCAGAGAATATCTCTCCTGATAATGCATCATAGCATTGTACATCCAGCTGAATTCGTAAATATTTTTGGCGTGCGGAAACTCAAAAAGATTTTCCGGAGATCTGTAACCGTTAACCCCCGACCTGAAAGGTCCCCGGTAATCGCTATCAAGACTGTATGAGCCATAAGTACCTTTTATAATATCCCCGGCCACTTGTGCACACTCACTATATTTAGCAGTTCCAATATATTTTTCAGCATTAAGATATAAACGTACTAATAAAGCAGCTGCGCTTCCCTGATCCCAACGGCCGGCTCTGCCATTTTTAGGCAATCCGGGAATAGATTCCTTAATCTCTTTTTCAATAAATGCAAATACTTCCTCCGGCGTAGATTGAGGTTTTATTTCCTGGGGCTTTTCAATAATAGGAACAGTTCTGAAATAATCTATGAGAAACAAATAAAACCATGCACGCAAAGTTCTTAATTCGGCCATATGCTGTGCTTTGTCAGCTTCTGTTAAACCAAAAGATGGATAGTTTAATCGTTGCATGTCATTGAAAATGACATTTATTTGAGCAATTCCCTGGTAAGGACCTACCCAGCCGCCATTAATATGACCATCGTCCGGTGTCCATGTATGACCGTGAAGGCGTATCCAGTCTCCCCCATCATAGCCATGTTTGCCTTTTTGGGTCCACACAAACTGATCTGCTGTTAGTTCAGAAATTACCCATCTGTCACCATCCCATCCGCACCAGTGTGCATGTTCGTAAGGGCGAACCAGTGCTGCTATAATAGAATTTTTATCTTGATAATAATTACTTGCTACAATGTCGCTAAAGGGTTCTTCGGCAAGCTTGGTACATGAAGAGCCTGTAAAAATTACAAGCAACAGAATATATAAGAATTGTATTTTTTTCATCTGTTTAGGTTTTCGTATTTACTTGTTTTGGGCAGTTGTAATTTTAAGGGATCATTTAAAAATTGATCTGTGCACCAAGTGTGAAATTTCTTGTAATGGGATAAACGCTCAGATCTCCATAGCCGGGTGTAAGTCCGGTAACGCCAACAGTTGTAGGATCGAGCCCGGAATATTTTGTAATGGTAAATACATTTCTTACAGTGCCATAAATCCGTAGATTTTTTAAGACGCTGCTTTTGATTGCAGGGCTCCATCCTAATGTTATATTGTCAAGCTTAAAGTAATCGCCGGGTTCAAGAAAATAATCGCAGATCACTTTGCCTGATGTGATTTGACCATTGCGTGTATAAGCGTCTTTCAGCAGGTTAACACCTGGTTCTGCCTGCAGGCCGAAATACATCTGATAAAGGTTGATGATTTTATAATTAAACCTTCCACGGAAATATAGAGAGAGATCAAAATTTTTATAGTTTAAGCTATTACCCCAGCTTAATTCATAATGAGGCGCCCCGTGACCAAGATAAACCCTGTCTCTGTCTGCATTTGCTTCGTTTGTGGCATCAATTTTTTCTTTGCCTACAATTCCGTCTTTCCAAACCTGGATATTGCCTTTGTCATCTATGCCTGCATATTTGTATCCATAAAAGCTACCTATTTCAACACCTGGTTCCAACCTGTAAGCAGGTCCGGGATTTCCTGGTGAAGGAAGATATTGGTCGTAATAGTAATTAGCGTGATACTGATCGTTAGACCAGGTTTGAACCTTTGTTTTTATATACGAAGCAATAACATTAGTGCTATATGCAAGGTTCTTTGTTTTTAATACGTTCCAGTTAACATTTAGTTCGAGTCCTTTGCCAGAAGTAGTGCCAACGTTAACGAACATTTTTTCATGAGGATAAGGCCCCACAGGTACATCATATTCGGAAATCAAAGCCTTCGATTTTCGATCGAATGCCTCAATACTACCGCTTAGTTTGCTTTTAAACAGAGAGAAGTCTATCCCTATATTATAAGCAATGGCTTTTTCCCATTGAAGGTTAGGATTAGGATTGTTGCCCGGGCCATATACTCTTATCCATTGACCCTGATCATTCTGGTATCTTCCATAACCGGAATATTTTGCTAATGCGGTGTAGCGATCAAAATTAGACCTGCCTGTTTCTCCATAAGAAACCCTGAATTTTAATTCATCAAGATTTTTAACCGATTGAAGCGCGGGCAGTTTCGTTATGCGCCATGCCCCGGAAACAGCAGGAAAAAGACCCCATTTATGGTCATCGCCAAATTTGGTGTTTCCTTCATAACGCGCAGATGCTGTTAAATAATAGGTTTCATCAAAATTGTAGGTAATGCGTCCCAGGCCAGCAATTACTTTTTCCTTGCTTCTCCACGAACTCATGACGTCGTCCATTCTTATTGCCTGTCCGTTACCCCAGTCCCCCTGGCCTATGCTGTTATAAGTAAACGCATCAGATAAAAAGCGCCTGTTTTGTATCCATGAACCATCATTGTTAAATTCCTGGTATGAGTAACCACCCATTGCTTTAAAATCATGTTTTCCGGCGCGTGTAGAATAATTACTGGTCCATTCTACTGTATAGTCTTTCCAATTTTCATCTTTCAGTCTTGCGCGTCCGGTGAAGCCGCCATTAACTGATTCTGCTGATTTGGAGGAAAGATATTCGTGCCTGTTCATGGTTTGTGACTGATGAGCAAGTTTTAATTCCGAGTACAAATTTTTTAGGATGTTCAATTTGAAGTTAATATCAACAATGGCATATGTTCTATCCGCATTATTGTCTCTTGTTTTCAGGTCCTGAACCGGATTGTAAGTGTCATATCCTTTAAAAGTATTATAGTTTAAAGGGTTGGCCGGATCCATAATTGGTGCTGTAGGGTTGAGTTTTACAGCCATTTTAAATGCATCATAGCTTATGTCGTCTCCACCATAAGGATATTGCTCCTTAACTGCGCGATAAGAGAAATTACCGCCTACCTCTAAAAGACCATTCAGCGCTTTTTGCAGGAAATTAGCCCGAAGACCATATTCTTTTCTATCACTCACAATATCTATAGCTTGCTTGGTTCTGTAATTGCCGGAAATTCTGAACAATGAATTTTCATTGCCACCGGAAAGAGATAAGTAATGATTTTGACCCACGTTATTATAACGGATCAATTCATTGTACCAGTTGGTGCTTGCACCAAGGTCCTGATCTCTTTTATGAGCGAGAAATTCTTCAGGTGAGAGCATGTCTGGTTTTGCGGCAACAGCATCATGTTCCACATAGCCATCGTAAGACATACTAACTTTGCCAGCCTTACCTTTTTTCGTTTGTATAAGTACAACTCCATTGGCGCCGCGTGAACCGTAAATAGCCGCGGCAGAGGCATCTTTTAAAATAGAGATTGATTCAATATCTTGTTGTGCAAGATTGCGAATTTCTCCACCCGCCATTCCGTCTATAATAATCAGTGGGCCATTTCCTGCTTTTAATGATGACGCACCTCTTACCTGGATGTCAGTTGACCTGTTTGGATCTGCTGCTGCAGGGTTTGAAACAACTACACCGGATACTTTTCCATCAATCAGTTGTAACGGATTATTAATCCCGCCTGACAAAAAATCTTTATTACGTACGGTTGTTACAGAACTGGTCAATTCTTTTTTCTGAACTGTGCCATAGCCCACAACTACTACTTCTGTCAGTTTCTTCTCGCCTTCTTCCAGTGTGATATCCAAAACCGATTTTCCATTGATATTCACTTCCTGGGTTTCATAACCTGTCATGCTTATTACCAGCGTTCCTTTACCGTTTGGAACGTTAATGCTGTAAAAGCCTTCTTCATTTGTGGTTGCTTCAATAGTAGTCTTTTTTAGATTAACAGAGGCATTGTGCAGTTTCTCATTTTTGGGGCCTTTTACTGTTCCTGTTATAGTTACTGCTGATTGTGGTGAGCCTGGATTGGAAAAAAATAATAAGGTTACACATGCAATAAACTGAAGACCTTTTTTTAGCAGATAAAGCTTTTTCTGCCTGAATAAATTTACATGTCTGTTTTTAATACAACAAGCTACATTCATGTTATTGATTTTAAGGTGAGAAAGTCTTAGTTGTTTTGGACTTATTAGCTGACAACAATGTTTTAGTTGGTGAGAAATTACGCAACAGCTAACCTGTTATGTTTAATAGTATTCTTTATTGATTTCAATGTCAAATCTATTTTAGCAAGTTTTCTAAAGTTGTTAACAGACACTAAACGGATAGTTAACGGACATTAAACGGGGCTGCACGGTCTATTTTTTGTGTGTTTATAACGGTAGCTTAGCGAGCGCGTTGTTAGCACAGTGATATGCATGTGCGAAATTGCTGCTTCTTGAATCCAACCTATTGTTTGTGAAGAAGAATAACTCTGTTGTGTTTATTATAATCTCGCTATGCTGCTTTTTGTTGCTTTCTGCAGTGCAGTTTTATCTTGTCTTTAATACATACAAGCTAAAGAACCAGTCTTACTATTACGTTGAAAAAGAAGCGATCAAAGAAGCGTATATGAAGTTGATCCGGAATGATAAGTTGTATCCCGGCGGACAAGCGATCATAGATAGCATTTTGAATCCACAACTCCGCGAACTTATTCAATTGCGGAAATCGGATATACAGCTATATAATACCAAAGCAGCTTCCATTATGAATGTGCTGGTTTACGAATTGCGGCTGAAAGAATCTCTCTCAGAATTTTTTGTTTATTTCAGAAGAAAACAAGGTATTAAAGAACCGCTTGTTTATGCATTGTATATTAATGCAATCGATTTGGTTATCAGCAACAATCAGCACATACCGTTGTATGATAAGCAAAACAATGAATTGGCAGCATCGAATGACGAACAGGATTTTGCTGGTATCCGGATCGGTGGAACCTTGTCCCGGCCATCAAAATCTAATCTTGTCACAGATATGATCGTAAACCCTGACAAGCCATTGCAATACCATATTTCTTTTTCACTGTATGTAGATTCTGTTGCGCATTTTAAAACAATAGTGCTGCAAACCATACCCGTTCTTTGCCTTTCGATCGGGTCAATTCTTGTGATCGGAATGTTGTTTTTTATCACTTTTAGAAAATGGCAATCGCAAAAGCAGCTTTCAGAAATGAAATCCGATTTCATCAATAATATTACGCATGAGTTTAACACACCTCTTGCGGCAATAATGATTGCAAACAAAAGTCTCAGGAATGATAAACTCATAAAAAATCCCAATCAGGTTGCACTTTCCTCGGAGATTATTGAGCGGCAGACAAACAGGCTTAAACAGTTAGTTGACCAGGTACTCGATGTGGTTTCTTTCAGCCGCTTTACGCTTCATTGTGAACAACGGTCGCTTCATACTGCCCTTAGTGAAATAATTACAGATTTTAAAGCAAGATTTGATAATGAAATCATTCAAATAAGATACAATCCCGGCGCTGGGAATGACTGCATTTTGTTTGATCAATTTTATTTGACCACATTGGTCATTAATATACTGGACAATGCAGTCAAGTATAATGAAAGTAGCGTTAAGTGGATAAACATTTCTACAGATGATAATGAACAATGCGTGTGTTTGCGTATTAATGATAACGGCCAGGGAATGAGTGCGGAAACACAAAAAAACATGTTCATGAAATTTTATCGAAACATAGAAACCTGCCGTGATACGAGACCTAAAGGAATTGGATTGGGTTTGTACTATGTGTACAGAATTGCAAAAGCGCATGGCTGGAAAATAAAAGTTGAAAGTGAATTGGGAGAAGGTACTATGTTTGTGCTCATTATTCCTAAACCTGTAAATTAAAACTCCTATGATTGCCAGGTTACTATTAGTAGAAGATGAAATTGATCTTGGTAATATCACAAAACAATACCTGGAACTTGTAGACTTCACGGTTGACTGGTGCACGACGGGCAAAGATGCCCAACGCAAAGCATGCAGCGACAGTTACCATCTCATTATTATTGATATCAATCTTCCGGACATTAATGGTTTTGAAGTAGCATCCTATATAAAACAGCATGCCGCTAATATGCCCTTTTTATTTCTTAGTGCAAGGCGTGCAAAAACTGACAGGCTAACGGGGCTGAAATTAGGTGCAGATGATTATGTGACCAAGCCGTTTGATATAGATGAATTGGTTTTACGCATCAGGAACATCATTAACAGAAACCGTGGGATGGTTCCCGGACATCCCTGTTTGCAGATTGGCGATTTTTGTTATTATCGCGATACATTGAAACTCGTTGTTGGTGGCAATAAAGAAATCTCGCTTACTCCACAAACCTCGCGGTTACTGGACTATTTATTAAGCAATTCCAACCGTTTATTAGAGCGAAAGGAAATTCTCGAGCACGTCTGGGGAAGCAACGATTATTTTTTAGGCCGCAGCCTGGATGTTTTTATGTCCCGCCTTCGCAAATACCTCAAAGGAAACGAGTTAATCAGCATAAGTAATGTGTACGGTGTTGGTTTTGTGTTTAATGTGAAAGCCTAGAGCTTAAAGCTTAAAGCCTAAAGCGTAAAGCCCAAAACTATTTGTACTCACTGCTAGATTATCCATCACAAAATACGATTTAGGCGCTGAAACTTATAGTTCAGACTAAACATGCCCGGTTTTAAGCTTTAGGCTTTGCGCTTTAAGCTTGCTTCCCCTGTGGCTAACCTGTGGATAAAACGGGCATTGTATCCAAAAATTGAAGGTAAATTTGCGGTTGATTAAAATTAATTGGGGGATCGGATAATGAAATATACGCAAGCAAACCTGGATAAGCTGGGAGATATTTTAGGTGAATCTGACTACGTGGTTCGATATGAGCGCGGGACTTTCCAAAGCGGATGGTGTTTGCTTGAGCAGAAAAAAGTGGTTGTTTTAAACAAATTCCTGAATGTAGAGGGACGAATTAATACGCTGTTAGAGCTGATCCCGCAAATAAATATAGACTTCGACAGACTCACGCATGGCTCTCAAAAGTTATATGAAGAAGTATTAAAAAGGGCCAGTGTTGCCCAGGCTGAAGAAGCTGATGCTCAGCAGGAGCCTCTGGTCGAGAGCCCTAAGGATGAAACTGCTGGACAGCAGGATCTTCCGGCCGAAAGCGCTCAAAATGAAGCGACTGAAACAGAAGGCGAAGAGAAAGAACCTGAAACTGAATAGCTTCGACGGCTGTTGGTAAAGCATTAGTCCTTATTTTTGACGCGTGCAAACAACATCTACCTTAAACATAACTTTCCTTGGAACCGGCACAAGCAGTGGTGTGCCAATGATCGCATGCAGTTGCGAAGTTTGTACTTCGCCAGACAGTAAGGACAAAAGGCTGCGTTCCTCCATCCTGGTTGAATCTCCGAAAACGACACTCGTGATTGACACTACTCCGGATTTTCGTCAGCAGATGTTACGCATCAACAACAAAAAACTGGACGCAGTAGTATTCACACATCCTCATAAAGATCATATTGCCGGCCTGGATGATGTACGGGCATACAACTATTTTCAGCAAAAAGAAATGGATGTATATGCCAATGCACTAACGGAAGAGTCGTTAAAACGCGAATTTGCATATGCTTTTTCTGATAAGCGTTATCCCGGTGTACCGGAATTAAATCTGATCACTATTGATGAGACCGCATTTAATGTTGGCGAGATAACCCTACAACCTGTTACAGTCTGGCATCACAAAATGCCTGTGTTCGGTTTTCGTTTTGAGAAGTTTACTTATATAACTGATGCCAATAGGATAGATGATGTAGAAAAAGAAAAAATTAAAGGATCTGAGGTGCTGATCATTAACGCGTTGAGACATCAGCAACATATTTCGCATTTTACATTGAGTGAAGCTATACAACTTGTGGATGAGCTAGAAATAAAGCAGGCGTATATAACACATATCAGTCATCAATTGGGCAAGCATGAAGAGGTAAGCAGGGATCTGCCTCCACACATTCATCTTGCTTATGATGGATTGAAACTGGCGGTATAGCCGCATCTGCGAAATTCAACCCGGTAATAAACCCAATAAATATGAACCCCGTTAACTGGAAAGATTATCTTTCTTTCTCCAAAAAAGAGCGTATTGCAGTGTTTGTCCTGCTAGCACTGATTTTCTTACTGATTATAATTCCGCATCTTCTTCGGGACACCAAAGAGCAAATCGTTATCGAAGAACTCTCTGCGAACGACAGTTTAAATGTAGCCCAGGAATTTCCGAAGTCCATTACCAACGATGGTTACGACAGTGCCGGTTCAGCGCAGCACGAAGAAGCAAAAAACTTTTCTGTTTTCTATTTTGATCCGAATGCTCTTGAAGAAGCAGGTTGGCGAAAACTGGGAGTGAATGAGAAAACGATCAGCACAATTTTACATTATCGTCTTAAGGGCGGAAGGTTTAGAAAGGCCGGGGATTTGAAGAAAATATACGGTCTGTCAGCAAAAGATGCAGAACGGCTGGTGCCATATGTGCAGATCTCCGATGAAGTTTCTGTTAAACCTGCTGATAAGAAAAATGAAGTTTCAAAAGTTGGTGCCAGGAAATTGCTTGTCATCAATGTCAACTCCGCCACAGCCGGAGATCTGAAAACATTGCCAGGCATTGGAGATGTGCTGAGCGAGCGAATAATACGCTTTCGCAATAAGCTGGGACACTTCAGTTCTATTGACGAGGTAGGCAAAACATATGGCTTGCCGGATTCGACCTTCCAAAAAATAAAGCCATATTTAGTTTTGGAGTGATTTTTATGGTATGATTTTACTAGATTTATGCTAACAAATGTTAGCGTATGGATTTCACCTTAAGCGAGCTGACCAGCCAGGTAGCAGAAACAGCAAGACAATTTGCACAACGCAAGATCAAGCCACATGTAATGGAGTGGGACGAGCAGCAGATTTTTCCTGTAGAACTTTTTAAGGAAGCCGGCAAACTCGGTCTTATGGGCGTACTTGTGCCCGAACGCTATGGCGGTTCCGGGCTGTCTTATTTTGAGTATAAGGTCATTATCGAAGAGATTGCCAGGGTTTGTGGATCAATCGGGTTAAGCATTGCTGCACACAATTCTCTTTGCACCAATCATATTCTCACTTTCGGATGTGAAGATCTTAGAATGAAGTTCCTGCCTAAGCTAGCTTCCGGCGAGCATATTGGCGCCTGGGGATTAACGGAAGCCGTGACCGGAAGCGACGCTGCAAATATGCAAACAACAGCAACCAGGGATGGTAAGTATTGGATATTGAATGGAACCAAGTGCTGGATCACGCATGGTAAATCAGCAGATATTGCTGTAGTGATCGCAAGAACCGGGGAACCGAATTCGAGAAACAACAGCACTGCATTTATTGTAGAAAGAGGAACGCCGGGATTTTCTGCCGGAAAAAAAGAAAATAAACTTGGCATGCGCGCCAGTGAAACAACGGAAATGATCTTTGATAATTGCCGCATTCCGGATGATAACCGCATGGGTGAAGTGGGAGATGGCTTTAAACAGGCATTAACCATACTGGACGGCGGAAGGATCTCAATAGCTTGCCTGGCACTCGGTATTGCAAAAGGAGCCTATGATGCCGCCCTGCAATATTCTAAAGAACGACACCAGTTCGGACAGCCAATTTCGAATTTTCAGGGAATCAGTTTCAAGCTTGCCGATATGGCTACAGAGATCACAGCCGCTGAGTTATTAATCCTGCAGGCTTGTGACGGCAAAGTTCGAGGAGCCAATATTACCCGTCAGTCAGCAATGGCGAAATATTATGCTTCTGAAGTCGCCGTAAAAGTAGCAACCGATGCAGTACAGATCTTCGGCGGATATGGTTATACGAAAGATTTTCCCGTAGAAAAATTTTATCGCGATGCAAAACTCTGCACCATTGGAGAAGGCACTTCGGAAATACAGAAGATTGTGATTGCGAGAGAGGTGTTGAAGTAGTGAATAGTGAATGGTGAAAGGTGAAAGGTGCCGCAGGTTGTTTTTTTTGAACAGGCCTTTGGTAAAGTGCGAATGTAGAAGTACGAAGTACGTTAAGTGAGTCAACATATCGCTTGCGCCAAGGTTCTCATTCGCCGTGGTTCGTGTCTTACGAATCTCAGGTACAATAAATGGTTCGTGAGACACGAACCACGGCTTCGCAAATACTTTTCAGTTCTCTCAAAGCCCTGAAGGGCGGCAGGCATTAGCGCAGGGCAACGCCCTGTGAAAAATAAACCATGCGATCGTTCGCCATGGTTCGTGTCTCACGAACCACAAGTGTATTAAAACCCGAAACAAATTTTATCGAAACAATTTTTAATCTCTATGCCTAAGCACACAAAAACACATCAGATAACACTAATTGCTGAAAAGGGTGATGATGCTTTATGGGGGCGTATTAAATATGACGATGACCTGATTGTTGTTATCGGTGAAACCACTGGGGGAACTTAAGCGTAAAATCGAAAAGACACTTGTAGATCTGCATGGATTTCTGCCGGCAAACTATCGGAGGTTCAATTTACAGTCGTTTCGAATAACCACAAAGGCTGCACCTAATCTTTAGATTAATCACAGCCTTTGTTATAAAAAGTATCAGATGAAGTTAATGATGTCGAGTTTAATCAACCACTTCCACCTTTCACTATTGACTATTCACTTTTCACGTCTTCCAACGGATAGCATTAACAACAAAGGCTGCAACTAATCTTCTGATTAATTACAGCCCTTGATATAAAAAGTATCAGATGAAATTAATGATGTTGAGTTTTAATCAACCAGTTCCACCTTTCACTATTGACCATTCACTTTTCACCATCTAATAGCTCGCACATTCCTTCATCTCCTTCTCCGTATAAGCAAAACCATATTGCTTCAACACATCGTCAGGAACACCGTTCCATTTGTTAGGAACGTTACCCATATAGCCAACATCTTTTACACCAATTTCAGAAGTGTAGAAGCCGGTTGCTGTCAGGTTGCGCATCAGGTTAAAGAAGCTTACACCCTGGCTCATTTCAGGTTTTGCTTTTTTAGGATAAGCTATCTGATCAACCATTTCAATTTGTTGCTGTTTGCTGCAATCTTTGAACGGTTTGCCGTAATTGTTAAGGCACTGCAGATCAAGCCAACGTAACCCTCCGCGCATGGGTATCTGGTGCTCCGGCATATCCTTTACAATAAACTCAATGAATTCAGGAACTTTTGCATCACTGGCGCTTCCGCTAACAGCATCTTTGGGAATGATGATGTCGCCAAGAATAGTAATGGTTGCCATTTCGTCTGCAGTAAAGAAGGTTTTCTGAGCCATTACACTTTTGTAATGCTCTTCTTCTTCAGCCATACGATTAATGTCGCTCGTTGGCGGTTTGGTGGCAGCGTCTTCAAGTTTTTTATCTCCTGTTTTGCAGGATTCTATTATTACACCGGTAGATACGGTACCTACAACAAGTGCTTTGAGTGTTTTTCTACGGTCCATAATTTTATTTTAAATTATGATTAGCAATAATTTAGTACGACTATTCAACTAAAACCATTTTGCAAATAGTCTTTAAAAAAAATTACAGGTTTTGTTTTTTCAATTCGTCAACAATGTACTCGCTTGCTCTCATGGACATTGCAAGAATGGTCCATGTCATGTTCTTGTCCGCCATTGATGTAAATGCGCCACCATCCACGCAGAACAGGTTCTTAACATCATGCGCCTGGTTGTATTTATTTAAAACAGATTTTTTAGGATCTGTACCCATACGCACTGTTCCTGCTTCGTGAATGATCTCTCCGGGATTATGTAACCCGTAATTGTTCTGAGGACCATCATCACCTCCCCAGGTGATCACAGCGCCCATTGCATGAAGAATTTCAGCGAAAGTTTCTTTCATGTGTTTGGCCTGCTTGATCTCGTGGTCAGTCCAGTTTACGTTAAAGCGCAGTACAGGAATACCGAACTTATCAACAACATTAGGATCCAGTTCGCAATAGTTACTTTCAAGTGCCAATGCTTCACCACGGCCGGCCATACCAACGTGTGAACCAAAGAAGTAGCGATAATCTTCTTTCAATGAAGCGCCATATCCCCCTGCTTCTTTTTGTTGGCCCTTAATTTTATAAGCACCATTCAGTTTTTCAATACCCCAGTTAAATCCATATAAAGGCATACCAAAACCTCCACCGTATTCAATATGGTAACCGCGTGCAAAATCCAGTTTTTTATTATCAAGCCACCATGGCGTATAAACGTGCATGCCGCCAACACCATCTTCATTATAACGCTTACGGTCAAACAGTTCAGGAATAATGCCACCCATGTCGGCCCCTGTTGAATCATGCAAATAACGGCCAACAACCTTATTGGGGTTTGCAATGCCGTTAGGATGACGTGTAGATTTCGAGTTGAGCATGATGCGTGCACTTTCGCAAGCGCTCGCAGCAAGGATTACAATGCGTCCCTCAACCTGGTATTCCATCATATCATTTTTGTTGATGTAAGAAACACCGGTGGCAAGACCTTCTTTGTTGGTAGTAACCTCTCTCACCATCGCATTCGTGATCAGGTCGATGTTACTGGTTTTCATGCCAGGAATAACCAGTGCAGAAGAAGAAGAGAAATCCGCATAGGCCTTACAGCTGCGTCCGCATTGTGCGCAGTAGAAACATTCGCCACGCTCGTCATTGATCTTTTTTGTAAGGATTGACAAGCGTGAAGGGATTACAGGGATACCAATGCTGGTTCCTGCTTTCTTAATGAAAAGCTCATGCAGACGAGGTTTGGGGGGAGGAAGAAAATATCCATCCGGATCGTTAGGTAAACCTTCATTTGTACCAAAAACACCCAGTAACTTATCTATTTTGTCATAATAAGGCTTCATGTCTTCATAACCAATTGGCCAGTCATCACCTAAGCCATCAATACTTGCGCGCTTGAAATCTTTTGGGCCAAAACGAAGCGAAATTCTTCCCCAATGATTTGTACGCCCGCCGAGCATACGCGCTCTCCACCATTGCCACGGTGTTTTGCCGCCTTGCGTATAAGGTTCGCCGTCAATTTCCCAACCCCAGTAGCAACCATCGAAATCGCCGAAAGGACGATATTTTGTACTGGCGCCACGCCTGGGTGATTCCCATGGGTTTCTGAGTTGTAAAGAATCTTTTTTCGGATCAAACATTGGTCCTGCTTCCAACAGACAAACTTTTAAACCGGCTTTTGCCAGCACATACGAAGCCATGCCGCCACCTGCGCCAGAGCCTACAATGATGGCATCATACTTTTTTGATTGTTTTTTGATTTGAAGATCTCCCATACAATTTGGTGTTGTTCGTTAGAGGGGTAAATTTAAAGAAGCCATGAATGTATGATTTTATGGTGAATGATAAATGCATTTTCTATTTTCGAATTAATATTTCGACAAACATGCAGCATATTCTGGCTATCGATATTGGAACTACACATTGCAAGGCAATCATCACCGACATAAAGGGGGCTATCGTTAGTGCATCTCAAAGGCCTTGTGTTTCAATCACAACGCTTCCCGGCCAACATGAGCAGGATCCTGTTTTGATGTTTGATAACGTAGCAGGGCTTATGCAGGAAGCGTTCTCATCACTAAAAAATAAATCGTTAACATGCGTTAGTTTTAGCTGTGCTATGCACGGGTTGATGGCAGTTGATGCTGACGGTATACCCTTGACGAACATAATCACATGGGCCGATACACGCAGCAATCAGTATGCAGAACAATTACTTGCAAACAATAACGCATTTGAAATTTATCGTGACACCGGTACGCCTATTCATGCTATGTCGCCACTTTGTAAAATAATGTGGCTGAAAAATGAACATGCAGAGGTTTTTAACAAAACGCATAAGTTCATCTCTTTCAAGGAGTATATTTTTTACCAGCTTTTCGGGAAGTTCATTATTGATTATTCACTGGCATCTGCGACCGGATTATTTAATATTCGCGAGAAGAAATGGAATGAGACTTCACTTTCGTATGCTGGTATTAGTTCTGCGCAGCTTTCTAGTCCGGTACAAGTTACTCATACGGAAAAAAGTATGCTGCCTGAAATGGTGGAAAAGCTCGGCATTAATAACGGAACCCCCTTTGTGATAGGAGGGAGTGATGGGTGCCTCGCCAATCTCGGTTGTGGTGCAATTCATCCGAATGAGCTGGCGCTTACTATTGGTACCAGTGGAGCAATCCGGTTAGTTACACCTACTCCGTATACGTTTGAAATAAATACTGTTTTTAATTATTTGCTTACAGATAAACTCTACGTTGTTGGTGGCCCGACAAACAATGGGGGGAATGTGCTTCAATGGTTTATTGAACATGTAATGAAAAAGAAGCCTGATTCGGGTAGCTTTGATGAAGTGCTGGCGCTGGCTGCGGGAGTTTCCGCAGGAGCAGACGGTTTGTTATTTCTACCATATCTGTATGGCGAAAGAGCGCCCATATGGAACGCTACCGCAAGAGGCTGTTTTATCGGGCTGAATGCATCGCATACAATTGAGCACATGGCAAGAGCTGTAGTGGAGGGGATTTGCCTGGGGTTGTTTGATATATTTAATTCCATGCAGGGCCTGAAAGAGAGTGTGGATGTGATTTATGCAAGTGGTGGCTTTACACGTTCCACCTTTTGGTTACAGATGATTGCCGATGTGTTCGGCAAAAGAGTTGTGTTAAATGATGTTGCTGATGCCTCTGCCATGGGAGCTGCAATGGTTGGTATGGTTTCGGCCGGTATTTTAAAAGACGTTGAAGAAGGAAAAGCGATGGTTAAAGAGGGTGAAGTGTACATGGCTGATCCCTGCAAGCATAAAAAATATCTTAAAGCGTACGCGATCTATCATCGTTTATATAACAAACTGAAAACTGAAATGGAAGCGTTAAATGATGCTGATTAAGTGAATTCAAAAAGATCGGAATACAAACTGCATTTGTTCCTATGATTGAACAATTAATGAGCGCTTAAACGAGGCTTGTTAATGCTTTTTTCCTGTCGAGAAACTCATTCCAGATTTCTTCTATGATTTCTTTCGCAGGTTTTATGTCTTTAATCATGGAGCTAACCTGGCCAATTTCCAGCTCACCCTCTTCTAATTCGCCTTCAAACATTCCTTTTTTTGCACGCCCGCGTCCCAATAATTCTTTCAGGGAATCAGTATCGGCGCCGCTTAGTTCAGCAGCCCTCACTTGTTCAAAGAAATGATTTTTAAGGAGTCGCACAGGTACAATTTTTTTTAGGCTGAGCATCGTGTCTCCTTCTTCAGATGTGACTATTGCCTGTTTAAAATGCAGGTGAGAGGATGCTTCGCTGCTGCAGACAAAACGTGTTCCTATCTGTACGCCTTCGGCTCCCAATGCCATTGCCGCAAACATTTGTCTGCCGGTTGCAATACCCCCGGCAGAGATAACCGGAATATTCACGGCGTCGCAAACTGCGGGAGTTAATATTATAGTAGTTGTTTCTTCTCTACCATTATGTCCGCCAGCTTCAAAGCCTTCCGCAACAACCGCGTCGCATCCGCATGCTTCGGCCTTTTTAGCAAACTTGCTGCTGCTTACAACGTGTACAACGGTAATACCGCGTTCTTTAAAAAACGGTGTAAATGTTGCAGGATTCCCGGCCGAAGTGAACACTATTTTTACATCTTCCTCAATAATTACCTGTATGTGTTTCTCAACATCTGCATATAAAAGAGGCAGGTTAACACCGAAGGGTTTGTCTGTTGCATGTTTGCATTGCTGAATATGATGTCGCAGGACATCGGGGTACATACTTCCGCTGCCGATCAGCCCTAGTCCACCAGCATTACTAACCGCACTGGCAAGTTTCCATCCGCTGGCCCAAACCATGCCGGCCTGTATTATAGGCAGTTCAATATTAAATAGACGGGTAACCCGGTTGGAAAAAGGATAAACCATGATGTATGTCTGATGTGATGATCTCTGATGTGTGGATCTAAAAGTCGATCAGAAAATTCGAGATTGTCAGCAGATTGGAATATCGGATACAATTTTGGTGATGCACCTAAAGAAATCAGCGATCCTCAAATCTGAGATCAGCGATATTAGCCTGCTGACAGCTAATTCAACTGTGGATCTATCGGGTAGTTCACCAGCTGTTCATATTCTCCGCCCAATTGTTTCAACGCTTCTCTCCATATCTGGTTTTCGTCAGGAAAAAAGACGAGTCTTTTATTGCCGTCGGTCACCAGCCAGCTTTTTTCTTTCATTTCGCCGTTTAATTGTCCATCGCCCCAGCCGCTATATCCCAGGTAAAAGCGAATCATTTGATCTGTCAGCTTGCCGAGATTGATGGCTTCAACAACTTCTTCAAATTCGCCACCCCAGTAAATGCCATCTGTAACTTCAATGCCGCCGGTGATAAATTGAGGTGATTGGTGCAGAAAATGTATGGTGTCCGTTTGAACAGGGCCTCCAAAGTAAACCGGAAAATCGCATCCTTCCAGATCCAGGATCAGTTCGCCGGCAGTTTTATTGTATCGCCGGTTCATTATAAAGCCAATGCTTCCTTCATCCTGGTGATCACAAAGAAAAACCGCGGTTCGCATGAAATTCGGATCTTTCAAAAAAGGATCGGCTATAAGTATTTTTCCGGATGATAGATTTGCCATAGTATTAAATTAGCGCTTTTAAAGCCAAACATGAAATTAATTATCCAGATATTTATAGCTGTTAAAACGATGACAAAATCACAGAATTAAACAATAACAGCTAGAAACGTTCAACTATTTTTGCCGCAATGAAGAAGACTTTACCTGTAATCGTTATTTTAATTACGCTCGCCCTATTTGGCATTTTTGCCATCCAGGTATCCTGGTTCCGGAATGTATTACAGGTTCAGGAGCAGAGATTGTTTGACAATATTACCAGGGCAATGTATTCAGTTGCCCAGGACGTGAGTACGCAACCATCCATGGGGCCCACAATGCGTTCAAACCGGCGTCCCAGTCTTCAGCTCCCGCACGATAATTTTCCGATGAATTTTGCCAAACAGGCTACTGTCGCTCAAAGATTTACGGATTATGAAATACATGATAAGATTTTGAAGGCCCTGATAAAACAAGACAAAGGCCTTAAAAAGCTGGATTTTGAATTTGGCATAACCTCAGATTATGATGACTATGTGGTAGAAATGCAATCCAAAAATTTTATGTCACTGATTTTGGATTCCACCCGCGCCCGCCAGATTGTTGTGCCCATTGCCGGCGACAATTCCAATTACCTGGCGAGTATCTCTGCATATGAAAATCTCTGGATCGTTCTTCCCGATTTTAAAAAACAGCTTTGGCGTTCGCTTACCTGGCTCGTCATAATTGCCGCAATCTTTACAATCATTATCCTCGCTGCATTCTATCTTACTCTTAAAACAATGTTGAATCAGAAAAAGTTGAGTGAGATAAAGAGTGACTTCATTAATAATATGACGCATGAATTTAAGACGCCACTGGCTACGATATCTCTGGCTGTGGATGCGCTTAAAAATGAAAAAGTGCAGAACGACCGAAATAAAATGTCGTACTTCAGCGGGATAATTAAAGAGGAAAACAAGCGGATGAACAAGCAGGTAGAAACTATTCTGCAGGCCGGTTTGATGGAACGCCAGGATATAAAAATGAACATGCGCGATATCCATGCTCATGAGATCATCCACACTGTCATGGATAATTTCAACCTGCAGCTCCAGGAGAAAAATGCACATTCAGAATTGCTGCTGAACGCAGCCAATGATAATATCATTGCGGATGAAGTTCATTTTACGAACCTGATTAACAATCTTGTTGATAACGCTGTAAAATACTCCAAGGAAAACCTGGTGGTGCGGGTATCTACGCACAGCACCGGCAAAAACCTCGTGATCCGTATTGAGGACAACGGTATTGGTATGAGCAAAGAAACCGTTAAGCGCATCTTCGAAAAATTCTATCGCGCGCATACCGGCAATGTGCATAATGTAAAAGGCTTCGGTCTTGGCATGAGCTACGTTAAGACCATCGTTGATGCACACAAGGGAAAAATTAAAGTAGACAGTACGCCAGGCAAAGGCAGTGCCTTCACGATAGAAATTCCTCTGCGGAAAGACTGAGGAGCTATTAGCTATTAGCTTTCAGGTATCAGGTTTCAGGTATCAGGTTTGTACTCTGGGCTTTCCGCTTTGGGCTTTAAGCTTTAGGCTTTACACTTATTAAGCATCCATCCCCGTAACTCAAAAACCTGAAATCATTTTCAAGTGCATATTTGTAAATATTCTTCCAGTCATCACCGGCAATGGCGGCAACCAATAATAATAATGTTGATTGCGGCTGGTGAAAGTTTGTGATGAGCACTTTGGCTACTTTTAATTCATAGCCCGGTGCAATAATGATCTGCGTTTTGGTAATAAGTCTTTCGGCTTCATTTTTTTTCATCCATGATAGCAAGGATGTTAAAGCGTCCGCTACAGTCACGTTCTCGTGAGGAAGTTCGTAGGGTTCCCATTGGGTGATATGCAGATCTTCCGGAGAAGTGTCCGGATGCAAAATTGTTTTCAATCCAAGCCAGTAAAGGCTTTCAATGGTGCGTAGCGAAGTTGTGCCGACTGCAACAATATTTTTGTCTAAGTGCGAAAGAAGGTTTCTGATCAATTCATCTCTTACATCTATAAACTCTGCATGCATCTCGTGGCCTTTCATGGTGTCAGCCTTCACCGGTTTAAAGGTTCCGGCGCCAACATGCAGGGTGACAAAGTCGCGCTGAATATTTTTCTTCTCAAATTTTTCAAACAGGCTTTCTGTAAAATGGAGGCCGGCTGTTGGAGCTGCCACTGAGCCATCGTGTTTGGCATAAATAGTCTGGTATCTTTCATTGTCGCTTTCTTCGGCTGTCCTGTGCATGTATGGAGGAAGAGGTAATATCCCTCCGTGATGTAAAACCTCAGCAAAAGAAATAGCGCTATCGTTCCAGCTAAATTCTATCAGAAAATAATCGCTGTGCTGAACAAGTTTGGCTGCACTTAATGTTAGTTCTCTGCCGTCAAATGCAATGATTTTCTCCAATGCCCCTTCTTTCCACTTTTTTGCACCGCCTACCAGGCATTTCCATTTAACCGTTCCTTTTTGCAGCATGGCAGTAGTAACATCGTGGTAGGTGTCGTCAGGTTCCAGGCAAAAAAGCTCAATCGCTCCGCCTGTCGGTTTTTTAAAAATGATCCTGGCTTCTACTACTTTGGTATTATTAAAAATCAGCAGTGATGATTCGGGTAAAAAAGTATCTAAATCATAATAATGACTTTCGGTGATATCACCATTCCGGTACACCAGCAATTTACTCTCATCTCTCTTGCTCAGCGGGTAGGCCGCAATCTTTTCTTCGGGTAAATCGTATGAAAAATCATGAATGGATAAATCTTTTGGATGCATTTCGCAAAAATAGAATGGCTTTTCAACATCCTGCATTTTAAATAATTGCGGAGAAATTCACATGTTATCCACACTAATGCACAGTTTAAGCAGTCCGGGGAACGCTGAAGTGCTTTTAAGTAGCAGACAATCATCCATTTACATAAAATTATAGATGTGGATAAAATGATGCATCCAAAATGCCCGACAAAAGTGGGAAAAAGTGTTATTTTGTGTTATTAAATGGAGCAAATCTTCAAATCCGCATAAATGATTGGTTTTCTAGGTGAATATGAGGCCACTTTGGACACAAAAGGGCGTTTTCTTTTACCCGGAGCTTTAAAAAAACAGCTTCCGGAAGGGGAAAGCCGTTTTGTGATCAGCCGCGGATTTGAGAAATGTCTCAATTTATATCCCATTAATACCTGGGAAGGTATTGTCGCCAAAATATCCAAACTGAATGATTTTGATCCGAAAGTACGGCAATTCAAGCTGTTATTTCTCGGTGGTGCAACAGAAGTTGAACTGGATAGCGCAGGCAGAATGTTGCTTCCGCCTTCTTTGAAGGAGTTTGCCGGTTTAACGAAGGATATAGTGTTAGCAGCAAACATTGACAAGATCAATATTTGGGATGCAGGAAAATACAAACAGTTCTTTGAAGAGTTCTCTTCTGAAGCATTTAGTGCACTGGCTGCAGAAGTTATGGGTGGTGTAAACGAAAATTTATAAAACGGCTTTATGGATAATCAACAATCACCAAACGATTCTGGATACCATATTCCGGTCTTATATAATGAATGTCTCGAGGCTTTGAACATAAAGCCCTCCGGCGTTTATGTGGATTGCACTTTTGGAGGAGGCGGACATAGCAGGGGAATTCTGGCAAATTTGAATGAAGAAGGCAGGCTGATTGCTTTTGATCAGGATGCCGATGCACAACAGAATTTGCCGGATGACAAACGTGTAATATTTGTTCCGCAGAATTTCAGGCACATACAACGCTTTTTGAGATTGCACAATTATCCCAAAGTTGACGGGATTCTTGCTGATCTGGGAGTGAGCAGTCACCAGTTTGATGAAGGTGAGCGTGGCTTTTCGACAAGATTTGCCGGTCCGCTGGATATGAGAATGGACAGGAGATTGCCTACAACTGCATCGGATGTACTGGCAACTTATACTGAAGCGCAATTGCACAAGTTATTTGAGATGTATGGCGAAGTGACTAACTCAAAAACTTTAGCAAAACATATTGTACAGAACAGGGCTAAAACATCGTTAAAAACCATTGAAGGCTTTAAAGCAATGTTGCAGCCGGTCGTAAAAGGCAATCCCAATAAGTACCTGGCCCAGGTGTTCCAGGCTTTGAGGATAGAAGTGAACCAGGAAATGGAAGCGCTGAAAGAAATGTTGCAACAGTTGCCGGATGTGCTGAACCAGGATGGCCGAGTTGCAATCATCACTTTCCACTCAATAGAGGACAGGATTGTAAAAAGCTTCTTTAAGCAGGGAACATTTGAAGAGCAGGTTGACAACCCTTTTGAAACTGTAAGGAAGGAGAATCCATTGAAGATCATAACAAAGAAACCGATAGTGCCGGGAGCAGAGGAAACAAAAAGAAACCCAAGATCACGCAGTGCTAAACTAAGAGTGGCTGAAAGAAAATAACCACGGTAATTAAGTATAACATCATCTAAAAGAAATTTGAAATGGAGGGTAAAACAGAAGAAGTTGTACAGGAACAACCGGAAGTTAAACAGGAAAAGCAGCCGGGCGCGTTGAAGAACCTGTTCAGCTATGACTGGATCACGAAGAATATTCCGTTCTTCTTTTTCCTCGCCTTGCTGGCAGTGTTGTACATAGCAAACGGCCACATGGCTGATAAAACAATAAGAGATATAAACCGTACGGCAAGGCAGTTAAAAGAACTGCAGTATGAATATAAAACGTTGAAGAGTGAAGTGATGTTTAAGAGTCGTGAAGCTGAATTAATAAAAGCTGCACAACCGCTGGGTTTGCAACTTTCTGATCAGCCGCCGATGCGCATTACATTGGAGAAAAGAGATAATAAACAGTAAGAAGAAATTAATAGAACAGAGGTTAATTCCTCTAAAACAGAGAAGAGGTTAGTGGAAGTAAAACGTGACATATTATGGCGTGTGTACCTGGGCTATATAGCAGTAGCTGTGGTTTGTGTAGTGGTTCTTGGCAAGGCCTTTTACATACAACAGATCCAGGGTGCTTACTGGCGGGGAATGAGCGATAGCCTTCACCAAAAGATTGAAGAGATTGACGCGGACAGGGGAACTATTTATAGTGAGGACGGCCAGATGTTGAGTACGAGTATTCCCCAGTTTGATGTATATATAGATTTTATGGCGGATGGTTTGCGTCAGAAAAGTGGCAAGCGTTTCCGCGAGAATGTAGATTCTTTGAGTTATTGTCTGGCTGATCTTTTTAAAGATAAGAGCAAAGCTGAATATAAGAAGATGTTGCAGCAGGGGTATCGTGATAAAAGCAGGTACTTTTTGTTGAGAAAGAAAATTGGTTTTCGTGAGTACCAGCAATTGAGGCAGTTTCCATTAGTAAGGCAAGGGCAAAACAAGAGTGGTTTTATTGCGGACAAGAAGAGCATAAGATTGAATCCGTATCAATTGCTGGCTTACAGAACCATCGGGCTGGACAGGGAGAATGCACAAAAAGTAGGTCTTGAACAAACGTATGATACGGTTTTGAAAGGAACTACCGGAAGAAGGCTGGTAAGATATATAGCTGGTGGTGTAAGTGTTCCGGTGGATGATGCTTACCAGGTTGAACCGGAGAATGGAAAAGACATTGTTACTACGCTTGATGTTCACATCCAGGAGATTGCAGAGAATGCGCTGATGAAAATGATGATCAGCAACGAGGCTGAACATGGGTGTGCGATTGTGATGGAGGTGAAAACCGGAAAAATTAAGGCGATAGCCAATCTCGGTAAAAGACCGGATGGCAATTATTGGGAAGATTTCAACTATGCTTTAACACCAACGGAGCCTGGATCTACTTTCAAGCTCGCAACGATGTTAGCGCTGCTTGAAGATAAAAAGGCAAATTTAAATACATCAGTAAATCTTGGGGGAGGCGTTTGGCAGGTAGCAGGAAGAACGGTTTACGATAGTGAACAGCATGGTCTGAATGAAGTGTCAACCAAGAGAGCGTTTGAAGAAAGTTCGAATGTTGGTATGGCGAAACTGGTTTATAATAATTATAGTTCAACGCCATCATTATTTGTAAATCACCTGAAGAAACTTGGAATGGATAGTGTAACAGGGATTGATCTTACGGGGGAAAGAAGACCGTTCATTGACAAGCCGGGCAGCAAATACTGGAGCAACACCACATTGCCGTGGATGGCTTTTGGTTATAACCTGCTGATTACGCCGATGCATACAGCTATGTTGTACAATGCAATCGCCAACAACGGGGTAATGTTAAAGCCTTATTTGTTGCAAAGTGTAAAAGAAGATGGTGTGGCTATTAAAGAGAATGCGCCGGTTGTTTTAAGACAAAAAATTTGCAGCAATGCAACTGTAGCTCTTTTAAAAGAATGTTTAAGAGGTGTATGTATTGAAGGTACGGCGAAAACCTTGTTTAAAGATGCGCCTTATACTGTTGCCGGTAAAACTGGTACAGCGCTGGTGGCAAATGGTACAAGAGGTTATGCGGACCGCATCTATCAATCGTCATTTGCCGGTTATTTTCCTGCGGATGATCCGCAATACACTTGCGTGGTTGTTGTTAAGAACAAACCTTTTGCCGCGAAGTTTTATGGAGCAGCGGTTGCGGGTCCGGTGTTCAGAGAAATAGCAGATCGTTTGTACACGCTGTACGTAAGACAGAAGAACCAGGTTCAATATGCTTCGGTTACAAAGAATGACAGCATCGCTTACAACTATGGCGGATTGTACGAGGATATGAAATTTCTTACTTCAAACCTGGGTATCAGTGTGCAGGATTCAGGAAGCAGCGATGTAACGATAGGAAAGATGAGCAAGCAGAACAGTGGTGCGCAAATGTCCGGCTATAACGTACCTAATAACCAGATGCCCCAGTTAATGGGGTTAGGTTTGAAAGATGCGATTTACCTGTGTGAAACAGCGGGATTGAAAGTGAATGTGAAGGGCCGCGGAAAAGTAATAGGCCAATCGGTGACAGCGGGTCAGGCAATTGCCAAAGGACAACAAGTACAACTATTGCTGAATTAATATAACATAAGAGAGATTGAAAAAACTACAGGACATATTATATAAGGTTCGTTTGCAATCTGTAAACGGTTCTACTGATGTAAATGTAAATGGCATCCAGATAGATTCCAGGAAGGTGGCAAAAGGCGATGTGTTTGTGGCAATACGTGGAGAAAAATCTGATGGCCACGCTTTCATAGAGAAAGCAGTTGAGCTGGGCGCCACCGCCATTGTTTGTGAAACCATGCCTTCCTCATTTGCTGATGGGGTTGTGTATTTGCAGGTGAACAATACGCATGAGGCAGTGGCTTATATGTCGCACAATTTTTTTGATGAGCCTTCTCAAAAAATAAAGCTGGTAGGTGTAACCGGAACGAATGGTAAGACCACTATCGCAACTATTCTGTATAAGCTGTTTACTGAATTAGGGTTTAAATGCGGGTTGGTTAGCACTGTGCAAAACCAGGTTGGAAAAGAAATAATTCCGGCAACACACACAACGCCTGACGCAGTTAGCTTAAACGCGTTGCTGCATCAAATGGTAGAAGCTGGTTGCTCGCATGTGTTTATGGAATGCAGCAGTCACGCAATTCACCAGCATAGAATTACGGGCTTGCATTTTACAGGTGCATTGTTCAGCAACATCACACATGATCACCTTGATTATCACAAAACATTTGATGAATACATCAGGGTAAAGAAAAGTTTTTTTGATGGATTGAGCGGAGATGCATTTGCTATCTCAAATCTTGACGACAAACGCGGCACCGTTATGTTGCAGAACACGCCCGCAAAAAAATATTACTACAGTCTTAAAAATATCGCCGATTTCAAAGGCAAGATCTTAGAAAATGCATTGACCGGTCTCCAAATGACCATCAATAATAAAGAAGTGCATTTCCGGCTGATTGGTGAGTTCAATGCTTATAATCTGCTCGCAATATATGGCGCGGCAATTTGCTTAGGTGAAAACAGCGATGAAGTGTTGCGCGTGCTAAGTAACCTCAGTAGCGCAGAAGGAAGATTTGACTACATGATCAGCGGGCAGAAGATTATCGGTATCGTTGATTACGCACACACACCGGATGCGTTGGAGAATGTGCTGGCCACCATTAAAAAGCTTCGCAAGGGAAGCGAGAAAGTGATTACGGTTGTTGGTTGTGGTGGTGACAGGGACAAAACAAAACGCCCGATCATGGCAAGCACTGCCGCAGAGCTAAGTGACAGGGTTATTTTGACAAGCGATAATCCGCGAACTGAAGACCCGCAAGCTATTTTGAAAGACATGGAGGAAGGATTGAACAGTGCGGCAAGAAGAAAAGCAATTTCCATACTGGATAGAAAAGAAGCGATCAAGACTGCCGTTAGTCTTGCAGATCCTGAAGATATCATCCTTGTTGCAGGCAAGGGGCATGAGAAATACCAGGAGATCAACGGCGTGAAGCATCCGTTTGATGACAAAGCGATTTTGAGAGAAATGTTTGAATTGCTGGAGAAGTAAGTCCGGAAGAGATTCACAGATTTAGTTTATAAGACACAACAAAAAATAAAGCGCAAGAGAGTTAATACATTTTATGCTATACAGTTTATTTAATTGGTTGAAACAAGAGTTTAATATGAGCGGTGCGGGACTGTTCCAGTTCATCACGTTCAGGGCTGTTATGGCAATACTGTTATCTCTTTTGATTGCAACGGTTTACGGCAGACGCATCATTAATCTGCTAAAGCGCAGGCAAATTGGTGAAGCAGTCAGGGATCTTGGTTTGACGGGAGAACAGCAAAAGAAGGGAACTCCTACAATGGGAGGGATCATTATCCTGCTGGCAATACTGATCCCAACACTGTTGTTCGCAGACTTAAGCAAAGTATATGTAAGGTTAATGGTTTTGTGCACCGTTTGGTTGGGAGTGATCGGTTTTCTTGATGATTACTTTAAGCTCAAAGCCAGGAAGGCGGCACAGGCGCGAGGTGAGAGTTATAAAAAGAAAGACAGTGATGGTCTGGCAGGTACTATTAAGATCATCGGGCAGGTAGGTCTCGGTATCATTATCGGCGCCACACTTTATTTCAATAACACAGTGGTAGTAGAAAGAGAGCTGGCATCGCCATCCACAAATGTTACATCTATTGTCCATAGTGGCGAGAAACTGGCGAAGGATAGCAACGTTGTAATAAGAACAATTGATGGTGAGCAAAGACGTTTTGCAAGAGTTAAAACACCTATTACGACCATTCCTTTTGTAAAGAATCATGAGTTCAACTATAGCAAACTGATCAGCTGGATTGGAGAAGGTGCAGAGAAATATACATGGATCATCTACATTCTTATCGTAACGTTTATTATCACTGCGGTTTCAAATGGTGCGAACCTTACAGATGGTATTGATGGGTTGGCCGCCGGCGTGAGTGCCTTCATCGGCGCAGGTATTGGCATATTTGCTTATGTGAGTGGTAACTATAGAATCGCGGACTATTTGAATGTAATGTACATCCCGAACCTGGCGGAGCTCTCCATTTTTATCGGCGCATTTGTTGGTGCATGTATCGGATTTCTCTGGTACAACACTTTCCCGGCACAGGTATTCATGGGCGATACTGGAAGCCTGGCTTTGGGTGGAATTATCGCCTCTTTGGCGATCATCATCAGAAAAGAATTATTGATACCAATTTTCTGCAGCGTATTCCTTGTAGAGAATTTAAGTGTGATTATACAGGTGACATACTTTAAATACACCAAAAAGAAGTACGGAGAAGGACGGCGTGTGTTTTTAATGAGTCCGCTGCATCACCACTACCAGAAAAAAGGATATCACGAGAATAAGATTGTAATGCGGTTCTGGATCATAACACTGCTTTGTGTGTTGTTTTCAATTGTAACCCTGAAGATCAGGTAGTACGTTGTTGGCAAATGCAGTCGTTTAAACTAAAATTCAATGTCAACTATTTAAGAGAAGACAATTATGGAACAAAACGCGGCAAAAGCACATAAGCTGGTTGTGCTGGGGGCAGGAGAAAGCGGAATTGGCGCGGCATTGCTGGGAAAGAAGAATGGTTATGAGGTTTTTGTGAGCGATGGTGGTGCAATAAAAGATAATTATAAAAAAGAGCTCATTGATAACGGAATAGCATTCGAGGAAGGAAAACATACTGAAGAGAAGATATTGGAAGCGGATGAAGTAATGAAGAGTCCGGGTATACCGGAGAAGAACGAAATGGTGAAAAAGATCCGTGCAAAAGGTATTGAGGTTATTAGTGAGATTGAATTAGCATACAGGTTCAAAGGAAATAGTAAAATAGTAGCGATAACCGGTAGCAACGGAAAAAGTACGACTACTTCTTTGATCTACCATATTTGTAAAACCGCGGATTTAGACTGTGCACTTGTAGGAAATATCGGTTATTCATTTGCGAAGCAGGTGGCCGAAGATCCCAAACAGTTGTACGTAGCAGAGATAAGTTCTTTTCAGTTGGATGATATTGTTGATTTCAGGCCGGACATTGCTGTTTTGCTGAATATCACGGAAGATCACTTGGACAGATACGATTACAAGTTTGAAAATTATATCGACAGCAAGTTTCGGATCATTGAAAATCAAAGACCAGGTGATTACTTCATCTACAATGCTGATGACGAAGTGATCGAACAAAAACTACAGACATTACACCTTAATATTAACCTATTGCCATTTTCTATGAAACAAGAAATAAAAAAGGGCGCATACATTAAAGGAGACCAGATGATGATAAGAATTCAGGAAGAACGCGTAAGTATGAGCATCTACGATTTTGCTCTAAAAGGTAAACACAACCAAAGTAATACAATGGCAGCAGGAATAGCAGCCTCAACGCTGGATATAAGAAAGGAAAAGATCAGAGATGCAATTACCAACTTCGAAGCTTTGGAGCACCGCATGGAGCATGTCGCTACGGTTAGAGGCGTTGAGTTTATTAACGACAGCAAAGCAACGAATGTTAACAGCACCTGGTATGCGCTTGAAAGCATGAACAAGCCCACCATACTGATCCTCGGTGGTGTAGACAAAGGCAATGATTACTCCCTGATTGAAGACCTGGTTGTAGAAAAGGTGAAGGCTATTGTTTGCATGGGACTTGACAATGAAAAGATCCATGAAGCATTTAAAGGTAAAGTGCCTGTTATTGTAGATACGGCAAGTGCTAAAGATGCCGTAACCAAATCATTTGAACTGGCTGCAAAAGGCGATGTTGTTTTGTTAAGTCCTGCATGCGCAAGTTTCGACCTCTTTAAGAATTACGCTGAAAGAGGAACGCAGTTTAAAAACGCGGTGAAGGATCTCTGATCGCTGATTTTTTGATGTCTGATGTTGATTTAAGGATGTCTGATTTCTGATTTGATAGTAACAGAATGGAAATAGTAGTTAAGGATTTCTGAATAGTCTGTAAAAGGTGAATGGTTGGTATCTAAAACCTAAAACCTGATACCTGATACCTGAAACCCAACGCTGAAAGCTAATAGCTGACAGCAAAAAGCACAACCATGAGTGATTTTGTGAACATAGATAATCTTGAGAATTCTTTCAGGGGTTTTGGTAAAGGCCTTGGCCGCAAAACCCGTGGAGATAAATACATATGGGGCATTGTAATACTGCTGGCGCTAACATCGTTGCTCGTGGTTTACAGTGCTACCGGCTCTTTGGCATATAAATTATATAAAGGCAACACGGAAGTGTATTTGTTTAAGCAACTGTCCTTTATTGTAATAGGCTTCCTGGTGATTTATTTTTTGCATAGGGTGAATTATACCTTGTATTCAAGAATATCACTCATCCTTTATCTTATTTCAGTTCCAATGTTGTTTTACACATTGTTCTTTGGTGCGGAGATAAATGAAGGTAGTCGCTGGATTAAACTGCCGGTAATCAATCTTACCATACAAACCAGTGACTTCGCAAAGCTTGCGCTGTTTATGTATGTGTCGAGACAATTAAGCCGTAAGCAGGAAGTGATCAAGGATTTCAAAAAAGGTTTTTTGCCCGTCATTATTCCAGTGGCAATCACCTGCGCACTGATCATGCCGGCTAACTTGTCAAATGCTTTGCTTACGGGCGCTACATCACTTTTGTTGTTGTTTATCGGGCGCGTAAGTTTCAAGCATATTCTATTGGTAATAGGTGTTGCATTAATCCCCGTGCTGTTGATTGTGAGTGTTGCTGTTGGTACTTACGACGGTGCAAAAGCCGAATCAAAGAAAGATAAATCAACAGTTGTAGAAAGCCTGCATTCATTTGGCCGTTTCGGTACGTGGGTTAAGCGTGTGCAGGATTATATCTATGCAGGTGATGAGGATGTTCCCTACCAGGTGCAACAGGCAAAGATCGCTATCTCAAACGGAAGTGTTTTGTTTGGTCTTGGTCCGGGGAATAGTATGCAACGTAATTATCTGCCGCAGGCTTATAATGACTTTATTTTTTCTATTATAATAGAAGAGTATGGATTACTGGGAGGGACGTTTATCATATTTGTATACCTGTTGTTCCTGTTCAGATGTATAAGAACATTTCGAAAGTGCCCGTATGCTTTTGGTGCGTTTCTTGCGTTGGCATTAAGCTTCACTTTAGTTATACAGGCGGTTGCAAATATGGCGGTGAATGTTAACCTGGTTCCTGTTACCGGGGTTACGTTACCACTGGTGAGTATGGGAGGTAGTTCATTTCTTTTTACCTGTGCATCCATTGGAATTATTTTAAGCGTTGCAAGAAACGTAGAGCAAATGGAAGGAAAGGATGTTGTTCCTGCTGACTCCAATGCAAAAGTTGCGACGGCTGCTTAATAAGAAGGGGAGGAGAATAATAAAAAACAAGCGGTTTATGATAGCTGACGAGGTTCAGACAGAAAGTAGAAGTAAGAGCACGGCAAAGCAAAAACAATTGCGTTTCATAATTGCCGGAGGTGGCACGGGCGGACATATTTTTCCGGCCATAGCCATTGCTAACGCATTGAGGCAGCAATTGCCTGATGCTGCTATTCTGTTTGTTGGTGCGAAGGGTAAAATGGAAATGGAAAAAGTTCCACAAGCGGGTTACGAAATTGAAGGATTAGATATCGCCGGATTTAACAGAAGTTCTTTGTTAAAAAATATAGGCTTGCCGTTCAAGCTCATTAAAAGCTTTTACCAGGTAAGAGCTATTGTGGGCAGATTTAAACCTGATGCCGTTATCGGTGTCGGTGGTTATTCAAGTTTTCCTGTATTGCGGTTTGCGCAAAAAAAAGGGATTCCCACTTTCATACATGAAAGCAACTCTTTTGCGGGAAAAAGCAATATTCTCTTGGGTAGGGCTGCTACAAAAATATTTGTAGCCGTAGAGGGAATGGAGAAATTTTTTCCTGCAGAAAAGATCCTGATAACAGGCAATCCTGTTAGAAAGAATATTGCGAACGCAGATGTTTCCAGGGAAGAGGCGCTGGCTTTTTTCGGATTACAGGATAAAAAGACCATTCTTGTGGTTGGGGGAAGTCTTGGTGCAAAAACGATCAACGATGTTGTTGCGTCACACGTGCAGGACCTGGAGCCACTGGATCTTCAGTTGATCTGGCAGACCGGTAAAAATGGCGCTGAATTATACAGGAATAGAGGACGAAGTTTTTCAAATGTTTGGGTGAGTGATTTTATTGTGGAGATGGATAAGGCTTATGCTGCAGCAGATCTTGTTGTTTCACGCGCTGGTGCAATGGCTGTGACGGAATTGTGCGTTGCGAAGAAGCCGGTGATATTTGTCCCGTTTCCTTATGCTGCAGAAGATCATCAGACGGTGAATGCAAAACAACTCGTGGATAAGGATGCCGCGATGATGGTGAAGGATGAAGAGGCTAAAGGAAAGTTGTTTCCTGCAATATTAAGTTTAGCAAAGAATGATGCTTTGCAGGAGAAGTTAAAGTATAACATAGCAGCTTTGGCTATTACAGATGCTGATGAAAAAATTGCGAAAGCAATCATCGAATTTATGTAACAGTTATCAATACAAGCAGATTTAAAGATCAGGAATGAGTGAGCAAATAAATAATAGTAAATTTTCCGAAGCCGTAACCGGCACCAGGGCTATCAATAAGATCTATTTTATCGGGATAGGTGGAATAGGTATGAGTGCGCTGGCAAGGTATTTCCATTCCAGGAAAGCGGAAGTAAAGGGTTATGACAGAACCATTACGCCGTTAACCCGTAAGCTGGAAGAAAGCGGTATAGAAATTCACTATGAAGAAGATGTAGAAAGAATACCGAAAGATGTGGATGTGGTGGTATATACCCCAGCCATTCCTAAAGATCATACAGAACTGGTGTATTATCAGCAAAATGGCTATACCGTTGTAAAGCGCAGTGATGTATTGAAATGGATCACACAAAACTCATTCAATATTTGTGTTGGAGGAACGCATGGCAAAACAACCATCACTACCATGGTGGCCCATTTGCTCAGAGATTCAGGCTACGGGTGCAATGCTTTTCTCGGAGGGATCTCTTCAAACTATCAAACGAATTTCTGGAGCAACGAAAGAAATGTAGTTGTTGTAGAAGCAGATGAATATGACAGAAGTTTTTTGAAGCTGGTTCCGGATGTAGCAGTGATCACCGCAATGGATCCTGATCACCTGGATATATATGGAACTCCGGAAGAAGTGGAAAAAGCTTTTGTGCAGTTTGCCAATACTGTTAAGCCCGGCGGATGTTTGGTTGCAAGGTATGGATTGAAAAGAGCTGGTGAATTTAAGGCTGATAAAGTAGTTACTTATAGTCTTGATGATGTTCGTTCAGATGTCTATGCAGAGAATTTAAATGTGGTTAATGGCTCCTATGTGTATGATGTTATATCTGCCGACTGGCGTATAACAAATGTAGTGCTGCATATGGGCGGTTTACACAACATTGAAAACAGCATTGCGGCGATCACTGTTGCGAAGCATCTTGGTATAGATGACGATAAGATAAAGCATGCGGTCGAGTCATTCAAGGGTGTAAAGCGCCGGTTTGAATACATACTTAAGTCGCAAAAGCATGTGTTGATTGATGACTATGCACATCATCCTGAAGAGCTAAAAGCATTGATCAGTGGAGTTAGAAGTATTTATCCGGATGAGAAATGTACGGTGATTTTTCAACCGCATCTGTTCAGCAGGACAAAAGATCTTTCAAAAGAATTTGCAGAAAGTCTTGACATGGCAGATGAAGTGATCATTCTTCCTATTTATCCTGCAAGGGAATTACCAATGGAAGGTGTAACGAGCGAGTTGATATTAAACGACATGAAATTGCCGCAAAAGCAAATACTGACAAAAGAAGCGATGCAGGACTGGGTAAGATTATACAAGCCAAAGTTGCTGGTGATGTGTGGAGCAGGTGATATTGATGCGTTGATTGAACCGGTTAAAGAAATTCTGAAATAAAAATTGATATCTGATATCCGATTTGCAGATGTCTGATTTAAAAAACGGCGACTGTCTTAAGTAGTTAATGCCGGAAGCTGAAAGCTAAGAGCTGACCGCTGAAAGCTGAAAATATGTTGAAGAAGAAATTAATATTTACCGGATGGTGTTTGCTGGCGGCCTCGTTGGTCTTTCTGCTGATAACTGCTATGCGCAAGAAGGAAAACAAGACCGTAAGCGACATTAAAGTGGAAGTAATAGATGCTGAGGAGCATGTGTTTGTTGATGAAAAAGAGGTTGTGGTATTTCTGAATAAGATGGGAATAAGCAAAGAGACCGAATTGTATAAAATCAATGTCCGGCATCTTGAAGAAGGGCTTGAAAAAAATACCTGGGTAAAGAAGGCAGATCTTTTTTTTGATAATGATAATGTGTTGCATGTAACCATCCATGAGCGTGAACCGCTCGCAAGAATATTTACAATAAACGGAAGTTCTTTTTATATAGATAGCAGCGGAAAGCGTTTGCCATTGAGTGACAAGCTAAGTGCAAGAGTGCCGGTGTTTACATCATTTCCTTCATCAGAGAGAAAATTATCAGCACCTGATAGTTTGGTGTTGAATGATGTGAGGCAATTGGCTCAGTTTATTGCAAGGGATAGTTTCTGGATGCGGCAGATATCGCAGGTTGATATAACGCCGCAACGAACATTTGAATTGATACCGGTGTTAGGCAACCAGGTAATAGCTATTGGAGATGTGGACGATCTTGAAGGCAAGTTTGACAGACTCTATAGCTTTTACAAACAGGTTTGGACCAAGGCCGGTTTTGAGAAATATGAAACGATTGATGTGAGGTTCAATGGGCAGGTAGTAGCATCAAGAAGAGGAGCTGCAAAGCCTAATGTCGATTCTCTGAGAGCAGCGATGCAATTGGCCGACAATGTTGCGAGGATGAACAATGCTATGACAGACAGTTCAGTGGCGGCCGGAAATGTAGTGAAGCCCGCTGTTGATTCTGTAAGTCATGCTGCTGTAGTTCCGGCTTCTACCACAAAGCCAAACAAGGTTGCTGCAACAACAAAGCCGGCAGTTAAAAAAACAACAACAAAGCCTGCAGGCACAAAGCCAAAGGCTGTGATGAAAAAAACAACGAAGAAGAGATAAAAGAACAAAGTCAATGGGCATGTTTGAAAAATTGATAGTGTTAAAGAATTAAGTGGTTCTTTTTTGAATTTTGACTTTTCCTGCCCGACTGACGTCAGTCAGGCGGGGACTTTTGAATTAAAACGAAACAACAACAAAAACATACATCTATGAACCCGAATGAAGCGCCTATTATTGTAGGACTAGACATTGGAACGACGAAGATTGCCGCTATTGCAGGCCGCAAAAATGAGTATGGGAAACTGGAGATTTTAGGATTTGGCAGGGCTAACAGTAATGGTGTGCAACATGGCCAGGTGTTGAATATTGATCAAACGATCAAAGCAATTCAGCAGGCTTTGCATAACTGCGCCGAAAGCAATCCGGATCTTGAAATAAGTGAAGTGTATGTGGGCGTGGCAGGGCATCATATTAAGAGCCTGCAAACACGTGGCGACCTGGTAAGGCAGAACTCAGACATGGAGATAGAGCGCTGGGAAGTAGAGCAGTTGATAGACAATCAACGCAAAACATTTATTCCTGCCGGTGATCAGATCATTGATGTGATACCCCAGGATTTTCATGTGGACAATTACCAGAATATTAAAGATCCTGTTGGGTATAATGGCGTGAAAGTTGGAGCAAACTTCCACATCATTACAGGTGATAGAAATGCAATCCGCAATATCAACCGTTCAGTAGAGCGTAGTGGCCTTAAAACTAAAGATCTTGTATTGCAGCCGCTGGCATCTGCTTCTGCTGTAATGAGTGAGATTGATATGGAAGCAGGTGTTGCCATTCTTGATATTGGTGGTGGTACCAGTGACCTCGCTGTATTTTATGATGGTATTTTAAAACATACAGCGGTTATTCCGTTTGGTGGTGAAAATATTACCAACGACATCCGCATGGGGCTTGGTGTATTGAAGCAGCAGGCTGAAGCAATGAAAGTACAGTTTGGTGGCGCGCTTGCAGATGAAGCTAAAGCAAACGCTTTCATTACTATTCCCGGAATAAAAGGTATGCCGGCAAAAGAGATCAGTGTAAGAAATCTTGCTAACATTATCCAGGCGAGAATGAGTGAAATACTTGATTTCGTTACTTATCACCTGAAACAGGTAGGGCTTGATAACAGAACGCTTAACGGCGGCATCATTCTTACAGGTGGTGGTTCTCAGCTAAAACATCTTATTCAGTTGACGGAATATGTTACAGGCTTGAATGCACGTATTGGTTTACCAAATGAGCATTTGGCGGCAAATCATATAGATGAGCTGAAGAAGCCAATGTATGCAACCTGTATTGGTCTTATTCTGAAAGGATACAGCGATTATGAAAATCATAATAAAGAGTTTAACAACACTTTCCTTCGGGTGAGTGTTCCGGATAAACTGATTAAGGAAGAAGTTGAAGCGCTTTCTCCCGTTAGAGAAAACACTGTAGATATAGGAAAAAGAAAGGGCGGTATCAATGGTTTCTGGAATAAATTCAAAGATGGTCTGATTGATTTGTTCAAGGAAGAAGGAGATACAGTGATCAAATAAGAATAAAATCGTTTCCATTATAATTTGTTGCTATTACTATTACTAACCATTACATTCTAAAATTTTCATTATGATACACTTTGATCTGCCAAAACAAAAGTCATCCATCATTAAGGTTCTTGGTGTTGGAGGAGGCGGAAGCAATGCGGTAAACTACATGTTTGCGCAGGATATTGAAGGTGTAGACTTCATTATTTGTAATACTGATGCCAAGGCATTGGAACAAAGTTCAGTGCCCAATAAAATACAGCTTGGGCCACACCTTACACAAGGTTTGGGTGCAGGCGCAAATCCCGAAGTAGGTAAACAGGCTACTGAGGAATCCCTGGAAGAAATAAAACGCATACTGGAGGTAAATACCAAAATGGCATTTATCTGCGCCGGTATGGGTGGTGGAACAGGTACCGGTGGTGCTCCCATCATTGCCAAGATCTGCCGCGAACTGGGTATTCTTACCGTAGGTATTGTTACTACTCCGTTTGGTTTTGAAGGTCCGCGCCGTTTGCAGCAGGCAGAGGCAGGCATCAAACAATTGGAGCCTTATGTAGATACACTGCTTGTTATTAGTAATGACAAGCTGCGTATACAATATGGCAACCTTAAAATGAAAGATGCATTTGGCAAGGCCGACAATGTATTGGCTACCGCTGCTAAATGTATTACTGATATCATCAACAGCCGTGGTCATATCATCGTTGACTTTGCAGACGTTTGTACTGTGATGAAGAATGGTGGTGTTGCTATTCTCGGAAGTGCAGCTGTTTCCGGTGAAGAAAGGGCGCAACGTGCCATTGAAAATGCGTTGAATTCTCCGTTGCTGAATGACAATGATATCCGTGGTGCGAAATGGATCCTGATCAATATCAATAGTGCAGAAGGTGATGAGGAGTGCACGATGGATGAGTTGGAAGTGATCAATAATCATCTCCGCCTGCAGGCCGGTGAGAATACGGATGTGATTGTGGGTATGGGGTATGACAATACACTGGACGATAAGATTGGCATTACGCTGATCGCTACAGGATTCGAGCATAAAGATCCTTTTGCAAAAAGAGAACCTGCAAGGGCGCCGGAGCCTAAGCCTGAAAAAATAACAATGGAGTTGCGTATGGATGGCGAAGAAAAAAAGCCCGAACGTGCCATGCAACAACAGAAGTTATCTTTCGACGAAAAAGATCCGTTCGCTCCAAGCCTGGTTGAGATCACCCAGCAGTCCGCTGCTCCTGTGATCATTGATGAAGCAAAAGTGATTGCAGAAAAACAAAGTGCAGAACCATTGCGTTTTGAACTGTCTACAAATATTACCGCTGAGCCTAAGGTTGAAGAACGTAAAGAAGAAAAAGCGCCTGAAGTGGAAGAGCATTTGCGGATGGAATACACAGAGAAACCTTCTGTGTCCGTAACCCCTCCAGGTGGTTTCTTGAGCAGGCCCTCAAATATCTATGCATCTATGCCTGAGCAGAAGCCGGTACAGGAGCAGCCAAAACCTGTTGCTGCGCCACAGCCTCTGGAAATTCCGCAACCACAACCACAACCACAACCTCAGCCACAACCACAGCCGCAGTTCGTTCAGCAACCGCAGCAGCCACAACCGCCACAGCCGCAACCTCAACAACCGCAGCGTCCGGTTTACCAGCAGCCTGAGCCGGAAATGCCGCCATATGTAGCACCGGTAATGAGGCAGGAACCAGCAGAGGATGAAGTGCAGTTTGGTTTCGTGGAGAAAGACAACATTAACATGAATACGCCTGTGGCTCCGGCAACAGGTTCATATGAAATGATGTCTGACGAAGAGGAAGATCAAAAACGCAGAGCAGCAGAAAGAATACAGAAACTTCGCAATCTCTCGTTTAATATGAATAGTGCAGAGATGAATACAGAATTTGACAATGTGCCGGCTTATGTTCGTCGTAATATGGAGCTTTTTGGCAATACGCTCACATCTGTGGAGAATTACTACAGCAAGTATGCTGTAAAGAAAGATGAACATGATCAGGGACAGATATCATCCATCAATACCTTTTTGGATGGTAAGAAGCCCGATTAATAAGGCTCCTACTCATTTGTGTTTTTAGTTGTTGGCCCCTCAGCTTCGGTTGAGGGGTTTTTGTTTGGGGAACCACGGAGGCAGGGCGGCTGAGTTAATTGAAAATTGAGAATTGAAAATTGAAAATGATTGCAGCGAAGGCTATCTCTTTGGTCCTCCGTGTCTCCTCCTGCCTCTTCTTTGTGTGACAATTAAATATCAATATGCCTATATCACTTCAACACCAGTCAACCCAATTCGTACTTCACACTTCGTAGCTCGTACTTGCAATCACATCGCACACCATACATCTAACATCGTACATCTAACATTTCACATATTTTCTCCGCTACTCTTTCTCCATCCATTGCAGCGCTCACAATGCCGCCGGCGTAGCCTGCACCTTCACCACAAGGGTACAGCTGTTTAATTTGAGGATGTTGAAGCGAGTCAGCGTCACGCGGAATGCGCACGGGTGATGATGTGCGGCTTTCTGTGGCAACCACTACGGCATCATTGGTGTAGTAGCCTTTCATTTTTTTGCCGAAAGCTTTAAAGCCTTCCTGCAAGCTTGTTAATACAAAATTGGGTAGCACATTATTCAATGTAGAAGAATGTATTCCTGGTAAATAACTGCAGTCAGGGAGAGAAGAAGATAATTTGTTGTTGCAGAAATCGACCATCCGTTGTGCCGGTGCAACAAATTTGCCGCCACCAACTTCAAATGCTTTCTGTTCTACCATTTGTTGAAAATACATAAGCAGGAGCGGGTGGGATGCTGACCACTTGTTTTCTTTCATCAGTTTTTTAAAATCCTTATCCTTTACAATGTCTTCGACACTTGTACTCACAACAATGCCGCTGTTGCTGTAAGGATTGTTCCGCTTGCTCGGGCTCCATCCGTTCACTACAAGTTCTCCGGGGGCTGTTGCCGCCGGGGCGATAATTCCGCCGGGGCACATGCAAAAACTGAAAACGCCCTTATTATTAACTTGCTCTACCCAGCCGTAAGATGCAGGCGGAAGATATTCGCTTCTTGCGCTGTGATCCTTATGTGATGGAATGGGACAATGGTATTGAATGCTGTCGATCAATGCCTGCTGATGTTCAATGCGAACGCCAAGCGCGAAGGGTTTGGCTTCAATCAGTATATTATTATTATAAAACAATTCAAAGATGTCCCTGGCTGAATGTCCGGTTGCCAGTATTACAGCCTCTGCCATCAACTTTTCCCCGGCTGCAGTTGTTATGCCTTTCAATGTGTTGTTTTCAACAAGAAACCCGGTGAGCTTTGTTTCAAATAAAACCTTTCCGCCATACGCAATAATTACATCACGCATGGCTGTAATTATCTTGGGCAGTTGATTGGTTCCTATGTGAGGGTGAGCTTCGTAAAGTATTCTTTCATCGGCGCCAAACTGAACAAGCAGGTTGAGTATTCTGTTAACATCGCCGCGTTTGGTACTCCGGGTGTATAATTTGCCATCACTGTAAGTGCCTGCGCCACCTTCGCCAAAGCAATAATTGCTTTCCGTGTTAACAATACCTTCTTTATTAAGAACAGCGAGGTCACGTCTTCGTGCACGAACGTCTTTTCCTCTTTCAATTAAAATAGGCTGAACACCGCTTTCAATCAGTTTAAGCGCTGCGAACAAGCCCGCAGGCCCGGCACCAACTACAATAACTTTTTTGGGAGAATGAGTTACGTCTTTGAAATTAATCTCTTCTATTATTCTTTCATGATAAGGCTCATCAATAAATGCATTTACTGTAATGTTTACTTTGGGTTGTTTGCTACGTGCATCTATTGATTGTTTCGTGCGATAGAAGCCGGTGATCTTTTTGGGCGCGATGCCTTCGATTTTCGCAATAAAGTCTTTTACAGTAGAATCATCAGCCGCTTCCGGGGGCAATAATTGAAAACTTATCTTTTTTTGCATGGTTGTAGTTGGCTAGATAGCAGTCGTTGATCCCCAATGACCAACAAGCCTGTATTCGTCACTATATTTATAAGGAAAAATTGAGCGTATTGTTTAGTTAAGATCAACGACTGACTAACAACTAATAACTTACATTAAAATGGCAGATCATCCACATTGTCGGTTGGCGTATTATCTGAAGTAAATTCATAGCTGTTATCACCTGCTACCGGTTGTTCGCCCAATTTCACATGTTCCATGCGCCATGCGTCAAGATTGGTAATGTAATTCTCTTTACCATCCTTGGTCCACTTGGTACCTTTAATATTGAACATCACTTTTACTTCATCGCCAATATTAAATCTGTCAGGAATAGCTGTTTTGTCCTGCACGCATTGAAACTTGATATAATTGGTAATAACCCTTCCACCAATATCCTCAGATTTTTCAATTACAAATTCTCTTGTTTTGAATGTTTCAGTACGTTGAACAATGTTGTACCTGGCTACCAGCTTGCCTGTAATTTCGAAAGACATTATTAAAATAGTTTGTTGCAAAAGTAGTTGAAATCTCAGGTAATATTTTAATCTGAAAAAAACTTGAAGTGAACTTCAAATATTGTATCTTTCAATTCATCTAATGATTCGTTCGTGAAAACAACTGTATGCCATAATACATTAATATTAGCCCTGTATTTTACAATCACAGATAATCACTTTGCAAATGAAAACTGAATTTTTGTTAGTTAACGTATAATAATTATGCTATGTTAATTGTTTATGGTTGTTTGGGAAGTGAAATAAACTGCTGAAATGTGTTGAATGCTTTTCCGGATTGAGTTTTACGAAATAAGGAGGTTGTCCCGGAGCTTTAATTTTGATGAATCTGAAAATGCGTGCAGATATTTTACATAAAAAGTTTGGTGTTAATCCAGACATATTTAGTTGTAAAAAAACAAGACATTAAAAAATTTTTTTTTCAACATAAAACGTAAGATATTCGCCGTCCTGTTCCCAAAAAAATATCCACAATCGGGGATAATTTTTTTTGGGATTTTTTACCCGGTTAATATTCTTAACCCGATATAAACAGTGTCTTTCATTATGACTAAAACCGCTGAAAACGTATGGAATAATTGTTTGAAGATCATCAAAGATATTGTTGAATGGCAACACTATAAAACATGGTTTGAGCCGATTAAACCCGTTGATATTAAAGAACAGGTATTAATGATACAGGTACCAAGCCAGTTTTTCTTTGAGTATCTGGAAGAGCATTATGTTAATCTTCTTGCCAAAACTTTAAAAAGAGAGTTAGGCAAAGAAGCAAGACTGGAGTATCGTATAATGGTAGATAGCGGTAATGGGAAAAATGGTTCGATGGATGTACCTGCCAGCAATGCCAAGATATATTCTAACAACGAAATGGATTTTCCGTTGGTGATCAACAATCCTGTTAAGAACCCGTTTGTAATACCGGGTCTTAAAAAGATGCAGATTGATCCGCAGCTTAATCCTATATATACATTTGATGCATTTATAGAAGGAGATTGTAACAGGGTTGCCCGCCGTGCAGGTAAAACTGTTGCGGAGAAACCCGGCGCCAACTCATTTAACCCGCTCGTTATTTATGGCGGTGTTGGTTTGGGAAAGACGCACCTTGTTCAGGGAATTGGCAATGATGTAAAAAGACTGCACCCTAATAAAGTGGTGTTGTATGTGAGCAGCGAAAAATTTATTAACCAGTTTCAGGATCATAGCCGTAACAACGCTATTAATGACTTTATTCATTTCTATCAATTAATAGATGTACTCATTATTGATGATGTACAGTTCTTTAGTCGCGCTGAAAAATCACAGGATGCTTTCTTCGCCATATTTAACCACCTCCATCAAAGTGGTAAACAATTGGTGTTGACTTCAGATAAACCTCCGAAAGACCTTGATGGTATGCAGGAGCGTTTGTTGAGCCGCTTCCGTTGGGGATTAAGTGCTGACCTGCAGGTTCCGGATTATGAGACAAGAATTGAGATCCTGGAACGTAAGATGAAGAACGATGGCCTGGATATGCCGAAAGAGGTTGTGAAGTATGTGGCATATAACATCAGTTCAAACGTGCGCGAATTGGAAGGTGCTTTAATTTCGTTGTTAGCACAGTCCTCTTTAAATAAGCGTGACATTGACCTGGAGCTCGCCAAAAAAGTATTGCGCAACTTTGTGAAGACAAGCAGCAAGGAAATTACCATTGAAGCAATCCAGAAAATGGTTTGTGAATATTTCGATGTTCCTTACGAGAAATTGTTGCATAAGACGAGAAAACGCGAAATTGTTCAGGCTCGTCAGATAACGATGTATCTCGCAAAAGCGTTCACAAAGAATTCTCTGAAAACAATTGGAGAGCATTTTGGCGGCCGCGATCACACAACGGTGATTCACAGTTGCCAGACAGTTAAAGATCTGATGGATACAGACAGCCTTTTCCGCGAGAACGTAATGGAGCTTACGCAGAAAGTGCAACTGGCAGCGATGTAGCAGCTGTGAGCTATCAGCTTTAAGCTTTGGGCTTTGAGCTTTAGGCTTTTAGCTTAAAATAAAAAATATTTTGGTAATTAAGCGGGCATCCCTATTTTTGCAGCCCCTTAAGGGAAATTTCGGTCGGTGAGGTGGATGAGTGGCTGAAATCAGTAGTTTGCTAAACTGCCGTACGGGTTAAACTGTACCGCGGGTTCGAATCCCGCCCTCACCGCGAAAAAATAAAAGAGTCCTTTGCAGATGCAGAGGACTTTTTTTTAATGGAGAATTGAAAATTGACAGTTGAAAATTTAGCCAGGAAAAGTTGCTAAGGTTTCACGCGGCGAACGCAAAGAAGAAGCGGCGCGATGATAAAGCATTCGGCATTTGGATCAAGCCAAAAGAACATAGAAAAAAATAGACTATCATATCTGTGATCATTCTTACATACTTCTTGCCTTTGGAATTTCATTGTACCATAAAAAAAATCTACCTGAATGGTATTTGACTAACTAACTGAATCGAGTTGACTATTGCTTAGCATGTAAATAGTGCAATATGCTCAGGATGAATTGGAAATGAACTTTCTATAAAGCAATTGATATGGGTTCCTGGCCAGGTATGTTTTTTGTACTTTATCTTTAATAATATACTCATCACATGAAAAATTCCTGCTCATACATTTTCATTGTTTGTGTTTTATTTATTGCTTGTAATACTGCACCGCAGATTGGTATCGAAGGTAACTGGGTAGCCGGTATACAAGGTCAACCCGGAGCGCAATCTGGGTTCACGCTGAAAAAAGATAGCACTGCTTCGTCAATCAATGCATTCACTTTGCAATATGAACATTGGCATCGTGATGGCGACATGCTTATCCTTTCTGGTAAAAGTATCGGCAACAGGCAGACTATTGATTTTTCAGATACATTACATATAGATGATATTGGAGATAGCACACTGACCTTAACACGACGTGGAGGAGAGACCACCGTATATAAAAAGATCGCAGATTCAGTTGCGGCAGTATTGGTAAAATCTGATGCGGTGCAGTGTTATCGGTATACTTCGGACAAGGACACAGTATTGCTCAGCCTTACAAATGACGGTGATATTGTATCTGGAAATCTGAAATATAGTTTGTACGGAAAAGATGGCAATGATGGCATTGTTAAAGGCGCAATGAAAGGTGACACGTTAATAGCCGATTACACATTTCGTTCAGAAGGTAAGGAATCCGTTAGAGAAGTTACCTTCTTGAGAAAAGGTCAGGCTTTTATTGAAGGATTTGGCGATGCAAAAGAAGTGAATGGTAAAATGGTTTTCAGAAATAGACAGGCACTGCATTATGATGGCTTTGTGCTGAGCAGAACTCAATGTAATTGATAATTGACAAGGGACAATTGAAAATGATGGAGAATGTGCGAATTGTTGAATATGCGAATGTGCAAATGTGTGGGTTTATCCGGATCGGGATTAAGATTCACGGGGTTTGATTGATTTATTTATTTGCTCCGCCCTTTCAGGGCTTGATCACTATTTGATATTTTTCCCCAGGGCGTTGCCCTGGGCTGATGATATGAGGCTTTCAGCCTCAGTCGAGTTTGGTCATATCGATAGTTGACGACAGGAATAAATTTGAGACAAGTCTTATATGCCCTTATATCTCTTATATGGTTCAAAAAAAACTACATCGTAGTTTTATTCTTCCGCATTTTAAAATGTTTCCAGTTATAACCCGGTTACCTCCACATTTCAAATCTCAAATTGTACCTCCGCACACCCCATGCATTTTCCATCCATCATTTCTTCAGTCTTAAATCTCCAATTTCAAATCTCAAATTATTACCTTAACAACTCAACAATAAAAATAAAATGACCGGCCAGGTAAAAGTGATCTCATCAGAAGTGCTTTCTGATAATTGGTATGTATTGCGTAAAATAACTTATGAGTTTGTAAAGCGTGATGGCAGCAAGCATGTGCATAGTCGTGAAGCATATGACAGAGGAAACGGTGCAACCATTCTGCTATATAATAAATTATCCAAAACAGTTATTCTTACCAGGCAATTTCGTCTGCCAACATTTGTCAATGGTAATGAAAGCGGAATGTTAATTGAAGCTTGCGCAGGTTTGTTGGATAAGGATAATCCTGAAGATTGCATAAGACGTGAAACGGAAGAAGAGACCGGTTACAAAATATCTGCTGTGCAAAAAATATTTGAAGCATATATGTCACCCGGATCTGTTACCGAGATCTTATACTTTTTTGTAGCTGAATATGAAGCGTCGATGAAAGTGAATGATGGCGGTGGCATAGCACATGAACAGGAAGATATTGAAGTGCTGGAAATAGCTTTGGATAAAGCAATGCAGATGATTGCCGATGGTGAAATAAAAGACGGGAAGACAATTATGTTATTGCAATACGCGAAACTGCATAACCTGGTATAAGCTTAAAGCCTAAAGCCTAAAGCCTAAAGCCTAAAGCCTAAAGCCCAAAGCTTAACATCCATCCAGTTTGTGTTATTCTGCATGAGACAAAAGAATACAGTTACACAGAGATGCACGGAGGAGACACTGAGTTGCACAGAGAACGCGTACGATAGTCGGGCATATTCAAACCTCCTTATACCTCAAACCTCAATCCTTATACTAACTGGTTTTAAGCTTTAGGCTTTGGGCTTTAAGCTTAAAACTACTCTGTTCTCAGGCTCTTCACCGGGTTTGCAAACGCTGATTTGAGTGCGTGAAAACTTATTGTTGCAAGCGCTATAGTTATCGCGACTACGGCGGTTGCCAGGAAGATCCACCAGCTGATAGTGATGCGGTAAGAAAAGTCCTGTAGCCATTTGTTCATAGTGAGCCACGCAATAGGGCATGCAATTACAATGGCAATTATTACAAGCTTGATGAAGTCCTTTGACAACAGGAAAATAATGTTGGCTACAGATGCACCCAACACTTTTCTTACACCAATTTCCTTGGTGCGTTGAATGGTTGCAAACAATGACAGTCCGAGTAATCCAAGACATGCAACAAAAACAGCAAAGCCGGCAAACATGCCAAACACTTTGCCAAAGAATTGTTCATTCTTGTATTGCGCATTATATCTTTCATCCAAAAAATAATAGTCAAACATATTGCCCGGAAAAAATGTGTTGAACGTTTTGCGCACAGATGCAATGGTTGACTCAACATTTGTAACATCAAGCTTCACTGAAATCGGGCTGTTTTCAGAATACGCAGGCATTAACACAGTCGGCTCAATCGGATAGCGCAATGATTTCTGATGAAAGTCAGCCATAACACCTATTACATCCCAGGATTTATCGTAAATAAAAATCTTTTTACCAATCGCATCAGCATCATCTTTGAAGCCTAATAATTTTACGGTGTGGTGATTCAGAATAATATTGTGCAGTTTACCCCAGTCAGTATTAAAATCAGTCGATTCAAAATCGCGACCCGCTAATAATTTTATTCCGTAGAGATCAATGAAACCGGTACTCGCACCCAGGCTGCGGATGGTATAATGGTTGTCTTCCGGGGCATCAGCTCTTCTAACTTTAAAGTCCCTGGATAGTTCTTCTCCTGCTACACGGAATGATGTGGTGGCGCCTTTAACATGCGGTAATTGCCTTACTTCATTCGTAAAACTATTTACACGTCTTATAAAAGTAGAATCCCATTTTGTGAGCATGGGCGGATTGATCACCATCACCTGGTCCAGCGTTATTCCCAGCTTTTGCCTGTTCATAAAGCGCACCTGCCGGTAAACAACAACGGAACCAATGATAAGAATAACTGTCATAGTAAACTGAACAACAACAAGTGTCTTTCTTAACAGAATGCCTTTTGTTGAATGTGAAAATCTTCCCTTTAAAACGGTGACCGGTTTAAAAGAAGAAAACACAAATGAGGGGTAGAAACCTGAGACAAAAAAGCCTGCCATGATAATCAAAAGAATCGTAGCAAATACGGTGTATCCGCTAAGATTTTTTTGAAACAATAATGTCAATGAAAGGTTATGTTGTACCAATTGATTAAAGCTGTTCTGCACCAATATCACCAGCATAATTGCAATAGCAAATGCGATCAGGTTAATAACGACGGATTCAGTAAAGAACTGCCGGATCAATTGAGATTTTGATGCACCGGCTACTTTTCTTACACCAACTTCTTTTGCCCGCTCCGCTGATTTTGCAGTTGTAAGATTTATATAATTAACCCAGGCAATTATAATAATAAATAAAGCCACAGTAAGAAGGCCCCATACAGTGGTTGCATTGCCTGTAACACCTATCTCGTATTCAAAATCAGAATAAAGATGGGCTTTCGACAATGGTTGCAGATAAAAAGTTTCATCACTTCCTGAAACCTTTGCACCCTGAAAATGTTTCTGACTGAAAGTTGGAAAACGTGCTTCCAGTCTTTTATAATCTACACCGGGCTTTAGCTGGATATATTGCCAGAAATCGGACTGCTCAAAACTGTAGTCCGCATTTTTCCAGGTTTGCGTTAAGGACGACCATGAAACAAGGAAGTTAAACTGCAGGTGTGAGTTTTCCGGAACATCTTTGCTAATTCCGGTTATGTTATACAAAGCAGAATCATTTTGCAATTGAATTGTCTTGCCGATGTATGATGCGTAATTGGCATTTTGCGGAACGCCGAACAATTTATCAGCCATTGATTGGGAGATGATCATATTGTAAGGCGCTTTCAGCGAAGTGTAGGCATTACCTGCAATCAACGGATAAGAAAACATGGTTAGAAAAGAAGTATCAACTGCCAGTCCGGATTGTTTCAATTTCTTTTCATTATATGTAAGTATGATGTCTGTGGCCGGTTCAACTCTTGCGGTACGCAATATTTCCTGCGGATAATCTTCCTGCATGGCCCGTCCTATAGCCGAGTAAGTAATGGTACCGTGCTGAATGAGCTTGCCGTTTTGATAACGGTCGTTTACCACGCGGTATATTGAAGAAGCGTTCTGGTTAAACTGGTCGTAACTCAATTCGAAACTTACATATTGCAGAATCAGCAAGCAAGCCGCCATACCAATAGACAAGCCAGCAATATTAATGACAGAAAAGAACTTGTTTTTTTGAAGGCTGCGCAATGCTGCAGTAAAATAGTTTTTGAACATAAATAGCGTTAAGGCGTATTGTCAGAACACAGTTTCCCCTACCCATAAAAAAAGCGGCTAAATAAATGCCACAACTTTATGGATTGATAATTAGCATGTTATTTGCAGGAGCTGCTTATAATGTGTTCGTTTTTGAACAGTTAATGTTCAGTTACGGCCACTTGAGACGGCTGCTAATTCTAAGAAGTTCAACTGATTGATGATAAAAACTCATTAATGTTAGCGAACAACCATTCATAATGGCTTAATTGATTTATATTGTTGAGTCAAACAAGGGATCCATTTAATGCACGAACAAAACGACACCGGGACCTTTTTTGGAAATTTTTTTAAACCGGGCGGTGAAATGGAAAATTTGACCAAGTCAAGAGATTGGTCGGGTTTTGTTCTGGGCTCACCTGAAGAATGGCCACTAAGTTTACGAACATCGCTCAGTATTTTAGTTCATTCGCCTTTTCCATCCGCAATACTTTGGGGTAGAGAACTGTACTGTTTTTATAACAGTGCTTTTAAACAGCTGCTTCTCCTTGCCAATAATTATATACCGGCGCAAGGCTTGCCTGTTGAAAAAGATCAAAATTTTTGGCACACGGTGCAACCTTTTATTACACTTATATCTTATGGTAATAATAAAGCTGCATCATTCAGTCAGACTGTTACCTTTAAAAGCAATGAATCTCCGGAAGAGCGATATACAATTACCCTAAGTGCCGTTCCTGGTGAGGGCAAACAGACCGGAGGTGTTTATATTACCGCTATGCCGGAGCCGGCGCTGAATGCCCGGGTTGCAGTACTTGCCAGCAGAACCGATCTGGAGCAACGTTTCGTTGATTTTATAGCTGCTGCCCCAATTCCAATCAGCGTGTACGTTGGCAGAGAGATGACTGTGGAAGTTGCCAACGATGCCATCCTTGCCGCATGGGGAAAAGACAGATCTGTCATAGGAAAGACTTTTCGCGAGGCATTGCCGGAGATGGAAGATCAACCGTTTTACAGCATTTTACAGGAAGTGTACCGCACCGGGATTCCCTACCATGGAACCGGTGCCCGGGTAGATTTTAAGATCAATGGTAAAATGGAAACTTTTTTTTACGATTTTACCTATACGCCATTAAGAGACAGGAATGGAAATATTTATGGAATAGTGAACACCGGTACGGATATAACCAGGGAAGTTCTTGCAAAGAAAAAAGCGGAGGAAAATGAACAACTGCTTAGAAGCCTGGTGCAGGAGGCGTACGTGCCAACCAGCCTTTTGCAAGGGCCCGATCATATTATAATTCTGGCAAATGATGTAGCGCTGAAGCTATGGGGAAAAGACGCTTCCATCATCGGTAAACGAATTATAGATGGCGTTCCGGAACTGGAAGGGCAGCCTTATATGCGGATCCTGGATCATGTGTATGAAACCGGCATTACTTATCACGGCGCCGAGAACCGGGTGTTTATGGAAGTGGATGGCGTGTTGAAGGAATTGTTTGTAAATATTATTTATAAAAGACTGGTGGCAGCGGAAGGCGCAGAACCTTACATACTTTGTATGGGTTACGATGTTTCTGACCAGGTTAGGGTAAGAAAAAAAATCCAGGAAAATGAAAGGGAGCTTCAGCGCACAAACCAACAGCTTGCCATTGCACTTGAAGCCGGTATGCTGGGCTCGTATGAAGTTTTTCTGAAAACGGGTTTATTGGAATGCACTGATCAGTTCAGGGCAAATTTCGGGTTGCCTCTTGGTGAAACCGTGACTTTTAACGATGTACTGGATTTAATTGTGCCTGAAGACAGGGATGCAGTGCTGGCCAGTATTCAAAGTGCGATCGATAAAAATGAGCATTACAATGCAGAATACAGGATAAAATGGCATGACGGGGCATTACATTGGATAAAAGCTTCGGGAAGGGTGCTCTATGATATCAAGGAAAACCCGGAAAAAATAGTAGGTGTAGCACTGAATATTACTGACAGTAAAGAGGCGATACAAAAGACCATAGAGAGTGAGCAGCGGTTAAATATGGCGCTTGATTATACCGGTACTGCCACATTTGATCTGAATCTTGTAACGAAGGAGCTTATTTATAGTAATCTTCTGCCTGAAATTTTTGGATATGCTTCAAATGAAAAACTGAGTCATGCAACATTGCGTGCACATATTCATGAAGAGGATTTTCTTCGTGTGGAAAAAGCTTTTCAGGATGCGATGGTAACCGGCACCTATTTTTATGAAGCACGGATCGTTGGTTTTGATAAAGTTGTCCGTTGGATACGGACACAGGCCCGGGTAATCTACGACAGTAGAAAAAATCCCCAGCGGATGTTGGGTACGGTGTTGGACATTACACGTTCAAAAAATGAACAAAACAGGAAAGATGAGTTTATAGGTATAATATCGCACGAGCTCAGAACGCCCCTCACTTCCATTAAGGCTTTTGGTCAGTTTCTGCATCAACAGACACTTAATTCTAAAGATGAAACCTCATCCGGGTTGTTGCAAAAAATGCTTTCCCAGGTAGATAAGCTCAATGTCCTGATCCAGGATCTGCTGGATGTTACGAAAATAGAAGGAGGCAAGATGAAGTTTCATTACTCAGATTTTGACTTCAACAAACTCGTTAACGACGTGATAGAGGAAGTGCAGGTTACAACATTCAAAAAAATTATACTAACAAATACGGCGGGGAATGTAACAATTCCGGGAGACCGGAACCGGGTTGAGCAGGTATTGATTAACCTGTTGACCAATGCCATAAAATATTCGCCGGATAGCGATAGGATACTAGTGGATGTGCACAACGCAGAAGGCTCAGTAATATGCAGCGTTACAGACTCCGGAATAGGCATTGCAAAAGAAAGCCTGCCATTTGTATTTGACCGTTTCTTCAGGGAATCTGACGAACGTTCTCATTCCTTCCCGGGACTGGGGCTTGGTTTATACATATCTGCTGAGATCATCCATCGCCAGAATGGAAAAATCTGGGTAACAAGCACCAAAGGCAAAGGTTCCACTTTCAGTTTCAGCATGCCGCTACATCATCCTCCGGCATAGAAATTGTGTATTTTTTGAGTCTGTAAGAATGGTATTTTTTGTTAGAAGCAACCAGGGCATCAGTTAGTTCGTATTCATTCAGAATTCTCCAATAAAATTGTTGATACTTCCCTTCTTTCCATCACCTCTAAAATTGCACGTATGAAACATGTGTCAACAAAACAACAACCTGCTGCAATGGGTATTTGTTTATGTTTGTTTTTTGTTCTTGCCCTATCCTGTAAAAAATTCGAAGATCATTTTCCTACACACAATTATCAGCAAACCAATCTTGTTGCAAATCTTCAATCTTACAATCCCATGCACATTGACAAATCCTTGCTTAACGCATGGGGAATTGCTGTAGCACCTTCCGGACCGGTATGGATCTCGGCCAACCATTCTGGCTTAACTACTATTTACGACAAAACAGGTGCAACATTATTGGCTCCTGTTTCTATACCGGGGCCTGGCCACTCTCAGGGCGCTCCCACAGGTGTAGTATTTAATCCCACTGCCGATTTTATAATTCCCGGAACAACTATGAAAAGCAGGTTCATTTTTGCCGGGGAAGATGGAATTATTTCCGGCTGGGCTGGAGGACCTGCAGCCATGATAGCTGCAAATAAGGGCACTTCCACAGTATACAAAGGCCTTGAACTGGGCAACGATGGCACTGGCAATTTTTTGTATGCTACAAATTTTAGAAAAGCAAGAATTGATGTATTTGACAAAAACTTTAAACAGGTTAATAATAAGCCTTTTTCAGATCCTTCAATTCCAAAAGGATTTGCACCTTTCAACATCAGAAGCATCAATGGCTTTTTATATGTTACCTACGCTAAGCAAAAAGCGCCGGATGATATGGACGATGAGTCTGGTCCCGGCAACGGCTACATCAACATATTTACCATGAAAGGTGAGCTGGTTAAGCGTTTCGCCTCTCAGGGGGCATTAAATTCTCCATGGGGAATGGTTGGTGCAATGCCTGGTTTTTGCGATGTGGATGATGCAATAATCGTAGGCAATTTTGGTGATGGCCGTATTAACGTGTTCGACAAATGGGGGCATTTTGAAGGACAGCTTAAGCAACATGGGGGTAATCAGCCTGTAACGATAGAAGGTTTGTGGGCTTTGGATAATACGCCTGTAATTGCAACTTCAAAACAATTGTTTTTCACCGCTGGTCCCGCAGATGAATCCGATGGAATTTTTGGTATGCTGGAAAGAAAGTAAACCATATATAAGTACGGTGTCGTGTGCGCCAACGTTTCTTTGGAAACAACTGATAACGCTTAAAGCCCAAAGCCTAAAGCCTAAAGCCCAAAGCCTAAAGCTTAAAGCCTAAAGCCTAAAGCCTAAAGCTTAAAGCCTAAAGCCTAAAGCTGACCGAAGCGAAGTTTTTTGACCCGTATAAGGTATATAAGGGCGTACAAGAAGTTACGCCGGAGGTCCATCATGGCTAGAGCTGCATACATTTACTCAGCCGGTTTCTGCCCTTCACCATTGACTATTCACTATTCACCAGTTGTACAGGAGAAAAAGGTTTACCAATTCAGGATAGTAAAGCGGCCGCCCAGCGGCTGCTTTTTTGTAGACAGATATTTACAATGCCGTTTGAAATCTGTACAGTTTTGACGGAGCGATTGAAATTGTGTTGTTATTTTTGATTGAAGTAATGTGAGCAATTCTGCAATCAACTGCTAAAGAAATTTAATCAAATGGCTTCAGATACTTTAAAGAAACTAAGATTGGGGAAGGATGATAAGGCGCTTATAGTAAATGCACCTGCCGAATACCTGGAATTGTTGGGTGATATTTCATTTGACAAAAAGCCGGTGGCTAAAAACAAAGGCGCCTATACGTTTGTTCATGTGTTTGCCACAACCCAGGCCGAACTGGAAAAACTGGTGAAATCTGTGGAAGGTTTTGGACAGTACGACTGCATATTTTGGGCATCTTACCCAAAAGGAACCGGCAGGATAAAAAGTGATATAAAACGTGAAACTGTTTGGATGGCATTTGAACTGATCGGATTGCAGGCCGTGTCGCAAGTAGCCATCGACGATACCTGGAGCGCGCTAAGGGCGAGGCCAGCGGAGAGAATAGGGAAATAGGTATCAGGTATCAGGTATCAGGTGTAGGGTTTGAGGTGTGAGGCATGAGGCATGAGGAGTGAGGGGGGAGATGTGATGTGTACGATGTTAGACGCCCCCCCGTACCTACGGCACGTTCGGGCGGGTACGATGTAAAAGCCTGATAGCTGATAGCTAAAACCTGATACCTGAAACCTGATACCTGATACCTCATTCCTCAAACCTCAAGCCTTACACCTCACTTCACAATCAACAACTACCATGTTACAAATAAAATCACCTGCATCTCCGTTCTATACCAAACTGGCAATGATACTGGTAAGTATTATTGCAGTTGGTTACCTGGCAATTCTGGGCAAGCAGTTGCTTGCACCCCTGATCTTTGCTGTTTTGTTTTCCATTTTATTATTGCCGCTCGCACGTTTTTTTGAACAAAAGACAAAGTTAGCCCGTAGCGGCGCCGCGTTTTTGTCGGTGCTTGTTTTTGTGGTGTGTATTGCATTGATTCTTTACCTGGTTGGTGCGCAGTTAACAAGACTGGGTCAGGATTGGCCTTTGTTTAAAGACCAGGTAGTAAGTTCTGTAAATAATTTACAGCACTGGGTTGCATCTACCTTTCACATAAATATGAGAGATCAGATGCATTATGTAAATGATGCAACCAACAAACTTATCTCAACAAGCACGCTAGTTTTGGGTACAACGGTTTTGTCAGTTTCTTCCATTGTATTGTTCCTTGTTTTTATCATGATCTATACATTCTTCCTTTTGTTTTATCGCCGGTTGCTTGTGAAGTTTTTGTTAGGCGTTTTCAAGGAAGATAACGCTGTTATGGTCTATGATGTCATCGCCCATGTTCAATACATCATCCGGAAATATATTGCAGGTCTTTTGCTGGAAATGGCCATCGTCGCCACCGCATGCTGCCTCATATTCTGGATCCTGGGTATTAAATATGCAATTTTGCTTGGGCTGATAACAGGGCTTTTCAACATCATTCCTTATATCGGTATTTTTAGCGCATTGTTGTTAAGCACACTTATAACATTTGCAACGGGTGCTGTTGCTTCTAAAATAATACTGGTTGCAATAACCATTATTGTCATTCATCTTATTGATAGTAATTTCTTACTTCCGGTTATTGTTGGATCAAAAGTTCGCATCAATGCCCTGATCACGGTAATGGGCGTTATTGTGGGTGAAATGATGTGGGGTATCTCAGGCATGTTCCTCGCTATTCCGGTAATAGCGATCATGAAAATCATTTTCGACAGGATTGAGCCGCTCAAGCCATGGGGCCTTTTGTTAGGTGATGAAAAAAATGAAAAGGAGCCGCCGGATCTGAAGGAAAAAATAAAAGAAGAAGGAGTAGAGGCTGTTGTTGAAAAACCGCAAACGTAATATTTCACCAAAGAAATTGCGGCAAGCGATGAATTGACAGGCATCGGTCGCAAAACCTCTGTGGTTCTCAGTGTCTACTCCGGCTGTTTCTCCGTGTAACAAAAAACAATTACACATAGGAGTAGCGCAGAGCAGACACAGCGTTTCACAGAGAATAGGCTTAGTTGTCACAATTCACTGCACCGGTATTCGCCACAATGATCTTTCTTGTTACACTTATTTTTTCGTCGGTCACAACTGTCTGTTTTTCTTTCCTGTACTTAGCCAGGTTAATCAGCAATACACTGGTAAGGATAATTGCAAGTCCAAGAATTTGAGTAACGGTCATGTGTTCATTTGCAAAGAAAACACCAAGTAAAACTGCGACTACGGGATTTACATAAGCATAGGTGCTAACCTGGGTGGCAGGACGCACCTGCAATAACCAAACATACGCGCTGTAGCCAGCCAGCGATCCCATAAAAATGAGATACACAACTGAAAGCCATGATGACGCAGGTACCGTTTGCCATTGAAATGATTGCCATTCACCGCTTAATAAACTTATAGGAACGAATGCAATGCCTGCAGACAACATTTGCCAGCCGGTATTGATGCTCGCAGATCCTTTGCCGTTATATTTAGAATACAATGATCCTCCTGCCCAGCTCATAGAACTCAACACAATTGCTATTAGTCCCACTATTCGCATAATTCCGCCACCACCTGATAGCGCTTTTCCTGTTTGTTCACTAAATAATAAGATCACACCGGCAAAGCCTATAAACAGCCCGGTTAATGTGGATTTGCTGGTAAAATTCTCTTTCCATTTGGGCTTGTCCAGCAGAACAAACCAGATGGGAGCAGAGGATACCAATACTGCTACCAGCGAACTGGGCAATGTTTGTTCTGCCCATATCACAGTACCATTACCAATTAGCAATAGGAGTAAACCGCTTATTACGGCAGGCCTTATTTGTTGAGGGTTAAAGATCTTTTCCCCACGAAGCGCGCACCACGTTAACATGATAATGCCTGCCGCCAGAAAACGCATTGCACCGATTAAAAATGGCGGAATATGTGATACGGCACGTTGTATAAAAAAGTACGTAGAACCCCACACCAGGTATACTGTAGCAAACGCTACAACAACCATTAAAGGGGAAGCATGTTTTTGTTTTGCGTCGGTCATTGGTTAGTTTTTTGGAATAATGATTTGTTGTTGCTCTTTCACTGTTTCAAGTACAATCGTTGTTTTGGTGGAAGTAATGTTGGGTATATTTCTCAGCGAAGTGCGCATCATGTGCATGAGAGATGCCGAATCAGCCGTCCGGACCTTTATTAAATAACAGTCTTCTCCGGCAATATTATGCACTTCCTGCACTTCGGGAATTTTTGCTAACTCCTCCCCGGTTTTACCACAGCCAAAGCTTTCAGACGAACGGATGAAAATAAACGCCAGCAGTTTTTGCTGTACGGCAGTAGGATTGATCTGGGTGGTATAGCCTGTTATTACTTTCTTCTGCTCCAGCTTTTTTACCCTTTCCAATACGGCACTTGGTGCCATGGATAGTTCTCGCGCCAGGTCCGCATTAGAAATCCTTGCATTATTCTGAATAAGCGTAAGAATCTGCAGATCTATTGTATCCAGGCTAACCTCCATCTGTATAATTTTTCATAAAGCTATTCATAATCAGAATAAAATTCTAATTAAATAATGATTAAGTGAATAAAATTCTGGATGAACGGGTTGTTTGCACAGTTTCTGCGGTAGGTTGGTGCAATTTCCGGTGTGGCTCCAGTATTGCCGGAAGAATTGTTTTTCGCTTAATGTGTTCATATTCATTGAAATAAAATCAATTGCCAGTGAACAAGATTCACGTTAAGGCGTTGTAGAATTCAGAACATCGCCCGATAAGCAGGTAATCCGTTCGGGTTATTAACATGAAAGTTGATGAAATACTTGCACATAGTCCTTTGTATCTTTTTGTTCTCCCGGGTAGCAGCACAGCAACAAGCTTCAGTAAGTCTGAAAGAATGCTTCTCCCTGGCGCATCAGAACAATACAAGCATAAAGCAGGCTGGGGCATCACTAAAGGCACGGCAGTATAATCTTGAAGCGGAGCGGCAATCTTATCTTCCCAAAATAGATCTCCTGGCTAATTACAATTACCTGAGCAAGCCGCTCGAAATTAATCTGGAAACAGTTCGTGGAGGAGTGATAGAAGGTACATCGCAGCAAAATGTGCAGTTAGCAAGCAGTGTCATTAAAGAGGTAACAGGAAGTGAACCATCGCAGGCTTTTAAAGATGCGGTGTATGGCACTTCAAAAACAATTATAGGTACATTTTATCCAAGCTACAATCCGCCGTTGAGCCAGCAACAATATTTCACATCATCGCTGGGTGTAAGGCAACCATTATACCTGGGAGGCAAACTTAACACCGCGCGTAAGCTGGCCGAAGCTGAGCTTAATTCAGGAAAGGTGAATGTATCAGTTGTTTCAGAAGAGCTCGACTTTGCCATTGCTTTGCAGTACATGCGTATTTTGTTTTTAAACTCCCTTTTGCGTAATCAGCAACAAGTGGTTTCCGCTGCGGAGAAAAATCTCGGTTATGCAGAATCCCTTGTAAAAAATGAAATTCTGCCGCCCTATCAAAAGAACTGGATGAAAGTCGCATTGCTCCAGTCCAAAACTACTCAGCAAAATCTGCAGATCGATAAAAAGAATGCGATGCTTGAGTTGTATAAACTCCTGGGCATTTCCAACGACACGATCATTGTTGTTAACGATACACTGCCTTATGGAGGAAATTACGCAGTGGCGGGTCCCGCGGAAGGCTTTTATAAGAATAATGCAGGCTTCAGGTTTTTGGAAAGCAAAACAGCTTATGCACAAACATCCGTGAGAGTGAGCAAGTCGCTGGCATTGCCCAATGTTTTTGCAATTGGTAACATCAATCTTTATCAGAAAGATCTGCCGGTAACTGTGCCGCCGTGGTTATTAGGAGTAGAGATGGTATGGAATATTTTTAATGGCACACAAACGCAAAAACGTATTAAAGCTTCTAAAGAACTTGTAGAAGAAGCGCGTCTTGCAGAAGAAAATACCAGACAGGTATTGAGTGTGCAGGCACAGGTTGTGATGAATAAGCTTGAAGGATTACAGCAGCAGGCGGCAACACTTGATTCAGCACGAACCGACGCAAGGATCACCACCCGCATGGTGGAGCAACGCATGGAAAATATATTGTCTTCTCCCAAAGATGTTAATGAGGCAACGCTCGCAGAAGCTGAGATAGATAAACTGTATTATACTTCCGTGCTGGGGTACTATTTGGCTTTGGCCGAATATTTTCATGTTACGGGAGAAACGCAGAAAATAGTTGAACTAATTGACAATTGAAAGTTGAAAATTGACAATGATGTGCG
>NZ_JAULBC010000001.1:103215-279028 GCF_041060425.1 Danxiaibacter flavus
AATGTGCGAATGTGCGAATGTGCGAATGTGCGAATGTGCGAATGTGCGAATGTGCGAATGTGCGAATGTGCGAATGTGCGAATGTGCGAATGTGCGAATGTGCGAATCAAATTGGACTTTTAAAGATACAATCAAAAAAACAATATTTCGAAAATAAGTTGTACTGGCAATATGCGGAGCATTTGCACATTTGCATATTTACTCATCCGCACATTGTCAATTCTCAACTTTCAATTTTCAATTAAATGAGATCTGTGTTTAAAAATTATTGGGCGTTGTTGGTTCCTTTACTTGTGCTGCTGATTGCGTTGTATTTTATGTTGGGAAGAAATAAACACAATGAAGCGGACGCTGTAATTGGTATGGTGGACGTGAGTAGTGTGGATGTTGCCGCTGAGCTGCCCGGACGCATGGATAGTCTTTTTGTAAGAGAAGGCGACACCGTTCAAAAAGGAAAGTTGCTGGGCGTTTTGCAATCCACTGAAATTAATGCAATCCGTCAGCAGGCGTTGGCTGCCGTGGATGCCGCGAAAGGTCAGCTGGATTTATTACAGCGCGGAGCAAGGCCGGAAATAGTCGCGTCATCCAACAATCTGTACAAAATAGCACAGGATCAGTACGATCTTTTCAACAAGACTTACACACGCATGCAGCGACTGTATAATGATGAAGTGATCTCGGGGCAGGAGAAAGACCTGGTGTATTTTAAAATGGAAGCATCCAAAAAGGAAATGGAAACAGCAAAGCTGAATTTGGAAATGCTGCAAAAAGGAACGAGCCCGGAAGTAATACAATCAGCGAAAGCTATTCTTCGTCAAGCCGAGCATGGTTATGAACTGATGAATTCTCTTACTGGAAATACAAGAATTTATGCGCCGGCCACCGGCGTAATATCATCCCTTGTAATTCATGAAGGTGAGATAGTCAGCATCGGTTATCCCATCATTACGATTCAAAAAAGCGATGCTTACTTTATCCGGTTTAACGTTCGCCAGGATAAGATAAAAGCATTCAAACTGAATGATAAAGCAACCGTTACAGTGCCGGGATGCACGCCGGAACAGTTCGGAGTAACGATCAGCAGTGTATCTCCTTCGCTGGCGTTTGCCAATTGGGTTCCTGTAAAGGAAAAGGGTGCGTTTGAATTGCGAACCTTCACTGTTGAATGCAAGCCTGCTGAGAACGTAACGGGATTAAGAGCCGGTATGACGGCTTCTCTACAACTACCATAATGCGAAGTATTTTACAGATAACATACAGGGAGTGGAAACGCATTTTTTCTTTACCCGTGCATTACAGGGTATTGATCATCATGCCGCCATTGCTGTTCTTTTTCTATGCTTATATCTACGAGAGCCAGCATGCAGAAAATCTGCCTATGGCTGTTTGGGATGAAGATCATTCGTCCATTTCGCGCACATTTACTTTCATGCTTGAACAGGCTGGCGCCATCCATATTACACGTTCTGTTGCAAGCGAGGCGGAGCTTCGCGATCTTGTTCAAAAAGGCGAGGTACTGGGTGGCGTTCATTTTCCCAAAAAAATGGAAAGCGATATCTACAGCAAGCATCCTGTCTACGTAACGCTTTACACAAATACAGCTGCGTTAGTGCCTGCAAAACTTATTTATAAAGATGCGGCACAGGTAATTATTACGGCGGGATCCGGCGTGATATTACAAAAGCTGGTGAAGACGGGGATGAATAAAAACAAGGCAATGGCACTTGTTCAACCAGTTCGGCTGCAGAGTTATCCGTTGTATAATCCGGATTATAACTACCAGCAGTATCTTGCGCCAGGCCTGATCACAGTCGCCATGCAGATGATCATTATTATGGTGGCAGTGCTGGTATTGAATTATGAGAACGATACACGAACCATGCGGGAGTTGTTTGTGTTGTCCCACGGCTCGGCGTCTAACGTGATTGCTGGAAAAACACTGGCGCACCTTTCGGTATCCTGGCTGAATTTTATTTTGATCGCGGGAGTTATCTATCCCATGTTTAACCTGACGCATGCTGGAGCGACGGGCAAGTTTTTTATCTTATATACATTACTAACACTGGCCTGCCTGGGAATAGGAATGATGATCTCAGGCATAACTAAAGACATCATGCTGGCAAGTGATGTCGGTTTGTTCTATACCTCACCCGCCTTTGTGTTCAGCGGATATACTTTTCCAAGATGGGCGATGCCCTGGTATGATCAATACTATGCCAACATTATGCCCTACACAGCTTTTCTGGATGGCTATATAAAAGTGTATAGCATGAACATCGATTTGAAATATGCGCAGCCCGAGATAATGCGGTTGCTTTGGTTTATAGTGATCACATTTCCCGTTGCAGTAGTTTTCTTTCAACGTCAAATGCAGAAGAATATATGAAGCGTATCCGTGCGATAGGAGCGTTGCTGTTACGTGAGGCTAAGATCATTGCAAAAGATCACAGCCTGCTGCTGACGTTGCTGATTGCGCCGTTGCTCTATGCTTTTTTCTATGGAAGTATTTACCAGTATAAAGAAGAAGAGAACGTGAAGCTTGCTTTTGTAGATGATGATAACACTTCACTTTCGCGCATGTTAAAGCAGCAGGTAAGTAACCTGCAGATGGCCAGCGTAATTAGTGTCAACAACATAACGGAGGCAAAAGAAATGATGTATAAAGGCAACTGCCAGGGATTTATATATGTTGAAAAAGGTCTTGAAAGTAAAGTGCTGAGATTGCAGCAGGCTGATGTGGTGCTGGCATTGAATGCAGCCCGCTTTCTGCCTTCAAGCGATCTGTTGGGTGCGATAACGCAGGTTTCGTTGACGGTGAGTGCAGGTGTGCGATTAAAATATTTTCAAACGCAGGGACTCACCGAACAAATGGCCATGAGTGAAGTAATGCCTGTTAACCTGGATTATCGTCCGTTATATAATGTTCGCAGTAACTATGGTTCTTTTTTGCTGCCAGGGTTACTTGCACTCATTTTGCAACAGACACTGCTGATCGGCTTGTCAGGGAGCGTTAGTGGCGAGCGTCAAAAAAGAACAGTCGGAAGCTGGCTGGATATTTCGCGTAACAATCTTTCGTTGGCGCTATATGGCAAAGGTGCTTTTTATCTGTTGTTGTTTTTGTGTTACGCGGTATTCTTTCTAACAGTCAATTTTAATATTCTTCATTTGCCGGTCCGGGGGAGTGTTGGCGCTTTGGGCTTTCTGATGTTTTTGTTTCTTTTTACGCTTATTCCGATGGGTGTCTTTATCGGGTCGCTGTTTGATACACAAGTCATGAATGTGCAGATGATGGCATTTTCAACTTATCCTATTTTTTTAATTACGGGTTATACATTTCCTTTGGAAGCCTTGCCCGAGCCAGTGCAGTGCATTTCGTCGTTGCTTCCCACTACGCCATTTATAAAGTCATATATCTCCGTTGTTCAAAACGGCGCCACGGTGATGCAGAATTTGCCGTCAATTGTGCATTTGTTGGTTTTGTTGCTGCTCTATACACTATTGGCGGTGTGGAGAATTGGAAAGCTGTCGGCTGTCAGCCATCAGCTATCAGCAAAAACGCTGTAGAAAATACAATTACACAGAGGAGGCCAGGAGAAGACACAGAGATACACAGAGGGCCGTCTAAAATATTTCGGTCAGGTTTAAATGCGAAAGACCTCTCCTGTCGTGCCAATGACAAATTCTAGAATTGTTTTTCAATTTTTCCCGTAGGGAATTAAGCTCAATAGAACCGATCGAATCCAGAACCTCATAGCCCGTTAGGGCTTTAACCAAATAAAAAGGGTTAATGTCCTACGGACAAGAAAGGCCTTGTATGTTCCCGGTTTTCTATTGAGCTTAAAGTCCTACGGACTATCGATGAAAAATGTACTGTCATCTCGTTTTGATTGTGGTTAACCAAATTCTCTCGTCGAGGTGACGATGCGGCTGCCGACTCTTTCATATAATTCATCGTTGGTGTTGCAATCACTTTTACTGACGAGCGAGGATCGTCATGTCGACGATAGGAGACATCTCCCAAAGTTGAAGCTGCCTGCTCAACTAAGCGACATTTCATTGTCAATTGTCAATTTTCCATTCTCAATTATCTAAGTCTTACTTTTGCACAAATTTCAGATATGTTGAATAAAGAGCAACTGCACCACCTGATTGACGAGGCTTTAAAAGAAGACGTTGGCGATGGCGATCATTCAACTTTAAGCAGTATTCCCTCGGGACAAAAAGGCAAGGCGGTACTAAAAATCAAGCAGGACGGCATTCTTGCAGGTGTTGAAGTTGCTAAAGAAATCTTTACATACATTGACCCTTCTGCTGTGTTTACCAGCTACAAAAATGATGGTGACGCCATGCACAACGGCGAAAAAGCTTTTGAAGTGGAAGCCGGCATTCATACTATTCTCACATGTGAGCGACTTGTGCTGAACTGCATGCAGCGTATGAGTGGCATTGCAACGCTCACACATCAATATGTGGAGAAACTAAAAGGCTATCACACAAAAGTGCTGGATACGCGCAAAACAACACCCAATTTCCGTCTGCTGGAAAAAGAAGCTGTGAGAATAGGCGGGGGTGTAAATCACCGTTTTGGCCTGTACGATATGATCATGCTGAAAGACAATCATATCGACTACAGCGGCGGTCTTGAAAACGCCATTAACAGGGCCTGGGATTATGTAACCACAAAAAAGCCCGGATTAAAAATAGAAGTGGAAACCCGGAGTCTGGATGATGTAATGCTCGTATGTAATTTTGCAAAAGACAAGGTGTTCAGAATAATGCTGGATAATTTTTCTCCTGCGCAGGTGAAGGAAGCTGTTGATATAATCGGCGGGGCTTTCGAAACCGAAGCCAGCGGCGGTATCAATATTGATACAATAGTTTCCTACGCAGAAACCGGCGTTGATTATGTAAGTGTGGGAGGATTGATTCACCAGGCGCAAAGTTTGGATTTGAGTTTGAAGGCAGTGGTGGTGTAGGAATGTAAGATGTAGGATGTACGGTGTACGATGTGAGGGTAAGTACGAGTTACGAAGTACGAAGTACGAGATGGGTTGGCTGGTGATGAAGCTCTTTCCAATGTACGATGTGAGGAGAATGTACGATGTTAGATGCCCGCCCGTACCGAACGGCACGTTCGGGCGGGTACGATGTGAGGGTAAGTACGAGTTACGAAGTACGAGATGGGTTGGCTGGTGATGAAGTTCTTTCCAATGTATGATGTATGTCTGATGTATTTGATGTGTTGAGGCACAATTATAATTTGAGGCAAGGAAATGGGTAGGGGTAACCGGTACAGGGATACTAGAAATGGGTGATGGGGAAGCCGCAAACCTCACGGTTCAAACCTAAAAAAAATCGGCAGCGGTTCGGGGCCTCAAGCCTCAAGCCTCACGCCTCAAACCTGACACCTGACGCCTGAAACCTGATACCTTTTTTTTACCCGCTGAAAGCTGATAGCTGACAGCTCATAGCTTATTCCATGAAAAAGAAACCTGATAACAGGGGATTTGTATACAGCACCGATCCCAATTTTAAGTTTGAAGATGATAATGCAGAAACGCAGGAAACGCTGGAACCCGCGCAGCAGAAGCTACGCGTAAGGCTGGAGACCAAACATCGCGGCGGTAAAACGGTAACGTTGGTCACAGGTTTTATCGGCACAAATGAGGATATGGAGGACCTGGGCAAGAAGCTGAAAAGCTTCTGTGGCACTGGCGGATCGGCGAAAGATGGCGAGATCATTGTACAGGGCGACCAGCGTGATAAAGTACTGCAATGGTTGCTGAAGAATAATTACAAACAGACGAAAAAAGTATAAAGGCTTTGGGTGCTGCGTTTGGAATATACAAAAAATAAATCATTCATATAACAAAACACCGAAAAGTAAAAACTTTCATTATTTTTGAAAGATATCAATCTCGGATAGCAAACAGGCCCCGGTTTGATATACTAACCTAAGCTTAAACCAACACTATGATAAAGCAATCGAAAAGAAGCGTAGTTGGCTTCTTTCTGAAAGATGTCCGTATAGCGGCATCAATCCTTGCCCTGGCGTTATTCAGTTCCTGCCAGCAGTCTTCTACCACAAGTGATAAAGCAATGAGCGCTACACTTGCCGCGGACAGCACAGTTACCCAATATTACACTATGGGAGCTTCTATGCCTGAGTTCGTAAAAGCGGTTAATGAAGGCGATTTCCAGAATTTCACGCTGCATGTAGAAGATTTAGGAAAGACTAAAGAAGGTAATTACGGCTATGACTTTTACAGCTATGTTTACAAAGGAACAGACAAACCTGATTATTATCCTACAGATCTGATCAAGCAGGTGCCGGAAAGAGAGAAGTACACACTGGACGTGCCAACGAAATTTGGTCCTTTGGTGATGACAAAAGACACGCTGATCTCATTTTTGAAAGGTTTGGATGCTAGTGGTACTCCGGCTGCAAAGTATGACTCTGTGTTGTTTGTTCCTTTTAGAGATGACAAACAGTATGTGGGTGTGAAGTTGATTGCCATTCAAAAAGGTCAAATGGTCAAATTGCAGGATCTGCAAGGAGGTACAGTGCTGGAGCTTAAGCCATGTCCGCCAACATGTCCACCACCGCCACCGGCCTTATTGAAAAAATAGATTAAGCATTTAACCGTAGACCTTAATTTCATAAAAGAATTTAAGAAATGCGGATTTCGATAACATCTAACGTAAGGGTAATGTAGGTTCAACACCTGCATTACCCTTTTTGGCGAATGACAGATTATTAATGAACTATATATCAGATAATATTTTTCAGGCGCTACTTGACTGGTCGGAGGCATGGATTACGCTCATCCCTTTAGCAATGTACTTTTTTCGAAAAAAATACGTTCATGCCTATAAGATTGTTGCTGTATATCTGATTTTGGCATTTATTAATAATTCTGCTGAAGGATTTACAATTGCTGTTCTTTATTATCGTGTCAAAGGTGTTTTTGGGACTAATAACTGGTTGTATAATTTGCATTCTGTTTTTTTAACCGTCTGCTTCATTCTGTTTTTCCGGGAAATCGGTATAAGATCAAAATGGTTAAATACCAAATGGATATTGCCTCTTTACTTAATTACCGTGGGTTCAATTTTTTTATTATCCGATGATTTTTTCATTATTAGTTCTAAAGTGTTTGCCATAGAAGGAATTGTTTTACTGGTGTATTGTGTTTCATTTTTTTTACAAAGGTTAAAGGATGACGAAATATATCTTGATTTTGACGCCCCATTAGTTATCGTTACAGGATTGACCATTTATGAATCAGTGAATTTTTTCATTTTTTTATTTTTTAATTTGCTGATGGAAAAGGCGGTCGCTTTTGCTGGTTCCATTTGGGACGTTCATAATTGGGTCTACATTATTTTCTGTCTTTTTATAACTTACGCTTTCTATGGGAGAACAAGGCTCATATATCGTTAGTCTGGTAATGGTAGGAATTGGCGCCATGTTAATTCTGGTGATCGCTTTTCTATTAACATTTAACCATAGCCAAAGAAGAAAGTTCAGGCATAGGCAAGAGATGATGACATTAAGAGAAGAACAACAAAACTTATTAATAGAAGCGGCGATCAAAGCAGAGGAAAGTGAGCGAAAAAGAATTGCAGAAGAGTTACATGATGATGTTGGCGCATTACTGTCTGCAACGAAGCTGTATATGCACCATATCGATACTGGTCCTTTAAAAGAAACGGATCGGCTTTCTCATGAAAAATGTATCGAATTATTAGGTGAATCAATTGGCAAAGTGCGCACCATCTCGCATAATCTTCATTCTATTATGATGGAAGATATGGGATTGAATGAAGGCATTCGCAGTTTTTTACGCAAGCTGGAGCAGTCAAATTCGTTGTCTATTATAGTTGAGCTGGACGAAAGTTATGGTTCTTTTACAGGTGGAAAAGATATTAACATCTATAGAATTATCCAGGAGCTTTGTAATAATATATTAAAACATGCAGATGCCCAAGCACTCACCATAAGGTCCTGGCCGGAAAATAAGCATGTTAATTTTCAACTTCAACATGACGGCAAGGGATTAAGCCAGGAGATGTTTGAACAATTGAGATTTCAAAGCAACGGTTTGGGATTGAAAAATATTCAAAACAGAGTAGCCTTACTAAAAGGAATTATTTTGTTTGATGTAAACGATATGAATAGTTCTGTGCTGCTCAAAATACCCGCAGAAAACGGTGTTCCCGCCTAAATCCCGCCCATTAAAATGCCCGCCACCAGCCCCTGAAAATTAATAGTGGAATTATATATGCAATGTGTAATATCTTGCATATACACATGTAGTCTCAGATCCTTAATTGTTTAATAAATCAAACCAGCTTTGAAATAAAGTATGCTTCTAGAAGTGTTGAGATGTGCCGAGTCATGGACGGTTCTTATTCCCCTGATAACTTTTTTAATAAAAAGACCAATTTCAAAGCCATTGCGAATAGTGTTTGTGTATTTATGCGCTGCTTTCGTTTTACATACAATGGCAAATCTTAGTATTTTTTTCTATTATCAGCTTTCAGGATTTCTCAAATACAATAATTGGGAGTACAATCTTCACTCACTTGCAATAACCGTTTGTTTTGTTTTATTCTTTCAGTCAATTGGAGTTAAATCAAGATGGCTAAGCTCCTATTGGGTCATTGTTTTTTTTCTGGTTGTATCCGCAATTATTTTTCTGCTTATTGACGATTTCTTCTTGATTAGTTCTAAAGTGTTCGCGTTAGAAGGGTTAATACTGCTTATATATTGCATGTATTTTTTTTTCCAGAAACTTAAAGACGAAGAGGTCGATCTGGATTTTGATCCGTTTTTGATTATTGTGACAGGTCTGGCAATATACGAGTCTGTTAACTTCTTTGTTTTTCTTTTTTATAATGTGTTGATGACAAGAGCGGTAGCTTTTGCAAGTTCAGTTTGGGATTTTCATAACGTAATCTATATCGCATTTTGTTTGTTAATAACCTACGCTTTTAATGGAAGGGCAAGGAGCCTTTATCGTTAGTCCGGGTCTGGTTGGGAGTATTGTAATGTTTCAAGCGTTACCGGAGACTCCGCTGGAGTCTGATGGTCTTTTTTGTAAAGCCATTACAGGATTAATCAATCTATCTGTAAACTTTTTTTAGGACGAGACATTTTAAATGCTGATTTTCTACAAACAGGGAGCTCCGTTGGAGCTTTAATTGTTCTTAACTAAATGACATTCCACAGCTAATGGTAAACACTTAAATAGTTTATGAACGGGCGATAAATATTATATTTGTCAGCATACTTATTCTTACAACTATGGCAGAACATACAATACATCTCGGAGAAAAAATTAAGAGGTTCCGGGAGCTGCTGGGGGTGAAACAAGATGCACTGGCAGTTGAGTTGGGCGATGATTGGAACCAGAAAAAAGTATCGATGTTAGAAGCAAAAGCCGACATAGATCCCGCTATGATGGAAAAGGTAGCGCAGGCGCTAAAAGTGCCAAGGCAAGCGATTGAGAATTTTGATACGGAACGTGTGGTTCATATTTGTTCAAATACCATAAATTCTTATGACCATGCTGTCGGTATTAGCAATTATGGCACATTTAATCCGCTCGATAAAATTATAGAACTGCATAAGGAGAAGGAAGCGTTGCATGAAAGGAGGTTGAAGGAAATGGAAGCGCTGTATAAAGGATGTTGAAAGAAAAGGATGAGATGATTGCCAGGTTGGAGAAGTTAATTGGGAAATAACTAAAGCACATTACCAGGTTTTGTATAGCAAATCGGGAGTTGCTTTTGTAAGACCGTAAGACCTTCTAAGATAGCAAGAAAGTAAGATAGTAAGATGTGTGCGCCTAAAACCTCATACCTGATACCTGAAACCTGATACCTTGAACCCAAGCTTGTGCGAATTTCAATTCATTGCCGTCTGCTTTAGCTGACGGATAAGCAATATTCTCATCAATCAGGGCTTTAGCCCCAAACACAGAACATTTGGCTAAAGCCAGTTGAAATGATGTGTCTCTTTGTCCGTCAGCTAAAGCAGACGGCAATGAAGATGTTGCTGAAAGCTTGTAAGATATGTAAGACCGTAAGACAGTAAGACCAGAAAAGACGTGTAAGATAGTAAGAAAGTAAGATAGTAAGAGGTATAGCCTCAAGCCTTATGCCTCACACCTGAAACCTGAAACCTGATGCCTTAAAGCTGATAGCTAACAGCTAAAAGCTCACAGCTTCTCAGAATTGCATCGTAAACGCCGTTCCTTCTCCCAATACTGTTTGCACGGTTATGTTGCCTTTGTGGAGCATCATAATTTGCTTGCAGAGGCTTAGGCCAATACCGCTTCCGCTTTTCTTAGTGCTGAAGAACGGGATGAATATTTTATCCAGCACATCGTCAGGAATGCCGGTGCCATTATCGGCGACTTTCAATGCAACTTTATTGTTGGCTGAAGCGCCTGCTGAGAGCGTAATTCTTGGTTCGTGCGCTTCTTTCACCGCTTCGGCAGCATTTACTACAAGGTTGATCAATACCTGTTCAACAAGATTTACATCGGCCTCAACCGTCAGCATCGGATCTTTCAGAATAATTTCAAGCTCAATATTTTTTTGCAGCAAAGTGGGTTCCATTAGCTGGTGCAGGTTTTCAAACAATTCTCCAACATACACTTTGCTTAGGTTCAGTTTTACAATCTTGTTCAGGTTGCGATAAGTTTCGGCGAACTTTAATAGTCCTTCACTTCTGCGTTTGATGGTATCAATGCCCAGTTCTATATCATCAAAGGAAGATTTGTTTTGCGGTGATACATGTGGTTTTGTTTGACCGAGCATATTTTTTAATGTATCTGCAAGGGAAGAAATAGGGGCAACCGAGTTCATGATCTCATGCGTCATAACGCTTAACAATCTTTGCCATGCTTTGCTTTCTGTTTCGTCCAACGCTTCATTCACGTTTTGAAAGGCGACCAGTTTGTAAATCCTTCCTTCCGTTTGAAATGCTGTTGCGCTCATCAACGCTTTAAAAGTGTTTTTGTCTTTAATCAGTGAAACAATCTTGCTGTCGCCATTCTTTAGTTGAATTACTTCTCCATATAAATATTCATCACGCTTTTGCAGTGATTCAATTGTTTTAAGAAAAGGAATACCCAGCAACTTTTTAAAGCCTTCATTCATCCATACAACCTCGCCCGATTCTGTGTTGTAGGAAAGAATGCCCGTGTCTACCATTTCCAGTATCTTTTGTAAGTATTGATACTGGGTTTCTCTCTCGCGGCTCATTGTTTTAAATGTTGTATTAATTTCATTAAAACCCTGGCGCAGTGGCTGCAGCTCAAGAGGAGCGTGGTTTACATCAAAATACCTGGAAAAATCCCTGTAATGCACACTTTCCACAAACTGCTTCACTTCTTCCTGGGCTTTTTTATTAAACCTGTAAAAGTCTATTAGCTGATAAATTATCACGGGAACCAGGAACACCACGTAAATGGTCTGGTTCTTAACTACACAAAATGAAGTTGCTGAAAGGGTAACGAATAACATCAGGACTTTTCCCAGTATTATCCATTCGTAACGTTTTAATTGCATCTACGTGTTTAGTTGTAAGTTATACGTTGTACGTTTATTGCATCGCAGCATGTACGGTATACGTTTATAGGGGGATTTCCTTCGGTTAGATAGACGTATAACGTACCACTTATAACGTACAACTAAATTTCATATTTATTCAATCTCCTGTACAACGCTGTCCTGGTAAGACCCAGTTCTTTTGCTGCTTTGGTGATGTTGCCGCTGTGTTTTTCAATCACCTTTAAAATAGTATTTCTTTCAATTGCGCTTAGGTTGAGATCTTCGGGGGCTATTGTTTCTTCTTGTCTCGAAGCTTCAATCGGAGAAAAAATAAGATCTTTTGCCATCAGTTCTTCCCCTTCAGACATAATCACCGCGCGCTCTATGGTGTATTGCAACTCTCGCACATTTCCGGGGAAATGATATTGCTTTAGTTTTTCCATCGCAGAGGTTGAAAGGCCAATGTCGGGCTTCATGTATTTCGCGGTGTAGATCTTGACAAAATGTTTTGCCAGCATCGTAATGTCATCTCCTCTTCTGCGCAAAGGCGGCACCGTTATCTCGACAGTGTTAATACGATAGATAAGGTCCTTTCTGAATTTTTGTTCGTCCGCCAGTTCACTTATGGGAATGTTGGTGGCACAGATCAATCTTATATCTACTGGGATAGGCTCGTTGGAACCAAGCCTGGTAATTTGCCTGTTCTGTAAAACAGTCAGCAGTTTTGCCTGTTGACGAAGTGATATATTTCCAATTTCATCCAGGAACAATGTGCCTCCGTTTGCTGTTTCAAACCGGCCAATCCTGTCCTCACGCGCATCGGTAAATGCACCTTTTTTATGACCAAAAAGCTCGCTTTCAAAAAGGCTGTCCGTCAAAGCGCCCACATCTACTTTTACAAATGGCTTTTTTGCTCTTAATGAATACTGGTGTATTGCTTTTGCAATCAGGTCCTTACCTGTTCCATTCTCTCCAAGAATTAAAATGTTCGCATCAGTAGGGGCGATCTTTTCAATCTTGTAAAAAATGTCCTGCATTATTTCACTATTGCCCAGCAACTCACTACCGATAATATTATCCTGGGAACTTTTTACAGACGGCCCTTTTCCATTGTCCTTTTTCTTCAGCGCATCTTTAATGGTTTCAATAAGGCGCTCGTTGTGCCACGGCTTCACCACAAAGTCTGCTGCACCCTCTTTTAAAGAACGAACTGCAAGGTCAATATCTCCATAGGCCGTAATCATAATTACTGCTGCTGTAGAGCCGAGTTCTTTTATTTTTCTCAGCCAGAACAAGCCTTCATTGCCCGTATTGATAGAGCTATTGAAGTTCATGTCCAGCAAGATCACATCATAATTCTGTTTGCTAAGAAGACTCCGGATATTTTCAGGATTTTTTTCCGTAGTAATATCTTTAGACTCCGTTTTCATTAACAATCTTACAGCGGTCAATACGTCTGTATCGTCATCAATAATTAAAACATTTGCATTCTTCAGGTTCATTGCATAAGAATTTAGCTATCAGCAGTCAGCTTTCAGCCATTAGCTTCCGGCCCTGTCTTTTTAAAATATGTATCACGGAAAAGTCGCAATTGCCATCTATGTAGTCACCTTGCTTTTTCTCCAACCGGTAATAAAATATGAAATATACATTCAACTGGCTTTAGGCTTTAAGCTTTAAGCTTTAAGCCTAAAGCGTCCCGCCTTGCATTTAAAAAGTATTTGTATCGCGGAAAAAATTGCAGTTCCCATCTATTTAATCACTTTATATTTTCTCCACTTGGCGATAACATATCCAATATACCATTCAACTGGTTTTAGGCTTTGCGCTTTAGGCTTTAAGCTTACTGTACTCCTCAATCGAAGCTACAATTAATTGTCTGTAAATAACACATTTATAGAGTGTTACCAGAAAATATACCACTAGCTAAATCATTGGTTATTAAGCCTTCTTTTTTTACGGCCTTGGAGTACTGTATCAAAAGCGGACACTTTGTGTTCGCTATGGTACAGTTTTACCGTACATTCAAATCCTAACACATTGGGTTTCAATGTATATTTCTGTTGGCACAAGTTTGCTAATGTATGTAGAGCTGATAATTATTCTCATGTGTCCAGACCTTGTGTGTCTACACCGGGTAATTTTCAAAACAATCGCCCCTAAAAGTTGAAGGGCTACAAAAAAAGAAAGTATAAACGCAGATTTGTTATGGATAGAGTCATTAAAAAGAAAAAATGGACCGCTAAGAAGTTGCTTACAATCGGGGGAGTTGCCGCATTAGTTCTCTTGTTGGTTGCCAGCTATTATTTTACTTCCGGAAAATCAAGATTAAATGTAGACACTGAGCGTATAACTATAAGCGAAATTAAAAAAGGGCCGTTCCAGGTTTCTATTCCGGTGAATGGTACCGTGCTCCCAATTAAAAGCATTTACCTGGATGCACAGGAAGGTGGTCGCGTTGAAGAAAAATATGTGGAAGATGGCGCTATTATGAAAGCAGGTGATCCTATCCTGCGCTTGTCAAATACCGACCTGCAGTTGAGCATGGTGAGCCAGGAAACAAACGTATATAACCTGTTAACTCAAATGCAGATCTCCCGTAACGCTGCACAGCAAAATACGGTTACCAAACTGAACCAGATGGCAGATGTGAACAGCGCTTATAAAGAAGCTGAGCGTATTTACAACCTGAACAAGCATTTGTATGAGCAAAAAGCCATCGGTTTACAGGAATTTAAAAAAGCTGAAAACGATTATAACTACCAGGTTGAAAGAAAAAAACTGACTGAAAGGATCTTAACCCAGGATTCCGTATCAAATGCACAGCAGGTTGCACAGGCCAAACAATCTTATGAAGGTTCAGAAAATATGTTGAATGTGATGCGCAAAAAAGTTGGCGACCTGATTGTTCGTGCTCCGGTTGATGGCCAGTTAACTTCACTGGATGCGGAGATTGGTGAAAACAAAAACAAAGGTGGCAGACTTGGACAGATAGATGTGCTGAGCGGTTTTAAAGTGCGTGTGGATGTTGACGAGCACTACCTTTCAAGAGTATATACCGGTTTAATGGGCGACTTTAGTTTTGCTGATTCAACTTATAAATTAAAGATCACTAAGGTGTACAGTGCGTTAGCAAACGGCCGCTTCCAGGTGGATATGCAATTTGTAGGTGCTATACCAAAAGGAATTCGCCGCGGACAAACATTACAGATCCGTCTTGCTTTGAGCGATGAAACACAAGCCATACTTTTACCGCGCGGTGGTTTCTTCCAGCAAACCGGTGGCAACTGGATCTTTAAAGTATCAGAAGATGGTAAAACTGCTTATAAAGTAGACATCCAGCTCGGCGGCCAAAACCCCGACTTCTACGAAGTACTGCAAGGCCTGAAAGTTGGCGACAAAGTAGTAACCAGCAGTTATGAGACGTATGGAACGATGCAGGAGTTGGTGTTGAAGAAATAGCTATCAGCTGTCAGCAATCAGCATTTAGCTAAATGGCAGATTGCTGACAGATTAACAAACAGCACCTGGTGCAGCAGTTATAGTTTTCGAGAATAGCTATAGATCATTTTTCTGAGTTCGATTGTTTGATTGTCCAGTTGTTTGAATGAAGAAACTGAAATATAGCCGAGATCTTTACATAAAAGCAGTTGATAAGCTAGCTCAGAACAGGAGCCGCTGGCAATTTGAAGGTAATTGAGTAATTGTGCGTTTGTATTTCTTCCGCAACCTTCGGCGATGTTTGAAGGGACCGATGATGAAGAGCGGCGCATTTGTGAACAAAGGCCAAAGAGTTCAGATTTAGGAAAAGCGGCTGAAATGCGATAGATGTCAAGGGTGAGTTGATGGGCTTTTTTCCAGATTTCGAGTTTAGCGTAATCGCGCATAATTAAAGGGTTTATTATAAAAATTGTAAATATATAAAAATAATGGTCTAAAAAGCTGATAGCTCAAAGCTGACTGCTGACCGCTAAATAAAAATCTCCCCACCATGATCAAGATCACAGAACTAGAAAAAATTTACCGCACCGAAGAAGTAGAAACGGTTGCGCTCAACAAACTGACCATTGAAGTTAAAGAAGGAGAATTTGTTGCTGTAATGGGACCTTCCGGTTGCGGAAAGTCAACCCTGCTCAACATACTCGGTTTATTGGATGATCCCGATAACGGAAGCTTCGTTTTCAACGGAATTGAAGTGGCACATTTTAACGAACGTAAACGTGCCGATCTGCGTAAACACAATATTGGATTCGTGTTCCAGAGCTTTAACCTGATTGACGAGCTGACTGTTTTCGAAAATGTTGAGCTCCCTTTGATCTACACAGGTGTTAAAGCTGCCGACAGAAAAAAACGTGTTGAAGAAGTGCTGGACAAAGTGCAGATCATGCACCGTCGCAATCACTATCCGCAACAGTTGTCAGGTGGTCAGCAACAGCGTGTGGCAGTAGCAAGAGCTGTTGTGAACAATCCTAAACTGATCCTGGCGGATGAGCCTACCGGTAACCTGGATAGCTCTAACGGTAATGAAGTAATGCAGTTACTTACAGAACTGAATGAACAGGGAACTACAATTGTAATGGTAACACACAGTGAACATGATGCACGTTATAGCCACCGCGTTATACGCATGCTGGATGGTCACACTGTTACTGAGAATATCTTGATCTGATCTTAGATAGCCGGTTTAATAACGGCGACATAATAAGTAAAAAAGCTAATGATGAAAACGCATAGTACATATTACCCACATCTTCGGGATGAAGCTGCGGCGAGTGAAGCAAAAGAAGAATCTCCTTTTGTAAAGAACATGTTTGTAAACCTGGTGTGTGCACTTACTGTTGTAGGAATGGTGTTGGCGTTATATGTACTAAATGCTAAATCAAAAAATGCGAATGGTGTGGTGTCTCAATCCGGTGAGAGAACTGAACAACTGCGCATGGTGAAGGAGAAAACTGACTTGCAGGATTCGTTTTCTTATAAAATGATTCCGCTGAGATTGGTGCAGTTTTTACAATAAGACCGTAAGACCGTAAGATAGTAAGACCGTAAGAGAATTACCTCCTTAACCAAATCAGAGATCTGCAAATCGTACATCAGAGATCTAAAAACTACCTCAATGTTTAAGAAAAACCTGATCATAACCTGGCGAAATCTTCGCAAGAGCAAGGCATATTCCATCATCAACATAACGGGGCTCGCAGCGAGTCTTGCAGCCTGTATATTATTATTGCTTTGGGTGCAGGACGAACTAAGTTTTGACAGGTTTCATAAGAATGCTGATAGTATTTATCACATTGCATCCGGTTTTAACAACGACGGTAAAGAAACGTTCTGGTCAAACACGCCGGCGCCGTTAGCAACAAGAGCCAAACAATCAGTTCCCGAAGTGGCTGATGCGTGCCGTATCGGAGGCAACTGGAATTTGTCCCAGCTTGAATACAACGGCAAGAAATTCATGGAATCAAAGAACGGGCTTGTTGATCCTTCTTTTTTTACCATGTTCAACTTTCCTTTAATTAAGGGCAGTAAACTCAAACCTTTTACAGATAACAGATCTGTTATATTATCCGAAACGACTGCAAAAAAATATTTTGGGAATGATGATCCCATGGGTAAGGTGCTGAAAGGTGATGATAAAAAAACGTATCATGTGACTGGTGTGATGAAAGATATTCCTGAAAATTCATCCATTAAATGGGATATTATATTTCCCTTCGACCTGAAAAAAGAAGATTATAGTGGTAATGATTATTGGAAGAGCCTTGATGAAGATTGGGGTAACTACAATTATGATACATACATTCAATTTAAACCCAGCGTAAATGTAAATGCTGCCGTTGCAAAAATGACGGCCATTCACCGCAAAGAGCAGCAAGGCGAATTTGTAAAGACCCTCAGCTACAGGGCATTACCACTTACTAAAATGCATTTGTATACTGCTGAAGGAAAAGAAGATGGTATTCTGATTGTGCGGGTGTTTATGCTGATTGCCGGTGTAATATTGTTGATTGCCTGTATTAATTATGTAAACCTTGTAACAGCCAGGGCCAATAAACGCTCGAAAGAAATAAGCCTGAGAAAAATAGTAGGTGCAGGCAAGTCAAATCTTTTCTGGCAATTCATTAATGAATCGCTGGTGGTTGTACTTATCTCTCTGTTGTTTGCCACAATTGTTATATACCTGGTAATGCCTTTGTATAATGATCTTTCCGGAAAGAATATCCAGTTCAACCCACTCAGTAAAAATGTTTTAATGGTGTATGGTATTACGCTTGCATCAACTATTTTGCTGGCAGGTGTTTATCCGGCGCTCACACTTTCTTCTTTCAAGCCGCTGGAAGCAATGAAAGGAAAAGTTTCCGGGTTGGGAAAGAATGTTGTTTTCCGCAAGGTACTTGTAACCATACAATTCAGTTTTTCAATTATACTGATCGTTGCCACAATAGTAATAGGAAAACAACTGTCCTATATCCGTGAAAAGAACCTGGGTTACGATAAGGAAAACATTATGGCTATTGACTTGCGTAATATCAATGCGCACTATGACGCTGCAAAAGCTGACTTGATGAGAATGCCGGGAATTGTTGATGTTACAGCCAGCGGACAAGATGTGTTCAATGTGGGAAGCTCTACAGGTGATGCTGACTGGGATGGTAAAACGCCCCAACAATCGAACTTCATGATCCACCAGATACCTGTTGAAAGAAATTTTTTGCAAACATTAAATATGAAGCTTGCTGAAGGTTCTGGCTTTACCGGAACGCCTGCCGATAGTACAAATTATATCCTGAATGAAACTGCGATAAAGGAGATGGGCATAAAGGATCCCATTGGTAAAAGATTCACTTTTCATGATACAAAGGGTGTGATCGCAGGCGTTGTGAAAGATTTTCATTTTAATGATATGCACAAAAAGATAGAACCCATTCTTATGTTCTATAATCCGGGATGGCGTTGGCGCATGTATATTAAAACAACTGCAAAAGATGCATCAAAAGCTATCGCCAGCGTGCAAACAGTGTGGAAGCAATACAATGCTGATTATCCTTTTGAATACAAATTTGTTGATGAATCTTTCAACAATATGTATAAGTCAGATATGCGCACAGGCAAGCTGTTTAACTGTTTTGCTGCGATCGCGATCCTGATCTCCTGCCTGGGATTGTTTGGCCTTGTTACTTATACTGCGGAAAGCAAAGTGAAAGAGATCGGCGTAAGAAAAGTATTGGGTGCTTCTGTTCCCGGAATTGTGACCTTGTTATCAAAAGATTTTTTAAAGCTGATCATTCTGTCAGCATTAATAGCATTCCCTGCGGCCTGGCTGGCACTCAATAAAATGCTGGAGCAATATGCATACCGCACCACAATAAGCTGGTGGACATTTGCACTTGCCGGTTTAATAACGCTTGTTATTGCGTTGGCAACAATCAGCTTCCAGGCAATTAAAGCGGCCATGGCCAACCCGGCGAAAAGCCTGAGAAGCGAATAAATAATTGATAATTAACAATTGAAAATTTAAAATGAAAGGTTTGGTAACACGATAGGATTTCATGAATAGCGAATGTCTTTATCATTACGATCATATCATTGTCAATTGTCAATTTTCAACTTTCAATTATAGTTGTCATTACGATCAGGCATTATTAATTCAATGTCGTTAAGTTAAGAGTAGATAATATCAAGTGCTTTTAAAATATCACTATCAGTTCAATATTCGGGAAACCTCTCCTGTCGTCGAGGTGACGATGCGGGTGCAGACTTCCTGATTATTATATACTCGTTATGAGTGCTGCTGTGATTACTTTTTCTGATAAGCCAGGATCGTCATGTCGACGATAGGAGACATCTCCCAAAGTTGAAGATGCCTGCTTAACTAAACGACCTTGCATTGTCAATCGTCAATTTTCAACTTTCAACTATGATGAGGAATTTCTTCAAGACCGCTTTAAGAAACATTGTCCGCAATAAAAGTTTTGCGGCCATTAATGTGGTGGGGCTGGCAATTGGTATTGCTGCCTGCATCTTGATATTCCTGATCGTTTTTCACGAATACAGTTTTGACAGATTTGAACGCGATGGCGATAAGTTGTATCGCGTGGTGATGGATATGAAGTTTAGTGGCAATGCCGGTCATAGTGCCGCGGTGCCTGCACCACTGGCCAATGCTATTCAGCAAGAAGTGACGGGTGTTGAAAAAACAATTCCATTAATGCAGTTTCAGGGCGATGCAACCATAAAAGTTTCTGTTCCGAAGGCCGGCTCTTCCGATCCGGTTGTATATAAGAAACAGCCTGAAGTTATATTTACCAGTCCGGATTATTTTTCAGCATTATCATATAAATGGCTTGCAGGTTCTGCCGCAACACTGCAAAAGCCGTTTGCAGTTGTTTTAACTGAAAGCCGCGCAAAACAATATTTCCCTTCCACTGCTATTGAGAATATTCCCGGAAAAGAAATTATTTATGATGATACCATGCGGGTAACGGTCTCCGGTATTGTGAAAGATCTTAGTCAGAATACATTCTTTTCTTATAAAGAATTCGTTTCCTACGCCACTATTTTCAATACAAGCTTGAAACACAATTTTATGATGGATGTGTGGGACGACTGGATGGCGTATTCACAGTTGTTCATCAGGTTATCCAACGGAACATCGGTTACTCAGACTGAGACGCAACTTGCAGGCTTACTGAAAAAGTATAATAAAAATGCAAACAAGGACGATAAGAACACAATGAGTTTCCGCTTGCAGCCATTGAATGATGTTCACTTCAACGAAAATTACCAGGGCTTCGGCAAATTGATAGCGCACAAGACATCTTTATATGGTTTGATGGCTATTGCTGTTTTCCTGCTGATTTTAGGTTGCATCAATTTCATCAACCTTACTACAGCTCAGTCTTCACAACGTGCAAAGGAAATTGGGATCCGCAAAACAATGGGGAGTTCAAGAAAACAGATTGTGTTGCAGTTTTTGGGAGAAACGCTTTTTCTTACAGCAATTGCTTCTGTTCTTTCACTAATTTTTATTCCATTTCTTGTTCAGGCGTTTAAAGAATACCTGCCTGAAGGATTTCATTACTCATTTATCGGACAGCCGCTTATTTTAGTATTTGTCGTATTACTCACTTTTGTGGTGAGTTTTCTTGCGGGCTTCTATCCGGCATTGGTGCTCTCCGGATATAAACCTGTGCTCGTGTTAAAAAGCCAGGTGTTTGTAGAAAGCCACCAGACACAAAAAGCCTGGTTAAGAAAAGTGTTGACAGTTTTCCAGTTCTCCATTGCTCAGTTTTTTGTAATTGCAACGGTAATGGTTGGCAAGCAAATTCACTATACATTGAATAAAGATCTTGGCTTTAAAAAAGATGCTATTATTTCTTTTGACGTTCCCCGGGACACGGCGAAGAGTAATCGCAGCGTTTTGTTAAACGCGATAAACGACATCCCCGGCGTTCAAATGGTAAGTAACGGCTTTTTGCCCCCGGCAGTGGAAGGAGCTGCATTCACAGATATTTTATATGTGGATGGTAAGAATGAAGTAAAGACAGATGTACAATTAAGGTATGGCGACCCGAATTACCTGCCATTATACAATATAAAAATGCTAGCAGGAAGAAACGTAACGGCAAGTGATACAATAAAAGAATTTGTAATCAACGAGGCATACGCCCGTTTCCTTGGTTTCCAGAATCCTGCAGATGCATTGAACAAGCAGTTGGTGTTCAATAAAAAGAATATTCCTATTGTCGGTGTAATGAATGATTTCAATATGCAGTCTTTACACGCAAAGATCGGTCCTATGGTTTTCGGCGCCCTGGATGATCGCAGTTTTTTCTTTCACGTAGCATTGCGCCCCCAAATTGCAGGACAGCACACCTGGCAAACCACAATAAAAGAGATCGAAAAACAGTTTAGGAAGGTCTATCCTGATAAGGATTTTGATTACAGCTTCTTTGATGAAAAGATAGCTGCCTTTTATAAGAACGAAAAGAATATATCAGGCTTACTTACATGGGCAACAGGACTTTCCATCCTTATCAGTAGTCTTGGTTTACTCGGGCTGATCATGTACACAACTTTCGCAAGAACAAAAGAGATCGGAATAAGAAAAGTGCTTGGTGCAACGGCTGCTCAAATCGTAGGCATTTTATCAAAAGACTTTGTGAAATTAATTGTTATTGCATTTCTTATTTCAATACCGGCAGCCTGGTGGGCAGCTAACAAATGGCTCCAGGACTTTGCTTACAGAACAGAGATGAGCTGGTGGGTATTTGCAATCAGTGGTTTGTTCATGATTGTGGTGGCACTGGTTACTATCAGCTTCCAGTCTGTAAAAGCCGCAATGGCAAACCCGGTGAGGAGTTTGAGGACGGAGTGAGAAGACCGTAAGACCGTAAGACAGTAAGACCGTAAGACCGTAAGACAGTAAGACCGTAAGATGTGTAAGACAGTAAGATAGCGAGAGTTGAAAAGTAGGCCACATAGTTTGAGAATAATAAAAATGTGCATATGGCTAAAAGCTGATAGCTGATAGCTGATAGCTGATTGCTGATAGCTAGTTATGATTAAGAATTTCTTCAAGACCGCTTTCCGCAACCTTTGGAAAAGAAAAGGGTTTAGCGCTATTAATATTAGTGGACTGGCCATTGGCATGGCGAGTGCCATACTTATTTTGTTATGGGTACAGAATGAGGTAAGCTATGACCGCTTTCACGAAAAACAGGATCGCCTGTATATCGCATGGAACAGAAGTGTGTTTAATAACAAGTTGCAATGCTGGAGCACAACGCCAAAAATCCTGGGACCGACGCTCAAGAATGATTACCCTGAAGTGGAAGAATTTACACGTGTAAACTGGGGCAACGATTTTCTTTTTTCCATCGGAGATAAACGACTGAATGTTCATGGAACAATGGCCGATACAGGTTTTTTGCGCATGTTCAGTTTTCCGTTATTGAAAGGAAATCCTAATACGGCATTGAGCAACACCTATTCCATTGTCATTACCGAAAAGCTCGCTAAAAAGTTGTTTGGCAATGAGGATCCCATGAACAAAGTCGTTAGAATTGATAATCGTGACAACTTCACCGTTTCGGCTGTCATGAAAGATCTTCCGAACAACACGCGATTCAACTTTGAATACATCCTTCCCTGGCAATACATGAAAGTTAGAGGGTTTGATGATGATAACTGGGATAATAACTCCACGCAGAATTATATCCTGTTAAAGAAAGGAACCAATATTGCCGCATTCAATAACAAGATTAAGAATATCACTATCGATCATTTGAATGGCCGCGAAAAGATCGAAGTCTTCATGTATGAGCTGAGCAAGCAGCGACTCTATTCAAACTTTGAAAATGGAAAACCGGCAGGAGGGCGTATAGCTCAGATCCGTGTATTTACGACAATCGCGTTGCTGATATTATTGATAGCCTGTATTAACTTCATGAATCTGAGTACAGCACGCAGCGAAAAACGTGCGAAGGAGGTTGGTATCAAAAAAGTTGTCGGGGCACAAAGATCATCTTTGATTGTTCAGTTTCTTGGTGAATCCATCCTGATTTCCGTATTCGCCGGATTCATTGCCATCATCATTGTTCAGTTGAGTTTGTCATCTTTCAACCTGCTCGTACAAAAGCAATTGTTCCTTGATTTTGGCAATCTCTATTTCTGGGCGGCATTGCTGGGGTTTGTATTGCTGACAGGAGTTGTTGCTGGTAGTTACCCCGCATTCTTTTTGTCAGGTTTTAAGCCCGGCGCGGTTTTGAAAGGAACGTTCAAAAAAATTAATGCACTTGTAACCCCAAGAAAGGTCCTGGTGGTAATGCAGTTCACTTTCGCTATTGCACTGATCATTTGCACAATTATTATCGAGCGACAATTGAAACACGGACAGGAAAGAGAAGCGGGCTACAACAAAAAAGATCTCGCATATATTTTCCTCGTTGGCGATATTGAAAAGAACTATGAGCTGATAAAAAATGAATTGTATAGTAGTGGAACTGCAACGGCAATAAGTAAAACAAGCGCGCCGCTGACACAAGGCTGGAGCGACTCCTGGGGATTTGAATGGCCCGGAAAAGATCCGAATGATAAGACAGATTTTGATCGCTACTGTACAGATGGAAACCTGGTTAAAACTGCAGGAATGTCCGTAGTGGCCGGGCGCGATATTGATCTGAAAAGTTTTCCTACAGATTCGACTGCGCTTATTCTTAATGAGTCCGCGGTAAAGGCGATGGGTTTAAAAACGCCTTTGGGAACACCAATAAAAGACAATGGAATAGATTGGCATGTAGTAGGCGTTATCAAAGATTTTATTCTGCAGTCACCCTACGAGCCCATGCGTCCGATGGTCATTGAAGGTCCTAAAGGATGGTTCAATGTAATGCACATAAAATTTAACGGAGCGAACGGAACGAAACAAAATCTCGCGGCAACCGAGAAGATATTCAAGAAGTTCAATCCTGAATATCCGTTTGAATATCATTTTGTGGATGAAGAGTATGCTGCAAAGTTTGAAGATGAAAAGGCAACCGGAATTCTTGCTGCTTTGTTTGCTGGCCTGACTATTTTTATTTCTTGCCTTGGTTTATTCGGGCTGGCAGCGTATATGGCGGAAAACAGAATTAAGGAAATTGGCATTCGCAAAGTGCTCGGTGCTTCTGTTACAAATATTACCACCTTATTGTCAAAAGACTTTCTGAAACTGGTGATTGTTTCAATTGTAATTGCATCTCCGCTAGCCTGGTTCTTTATGAGCAAGTGGCTGGACGGATATACTTATCGTATTGATATTGAATGGTGGATTTTTGCATTGGCTGCATTGCTTTCAATTTTGATCGCATTGATTACCGTGAGTTATCAATCCATTAAAGCTGCAATTGCAAACCCGGTGAAGAGTTTGAAGACGGAGTGAGAAGACCGTAAGATAGTAAGACCGTAAGACCGTAAGACAGTAAGATCGTAAGACAGTAAGATGGTAAGACAGTAAGATGGTAAGACCGTGAGAGATAAGAAATGATGTGAGCGTAATAAAGAGAGGAAGAAGGCAAAAGAAGATTGGTGTTGGCGTAATTGAAACTTCTGTGGTGCTCTGTGCAAAACTCCTGTATTCTCTGTGGTTAAATAAGACCGTAAGACGTGTAAGACCGTAAGATGCGTAAGACAGTAGAACAGTAAGACAGTAAGTGGTGAGAAGGAGTGTAATTGTGCTGAAAAGAAAGTAAGAAGACTGAAAAGGAATGTTGTTGATACAGAATTGAAATTTCCGTGGCCCTCTGTGCAAAACTCCTGTATTCTCTGTGGTTTAAAAAAATTAATTATAGAAGCTGAAAGCTGATGGCTGACAGCTCATTGCTAAAACCCAATTCATGCTTAGAAATTTTTTCAAAATTGCCTGGCGTAACCTGATGCGTAACAAAGCTTATGCAGTCATCAACATCCTCGGACTCTCAATGGGGATTGCATGTTGCATCGTGATCTTTACGTTGGTGAGCTATCATTTAAGCTTTGATTCTTTCCACAAAGACAAAGACCGCATTTATAGACTGGTTACCGAATGGCATGATGAGAATGTCGGCTATTCCGGCGCAGTTCCTCAACCGTTAGGTAAGACATTTCGTGAAGAATTTTCTTTTGCTGAGAAGACCGCTCGCGTGGTAGATTACAGACGTACCTTGATTTCGTTGCCGGATGAAAAAGAAGTAAAGAAATTCGAGGAAGAAAGCGGCATCGCTTATGCCGAGCCAGCGTTCTTTGACATCTTTAATTTCCCAATGGTGAAAGGCAATGCGCAAGCTGCATTGGCCGCTCCTAATAAAGCACTCATTACCGAAAAGATGGCTAAGAAATTTTTCGGTAACGAAGATGCTATGGGCAAAACCATCCGCATCTCAAATACAACCAACTTTGAGGTTGCAGGGATATTAAAAGATCTGCCGCCCAATACAGATCGCCGGCAGGAAGTTTATTTGTCTTACATCAATCTGAAAGAACGCAACAAATGGCTGGCCAGTGATAGTGCATGGCCAGGTGTTTACAGTGGGTGTCAGGCATTTACCCGGTTGAAGCCTGCGGTAACCCAGGCTCAGGTAAACAAGGCATTTCCGCTTATTGTTCAGAAATATTACAAGGGTAGAGATGTAAAGACATGGCAGTTTAAACTACAGCCGTTGTCAACTGTTCACTTTGATCCGAATTATGGAGGTTATGCCGACAAGAAATATTTGTGGGCCTTGTTTTTTATCGGTGTGTTTCTCATTATCACCGCCTGCGTAAACTTTGTTAACCTCGCAACAGCCCAGGCGCTGAACCGTTCCAAAGAGATTGGTATCCGCAAAGTGTTAGGAAGTCTGCGCAATCAATTGTTCTGGCAGTTTATCATTGAGACGGCCATCATAACGCTTTTTGCAATTGTCGTTGCTTCTGCAATGGCTTCGTTGATACTGCCCTGGCTCAATAATTTGTTTAAATCGGAGATGAGCCTTCATTTCTTTACTAACGGTCCACTACTTGTGTTCCTGGTAGTTGTTGCTGTATTGGTAGTCTTTTTATCGGGTTCTTATCCGGGACTTGTTTTGGCGCGATTCCAACCTGTGCTGGCGTTAAAGAGCAAGTTGTCGCAAAAACATGTTGGCGGTTTTTCATTAAGAAGAATATTGGTTGTGACACAGTTTGCTATTTCGCAAATGCTGATTATCGGAACCATTGTCATCGCCAGCCAGATCCATTATTCAAAAACATCGGATCTCGGTTTTAATAAAGATGCAATAGTAACCCTGCCTGTTCCCGGTTCACATTCAAAAAAGAAAACGCTGGAATCGCGACTTGCTACAATACCTGGTGTTGAAAAGATGACATTGTGTTTTCAGCCGCCCGCTTCAAATTCCAACAATAACACCGGCGTGCGTTTTGATAATCGGGAAGAAGATGAACATTGGGGCATCAATACAAAAAATGGCGATGATCAGTTTATGAATGTGTTCGATCTGAAGCTCGCAGCCGGCCGCAATTTTTATCCGTCAGACACTGTTCGTGAATACCTGGTAAATGAAACTTTTGCAAAGAAGCTGAACAAGAAGCCGGAAGAGCTGATCGGAAAAGTAATAAGTATTGACGGAAATAAAGCATTGCCTATCTGTGGTGTGGTAAAGGATTTTTACAACTATTCTTTTCATAACGAGATCGATCCGATCTGTATAATGTCAGATACCAGCAACTATGTGACTTGCGCAGTCAAGATCAATATGCGTAACGTAAAACCGATCCTTGCATCATTTGAAAAGATCTGGAATGAAACCTTTCCTGATTTTCTTTATTCTTATCAATTCCTTGACGACCGCATAGCGGAATTTTACGAAATGGACGACATCATGTTTAAATTGATCATGTTGTTTTCCTGCATCGCAGTATTGATCGGCTGCCTTGGTTTGTATGGACTGGTTTCATTTATGGCAGTTCGCAAAACGAAGGAGATTGGTGTGCGCAAAGTGTTGGGCGCCGGTGTAACAAATATCCTGTGGCTATTCGGCAAAGAGTTTTCCAAATTGTTGGTCATCGCATTTTTGATATCAGCACCCATCGCATGGTGGGTGATGCATAAATACCTGCAGGATTTTTCTTACAGAATAAATATCGGCGTTGGGATTTTTGCTCTGGCCATAGTTTGTACGTTCATGGTTGCAGCTATAACTGTTTTATATCAATCACTGAAATCGGCATATGCAAATCCGGTAAAGAGTTTGAGGACGGAATAAAGAAGACCGTAAGATAGTAAGACCGTAAGACATGTAAGACGTGTAAGACGTGGAAGAAAGATAGTAAGACAGTAAGATAGTAAGACAGTAAGACAGTAAGAGAATAGGTTCGGGTGTGCTGTCGCAAAATCAGAGATAAGAATATCAAAGATCAGAGATCAGTAAATCAGAGATCAGTGAATCAGAGATCAGTGAATCAGAGATCAATAAATCAGAGATCAGCGAACCAGAGATCAATAAATCAGAGATCAGATACCGGGCTTTTGGGTGTTAGATATTAATTTGTAAGACGCACCTAAACAAATCAGCGATCAAAAGATCAGACATCAGCGATAAAAAATCAGACATCAGCGATGAAAGAAAATGTACGTTTCAAAGGCGCTCACTATGCAAAAGTTGCGTGGCGCAATTTGCGGAAGAATAAGTTCTTCTCTGCAATTAATATTATCGGGCTGGCGATTGGAATAGCCGCGTGTATCATCATCATGATATTCGTTTTTTATGAAAAGAGTTTTGATAGTCTGCATACAAAAAATATCTACCGGCTGGATGAAGTGCAGAAGTTTGAAGGAATGGTCGCGCCGCAAAATGTAGCACTATCCATGTATCCAATGGGACCAACCTTAAAACAGGAGTTCCCCGAAGTGCTGAATTTTACGCGCGTTCGTCAGAATGAAAAATTTGATTTTAACTACCAGGATAAGAAAGTATTTCTTCCAAAGATCTGCTGGGTCGACTCTACCTTTTTACAGATGTTTGATTTCCGCCTGACCAGCGGTGACAGAGCGACGGCCCTGCAGAAACCAAATAGTGTTATTCTTACCAAAGAAAGCGCAGCGAAAATATTCGGTAAAGAAAACCCAATGGGCAAAACAGTGGTGCATTATATTGGTGATACAACCAATTTCACCGTAACAGGCATTATGGAAGATGTTCCGGAGAATTCCCATCTACAGTTCGATGCACTTATGTCGTTCAGCACTTTTGCAAGGCCTCAATTTATGGAGAACTGGGGAGGTAACTGGCTCGTGACCTACTTTGAGTTGGCTCCGAATACCAATATAGCTGCGATGTCCAAAAAGTTTCCGGATTACCTGAAGCGTCACATGCAAAATGATAACTGGAAGCATTACGAATTGTTTCTGCAATCACTTAAAGATGTGCATGCAAGTTCTACCAGCATCACACATGACTATCTCAATTACCAGAAGTTTGATAAGACTTATACGTATGTATTCTCCATTATTGCACTCATTATTCTCATTATTGCGTGCATTAATTTTATGAACCTCTCAACTGCACGTTCCGCAGAACGAGCAAAAGAAGTAGGCATTCGCAAAACAATCGGAGCAAACCGCTGGCAACTGGCTGTACAGTTTATTGGGGAATCAATATTGCTATCATTAATTGCTATGCTCCTCGCGGTTGGCTTGGTGAAATTGTTTCTTCCGTTCGTGGTGCAGTTGAGCCAGCGTGAGCTTAGGTTTCCCTTCTTCACAGATCCAAAATTGTTCCTTTCCATATTGGGAGGAAGTATGCTTGTTGGTATCGTTGCCGGAATTTATCCAGCCATTTATCTTTCTTCATTCAAGCCGGTGAAGGTGCTGAAAGGATCAATTGCTGCACCGGGAAAAAATAAATGGACATTGAGAGATGTGCTTGTGATCGGTCAGTTTACAGGTGCTGTTTTCCTCATTATAGCAACCGTGTTTGCGGTTCGCCAGTTGCGATTTATGCAGGGCAAAGATGTTGGATTTAACCGCGACCAGGTAATGATCCTGCCGCTTGATCGTGCGTCTTCTGCTAAATATGAAGCAATTAAACAGGATCTGTTGCAAAACACACTCGTAAAATCAGTTACAGGTTCTCAGCAACGCCTCGGAAACAACCTGCATCAGACCGGCGTTACTTTCCATGGAAACGGGCCGGCACGGGATCTTACTTCGTCACAGGTTGTTGTGGATCCTGATTATCTCACATTGTATCAGATCCCAATTATCGCGGGAAAGAATTTTACAAAGGATTATGCATCAGAAAATGGTAAGGCATATATTGTTAACGAAGAGCTGGCCAAAGAATTGTTGAAGGATGGTCCCAAAGCTTCTTATGAATCATTGATCGGCAAACATTTTGGTTTTGGCGGTATGGATTCCGCAGGTTACATCGCCGGTGTTGCAAAAGATTTCAACTTCAATTCCCTTCACTATAAAATTGAAACGTTGTGTATGCTCAATCAAAAGGATTGGGGCTTTGGCGAAATGTCTGTTCGCATCAATGGGGCAAAAGCTTCTGACGCCATTGCATATATCGGTTCCATCTGGAAGAAAAACGTTTCGGATCATCCGTTCGAATACACATTTCTTGATGATCATTTCAATGAAATGTACAGGGCGGATAACCAGGTGAGTAAGGTGGTTGGTGTACTTGCTGTGCTGGCAATTATTATCTCTTGTCTTGGTTTGTTTGGTTTAGCGTCTTATGCTGCGGAAAGAAGGATTAAAGAGATCGGCATCCGCAAAGTACTCGGCGCCAGTGTTCAGAATATTGTGGGCATGCTATCCGGAGATTTCTTAAAGCTTGTGATCATCTCCAACATAATTGCATGGCCGTTAGCGTGGCTTGCTATTCATCGTTGGTTGCAGGATTTTGCTTATAGAACGGATATTAGCTGGTGGGTTTTCATAACTGCAGGCATTGTTGCTTTGATCATAGCGCTGGGAACAGTAAGCTTCCAGGCTATTAAAGCTGCCGCGGCGAACCCGGTGAAGAGTTTGAAAACGGAATAGATCTTTTAATTGACAGTTGACAATTGAAAATTGACAATATTGACGCGGAGGTCTGTGTTATTTGTTTAATGAGTTTTTAGTGGTTTTTACTATGCTGGATAAGAGTTTAATTATTTCAATGCAATCTGTGTGAATGGAGATAAACATATTGTTATCCAGGTAGTTGCTGTCTTTAAGAAGATGCAGCCAGTAACTGGTTTCATTGGCCTCCTTTAATGCAATGTTCATTTTGTTGAGGAAGTCAGGTTTGCTTTGCGCATGTTCAGCTTCCATAACCTGAGCGCCGATTGAAGTACCGCTTCTTAGCAATTGTTTAGATAGCACATATTCTTTATGTACGGTGTGCAAGAATTTATAAGCATTAATTATTCGTAAAGCGAATTTGTAAGTTTTTTGTTGGATTGGGTTGGGTTTCATGCACGTTAAATGTAATGACAAAATTAGATTTATTTAATACCGGTTTTATATATATATCGTTCTGGCATTTTCAATTGTCAACTTTCAACTGTCAATTAATAACTGTCTCTTATGATCAAGAGCTATCTAAAGACCGCATTCCGGAACCTCTGGCGTAACAGGGTGTTTTCGTTCATCAACATAATGGGGCTTACCGTTGGGATGACGGCATGCTTCCTCATCTTTATGTATGTTCAGTTTGAACTGCATTATGATGCTTTTAATAAGAAGGCTGACAGAACTTATCGCCTGGTGTGTGATATAAAAACGCCGAGCGAAACCCTTAATGCAAGTACAACTTCCTGGGCATTTGCTCCCAATATAAAATCGGATTTTCCGGAAGTGGAATCATTTGCGCGCGTGAACAACGCGAATTTACTCGTAAGAAGAGGCGATGTTAAGTTCCAGGAAGAAAATGCTGCCTTTGCCGATTCAGCTTTATTCAACGTGTTTGATTTCAAATTGATTAAGGGCAATCCCGAAACGGCACTGAAGGATCAATTAAACGTTGTGTTTACGGAGACTGCTGCAAAAAAATATTTCGGCAATGAAGATCCGTTAGGAAAACAATTGTTGCTTACAGGCGACGGCTTACCTGCAACAGTAACCGGAATAATTGAGGATATTCCGGAGAACTCGCAGATTAAGGCGGATATGTTCGTGTCGATGGTTACGCTCACCCAACGCTTTAACAAAGGCATAGATAATGCGTGGGGCAATTTTGGTGCAATCTCTTACTTGCTATTAAAGCCTGGAACCAATCCCAAAGCAGTCGAGAAAAAGTTTCCGGCTTTTCTTCAAAATCGAAATGGTGATGAGCAAAAGAAGGCCCAGATGTTTTACACGCTCTTTCTTGAGCCGTTGCGCGATGTGTACCTATATTCAACACGCGATGGGTCGAGGTCAGGCAATATGCACAACGTGCAGATCTTTTCCATTATAGCCATTTTTATCTTGCTCATAGCCTGTATTAATTTTATAAACCTGACTACAGCACGTTCAACCGAGCGCGCAAAAGAAGTGGGTATCCGCAAAGTTGTAGGTGCGGCAAGAATACAGATCGCCAGGCAGTTTATTGGTGAATCTGTCATTTTGTGTGTTATCGCATTTTTCCTGAGTGTTGGATTGTCTGCTTTGTTGCTGCCGTTGTTTAATCACCTTGCGGGTAAAATAATCAGCCCCGGTATTTTCAATCATCCCAATTATTTACTTGTTCTTTTTATATCAGCAATTGGAATTGGACTTCTTGCGGGCATTTATCCGGCATTGGTATTGTCCTCATTCAGACCGGTTGTTGTTTTGAAAGGAAGATTTGCATCAGGTACAAAAGGAATTTTCCTGCGTAAAATCCTGGTAGTTGCGCAATTTTCTATTTCCATTGCGCTTATTATCGGAACGATTGTCGTGTACACGCAAATGAAGTTTATGCGAAACCGCGATCTCGGTTTTTCCAAAGATCAGATTGTAGTGATTGATACGCATGGCGATCCAGCCAAAGAGGCTTTTAAAAATGCGGCCCTCGGTGTTGCCAATGTACAATCTGCTGCAATGTCATCCAGTGTGCCGGGGGGAGGTAATAGCGGTGCCTATTCCGAAATTGAAAATAGCAAAGGTGATCTTCAGGTAGCTAATCTTGATCTCTATTTTGTGGACTTTGACTACATCAACCAGTTTAAAATAAAGATGGTGGCCGGCCGTTCGTTCTCAAGAGATTTTGGAACAGATACAACGCAGGCAATGATCCTTAATGAAGCTGCCGTTAAATTATTTGGTTATAGATCTCCGAAGGATGCAGTTGGAAGAAAATTTAAGCAGTGGGGACGGGAAGGAACGATTGTCGGTGTAATGAAAGATTTTCATTTCCGTTCTCTGCAGAAGGCTATCAAGCCACTCAGTATGCGAATTGAGCCCGACGGATGCGACCTGGTGTCTGTGCATATTGCAGGAGGCTCCAGTATTCCCTCAACGCTCGCTGCTTTGGAAAATAAATGGAAAGAAACAATTCCAAACAGACCATTCAGCTATTTCTTTATGGATGAGTTTTTTGACAGGCAATACCGCAGTGAAGAACGTTTTGGTAAACTGTTCCTGAATTTTGCCATACTGGCCATCTTCATTTCTTGTCTCGGTTTGTTGGGCCTCGCATCATATAGCACCATGCAGCGGACAAAAGAGATCGGTATTAGAAAAGTAATGGGTGCGTCTGTTTCCAATATCGCAGCTTTACTTTCAAAAGATTTCATTGTGTTAGTCGTGATCGCCATTGTAATTGCATCACCGTTGGCGTGGTGGGGCATGCACAACTGGTTGGATGATTTTGCCTACAGGATTGAAATCGGCTGGTGGATCTTCTTGCTGGCAGCTATTGTGTCGATTGTTATTGCTCTGGCAACTGTAAGTTTCCAGGCAATAAAAGCAGCGGTGGCGAATCCGGTGAAGAGTTTGAGGACGGAATAAGACCGTAAGACAGTAAGATCGTAAGACAGTAAGATCGTAAGACAGTAAGACGTATAAGACATGTAAGATGTTGACTGTGAGGATAGTAAGATTGATCCTGTTGAATAGGAGGGAGAAAAAAAATAACAATAAAAAAGAAAAAAGAAAAAAGAAAAAGAACTGCGTTGTATGCCTCTGTGGTTGTCAGTGTGTCTCTCGTATTTTGTCATGTAATAAAAAACGTTCATGTGACATGCGGATTTTGGTGAACGGGTTCTGGGCTTTAGGCTTTGGGCTTTAAGCTTTAATATTGCGCTGATAGCTGATAGCTGGTAGCTAATAGCTGACAGCTTTTTCGTCCATTCCCCCTACCTTTGCTCCAATTTTTAAATCTTTCCAACAAAAAATAAGACCTATGACAAGGATTGCTGTAGCAAAGGGTGATGGTATTGGCCCGGAGATTATGGACGCAGTGCTAAAAATTTTTGACGCCGCAAAGGTTCCTCTGGCGTACGATTTTGTGGATATGGGAAAATGGGTATTTGACAAAGGCTACAGCAACGGTATGACGCCTGAAGCGCAACAAACAATTGAAACGCTGGGCATTTTGTTTAAAGGTCCAATGGAAACCCCTAAAGGAAAAGGCGTAAAAAGCGTTAACGTTACTGCACGTAAAACCTGGAACACTTACGCTAACAAAAGAACTTTCCAAACATTACATGGCGTTGATACCGTTTTCAGCAAAGCTGGAATTCCTATCGATATTACGGTTGTTCGTGAGAACATTGAAGATACATATGGCGGAATTGAACATATGCTTACGCATGACGTTGCGTTGAGCCGCAGGTTCATTACCCGCCCCGGAAGTTTGCAGGTGATTAAGTATGCGTTTGAGATGGCCAAGAAAAAAGGCGCAAGACGTATTACTTGCGGGCACAAGGCAAATATTATGAAAATTACTGATGGCTTGTTCCTGGAAGTATTTTATGAAGTGGCAAAAGGCTATCCGGAACTGAATGCTGACGATGTGATTGTGGATGACCTTTGCATGAAACTGGTTACTAAACCTGATCTGTTCGATGTGGTTGTGCTGACCAACCTGCAAGGCGATATAGTAAGTGACCTGTGTGCTGGTTTGGTTGGCGGACTTGGTTTCGCACCTTCTGCAAACATCGGAGACCATATCTGTATTTTTGAAGCTGTACACGGAACTGCTCCGGATATTGCGGGTAAGAATATTGCTAACCCAACCGCCTTATTGTTGAGTGGTATTGGTATGCTGCATCACCTTGGTTTGATGCAGAGCGCGGTAACAATTGAGAACGCATTGCTGTATACGTTGGAAAATGGCCAACATACAGGTGATTTTGGTGATAAATCAAAACCTTCTCTGAACACTACACAATTCGCAGAAGCCGTGATAGCAAACTTTGGTAAAACTCCTGCTCAGGGTGCGAAACCAATGTTGCAGGATATGCCTACAACCCAAACGCATTTCAAGCTGGAGAAAAACCCAATGCTTGAGTCTCATGATACATCCAACGAGAGAATTGTTGGTGTTGACTTCTTTATCGAAAGCAACGAGCAACCGACGATCATCGCTAATAAATGCCTGAGACATGCGGGTGTTAAATTCAAACTGGTAAATATCAGCAACCGCGGTACACAGGTTTGGCCAACAGGTTCTGTTTACACTAACCTTGTAAACCAGTACAATGTTCGTTTTGAAAGCCTGGACGATCTGCCATTAACACAACAGGATGTGTTGGGCTTGTATATCAGCCTGAGCGGTAACTACAAGATCTGTTCTTCAGAGTTGTTGCTGATGTTCGGTGAAAAAAGAGCATATAGTCTTGCCCAGGGACAATAATCTTAACAGCATAATTAATAGCGGTGCTATATTTGCACTCCCTGAGAAAGCTGGATAAGATAAACATATTATGTATCCTATAAAACCTGCTAAATCTTATGTCCGTAGTTGCAAACATGATTTGCATGCGACAATGAGCGAAGAGCCGGCATAGGATCTGATATCCGGACCACTATGATCCTTTTATCTGTGAATAATCATATATTCCCCACTTAAAATAACCGAAGGCCATCTTTTATGATGGCCTTTCTTTTGTACACCATGTATGGCATTGATCTGTGAAGCTTTAAAGTAGATGTGGTTTTGGTTGTGGCCGGTAAAACGAGCAATACACAGCCAGCACCGGTATAGAAAGCGAAATGCATTGATTACGGGTGATATATCGGTCATTTAAGATCAACTTCAACTTTATTAATGGTTCCGTTGAATTTAAATGGAGGTTTGTATGCCGGAGTTACCGGCTGGCCGCTGTCTTCTCCTATTCCAAATGTATCAACACCAAAACGGGCAAACACAGTTGCTTTCATTTTGCCTTGTGCTACACTTTTACCGTTAACTTTCAGATTCAATTGAGCGCCCTTGCCCATCCCGCCTCCGTCATAGTTAAAATCTAATTCAACAGTTGCATTGCCGGGAACAATTACGCTGGCTGCTTTCAAAACAGTATGTGAGCCATAATAGTTATAGTCAAATACTGGAACACCGTTTTTTAGATACAAAGTTACTCCCGACGAAACGCCACCAGCAGCGAGGATTACACCATTTGTGCCAGCCCCTTTAGTCTTAATATCTGCAGTGATCGACCAACTTCGGTTTTTAATTGATGGCGATGCTGTTTCTGGCAGTCTTGTAGCTCCTGCGTAGTAAACAAAATGCGTTGCTGCCGGATCAAACCCGGGCGGTGGGGGCTTGGGCACCAAAGCTCTGGCAACACCTCTGTCATCAAGTGGGTATACATGATAATTCTCGGCAGCAGCGTCAAATTTCTTTTTCATTTCTTCAAGCTTTTCCGGCATTTGTGCCGCAAGGTCATTTGCTTCCGAAAAGTCTTTGTCAAGATTGTATAGCTCCCATTTATCACTATCCCAGTTACCGGGAGCAAGATCCTGACGCCAGGGTAATGTATGTTGTGCATCTGCTTTCCAGCCATCTGCATAGATTGACCGGTTGCTTAAAATTTCGAAATACTGTTCAGATCTACCCGCATATGAAGGATCTGTAAAACTTGCCAAAAAAGATTTGCCTGCAAGTGGCAGTTGTTTAATGCCACTTACATAGTCCGGCATTGTTACATGAGCCGCCTCATAAACGGTTGGAGCAATATCGACAAGATGCAAAAATGGCTCTCTGCATTTGTCGTCGTGTTTTATTTTTGCAGGCCAGCTAATCACCATTGGATTACGGGAACCGCCCAGGTGTGAGGCAACTTGTTTAACCCATTGAAAGGGTGTATTCCCCGCCCAGGCCCAGCCTACAGGATAATGAGGTTCTGTTTCGGGCCCGCCCAACTTGTCTATGTCTTTAAGAATGTCGTCTATACTTGCATTCATTCCCGCGAGATTTTTGATTTCATCGAGTGTGCCGTCCGGGCCTCCTTCCGAAGAAGCGCCATTGTCTCCAACAATGAATATTACGAGTGTGTTATCTGCGTCGGGTAATTTTTTTATTGCATCAAGTAAACGGCCAACCTCATGATCTGTAAAAGCGAAGTATCCGGCATAATTTTCAAAGAGAGCATTATAGACTTTCTTTTGTTTGTCATTTAAACTATCCCATGCAGGAACCCATTCTGGACGTGGTGTTAGTTTTGTATCAGATGGAATAATACCCATTCGCTTCTGATTTTCAAAGACAATTTCCCTGTATTTTTCCCAGCCCATATCGAATTTTCCCTTGAACTTATCACGCCATTCCTTAGTCACGTGATGTGGCGCGTGCATGGCCCCGGGTGCGAAGTACATGAAGAACGGTTTATTTGGAGAAACAGACTTGGAGTATTGCATCCGGGCTATTGCGCGGTCGGTCATATCAGTCAACAAATGGTAGCCTTGCTGTGGAGATTTATTTGGTTCGACAGGAGTTGTATTTTCAAAAATTACCGGATAATACTGGTGGGCTTCACCAGCGTTAAATCCATAGAAATAGTCAAATCCCATGCCTGTTGGCCAGCGATCAAACGGACCAGCTACACTGGTTTCCCAATCGGGAGTGTTGTGATTTTTTCCAAACCACCAGGTTGAATAGCCATTGTCCCGCAATACCTCGCCCATTGTTGCAGTGGTCCGCGGGATCATCGTTGTATAGCTCGGAAAGCCTGTCGCCCATTCCATTAGAAAACCATTACCTGCATCGTGATGATTTCTTCCGGTTAACAACGCCGCCCGCGATGGACCGCAAATCGCTGTAGTATGAAAACGGTTATACTTCAGACCTTCAGATGCAAGCTTATCAAGATTGGGAGTTGGGATCAACCCTCCGAAAGTTGAAGTCTGGCCGAATCCAACATCATCAAGTAAAATGATCACGATATTAGGAGCATCTTTAGCTGCTGTTGGAATTTCAGGCCATGCAGGTGTGGACTCTTTGTATGTTTTGCCAATTTTGCCCTGGAAAGGAGGCTCTGGCTTGGGAAGACTATTTTGTGCATAACTCCAGGCTGTGAAGCAAAAGAAAATAGCAGGCAAGAATCTTTGAACTGTGGTCATATTTTCCCTTTTTGTTAATTGTGATAGTCTAATTCAAAACAGTTTGTAGTTGAAATAGTTCACTTAAGGGAGCTTATCGGGAAGCTTTTGAATGCCTGTTTCTTTTGCAATAATGAAATAAAATGTCACCTAATGCTGGCGATACTGTTTACAAATCCAATCTTTCTTGAGTATTATTGAATGATCATTTATTCCCCACTTAAAATAACCGAAGGCCATCTTTTATGATGGCCTTCTTCGTTGGTTGCGTTCAATATGTATTTGCTTAAATTAACCCGCTTATATCTTTAGATTTTGAGAACATTGTTGTCGCCAGACAGTAAAGCTGATAGCTAATAGCTGACAGCTGACAGCTATTAGCTACCACAGCGGTCTTCCCTGGTAATAATCCAATATTTTGGTACGCAACACAAAATCATAACGCGCAACAATCAGGTTTACGTTGGATCTGTCGAAGTTGTTTTTTGCAACAAGATAATCTACAGAGTTAATCGCACCGGCATTGAACCTCACTTCAGCAATTCTGAAGGATTCTTTATACGCATCTACCTGTTCAGACAGGGCTTTATATCTTTTCTCTGCAGAAGTCATGTTAACATAAGCCTGCTCAACATTTTGCTGTAACTGCGTACGGGTTGATGAAGCAACTACTTCCGCGTCTTTCTGCTGGATCTTTGCAACACGGATCTTCGTTCTTGTTTGAAAAGCATTCAGGATGGGAATTCTTAAGCCAAGAGAGAAATAAGTGTTCCTGTTATTTTTAAACTGATCACCAAATGGGATTTTGTGACTTGCATAATCATTTTGCGGATCCCATACCGGAACTTTGGTGCCGTTAGCTTCAACATAAGATCCATTGTCGACATAGGTTGTATTGATTAACTCCTGTGTTGTAGCCGCAGTGGAGTAGTTAGATCCTATTCCTCCGCTAAGCACAAGAGCAGGATATTGCTGTCCCTTTGCCACCTTAACGCCATATACTGCGCTTTTTTGTCTCAGGTCCACGGCTTTGATAATTGCAAGGTTTGCTGCAGCTGTTTTGTAAATGTTTTCGGTGCTGCTGTCATACACAAAGTTGATCTGATCCAATGTTAAGCGCTCAACATCTATATCCTTTGAGTAATTAACATTGAGCAGTTGAGCAAGGCTCAGGCGTGCACTTTCCATGTTATTCATGTTGTTTACCACGCTAACATTATCGTTGGCAAGCTGTCCTTTCAAGTCATACAGATCACTTGGTGTGATAGCGCCATCTTTATTTAAAATATCAAGACGCTCAACTTGCTTTTTCGAAACTTCTACCTGGTTTTTCGAAACCTCAAGCAAGTCTTCATTGCTAAGTAAAGTAAGGTAAGCCAGAATAACATTCAACGTCACATTGTCTTTCTTCTGTTGTTGTTCCATGCCAGATGCTTCAAATGCCGTACGGTTTTGCTTTATGTTATTCTGGATACTTAAACCGTTAAAAAGGGTGAGGTTACTGGAAAGGCTATAGTTGCCTACGTTAATGTTCTGATCAATATAAGTGTTTGTATAAGGGTTAATATTTCTACCCTGGTTGGCACCCTGGGAAAGATTTGCATTCAGGTCAGGTAACAAATTTGCACGTGCCTGCTGCCAGTAAGCTTTCGCACTTTCCGTTTGCAGGGTTGCACGTTGTACGTCAAGGTTGTTTTTTATTGCTAATTGAATGCATTCCTTCAAAGACATTTTTGTTGATGTCTGAGCAAATGAAATTCCTGCAACAGCCATACAGGAAACCGAGAGTACTATTTTCTTGAGAGCGTTCATACTTTTTTGATTGTGCTGCCGGTCAGCGAAATACGCTGCAGCCGGGCCATAGAAAATGTTATTGGCGCGTAACGGACAAACCAACTTTTAAAACGAAACTTTTTAAGGAATGCTAAGCAACCTTTCCGTCAAGCAGATTAATTATACGGGAACCATATTCAGCATTCTTTTCCGAGTGTGTAACCTGTATTATGGTTACTTTATCTTCCTCGTTTAATTTTTTAAAGAGTTCCATTATTTCAATGCCCTGTTTGGAGTTGAGATTGCCGGTAGGTTCATCAGCCAGAATTAGTTTCGGCTTAGCCACCAGCGCCCTGGCAATGCCAACCAGTTGCTGTTGTCCGCCCGAAAGTTGTGTAGGGAAAAGATCCTTCTTGCCAACAATATTAAACCTGTCAAGAATATCTGCAACCACCGCCTTGCGTTCAGCAGTTTTCATGTTTTGATAGATCAGTGGCGTTTCAATATTTTCATATACAGTCAGTTCATCTATCAGGTGATAAGCCTGGAAAACAAAACCGATATATTGCTTATATAACTGTGATCTGTGTTTTTCCTTAAGGTTGTGAACTGCTTCACCCATAAAGTAATGATATCCTTCAGATGGTTCATCCAGCATCCCGAGAATGTTCAGCAAGGTAGATTTGCCTGATCCGGAAGGCCCCATAATTGAAACAAATTCACCTTCGTCAATGTCCAGGTTAATTCCATTAAGGATAAGTGTCTTAGCTCCGCCAACGTTTACGGCCTTTGAAATATTCTTAAGTTCGATCATATTGGTCATAATTGTACTTCTTTGGTTGATAAATACATGCCAAGATATTTAATTGCTGAATAACAACCACTTATGATTTTTTACTACCCCTGGGTGTTCGGTTTTAATACACTTTTTGTACTGTTTTGATACAAGCGTTTCTAATTGAAAATTGAAAGTTCCTGCCCGACTGAACGTCGTTCGGGCGGGGACAATTGAAAATGAGGGCGGTTGGCAGGGAAGCTTTCTAAAGTACGAGCTACGAAGTACGAAGTACTCAATTTTGAGCCTGCTCTGTTTTGTCAAGACTGAAGGTTTTTGTCAAAAGGTCAAAATAAAAACACCCCGAGAAACGGGCGCTTATGGATTTCTTACTTTTTAAAATCCAACCAAAATTGCTATGTTTTAGAATTTCAAGTTGTTCGTAATAAACTGACATCTTCGCTTCGGATCATTGTCCATTGTCCACTGTCAATTTTCAATTGAGCCAAATCTGTCCTACACTTCAAAAGTGTAGGACAGATTTGTCACACAGCCAGCATGCTCACCTCAGGAACCAAAAAGCGCCCGGGGAACCGGGCGCTCTATGGATTTCTGACTTTTTTAAAATCCAACCAAAACTGCTATGTTTTAGAATCTTAATTCGTTCTTACAAGTGAAAATTGCCATCTCCGCTCCAGGTTATTGTCAATTGTCAACTGTCAATTGTCCATTAATTAAAGGTTTACCGTAAGTGTTCCACTTCCTGCTTTAACATCCACAGGCACGCCGCCGCCGTTGATCTTGCCGCTGATATTGTCCTCATCCGTATTTCCGCTGAAGTTGCTGAGTGAGTTTACTTTTACTTTTCTTCCGTGCAATGAAAGATCCAGTCCTTTGCCTTTAGGCAGGTCAAGCTTGATATTGCCTCCGGAGTTGCTGATCTTTACAAATTTGCCAAGTTGTGTTATTTCAACATCCATAGAGCCGCCACTGGTTGAAGTAGACAGGCTGCAAGCCATTTCAGAAAGTCTTACGCTTCCTCCGGATGTATGTGCAGACAATTCGCCGGTGATCTTGCTTCCATTAACTGAACCGCCGCTTGTCGAAGCATCGATTTTGCCATTCAGATCATTCAGCTTTAAAGAGCCCCCTGATGTAGAAAGGCGAATGTTGCCTTTGCAATTGCTGGCATCAATACTGCCACCACTTGTAGATAAATCGATGTCGTCCTGTGAGTTACTTAATTTGATGCTGCCGCCGCTGGTTTTTCCGTCAATTTTTCCTGAAATGCCTTCAACGTTCAGGCTTCCGCCGCTTGTTGCAAAATTTTGTGTGCCGCTAAGGTTAGCCAGTTTAATGCTGCCACCGCTTGTTGCCAGGTCAGTAGACACATTTTTAGGAACATATACTTTAAAAGAAATGCTGAGAGATTTCTTCCAGTCCATATTTCTTTCCTTTGGTTTTGCAGTAGCCGTCAGGACGTTGTTGCTGAAATTGATATTTACTATATAGTCATCTTCCAGTCTTTTCTTTATTTCGTCTTTTGATAATTTATTGAACAATGAATTATTGCCATTTACATACATTTCTATTTTAGGAGAACTGGAAGCGCCTTCAACAGCAATGCTTCCGCCTGAGGTTTCTACTTTTACTTTTTGTACATCGTTTGTTAATGCCTTCGTCAAATATGGTTCTTTGTCGTTATTAGATTGAGCTTTAGCGGCTAAGCAACCAACAACTGCCAGGGCTACAAGAAAATGTTTTTTCATGATAATTATAGTTTTAGTATGATGGGATTTGCGATACTCTAATACGTTTGGATGAAATGAATGTTACATGGAGTTGGGATTTTTTTTTGAAAACTCAAGATCGTTGCAAGTACGAATTACGAAGTACCTAATCTTGAGCTACTTGTTTTTTTAGCAGGCCTTCTGGCATTCACTTCCTTCATCATGGATTTTCAGTTGTTTCAGGTCTTCGTCGAAAAAGCTCTGTGTAACTCTGTGTCTTCTCCTGTATTTCTCCGTGTAACAATAACTGCTATTAAGTACTATTAACAATTAGTTACCCAGAGAGCATAGAGCAGACACAGATCCCACTGAGCGTATGCTTACATGCAAATCTATCATTGGCATATAAGGAGAAGTCTTCTTCATTTTCAATTTTCAACTTTCAATTTTCAATTGAAAATGAAAATGAAAATTATTCAGTCCGCAAACTCTTCGTCGGGTTAACCAATGCCGCCTTCGCGGCCTGGAAACTGACGGTTAATAATGCTATCAAGATTGCCGTAGCTGCGGCAAGCGGAAAGATCCACCACGAAATAGTTATCTGGTAAGCAAAGGTCTGCAGCCAATTATGCATAGCGTACCATGCCAATGGTGAAGCTATCATCATTGCGATAAAAACAAGCCATAAAAACTCTTTGCTTAATAATGTAAATAAAGATCCTACACTTGCACCCAACACTTTTCTGATACCAATTTCCTTTGTTCTTTGTTCCGCTGTAAACATAACCAAACCGAGCAATCCAAGGCATGATATAAAAATGGCAAGGAAAGCAAAACACAGGGAAAGTTTGTTAATGATTGATTCACTTGTGTACAACTTTTGAAATTCTTCATCTGCAAAAAAGCTGCTGAAGGGAAACCTGGGATTTATTTCAGTACAAACTTTTTGCAGGCTTGCCAATGCGTCCTTTGTCTTACCCGCTTCTGTACGCACAAGTATGCTGCCCCAGCTATCCTTTTCACCATATCGTAAAATCAGCGGTTCTATTTTTTGATGAAGTGATGTGAAATGAAAGTCTTTAATAACGCCAACAATGGTTCCTTTTTTGTCCCACAATGTTAGCGGCTTGCCAATAGGGTTCTTGTATCCTATCTTGGCTACTGCTGATTCATTCAATATGTAATTTGTAGAATCTGTGGCAAAATCCCTCGAATAATCACGGCCCTCCAGTAAGCGAATATTGCAGGTTTTTATGAAGTCATAACCTATTGCTGCAGTTGAAAACATTGGCAATGTATTGGGATCTTTTCCATCCCACTTCACGCCTCCTGTATTGTTTTCAATTTCCGTAGGTGCCTGTGATATTCTTGAAATGTTCTTTATTCCGGGCAGGCTAATTGCTTCGTTCCTGAACAATTCATATTTAGTTCTTAACTCGCCTTCTATTGGTATGTAAATAAGATTCTCTCTGTCGAAACCAATATTTTTTGTGTATATATAATTCACCTGGCGGGAAACGATAATGGTTCCAATGATAAGCAGAATGGATAAAACAAATTGAAAGACAACAAGACCTTTGCGAAATAGTGTAGCAGAGGTTGTGAATTTCATGGTGCCTTTTAATACCCTGATGGCACTAAATGATGACAGGAATAATGCTGGATAGCTACCGGAAATAAATCCTGTAATCAGTGTAATCGCAAGCAATTGCAACCAGAAGCTACTGTCAGATACAGGTAGCGAAATCTCTTTGCCTGTAAGATGATTGAATGCAGGCATCAATAGCAAGCTAAGTAAAAGAGCGATGATAACAGCGATGAAAGCGAGCAAGACAGCTTCTCCTAAAAACTGCCTGATTAATGCACCACGCATAGCACCAACAACTTTTCTGATGCCAATTTCTTTTGCCCTTTTTACCGATCTCGCGGTGGTAAGGTTCATAAAGTTAATACAGGCAATCAGTAAGATGAAAATCGCGATAAGGGTAAAGAGACGTACATATTCGATTCTGCCACCATCTTCTTTTCCACTCTTAAAGTTGCCTTTGAGATACATGTCAGAATAAGGTTGCATGCCAAGTTCAATGCGAAATGCAGCGCTTTGGTCTTTGTTATAGTTATCAAGGAACTTAACGATTTTTTTTCTAACGAGTTCCGGATTTGCATTGGCCCGCAGCATGATGGTAGTGTGTGGTCCGTTATTACCCCAGTCTTTTGCCCAGTCGTTTCTTACTAAAAAATAATCCCAGTTTATAATGTAATCTCCTTTAAATGAGGAGTTGTTGCCCATGTCAGCATATACGCCGCTTACAATAAGATCTTTTGAATCTTCCACTCTGATAGTTTTGCCGATGGCGTCTTCCGCTTTGCCAAAGAAATGCTTCGCCATAGTTTCGGAGATAGCGATGCTTTCGGGTGTTGATAGTGCTTTTTCAGGTGAGCCCTTTAAAAGCGGAAAGCTGAACATTTTAAAGAAGTCTTTGCCAGCGTGTGTGCCTTTCTCCTTCAGGATCTTGTCGCCAACCTGGAATGTAAGTTCTTCCTGCCATCCAAAACCGATCGCAGCCTCCACTTCTGGAATAACCTTCTTCATCTCTTCGCCAAGCATGCCCGGAGTAAAGAACCCAGCTTCAATACGGTTATCGTAATATTGGCGTTCGTAGATGTTGTAAAGCCTTTTATTGTTGGCGTGAAATGCATCTTTCGCGCGCTCGTCCTTCACCCATAAAAGGATGAGCAGGCTGCACGTCATTCCCAACGCCAATCCGAGGATGTTTATCAGCGAAAAGACTTTATTTCTTTTCAGATTACGAAGGGCAACAAGGATGTAATTCTTTAACATAGTTGTCAGCTTTCAGGCTATCAACAATCAGATTTCAGCAACGGTGAAGTATTTATTCTTCTTTTACACACGATCTTCCGTCAGCGTTAAGATTCAATACCTGTGCCAGTATGCCAAAGGCTTATAAATAAAGGGTTTATTAGCGGTTGCACATTTATTGGTGTTCGGAAACGGACAGTTTTTGTGCGAAAGTGAAACGTTGGAAGTGTTTTTTGAGTTGTAAGCGTATGTTGAACAGAATGCAATAACTATGTCACGCTAAGAGTTAGCGACTAAGCCGCTTTTTAATAGTTGCGACGACGGGCTTGATATCTGGTGTTATATCCAGCAAAAAAACCGGAACCAGAAACATAACGCTGAATACTATAGTCGTTATGAACATACCGGTAAAGCCGGTGATATTAGATGATATCAGGTAAGTGACTCCATATGCGCAAAGGCTTATTGCAATAAGCTTAAGTGTATTTACAGTAAAAGGAAGGAGGTTATATTTCTTCCATAAAAAAATGATGCGTACAATGTTATAGATGAGTATAGATATCAGTTGTGCACATGCCGCGCCGGTAATGCCCATTTTTTTTATAAGGAAGTAGTTGGTGGGTATCATCAGTAACACAAACAAAACGCTCGTGGAAAATTCAAATCTCCAATGATTGGAGGTCGTCATGATCTGTGCGTTAACCCCTGTTCCCATGTCAATGATCCAGTATAAGCCAATCAGCAGAAACACAGGCTTGCCATCCAGGTAGCTTTCATTAATATGAAACGCATTGATAGCATTGTTGTAATTGAGCCAGATAATAAAAAACAAAAAGATCGCCGCTATCAGCATATTTATGGATGAACGCTGATATACCTTCCGGATGCCGTTGATATCTTTATCCTTCCATGCATTGGACAAGATAGGAACCGATAAGGCAGAAATGCTGCGTTGAGGAGCCTGCAAAATCGAACCGAAATAAGTTGCAAAAGTGTAAACACCTGCCGCTCCAAGCCCATTGTTGCTGGAGATAACGATGCCGCCAATGACAGGTCCTACTGCATGGATTACGTTGCCTATAAAAACGTAACCGATCATGGTCAGCATTTTGCGATAGAATTTTTTTGTAACCCGGCTGAACCTAAGAGCGAGGCCTACCCGTTGCTTAATGATGAGATAGTAAAGCAACGCCGCGAATATTATTCCATACTGAAGGGCAAAGCCGATCATAAATTCATGGAACGTAATAACATGCTTCAGGTATAAAATGATTAATACGGTTGTAATTAACCTGAATAAAACTTCTTTTAAAAAATTGGTGAATGGAGCCTTATGCAATTGCCATGCATAAGATTCAGCAAGTGTGTACAACAACAAAAAGTAGGCACACGGAAACAGCCAGTAATAGTATTCCACCAACATGGTTGATTTGGTGGCGAATTTTCTAATGAAGAGATCGTGACCAAGCCAGCCGCAGAAAAGAACAATTAAAAAACCAATGGTGCCCCAGGCCAGTGAACCGCTTAGAAGGTCGTTTTCTTTTTCAGGGAGATTTCGGTTGTAGAACGGAAAAAACTTGTAAATGACAATATTGATTCCCATGGTGCTGACTGAAAAAATAAAAAGGGTCATTTCATTAAAAACCCTTGTAAGTCCGTACTGGTCAACGTCAAAAAAGCCGCGGTGCGTAAATAGCCACGTGTTCAGTGCGCCGATGGCAAATCCAATATATATCAATAAAGTAGCGAGAATGGTCTTTTTCCGAACTTCAGCCATAGTCGCGAAGGTAGGGAAAAGCAAAAATGCAAATTAGTAAATGTGCAAATTAGTAAATGTGCAAATGTGCAAGGGGAACGCATTATTTCGACACTATCTCCTTCTCCTCATCTACACATTTACACATTTGCACATTCGCACATCCGCACATTCCCACACTTACTCATTGCGTAGCCCTGTTGCCGGATTTGCATTGGCCACCTTAATAATCTGGGAACTGATGGTAAGTATGACCAAAAGGAACACGCTCAGGAATGCGAGAGATAACGTACCCGCGCCTATGCTTACCCTGTTGGCGAAAAAGTTCAGGAAGATATAGCCCAGCACATAGCCTATGGGTAAGGCAATCAGTCCGGCTATAAACACCAGTTTGATGAATGCTTTGGAAAGAAGAAGCACGATGCTGCGTATTTCTGCACCCATTACTTTGCGGATCACTATTTCCTTTCTGCGGGTTTCAGTTGTGTATACCGCAATGCCGAGCATACCCAGGCATGCAATGGATATGGTCATGATGGCAAGGAAGCCCAGGAAAGATATGGTGCTCCATTGCAGGTTTTCATCATAAATTTCTTTATCGAGCCATCCATATACAAATGGCTGTCCGGTGTTGGTCTTTTTCCATAGTTGTGCAATTCTGTCAACGATGTAGTCTTTATTTGCAGACGGTGCCACGCGAATGTTCAGGTATTTAAATTCCTGCGGATTATAGCGCAGCAGCAACGGTGTAATGGGGAACGAAAAAGATCTGAAGTAAAAATCTTTCACAACTGCGGATACAGTTACTCTGGCCGAATCATCCATTAAGATGGTTTGTCCGACTGCGGACCGGGGCGAACCCAGCTTTAATAAGGCAGCTGCTTTTTCATTAATCACAACATATCTTTCAGTGCTGTCAGTCGTTTTCAGCTGAAGATTTCCTGCGAGCACTTTTAGTTGCATGTCAGGCACAAAATCATTGTCGGTGAAATAATAATCCGCATCAATAATGTTTTCGTCGCCTTCTTTTTTTGTCCGGACGGTCCCTGTGGTGTATTTGCCGAGGTTGGTTGACGTGCCGGAAACTAATTCGACACCGCTCATATTCCTGATGTCGTTTGCCAATATTTTATAAGGGGCTCCGCTTAATGGAATATTGAGTACATTTTTTGCATTAAAGCCATGATCTGCATTTGCTGAAAAAGTGAATTGCCTGTAAAATACCAGCATAAACACGATGGTGAAAATGGACAGCGAGAACTGGAACACCAACAATATTTTACGGAAGCTGTTGCCGCCAAATAATTTAACGGTAAACAGATTTTTAAGCACTTCCACCGGTTTAAAAGCGGATAAAGCCAGCGCAGGAACTATGCCTGCGAGTAATCCAATGAATAAACAAAAGGCGATAAGTGCAAGTAATAGCGTGTAATCAAAATGAAACTGCGGAATGAATTCTGCGCTAAAGGGAGCATAGGTGATCGTTACTGAAAGCAGGAAGTATGCTACTATTAATGAAAGAAATGATAATACTATTGCTTCTGTAATAAATTGACCAAAGATCTGCCTGCGTGATGCTCCGGAAATCTTTCTGACGCCTACTTCTTTCGCGCGGTTGAGCGATCTGGCTATAGAAAGATTGGTATAGTTGAAGCAGGCGGAAAGCAGTACGATAAACCCGATGCCAATAGCTGCCAGCATTTTTCCGCGGGATGTGCCCTTATCAATCGAAAATGCAAGTTCTTCGCCTGGGGTAATTTCTGACAACGACTGTGTGTCGAATTGAATTGTTTGTTTTGAATCAGTACCGGCCAGCTTATTCACGGTGTTAGTAATCCGCGAAAGTACACCATGCAATTGCTGTCTGTTTGCCTGTTCTTTCAATAGCAGGTATGTATATCCGGAAATGGCGTTTTGCCAGTCGTTTTGAATGGAAGACAGCCGGCCTGTTTTTTCAAGTAAAGGAACTGCGAGTATAGAAGCATATGCCTCAAATGAAAGATGCGATTTGCGCTTGTCTTCTTTCAGCACACCAGTTACGGTAAAATTTCCGAGTCGGTCGAATGAAATATTCTTACCAACGGCTTCCTCATTGCCGAAATAGCGTATGGCGGTCGCTTTGCTTATTACTATGCTGTTAGGTGTATTTAAAAGTTCTGATCTGTTTCCTTCTTCCAGTTCATACCCGAAAATGTCAAAGAAAGACTGGTTGGTAAATGCACCGTTTACATGCAGGCGCCTGTCGCCGACATTGCCTTCATCTTTTAATGAGGGATATAGTTCTGCTGTTTTTTCAATAACATTTTTTTCCTTTTCCAGTGTTTCAGCCAAAGGCAAAGGAGTACTTGCCATCCGTAATTTGTTGCCCTGCTGATCTCTTACCTCGGAAATAACGCGATAGGTCCTGTTCACAAACGGATGAAATTTGTCGTAGCTCAAATCTTCCTTTACGCTCATAATGATGATAAGGCCGAGCGACATGCTCAGCCCCAATCCAAAAATATTGATGAACGAAAACAGCTTGTGTTTCGCAATATTTCTAAGCGCGATCCGTATATAGTTGAATAGCATATTTTAGGTATCAGGTGTCAGGTATCAGCTATTAGCTATCAGCTTTAGGCCGGCCTGTTTTTTTCTTTTATACTAACTGCAATTTTTTTTCTCTTTCTTTATTCTTCTATACAACTAGTGAATAGTGAATAGTCAATGGTGAAGGATACAAACTGGCTGAGTAAATGTATACAGCTCTAGCCACGATGGACCTCCGGTGTAACTTCTTGTACGCCCTTATATACCTTATACGGTTCAAAAAACTTCGCTTCGGTCAGCTTTAGGCTTGGGCTTTAAGCTTTATCAGTTGTCAACAAAGAAACGTTGGCGTGGCCGACACCTTACTTCTATGTCCTTCTCTCTTACATATTTTACGCGTCTTACCCGTCTTACATGTCTTACTATCTTACGGTCTTACTGTCTTACGGTCTTACTGTCTTACGGTCTTCTTTATTCCGTCCTCAAACTCTTCACCGGGTTATTCAGTGCGGCCTTTATTGCCTGGAAGCTGATTGTTGCCAGTGCAATAAACAATGCGAGCACAGCGGCCAGCGCAAAGATCCACCAGGTTATGTCAGTGCGGTAGGCAAAATTCTGTAGCCACTTATTCATAAAGAACCAGGATACCGGTGCTGCAATAATAAATGCGATGGCTACCAGTTTCATAAAGTCTTTTGAAAGCAATTGAACGATGCCGTTCACGCTTGCACCAAGTACTTTTCTGATGCCAATCTCTTTTGTCCTTTGTTCCGCTATAAAAGTAACCAATCCAAACAATCCAAGGCAAGCGATAAAGATGGCGAGTGTAGAAAAGATCAGCGCGATTTTTCCTGCACGCTGTTCAGCACGGTACATTTCATCAAATGAATCATCAAGAAAGCGGTAGCTGAACGGCATGCCGGGGGCCATTGACTTCCATTTATTTTCTATGGTAGGGATTAGGGAAGAAATATTGCCGGCATTTACCCTGAAAGAAGCTAAACCATAACTTCTTTGCAGTTTAAAGCACAAAGGTCCTACTGTCTGTCTAAGCGATTCGTAGTTGAAATTTCTTACTACTCCTAATATGGTATAAGAAATCTTTTGCTGACTGTCCAAATTCATTGTATACAGCTTTTTACCGACAGGATTATCCATTCCAAGTATTTTTGCCGTAGCTTCATTGATGAGCATGCCGGATGAATCAGAGCCAAAATCCCTTGAAAAGTTCCGCCCTTTAACTACATCCATTCCCATTGTTTCCAGGTAGTCGTAGTCAACATCCCAAACCTGCATATTAAATCCGTTGTGTACATCCATTACAGCTTCAGTCGAAAAAGAGTTGTCGCTGCGGCTGGAGGATGATACCGGCAAAAATCCGCTTATGGTGCCTTTTTTTACGCCCGGTAAATGTTCAACATCATTCTTGAATGCCTGTACATTATTGCCGAGGTTATAAGCATCGTTAATAATTAATACCTGGTTTTTATTGAACCCGATGTTTTTATTTTGAATGAAGCTGAGCTGGCGATAAATAACAATAGTGCCAATAATAAGAACGATTGAAATGAAGAACTGGAACACAACCAATACGCTTCTTAATGTACCGCTTTTTGATCCCATTTTCAATTTACCTTTCAATACTTCAATCGGTTTGAAAGCAGACAGGAACAATGCAGGGTAACTACCCGCCAGCAAGCCGACAATAATAGGCAGGGCAAAAAGCAAGGGAAAGATCACCGGTGAGAAGATATTTATAAAAGAGATGTCTTTGCCAGCAATTTCGTTGAACGCATGCAGAACTGAATACACGAGTAAAATAGCCAGCATCAATGAGAATAAAGTCATCATAACAGATTCGGTTAAGAATTGTGCAATGAGTTCCTTCCGTTTTGATCCCAGCACTTTTCTTACGCCAACTTCTTTTGCACGACCGGCAGATCTTGCTGTGGTAAGATTCATAAAATTCACACAGGCTATCAGCAGGATAAATAATGCAACTGCTGAAAAGATATAAACGTACTGCACATTGCCGCTGGGACTTAATTCAAACATCCTGTCTGAATAAAGGTGAATTTTGGTGAGCGGCATCAAAGAATAATTTATTCTATTGCCGGTATGCTCAAATTCTTCAATGCTGTTGATCTGCATGTATTGCTTGGCCTGCGGCAAAACATATTTGTTGAGGTATTGACGCAGGAATAATTTTTCAAATGCCTTATAATCCACACCTGGCTTCAAAAGAAGATAGGTATGAAAGTTATGACTGAGGTAATCTCCCCATTGAGGATAGGGGGCGTTCTTCATTGAAAAAAGGAAATCGAAATTAAAATGCGAATTTGCGGGAATGTCCTTTATTACCGCCGTGATTTTAAACGGTGTCAGGGTGGGATTGTCATTTTTTACTTCAACAGTTTTTCCAATAACGTCAGTCGTTCCAAAATACTTTTTTGCTGTGCTTGCAGTTATGACAACTGCGTTGGGCTCGTTCAATGCAATTTTGGTATCCCCTTTTAGTGCCGGTAATGTGAATACGTTAAACAATGTTGAGTCTGCAAATGCGATTCGTTCCTCATTGATGTAATCATTGCCTTTTTTGATAAACCTGTTGCCGCTGGACGCATAAATACGGGCGAAATCTTCCACCTGGGGATAATCTTTTTTCAACGCAGCACCCATCATGTCTGAGCTCACCGGCATGTGCGCTTCTGTTCCGTTAAATAGCAGATCGCTGTTGATGCGGAAAATTCTGTCTGCTTTCACATTGTATTTATCGAAGCTCAGTTCGTCTGTCACATAAAGGGCTATCAGCAGGAAGCAGGCAAGACCAATAGCCAGGCCTGTTATATTTACAATGGAGAAGGTCTTATTCTTCATAAGGTTCCTCCAGGAGATCTTCAGATAATTCTTAAACATAAGTCAGTTTTTATTACATACCGGGTAACCGGCCCGGCTTGAAATACCGGGTAGGCATTAAGCAGTATGGCAAATGTATGCCACATTTTAAGTTAATGATTATCAGCAAGTAATGTGTTTGTTTTTGAACCGGGTGTCCGGTTTTGATACAGTGGCTGTGTTGTTACGATACAGCAGGTTGCACGCAGCGAGCGCAAAGAAGCAGCGACGCAACGAAAAAGCCTTTGGCACCAACGACATTGTTAATTACGCATTTCCGCGGTCGGTTTCAGGCGGCGAGCGCGAAGAAGCAGCGGCGCAGCGAAAAAGCATTTGGCGTCACTGGCATTTTCAATTTTCAATTTTCAATTACGCATAACATTTGCACATCCCCCGCTTTCGCACGGCTTAGCTCCTGCATTTATGCACGCTTCTTTGTGCATTTGTCATATTTACCTAGGTTTGTACGTTATCAATTATATATGGCAAACAGGTTAAAAAAGAAAACACCTCCTCCACCCAACCCGGATGAATTGAAACCGGAAAAAGAAGCACAGGTTACGGTGACGGAAGTGGTGAAGGATGAAAGAACTCAAAAAATTGCAGGTGCGGTAAGCCTGCTCTTCTCTATATTTTTATTCATTGCATTTGCTTCCTACCTCTTTACATGGAAGCAGGATCAGGATAAAGTATTTCAATTTGGAATAAAAATTTTCAGCACTGACGATGTTCAGGTCCGCAATCTGCTTGGTGTTTTAGGCGCATATGTTTCGCATATTTTTATTTACAAAGGATTTGGTGTTGCATCATTTTTGTTTTGTACAGTCTTCTTTGTGCTGGGCGTAAATCTGCTGGTTGGAAAAAAAGTCTTCAGTCTTGTGCGCAACATTAAATACCTGATTATTGGATTGTTGGTGTTGAGTGTTGCCTTTGCATTTTTTACAGGCAGACTTGAGTTCCCGTTTGGCGGTGCGGTAGGAGAGATGATGAATGCCTGGCTGATCAAATGGATTGGTCGCGTTGGAACAGGCTTCGTTCTTGGGCTCGCCGCTGTGAGTTATTTTATCTGGCGGTTTAACCCAACCATCAAATGGCCTGAAAGAACTGTAAAACCTGCCGTTGCAGAAGATGCAGTAGGCGAAGAAGTTCCACCGGTAATTGAAAAGAAACGAAGAAGAGGTAAAGAGGAAATTGTTGCAGCTGAGCCTGAAGAAGAAATGGTTCCGTTGGAGAAAGCAGAAAAAGGTTTTGGCAGCAATAATAAGTTGAAGAAAGATGGCAAGGGTGTGGTTGTGATTATGCCTAAAGATGATGAAGAGGTTGCTGACCCCATGACTGAATTTGATGTGATAGAAAGAGATGAGCCGCGCGTTGAAATAAATGATCTGTATAAAAATGGAATCCCCGAGGACGAGGACGAAGATGTTGTGGAGGAAGAGGTAGAAGAAGAGTGGCAGGAGGACGAATTCCCGTTGGAATTAAAAGAAACTGCAGAAGACGAGGAATCGGAAGAAGAGTCGTTACCGGTTACCCGGCCTGAGAGAGACCCCCTGAAGATCAAGTTTAACGACAAGATCGACATGGAGCTTGAGATCCAGGAAACAAAAGATAATCACCTAAATGAAACAGCCGAAGAAGATGGAAAGCCGGCTGCCAGAAAAGGTTCGTTGGAAACCTTGTATGAACCAACACTTGAGTTAAGCGACTATCAGCTCCCTTCCCTTGAATTGCTGGAGACACATGGTAGCGAAAAGATCGTGCATGATCCTGCTGAACTGGAAGCCAACAAGAACCAGATTATTGCTACGCTGAAGAACTATGATATCGCTATTCAGCGCATAGCCGCTACCGTTGGACCAACCGTAACATTGTATGAAATCGTGCCGGCGCCCGGTGTGCGTATCAGCCGTATTAAAAACCTGGAAGATGATATTGCATTAAGCCTGGCTGCGTTAGGCATCCGTATCATTGCGCCTATTCCGGGTAAAGGTACCATCGGTATTGAGGTGCCGAATGTGCGTAAGACCGTGGTTAGTATGAAAACCTTGCTGGCGAGTGATAAATTCCAAAGCAATGCTTTTTCATTACCTATCGCAATTGGTAAAAAGATCGACAACGAAAACTTTATCGTGGACCTTGCGAGTATGCCGCACTTATTGATGGCCGGTGCTACGGGACAGGGTAAATCTGTTGGTATCAATACGCTGCTGGTTTCCTTGTTGTACAAGAAACATCCTTCTCAACTGAAGTTTGTTTTGGTGGATCCTAAGAAGGTGGAATTGAGTTTGTACCGCACAATAGAAAATCATTTTCTTGCAAAATTGCCTGGTGAAGAAGAAGCAATTATTACCGATACAAAGAAAGTAATCAACACATTGAACGCTTTGTGTATTGAAATGGATAACCGTTATGACTTGTTGAAAGAAGCCGGTTGCCGTAACATTAAAGAGTACAATGAAAAATTCACCAAGCGTAAACTGAATCCGCAAAGAGGTCACCAGTATCTTCCTTTCATCGTGCTTGTAGTGGATGAGTTTGCCGATCTTATTATGACTGCAGGTAAAGAGGTGGAAATGCCAATTGCCCGTCTGGCGCAATTAGCACGTGCGGTGGGTATTCACCTGATCATCGCTACACAAAGACCTTCAGTAAATATCATCACAGGTACCATTAAGGCGAACTTCCCGGCGCGTATTGCGTTCAAGGTTTCTTCGAAAATTGACAGCCGTACAATTCTTGATGCAGGCGGCGCGGAGCAACTGATTGGGAAGGGTGATATGTTGATCAGCTATAACGGTGAAATCACGCGTTTGCAGTGCGCCTTTGTTGATACTCCTGAAGTGGAACACATCTGTGAATTCATTGGTGATCAGCAAGGTTATCCGCAAGCATTCTTACTTCCGGAATATGTGGATGAGAAGGAAGCCGGAGATAGAGAGCTTGATCTGGGTGACCGTGATCCTTTGTTTGAAGATGCGGCGAAACTGATCGTCGCTAACCAAATGGGCAGTACATCCTTAATTCAAAGAAGAATGAAACTGGGATACAACCGCGCGGGCCGTCTGATGGATCAGCTGGAAGCCGCCGGCATCGTAGGCCCGAACCTCGGCAGCAAAGCCCGCGAAGTGCTGGTAAAAACAGACAGCGAGTTAATGGAAATACTGGATATGATGGCGTAGGAAGACCGTAAGACCGTAAGATCGTAAGACATGTAAGACGCGTAAGACAGTAAGATGGTAAGACGCGTAAGAGGGCTGTTGAAGGTGAGGCACCAAATCTTTTTGCGGGTATAAAAATTATCAAAAAAGAAGAGTGTAAGGGATGCGTTTTTTAACCTCCAATCTTACCCTCTTTTTTTCTTGCTATATACATCATAAGAAAGACAGTGCAACATCCTAACCCTCTTACGGTCTTACTGTCTTACGATCTTACGGTCTTTTTAGACATCTTTGTATTCATTAAGTTTATGTAACTCTATAATTGTCGTCTTCCCGTCCGGGCTTTCGCGGTACATGGGAACAAATTTGGCGCGGAATTTAATTTCGTCGTAAGTGTAAGAAGTGCGTTGAAGAACGGTGGAGGAATAGGTTTCATCAAAAGCTCTTACAAGGACGTATACTTCCACATCAGCAGCTTTCATGTCGTCGTATGATAAGCCGAGTAGGGGACTTGTGTCATCAATCGGATGAACTACCGTGAAGTTCATCGGCAAAAGATCTACATGATTTCTTTCAAGGTTCAGTTCATAAAACTTGTAAACGGATTTACCATTTTCTAAAGCCAACAGGCTCAGATTAACTTTGACTTCTGCATTGGTTAGAGAATGATTGTCTTTATAAGATACAAAACGGAACATCAATGCCTCCTTTTCCTGAAAAGGTGCAATAAGGGCAGCGTCGGTAAATTTTAAGAAAGCCTTCGGTTTGGAAAAACGCCCATAGAATAAACCGGTTGCAATGGCGAATGAAAGGAAGCCTGTCATGGCCTCAAACGCAGCCACCATGTTTGCTCCGTCACCCACGGGGTTAACCCTGCCATACCCAACCGTAGTAAAAGTTTCGGTGCTGAAAAAGAAGATCTCTTTAATCCGTGACCAGTTATCGGTGTTATAATATCCCTGCAATTCATTAACGCCAAGAACTATATAGATAATTGTATAAAGCAGGTTAATGCTGATAAAAAAAAGCACGATCACCGATATGAATTTCCATCGAGGCATGTTGATCATTGCATGAAAAACACTAAACCGGTTCCAGAATGAAAGGCCTTCCTTTTCCAGGTTAAAGGTGCCGTCTTTATTAATAAATCTTCCTCCATAACTACTGGCATTAACGCCAAATCCTGTATCATTATTGATTTTGGAGAAGGGATTGATCTTTGTATAGAGTGCCATAAAACGCTTTGGTTTATAGCTGTAATATTAATAAAATTGCATCTTCTAATCTTACTTATTCTCACCGTCGGTAAATTATGAGTGAATATAAACTGTACATGTTATTGCTCGGTTGTAAACCGGAAGGCAGGAACACCGAACAACACGATGTGTTATTTGGCATAGCAAAAGAATTAAGAGATCTTATCCCTCAGATCAAGGCATTCTGGCCTGGTCCGCACAAGATCCATGTTGATGCGTGGCGGGAGGTAAAAAATGTAAACGGTAAGGCGGTGTCCGTTAGGTTGAAGAATGAATTGTTGCAACAATCTTCTGCATACAAATTGTTTTTTATTAATCTTGGTGGCTACAGGCAAAATGCTTTTGATGAATTTCATTATAAGATGCTGGCCGTTGCGAAAGAGAAGGGTGACGCGATAACCCAGGCAAAAATGACTGCTTTCTATCAGCATACAGGGTTTGCCGGTGCAGCATCTCATGTGGATGATAAATATGGCGTGGATGTTGATGATCTGTATGAAATACAGGACATTCTTCCTCAGGACATAAAAGCGCAATACGTTATTGATATTCAACCGGCTGAAGGTTCTCAGGAAGAAGATGCAATACACCTTGGTTATTTTAAGCTCGATAGCTTGTAACTTTATGTAACTATGATGCTGTTTTCTTTGTTAACTTAAATAAAGCAATATGGCATTTCCAGATACAACATTGATAAAAGCGCTTCGGGAAACAGCAATGCGTCTGCGTAATGGCGCCTATTATGCGTGGGGTAATCACGGTGGTTGCAATTGTGGAAACCTGTTACAGGTGGTTACAAGTTTGAGCAGGGAAGAAATACAGGCTTATGCACAATCGGGTATTGGCGAATGGACGGAAATTGCGGAAGACTATTGTCCTGTAACGGATGCGCCTGCATACATGTTGATCGCACGGCTCGAAGGAATCGGACTGACTCCCACAGATATTCATCACATAGAATACCTCGATGATAAAGAAGTGCTATATGCTTTGGCCGGTGGCTTTCGCTGGTTGAAAAGAAATGTGAGAGAAGATGTGATTGATTACCTTGAGGCATTCGCTAATCTGTTACAACAAAAACTGGATGCAAAAAACAGCGAATTAATTACTGGTGCGTTTCTGCAAACTGCACCAGCGCTCTCCGTCTCTTAACACACTTTTCTTCAAACTACATCATTTTCTATCATTCGCTTATTACGGGAGAAATAATTGTGAACTATGAGCGAAACCGGCAATCCTATGGCCAGCATTAATACAATTGTGCCTGTAATGGCGGATTGAAGATTGAATGTGATAGGTGGTAGTTGGGTCAATGGCAATACCAGCAGGTTCATAATCAGCCAGACACAAATGCCATATGTCAAGCCTGCGAGAACAGGGTAGTTGTGCATGAATTTGATGCGCGGATACAGGAAGAAATAAAGTATGGTAAAAGAAAATGCGATGATATAATGAAATACAATTCCGGCTACAATAAAAGATGCGCCGGAATACGCTGCTTTTCCAAATGCGGCGCTGGCAATATATTTAAACACGATCATCGGATCCTTGTGGGTTTTCATGTAAAACATGATCAGGGCCGTTACAATATCAAGCGTGCCTGCTATTAATCCGGCCTTTATTATGGTCGCAATTGGTTTGGATGGTCTGTTATTGGTGAACACTGTTTGTGTAGATGCCATGATAAAGTGTTTGAGAATATTTACTGATTAGAATGCTTAGTCAAGATATTTTTTAAAGCATATCTTCTATAAATAAAATGGTGCAAGCTGTAGCAGTATCGTCGCCTCGATGAATAATTTGATTAACCAAAATCAAAAATGGAATGACAGTACGCTTTTCGTCGATAGCCCGTAGGGCTTAAAGTTCAATAGAAAATCCAACGTTCTGGATTCCTTTGTCCGTAGGACATTAACCTTTTATTGGTTAAAGCCCTAACGGGCCAGGATGCTTAGAATCCAATCCCTTCTATTGAGCTTAATTCCCTACGGGAAAATCTGTTGCTGTCATGACAGTCTGCACAATTCTAAATATACTCAAACCCTCGCGTAATACGTAGCAGTCACTAACTTTTTAAGTAGTGTGATGCCTTGTCGAAAACAGGGTGAATTCTTCACTTCAATCTCTACATTTGTACCCGAAAAAAATAAGCGCATTATTGTGCGCAATGTTCAATCAGGTAAACAGAAATTTTTATGATAGCAACAAAAGCATATGCTGCGCAGAAAGCGAATGCGCCTTTGACTCCTTTTTCATTTGAACGCAGAGATGTTGGCCCGGACGACGTGCAGGTTGAAATACTGTACTGCGGTGTTTGTCATTCAGATCTTCACCAGGTAAAAGATGAATGGGGTGGCTCTATTTTTCCAATGGTGCCCGGACATGAAATTGTTGGCCGCGTTGTTAAAGTTGGTTCTAATGTTACAAAGTTCAAAGAAGGTGATTTTGCCGGCGTGGGTGTAATGGTCGACTCCTGCAGGGTTTGTAAAAATTGTGCACAAGATCTCGAACAATACTGTGTGGAAGGAATGACCGGCACTTACAATGCCATTGAGCGTGATGGCAAGACCGTTGCCCAGGGCGGTTATTCATCCCAGATCGTTACTGACCAAAAGTATGTATTGAAAGTATCTCCGAAGCTTGATCTTAAAGCAGTAGCGCCGCTGTTGTGTGCCGGTATCACTACTTATTCACCGCTTAGGTATGTTGGTGTAACCAAAGGAACAAAAGTTGGCGTTGTTGGATTGGGTGGACTTGGTCACATGGCCGTAAAATTTGCAGTTTCATTTGGAGCGGAAGTGACTATGCTTAGTACATCCAAATCAAAAGAAGCCGATGCAAGAAAGCTTGGCGCACACAAATTCGCGCTTACTACGGACAAAGAAGCGATGGAGGAGTACAAAAGCTATTTCGACGTAATTCTGAATACGGTATCAGCAAATCATAGCTATGAGCAATATCTCGATCTGCTTGACCTTAACGGCAAGATGGTGATAGTTGGTTTGCCGCCAGAAGCTTCTCCGGTTGGTGCTTTTACACTGTTGAACAATCGCCGCAGTATCATTGGTTCAATGATTGGCGGTATAAAAGAAACGCAGGAAATGTTGGATTACTGCGCCGAACACAATATTGTGGCCGATGTAGAACTCATCCCCATGAATTACATTAACGAGGCTTACGATCGCATGTTGAAAAATGACGTGAAGTACCGTTTTGTACTGGATTTATCTACTATCTAAATAACAAGAGCTGGAGGGTTGATTTCACCCTCCAGCTCTTACGTATAACATGCAACGTATAACTTACAGCTAGTTAATAATTACCGAACAAGCCTTAAACTTCCCCGAAGCCTCCTCCAGTTGTTGTATCTCCATATAGGAAATCTTTTCCGTAACAAAATCTTCAAAAGTCCTTTCACTGTTTTTCAATGCATATTGCAATTGGTCACTTAGCGTGCGGGCTTTTTCTTCGCCTACAAGATGCTGGGAAGATTCGAATAGATCATTGCATAAATCACTTAACCTGTTACACTGTGTGCGGGGATAGATTTTCTGCTTCATTTTGATGTAAACATCATTTAAAAGATCTGAAATTTCAGAAAGGATCTGAGACAGTTTGTCGCGATCCGTTCGTGGTCCGGCTTTGATTTCCGACGACAGGCTTAGCATTTCCTTTGAAACATCCCAGGTATCCCTGATCAGACTCATATCTAAAAAATTTAAACAAACTAAAATAATTTCTTTTTGTGGTTATTTTTTGGATATCGGACAGGTACGGATATTATCAATGTTTTTTTAATGGATTACTAATTACTTTTCAGTTTTTTCGCCTTCAAAGTAATCCATTCTGTGCTTGAACAACACATTGAAGGTAGTTAATGAACCATAAATACGGGTAATATATTGCTGGATGTTAATTTTATCTTCATCAGTCAGTTTATCATGGCTGTTAATGCGCTGTTCCAGCACACGCAGCCTGTCACGCAGCATCACAATTTTATGAAAGAAGGTTTCGATCGGAATTTCTTTTTCTTTAAGAGAGCTATCACCGGGCTTTAGGATCATCAGACCATTTTGCCATTTCTCTCCGAGGGGAATTACTTCGGAAACATCGCTCCATTCGCGCAGGATTTTCATTAAAGCCTCTTCTGCCTCATTAAAACTGACATTGTATTCACTCTCGACTTTCTCAATGATTTCAAGATTGTTTTCTTTGCTCAGTGTTTTAATTCCGCCTTCAATAAAACAAATGTCGTAAGCTCTTTTATGAACATGAATTATAACACCTTTCCCATAAGTAATGTGGTTTACCCGGGAACCAACACCTAATACATCCATGAATAATAAGATTTGAATTAAGGGCCTAAAAATAGTAAATAAAGCGTGTTCAGCGTTCTGACGTTAGCTGCTAAAGTTAAATCACATTCGGTAATCGGCGTGGGACTACAATGACACGGTATTTTCAATGCGGTGGATGTTGTTAGGAAAAGGTTTGTTTAACCGGGGCATTTGTCAACCTGTCAGTGTATTAGCTTTGGTATTTGGTTTGTGTATTTCTCAGGTTTAAAAAATGAAGCCGGGTACAGGTATTTTGCCGTATTTCCGGTAACGATTGACATTAAAAAAAGTTTTCATTATGCAAAAAGGACAGATAAGAGTTCAAACAGAAAACATTTTCCCTATCATTAAAAAATTTCTCTACAGCGAGCATGAGATTTTTCTCCGTGAATTGGTAAGTAATGCTGTAGATGCCAGTCAAAAATTGCAGACGCTGGCCAATACTGGCGAAGCAAAAGGTGAGCTGGGCGAATTGCGCATTGATATTAAGATTGATGCCGACAAAAAAACATTAAGCATTATTGACCGTGGTATTGGTATGACCGCGGAAGAAGTGGACAAATACATAAACCAGGTTGCTTTTAGCGGGGCGGAAGAGTTCCTGGATAAATATAAGGATGCAAACATCATCGGGCATTTTGGTCTCGGTTTCTACAGCTCGTTCATGGTGAGTGACAAAGTGGAAATCTTTACAAAAAGCTACAAGGATGCTCCTGCAGTATTCTGGAGCTGTGACGGCAGCCCTGAATTTGAATTGCACGAGACGGAGAAGGCTGACAGAGGAACTGAAATAGTGCTGCACATTAATGACGAAAGCACTGAATTTCTTGAAGCAGACAGAATTCGTGGTATTCTCGAGAGATTCTGCCGTTTTCTGCCGATACCTGTTTATTTTGAAGACAACCAGATCAACAATACCAACCCGATCTGGACAAAAAAACCTTCAGATCTTACAACTGAAGACTATCAGAAATTTTACAAGGAGTTATATCCGTACGGTGAAACCCCGTTGTTCTGGATACACCTGAATGTTGACTATCCTTTCAATCTTACTGGGATCCTGTATTTTCCTAAAATAAAGCAGTCATACGAAATACAGAAAGATAAGATCCAGCTGTACAGCAACCAGGTATTTGTTACGGATGAAGTGAAAGATATTGTTCCGGAATTTTTAATGCTGCTACAGGGAGTTATCGATAGTCCGGATATTCCGCTTAACGTTAGCCGTAGCTACTTACAGGGGGATCCTAACGTTAAAAAGATCAATGCACACATCACCAAAAAAGTTGCTGATAAGCTTGACGAGATCTTTAAGACAGACCGCGCTTCTTTCGAAGAAAAATGGGAAAGCCTTGGCCTGTTTGTGAAGTATGGGATGATGACTGACGATAAGTTTCTTGATAAGGCAAACAAGTTCCTGCTGATGGAAGATGCTGAAACCAGGAAGTTCTATACGTTAGAAGAATACAAAATAGAAACAGAAACGCTGCAAAAAAACAAAGAAGGGAAGCAGGTTATTCTGTACACTACAAATCCGGTACAGCAGGATGCCTATATCAAAGCATCTGTAGCCAAGGGATACAAAGTGGTTAAAATGGAAACCATTGTGGATGCAGCCTTTATCAATAACATGGAGCTGAAATGGGAAAACATCCATTTTACGCGCGTGGATGCAGACATTGTTGATAACCTTATTGACAAGCAGGAGGATACAGACTCTGTTCTTAATAGCGACGAAACAACCCAATTAAAAGAGTTATTTGGCGTGCAGATCCCGGATCTTCATGTAACCGTGGAGGTAAAAGGGCTTAGTCCCGAAACTGCTCCGGTTGTAGCTACCCGTCCTGAACTGATGCGTCGTATGAAAGATATGGCTGCTATGGGCGGAGGAATGAGCGCATTTTATGCAAACATGCCGGACGAAGTAACATTAACAGTGAACGGTAATCACCCGATCTACCAGCACTTATTGAAAGAAGAAGACAAGTCAAAAAAGGAAAAGCAGGTTCGAAACCTGGCTGATCTGGCACTGTTGTCACAGGGTTTGCTGAAAGGGAATGATCTTACCAATTTTATTAGCCGCAGCGTGGAATTGATGCAAAATGGTAATTAAGAACTTAGTCGTATAGCGACAGGCTTATTTTAATATAAAAGAGTGGTGATGGATATGCCTATATCAATCGCCACTCTCTTTTTGGGTCTCACATAGTCAGGATTTTTTACTGGCAGACTTTCTACGAGCTGCCTTTTTGGGTGCGCTTCTTTTTGCTGCTTTCTTAGGTGCAGCTCTTTTTGCTGCTTTTTTGGGTGCAGCGCGCTTAGCTGTTTTTCTTGGCGCTGCTTTTTTTGCGGTTTTAGAAGCAGCTTTTTTAGGAACTTTCGCTCCTTCTTCTCTTGCTTCAGACAAGCCAATTGCTATAGCTTGTTTGGGATTAGTAACTTTTCTACCACTGCGTCCACTTTTCAGTTTCCCTTCTTTCATTTCGTGCATGCTCTTTTCTACCTTTTTCTGGCTTTTTGCAGAATATTTCGCCATCTGGATATTTTTAAGAATGAATAATGGGTTATCACTGATTCTGCCACAAATCATTTGCCATGACTAACGAATATTAGGAAGTAAGCCTTTTCAAAGAAAAAAATGGTGAAAAATGGCTGCAATCTCTTCAAATAAACCTTTTTGCGTGTACTGCACCTTTGGTTTTGCTGTAAATACTGTTGCCGAATCGCTGCAAATGAGGAATGTATGCCACATTGGAAGACCGTAAGACAGTAAGATCGTAAGACCGTAAGATCGTAAGAGGTTACTCTTTGCCGTTGATGGTTAACAAGAGAAAGCTGTCTTCCGTTGCTTTTATATGATGGCTTACCTGCCGCTCAATGGCCAGCATCTGGCGCTGTGAGATGCTTTCTGTAGTTCCGTTTACTACAACTTCCACACTTCCTTCCAGCACCTGCAAGGTTAGGATGCCATTCACAACATTGTCATTGATTTCTGCGTTAGCATGCATTGCAACCACCACCACCGTCACACCTTCAGTTTTAAAGACGGTTATGGCATTGCGGTCATTTTTTTGCCAGGCTTCCTCAGATTTTAGCTGCTTAATATAAGATTGCAGGTTGATAAAAACATGCGGAGCTGCTATTAGCCTATCGCCCTGTGGCCGGTTGTTTGTCGCTTCGTTCATTTTTACATCCATCTCTTGCACTTTTTATTTTAATAATGCAAGAAGCATGCAAATTGTTCGCCTTAAGTGGCCGTAATTATATTAATCAGGATTAATAATATGGTAAATCGGTTGCATGCAATAAAACGTTTATTTAGCAACTTTTCGACAAAGTAGTTAAGCTTTAAATAATTGGAAAAATGTTACATGTGTAACAAAACAACAACCCGGGTGTACCTATTCTGCAAACCCATCCTCCACTACATACCACCTATGGCCGGCCCAACATTTTCACATTTGCATATTCGCACATTCTCGCATTCCATTTTCAATTCTCAATTAAATATGATCGTCTTATTCCGCACCACAAACACCCTGTCTTCCAACACAAGTTTGAGCGCATCAGCAAGAACGGATTTTTCAATTTCATGACCAGCTTCAATCATTCCTTTTACATCGTATTCATGGTCAACCGGAATTATTTTTTGGGTGATGATTGGTCCTTCATCAAGATCGTTGTTTACTATATGAGCAGTAGCGCCAATTAGTTTTACACCGCGCTCATAAGCTTTTCGGTAAGGATTTGCGCCGATAAATGCGGGCAGGAACGAATGGTGTATGTTAATGATGCGTTCTTCATACTGTGCGACAAATGAAGGCGACAGAATCCGCATGAACTTGGCCAGCACCACGTAATCCGGAGCGTACTGATCTATGAGTGATGACAGCTTTGTTTCAAAATCGTTTCGTTCAATATGCTCGTGACTGAGGAAATGGAACGGGATGCCGAATTTCTCTGTGAAGGCTTCTAGAATATCGTGATTGCCGATAACAGCCTTGATGTTGGCATGCAATTCATTAAAGTAATAGCGTATGAGGAGGTCGCTTAAACAATGATGTTCTTTTGTAACAAGTATAACAATGTCTTTTTTTCTTTTAGGGTTGATGGAGATGCGTGTTCCTGCGGGTAAAGCGTCTTCCAGTTGTGTATGCAGTGTTTCTGTATTAAGCTCACCGGAGAGTTCAAACCTGGCAAAAAAAGTATTGGTTTCCGGTTCAACAAATTCCTTCATCAAAAGAATGTTGTGGTTATTCCTGAAAAGAACACCCGTGATAGCTGCAATCAGTCCTTTCTGGTCGGCGCATTTGATAAGGACCACGTGATTTTTTTCCATGACTAAATATAGTGATTCGGAAAGTACCAGGTGTGGCTGCCGTGAATTTTCAGCATTCGATGCAATGAGCAAAGGTCAAAAATCCATTTATCGATAGTCAGTGTTGCGAATCCATCTTTCATTTATCTTTATGGCCTTAATAAATGCGGTGCTGTTGCTTTTTCGGCTACTGATTGTTAGCAACAACCACATTCCAATAACCAATATCCTAATTGTATGAAACCTATACAATCAACACTAACGCGGTTTGATTTTTCCGTCGTAGTGCATCTGCGCAATTCAGCCATTCTTTCGAATGAGTACAGTTTTCGCGACCCAATTCTTTTTGAATAGATCCCGGATAGTTTGATGGATTTATTTTAAAAACTGCTTCACGAACTGCAGGCCCTGCAGTGTGTACACTATCTATTATGAAAAACACCATCCTTGCTAAGTCTGGCCGGTTACGCCAGGTGCTCATCATATTTTTTGTACTGTTGTTATCCAATCAGGTTTATACGCAGCTTCCAATAATTTTCGGCATCGGCGTGGGGTACAATGAGCCGGCGGCAGAGGCGGATAAAGAAGTTCCTGCAAACACAGCTGGCGTGCGGGAACAAAATTCCGCTGCACAATCGCCGTTATCAGGCCTGGCGGCTACAGACTGCAGTGATCCGGGAGTTGTTTTTCCGTTTGCATCTCCCGCAACAGTTTCGCCAAAATTTGTTTGTCCGTCGTCAGGTATGGTTAACCTGAACATTACGGCTGTTATGCCAAATGTGACAGGTCTTACTTACCAATGGGAATCGTCGGCGGATGGGGCTACGGGCTGGTCAAATATTAGCTCACCCTTGTCGAATCCCGCATTAGTATATACCAGTGTAACTGCTGATGGCTATTTTCGTTGTAAAGTGTATTGCACGGCATCTCCGTCGCCAGTATGGATATCAGGTGTTTCAGCTCATGTGAAAATGATCCAGGCGGCAGAATTTAGCTTACCGGCTTATATATGTTCTGGCTCGCCGATGCCAACATTGCCTTCGACTTCAGACAACGGAATTACCGGAACGTGGAATCCGTCAACGGTTAGCAATACTTCTTCGGGCACTTATACTTTTACGCCGGATGCGGGGCAGTGTGTGACTGCGCCGGTTACTGTATCCATAATGGTGACAAATGGGGGCATGTACGGACAGATTCCTTTACTGGCGAGTGATTTTAATGCTGATATTATTGCTGATGGAATCGGGCCGGCATCAGGGTCCACATCTGTAGCCGCGGACTTTTCTGATTTTGCGCTGGTGAGTCCTTCATTTGCGCCAGGAGGCAGTACTTGTGTTGACGCCAGTACGGGAGCATTGCCTGATGAGAATATTAGGCAAATAACATCCACAAATACAACAACCAATACAGGCATTACTTACACACTTCAGCCATATAATCAGAACAATGATATTTTCCTGGGATGGGGACAAAGCAAGACGTTGACTTTGCAAAATCCGTTCGAAGCATCTAAGCTATATTTTGTCGGAATGAGTGGAAATGGCCCAGTGGCATTTTCTGCAACCTTTACCTTTACGGATAACACTACGGCAGCTGTTAGCCTGAACATGCCCGATTGGTGTCTGCCTGATCCTATCAACGAAGCTCCCTTTGAACTTACCAGTAAACTGTACCGGATACCGAGAAGTTATGCTACTTGTAATGGAGAGATGTTTCCGTACTTGTTCGAAATGCCAATAAACATGCCTGCTTCAGGTCAGGGCAAACTAATCAAAAGTATTGGTATCAGCTCAAGTTCTTTTGGTATTTTGAACCTCATGGCCATTGGCGCCAAACTGGAGCCTCAAACACCTGTGTTTGATCCGGTAAATGATTTTTGTTATGGCTCAACGGCACCTGTATTACCAGCTGTTTCTAACAATGGGATCGGTGGTACGTGGAGCCCTGCGACAGTCGACAATACCGCTTCCGGGATGTATACCTTTACTCCGTGGTGTGGTGGTCCGGGAACTACACTTAATGTAACAGTTAATCCTTTAAAAACAAAGACTGAGGATATTACCATCTGTGCCAACGCGCTGCCTTATACCTGGAATGGAATAACCGTAGCAGCCGGAGGCAACGGTGTGGCTACTTATACGACTCAATCTTTATTGACGGGATGCGATAGTACGACTACTTTGAATCTGACAGTTAACCCATTGATCACAGCAACCGATAATGTAACCATATGCGCTGATTTGTTGCCTTACAGCTGGAACGGTATAACGGTGACTACAGGGGGCAACAATGTGGCGACCTATACAACGCCGTCTCTTGTAACTGGTTGCGATAGTGCTACCATATTGAACCTTACCGTAAATCCGTTAATAGCAGCCGTAGAGGATTTGACCATCTGCGCCGATCAGTTGCCGTATGTTTGGAACGGGATTACCGTAACCAATGCAGGTAATGGAGTGGCCACTTATGTAACTCAATCGCAAGTGACAAATTGTGACAGTACAACTACTTTAAACCTCACGGTTAATGCACTGAAAAGCGCAGTAGAAGATCTCACTATTTGTGCTGATCAATTGCCATACCTGTGGAACGGCATAACGTTGACGGCGGGGGGAAATAGCGTTGCCACTTACACGACGCCCTCCTTAATAACAAACTGCGACAGTACAACTACTTTAAACCTTACGGTCAATCCGTTGAGAAGCACAATAGACGACATAACCATCTGCGCCGATCAATTGCCATATGTATGGAACGGCTTAACAATAACCGCCGGAGGAAATAATATTGCTACTTATGTAACCCCGTCTTTAGTAACGGGCTGTGATAGCACAACCACTTTAAATCTTACGGTTAATCCGTTGAAAACATCAACGCAGGACATAACGATCTGTGCTGATCAGCTTCCTTATCCGTGGAACGGAATTAGTGTGATGTCCGGAGGTAACAATGCAGCAACTTATACTACACCATCTTTGGTAGCGGGTTGCGATAGTACCATCACTTTAAATCTTACGGTTAATCCATTGAAGAATGCAACGCAGAGCATCACCATCTGTGCGGATCAGTTGCCTTATTTGTGGAATGGCATAACGGTAACCACAGGTGGCAGCGCAGCCGCAACTTATACAACACCATCTATGGTTACAGGCTGTGATAGCACAACTACTTTAAGTCTTACGGTAAATCCGCTGAAAACAGCAACACAGGTCATTACTATCTGTGCCGATCAATTGCCATTCGTATGGAACGGTATAACAGTTAATGCCGGAGGTAGTAATGCTGCAGCTTATACAACACCATCTTTGATCACTGGCTGCGATAGTACAACTACCCTGGACCTTACAGTAAGTCCATTAAAAACAGCGACACAGGATATCACTATTTGTGCTAACCAACTGCCATTCATATGGAACGGCATAACTGTAAATGCCGGAGGTGTTAATGCGGCAACTTATACAACTCCTTCTCTGTTGACGGGCTGCGACAGTACAACGACCTTGTATCTCACTGTAAATCCGCTGAGGGCAGCAACGCAGGATATAACCATCTGCGCCGATCAATTGCCGTATGTATGGAATGGTATAACCGTTACAGCCGGAGGTAATAATGCGGCCACTTATACAACACCTTCTCTGCTTACGGGCTGTGATAGCACAACAACGTTGAATCTTACAGTAAACACTCTTCCATCAATAACTATACAGCCGCAGCCAGACAATATTGTAATCGGTGATAACACAAACTTTAATGTATCGGCAACAGGTACCGGACTCGCTTATCAATGGGAAGTGAATACCGGTGCTGGCTTTGCTGCCATTACAGATAATGGTACTTATAGCAATTCGACAACTGCTGCATTGCAGATCACAAATGCAAGTCTCAATATGGATGGCTACATCTATCGTTGTGTGATAACCGGCGTTTGTGCTACAACAACCAGCAACAATGCAGTGTTAACAGTGGGTAAGAAAAGCCAATCAATATCGCTGAATGCACAAACCCCGGGAGGAATAATTATGGCTACATATGGTGATGCTACGGTGGATGTGAGCGGTGCCTCTTCGTCAAACCTGTCAATTTCTTATTCCAGCAGTGACACGAATGTCGTCCGTGTGAACAATTCTGGCATGCTGACAATTAAAGGGGCAGGTACAGCGATAATTTCTATTGCTCAACCTGGAGATGCAATTTACCTCGCGGCGCCATCAGTTGCTATCGCCGTGCAAATAAACAAGAAAGACCTTGCCGTTATAGCCAATGATACCTCGAGGCCATATGGAGAAAACAATCCGGCCCTGGCTATTAACTATAGTGGATTTGTAAATGGCGAGGATGAATCTGCAATTCTAGCTCCAACTGCGGCGACCAGCGCTATATCCTCCAGTATGCCCGGCGATTACCAGATTTCAGTAAGTGGCGGCTCGGCGGCCAACTATAACCTCATCTACCAGGATGGAACATTGACTGTAACCGGTGCTGTAATTTCTGTGGATGTACAGCCTCAACCCAAAGCTGTATGTGTGAACAATAACGCCGGCTTTTCAACGCTTGCCACCATGACCGGCAAGTGGGGTTCAATAGCATATCAATGGCAACAAAGCAGCGATGGTGCTGAGTGGTATGATATTCCTGGCGCTACAAACAATACTTTCGATACAACAGGAGTATATACGATGTATATCCGCTGCATGATCTCGGCGCCGGGGACAACGGTATACACGCAAACGGTGAAGCTGAAAGTTAATGCGCTACCCAATATCAGTATTACTAAATCAAACGATCTTGATTGCAGTAATGGTAGTGCGCAATTACAGGTATCGGGCGCTTACAAATACAGCTGGTCACCCGTAACTGGCTTGGATCATGTAAACACTGCCAATCCTATAGCCAGACCAACGACGCCCACAAAATATGTGGTAACAGGCACTGATATGAACGGTTGCGTAAGCAGTGATAGCATTATGGTTGATATTTTGACGGTAAGAAAAGGAGAGAACCTGATGCCAAATGCATTCACGCCAAATGGAGATGGTTTGAACGATTGTTTTGGAATCCGTTATTGGGGAGTTGTTTCAAAGTTTGATTTTAGTGTGTTTGACCGTTTAGGTAACCTGGTCTTCCATACCAATAATCCCAATGATTGTTGGGATGGCCGCTACAAGGGACAGCTGCTGGCCGGCGGCACATATGTTTACTTCATCCGCGCCGAAAATAATTGTGGACCAATTGAGCGGAAGGGAACCGTGGTGTTATTGCGATAGGACTCCATGTAGCCATAAAAAGAATATCACTATATATAGCTCTGCGTCTACTTTGCTCTTTTCTCTGTGCAAATAAAAAATACAATTACACAGAGCCGCACGGAGGAGACACGGAGCAACACAGAGGCTTAGGTTCAGGCCTTCAAAGCGAATTTCGATCTGGCAAGGGCTGGTAGCTAATAGCTGAAAGCTGACAGCTCTTAGCTATTAGCTGCACGCTTCTTCGTACCTTTGCGTACCATGAAACAATTCAATGTTCCAAACATATACAGGAGTAGTTTGATCAGTGCAGTAAAGAACAAGCGGAAACAGAACGACAAATTAAAAAAAGATTTCACGCCTACTTTATTGAATTTCGGTCCCGTCCACATATACCTGGCTCGTCATTTCGGCTTTTGTTATGGTGTAGAGAATGCTATCGAGATAGCTTTTACAACTATCGACGAAAACCCCGGCAAACGCATTTTCCTGCTAAGCGAAATGATCCACAATCCACAGGTAAATGCAGATCTGCAGGAACGTGGGGTGCAATTTTTGCAGGATACTTATGGCAAACAACTGATTCCGTTTGATGAACTGAATGAAAATGACGTGGTACTCATTCCCGCATTTGGGACCACATTACAGGTTGAAGCGTTGCTTAAAGCAAAAGGAATCCAGACAGAGAAATACAATACTACCTGTCCTTTTGTTGAAAAAGTCTGGAACCGCAGCGAACAGATTGCAACCAAGGGCTACAGCATTGTAATTCACGGCAAACCTAAACATGAAGAAACCCGCGCTACATTTTCACATGCGTCATCCAACACCCCGGCAGTGATTGTAAATGACATGAAGGATACGATAGAGCTGGCGAAATTTATTACGGGCGAGAAAAAACCTGAAGACTTCTATACTGCATTCCAGGGCCGTTACTCAGATGGTTTTGATGTAACAAAAGATCTGCGAAAAATTGGTGTTGTTAACCAGACTACACAGCTGGCTACCGATACACAGGCAATTGCTGAATACCTGAAGCAGGCGATGAAAGACCGCTATATGCTGAATGACAGCAATATTAGCGAGCGGTTTGCCGATACGCGCGATACACTTTGTTACGCAACCAATGATAATCAATCCGCGGTAACCGGTATGCTACAAACTGATGCCGATCTGGCTATTGTTGTTGGCGGATATAATAGTAGTAATACTTCCCACCTTGTAGAGCTCTGTGAAGAAAAACTGAAAACTTATTTTATCAACAGTGCAGATAAGCTCCTTTCTAAAAACGAGATTCATCATTGCAATTGGGTAACAAAAGAAGAGAAGGTAACACTTGACTTTTTACCTGGAAAAGATCCGGTAAAAATTCTGATTACCAGCGGTGCCAGTTGCCCGGATGCAATAGTGGAAGAAGTGATTGCCAAATTATTAACCTTTTACCCAGAAAGTATTTCAATTGATGATATGGCTGAAAGGCTTGATTCTAATTGAAAATTGAGAATGAATGTGCGAGTGTGCGAATGGGCAAATGAATGCAAGTCGGCCTTCCTCAATAGATCATATGCAGATGGAATAAATAAAAGGTACTAAAATGCAGAATGATTTCGAGTCAAAATTCTCTGTGCCGCTCTGTGTCTCCTCCTGCCTTTCCTCCGTGTAATTATTATGTCCCATGGGGAAGAAGAAAGCCTCAGCTCAGATGGAATAACTATCTACTTTCGCTGGCAGACAAAACAAACCTGTTCTTCAATTCTGGTGTTGGTACCCAACAAGCCTCTTGTTTTCCAAACCATCTATAACGATTCTTTGCAATTAAATCATAAATCGCGTCGCGTATAAATCTCGGAATGACGATAAAACCATACAGCAATGGCCATCCGCCATCAAGTTTCCTTGCTACACGCAGCGCCGCAGTTGATCTTGTATAAATTCTTCCGTTTTCAATTAGAATAAATGAACGCAGGTCATCAACGGGTAGCTGCTCCTCTCTCAATATTTTCTGTCCAAACTCACTCTGCAGGGATGCGAATTTAAATCTCGCATCCTTATCATGCCTGATAACAAATTGCACCGAGCTGTTGCACAGATTACAAACCCCATCGAAGAGAATAATGTTGCTGAATTGCATAATGCAAAATTAAGACATGTAAGACATGTAAGACGTGTAAGACGTGTAAGACACGTAAGACCGTAAGACATGTAAGACGTGTAAGAAATCGCAATTCATGAGTCTGCTGCCCCCGCAACAGTACTCTTACATGTCTTACTGTCTTACGGTCTTACGATCTTCAAAAAGAAAGGCGCAGGATACTTCTTCAGCATCTTGCGCCTCTTACTATCTTACTTTCTTACGTCTTACGGTCTTGCTCTATCCCATGTTGTGGAATACCTTGCTCACATCTTCATCCTGCTCAAGACGTTCAATCAGCTTACTTACTTCTTCAGCCTGAACATCGGTAACCGGAACAGTGGTAGAAGGAATCCATTCAAGTTCGGAGCTTAATGGAGTAATACCTTTGTCCTCAAGCGCTTTTTGAAGCTTACCAAAGTCAACAAAAGCTGAGCGTAAAACTAAAATTGGGTTACCATTATCGTCAGTACTTTCACCCATTTCCTCCAGGCCGAAATCAATTAATTCCAGTTCCAGGTCCTCGGTATTAAGCCCTGCAGGGTTTAATTTGAACACACCCATTTTATTAAACTGGAAGCTCACGCTGCCGCTGTTACCTAAAGCACCACCGCCTTTGTTGAAGTGACTTTTTACGTTTGCAACGGTACGGACGTGGTTGTCCGTAGCAGTCTCAACCAATATGGCAACGCCATGAGGCGCGTAACCTTCATATAAAATTTCTTCGTAGTTGTCCATTTCCTTGCCCTGTGCTCTCTTAATAGCAGCTTCCACGCGATCCTTGGGCATATTAACACTTTTCGCATTCTGAAAACATCTGCGCAAAGCGGGGTTGGTTGCGGGATCAGGACCGCCGGCTTTAACAGCAATTGCAATCTCTTTTCCAATGCGGGTAAATTGTTTTGCCATTCTGTCCCAACGAGCGAACATGGTGGCCTTACGAACTTCAAAAATCCTTCCCATAGTAAACTATACGTTATAAAAGTTATGATATACGTTAATCAGCAATTCAGGCCGGTGTTTTAATCAGTTGCAACTCAGCACCTGAAGCTGTCTTTGTTTTTAAGCGAGGGCAAATTTAAACTTTCAGCTCCGTTCAACAAAAAACCGCCCGAAGGCGGTTTGTAAATTTTATTGGAAATCTTTTGCTTTTGGAAGAATCTCTGCCGGATTGCGAAGTTTGCTTCTTTTACGGCTGTAACCGAAGTAAACAAACAAACCGATGATCATCCATGTGAAAGCAACCTTAAGTGTTTGAGCATCAAGTGCTACAATCATGCCACCACAGATCACGATACCTAAAATAGGCACAATAGGAACGAGCGGTGTTTTGAACGGACGCTCAATGCCTGGTTGTTTTTTGCGTAAGATCCAAACACCCGCACTAACCAGCACAAAAGCGAACAAGGTACCGAAAGACGTAAGATCCCCTGCAACGCTTCCAGGAACAAAAGCAGCAAACAGTCCAACAAAAACGAACAGGATCCAGTTTGCCATGTACGGGGTTTTGTATTTGGGGTGCAGTTTACCGAATGTTTTTGGGATCAATCCATCATTACTCATCGTATAGAAAATACGGCTTTGTCCCATCAGCATCACCAGGATAACTGAAGAGAAACCGGCAAGGATAGCTACGGTAACACTTGTTCCCAACCAGCCATATCCTTTCATGTACGTCTGGATAGCGTATGCAACTGATGCTTCTTTACCTGCAGTTTTAAATTCCTGCCAGTTGGCAACACCGGTTAATACGTGACCGAAAAGGATATACAAAATGGTACAAACAACCAATGAACCAAGGATCCCGATCGGCATATCTCTTTTAGGATTTTTTGCCTCCTGTGCAGCAGTACTAACAGCATCAAAACCAATAAATGCGAAGAATACAATTGCAGCTCCGCCAAGAACGCCTCCCCAGCCGTGCTTGAAGAATCCTTCATGACCAGGCGCTCCATCAGGTATTAAATAAGGTGTATGATTTTCAGGTCTGATAAACTGCCAGCCCAGTGCGATAAACAACAATACAATTGCTACTTTAATAAATACAATGATTGCGTTAACCACAGCAGATTCCTGTGTTCCTCTGATCAGCAATAAGGTTAATAATATTAATATGATAAGTGCAGGTCCGTTAAACACACCTGTATGCGTTACTACAAGCGATTTAAGGTCGGCGGACAAGCCATTGAATTGTTCATCAGTTAAAAGAAGCACGCCTTCTTTAGCTGTTTTAGCAAGGTCAGCCGGGAAGCTGCTAATTGCGTTTCCTGCTACCATTCTTACATGTTCAAAGGGCGAGTGGCACCATTCGTACGGAATGCTCCCTCCCAAAAGCTTATTTAAATATTCGCTCCATGCAATAGAAACAGTTGCCGCTCCAAGAGCATATTCCATGATAAGTGCCCAACCAATGATCCAGGCAATCAACTCTCCCATGGTTACATATGAATAGGCGTAAGCGCTACCGGCGATAGGAATCATGGCAGCAAATTCAGCGTAGCATAAACCGGCAAATGCGCAACCTATAGCAGCTACTATAAATGAAAGTGTAACGGCAGGACCAGCAGCTTCAGCAGAAGCAGCAGCAGTTCTCACAAAAAGGCCGGCGCCGATGATGGCTCCAATCCCCAACGCAACAAGGTTAGCGGCACCAAGCGTTCTTTTCAGCCCCTTTTCTGAATCATCTGCCTGCTTAAGCAATTGATCCAGAGGCTTTCGTACGAATAAACTCATAGAGTTTTTATTGATTTTGATTTTAATAGATTGGGCAAAATAATCATTTATTCATTTTAGCAATCAAAAAACACGGTTTTTATCGGATTTCCTTTCATTTTTCCCGGTCAACTAATTGATTTTAAATCTCGTTTGTTCTTATGTATTATAATGTATATATGTGTGCGCATTGGCAAAGTCTTCAATCTTCAATTCTTCCCATGCATCGTAAACATTAGCTTATAAATACTATATTGCGCCATTAACAGTAAAGATAAGTATGGAAGGAGCCACCCCTGCGCGCAAAAACAGGTTGACTTTATTTATTATTCTAGCGTTGCTTGCCGGTATTATTCTTGGATTTATATTAAACACCACTTATGTTCATAAAGAAAATAAGCAGCTTGACAATCTTGAAGTAAAGATTGAGCAGATAAACACCAGCCTGAAAGGTGTGGACACCGGATCTGCAGCTTACAAACAACTTGAGGCAGAGAAAAAAGAGTTCAATAAAGAACGCACACCAATACTAACGGCCCGGGATAGTAAACTGGAACCGTTTTCCCTTATAGCTGATGTCTTTTTAAGACTGATTAAAATGATTGTGGCGCCGCTCGTGTTTTCTACACTGGTTGTGGGCGTCGCAAAACTGGGGGATATAAAATCTGTCGGCCGTATAGGTGGCAAAACGCTGCTATGGTTTTTGGGCGCATCATTCACCAGTCTTTTTCTTGGAATGTTGCTGGTAAACATATTTAAGCCGGGATTGGCCATGCACGTTCCCCTGCCAGAGGCTTCGGATTCTCCGGGAATTGAAAAAGTCGGCTTTTCTTTGAAGCAGTTTTTACATCACGTATTTCCTGCAAGCGTAATCGAATCAATGGCCACAAACGAAATATTACAAATTGTTGTGTTCTCTTTATTCTTTGGTGTAGCCACTGCAGCCATTGGTGAGCAGGGCAAAATTGTGATCAAGGCCTTTGACGCAATTGCGCATGTTATATTAAAAGTTACCAGTTATGTGATGAACCTGGCTCCGCTTGCCGTGTTTGGCGCCATGACAGCTATTATTGCAAAGCAAGGTCCCGGAATTTTAAAGACCTACTCCTTATTTATATTAGAGTTTTACCTGGGTTTACTTCTTTTATGGGGCATCCTGAATTTTGCCGGCTTCCTAATGGTCGGTAAAAGAATACTGAATCTTGCAAAAAGAATTAAAGAGCCGGTGTTACTAGCCTTTACTACTGCGAGTAGTGAAGCCGCATTTCCAAAAACCATGGATGAACTGCAGAAGTTTGGCTGTAAGGATAAGATCGTAAGTTTTGTACTTCCGCTGGGATATTCTTTTAATCTTGATGGCAGCATGATGTACATGACTTTTGCAGCATTGTTCATTGCCCAATCTTACGGAATACATCTTGATTTTGGCACACAATTAAGTATGTTACTCGTGCTAATGCTCACCAGTAAAGGTATTGCCGGCGTGCCCCGTGCGTCATTGGTAGTTATTGCCGGTACATTAGCCACTTTTAAAATTCCGGAGGCTGGTCTTGCATTATTACTTGGAATAGACCCCTTGTTGGATATGGGCCGAAGTGCAACAAATGTTGTAGGCAACAGCATTGCAGCGGCAGCGGTAAGCAAATGGGAAGGAGCGTTGGAAGAAGAGGAAGCGGTAGCTTATTAAGTTATGGTTTAGTTAAGAAGCACAATATAAATGATCTTGTTTCGGATTAAGTACATCGTACAGCTAAATTCGTACTCGTCATTCATGGAACTAATTTCACTAAAATAAACTTACTTATGCACGATTTTACTGAGTTCTTAAGGCAACTGATAGATCCCGTCTGGATTCATGAACATGGTGGTTTATATCTTGTGGCGCTGATCATCTTCGCGGAAACCGGTTTGTTTGTTGGCTTCTTTTTGCCCGGTGATTCGTTGCTGTTTGTTACAGGCATGCTGATTGCACAACATCAGGCTCCGTTCTTAAGCGATCCCGCGAACTTATTTTATTGGATCATATTAATATCTGTCTGCGGCATTATTGGAAACTTTGTAGGCTACTGGTTCGGCCGAAAATCAGGTCCGTTACTCTTTGAGCGAAGAGATACGCTGCTCTTTAAGCGTCGCCATATTGAGCAGGCAAAAGAATTTTATGAAAAGAAAGGCGGTACTGCCATTATTCTTGCCCGTTTTCTTCCTATCGTGAGAACATTTGCTCCAATTGTTGCCGGTGTTGTTGCTATGGATCGTAAAAAATTCCTTTTCTACAATGTTGTTGGTAGCATTGCATGGGTGGGAAGTATGATCCTGGCCGGATACCTGCTGGGTGAAGTTGCCTGGGTAAAAAACAATCTTGAAAAAATAATTATCGCGTTAATTCTGGTCACAACAGCTCCTGTACTGCTCAAAATGATCTTCGGGGGCAAAAAGAAAAAGGAAACTACTGTCTAAAACACCATTGCTTATATGAAGCAAAAATCTACGTCACTATTTAATATAGTGGTTATTGTTGCTGCCTTAGGTTATTTCGTTGACATTTTTGACTTACTGCTTTTCGGGATGATCCGTACTTCCAGTTTAAAAGACATTGGAATTACGACTAAAGAAGCCATCGAACGTTATGGACTGATGCTGGATAACTGGCAAATGACCGGAATGTTGGTCGGCGGACTTTTCTGGGGGATCCTGGGTGATAAGAAGGGACGGTTATCCGTATTATTTGGTTCCATTCTTACTTATTCTATAGCCAATATTTGCAATGGTTTTGTAAAGGATGTGCATGTTTATGCCATACTTCGCTTTGCCGCGGGATTCGGCCTTGCCGGAGAATTGGGCGCCGGAGTTACCATGGTGAATGAGGTACTTGACAAAGAAAAACGTGGACTGGGTACTGCTTTTGTTGCGGGAACTGGTATTCTCGGCGCTGTTGTGGGAGGCTTTGTTGTAAAATGGCTGGGCGACTGGCGTATGTGTTACTTTGTTGGTGGCGGCATGGGATTAATGTTATTGCTGCTGCGTATAGGTGTGCTTGAATCGGGCATGTATGACACAATGAAAAAGCAAGATGTAAAGAGAGGAAGCCTGTTGCTGATCTTTCAGAAAAAAGAACGCTGGACAAAATACCTGGCGGTGATACTGATCGCAATTCCCATCTGGTACATTATCCAGTTATATGCCAAGTATTCTCCTGAGTTAGCGGATGGCATGGGGCTTATTTTCAGTGATACAGACAGAAAAGCTGTTCCCATTAATGCCATTATGCTTGCTTATTTTGGATTGACACTGGGTGATTTTGCCTGCGGACTTCTGTCTCAGAAGCTAAAAAGCAGGAAAAAAGCAATCATCATTTTCATGTCGATGGCGATAACATTTATCGCATTGTTCTTTATTGTAGGAGCCACCAATAAGTACTTCTTTTATGCAGGTATAACTTTGCTCGGTTTTGCGGGCGGTTATTGGGCTGTGTTTATGAGTACTGCGGCAGAGTCATTTGGTACAAATATCCGTTCCACCGTTACGAATACTGCTCCCAATTTTGTTAGGGGGGCCGTAGTGTTAATAAACCTGATGTATGAATTTTTCAAGTATTCCATGCACTTCAATTCAGTATACGCCAATATTTTTGTAGGTATTATTGTTTTCACCGGTGGCATTTGGGCCTGGACAAAGCTGGAAGAAACATTTGGAAAGGATTTGGATTATGTGGAGGCGTAGGACGAGGTATCAGGTGTGAGGTATGAGGTATGAGGCGCAAAACTAGTAGTATAAATATCAAACAAGTTTTAGGCTTTAGGCTTTGGGCTTTAAGCTTCGACTTACAACGTACAACGTATCATGAAGTTTCTGATCATCCGCTTTTCTTCTATTGGTGATATTGTTTTAACAACGCCGGTTGTGCGTTGCCTGAAGCAGCAGGTGGAAGGTGCGGAAGTCCACTATCTTACCAAAAAAACTTTTAGCGGAATTCTCAAGACCAATCCACACGTTGATAAAGTGCACGAACTGGGCGACGACTGGGATGCAATGATTGCTGAACTAAAAGAAGAGCAGTTTGATTACGTTATCGATCTTCATCACAATCTTAGAACACTGCGCGTAAAGCGCGCTTTAAAAGTACAAAGCTTTTCCTTCGACAAATTAAATGTAGAAAAGTGGTTGTTTACTGCGCTTAAAATAAACAAGCTTCCAGATGTTCATATTGTAGACCGCTATATGGCCACAGTTTCTGCGTTCGGTGTAAACAATGATGGCCGGGGGCTGGATTATTTTATTCCCGGAACGGACGAGGTAGATATCAATGACTTGCCAACCAGTCATCACGCGGGCTTTATAGGTATAGTTATAGGGGCGGCGCTTAACACCAAAAAACTGCCTGTAGAAAAACTAAAAGAGCTGTGTATTAAAATCAAACACCCGATTGTTTTATTAGGAGGCCCTGAAGACAAAAACGATGGTGATGTAATTGCAGCTGTAGATGATGTAAAGATTTACAACGCCTGCGGCAAATTTAGATTGAATGAAAGCGCTGATCTTACGCGCAAAGCAAAATACATTATCACACACGATACAGGATTGATGCATATTGCATCCGCCTTTAACAAACCTGTTGTTTCCGTTTGGGGAAACACTGTTCCCGCATTTGGGATGTCGGCGTATTATGGCGAAAATGAAAACAAAGACACACGTTTCGAAATAGATCATCTAAGCTGCCGCCCTTGCAGTAAGATAGGCTACAAAAAATGTCCCAAAGGTCACTTTAAGTGTATGAATGATCAGAATATTGATATGATTGTGGAAAGGGTGGAGAAGGGGCTGAGGCGGAGGTAACCGATTAAGTCAAAATTCAAAATTCAAAAGTCAAAACTTTCAGTTCGATCCTTTTTTGGTTTATCGATCAGGTTTTGTTCTTAAGTCAATTTGTTTAAAGGACCATTATTTCATCTCAAAATAAAAAAGCCAAAATTCAAAAACTCGCACAAAGCTCTGTTTAAATTAGTAGAGCTGTCGCATCCGTTTTTTGAATTTTGACTTTTCCTGCTTGACTGATGTCAGTCAGGCGGGGAATTTTTATAGCGTTTTCAATACATCATTCATGCTTCTAACTGCATCTGCGCTTTTGTTGAAAGCTGCTTGTTCGTCGGCATTCAATTCAAAATCAAGGATTTTTTCCCAGCCATTTTTGCCGATGGTAACAGGAACGCCAAGACAAATATCTTTTTGTCCGTATTCGCCATCCAATGCTACACAACAAGTGAACAGTTTCTTTTCATCGCGCAAAATAGATTCAACCAAAGCTGCGCAAGCTGCTCCTGGTGCGTACCATGCTGAAGTCCCGATCAGTTTGGTAAGAGTAGCACCGCCAACCATTGTATCATTAACGATCTGCTGTTGTTGTTCTGCGCTTAAGAATTTAGTTACAGGTACACTGTTCCACGTAGCCAGTCTGATCAAAGGAATCATTGTAGTATCGCCGTGTCCGCCAACAACTACTGCGTTAAGATCAGCAGGGCTGCAACCTAAATGCTGGCTCAGTTGATATTTAAAGCGGCTGCTATCCAATGTACCACCCATACCGATAATGCGGTTTTTAGGTAAGCCTGTAGCTTGTAAAGCCAGGTAAGTCATTGTATCCATTGGGTTAGAAACCACAATAATGATAGCATTCGGAGAATATTTCAGAATATTTTCAGCAACGCCTTTTACGATACCTGCATTTACACCAATCAACTCTTCGCGGGTCATGCCTGGTTTACGAGGTAAACCTGAGGTTATAACTACTACATCACTACCTGCAGTTTTAGCATAATCATTAGTGCTTCCTACAATACGTGTATCAAAACCCAGCAATGCTGCTGTTTGCATCATATCCTGGGCCTTACCTTCTGCAATGCCTTCTTTAATATCTAATAAAACTAGTTCCTGGCAAAGCTCTTTCCTGGCAATATTATCGGCAGCGGTTGCTCCAACTGCACCGGCACCTACAACTGTTACTTTCATTTGATATAATTTATTGGATTGAAAAATTATTTTTTGCGCATCAAAGGTAGGGGTTGAGACTTTGTTTGAAATATGATTTTAGTGTTTATGCACGAGTTTTTCCAGTGTGTCAGGATCCGTCCCTTCAGGGTAAGACTGAAAGAATTTTCCTTTTTTATCATATACAGCCATAAACGGCGTGAATTTCACCTCAAAAAAGGATGGGATAAAATATTGCGGATCGCGGCCAAAGCGGATATTGCTGTATTGGCTGAGATTAAAATCGTCGGCAAATTTTTGAATCTGTGCCGGAGTAGCATGATAGGTAACCCAAACCATGAACACATCCTTCAGCTCATCCATCTTTTTAGAAAATGCATCAGCCGTAAGTTGGCAGTGGCCGCATTCCGGGTTAAAATAGACAAATAAAACAGTCTGATTTTTGGGAAGGTCAGCTTTGGTGAACCAGGAACTATCGCTCTGCATTATTTTAAATGCCGGGATGTTGGGATTTTTCTTGAACCCGGGAAGTGTGTCGTTTTTTTGGGAAAAGGTGTTGATTGCCAGCAGGCTGAAAAGCAGGATGAATGCGTATTTATTCATAAGCCATCGTGTATTTAAAGTGGGAGTGAAGGTAAGGCCTATAGCCTAAATGATGGTTAACAAAAATTAAATTTATGGGAAAAAACATACTGTTGCCGGAACGGTTCCGGCATTGATGAGTACTTCAATCCTTCAATGAAGCCGGTTGCGGGAACTGTCGAAATAAAAAATGAATAAAAGAGTTTTTTCGGGATGGTTCGTATTTGATCTCACATTTCGTAATAAGATCAAAAAGCAGACCCCGGTTGAAGCAGAGGTTCGTTAACTGCGCGCAGTTCGTCATTTCGTTTGAGTAGATAATAGAAAATAGCCGGTTTCGTACCGGCTATTTTTTGCTGAAAACTTTGTGTGACTTTGTGCTTCTCTTGTCTTTTTCTCTGTGTAGCCAAAAAAACATTCGATCAGGGCTTACCACTTCAAACTTATTTTTGTTCCCTCCGGATCATTTTCAAAGCTCAGATAAACTGTTTTCGAAGCGTTATCCCAGGAAGATTTTACATCTGCTATCTTATTTCCATTCTTATCAGTCAACAAAATTTCCGCTGGTTCTTTTGGTAATAGGATCCGCATGCTGTTGGTTGTGTTCAGCGGACTTTTGGAAACAAATGAATAGGAGCTAGCCTTAATAACTTCATCATAGACTCTTGATGCAGACGCAAGTACCTGCGGTTGCTTGTTCTCAAGCCTGCTGAGATTGTACAGCAGCGCTTGTTTTCCCGGTTCAACCGACCTGGATGTTAATACCGGCAATTTCGGATCGAACAGGTCGATTACCGGCTCATTAACAATGTAAGGTTTATTATCGGCATTTTCGTCTAATACAGAAATGATATCGTATGGTCCTCTTTTCAGATAGAAAGAATTTTTAAAGATCAATTTGCCCGCACCGGCATCCTGTTCAAATGCTTGCTTAACTGTATTTACAAACATGGAGTCGTTGGTCTGTTGCATAACAAACTCTTTAGGATCATCGCGAATAATATAAACAGTTCCTTTTCCTGCTTTGTATTTTCCTTGTGACGGGCTATTTATTTGTAGCAGTTTAAATAAATGTTCTGATGGAGCTGCGTAATGATTGTCTTTTGTATTCCACCATTCCATTACGGATTGATAAGGATCATTATCCTTACCGCAATAGATTAAAACACCACCACTTTTTACCCATTGTGCGAGTTGCTCGTGAACTTCTGCGGATAAAGGTTTCATGTTGGAATAGCTTACAATCAACACTTTGATATCTTTCAAAGTAGCAGTGTAAGCCAGGTTTTCCATGTGTACCGTTTCAACCGGAACTCCTCTCTTCAACAGTGGAAATGTTTGTCCGTAAAAATTCGAGAACTGGGGATCTTCAAAACCGTTGTGTGTTGGAAACCGCTGGAACATTAATGAATTTCCCATTAGAACACCGATACCTTTTGAACCGGATACACTATTGGAAGACAGCGGCATCTTGTTCAGCACATTGATCATCACCTGCATTTGGGTGGAATAGTCGCGGGGGATCAGCACTTTCTCATTACTGTTGGCTACCTTATAAGGATGCGTATAAATACGTTCAGGCCAGGGCATCACCTCATAATCAGCCACCATTGGATAAAGCAATTTTGCAGTAAAAGTTGCCTGGTAATTTTGCTTGTAATCTGCCCAATCACGCGGCCAGTCTTCTATAGGATCTGTAAGAAAATAAACTTTCCGCTTTGTCGGGGCGGTCATAGAAACCATCGATCCATATTCCAGAAATGCATTTTCAAAAACGCGCTCTTTCTTCAGTCCGTTGAAGTATGTAGGCTCTCTCGATGTGCCGGTCCACACCTGGGCGATGTACCCGTCAATTCCGGGAAGTGAAGCCAGGCTTGCTTCAGGGCTCACTATCTGCCAGGATGAATAATTCACCAGCGAATGCGTAGGAATGTACACTTTTACATGTAGTCCTTTAGTTTTTCCGTATTCTTTGGCATAAGAAGACACTTCTTTTATAGCGTTATAATATAACTGATACTTGAGCTTGCTGGAGAGGTAAGTATTTTCGGCACTTTCGTGTTGTGGCCTCCAGGGGAAGCCGTAATATTTTTGCCATTCCTGCTTAAATCCTTCACTGTAGCCGCCACGTGCCCAGAACTCAGGCTCTTCGAGGAATATTGATGTAATTCCGGCATCGATCACTTTTTTTACAACCCCTCTTTTCATATAGTCGATAAACGATGCGCCGGGTACAACATAGGGAATGTTTTTTCCATGCCAGATGGTATCTCCATTACGCGTTACCTGCCCATCACCCAAATGATTTTTTCCATCCCATTTTCCCAAAAAATAATCATCATAGCTGCCCCATGCTATGCCAGTCATGAATTGCACATTGTAGCCTTTCTCTCTCCAGGATTGTACTCTCTGCTCAAAGGTCATTCCCGGTCTGTCGCCTGCGCCATATACGATGGCGATATCTGAACGTACATCAATTTGTGGGATCCAGGGACTGCCCGTTTGAAAAGCAGTTTTTTCTTTACTAAGATGATTGGTAGTTGCTTTTTTTTGCGCCAGGCACAATACAAAAGCAAACGAAAAAGCAATGAGGAAAAAAGGCTTTCTCATGTTGGACTTATTTGGTTAATGTATTAAGTGGTGCCTAAAGATATGACCGATTGGCTAATATGTAATTGATTTTAAACCATATTGGCTTTTAGAAGTGTGGATGATTTACAAAGAAAGATCGCTTTTATTGGCTAAGCGTTGCAGGGTTATCAGATACCAGCACCGGCGTTTTGAGCCTGTTCTTGAGATTTTGTATGGGCTGTTCAAAGTATTTCCATGACAACGTAGCGATGATCATTAGCAGGCAAAAGTTTTCTGCCAAAAACAAGTAATGATTGTATTTGATACTGTCGGAGAAAGGTAGTTGCTTATTTAAATGAAAAAATGGCTTTTGCGTATAATAAAGGAGGATATGGTGAAATAAGTAAATGCCATAGCTCATTTTGCCCATCTGTATCAACGTTTTGTTCCGGAAAACAAAAGACCCATAAGTATTTTTGTTTCCGTTAATTGAAAAATAACTGATAATAAAGATTGTTATAATTGCAGCAAGTGTACGATTAGGTAAATAATAGAAGCCGCTGTAAAAAATATGGAGTAAGAGTGTTGAAGCACTTATAATGGCGGCAATAGTAATAAAGGGGTATGTTTTTACAAGTAATTCAGGCTTCACCATAATTACCCATGCTAGTAAAGCGCCCAGAGATAACGCGTCCAGGCAGGTGAAGGTAAGAATGGGAAAAAACTCCGGATTTTTACCAAAATACTGCGACACGACACCCGTCAGCAGAAACAGGCACATTACAAACGGCAATTTCCTAATGCTTACAAACAAAATTACCCAGGGCCATACAAGGTAGAATTGCTCTTCAACAGCCATTGTCCACAAGTGCGTAATCTGTCCCCAAACACCTGTTTGAAAAATGTGAATATTGCTGGTGAAAGTCAGGTAATATACGTAATCGATTTTTTCAAAATGATTCAAGAAAAACACGATCATCAGCAGTAGATAATATCCCGGAAATATGCGAAGTATTCGCTTGATGTAGAAGTTTTTGAAAATAACTTTTTTGCCGAAGCCAGCCCGTTCAGCTTTTAGTCTGTCTGAAATCAAAATTTTCGTTATTAAAAAGCCGCTGATGGTAAAAAAAATATTGGGTGCATTGATTGTCTCTGCTATATCATACAACAGCGTATCCTGGGGGAACCAGTGCGAGATAATTACAAGTAATATTGATAAAGCCCTTATGCTATCAAGTTGGGGTATATATTTCATCGTACGGCAAGCTGCTTTTTCGTTTGCAATAAGGTTGTGTCAGCACAAATTGATAAGCTGGTTAAAAAGTAAACCAAAAAAATTACATTGTCAATGCCCGATATTGTGCTGTAATGAAATTTTCGGTGAAGTCAAACCAAATTTTCGGTGATTTCTGCGTATAGAAGTGAAGAGCGAGAGTGGTATAGGGATCTCATTTAAATAAAAACCGGCAGGAGCATTAAATTGAGGCTTGTTGTAATTCACCGGGCACAAAAAAACCGCAGCTATGCTACGGTCTTTTATCTGGAGTACGTTTGATTATTCACCCACTACTTCAAATTCAACTTCGGTAGTGTTGTTGTTACCGAAATCGATAGAAGCTTTGTATGTGCCTAATTCTTTCACTTCGTCAACAATAGAGATGCGTTTGCGATCAATATCGTATCCTTTCTGATCACGGATGGCGCGAGCTATTTGTAAAGCTGTAACGCTACCAAAGATTTTACCGCTGGTACCGGTTTTAGCACCGATTTTAAGAGGAGATTGACCTAATACGTTGATCACACTCTTAATTTCAGCCAGCATAGCAGCTTCTTTCTTAGCCTTAACTTTCAGCTTTTCCTGCAGTTGCTTTAAGTTAGAAGGGTTAGCTTCTACAGCAAACTTTTGAGGAATTAAATAGTTACGTGCATAACCATTTTTTACGTTTACCAGTTCATTCGCCTGGCCCAGGTTATCTACATCCTGAATTAAGATTACTTGCATTTTGTTCTTGTTTTAGTTCCCAAGAGCCCAATCTTGTTAAGATTCAGACTGTCATCAGGCTGCCGCCGGAATTAGGGATGGTTACTAAGAAGTTTTACGTTGTACGTTATAAGTTTTACGTGAGTTGCCTAATTTTCGAAAGCGTCACAAATGGTGACTTCTACTACTTGGGAAACGTACAACGTATAACTTAAAACGTATAACTTTTTCTTATTTCAAAAGATCTGTTACGTAAGGTAACAAACACATCTGACGAGCTTTTTTCACAGCATCAGATACTTTACGCTGATATTTTAAAGAGTTACCAGTTAAACGGCGAGGTAACAATTTACCCTGTTCGTTAACGAATTTCTTTAAGAAATCAGTGTCTTTGTAATCTACATACTTGATACCGTACTTTTTAAAGCGGCAGAATTTCTTCTTGGGCTTCTCAGTTTTAATCGCGGTCAGGTACTTAATTTCATTTGCTTTTGCCATGGTTTAAGCCTCCACTTTTTCGGTTCCTGTAGAAACGCCACTTCTCTTCTTAGCATTGTACTCAACGGCGTATTTATCAAGTACAGTAATCATGTGACGCATTGGATTGTCGTCACGTAAAAGCTGAATTTTCAGCTTCTCATTGAAGTTGGATGGCGCACTGTATTCCAGAACCCAGTAGATACCTGTGGTTTTTTTCTGGATAGGATACGCCAGTGATTTTAATCCCCAGGGATTGCTGTGCACAATGCTTCCACCGTTTTCGGTAATGAAATCAGTGTACTTTTTCTGAGCGGCTTTGAACTCGTCATCAGAAAGCACAGGGGTAAAAATCACCATCAATTCATAATTGTTCATTATTCCCTGATTTTTGGTAAAAAAATAAATTTGGGCTGCAAAGGTAGTAAAATAAAGGATTTGAACAGCATTTCAGCTAATTTTCTTGAGGAATAAAAGGGCTGATATTTTTGAAAGATACCTTCCTGAGAACCAGCATTATGTAAAGCAAACCATTGATAAATGCTAATTCTATGGTGTTCCAACCCTGCACAATACAATGTGTATTAAGTACATATACTAAGAAATTTTTTTTAGATCATTCTTTGTGGATTGAAAAATTTATCTACATTTAACAAATGTTTCGCTAAGAAATAACATAGCCAACATAATCTCAACGGTCCTCTTCGATTGCTATTTTCTTGAACCTCACCTCGTTCTGATGGTGGGGTTTGTTTTTTGTAGCTGTCAGCTATCAGCTATTAGCTGTCAGCTAGAACTGCCACGGTCGGTGCGCAACGCATAATCGAAAAGGCTTGTTCACTTTAATAATTGGTTTAGGTTTTTGATGTAAGGCAAAAAAGAAACCGCAAAGAAACGGGCCGAAATTCATTGCCCGGTCTTTGTGGTTTTAATTTAATGTTATGTTTGGAAGACTGACTATTTAAATCCAAGCAACTCTACATCGAAGATGAGTGTGCTGTTTGGTCCGATCTGGGCACTAACTTGTCTATCGCCATAGCCCAAATGTGGTGGTATAAAAAATCTGAATTTGCTGCCAACGGGCATTAACTGTAAGCCTTCAGTCCAGCCTTTGATAACCATATTTAATGGAAAAGAAGCTGGAGTGCCACGTTTTACTGAGCTGTCAAATACAGTTCCGTCGACCAATGTGCCATGGTAGTGGCAAGTCACGGTATGTGTGGGAAATGGTTTATCACCGTCACCCATTGTAAGCACTTCATACTGCAAACCGCTTGGTAATTCAGTTACGCCTTCCTTTTCTTTATTTTTTGCAAGAAAATCCTGGCCCTCTTTCAGATTGGCTGCAGCTTTCTCTGCCTTTAGCTGTGCTAATTTGTCTGATACGCTCATAAACTATTTTTTGCGAAGATAGCCTGCATTTCAGATAACCAAAATTTTAGGGGCGAAGAAGGTTAATCGCTAAACAGCGTTCATCTGGCGCCGAGATTAGATACATCGTCCTTTCCGAAAATCAGCCATTCACTTGTAGCTGATTGCTGCCAGTTTGTATTTCCTTCAACTATTCCGCTTTTTCTTCTTACAGTTTTGTCAACTGCCGCGTTGTCATTTCCCGCAATTGTCCATGATTTTCCAGGATTAATACCAACCTCTCCAAATACATCAATCACCGTTCCATTCTTCTCAAGCGTAATAGCATCATTGCCGGTAAAGTTGCATACATCGGATATATAAGCAATTACGCCGGGAGGAAGAATCGCTTTGGCCGAAGGATGTTTTATTACGATGATTCCGTTAGGAGCCAACGATGGGGTTCGTATCAACGTATCGAGCTTTGAGCTGCTTTTTGCTTTTACAGCACCATTCAGGTACAATCGAACAATGTATTTTGAGAGATCTGCAGAAGTACTGCTTGCATTATAAATTTCAAGGTATCGGTTATATGAGCTTCCCTCAATGTATTCTGAAATAATAAGATCTGCCCTGGTAACCGGAACCGGAAGGGTTGAGTCAACATCTCCCATATTTCTAATCATCAGCGTTTGTTCCTGGTTAACAGATAGCGCTGCGCCGGTTATTGATTTTAGTTGTGTCTGCGGATAAGGTTGATCTACAAATTTTGCTGTTGACAAAGCAAAATGCCTGAGTGTTGCGTCCTGGCTGGTTAGTGTTAAAAGGCCATTCCATTGTTTGTTTGTTTTGTCGCTGATTGTTGTGTTAGGCAGAGTGATCAACGTTGCTTCCCGGTTTTTGAAATTATTGACTAATTCTGAAATGCTGGTAACGCGTGCTGTAATCTGGCCTGTCCCGGTTTTTACTGCATTTTGCAAAGGCACATCACATACCTGCAAACCATAATTTTTATTATCAAGCGTGAGGTTGGAGATATTGATTTCAACTTCGTCTCCACAAGAATAATTATGTGCTGCTGTAAAATGAATAACGATCCCACAAAGATTATCTCCCTGCTGGATCACCAGTTTATCATCTTCAAAATTGCCATTGCTTTTGTCTGTTATTACAATGCCTTTTATTTTTTTGCCGTCCGGTATTGTGACGGGTGCAGTTTGATACATTGCCCGCAGATCTGCGATGTTTAAAGATGCGAGGGTAGTACTATTGCATCGTTTGCCTGTAAATTGTATATCTGAAGTGTCACGTATTAACAATTGCTTTGTCGCACCAAAAATCGAGTAAATGGCTGTGATGCTTCCTTTGCCAGATGCGGCTTTAATTCCACAGAAATCGGCATAGCTGCTGTTGCGCAATGTAATGCTGCTGCCTGCACAATTCTTAATCGTAAAATTTCTGGCGGATGAAGCAAGTGAAACATCCCCGTACGTTTTTGATGTATCTGCCGGTGCAAACTGAAAATCTTCCAGCTTAATCAACATACTTTGAAAATCTTCTGTCAGTTGATCAACTGTAACAAGTATTGGCTCAACTGTATTTCCTAAACTTCCTTTAACGACATACTTATTGAAAAGAATGGAGGGGATAGGTGTAACGGCGAGAGCGGCCGGATTGCTATTGTCTTTCCCGGCACCTATCTGCAGCATTCTGTTATAATCGCCAATGAACAAACCTTTCAGTCGCACAAATACTTTTCTTCCAATAGGGTAATCTGTATACAAGTTACTGCCATCCATTTTTATCACAATGCCTCCCGTTTCGTCCTGAATGGTTATTTGCTTATAGAAATTTCCGCTCTTGTCATCTGCAGTTACAATGCCGCTGATTATCTTATCGTCAGTTATGGCTTCAATGTTATTGTATGCATGAATCTCTCTCAATTGCCTGATGGTAAAATTTGCAGTTATGGTTTCAATTTCAGATGTAGGTGGTTCGTCAAATTTTTTATTGCAACAGAAACTGGCAGTAGTAGCCAACACAAAAAATAACAGAATTTTTTTCATGTAGATGGGTTTAGTGGTAACTAAAATATGAAAGCTGTACTTAAGAAATACATCCTTCCGAAGGCGTGATAGTATTTGGATGGAAATTTGTTAACGTCTCTGTCCGCTGCATCAAAACGAAGCTGTTCATATCCTCCGGAGATAAGATGCTGATTATCCAGCAGATTGTTTACACTGGCATAAAATACCAAAGCTTTGCTCTTTTTATGTCTATTCCTCAGCGACAAAGTATATCCTGCAAAAGCGTCGATGGTAAATCGAGGTAAAGTTTTTTCCTGATCAATAATTGAATGGAATAGTTTGTCATCATTGCCCAATCCGTCAACTGTTGAAGTTGTCCTTCTTAAGGGGTTAAAACTGATCCACGACTGATCAAAATAATTTGCAGTTGCAGTAATAAACCAGTTGTGTTGTGACCGATACGCAAGGCCTGCGCTATAAGCTTCCTGGGGCGTTGATGCTACTCTGAATCCATTGGTATAAATGGTAGTTTCTTCCAGGATTGTTGTTGTGTTGTCAGCGGTAACGATTGCTTTTTGCCTGCCGTTGTAATAATAACGGCCCAGGGCTGCCGCAGCATTGAATGAAACGTTTTTTGATAATTTGATGTCCACACCAAGCTCACTTCCAAAATGCACTTCATTAATGTTTTTAAGAGAATAGTTGACAAAGCACTTGAATTCGTCATGATAAAAACGCAATACATCCATTCCCCGGTTGATGGTTGTATAGTAACCTTTTAATCTTATTTTGGCTGCAGGTGCATTAAGAACATATCCGGCCTCCGCAGCTTGTATTTCCTTTGAAGAGATATCCGTTTGAATTTGATTTCTTGTCGCGGGCGAGATAAATACATCTTCCATGTAGGGCGCTTTTGTAAGCCATGAACCATTTACGAAAAAATAATTTCTCCCGTTTATTTTATATGTGATTCCGGCTTTAACGGCACCATTTAGAAAAGTATTCGTTACAGACTTGCCAAATGAGTTATCAGCAAATAAGCCATTGCGGACATTCCCATTTCTATAAAACCGGGTGAATGAAAAATCACCTGCGACAAAAAAATCGATATGATTGAATTTAAATAACAACTGCATCCATTCAGATCCTTTGGATATGTGCATGTTGTAGTCATAGCCAAATTTGTTATTTGCATATAGTATTCTGTTAGGATGGGTAATATCATTTTGAATTGCGTTTTGATTGGTGTTGTATTCGGATTGGGCAAATTGATTGAGATTTACATAGAAATCGCCACCCAGTAGATCATTGACCGTCTTATAATAATGGTTTATCTGCAATTGATATTCCAGTCCCGCAATCAATGCGAGGTGCCTTCCGACAGAAGTATTGATCGTTGAATTAAAGACGAATCGCTTGCTGTCATTCACACGATTCTCAACAATGTAGTTTGAGCGTTTGCCAGCTATATTATTTCCTTTAATTCCGTTCGCGTCGTGAACCGTTTCAAACGAGTTGCGGTTAACATCATAGAAACGTTGCCAGTTTATCTGACGGGCATTTTCATCATTACTTAAGCGTTCCTGGATTTCCTGATATAGCGTCGAATCAGACTGGTAATACGACGGAAGATATTTATAGTAGTCAGGCCGCGGATCCGGTGCATTGTACCAGTCGATGCCGGTGTTGATCCTTTGTCCGATCGATACTCCTGCAGCTGTAACAAGCGATGTTGTATTGTTTAGGCGGAGGTCATGTGTGAGTATCGCATAGGGTTGATGGATGAATGATTCATTTGCATTTCTTTTTTTACCATTTTGATAACCCCAATAGGGATTGTAATAATTTGTTTTTGCCAGCAGCTGCATTTCATTAACAGAGGCTCCTTGACGCCCGGTTGTTGTAGGCGCACCAAAAACTATCACCGAGAGAAGTTGATTGTTGCCGATTCTTTTGTCAATACCAATATGGTAGCTGCTGCTATAATAATAGGTTCCCGGTACGTATCCTTCTGTTGCATACCGGTAACTGCCTGACAAAGAGAATGCCCAACCTTTTGAATTAAACCCTGTATTATGTGTAAAACTAATCCTGTGTTGATATGACCTGTTGCTATAGGAATACCCTACAAGCGTCTGCCTGCGTTGTTTACTTGCTCTCGCATCAATGAAAGTAGTTGTGCCAGGCTCTCCAAAACAGAAAGTGTTTGGAGCAAATCCGACAGAAACATCTTTGCTGCGCATCACATCATTTAATCCGCTCCACGATGAAAATGCGATGATTCCGTTATCCGCGTTGTTCATCGGAATGCCATTCATATACAAGGATGAAAGATCCGCGGAATAACCGCGCATCCTAAATCTGGCTATGTTGAAATTGAATGAAGCAGCATTTAAAAAAGGATCGCGACCTGCAGTTAGGAGAGAAGCAACATTGCAGGATGAGCTTTCTGAAACATTGTCGTCATCTAATTCAATGGCTGTATTGTCTACCGCGAGTTGTAGGTCCTCAAGCGTTAAAGAGTCTTTCATCATCATTTCTTGCCCCTGGACAAAAACTGGCAAGACGACTAATGAAAGAACAAATAGTTTTTTCATCATGTGGTTTATGGGTTGGTAAATAAAGAGTAAATATATGAATTTTAAATAAATTAAATATATTTGTAATCTTATGAAGCCTAGCATATTGTGGGTCTTAACCCTTTTACCCTTGATTTCCCTTTGTCAGCCGAACTATAAACGTGCCGTCGTTGGCTTTTATAATCTCGAGAATTTTTATGACACAGTAAACAATCCGGCTATTAATGATGATGAATTTCTGCCAGACGGCCCTCGTCGTTACAATACTTCTGTTTACAGAGATAAGGTTGAAAAATTAGCAACCGTAGTTGCCAGGTTAGGGAAAACATTTTCTATTGATGGACCTGCTTTTCTCGGCGTTGCGGAAGTGGAGAATGATACTGTTTTAAATGATCTGGTTCGTCATCCATTTATACGCGAAAGAGATTACCGTTTTGTTCATTACGATTCAAAGGATCAAAGAGGAGTTGACGTTGCCTTGTTGTACAATCCCGGATATTTTGATATGCAACAAAGTTTTAAACTGAATGTGCAATTACCAGGTGGATCTAAAGAGTCTGCTTTTACGAGAGATGTTTTGTGGGTGAAAGGACTTTTGTTTGGAGAAGAAGTGCATGTATTTGTTAATCACTGGCCGAGCAGGCTGGGTGGTGAGGCGAGGAGCGAACCCGCGAGAATCGCTGCGGCGAATGTAAATCGCCAGATCATCGATTCTTTGTTACAATCAAATGCAGACTGCAAGATTATCGTGATGGGTGATTTGAATGATGATCCTGTTAACAACAGTGTCACAAAAGGGTTGCGGGCGAATGGTCATGCAAACGCGCTGCGGGCCGGTGAACTATATAATCCCTGGCTGGAAAAATACAGAAAAGGTATCGGTACGTTAGCTTATCAGGATGCCTGGAGTTTGTTCGATCAGATTATTCTTTCACAAGGTTGGTTAAACCAGCAGCAAGATGGAATTTTCTTTTATAAGGCGCATGTATTTAATGAATCCTTTTTAACCGAAAATATTGGTAAGTACAAAGGTTATCCCATGCGTACCTGGGACGGCCTCAGTTATCGCGGTGGATACAGCGATCATTTTCCTACCTATGTTGTTATTCTGAAAAAAGCGAACTAGGGATTTGCACGGATCAAATTATTTTTTATTACACTGAGAAAAGACAAAAAGGAGAGACTAAGCGTCACTGAGTTTTTGCTCACGGTCATTTTCAATTCTCCATTTTCAATTGTCAATTATTCTTCCCGCTTACTCCCCAAAGTTTCTTTAATATTGCGCACGCGGTTCGCGGGCCTTACCCCGGATTTGCTCTAAAAACGTGAAGGATGAAACATTTGCCCATCAATCCAAAATTATTTGTCGAGAACAGGAAGCGTTTTGTAAAGGAGATGCTGCCCTCAAGTATTGCCATATTCAACAGTAATGATGAATTTCCGTCCAATGGAGATGCATTACACCCATTTGTTCAAAATAGTGATCTGTATTGGCTTTCCGGTGTTGAACAGGAAGATACCATGGTAATTTTGTATCCCGATGCAAAAGATCCAAAATATAAAGAAGTGCTGGTATTGGTAAGACCAAATGAACTAAAGGAAAAATGGGATGGCAAAAGACTTCGTGCAAAGGAAGCAACAGAAATTACGGGCATACAAACCGTTGTCTGGCTGGACCAGTTGGATAGCGTTTTGCAAACCTGGATCCACCAGGTTGATAACATCTACTTGAACACAAACGAAAATGATCGCAAGTCCGTGCGAATAGAAACCCGTGACTATCGCTTTATAAAGGAAATGCGTGACCGTTACCCGTTGCATACATTTCAGCGCAGCGCGAAAATTATGAATAAGCTTAGGGCAATAAAAACGCCGCTTGAAATAGAAGTGATGCAAAAGGCAATGGACATAACCGAAAAGACGTTCAGGCGACTGTTACAGTTTATTAAGCCCGGTGTAATGGAATATGAAATAGAGGCAGAAATATGGCATTCGTTCCTGAGCAACAGAAGCAGCAGGCCGGCCTATGGAAGCATTATCGCCAGTGGAGACAGGGCTCGAACACTGCATTATGTTTTTAATAACGAGGAATGCAAAGACGGAGAACTGGTATTGATGGATTTTGGGGCGTTATATGGTGGATACGCAGCCGATTTGACCAGGACTGTTCCGGTCAGTGGTATATTCACAAAACGGCAGAAAGAAGTATACAACGCATGTCTTCATCTGCATAATTATGCAAAAAGCATTCTGAAGCCAGGGATCAATCTTGCAGACTATACCGAGAAAGTCGGTACGGAAGCAAATAATACCTTTATAAAGATTGGGTTGTTGACCAAGGGCGATGTAAAAAATGAGGACAAAGAAAACAGGGCGTTCCGCAAATATTTGTATCACGGGATTTCCCATCACCTCGGCATAGATGTGCACGATTTGGGCACCAAGACAGAACCACTAAAAGCTGGAATGGTGTTAACTGTAGAGCCCGGTATCTATATTGAACAAGAACAGATTGGCATTCGTATAGAAAACAATGTGTGGCTGACAAGGAGCGGCAATGTAGATCTAATGAAGAACATTCCTATTACGGCTGAAGACATCGAGGCGCTAATGAAACGCTAGGGGAGAACGGTAATGAATCCGACGGTTTTAATAAAAATGAAGTAAGTTTAAAATTGGGTACTTCCTAACCGTATTAAATAAAAAGAAACAACACGAGCTGTCTCGACAATTAGCTCTAAGCTTTGGGCTTTGAGCTTTCAGCTTAAAAAACGTACAACGTATAACGTAAAACTTACAACTTATTAGCGCATGAAGCAAATTCCTAACCTGTTTACACTTTTAAATCTTTTTCTCGGTTGCATTGCCATTGTTTGTGTGTTGCAATCAGGTATAACGCTTGTTGATGATGTGAATGGCGGTTTTGCTTCCGTAATTCCCGAAAAGATTTACCTGGCTTCTATATTTATTGCCGCTGCCGGCATAGTAGATTTTCTGGACGGATTTGTCGCCAGGCTGATGAAGGCATCATCTGAAATGGGGAAGCAACTGGATTCTCTTGCAGATGTGGTGAGCTTTGGCGTGGCTCCGGGAATGATCATTTTTCAGTTTCTGAGGCTTTCTTTTGCACAACAACCAGGCGGCCTGGATGTTTCTGCTGCCTGGCTGCTTCCGGCATTTATTATCCCCTGTGCCGGAGCATATCGCCTCGCCCGGTTCAATATCGACACCGAACAAAGCTATGGTTTCAAAGGGATGCCAATTCCGGCTGCGGGCTTATTAATCGCTTCCTTTCCTTTGATTTACTGGTTCTCTGACCAGGAATGGATTATACGTTTACTGGTGAATAAATGGTTCCTTTACGGCGTAATTGCTGTAGTCAGTTACCTGATGGTGTCAACTTTGCCAATGATGGCCTTAAAATTTAAAAATGCGTCTTTAAAAGACAACTGGCCCAAGCTGGTATTGGTTATCGCAGCCATTATTTGCGCGCTTTTATTCCATTGGCTGGCAGTTCCGCTTGTCTTTATTGTGTATATCGCATTATCTTTGGCGCTCAAATAACAAAAGCAGCAGCTATGACCTATAACGTTCAGATTAAAGTAATGCCCCTAAAAGATTTATTGGACCCACAGGGAAAAGCCATTTTAGGTGGATTAAATAACCTGGGAATCAACACAATACAGGATGTTCGCGTGGGAAAACACATCACCCTGCAAATTGATGCTGCTTCAGAAGAAGAGGCTCGCAAGGCTGCAGATGAAGCCAGCAAAAAGCTGTTGGCAAATCCTGTAATGGAGTTCTACGAAATCGAATTTGTTAATTAAGTTGGAATACAGTTTTACGTTATACGTTATAAGTTGTACGTGCCCGTGATCAGTCGGAATTCTTTAAGGAGTTTTCATCAGATCCAATTTTAAGCGTATTTCTTGATTTGCACAACTGCAAGAAACGTATAACGTATAACTTACAACTTACTACGTAAGTCATGCTATACCTCGTTCCCACACCTCTTGGAAATTTAAAGGATATTACATTCAGGGCGCTCGAAGTATTACAAAGCGTTGACGTTATCTTATGCGAGGATACCCGGACCTCATCCAAACTGCTCAATCATTACAATATCCACAAACCCTTAGCTCCCTATCATCAGCATAATGAACACAAGGTTGTACAACATTTAACGGATCAACTGGAAGCTGGCAAAACAATGGCGCTTATTACAGATGCAGGCACGCCTGCAATTTCTGATCCCGCATTTTTGCTGGTGCGTGAATGTGTAAGGCGGAATGTAAAAGTTGAATGCCTGCCCGGAGCTACAGCTTTTGTTCCTGCTCTCGTTAATAGCGGCCTGCCAATCAACAGATTTGTTTTTGAAGGATTTATCCCGCAGAAAAAAGGCAGGCAAACATTGCTCAAACAACTTGCTACCGAACCCCGCGCGATGGTTTTTTATGAAAGCCCGATGAGGCTGGTAAAGACTTTATCAGAGTTTACCGAATATTTTGGTGCGGACCGGCAATGCAGTGTTAGCAGGGAGTTAACAAAGATGTTTGAAGAAACAAAAAGAGGTACTTTGCACGAAGTTTGCCAATATTTTGCGCAGAAAGAAGTTAAGGGTGAGATTGTTATAGTTGTACAGGGACTTGACCGATGAGACGTTTTCCGAAATAAACCTACATGAAAAAAGTACTATCTCTTATTGCACTTGTGTTGTTATCTCTATCTGTTGTAAGTGCGCAGCTCAGGAAAATTCCTTCCGAAGTTACCAATGCATTCAAAGAAAAATATCCTGATGCAACCAGTGTATCATGGAAAGATAAAATCACCGTATTTCAGGTGTCGTTTATAAATTATGGATTGGAAATGAAAGCTGACTTTTCTTCCAATAACGGCTGGCAGGAAACTTCGATAAAAAGATCATTCGATCAACTGCCACATGAAGTGCAGGACGGATTAGATAAAAGTAAATACAATGGTTGGACGCATGGGGCGTTTTATTCTGAAATACAAAAAAAAGATAACACTGTCTGGTTTCGCATTTATGTCGAAAAGAGTGCGTTACAAAAGAGATATCTTTTCTTTAATGACCAGGGGCAGCTTGAACGGGAATCAATAACGATGTAATGTGATCCATGCAACTCAGAGATCAGAACATCAGAAATCTACTATATTTGGCGTTTGCAGCAGGATTTAAATCTTTTATAGAGACATGAGAACACTTATTGCTATTTTTTTTACTTTATTAGTTACGCAGCTCAGCGCGCAACCTGACCGCTGGCAGCAACGCATTAAATATGCCATCAATGTTAATGTAGATGCGAATGCGAATCAATTTTCAGGGACCGAAAAGATTGATTACTGGAACAATTCTCCCGACACGTTAGATCGCGTGTTTTTTCATTTGTACTGGAATGCTTTTCAGCCAAACAGCATGATGGACGTGAGAAGCCGTGAGCTGGGTAAAGTGTTGATCGGAACAACCAAAAGCGGCGAAAATGTATATGATTGGGATACCCGCGTTAAAGACCGTATTAGCAAATTACAGCCCAACGAGATCGGATATCAAAAAGTTAAGTACGTAAAACTGAATGGCGTTGATCAGAAACTGGTAGAGCACGAGACAGTTCTGGAAGTAAAACTAGCTAAGCCTATTTCGCCGAAAAGCAAAGTAAGTTTTGATGTTGCATTTGATGCACAGGTGCCGTTGCAAATTCGCAGAAGCGGTCGCGATAACGCAGAAGGCATCCGTTTCAGCATGAGCCAGTGGTATCCTAAACTAGCTGAATACGATTACCAGGGCTGGAATGCAAATCCCTATATAGCAAGAGAGTTTTATGGTGTGTGGGGTGATTACGATGTAAATATCACTATCGACAAAACATACATGATCGCGGGAACAGGCACACTGCAGAATGCCAGTGAGATAGGCTTTGGTTACGAGGATGCCGGCGTTAAAGTAAAGCCTGCAACAGGTGCAACCTTAACATGGAAATTCGCTGCTCAGAATGTGCATGATTTTATGTGGGCAGCTGATCCAACATACACTATGATAAAGCGCCAGGTGAAGAATGGCCCGTTATTGTTTGTAGTTCACAAGAAGGTAGATTCACTGGAAGCAAGATGGCAGAAGGTAATGGATACGGTTGAGCTTGCTTATCCTTACATGGCTAAAACATTCGGTCCTTATCCATACAAAAATTATTCTTTTGTTCAGGGAGGAGACGGTGGAATGGAATACCCTATGGCTACATTGATCAAAAACGCAAGTGTGGGAACGGCGTTGCACGAATGGATGCATAGCTGGTACCAGGGTATGATGGGTTCAAACGAAAGCCTGTATCCATGGATGGACGAAGGTTTTACTTCTTACGCAACAAGCAGGATTCAGGGTTATTTGAGAAAAGATACTTCTTTCTGGTTCAGCGGCGATTATAATTCTTATTACGCATTGGCTAAAAGCCCCCGCGAGGAACCAATGAGCACACATGCTGATCACTACAATACGAACTATGGTTACTCCAGGGCGGCATACAGCAAAGGTGCAGTGTTCATGGAACAGCTGGGTTATATTATCGGACAGAATAATCTTGATAAAGTATTGTTGACTTATTACAATACATGGCGGTTCAAACATCCGAATCCGAATGATTTCATTCGTGTTGCTGAAAAGGTTAGCGGTATTGAGTTGCAGTGGTACAAAGAATACTGGGTATACACAACAAAAACAATTGACTATGCGCTTGGCGACATCAACTATGATGAAGGCAAAACTAAAATAACATTGAAGCGATTAGGGTTGATGCCAATGCCGGTGGATGTGTTGATCACATATAAAGACGGAACAAAAGAAATGCACAATGTTCCGATGAATTTGATGTATGGGACAAAAGAAAGTGAAGATTCAACTATTCCGTATATAGTTCATCCCGAATGGAAATGGACGCATCCGCAGTACAGCCTGGAAATATCCCGCAATATATCTGAAATAAAAGAAATTAATATTGACCCAAGTTTACGCCTGGCAGATATGAACAGGGTAAACAACAAGCTTGTTGTACCGAGTAATTAATAAGTTTTTATGACGATTGAAAACACGAAGTAGTAAAAAAATCACTTCGTGTTTTTTTTGTTTTAAACCATATAAGGCATATAAGGAAATATAAGAGGGACGCTTTTGCAAAGCGTTATGCGAGCTGCTGATATAACTCGTTCATCCCGCAATATTTCAGAAATAAAGGAGATTAATATTGATCCAAGCTTGCGTTTGGCAGATATGAACAGAGTAAACAACAAGCTTGTTGTACCGAGTAATTAATAAGTTTTTATGACGATTGAAAACACGAAGTAGTAAAAAAATCACTTCGTGTTTTTTTGTTTTAAACCATATAAGTAAGGTGTCGGGTGCCAACGTTTCTTTGTAAACAACTGATAAAGCTTAAAGCCCAAAGCCCAAAGCCTAAAGCCTAAAGCTGACCGAAGCGAAGTTTTTTAAGCCATTTAAGAAATATAAGAGCAAATAAGAGCTTTTGCCCAGGATGTTAATAACACTTAAACGACATATATTTACTTAACCGGCTCGGACCTTCACCATTGACCATTCACTATTCACTAGTTGTATATAAGGCATATAAGGAAATATAAGAAGGAACGCTTTTGCAAAGCGTTATGCGAGCTGCTGATAAAACTCGTTTACATAAGTTTTTTGGCCTTCCCGATAAATATTGTGGCAGTTAAAATTGATAAGAAGACCCATCGGAGATCTAAGTAGTCGCATGTAGGTCATTATCTGCGCTTCATAAACAGGAATTATTTTTTCGACCGCCTTGAATTCTAAAACCAAACAGTCTTCAACGAACATATCTGCCTTTAAATCTGTATCTATTTTTAAACCCTTGTAATGTACTGGCACAATCATTTCTGAAATAAAAGAAATGTTTCTCGTTGAGAGTTCTTCTGCCATACAGCTATGATAAACACTTTCCAGTAAACCTGGCCCTAACGCTTTATGTACTTCAATAGCCGCTCCATTTACTTCATAGACAATTTGTTTGAGGGTTGTTTTTGTCAATATCATTTTTTAAGGATTTACTCAAAGATAGTCAACCCACTTATATGCTCTTACATCTCTTATATGGTTCAAAAAATGCCTTTTGTGGTTCAAAAAAAAGCCCGGCGTTAGCCAGGCTTTCTTTACTCATATACTTAATTGGTTAATTAACATGTGAGTCAACAATCATCCCCGCCGCAACAGTTTCATTTGTTGCTTCATCAACCAGCACCAGTGACCCTGTATTTCTGTTTTTGCGGTAAGCATCAAACATGATCGGTTGTGTTGTGCGCAATCTTACACGTGCAATGTCATTCATGTTGATGGTATTGTCGTTAGATACTCTCTGTAGTGAATTAATATCCATTTTGTAAACCACTTCTTTTATTACGCTGCGTGCCTCCCGGCTTGTATGGCGGAGGTAATATTTGGCACCCGGTTGCATTGGCTTGTTATTGAGCCAGCACATCATCATGTCGATATCTTGTCCAACCTGTGGCTGATTGTTTTGTTTAACGATCATATCACCACGACTGATGTCAATATCATTTTCCAAAGTAATGCTCACACTCATTGGTGGAAATGCTTCTTCAACAGGTCCTTCAAAAGTGTCGATAGATTTTATTTTGGATTGTAATCCCGAAGGCAAAACAGTCACAGCATCACCCGGTCTGAAAATGCCACCGGCTATGCGGCCCGCATAACCTCTGTAGTCATGATATTCATCGGAGTGAGGACGGATAATGGTCTGCACAGGAAACCTTCCGTCAATATGATTATAATCGCTTGCTATGTGAATTGTTTCCAGTGTATTCAACAATGTGGCGCCCTGGTACCAGGGCATGTTGGTAGAATGGTTTACTACGTTGTCACCATTCAATGCGCTAATAGGAATGTAGCGAATGTCTGTGACATCCAGTTTGCTGGCAAACTCAGTATATTCTTCTACAAGCTTGTTAAACACTTCCTCTGAATAGTCAACCAAATCCATCTTATTTACGCAGACGATCAGGTGAGGAATTTGCAATAAAGAAGCGATGAAAGAATGGCGGCAGGTCTGTTCAACAATACCTTTTCTTGCATCTACCAATATCAATGCCAGGTTGGCTGTTGATGCGCCTGTAACCATGTTTCTTGTGTACTGTATATGACCGGGAGTATCAGCAATGATAAACTTGCGTTTTGGTGTTGCAAAATATCTGTATGCTACATCAATTGTAATGCCTTGTTCTCTTTCCGCACGAAGTCCGTCAGTCAGCAAAGAAAGATCTACATGCTGCAGTCCTTTTCTTTCACTGGAAAGCTGTACTGCTGCAAGCTGATCTTCAAAAATGGATTTGGAATCATATAATAAACGGCCGATCAGGGTGCTTTTACCATCGTCTACACTACCTGCCGTTGTAAAGCGTAATAACTCCATTGTTATGATTTAAAATTTGAGATTTGAAATTTGAGATTACCACAGTTCATCACCGTGATTTTTTTGTACTTTATGCATCCAGACGTCTGGACTCTGATAGCTAATAGCTAACAGCTGATTGCTCACAGCTAGAAGTACCCTAGCTTCTTCCTGTCTTCCATTGCTGTTTCGGAGCGTTTATCATCACCACGATTACCGCGCTCGGTACTGCGAACTGCTGATACTTCATTCACTATTTTCTCCAATGTATTAGCTTCAGACTCGATGCCTCCTGTAATCGTAATATCGCCAAGCGTTCTAAAACGGATAATACGTTTTTCAACGGCTTCACCCTCACGCAATGTCAGGAATTCAGAAGCCGGCAACCAGGTATTATCCCTGTACACAACTTCTCTTTCATGAGCGAAATACAAAGAAGGGATCTGTATGTTTTGTTGCATGATGTAGTTCCAAACATCCATCTCTGTCCAGTTACTTATTGGGAATACCCGGAAATGTTCTCCCTGGTGCTTGCGGCCATTAAAGATGTTCCACAATTCTGGACGTTGATTTTTAGGATCCCATTGTCCGAAATCATCACGGTGCGAGAAGAATCTTTCTTTCGCCCTGGCTTTTTCTTCATCTCTTCTGGCGCCTCCAATGGCAGCATCAATTTTATGCTCTTCGATGGTGTCCAGCAACGTTGTTATCTGCAATGCGTTGCGGCTGGCATTTAAACCGGTTTCTTCCTTAACCCGGCCTTTACGAAGTGACTCTTCCACTGAACCAACGATAAGCTGAACGCCAAGTGCCTCCACCAGGTTATCGCGGAAATCCATTGTCTCAGGGAAATTATGACCTGTATCAATATGTATAAGCGGCATAGGAATCTTTGCCGGCCAGAAAGCTTTTTTTGCAAGATGGGTAACTACTATAGAATCTTTTCCACCAGAAAACAAAATGGCTGGCCTGTCGAATTGTGCCACAACTTCACGGATCACAAAAATGGCCTCCGACTCCAGTTCCTGTAAATGATTGAGATAGTATTTATGCATTGTTCATCAATTGATTTTGATCTTTGGTATTATATAGTTTAAAATTTTATGTACCGATTCGTCAATCGTTTCCTCTTGGGTTACGATATGAATATCCGGATGCTCTGGTCGTTCAAAAGGTGACGAGATGCCTGTGAAATTACTTATTTCCCCGGCACGGGCCTTTTGATATAATCCTTTAATATCGCGTTGTTCACAGATTTCAATCGGCGTATCAACGAAGATCTCCACAAAGTTCTCTCCAATCACTTCCCGCAACATGCGGCGGTGCTTTTTTAACGGTGAGACAAAAGCTGCCAATACAATAACACCCGCGTCGCATAAAATTTTGGATACTTCCCCAATGCGTCGCATATTTTCTGCACGTGCACTTTCTGTAAAGTCGAGATCCTTGTTCAACCCCTTTCTGATATTGTCCCCATCCAGTGAATAGGTTAAAAATCCATTAGAGTAGAGTTCCTGTTCTACCAGGTTGGCTAGTGTACTTTTCCCTGAACCGGATAACCCGGTAAACCACAGACATGCAGGCAGGTGGCCGTTCTTTCGCATACGGTCCATCTTGCAAATTTTATAAGCATGTTCTATTGTGTACACTTTTTTGCTCATGTCTACTCCTGGTTAGCTACGCTGGTTTGTAGCTCAAATATTCATATTTTTTTCATTAGATAATGCGGGTTGCAGATCATTATACAGTTCGTCAGCTGTTTTTTCTACAATGAACCAGGGGTTGAGCAGATTTTCTTTGTTATAGGCCAGTTCCACACCTGATTCATACTGGTACACCCTGCATCCTGCAAACTTGGCAACAGCGTGCCCTGCTGCTGTATCCCACTCCATTGTGGGGGCCAGTCGCGGGTAAATATCGGCATTGCCTTCAGCAACCATGCATAATTTTAATGAACTGCCGGCTTGCATCAACTCAATATTGGTGTGCAGCCTGGTTTTTTCTTCAATAAAATAGGTTGTTTCTACCGATGAGTGCAGGCGGCTGGCTACAATTGTATAAACCGGTGTTTGTGTGAAAGGTAGCTTCTGAGCGCTATCTGCGAGAGATTTTATATCAGTGATAATGTTGTGATCAACAATAGTGGCAATAAAACTTCCAGCCGCTTCAGTTGCATAGTACAATTTGCCGCTTACGGGTGCATAGACAACGCCTAAAACGGGCAAGCCTGATTCTATCAACGCAATGTTAACTGTGAAATCGCCATTCCTGCGTATAAATTCTTTGGTGCCATCAAGCGGGTCAATCATCCATAGTTGCTTCCAGCCCCTTCTTTCTTCAAAAGGAATAGATTTACCCTCCTCGCTAATGACAGGAATATTGAAATGCCGAAGACTTTCCGTTATGGCCTTATGAGATAACTTATCTGCGAGCGTTAATGGAGAATTGTCTTTTTTTATTTCTACTGCAAAATCTTGCCCGTAAACCTCTGCAATTAATGCTCCCGCCTTTAAAGCTGCGTTAATCGCAGTCAACAAATACTGATCGTTCATCTCACATAGAAATTATAGGAATGCCGCAAGATAAGACATTTCTATGCATTACCCTATTAAATTAGTCTGGTAATAGCTTTTCGGGAAATTTCAACTTTTCGGGCAGAAACATAACAAAAATCTTTTAAATTTAATTGAGCCCCTTATATTTGTATCAGCTTAAACCATTTTCCATTCCTGTAATAGACCTTACAAATTTTGAATCTTTCTATATCCTGTGATTGTTAAGCGATAAAAAATCAAATTTTCAATAGTATAACCAGATATGGAAATAGTTGCTTTATTGCCCATGAAGGGTAATTCAGAAAGGGTTCCCAATAAAAATTTAAGATTGTTTAATGGCCAGCCGCTGTATCATGTAATTGTTAAACAATTATTATCATCGTCTTATATCACCAAAATAGTGATCGACACAGACAGCGAGAAAATTAAAGCTGATGCACAGGCTAACTTTCCGACCATCGAAATTGTAGACAGGCCTGTAGAATTGCATGGCGATATGGTTCCGATGAACGATATCATTGCGTACGATATGGACCAGGTGCCGGGAAATCTCTACATTCAAACACACTCAACAAATCCGTTGCTAACTTTCGGTACACTGGATAAGGCGATTGAAAAATATCAGAACAATAAAGAAAAATACGACTCTGTATTTTCAGTAACCTGCCTGCAAACAAGGCTGTACTGGCAAGATGGCAGGGCGGTAAACCACAATCCGGCTGAATTGATCAGAACACAGGATCTTCCTCCGGTATACGAAGAAAATTCCAACTTTTACATTTTCACCAAAGATGCTTTTCATAAGGCAGGGAAGAAAAGAATTGGCTTAAGCCCGCTAATGTTCCCTATGGACAAAATTGAGGCTATAGATATTGATAATCCACAGGATTTTATACTCGCAGAAGCATTACATCAACAAAGACTAAATAACCAACTATGATAGTAGGAACTATAGAACATATTTTAAAACATGTGGATGATAAAGCAGGATCGCTTATCAGAGATTTTGTTGCAAGAGCTTCATCTGAAACGGAAGATGGCACTTATCCATTAATCGGTGATGAGGTTTTTGCCAAAGTTCTTTCGTACAACACAACCGCTGACAACAATAACCAGGTTGAGGCGCACAATCAGTATGTAGACATCCAGACGCTTATTTCCGGTAATGAAAAAGTGGAAGTGTACAAGAGAGGATTATTAAACACTACAGACCCTTACAGTGGTGAAATAGATTGCGAATTTTTTACGCCTTCGGTCAACGCAAAAATCGCAGACGTCATATTGAACAAGGAAAACAGTGCTGTTTTCTTTCCTAATGATGCACACTTGCCCAACTTAAATTATCAGACAGAAAACGGACCTATTAAAAAAATAGTAATTAAGATATATGAAAAATATTTCTCCTGATTGGTCTTTAAAAAAGAAACTACAGAACAGGCAGTTAACAATAGGTTCGTGGTTAACAATACCTCACCAGTCTGTTGTTGAAATTATGGCAACGGCAGGTTTTGAATGGCTTACGCTGGATCTGGAGCATGCTGCTATTGATATTTCGCAGGTAATGAACCTTACGGCTATTATCCAGGGAAAAGGCATGAAGGCATTGGCTCGCGTGAGCAAAAATGAGGAAGTGATCATAAAAAGAGTGCTGGATGCAGGCGTGGATGGGGTAATCGTGCCAACAGTGAAGAATGCAGAAGAAGCAAAAATGGCCGTTGAGTTTGTAAAATATCCTCCGGTTGGTAAACGTGGTGTTGGATTGAACAGGGCGCAGAATTATGGTATCGCATTCGATGAATATAAAGATTGGTTGACCAATGAGGCAGTGGTTATCGCGCAGATTGAACACATAGAAGCCGTGCAAAATCTTGAAGAAATTGTTGCCGTAGAAGGAATAGATGGCATCATTGTTGGTCCTTACGACCTGTCCGCTTCGATGGGTATGCCCGGAAACTACGAGCACCCGGATGTTCAGAAAGCCTTGGCAAGAGTAGACGAAGTAATGCTAAAATCAGGCAAGCCGCTTGGTTTCCACGTTATTCAGTCGGATTATAATAAGGTGATGGAAAAGGTGAATAAAGGGTATACTTTTTTAGCCTTTAGCATAGACTTTTTCTTTTTAGGCGATAAAGCCCGTGAGCAAATGGCCTTGCTGAAGCAGTCCGTTTAAACTTACTAAAATGAAAGTAGCTGTATTTGGCGGAAGCGGTTTCCTGGGACAATACCTTGTTGCAGAGTTATTAAAACGTAACTACGAAGTAACTGTTTTAGACCGGCAGCAACCTGTGCGACACAAGGAAAAGGTTAGATATGTGGAGACGGATATCCTTGACCGTGAAAGGGTAATTGCAGCAATTAACGATCAGCGGTTTGATGTTGTTTATAACCTGGCGGGCTTTGCAAACCTGGATAAGGCGATTAAATTTCCTTATCTGACCATGCAATTGAACGTACTGGGAAATATAAATGTGTTAGATGGATGTGTACAGGCGGGTGTGAAGCGCTTTGTCTATGCCAGCAGCGCTTATGCCATGAGTGACAAGGGCTCATTTTATGGCATAAGTAAATTGGCCTCTGAAAAAGTGGTTGAGGAATATTCTATAAAATATGGCCTGAATTTTACTGTATTAAGATATGGCTCTGTTTATTCGGAACAGGAATTCGACAATAACTATATCTATAATCTTGTGGAAAAGGCCATACGGACCGGTAAAATTGAGCATGGAGGAGATGGCAATGAGATCAGGGAGTACATACATGCAGCAGATGCCGCAAAGCTTTCTGTCGATGTAATAGAAACTGACGATTTTAAGAATGAGCATGTAATTTTTACCGGCACGGAAAAAATGAAACGTATCGAGTTATTTGAATTGATAAGGGAAATATTAGGTAATAGGATTGAAATATCCCTCCAGAGCGGAGAATATCACAATCATTACCAGTTTTCGCCATATTCATATACGCCAACTTTAAGCAGAAAGCTGGTAGCCAATCCTCATATTGACATGGGGCAGGGAATACTGGAATGCATTAAGGCGGTGTATAGCAAAAATCCGGACTAGTTTAGTTATTTTTGTTAGTAACGGTGTGGCAATAATCGTCGCCACTTATTATTAACTTGTAAATTCATATAAAGTAGCTTCTTTAAATATCCCTGAAAGATCTGTAAAATCTATCCTGAGAAGGCCAATTAATGAATTGGTAGCATATTTCGTAATTAAAACGAGCTTTCTCTATGGTAAGGAACATATTATTTGATTTTGACGGCGTTCTCGTCGAATCCGTACAGGTAAAGGCTGAAGCTTTTCGCCAGTTGTATAAGGAATATGGCGAAGAGATTGCCAGTAAAGTGGTTGAACATCATTTGCAAAATGGTGGTGTTTCCCGCTTCGAAAAAATTAAGTACTGGCACAAAGAGTACTTAGGGATAGATCTCACTCCGCAACAGGTAAACGAACTGGCCGATAAATATTCTGATCTTGTTTTACAAGGTGTATTAGATGCAAAAGAAGTAAGTGGCGCCAGCGATTTTCTTAAAGCATACGCATCATATTTTCACTGCTGGATTGTAACCGGCACTCCAACCTCAGAAATAAGAGATATTCTCGAGCAGAAAAAATGGAACAAATATTTCCTGGAAGCATATGGATCTCCTGAGAAAAAAACTTTTTGGACTCAGAAGATCATAAAGGATAATGCGCTTGACCAGCATGAAACTGTTTTTGTTGGTGATGCAATGGCCGATTATGAAGCTGCTTCGAATGCCGGGATCCCATTTATTTTGAGAAAGACCGACGAAAATGCGCCTTTATTCAATAATTACAAAGGCTGTACTATCAACGATATTACAGAGTTGGAGAAAGTGCTGAATCGATTTTAATCTGATAGAAACCGGACTAAACCCATTAAAGGATGTTGCATGGCTGCTCATAGTGGAGCGAAGCTGGCAGCTTACCATTTAATTCTTTTTTCACTTATGAAAGTATTGTTGACGACCACATCTTTCCAGGATACCCCGGGAAAGCATCAGGAATTGCTAAACAAGCAGGATTTTGAAGTAGACTCATTGCGCGGACCTTTAACTGAAGAGCAATTATTACCGATCATTGATCAATATGATGCCTTGATTTGTGGAGATGACGATCTTACTGCTCCGGTACTGGAAAAAGGTAAAAAAGGGCGACTGAAATACATTTCCAAATATGGAGTTGGACTTGACAGGATAGATTTGGTAAAAGCCAAAGAATTGGGAATTCCCGTAACCAATTGTCCCGGTGTTAACCAGGTTTCTGTATCGGAACACGTATTTGCATTGTTGTTCAGTTTTTGTAAGAATATCCACCTGGAATACAACGTTACAAAAGCTGGTGGTTGGAAAAGATACGTAAACCGTGAGATTTTTGGCAAGACCATCGGTATTGTTGGTCTAGGCGCAATAGGAGCGGAAGTGGCAAAAAGAGGAGCTGCATTTGGCTTAAATGTCATCGGTTACGATCCGTACGCAAAACCGGAGATAGCTGAAAAATACGATGTAAAGATGCAGGAGACTTTTAAAGATCTGGCAGCTCAAAGTGATATCATTACTTTACATGTTCCCCATACACCACAAACCGAAAAGCTCATTAACCTGGATCTGGTAGAAAATACGCTGAAACCCGGTGTTATTATCATAAATACTGCAAGGGGAAAACTCATCGACATCGATGCTGTAAAACTCGGCCTCGAGAAGAAAATCATTGCCGGTTATTTGGCTGATGTGTTGGATATAGAACCTATGCCCGAAAATTATGCCATGAAAGACTGGGATAATGTATTAATCACACCTCATATAGGATCACGTACTTACGAAAGCGTAGAAAGGCAGGGTAGTGCCGCCGTTGAGAATCTTATTAAAATGATCAATAATCATTAGGAGTTTTACGTTGTAAGTTATACGTTCTGCGTTTACCGGAGCGGAATAATGGATCGTTTACCTACCCCATTCGCTTGGAACAACGTATAACGTATAACTTACAACTTATAACGTTTCACGTACATCAATCACCCTCATCTGAATCGTTCTGTCGCCATTCCATTCATTCAGTTCGGCAGTAAAGACAATATCGAAGCTTTTTCCTGACTGTATAATAGGGAGCTTGTCAGCCATATCGAAACCAATTCCGGTAAGCCTGCTGTTGTTTTGTTTCACATCAAACCGGATATGTTTTTCTTTTACAAGCTTGGAATATCCCGTATCAAAAACGTTTCGGGCTACAAATACCGGACGCATGTTTTCTGGTCCGAAAGGCTCCATCTGGGAAACTATGTTATAGAAGTTGAGTGTAAGTTCATTTAATCCGGCTTCCGCATCAATCACAATTTCGGGAATCAACAAGTTGTCATCAATCATGCTGGAGACAACTTCCTCAAATTTGCTGCTAAAGGCTTCCACGTTTTCGGGAGCCATAGTCATACCAGCTGCAGCAAAATGTCCGCCATAACCCAATAAGTGCTCACGGCATGCGTGCACTGCTTCATATAAATTAAATCCAGCCACACTTCTTGCACTTCCTGCTACAATTTCGCCGCTTTTTGTCAGCACAACTGTTGGCCTGTAAAAACCTTTATCTATAAGTCTTGATGCCACTATGCCTACAACACCCTTATGCCAGTGCTCCTGGTAAACAACCGTAGTTTTTCTCGAGATTAGTTTTATATCTGCATTTATTATGTTCAACGCTTCCTCAGTTATGTTGGCGTCGGCTTCTTTACGGTCCGTGTTATCGCTATGAAGCATCTCTGCGAATTCCAGCGCTTTTTCAGGATCCTTCTCGATAAAAAGTTGGACTGCTTTTCTCGCATCATCCATTCTGCCGGCTGCATTAACTCTCGGGGCTATGATGAATACCAAATTGGTGATCAGCATTGGCTTTTGGGCAGCTGCGAGTTTCATTAAAGCCGCTATCCCCGTTGATGGATTTTCATTTACTTTTTTTAAACCATAATATGCCAGCACGCGGTTTTCGCCAACAATAGGAACAATATCCGCCGCTATGGCTGTCGCGACAAGGTCGAGGTACTGAAGGTAAGCTTCGTCAGAAAGCCCGAATGTCTTGGTAAGCGCCTGCATTAATTTAAATCCTACACCACATCCACATAGCTCCTTAAACGGATAAGGACAATCAACCTGTTTTGGATTTAGTATGGCTACTGCATTTGGCAACTCTTTTTCGGGTAAATGGTGATCACATATAATGAAATCAATTCCAATGCTCTTGGCATATGCAACAAGATCCACAGATTTTATACCGCAGTCCAAAGAAATAATCAGCGTGATATTTCTTTCGAAAGCATAATCTATCCCTGCTTTAGAAACGCCATATCCTTCTTTGTATCTGTGAGGAATATAAAAATCAACATCATTGTATATTGAAGAGAGAAACTGAAACATGCTAGCCACTGATGTGGTCCCATCCACGTCATAGTCTCCAAATACCAGTATTTTTTCTTTCTGCCGGAAAGCTTCTTGTATTCTGGCAATGGCTTTATCCATGTCCTTCATTAAAAAAGGATCATGAAGCTGGCTTAGCAGAGGTCTGAAAAAAGATCTGGCCTCATCAAAAGTCCGGATGCCGCGCTGTACAAGTATTTTGCAGATCGTACTATTGATACCTAAAGAAGATTGAAGTGCAGTTATTTCACTGTCCTCGGCCTTTAATATATTCCAGCGTTTGTTCATTTAAAATTCCCTGTCTGTTGTAAATCTTACTAAATCTTCCAGAGCGTCTCGTGCTTCAGTTTGTGGAAACCGGTACAAAATCTCCATGGCGCTATTCCTGAATTCAAACATCTTTTCAGTCGCGTATTTTATGCCACCAGCTGCTTTTACCGAGTCGATTACTGATTGGACTTTCTCCTTATCAGTATTTTCATTTTTTATTGTATAAATGATCTTTTTCTTAAGGTCCGGCGTACAATTATTCAGGGTGTAGATCAGGGGCAGTGTAAGTTTTTTTTCTTTGATGTCATTACCTGTTGGTTTCCCTACGTCTGCATTACCATAATCAAACAGGTCATCTTTGATTTGAAAAGCCATTCCAACCAGTTCTCCAAATTTTTTCAGGTCGTTTACCTTGTCTTCGTCGTTAAATGTGGTAGAGGCGCCAGCTGCACAGGCAGAAGCAAGTAACGAAGCCGTTTTGCCCTTAATAATATCGTAGTAAATGCCTTCATCCAGGTTTAGTCTGCGTGATTTTTCTATTTGAAGCAATTCCCCTTCACTCATCATTCTCACCGCTTCTGACAAAATTTGCAACACTTTGTGGTCTTTATTATCCAGAGAGAGCAATAAACCCTTTGACAAAAGATAGTCGCCCACCAATACTGCAACTTTATTTTTCCAGATGGCATTTAAAGAAAAAAAGCCCCTTCTTTCCATGGCTTCGTCAACAACGTCATCGTGCACAAGGGTTGCGGTGTGTAAAAGTTCAACCAGGGACGCCGCTCTATAAGTGGAATCGTTTACGTCAGCGCCCATTTTGGCACTTAGTAATACAAACATTGGCCTGAGCTGCTTGCCTTTTCTCTTTACAATATAAGCCATTATTCTATCCAGTAGTGCAACGCGGCTTTTGACCGCTTCTCTAAAATGCCCTTCAAATTCTTTTAATTCGTTTGATATTACTTTCAGTGCTTTTTCCATTGAATAAACTTAGCCGCAATATAGCTCCAATTGAAGAAAGTGGAATGATTTTGGAATGTTTATAAACGATAATTGCAAAAACTCAGAGGAAAATAAATTGTAAAAATTTGGTATTTCATGTTCAATCTATAAATTTGCCAATAAATTTACATGGGAAACATTAAACAAAAACTTTAAATTATACCTATGGCAAGCAAAAAGTACACTTTGATTGCAGGTTTATTGAGCCTGGTGCAGGTCGCGACCTACGCACAAACTCCGAATGATGCACAGAGCTATGCTTTAGATTCTTCTAAAGTATCAGTAAAAGGTATGCCTCAGTACAACGAATTTAAGAACAACCAATACCCTTATCCTGCGAAGCCGAACAGCCAGTGGGAACTTGGTGTGGGCCTTGGAACTTCTATGATTATCGGTGACGTAAGCCCTAAACTTGGCTACGGAATGAGCGTATCTGGCAGAAAAGCTTTGGGCCACGTATTGTCTGTTAGAGCTTCTTATGGCTGGGGAATCACTTCCGGTCTGGATTACAGGACAAGAATTGCGAGCAGCATTCCTGCCGCTGACGGTAATCCCTGGGCTGCTTACGGCAATGCTCCAATTGTTGCTAACTATAAAACAACCGCACATCAGGGATCTCTGGATCTGATTGTAAGCACTAACGCTGCTAGTCACTACAGAGGAAATCCTAAAATAGACCTATATGGTTTAGTGGGTTATAGCATCAATGCTTTCGACGTTGATGTTAATGCTCGCAACGGTAACGCGCTTTATAATTTTGCAAGCATTAACTACGACCGTTCAAGAAGCGATATCCGCAGTGATTTGAAAAGCTTATTGGATGGTTCTTATGAAAGCAATGCCCCTGTAACCAATGGTAACAGAGACAACGCCGGTCGTATTAAAGACAACTGGTTGTTACGTCACGGTGTTAACTTTGGGGCTGGTATCTCTTACAAGATTTCTCCAAAATTCAATCTTGGCCTGGAACAGAAGTTCACTTATGCGTTCAGCGATGATCTGGACGGTGTGAACGCTGGTAAGAGCAAAGACATTTGGAGCCAAACTCAGGTTCGCTTGAATTTCAACATTGGCAATCCGGCTAAGCACGTTGAACCATTGTGGTGGATCAATCCAAACAACTTTATCTACAACGAGTTGAACAGTCCAAAACACATGAAATTACCTCCTCCGGTTCTTCCAGATGCTGATGGTGATGGTGTAACTGATCAATTCGACCAGGAACCAAATACTCCGGCTGGTGCTCCTGTTGACACTCATGGTGTTGCTAAGGATACTGATGGTGATGGTGTTCCTGATTACAAAGACAAAGAATTACTTACTCCTCAGAGCTGCTTCCCTGTAGATGCTGATGGTGTTGGTAAATGCCCAGAACCTCCATGCTGCGCTGAATTGCGTGACAAATTAAAAGCTCAGCCTGAATGTGCTATCACTAGCTTACCTAGTGTTACCTTCAAGAGCGGTAGCGTTACAATCAGCAAAACAGCTCAAACTACATTGGCTAGCGCTGCTCAGCAGATCAACGCTAATCCTAACTGCCGTGTAGATGTTATCGGCTACGGAGCTTCTGACAAACGCGCACAACAGTTAAGCTGGGATAGAGTGAGTGCTGTTATCAAATACCTGGTTGAAAAACAAGGTATCTCTGAAAGCCGCTTCAACTTCAAGTATGGTCAGAACGGTGATCAAAACACTGTAGACCTACAAGGTACAACTGAAGTTGGTTCTGCAACAGTTCCTGCTCCGCATCCTCAGTACAAAAAGACAAAATAGTTTTTAATAATACTTTTTGCGTCCAAAACCGTCTCTCTTGAGAGACGGTTTTTTATTTCCTAAACTTAGAAGATCAATTATTTTAAATATATTCCGATATAAATAATTCGGATGAATAACAGAGCGCTGCTATTACCATTGCTGCTTTTGGTGAAATATGTAAGTTTTTCACAAGTGAAGTCTGATAAATGGCTGCAAGAGCTTCTCTATAAAAACGCTTCACCGTCCTTAAAAGGAGTATTGGATAGCGCTGATACCTACCAGTACCAGCTCATATATACGCGTATAGACCGGGATAAAAAGAATAACCCTGTCTTCAAAAACTATTATTTGAATGTAGATCGTACCCGTTATTTTAACCCTGCTTCAACGGTTAAGATGCCACTTTCATTTCTGGCCCTGGAAAAACTGCATTCATTGGAACAGTTTGGTGTTGATAGGAATGCGACAATGCTTACCGATAGTTCTTATTCGGCACAGACTACTGTGCTGACTGATACTTCATCGCAAAACGGAATGCCTTCCGTTGCTCAATATATTCGTAAAATTTTCCTTGTAAGTGATAATGATGCTTATAACCGACTGTACGAATTTCTTGGTCAGCAGGCAATAAACGAGACGTTATGGAAAAAGGGATACAAAGACGTAAGAATAACCAGGCGGTTCGTTCCCATGAGTGCTGATGAAAACCGCCATACAAACGCTCTCCGGTTTTTAAAAGGAAATGATTTTTTATATAAACAACTGCCTCTAACGAGTAACATATCATTCGATTTTAGCAGAAAAATACTGATTGGCAACGCTCACTTTGACAGGAATGATTCCCTTATAAAGGCACCTATGGATTTTACTACGCACAACAATGTGCCATTGGAAGATCTGCAGCATATGCTTCAATCTGTGATGTTCCCTCAATCGGTCCCCGAAAACCAGCGATTTAAACTTACTGATAGCGACTACAATTTTTTGTATCAGTACATGAGTGAACTTCCCCATGAAAGTGCTTTCCCCCGATACGACACCACGGAATTTTTTGACAGCTACACAAAGTTCTTTTGGTTCAAAGATGGGCGCCGAAAGATGCCCGCCTATATCAGATCTTTCAATAAGCCGGGATGGTCTTACGGCTTTCTCACCGATGTGGCTTATATAGTGGATTTTAAAAATAAAACAGAATTTATGCTCAGCGGTGTAATTTATGTTAACAGCGATGGAGTTTTAAATGATGATAAATATGAGTATGAGGAAACCGGATATCCTTTTTTCCGCGAGATTGGGGAGATCATATACAACTATGAGTTGTCGAGAAAAAGGAAGAATCTTCCAGATTTTACTCGGTTTCAATTGGATTATCGATAGTTGGCTAACGTATTTTATTGATTGACAATGGTATATCCTGGAATATGATAAAAATCATATTTCTGATTGAGGAATCTCATATCCGCTGACAACCTCGCATACTAAATTGCATTAAAACCATAATTGTATGCATTTTAAAGGGCCCAGGAATAGTGTGGAGCAGGTATTAAGGCCGGATAGCATAATGCATATTATCGAATCAGAGTATCATCAAAAAATAAATGAATGTTGTAATATTGTAAACGACTTTGTATTACAACATTCACATGGTGATGATGTGGATCTCTCTGTTTCGGAATTGTTGCATTTGCTTATTGCAAAACTGAGCGATGAAATAAAACACCTTACACTAAAAGAAAGCGGCATCTTATATCCCATCATCAAAAAGGATTTGAAAAACACCACAGGAAAAGTTACGATCGACAGGCAAATTTTTGAATCTATAAAAACGCGGCACCTCGTCATCTCTGAGTTAATAAAAAGAATCAAGCGACTATTTAATGATCAAAATGAGCTGCTGGACTTAAATGACGACTGGAAGATTTTTTTTGAAACGTTGATGCTTTTGGAAGAAAAGATATACGAATGGATTTACCTGGAGCAGGATCTGTTGTTTCCCCAATTGACAGGAACACTGCCAGCCGCTCAGGCAAACTGAATAATATGGAAAGCACTATACATTCGCAGATAACATGCTATCACTGTGGTGAGAATGTTGGAAAATCACCTATACATGCTCATGATAAAGAGTTTTGCTGTGAAGGCTGTAGAATGGTCTATGAAATACTCAATGACAATGGTCTGTGTAATTATTACGATATAGAAAAGCACCCCGGTCTTTCTCAAAAAATTAAAGTAAGGCAGAATAAATTCGCTTTTCTGGACGACCTGGCAATAGCGCAATCTTTAGTAAGTTTTAAGAATGAAGAACAAACGCATATATCCTTGTATCTTCCCCAGATGCATTGCAGCAGTTGCTTATGGTTGTTAGAGAATCTTCATAAACTGAACCATCACATAATAAGCAGCAAGGTTAATTTTACAAGGAAAGAAGTTTACATTGTTTTTGATAATAACAAAACCTCTGTAAGAAAAATTGCAGAATTGCTGACCAGCATTGGATACGAACCTTATATCAGTCTTAATAATCTTTCAAAACGAAAATCTTTTTTAGATAAATCCAAGATATATAAGTTAGGCGTAGCTGGTTTTTGCTTTGCAAATATCATGCTGTTCAGTTTTCCTGAATATCTCGGTATTGATAGTAAGGAGGCCGGTTTGGCGTATATGTTCAGGCTACTGAACGTTATGCTTGCCCTGCCTGTATTTTTTTATAGTGCTACCGAATTTTATAGCAGTGCCTGGAAAAGTCTGAAACATGGGTTTCTGAATATCGATGCTCCGATTGTCCTGGCAATTTGGGTAACATTTGGCCGAAGTATGTATGAAGTGTTGACGAACACCGGTGCGGGGTATTTTGATTCGATGAGCGGCATCGTTTTCTTTATGTTGGTGGGAAGAGTATTACAGGACAAGACCTATCAGCAATTAAGTTTCGAACGTGACTACACATCTTACTTTCCTATTGCTATTACCCGCTTAAAAAATAGTGTTGAAGAAAGCGTGGCCTTACCTGAAATTAAATTAAATGACACGCTGCTTATCCATAACGAAGAGTTGATTCCTGCTGATGGAATTATAACGCGCGGAAAAGCGCTAATCGACTATAGTTTCGTTACCGGCGAAAGTGTTCCTGTTGAGAAGCAAATGGGCGAGATTGTTTATGCTGGTGGAAAACAGGTTGGAGGAAATATTGAAATCCTGGTTATCAAAGAAGTTGCACAAAGTTACCTGACACGCCTTTGGAATCGCGACGAGCTGCAAAAAGCGGGAAAAAACGACAACGAGCGATCTTTTGTGCACTTGTTAAGTCGTGGATTTACTTGGATTGTTTTAGGTATTGCTCTCACAGCCGCCGTTTATTGGTATGTTCAAGACGCTTCAAAAGTTTGGAATGCTGTTACAGCGGTACTGATCGTAGCTTGTCCATGCGCACTTTTACTTAGCAATACATTTACCAATGGTAATATTATCAGGATTCTTGGCAAAAATCATTTCTATCTCCGTAACGCGCAGGTGATTGAAGATATCGCCAATGTGGATTATATCGTGTTCGATAAGACGGGAACATTGACGACCGGCAAATACAGTGATGTGCAATATGAAGGTGCGGAGTTAACTACCGCTGTGCTAAGAAAAATTGTCGTTCTGGCCAATCAGTCAACTCATCCGATGAGCCGCTCAATTGTTGCATGGGCTGATATGAAAATAGCTGATCTTCCGGTAATGGCGTTTAAAGAGCACCAGGGTAAAGGAATTGAAGGCATTGTAGACGGGGATCTTATCATGCTGGGATCGCCTGAATTTGTAACGGGTAAAAAACATGACGGTCTTCAGTCCTGCGTTTATGTTTCTATTGAAGACAACATTATTGGGAAATTTGTGTTAGGCAATAATTATAGGCAGGACGTTGACGTGCTGATCAATCAATTAAAAAAAAGATACGCTTTAGCTGTCCTTAGCGGGGATAATACCGGAGAGAAGAAGAAGCTTCTTCAAATGCTGGGAGCCGGCACCCATCTTCGTTTTAATCAGCAGCCGGAAAATAAGCTTGAAGCGATCGGTGAGTTGCAAATGAAGGGACATAAAGTGATGATGATAGGTGATGGTCTTAATGATGCCGGGGCACTCAAGGCAGCCAACGTTGGTGTTGCACTTACGGATAGTTCTAATAATTTTACTCCGGCAAGTGATGTTATAATTGAAGCCGAACAGTTGCCTAAACTCCTGACATTTATCAGGTTGTGTAAAGTCAATAAAAAGGTGGTGCTAACTGCATTTGTAGTATCAGTTCTTTACAACATTATCGGTATTTATTTTGCTGTAACAGGCAATATGTCTCCATTGATAGCGGCGATATTAATGCCCTCAAGCAGTATCAGCATTCTATTGCTGACTTTTGGGACAAGTAACATTGTCGCAACCCTGCTAAAATTAAAACAGAATAAGCTCAACCTTACAACTCCCGATTAAAACTCAAATGAGGAGCACCGGCCTGAAGAAGACCGGTGCTTTTTTAAAAAACTGATTTATTGCGTTATTGAAAATTGATTGTTATATTTGATTGACGAGTAAATACGGTGTTTAAAGAGATTTAGGTGTTGATAATTTTTATTTGTGCCCCTTGTCATATGAGGAATGAAATAGCAAAAACACCGGCAAACTTTCTCCCGTCCCCCACCAGCAGAACATGACAAAAATCATAATGGCCCGTGAGTAAAATCATGTCGGCGCCTCCGTGCTCATTCTACATTTGTGAAATATTTAATCTATGAGTGTAATCATCGTGTTACTCTGTGCGAGTATATCTGTTGCAGGGTTATTTCTTGCGGCATTCATCTGGAGTGTAAAGAACGGGCAATATGATGATGAAGCGAGCCCACCAATCAGAATGCTATTCGATGACAATCCGGATAAAAAGAATGTTTCATAACGTCCCTCTCATAATTCTCAATACCAAACAAACACAAATCGCATGCAAGTAGAAAAGTTTTATTATGATAACAAGATTGTAAAGATGTTTGCCTATGCCACTATACTATGGGGTGTAGTGGGTATGCTTGCAGGTTTATTGGCCGCGATACAAATTTATCTTCCCGGCGCAAATTTTAATTTGGCACCCACAACCTTCGGGCGCGTAAGGCCGGTACACACTAACGCCGTAATCTTTGCATTTGTTGGAAACGGCATCTTTATGGGCGTTTATTATTCTCTTCAACGTCTTTGTAAAGCCCGTATGTTTAGTGATGCACTAAGCAAGTTCCACTTCTGGGGTTGGCAGTTGATCATTGTTTCTGCCGCAGTTACGCTTCTTGCCGGTTATACTACCGGTAAAGAATACGCAGAGCTGGAATGGCCCATCGATATTGCAATTGCTGTTGTTTGGGTGGTATTTGGCATTAACATGTTCGGAACGATCATTAAAAGAAGGGAAAGCCATCTGTATGTTGCTATTTGGTTTTATATAGCAACCTGGGTAACGGTAGCAATGTTGCACATTGTAAATTCCTTTGAAATACCATTCTCCGCATTTAAGAGCTATAGTTGGTATGCTGGTGTTCAGGATGCACTTGTACAGTGGTGGTATGGACATAATGCAGTTGCCTTCTTCCTTACAACGCCATACCTCGGTTTAATGTATTATTTCTTGCCCAAGGCTGCAAATCGTCCTGTATACAGTTACAGGCTATCAATTGTGCATTTCTGGGCCCTGATCTTTATTTATATATGGGCAGGACCACACCATTTGTTGTATACAGCTTTACCTGACTGGGCGCAGAGCCTGGGGGTTGTATTTAGTGTGATGCTTATTGCTCCAAGCTGGGGAGGTATGCTGAATGGTTTGTTTACATTAAGAGGCGCCTGGGACAAAGTAAGGGAAGATCCGGTTTTAAAATTTATGGTAGTTGCTATTACCTGCTATGGGATGGCTACATTTGAAGGCCCAATGCTGAGTTTGAAAAGTGTAAACGCAATTTCACACTTTACGGATTGGACGATTGCTCACGTGCATGTTGGTGCTCTTGGCTGGAACGGCTTCCTGACCTTTAGTGTTTTATATTGGATTATCCCTAAAATATTTAATACAACGCTTTATTCTAAAAAGCTGGCATCTACACATTTCTGGATAGGAACAATAGGCATAGTTCTTTACGCTGTGCCCCTCTACTGGGCTGGTTTTACACAAGCAATGATGTGGAAGAATTTTACAGATGACGGAACCCTTAAATTCCAGTTCCTTGAAACTGTGACCAACATCATCCCAATGTATATAACACGTAGCGCTGGTGGTGCTTTATATCTTGTTGGCGTGTTTGTGATGGTTTACAATTTATGGAAGACAGTTGCGTCCGGCAGTCTTGTTGCAAATGAAGAGGCAGAAGCTGCTCCGCTTGCTAAAATCACAGAAACTCACGGCAAAGAACACTGGCACAGATGGATTGAAAAACGTCCTGTTCAGATGTTGGTGTTTAGTTTGATTGCAGTTGCCATCGGCGGTGTGCTTGAATTAGTACCTACCTTTTTGGTTAAGAGCAATGTTCCTACAATTGCTTCAGTAAAACCATATACACCATTGGAACTCCAGGGACGGGATATTTATGTGAGAGAGGGTTGTTACACTTGCCACTCTCAGATGATCCGCCCGTTCAGAGATGAAGTAGCGAGATATGGTGAGTATAGCAAAGCCGGTGAATTTGTCTATGATCACCCGTTCCAATGGGGAAGTAAAAGAACCGGCCCTGACCTGGCAAGGGAAGGCGGTAAATATCCGGACAGCTGGCACTACAATCACATGCTTGATCCAAGAAGCATGAGCCCAGGATCAATAATGCCAAATTATCCATGGTTGTTTAAAAATGATTTGAATACAGAAATTACTCCTGCGAAGATCAGGGCAATGCAAACGCTGGGTGTGCCTTACGAAAAAGGATATGATGAAGTTGCAAATAAGGACCTGAATAAACAGGCCAAAGCAATCGCTGGACGACTGCAAAACGATGAGCAGATTAAAAAACTGGCGGCTGTAAGTGATGAGATAGATCTCAAGAATATTGATAAGAAAGAAATCGTTGCCCTGATCGCTTACCTGCAACGCATTGGTACGGATATAAAAGGCGAACACAAGCAAGTGGCAGAATTAAAATGATTCGAAATAATTAGTGCTGATTATGTGTCAGCCTCGGTATAAGAGTTAATTAAAAACATCTCAATTACTAAAAATGAAATTCATTCATTATCTCGAAAAGATTACCGGTGTTGATATTTATGCAATGGCGGCTTTTATCATCTTTTTTTCCATATTCATCATTATGGCTATTTGGGCATGGAAGGCAGATAAAAAAATGATCAATTACTTAAGAAATATTCCCCTGGAAGATTAAGGTTTCGATGCTTAAAAAAATATTTATGACTACAAAATGTTATACACCTGATAAAAAAATAATCGCAAGATTATGCTCCCTTTTTGTGCTTTGTCTTCCTTTGACGGCACTGGCAGATGGCCCGAGAAAGCCGTCTGATATCAGCAACCCTATTGCGCTAATCTTTCTTACTGTTATAGTGGGCTTATTGATAGTAATATGTCTGTTGGCAGGAATAATCATCAGCACAGCCCGGACATACGCTGAGCGGTATAGAAAAAATAATGCGGCCGGTGTCGGCAAAACATTATTAATACTTGCACTCTGCCTTGCTTCAGCACCGTTGATGGCTCAGGATAGTACTGCTGTAGCAACCGAGGCAATTAAACCGCCTGTAGCATTATCCAGCATGTCTTTGTATGCTCTGGTAGCAACGGTATTTGTGGAGATCATTATCATATTGGGCTTGCTGCTAAATCTTAGGTCTTTACTGGCAAAGGATAAGGAAGTTGTGGAAGTTACCGCTGCAGTTGAAAAAGAATCTTTCTGGAAACGGCTATGGGCAAAGATGAACAACTTCAAGTCAATGAAGGAAGAAGCATCGCTTGATTTGGAACATAGTTATGATGGCATACGCGAGTTGGATAATCGCCTGCCACCATGGTGGTTGTACGGTTTCTATCTTACAATCATTGTCGCAGTAATTTATTTGTGGCGGTATCATGTGTCTCACTCAGCACCTTCAAGCATAGAAGAATATACTATGGAAGTTCAAAAAGCTGAAGGCGAAAAAGAAGCTTACCTGAAAAAATCTGCTAGCAATGTTGATGAAAATACTGTTGTTATGCTTGACGCATCAGGCATTGACGCCGGCAAAAAAATCTTCACAACAAATTGTGCCCCTTGTCACGGTCCTGATGGCGGAGGAGTAGTAGGCCCTAACTTAACTGACGACTACTGGCTGCATGGTGGAAACATAAAAGACGTTTTTAAAACCATAAAATATGGAGTTCCTGAAAAAGGCATGAAAAGCTGGAAAGACGATTTCTCACCAGTGCAAATTGCCCAGCTTTCAAGCTTTATAAAATCATTGCATGGAACAAAACCCGCAACCCCTAAAGAACCACAAGGAGAGATATATAAAGATGGTGATGGAGCAGCTCCGTCCGCAGACTCTACCGGCAAACAGGAGGTTAAAGGTGTTGCCGCAATAAAATAGAATATGGCTAAAGTTGTTGACCACAATGAATTAGACGATCACGAAACGTTTCGGGACAGATTAGCAACCGTTGATGAAAAGGGAAAACGAAACTGGGTATATGCGCAGAAACCGGTGGGTAAATTCTATAATATCCGCAGCTTTCTCAGTTATTTTTATTTTTTAATTTTCTTTGGTCTGCCCTTCATACACGTAAATGGCAGGCCTTTGTTTCAGTTTAATATTCCTGAAGCCAAATTCATTTTATTTGGAAAAGTGTTCTGGCCGCAGGACTTTTTCATATTTGGTCTTGGAATGGTGACTTTTATTTTCTTCATCGTTCTTTTTACTGCTGCTTTTGGTAGATTGTTTTGTGGATGGGCTTGTCCGCAAACCATTTTTATGGAAATGCTGTTCAGAAAGCTGGAGTATTTAATAATAGGTAACGCAAACGAACAGAGAAGACTGAAAGCTGCACCGTGGACCGCTTCCAAAATTGCGAAAGTTAGCACCAAGCATGTGGCTTTTTTTCTGCTGTCATTTATAATCGCGAACTTTTTTTTAGCGTATATAATCGGAATAAAGGAACTGGGAAAGATCATTACAGAGCCCGTTTTTGATCATCTTGCAGGATTGTCTTCGCTGCTTCTGTTCACCGGCGTTTTCTATGGCGTATATGCTTTTTTCCGCGAGCAGGTTTGTACAGTAGTTTGTCCTTACGGGCGGCTTCAAAGTGTGCTTGTTGATAAGAACTCTATGGTAGTTGCTTATGATTATAAGCGCGGTGAGCCAAGAGGTAATTTCAAGAAGAAGCATGAAGCTCCACTGGGCGACTGTATAGATTGTTTTCAGTGTGTGAAAGTATGTCCAACAGGTATAGATATTCGTAACGGCGTACAGATGGAGTGTGTCGGCTGCACTGCTTGTATAGATGCCTGTGATGCGGTAATGGATAAGATACACAAGCCAAGAGGCTTGATAAGATACGCTTCAGAAAATTCAATTGCGAATAATGAGCCTCTCAGATATACTACGCGCATGAAATTGTACACAGGCTTATGCCTGGTTGTTTTAGCCGGATTGTCTGTGTTGTTGATTACGCGTAAAGATGTATCCGCCACGGTTATTCGCACCCCTGGTATGCTCTTCCAGGAACGTGGTGTTGACAGTATTTCTAATTTGTACAATATCAAAATGGAGAATAAAACAGCCCATAATATGAGGCTCACGGTTAAAGATGAGACTACAGGCGGCATTGTACAAATAATTGGAAAACCTTTTATTGATGTGCAAAAGGACGGACAAGGCAATGGGACTTTCTTTATAGTGATGGATAAGAAAAGTATTAAGAAAAAGAAGACTGAAATAAAATTAGGCTTGTACGAAGAAGGTAAAAGGATTGCAGAAGCAAAAACAACATTTCTTGGACCCGTTGGCGAGTAAAGTACTTGCCAGCCAAAATATAGTATATGAACTGGGGAAATAAATTGCTAATCGTTTTTGGTGTATTCGCCATAGGCATGGGAACACTTGTATATAAATGCATGAATGTAAAGTTTGACCTGGTAAGTAAGGATTACTATAAGGATGAGCTGCGATACCAGGACAAGATTGACGGAATGAAAAATGCTTCTCAAATAGGGGAGATCAACGTGAGTGAAAATGACAGGCAGGTGATCATTGCTTTTCCCGCAGAAGTAAAGGGTTACAAAATAAAGGCAGATGCCTGGTTCTATTGTAAAACAAACGCAGATCTGGACAGAAGGCTTACATTGTCAGTTAATGATGATGGAACGAGCGTAATTGATAAAAACCTTTTACTGAAACAGGATTATCAATTGAAATTAAGCTGGGAGACAGGTGATAAAAAATACTATACAGAAAAAGATATAAAAGTGAATTAATGAGTTGGGGAATTATGATATCAGGTTTAGCGTTGGGTGCAATTAGCAGCTTTCACTGTGTAGGGATGTGCGGCCCCATAGCATTTGCATTGCCTGTGCAATTATTACCACAACAACAAAAAGTTATTGGGATTATATTGTACAATCTGGGGCGGATTACAACCTACAGCCTGTTTGGATTAATAGTGGGTTTATTTGGAAGGCAGATCTTTATAGCGGGCTATCAACAGGTGTTTTCCATAATAGCGGGCATCCTGGTACTGATAGTTTTGGCAGGGGGAATTTTGCAGCGAAAGATTATCCGGATTGGGTTTATTGAGCGAAGCAAAATCAGGTTGCAAAAATTAGTGGCGGAGCAGTTGAAAAGAAAAAGTCTTTTGAGCATGTTTACAATAGGGATGGCAAATGGCTTTTTACCTTGCGGATTGGTTTACCTGGCTTTAACTGCCGCAATGGCGGCCGGTTCGCTGCAAAATGGCATCCTGTTCATGACAGCATACGGAGCAGGAACCCTTCCTGCAATGTTTGCAATTTCCTATTTCGGTGCTATGATAAATTTAACAACCAGAAATATGATTAAGAAAATGTTACCTTATGGGATAGCAATCGTCGGTATATTATTGATTCTCAGGGGGATGAATCTGAACATACCGTATGTAAGTCCTTTTTTTGACAATTCCTCAGCAAAAGTTATCATTTGTCACTGACACTTAACATTTTCTTATTAAACTTTTATAGCATCTTTGTGTCTCAGAATTACAGATGACAGAAGATAAAAAGATTGAAAAGCGAGTTTGGTTTGTGTTGAAAAAAATCTTAACTTACGAGTAAACAATCTGGCATCTCGTTTGTAAAATATAAATAAGCAAGTAGTCAATTTTCTCATAAGCAGTTAGTTTTGGTTGCGGCCCCTGTTTCCACAGGGGCTTACTTTTTTAGCTTACTTTTGCTTTTGATCTGTTTCTTCTTTTTAAAAATAAATATGCTATAAAACAGCCCACTCCGTCGGCAATAATGTCAGTAATATCAAACGAACGGTTCGGAACCCAATATTTCTGAACAAATTCCATCACTATACCATAAGCCCATCCCCAGATAGCTATTTTGAAGCATAAGGTAACGAAATTTGCCTGGTTTTTCAACGGAACGCAAAAGAGATAAACCAGCGCGCCAAAAAGTACTATATGCACGATTTTGTCGAAATGGATAGCGGCAAGAAACGGCGCGGGCGGAAGATCGTTTCCCGGAATGATCAATAAAATTAAAGAGAACGCAAACCACAATACCGCCGGCAGGAAGTAGAAAATCTTCGTTTTCAACATTAATGTTTTTGGGATTGAAATAAAATCAAGAGGATATTGTATTATAAAAAACGGCATTGATGAGATTGTCAATGCCGTTTAGGTATATTTTGGGATTCGATCTATTAGGCAACGAGTTTTTCGTAATCTTCGGCGCTCATTAATCCGTCAAGATCAGCAGGATCGGTTAGTTCAATTTTAACCATCCAACCATCACCGTAAGGATCGGTATTCACAAGCTCAGGTTGTTTTTCAAGTATAGCATTTACTTCGAGCACCTTGCCTGTTGCAGGTAAAAATAAATCACTTACAGTTTTAACCGCTTCAACTGTTCCAAATACTTCTTCTGCATTTAAACTCTGGCCGACGGTAGTGATATCAACATATACAATGTCTCCCAACTCGCCCTGCGCGAAATCTGTGATACCAATTAACGCGATATTACCGTCAACCAACTTGATCCATTCATGATCCTTAGTGTATTTTACGTCTTGTGGAAAGTTCATACTGTAAGTTTTTTGATGCACAAATATTCAACAAATAGTGATAACAAAATAATCATTTTTCAAACACCGCTTAAAAAGTCTCTTCGATGCTTTCACGTTGCATGCATTCAGTGCTAGTGCTTGTTGATATATTTTTTTATGGTTACGAAATTAACAATCCACAATACCAACATAATGAGTGCCGCGGAAATGATTGTGGTTATTGAGATAAAGCCGCTTACATAAATATGTTCTCCTGATAACCAATGTTTTACCCAGAACTGGAGAAGAGCGATGATGGCCAATGTAACAAACACGATGATAATATTGGGAGGGAAAAACTGCTTTATCAAAAACGTTTTTAGTTGTTTTGGCGCTGCACCAAGTGTAATGAGCAAAGCAATTTCATCTTTGCAGGATGCGATGGTGAGCTGGATAAACAAAGTAAAAATCAATAAAGCAAAAAGCAGCATTACTGCGCCGGTTATCCAGGAAATATTTACCACAATGTTTACAATCTGCCTGTACTTGCTAAAACGGGTTTTATCTGCATCTGTCGTTAATCCATGTTCTTTCAGATAGTTTAATAATTCCGGATTTCCAGGGTCTTTTGTCCTTATAACAATTCGTGAGGGACTTGCGGGCGGCTCAGTGCCAAATTTACTATTCGCCCAATCCATAAAACTTTGTGGAACAAGGATGGATGCGATCCGGTCGCTAAACCCAACAACTTTTGCATAATACTTTACCGGTCCGTTTGCTGACTGAATATTTATCTGCAAAGGGATATTTCTTACAAGGTCCTGCGAAAGTTTAGGCAAGCCTTGTGATGAAGCAAATCCAAAATTGTACATATCAAGAAAGGAATTGGGTATGATCAGTGGGATGAAGGTTGACTGGTCGTTCCATGCCCAATCCTTGTTATTTACATCCAGAAAATCATCAGGCACGCTTTCAAAAAAAAGATCTGTGTAGAACGGCAACTGATTGCTTGCGCCTTGAGCCGAGACTTTAAAGCGGCTGGATGTCAGTACGCCTAGTGCCTGAACAAAAGGCTGTTTTTTAACATCGCTGATCTGATTTTCGGTCAAGGCAGTTTGTCCAATAGTTTCGGACGTGATGACTTTATTAATAACCAGGAAATTGGCAATGCTGTCCTGGTTGGTTTTGTTGTGAAGGAGGTCGTCATAATTTGCCTGTATCTGCACTGCTGCAAGTATTAAAAACAAGGCAACAGATAAGCCAAGTATAGCAAGGATGAACCGGCTTCTGCCTGCACTCGTTTTGATCAGTTTTTTTAAAAGCAATGAAAGATTCATAATGTTTTTGATTGTTCTGGATAAAGGACTATAACGTCAGATTACGGGTGTAAGAGAAGTGTGTATCTTCATCAAGATCCGTCAAAATAAAACCAGCATTTCTTTTCCTGCATTCCTGAGCAATAAGCCGGGCAGCTCTTTCAGAGTTGTCCATATCAAGGTGGCTAAATGGCTCATCCATAAAAAGCCATTCAAAAGGCTGCATCAGCGCGCGGACTATTGCTATGCGTTGTTGTTCTCCATAACTGCACAGGCCGGTTCTTTGATTTAAAATATGGGTGATCTGAAGCGTATCCGCCATCTGTTCTATCATAGCGCTTTCGTAGTAGGGAGCCTGCAAAACTCTGTTTAGTTCGATGTTTTCTCTCGCGGTAAGATTTGCAAACAATCGCAAGTCCTGAAAAATGATGCTTATGTTTTGTTGCCGTAGCGATGCCAGCGCATCATCCTGTACTTCAAGAATGTTTTTATCATTATATGAAACACTGCCTTCATAATCTGTGCGAAGTTTATACAGGGAATGAATCAAGGTTGTTTTCCCCGTGCCGCTTGGCGCTTTGATCTTTATCCATTCGCCTTTATTGAACGTCACTTCAGTATTCCAGATGCTGGATTTGCGCACCTGGAATTTCTCTTTTAAGGGAACGGGAACAAGATTTTTTAGTTGTATCATTTTATTAAATAGTATTGCCGAAGATAACAAGATATGGCTGAAAGCAGAACGATCAATGATGGATGGCTGCTTGCTTATACCACGCATACTATTACTTTTGTTATAAACTTGATATAATTGAGCAGTATAAAAAAGCTGGCCGGACAAACTATTTGGTATGGATTAAGCAGTATTGCAGCCAGGTTCATAAATTATTTACTTACACCCTTGTTAACCTACTCGGCGGTAGTAAAGACTGCTGATTTTGGCAGACAAAACCTGTTATACTCAGCGCTTCCCGTGTTGAATGTGTTGTTTACTTACGGTTTTGAAACTGCTTATTTCAGGTTTTCCGCAAAGCCTGAGTACAAAAAAAGCATCTACGACACTGCCTTCTTTTCGCTATTTTTCTCAACCATCATTTTCACTTTCATATTGTGGCGGTTTCAAGGATTCCTGGGTGACATATCAGGCTTTCAGGATATCCCTCAGATCATTCAGCTTGCCATATTTATAGTAGCAACTGATGCGTTAAGTACAATACCATTCGCAAGGTTAAGGCAGGAAGGACGACCCAAGAAATATGCTTTTGTAAAAGTTGCCGGTATCATCACCAATCTTTTGTTGACCTGGTTTTTTATAAATTATTGTCCCGGCAAGATCCAGGAAACCCCGAATACCTGGGTGATTATGATTTTTGATGGAAACAAAAATCCGATTTACTATGTAGTGCTTGCCAATCTCGTGGGATCGTTGATTACATTATTATTGCTTAGCAATGAGATCCGGTCTGTGAAATTTAACTTTAATGCGAAGTTGTGGAAGGAAATGATTATTTACTCAATGCCGTTGGTGATTGTAGGTTTGGGCGGTATTGTAAACGAAACTTTTGACCGGTTAATGATTAAAGCCTGGTTGCCGGGGACGGAAGAATATAAAAACGAGCAGGTAGGTATCTATGGTGCTTGTTACAAATTGTCCTTGCTGATCTCCCTTTTTATCCAGGCGTTTCGCATGGCTGCAGAGCCTTTTTTCTTTAAACAGGCAGAAGGAGAGAACCCGCAGCGTACTTATGCCCGGGTTATGAAGTTCTTTGTGATTGTAATAACGTTCATGTTTTTGGCGGTCGCATTGTTCCTTCCCATTTGGTCGCTGATGGTAGGTCCGAAATACCGGGAAGGACTTAAAATTGTGCCTGTTTTATTACTTGCAAACATGTTCCTTGGCATTTACTATAACCTAAGCATCTGGTTCAAACTAAGTAATAAAACAATTGCAGGGACCTATATCACCCTGATCGGTACCGCCATTACAGTTGCTGTCAATTACTTTTTTGTTCCGCGGATCGGTTATATGGCAGGCGCTTGGGGTACTTTTTTATGCTACGGCACAATGATGGTAGTTAGTTATGTGTGGGGGCAGAAGGTTTATCCGGTGCCATATGTAAGGAAAAAGCTGATAGCTTATATGGTGATCGTGGTATTACTCTTCTTTATACACAAAGGCCTCACTGGTTTATATTCCAATCAGTATTTTTCTCTTGGGCTTGGTGCATTGCTAACTGCTATTTATGGATGGTTTATATTATTGGTGGAAAGGACTGAGTTTAAAAAGTTGCCTTATGTTGGACGATTCATCAGATAATCGTTCCGAAAAAAATCCAAACTAAATTTGGTCAGTTCTGCAAATCTGTTATTTTTGCGCCCCGTTGCGGATGTGGCGAAATTGGTAGACGCACTAGACTTAGGATCTAGCGCCGCGAGGCATGGGGGTTCGAGTCCCTCCATCCGCACCAGAAAAAGGAAGTCTTTGGCTTCCTTTTTTATTTGTGTCAATCGAAATGGTCTTTTTTCTGTCCAAATAAGCCAAAAATGGATTAAAATAATTGATGATTGCACATCTATAGCTAAAAAATATTAAAAAACCAATTACAAAGCTGTAACTTTGCAGCCCATTTTAGTTGAGTAAACGCAATCTTTATTCAACTGATCAAAATAACAATAGAAAACGATAAACAATATGGCTACAATCACCCGTGAGAATCTTGGCCTGCTGAATGATAAGCTTACTGTAAAGGTGGCCAGGGAAGATTATTTTCCGGCTTTTGAAAAAAGCATAAAGAATTATGCAAAAACTGCAAATATTCCGGGCTTTCGTAAAGGAATGGTGCCTGCTGGGCTTGTAAAGAAAATGTATGGCCAGAGCGTATTTACGGAAGAGGTTTTGCGCACGGTTGAAAAAGAGCTGAACGACTATATGGTGAAAGAGCAGTTGGACATTTTTGCTCAGCCTTTGCCTCTTGAAAGCCAGGACCGCATGTTTGATTTCAACAGCCCAAGCGATTATGTTTTTGCTTTTGAAATTGGGCTGAAACCCGCTTTCGACATCAACACAAAAGATTTCGCAGTTACACGTTACAAAATTCAGGTTACGGAAGATCAGGTAAACGAAGAAGTTAACCGTCTGCAGATCCGTAACGGTAAAATGACTGAACCTGAGGTTGTTGATTCAGAAGAGAACGTGTTAAATCTTGATTTTAAAGAAGTTAACGCTGACGGAACTGAGAAAGAAGGTGGTATTACTAAATCAAATTCCCTGCTGGTTAAATACTTTACTGAAGACCTCCGTAAAGAATTGATGGGTAAGAAAAAAGATGATTCTTTTGTTATTCAGCTAAGCAAAGCTTTTGCTGAAAAAGAAAGAGAGTGGGTAATAGGTGATTTGGGATTGAACAAAGATAACGCTGAAGATGCCGATAAATTCTTTTCATTGACCATTACAAAAGTTGGGTTGATTGAAAAGCCTGAAATGAACGAAGAGTTTTTTGAAGCTTCTTTCCCTGCAAGAGGTATTAAAACTGAAGAAGAGTTTCGCAATGCTGTAAAGGTTGAAATTGAAAACTACCTTGACAGCCAAAGCCGCAATCAGCTTCATGATCAGCTTTACCACCAGTTACTGGACAACACTCAGATCGAGTTCCCTAAAGAATTCCTGAAACGTTGGTTGCAGAATGGCGGTGAAAAAGCAAAAACTGTCGAAGAGGCAGAAGCTGAATACCCTTCATTTGAAAACCAGTTAAAATGGACATTGATCACATCCAAATTGATCAACGATCACAAAATAACTGTTGAAAACAACGAAATTAAAAACCATGCTGTAAAGCAAATGCTGGGCTATATGGGTCAGAGCGATGTTGACAACATGCCATGGTTGGATGAATATGCAAACAGAATGTTACAGGACAGGAAGTTTGTGGAAAACACTTATTTCCAGCTGCAGACTGAAAAGCTGTTCAACATCCTGGAAGGTGAAGTAAAAGTTACAGAAGAGCCAATCAGTGATGAAGAGTTTGCAAAAAAATTGCATCACCACCATCATTAACAGATAGAAAGAATGTAGAGCCGCACCAAAAAGGTGCGGCTTTTTTTTGCCGGTTATCCAGGAAATATGGGCCGAACGATGTTGTTATCATATCTTTAGTACATTCATAAAAATATATTATGCAGGAACTGATTGATCGTTTAAAGGATAAAGGGCTCACGGAAGAGCAAGCCTACGCGGCAATCGAAGTGATTAAGGATTTTGCCAAGGAGAAGTTCCCACTCTTTGCAGGAGCCATAAATAAGCTTTTTAGCAAATACGGAAACAAAGAGGAAGAAGAGGATTTTTTGGGGTAGGCCTAATCCACCGGTTGTCGTAAAACTGCCCTTTTGGCGGTAGAAAGTGTTTGCATGGTATTTGGTATTGAAAAAGGCTTTGACGTTAATTAGCGAAGGCTGATTGGTGTCAGAAAACCGCGATAGAGTACAATCGCTTATTTTCATTGAAAAATATTCAACTATGGATTTTGGAAAGGAATTTGAAAAATATGCTGTTAAGCATAAGGGCATAAGTAGCGCAACATTGCACAATTATAATAACAGCATAACCAACCTCACGCCATACATTATAGAAGAAAGGCCGCTAAACGTGGCTAGTATGGACGTATTTAGCCGTTTGATGATGGATAGGATCATCTTTCTGGGCGAACCAATTAATGACTACGTGGCAAATATTGTCACTGCACAGTTGTTGTTCCTCGAAAGTACAGACCGCACAAGAGACATCCAGATGTATATCAATAGCCCGGGAGGTAGTGTTTATGCCGGTTTAGGCATCTACGATACCATGCAGTTCATTAATCCGGAAGTTTCAACCATTTGCACCGGTATTGCCGCAAGCATGGGAGCTATTTTGTTGTGCGCAGGTGTTAACGGTAAAAGAACAGCGCTTAAACACGCCCGTATTATGCTGCACCAACCAAGCGGCGCAATAGGCGGACAGGCTACAGATATCGGTATCACTGCCCGTGAGATCAAGAAGATCAAACATGAGCTTTACGAAGTGATCAGTCATCACAGCGGAAAAGACATGGAAACAGTTGCAAAAGATTGTGACAGGGACTTTTGGATGACAGCCCAGGAAGGTAAAGATTACGGTCTTGTGGACGAAGTGCTTTTGACCAATCCGCGAAAGGAGAAAAAATAACCATTTTCGGTACTGTTTCCGAATGCTGATTTTACACTACTCTAAAATTTAGAAATATGATTAATTCAAAATATAGCGTCAATCCTTACTTAATGGAGGATGAAGAAGAAGAAGAACAGCCAAAAGATGATAAGCAGGAGCCGATGTCGCCTTTATTGATGAGGAAAATGGAAAAGCTTTTCCTTGAGAAAAGAGCGGTTTATTTATGGGGACCTGTTGATGATAAATCAGCAAGAGATGTAGTATCTAAGCTAATGTTGCTGGATGCTGATAAGCCAGGTGAAGAAATCAAATTTTATATCAACAGCCCGGGTGGAATGGTGACCAGTGGTATGGTGATCTATGATACCGTCAAATTGATCCAGTCTCCCGTTAGCACGATCTGTATGGGACTTGCAGCAAGTATGGGCTCAATATTGTTGAGTGTTGGGAAGAAGGGCAAAAGATACATTTATCCGCACGGAGAGGTAATGATACATCAGCCTAGTCTTGGTGGAATGTTTCAGGCTACTTCAGCAGACATTGAAATCCAGGCTATTCAGATGGAAAAAACAAAGCTGCTTGGTGCTAAGATCCTCGCAGACAATTGTGGCAAATCTGTAGACCAGATCCTCAAGGATTTTGACCGCGATTACTGGATGGATGCGCAGGAAGCGGTTCAATACGGAATCGTTGATAAGGTGTTAAATAAGCTTTAATACGAATATGTTCCGGAAAATGATCATTTTTCCGTAAAATTCCGGTTAAAGCGCCTTAAATAAATCTTTTCAAAACCGCTGTTATCAGCGGTTTTGTTATTTTTGTATTTAGGATTTTCTAAACGGCCTTAGGGCAAAAAAATATATCATGGCAAAACAATCGCATCTGCATTGTTCTTTTTGCGGTAGAAGTAGGGATGAGGTAAAAATTTTGATTGCCGGACAGGAAGGGCATATTTGCGAAAACTGTGTAGAGCATGCACAGGAAATTATAGCACAGGAATTACAGGCAAGGCAGGAACAACAATCTTCTCAGTTTAAGTTTACCGTTAAAAGACCAAAGGAGATCAAGTCATTTCTTGATCAGTACATTATTGGGCAGGATGAGGCTAAGAAAGTGATGTCCGTTGCCGTTTATAATCATTATAAACGAATTACTCAAAAGCAACAGGATGATATCGAGATTGAGAAGAGCAATATCGTAATGGTTGGTGAAACGGGTACGGGTAAAACGCTTCTTGCTAAAACGGTAGCACGTTTACTGAATGTGCCTTTTGCAATAGTCGATGCAACTGTATTTACAGAAGCCGGTTATGTAGGCGAGGACGTGGAAAGTATGCTTACCCGCCTGTTACAGGCATGTAACTATGACGTACAGGCTGCAGAAAAAGGAATTGTTTATATTGATGAGATTGATAAAATAGCACGTAAAGGAGATAACCCTTCTATAACGCGCGACGTTAGTGGGGAAGGTGTTCAACAGGGATTGCTGAAAATGTTGGAAGGTACAGAAGTACTCGTACCACCACAAGGCGGAAGAAAGCATCCTGAACAAAAAATGATCAAGGTTAACACGCAGAATATATTGTTTATATGCGGCGGTGCATTTGACGGAATTGACAAAGTGATCGCAAGACGTATCAATACAAATGCGATCGGCTTTAATGTTAACAAAGACGAACAGGAACTGCAACGTAAGAATCTGTTACGTTTCATCAATGCTACAGATTTGAAGAGCTTTGGTTTAATACCTGAGTTACTGGGCCGTTTGCCGATTGTTACGCATCTGGAACCACTGGATGTAGCAACATTGCGTTCAATTTTGACAGAGCCAAAGAACAGCCTGATAAAACAGTATACGAGGTTATTTGAGCTTGAAAATATCAAACTGGAAATTGAGCCGGCAGTATTGGATTTCATGGTCAGCAAAGCGATGGAGTTTAAGCTTGGTGCAAGAGGATTGAGAAGTATCTGCGAATACATTTTTACAGATGCTATGTTTGAAATGCCGGGTACTGATCAAAACCATTTCCTCGTGACGCTTGAATACGCCCAGAATAAATTTGACAAGAGTAAGTTGAGCTTGTTGAAAGTAGCGTAGAGAGGTGTGAGGTATCAGGTATCAGGTTTGAGGTATCAGGTGTGAGGTATCAGGTGTGAGGTATAGCACAAAGCATACAAATCTTTCACAGTAGGATAATTTAGAAAGGCTGTATCGAAAGTTCGATACAGCCTTTCTTTTCAATTAACTCAATATCGGTTTTCTAATAAAATCAATCAGGCTTGCTTTAGCTTTCTCATAAAAGGTAATTTATGAAATTGCACGGCTACAAACCTGAAACCTGACACCTGAAACCTCACGGCCTTACGCCTCACACCTGCCTCAAAATCCGTTGTTCTCAAAATACATCAGTATATGATCCTTCAGAAAGTTTTCCTGTTCTGGCAGAGCTATATTAGGCAGTTCCTTGAGTTGTTTAAAATGGGGCCAGCCATCTTTATCGTTCCCTTCAAGAAGGTAATATCCGCTGGGTGCAAGAATGGTACAGACGGCAACATGCATAAGATCCTGTTTTTGTTCTTTAGTGATTTTCTTTTGAACGAATCCCGTTTCCTGTACACCAATGAGAAATAAAATAGCGTCCATGTCCGGCTTTTTTCCAAAACGCTCAACCAGTTTTGCTTCCAGCGTCCACCAGCGTTGTTGTAAATCATCATTAATAAACATCATGGTGCAAAGGTAACAATGTGCGGCCAAAGGTTATCTTTGCGCAAATTTATTGTAGTATGCTCCAAGTAAGTGTTTTGCGTCAAAATGCGGAATGGGCCAAAGAAAGGCTTGCTGTGAGAAATTTTAAGCAGCCCGAATTGGTGGATGAGATTATAGCCCTGGATGATGAAAGAAAAAGAATACAGGCAGAATTTGATAACACGCAGGCAAAAGTAAACAGTGCCTCAAAAGATATAGGTAAATTGATGGCACAGGGGAAAAAAGACGAAGCAGAAGCCCTGAAAGCCGAAGTAGCCACACATAAAACCTCGATTTCATCCCTGAACGAAAAGATGTCGCAGACAGAGAAAACGTTGCAGGATAAACTGCTGTTGCTACCAAACTTACCCAGCGAAAAAGTTCCTCCGGGCAAAACACCTGAAGACAATATTATCGTAAGATCAGGTGGTGATGTTCCCGAGCTGCATGCAGGCGCGGTTCCTCACTGGGATCTTATAAAAGAATACAACCTGGTGGATTTTGAAACCGGGGCCAAAATAACAGGCAGTGGATTTCCGCTTTATCGCGGAAAAGGCGCCAAGTTACAAAGGTCTCTCATTCAGTATTTTCTTGATTTTAATACGGAAGCAGGCTATACCGAGTTTATTCCTCCATTTGTAGTGAACGAACTTTCGGCATATAGTACCGGGCAGTTGCCTGACAAAGAAGGACAGATGTATCATGTAACGGAAGATAACCTGTTCCTGATACCTACATCAGAGGTTCCGGTGACAAATATTTATCGCGATGAAATTTTGAAAGAGGCAGATCTGCCGCAAAAATTAACAGCTTATTCTCCCTGTTTCAGAAGAGAAGCCGGCAGCTTCGGAAAAGATGTTCGTGGCTTAAACAGGGTTCATCAGTTTGAAAAAGTTGAGATAATCCAGATCTGTCATCCGGAAAAAAGCTATGATGTACTGGAAGAAATGGTAAATCACGTCGAGAAGCTTGTTCAGTCGCTTGGTCTGCCTTACCGCATTTTAAAACTTTGCGGTGGCGACATGGGCTTTACCAGTGCGCTAACTTATGACTTTGAAGTTTACAGTACAGCTCAACAGCGCTGGTTAGAAGTAAGTAGTGTCAGCAACTTTGAAAGCTATCAGGCAAACAGGCTTAAATGCCGTTTCAAGGATAGTAATGGTAAAACGCAGCTTACACACACGCTTAATGGTAGCTCGCTCGCATTGCCTCGTATTTTGGCCAGCCTGCTGGAAAATAACCAAACAGAAGAAGGTATTAAAATACCAGGGGTGCTGCATGAATATTTCGGCGCAAAAGTCATAACTAAATAACCTCACTTTTAAATAGTCAAAAAGCTGCACAATTGTGCAGCTTTTTTCATTTGCGTCAGGCAGTAACAAGAAAGTTGTACGTTATAAGTTTTACGTTGTACGTTATTGGGCGTACAATCTGATACGAATCAATTAAGCTTTCACACAGACTAAAACGGGCTGGCAAGTTGTACGTTTTACGTTATAAGTTTTACGTTGATCGTAGCGAATGTTTAGTTACGAACCCTAAAATTAGACCTCCAACGTATAACGTAAAACGTACAACTTATAACTATCTCCTAATGGTAACCATTGTTCCAACGGGCACCATATTAAAGAGCTCATCTACATCTTTGTTTCTCATACTAATGCAGCCCCACGTCCAGTTTTGATAACTATCTACTGCAAAATCTTCTCTCGGCCACGTGCCATGTATACCGATTCCTCCGCCAATTTTTGCATTGGCCGGTATAACGCCCGCCGCTTTGCGTTGATTAAATTTGATCAGGCTTTCCTGGTTTGGATAATCGAGCATCATAAACTTGTGCCATTTTTCATGTACACGTTTATTGATGATATAAAAAGTTCCTTCTGGTGTTCTTCTGTCACCTTCCACAAATTTGTCACCTAAATCCTTGCTTCCAAAAACAACAGGATAGGTAACCAGCCAGCCTTTCTGATCATACACACTTAATTCGTAATCACTTTTATCAATGATGATGTAATACGGGTTAAACTTTAGAAAAGATGTTGAAATCAGCAGCACTGTAATCAATACACCAGTAACAGAAATTCTCCTCAACATGCAAACCTGTTTTGCATTAGAACGAAGAAATAAGTGAAAATTGTATGTGAGGGAAAGGAAAAGTAAAAAGTCAAAAGTAAAAACTATGCAGTTCAAATCTTTGATCTGTAAATGACCGGTATGCAGACCGCACCTAATGTTTTGAATTTTTGCTTTTGAATTTTGACTTGGCACTACTACCAGTTGCTAAACCGTATGCCCACTATGTAAGGGTATTGTTCAAGTGTTCTCTCGTGCAAGGGGTTAATGCTATAGCTGCCATAAAGTCTTACAGGTCCCATGCCCAGCTCACCTACATAAGCAAACCGCCAGTTGTTAAGACCTATATCGCCCTTTATTTTTTGCTTGCCTCTTTCATCGCTGATCTGTTTGTTACGGCTGTTATACAGGTAACCTGCACTTACTCCAAAGCTTATGCTAAGGCCATTTCTGCGGTCAGGCATGGTGTTAATGTTCACCATCATTGGAACTGTGATATAGTCGGCGGCCAGTTTGTTTTTAGAGAATAAAATAGTATCTCGGATTATATGTGGCGGATTGCGCAGATAGGATACATTGGTCTCGTAGCGGAAATTATACATGTTAATACCCAAACCATATTTCAGGTTGATAATGCCTTTATATACATTCAGCTTTTGCATAAAAAGCCAGATGTTTACGTTGGACGATTTTACAGTTCGAAGGTTAAAATCATCCTTTGTATATGGCTTGTTGGTTACGCCGGGTGTTTGCTGCAGGTATGTATCCGATGGACTGATGGCAGAGTAGTTTGTCTTGTCATTCCAGTTATTGAAGCCGAGATCGAAAATAAGCCAGTTGGTGCTTATAATGCTCCTGCGACTTTTTTTGTACGATGATGGTGTAGAACTGCTGCCAATCGTAATATCGAACGAGTTGCCGCTTGTGTCAGTTGGCGGGGAAGGCTCGCTATAAGCTTCCTTTTTGTCTTTCTTTATTATTATAAAGTTTCCAACACGGATTGTATCAGTCTTTTTGGTTGTACTGTCTGTCTGCGCAAAGCCTGACTGTGCCAGTAACATGGCTGCTGCAATGAATACAAATTTGTTCATGGCCGTAGATTTGATCGTTTATTTGGTTTCCTTTTCTATTTCAAAATTGGCAATCTGCAGCTTGCCATCGCTATCCTCATCCTGGGGTTTATTAAATAGGCGGGATGCTTTCTTAAAAAAGCCTTTTATCTTGGTTTTGTTGAGTTGCATAGATCCTACATAAACAGTGCGTGTGTTTGCGTCATCTGTATCCAGTTCTTTATAAACTATCGGTTCATCTGTCGGCAAAGATGCAGTTACTGCCTTAACGGGCGCTGCATCTTTATTGACGATCAGCTCCGGTTGTTGAGTTTCTGCTGGCTTATTATGTGCAATAACAGGCTCATCATTCACATTATTATTAGCAGTTTGCGATCTATAAGGTTCATTCGAAGCCGTTTGCTCCTGTTTAACCTCCGGAGCTTGCTTTATCCTGTTTATGTTCTCTTCTGTATTTCTCTTAGCCGTACTTTGGTTATCTGTTGGTGAAGCAGTTTGTGCAACTTCATCCTTTTTAGTACCCTCGTTCTGCAATTCTTTTATTGTGCCGGGTTGTTTAATTGGTTGAGTTTCTTCTTTGGGGGCAACCCGGGGCTGAACTTTTGTTATGTCATGATTGGTTAAAGAAGTATCTTTTTTACCAACTACCATCCATATTCCGGCGCAGGCTATCAGAATGGCTGCTGCAGCTGCTATACGCAGGAATGTAATGGGTATTACTCTTTTCTTTGAATGCCTGTATAACTTCTCTTTATGTTCAAATACAATTTCTTCCGGTTCCAGAACTACTTTTTGTAACAGGCTGAATTGCGCTTGTAATTGTGGATTTTGCAATACAAACTTTTCTACCGATTTCTTATCAGCTTCGTCAAGTTCATTGTCAACGTAAGAGAGCATGTACTCTTCATAGTTGCTCGCGTTTATGCCTTTGTTTGTTACATCCAGGAGAGATTGTTTGTCGTGGAATTTAATGTCCTCGTCAGGGTGCAGGCAGGCCTGCTGTAAAAGAGAAAGCTCATTAGCAAGATCTGGGTTCTGCTGAACAAACCATTCCACTTCCATGCGTTGATGAATACTGAGTTCATCGTCGATGTACATCAGAAAATACTCTTCATAATTTTGCCTGTTGATAGACATAGTTACTCCTGTTTCCAGTTTCAAATTTAAAAACCTTTACAACAATCGCACGCCGTTGTGCAAAAATGCGACGATTACATTACATTTTCCGGGCTCACCAAATAATTTCTCAGCGTTATTCTTGCCCTGTGAAGGTACACCTTCACCTGGCTGGCATTCAAACCGGTTATATGCCCTATTTCTTCATAGCTGTATCCTTCATAATCTTTCAGCATAACCAGGCTTTTTTGTGTGTCATTCAGCTTGTTTAACGCTTCACGTAATGTCTTCTTTACATCATGTGCGGGCGACTGGTGCGCCCTGGCATCGGATTGAACCTCATCTTTTAACTGAACCCTTTTCACTTTGCGAATGTGATCGATCATTTGGTTGTACGCAACAGTAAAAAGGTAAGATTTGGATTTGGCAGCGTCAACTGCCTCAATATTCCGCCAAAGCTTTTCGAAGGCAGTCTGAACAATATCCCGTGCGTCTTCCTCATGCCTTAAATTTTTCACTATAAAACGAAAAACATTATCTGCATAAAGGTTAACACATTCGTTATATTCTTTTTCTGTCATAAACGGTTTAATTCAGATTGATTGCCTTTCGTGATTGTTGTACGTAACAGCGAAGTAAATGTTACATAACAGGCGAAAATTTTTTACCGCAGGGTAGTTTTTATGGGGAACAGGCTTTCATGAAAAAGAAAATTGCCGTAATTGGAATCGCTGGAGTTAGCGCTTTCTCCATTGCAGTTCTCCTGCAAAAGCTGCGCATTGCTGGCCCGGGAAGTATAGATGTATGACAGCAAAAGCCAGGAAAGGATGAATATTGCAGTCATAACAAATAAGGGTAATATATTGATTGAGTATTTCACATTAGGAAGATTTGGTTCTACGAAGATAATCGTATATCTGAATTAAAACAACATTTTTTCCGCGATAATATCCATTTCACAAATCATTAACTTGAACGTTGAAGACTGTTTTTTGTTACAGGGCCTTTCTTAAAATGTTGAGTTTATTTCGCCGGGAGTTTAAACGTTAATGCTGTAGGATTGTTGTGTAATGGATTGTTAATTCGATTTTCCAGGTACGATTTACATGCCTACCCGTATGAATCCATTCAGGCGGGTACGAAGTACCTTACTCGGAGCGGGTGTATTTTTATTCAACTACGTAAATAACAATCTTGTTTTTATATTGTGATAATATATGTCTGAATTTAATATAACCTGTAAAGACAAAATGCTTACTGCAGGAAAGTAATAACTGCATTTGAAAACTCTTTCGTTTTTGATGCACCGCCATGATCTCCCGGAACCTTCACATATTTACTTCCCGGTATCATTGCTGCAAGATCAGGTGCAGCACCGTTATCCTCATCCTTATCTCCGCACACTAAAAGAACCGGTTTGCTTATTGTTCCCAGTTGTTTGGGTGTTGTAAACGGCTGCCATTTTTGTTGAAGAGCAAGTGCTGTTTGATCAAGTCCTGATTGCTGTACGTTTTTTACCACTGCAGCGAGCTGAGGCACATCTTTACCACTAAGTGCTTCATAGAACATGATCCTTCTGGGCCATGCACTATCAGTAAAGCCAGTGCCCATTCCACCCATCACTGCTTTTTGAACATTCTTGTCAAGCATTAATAATCTCGATACAATAATTGAACCTCTTGAATAACCCACTGCATAATAGTCATTGACATGCAGATAATGCAACAGACCAATGATGTCTTTGGCTTCAGCATCATTACTATATCCCTCATCAGTGTGCGGTTTCCCGGATTTGCCATTGCCGCGCAGATCAAGCAGTATAACTTTATATCCTGAAGATATAAGATCTGTATATAACTGGCTTTTTTTCCATGATTCGCCTTTCCCCATAAAGCCATGAACCAATACAACGGGTTTGCCCGCTCCGGACGTTTCATAGTAAATGGGCGTATTATCAAACGATTTGTAAAACCCGGAATCAGTTACTGGTGCAGTAGCTTTCTGTGCGTGGATCGAACAGGTAATAAACAATGCAAGTATGCAAAAAATATTTTTCATCGTAAGTAAGTTCGGTTTGTGAAATGCTGGTAATTTATTTTAGAGCCTGGTACACAACATTCCTGAATTTTTTTACAAATTCGCCATACTGCGCAAAGGGCTGTATGTTGGTATAAACTAGTAGAATCAAGTCTTCCTTCGTATCGATGGTATACTCACTGCAATACATTCCTCCCCATGTTAAAGATCCGGGCGAGGCGTTGTCTCCATAGTGCGATTCAGCTGTAATAATCTGCAGGCCCAAACCAAATTTATCTTTTCTGTCCCACACTTCAAGATCACCTATCTGATTCTTTTCCATCATTTCAACAGTCTTTCTTCCTAAAATTTGGGCATGATTAAAGCTGCCTTTGTTTAGAATCATCTGGCACAGGTTCGCGTAATCTCTAATGGTACTTACGATTCCCGCGCCGCCAGAAAAATATGTTCTGGCACCGGAAATAGAAAAGTTGCGGTAATCATTATTCGAATTCACTGTCAACTTATCGGCAGGGTTGTTTTTGCTGTACAGCTCAACGAGCCTGCGGGCTTTATTCTCAGGTAAATAGAAGTATGTATCATTCATGCCAAGCGGCTGCAATACTTTTTCTTTGAGAAAAACATCAAGTGGTTGTTTGCTTAATACTTCAATCAAATATCCGAGCACATCTGTATTGAGACCATAAACAAACTTTTCTCCCGGATCTGCAATTAAAGGACGGGCCGCAATCTTTTTTACAACTTCAGCCAGCACATCTGGTTTGGTAGAACCGAAATAGGGAATGCTGTTGAATGGGTCCAGTTTTTGCAATGGATGGTCATACGGAATACCTGCGGTATGCGAAAGTAAATGGCGTATCGTTATTTCCGAAGCAGCAGGCCTGGTTTCGTATTTGCCTGTTGCGGTATCGTAACTCACCAACACTTTTGGCTGGCGGAATTCTGGAATGTATTTGCTGATCGGATCATCCAGTACAAATTTGCCTTGTTCAAACAACGTCAATAGTCCCACCGTTACCACAAGTTTTGTTTGCGAGGCGATGCGGTAAATGTCATCCGTTTTGGCAGGCGTTTTCTTTTCCAGGCTGCTGTATCCGTATGCTTTATACTGAACTATTTTACCTTTTCGTGCGACAAAAGTAATTGCATTGGGAGCTATGCCTGCGTCAACGAAATATTGCATTAATGAATCAATCCTGCGCAGCCTGCTTTCTGAAAAACCATCCTGTTCGGGATTTGTTGACTGCGAAAATTGTTGAGGTGCTTCGTTCTGACTGAATGCAACTAGCGCAGCCAATACTAACGAGAAAAGCAAAGCAAGTTGTTTCATGGTTAAGTAGCAGTTATTGGTTATTTAAGATAGTAAGAAATCGTATTGCTACAAAACGACCAGGGAATATAGTTGACAAAATGGTAGCAGACACTGAAAAATGGCCGCAGGAAGAATAAAAAAAGGAGCGTTAAGCTCCTTCTTTTATTCAGTTTATCGATTACAATCTTTCTAAGGCAGGCTTTTCTTTATCCGGTTGTTTTTTGGATAAAGAGTTTATCAGTACCGGTAACAACACGAGGTTGGTAAATGTTCCGGTTACCAACGTGAGTGATGTAAGCCATCCTAATGTTTTAGTGCCTCCAAAGCTGCTAAAGCAAAAGATCACGAAACCTGCAATCAACACCAGTGAGGTATAAATAATACTCACGCCTGTATGGTGAATGGTTTGAACGAGCGTTTGCTTTACATGATTGTGATGTAACGGCAATTCCTGTTTATAATTGACCAGGAACCGTATCGTGACGTCGATAGCAATTCCTAATGCCACGCTGAATACAAGCACAGTCGATGGTTTTAATGCAATCTCAGTCCAACCCATTACGCCCGCCGTTACCAGCAATGGAATAACATTTGGAATTAAAGAGCAAAGCAATATTCTGAAAGAACGGAACAGGTAAAGCATACATAAAGCAATCAACAGGAATGCCCAGAAAATACTTTCTTTAAGGCCATTGATAATAAACGCAGATCCTTCTAAAAAAGTAACAGTGCTTCCGGTAAAAGTTACTTTGTAGTGAGCCGTATCAAATACCTTGTTAGCCTCTTGCTGAAAGTCATTTAATAATGCCGGAAGTTTTGCACTACCAATATCTTTCATATTTACACTTATTCTCGCCATTTGTTTCGAGCTGTCCATAAAAGTGTTCAGCAGTTTCGAGAAGCCGTTGTTTTTAGCGGCAGTGTCTTTGCTGCCTGACCCTTTAAGATATTTAGCCATTAAAGGAATATCAAACTCCGTCGGCGTAACATAATTGGTACTATCACCATCATAGTACCCCTGTTTAGCAAATTTTAAACCTTCCACGAACGAAAGTGGCTTTGCTGTTTCAGGCCTTTCTGCTACATAACGCGAGAACTCATCAATCTTTTCAATTGGTGAAAGCGATTTTGTAAGACCGTTTTTCTTTTTTGTGTCAACCACAATTTCAAGCGGCATAACACCATCAAAATTGCCTTCAAACCATTTCAGGTCTGTATAGATCTTATCGTTCTTGGGAAGGTCATCTACAATAAAACCTTCGCTTTTGATCCGTAGTATTCCAATTACCGCAATAGCAGTGATAATAAAAGAAATACCATACACCCATTTGCCGTGCTTAAATGCCCAGCGCTCAATGGTAAATAGTTGTCTTTGCAGAAACGCGTTGTCAAGATATTTTATATGGCGTTTTTTAGGCACCGACAAATAGCTTAGAACACTTGGGATGAATATCAACGAAATGATGAACAGTGCCATAATGTTTATGCCTGATACCACACCAAATTCTTTCAACAGATCGCTTTTGGTAAAAGCAAAAACAGCAAAACCAATAGCGGCTGCGATATTGCAGAATAATGTAACAATACCCATGCGTCCGACCATTGTGACCAGCGCTTTTTCTTTATTGCCGGTCTCCTTGTAAGCCGAGTGATATTTATTCAGGAAATATATGCAATTGGGAATGCCGATTACAACTACCAATGGGGGAATTAGCGCTGTTAGCAATGTTATTTTGTAACCACACATAACCATTGTTGCAAGGCTCCAGACAACACCCATTCCCACAACTAAAAGGCTCATTATTGTGGCGCTAACAGACCTGAAGAAAATTATTAAAGTAACAGCAGATAAAACAAGCGAACCAATAAGGAACCATCTCATCTCTGCTGCAATGCGGTCCGCTACCACTGTTCTGATAAAAGGCAACCCGCTTACATGTATTTGTCCACCTGCGGTCTGCTCAAATATTTTAACTTTTGCAATAATGTCATTTACGAGTATTGTCCGGTATTTGCTGTTTGCCAACTCTTTGTTCAGGCGAACACCCATCAGGTATGCATGTGTTTGGCGATTATACATGCGCGTGTCATAAAATGGAAGGTTTTCAAATACGGCCTTGTCGCTGTCCAGAAGAGCCTGGTCTGTATAGGGATAATTAAAGATTCTTTTGGGCACCAACTTTTCAGATGTGTCTTTTACCAGGTTAAGTGCTTCAGGGATACTGATGATTTCTTCAACACCCTTAACTGTTTTCAGTTCTTTATGCAACTTGCCGTATGCATTGAACACTTTTGTTGTATAAAAGTTTCCGGATTCAAGTCCAAGAACAAGTGTGCTGCCGTCGTCGCCGAATTTATTTCTGAATTGCTGGTATTCCTGGTATTTGATATTGTCGGTGGGAATGGCTCTTGTAAATTCATAACTCAACTGCACTTTTGATGCTTTAAATGCCATGAATGCTGTAATTCCCGCTAATACTACCAATAACGCAAGTCGATAACGTAAAATAAACCTGCCTAAACTATACCACATGTGCTAAATAGGTTATATGAAGAATGGCACAAAGAAAAGAATTATTGGCGAATGTGCTATCGGTTAAGGGGGCGGAGGGCCCTGCCGGAGTCCAAAAAATTCCCGGCATTTTAAAATGCTGATGGATATTAGGTGGATGACGGCTTTTTTTCAGTGTTTCGTTACCGATTCGGGGTAGTATGCAGCGCCTTTTCTTTTGAAAAAGAATGTTTTAACAAAATAAAAAGTTGGATGCATCAGTTTTATGTATTTACTTTGAATCACAAAGTGCTTTTATGGATGAAAAATCACAGCATCTGGATTCAATCAGGGATATTAAAAAAATGATGGAGAGAAGTAGCCGCTTTATCAGCCTCAGTGGTTTGAGCGGAGTAGCTGCAGGAATTTGTGCCCTGGTAGGAGCCTGGTTTGGTTACGGCATCGTTCATGGCAGCCATGGAGATGAAATTCGCAACAATCTGCTTCGCCTTCGTGATAAGGAGGGTGATATTTCCCTTGCTGATTATGCGGGCAATTCTTTATTAAAGATCGGTTTGCTGACATTTGCGGCAGCTTTTGTTTCAGCGTTTATTTTTACTTATATCAGAAGCAGGAAGAATCATACGCCGCTGTGGGGAACCACTGCAAGGCGCTTGATGGTAAATGTGTGTGTGCCAATAGCTGCTGGTGGCATTTACCTTTTAACATTATTGAAGTACGGCGTGTTTGGTCTGATCGCTCCGGGATGTCTTATATTTTATGGCCTGGCTTTAATTAATGCAAGCAAGTACACGTTGGTTGAAATCCGGTACCTCGGATACGGCCAGTTAATATTGGGAATAATAAATTTAGCTTATCCGGGTTACGGTCTTTATTTTTGGGCATTTGGATTTGGAATTTTACATATCGTGTATGGAACGGTAATGTGGTGGAAGTATGAGCGAAATTCCGGTGATGAGTCAGCCGTTCATAACCAATAGCGGTATATACATTAGCAGATAATGGCAATAGTTGCGCATGAAGAATCCCATTGAGCATTTAAATAAAGTTTTTGACAGCAGGATCCGCCTGGGTATCATGAGCTCCCTTATGGTAAATGAGGAAGTAAGCTTTAATGAATTGAAGGAGTTGATACAGGTTACGGATGGTAATCTTGCCAGCCATTTAAAGACGCTTGAGGAACATAAATTCGTTAAGGTACAGAAGGGATTTATCGGAAGAAAAACGAATACAACTTACTCAATTACAAAATCAGGTGAAAAAGCATTTAAGTCACACATTGAAGCATTGGAGCAAATGCTCAAGTTCTTAGAATAAATTTTTTTGTATTTAAACTTTGTAATTCAAAGTGCTTTTAAAAAATAAAATTGATATGACAAATCCTTATGAACCCGGTACAGTACAGCCAAGAAACTCAAACAAAACATTGGTTAAAGGTTTTATAACAGGCTTACTGATACTTGTTATGCTTATTCCGACCTTGTTTGTTCAAAGTCTTATCGTCGAGAGAAAAGAAAGGCAGAAAGAAGTGGTCGAGGAGGTAAGTAGTAAATGGGCGGGCGCCCAGGTTGTTAGCGGGCCATATATTGTGGTTCCATATGTAGACCCTTTAGCATATTCGGAAGCGCAGAAAACTGGCCGTAGAAACATTATACTACTTCCTGATGATCTTAATCTGACAGGTGATCTGCTTCCCGAAAAAAGAAAAAGAAGCATTTACAATGTAATGCTCTATCACAGCAATTTTAATGAGAAAGGTGCATTTAAGGTGAAATTACCTGCTGATATTGATGTGAAGAATCTTCTTTTGAAAGATGCCAGGATTTGCGTGGGAATAAAAGATTTTAAAGGGATAGAGGAGAAAATGAGCATTGCGTTCAATGGCAGTCAATATGAACTATTGCCCGGACTGCCAACAGCACTTATTGACAGCCGGGGATTATCTGCGCCTGTTGATCTCACTAATGTGGACTTTGCAAAACCAATGCCTTTTGAAATTGATGTGAGATTAAAAGGAAGCGAAATGATTCGTTTCATGCCGTTAAGCGCTAACAGCAAATTTGCCTTACAGTCTTCCTGGCCAAATCCATCCTTTACCGGAAATGTAGTTCCATCAGATTATACAGTTTCCGGTAAAGGATTCAATGCAACGTGGAAATTCAACTCTGCAAATCTTCCATTTCCAACAGTTATTACTGACTCGTTGCCGGACAAGCAAGATATCTCGTTCGGAGTGAGTCTTGTTCAACCGGCTGATCAGTATGCGAAAACTGAAAGATCAATCAAGTATGCGATATTGATTATTGGCTTGAGCTTTGGTCTTTTTTTCATAATCGAATTATTGCAGGATAAGCCATTACATCCATTACAATACATATTGGTAGGTCTGGCGCTCATTATATTTTATACGTTGCTGTTGTCTATAAGCGAGTTTATTTCTTTCAATTACGCCTACTTAATTGCCGCAATTGCAACAATATTTTTGATTGGCATGTATGCGCAGTCTCATTTTAGAAACAGGAAAACATCTGGCATACTTACAACTGGGCTTACGGTACTCTACGGTTTCATTTTCGCACTGATTAGTCTTGAAGATACAGCGCTTATCGTTGGCTCAATCGCGCTGTTTATTATACTGGCATTAGTAATGTTTGTAACAAGAAAAATCAATTGGTATAATCCGACTTTTAAGCCTTCAACGTTAAACCCGTTATAATCCCGATCCTGAACGAAAAACAAAAAGCAAAACCTTAAGTACGTCACTGAAGTGCAATACTTATTTAGTACATTACCTTAGTCAATCCGGTGTTAAATGGTATTGCGCTTCGCGTACTTAAACTGAAAATCATGAAACAACAGAATATATTTTCCACTTTCAAAAATGCAATAGAAGGTTGTGGTTATTTTTTTAAGAACGAAAGAAATGGAAAGATTCAATTGGTTGCAGCCATCATTACTGTTGGGGCTGGAATATGGTTGAAGATATCCGGAATGGAGTGGATCATATTGTTGTTGTGCATAGCGGCCGTGTTTTCTCTGGAAATGCTAAATAGTGCCATCGAGCGAATATGCGACCTGGTTCAACCCGGGTTTCACCCTCTTGTAAAAATTATAAAAGATGTGGCTGCGGCAGCAGTGCTTGTTGCTGCGATTGCGTCAGTAGCAGTGGGGGCAATCATTTTTGTTCCCAAATTAATAACTCTGTTAAATGGCCATGGCCATATTTAAAACTTTGATGAAATGAAAATGCGTGTTAAGTTATCTGCAGCGGAAAAAATGCTGGCAATTTGTATCTTTTTTAATCTTGCTTTATTTGTTGCGAGGTTCATTTATACCCGCGAACTGAATTATGGATTTTATATCTGGAATACTTTTTTAGCTGTTGTGCCAATGCTATTCAGTCGCAGGCTTTACAAACATGAAAAAATCTCTTTCTCATCTTCAATGTTGGTGGCCGGATGGTTACTGTTTTTCCCGAATGCACCCTATCTTATCACCGACTTGTTTCACTTTGAACAGCGCCCTAATGTGCCGTTCTGGTTTGATCTTTTATTAGTTGTTTCCGGGGCCTGGAATGGTCTTATTCTTGGATTCATCTCTTTAATACAAGTAGAACAATTTCTAGCCAAACATGTAGCTAAGAAATGGATGAAGATCATCAGCGCGGTTCTTATCCTGTTATGTGGTTATGGTGTTTATCTCGGCCGTTTTTTACGATTTAATAGCTGGAATATCATAGATCAGCCTTTTACTTTGATCAGGTCTTCGGCAAGCCACGTGCTGCTTCCACATCAGCATTTGCAGGCCTGGGCATTTACGCTGTCATTTAGCGCGCTTTTATATATAATCTATGTTACCATAAAAAAGCTGCCGGGGTGGAGTGAGGCGTAGGGACTAATCAGGCGCTGCACGTATTACGAATTCTGCTTCAGCCTGGTAATTTGTTGTTGGCAGGCTAAACTCATACCGGCGCCTAATATCAACAATGGCGGTCAAAATCTACATCCGCATTGTTACGTCGACAGGAAAATATGGTGTATTACAATCAAAGAAGTAATGACAGTATATTTTTTGTCGGTAGCCCGTAGGGCTTTAAGCTCAATAGAAGTCCTGACATACAAGGTCCTTATTGTCCGTAGGACATTAACCCCTTTTATAGTGTTAAAACCCCAGCCGGGATAAGATGTTCGCAGTTCAAAGATTTCTATTGAGCTTAATTCCCTACGGGAAAAACTGTCACTGTTGTAAAAATTGTCATGTGATGTAACCAATATCCAATGATGCCAAAAAAACGGCCCCGCATGTGCGGGGCAGTTGCGTATCAAAACCCATTTGAATTTGTACTGAATTGATTGTTTTATTTCGTTTCTTAAAACATCTTAGAAATCCAGACCCAATGCAAAGTACCACATTGGCTTGCCTCTGAAGAATCCATTCATTGGCCAGGCTGTATCAAGTTTCAGGAAGTAGCCCAATAAAGTGCTTCTCACACCAAAACCATAACCACCGGCAAACGGACCAACACCACCTGCTTTAAGACGTAACACTACAGGATTAGAAGAACCTTCACCCGGTAATACCATTGTTGGTCTTTCTATATTCTTGGGGGAACCGTTCCATGCAGTTCCAAGATCAAAAAACTGTACAACCTGGAAATTACGAAGGAACGCATTGTTCACCGGCTTATTAAAGAATGTGGTGAAGATCGGCAAACGGAATTCACTATTGATTACAACAGCATTGTTGCCGTTCGCGATGTTTTGCTTAAATCCGCGCATATTCAGCGTGAGTGACTGGAACGCATATTGCGCATCCGGCGCCGGTCTGTTGTCGTTATAGAACTTCGGACCAACCCATCCGTCCACACCACCCAGGTAATACAAAATTTTTGCATCGCCGTAAGAGAAGTCACCTGCACCTCTTACCGCCCAGATAAAGTTGCGATAGATCTTTAAATAATGACGCGCGTCAAATCCTACGTTCAAAGTGTTTTTGCCTTTTAAGGAAGAGCCTTTGCTCAGGGGGAAATAATAATCAGCATATACTTTCCAGCGCAAACCATTCCAAATATTTTGTGCGGGATTCAATGTGTTGTCATGCACGTATTCTATGTGTGAAACAAAAGTTGTTGCTGTTGAATCACCCAATGTAAGTCCTAAAGAATCAGGAACTACGCCAGCGAAATAAGGACGAACAACACCTTTATCTGTTCTTACACCAGCCTGCAACCTGATGCTTTTAACTTCGTTCAAAGGCATGGCAAGGTTAACCTGGTAAAGATTAGTGTATACCATGTTTGAGTAATCAGACTTCAAACTGCCAGGTCCGAAGAACAGCGGATAATTTCTAACATTACTTCTGTAATAAGTAAGCCCCCAGTCTATTCTCTTGCGTAAATTCTGGAAAGAAATAAAGAAGTCTTTATCACTGATGGTAGTGCCAAACCTAAACCCGCCGATAAACTTAATGTCCTCAAAAAGGTCACTTACGCCCACCCTGAAAGTGAAGTTGATATCGTTGGCATTGTTAAGCTGAATCGGGCCATAACCATATGTATATGGTTGGAACCTATTCACCAGGATGTTGTTGGTAATGCCTGCAACCAGGTAGTCCGCGCTGAACTTAAGGCGATAATTGAATAGCTGCGATTTTTCCAGCGTTGTAGGTGCGGGCTTTAGTTGAGGAACAAAAAAAGCATTGTTTTGTTGAGCTGCAGATGTGTCAGGATGCGCAATTGCAGAATCATTTTTGTGCTCCTCCTCAAACTCATTCTGGAAAATGTTATCAAATGGTTTGGCAGGATTGGATGTGTCGCCTCCCGGCCTTACCTGTATCGCTTTACCGGAAGCTGCCTTTTGCTGATCCAGCAATCTTTTTGCATATACGGTAGGCCTTGCATTTACATTGCGTTTGCGCAGCGTAACAGAGTCCACCCTTAATTTGTACAAAAACTTGTAGTCACCTTCTCTTCTTACCTCTGTAACCTGTCCGTTGTTACCTGCAACTCTTGATTCAAGCAGGCTGCTTTGGTAGTTGGTAATCGGGAAAGTGTACGTAGAATCTTTGTAAACCTGGAAATAGCTCAGGCTGTCCGGTTCCGGCTTCTGCCATGCTTTTAACGTAGAGTCAAGTTCTTTCTCGTCAGGGTTACGTAATATTTCATCTCCAATGTAATACAACGTATCCAGTCCATCTCTCTTTGTTGAAAAGAAGCCGGCCCAACGGTTTCCAATACCATTTTCATCACTTACAAATGTAAAGTGGTTGGTATTGTACTGTGTAGGATAGCGTGCATTACCGAGCTTCACATTGGTAAGCTGGGTTATTTGTTTTAACTCGCTGTTATTGTTGATGTCAACCAGGAATACATTATACCTGTTGCGGCTGGGTAATACGGTATCTCCTTTTGGCGCGTTAGGGCCGGGACGATTGGATGAAAAAATAATACCTGTTCTGTTCGGGAACGAAACGATAGAGGGATCCAGATCGTCATAAACATCATTGGTGATCTGCTTAAACTTGTTGTTGTCTATCTTATAAGTATAGATGTCCGTATGACCATTTTTTACCGCACTCATCAGGAGCGTATTGGCATCCAGCATGAAGCTGGCATCAACTATCTGGTCAACGCCTTCAATAACCTGTTTAAAGCGTTTGAGATTGGCAATAACATCATATACAAACATGTTGATCTTGCCATCTCTCCAGTAAATGACCAATAGTCTTGAACCTTTTACATCCCATGCAACTATCGGATAATTTGGATTGATATTACCGGAATAAGTACGAACACCATATTTCAATAATGTTTTTGATTCGGAGAAGTTGTCAACGAGTTTTACGCTGTAAACGCCTTTTTTGAACTCAACAACAGCATAAGCGTTGTTTTTAGCATTTGGGTTTGCTGCAAATCTGTAATAATCGGCTTTAGTTGTTTCTTCAACAACGGTCAGCCGGCCTCTGGGTGCATTGCGGCGTTGTTTAATATCTTTCAGGTATTTATCCTGTTCATATTGCATGAATTCTTCCAGTACTTCTTTGAATTTCTTTTTGCAGATTTTCAGCGCGGCAGTATTCAGGTTTTTGTATAAACGCGCCAGGTAAAGGAAATAAGTAACATTCTCGGGTTTATATCTTTCTGCAATATAATACCAGAAGCTATGACCGGCCAATGTGGGTTTGTCAAATGCAAACTGGTAAAAGGTATTGTAGTTGCCGCTTAAAATTGCACTTTTAAGATCATCATCTTTTTGCGGGTTCCACTGTTCAGCTATATATTCAACGTAGCCATCTGTAAGCCACTTGGGCAAATCAAGCAATGCCTGGTTGCTTGCAAATTCTCCAACATCATCACCAAACAGAATATTATCTGTTAAAATACGTGCAATACCCTCTCTTATTTGTCTGCGTAAAACATTGTGGTCGCCATTGAAGTACATCACCATTTTGTTATTAACAAGTTTGGTAAGTCCTCCTGCATTTTGCCAATCAATGCCAATGCCTATGTTGCTGGATTTATAGTCGTCATAAGTATTATATACCACAATGTTGGCTCTGCGTTGCAATGAATATTCCACGGCATCTTCAAGTCCCTGCAATTCTTCTTCAGCAACCTGGGCAACATACTTACCTAATTCAAGACCGTTCTGATTAAAGTAAACGTTGAAATTGGGTGACTGATAATTTTTCCAAACGAACTTTTTATGCTGAATGCGGTTTTTACCAAACTCTACGGTATTAACCTGAGCCTGAAGCAAAAACGGAAGAAAACTTGCAACGATAAAAAAACACAAGCCATTCTTAAGGCATTTAACTTTCATATCCGATCTTTAGAATTTTAAAATTAGCATAATACTTTTATACTTGACAAGGATTAATTTGTTGCGATTCGGTGCTTATCAGGGCGTAAAAGTATAAGGCGTCGTAAAAATACAATTATGATCTCCATCTCGTTCTTTACATTCAGTCCTATCCAGGAAAATACATATTTGCTCCACAACGAAAAAGGCGAAGCGCTTATTATAGATCCGGGTTGTTATTTTTCCGCTGAGAATGAAACGTTAAAAGAGCATATTTTAAAGGCTGGATTAACACCTGTTCAGCTACTTAATACCCACTGTCACCTGGATCATGTTTTTGGGAATAAATGGGTGGCTAAAACATACGGTTTGGAACTATACATACATCCTGATGAAGAGAAGATGCTGGAGCTGGCGCCACAATCAGGATTGATGTATGGCCTGGGCTTTGACAATTACAAGGGGTCTTTACATTTTCTCAACGAAGGAGATGTTGTGAAACTAGGGGATGATGAACTAAAAGTTATTCTTGCGCCAGGCCATTCACCCGGCAGTATTTGCTTCTATAACGAAAAGCAGCATTTTTTAATTGGGGGAGATGTACTATTCCAGGAAAGCATCGGCAGAACGGATCTTCCTTTTGGAAATCATGAACAGTTACTGAAAAACATAAAGGAGAAGCTGTATATTTTGCCGGACGAGACAGTTGTCTATCCCGGACATGGGCCATCAACAACAATCGGGCACGAAAAAAAGCACAATCCGTTTGTGAGAGCATAGAGGTTAATTTTGATTATCGATGATAAAAAACAAAAGCTGCTTAACGGAATGCCGGGAAGCAGCTTTTGCCATAATAGCTTAGGCTTATTTAATAATCAGAGTATTCTGTTGGATGCAGAAAAATGATGTCGCTTTTTGAAACAGTATTTTTATATTCTGGCATTGCGGACAATTTTTTCCAAAACGCATCATCGGAAAATGCCTTCCAATGAGCATCCCTGTCGGCCATATTTTCAAACGTTGTCATATACATCAGGTTAGGCATACGGCTACCTGCGATAACTTCGGAATAGAAAACAGCATTAAAGTTTAATCTTTTAAACAGATCAATCTCGCCGCCTTCATTAAACATTTCCACTTTTTTGCGATACAGCTTTTCTGTTGGTCCTTCATAACTGCGAAGTTCATAAATACGTTCTGACTTAGGTCCTTTGAGATTTGGTTTGGAAGACTCTGGTGCCAGGTGAAATGCATGTAATAAAATGGATTCGAAGCGGGTAAATGGTGCCTGGTTATAAGCTGCATCAATATAGTCTTTACCCGCAGATATATAGGCTGCGTCGTTGTCCAGTTTCTTTTGAATGCCTGTCATGTTCTCCAGAGATCCAAACGGAATGAGTACATAGAAAGATTTTACGGCTGCAGTATCGTTGGCAACAGCTTTAAACGCACCCACAGAGCTAACACCATTCCTGTGCAACGCCGGTATAAGTGCCTGCTGAAGATACGTGTCAATTGCTTTTTCCTGGGAAGCAGAAGTGTAATGGTAAACTTTGAGTTCGTAATACTCCCTTTTTTTGTCTTTCGCAGTGGCAGCAAACGATAGGAATAATGCAATGCAAACGGTTGCATATTGCTTTAGAAAATTTCTCATAATAACAAGATTGGTGTTTTAAAGTGGATCTAAAGGTATCCAAATTAGGATAGCATGCCAATTAAATGGGTTTTGCTAAGGAATTATTTAGTATGCAATTCGGCACTGTCTTGACCGGGAAGTTGCATGAGTTAGCGATAAAGCAGTATTGGTGTGCTTTTTCATGTAATTCATTTGCCAGCTCAAGTTTGGCCGCATCGGAAATTACCACTTCCGGGTACAGAATAACTTCTGTGAAACGGCCGCTTCCGTTTGCTTCTTCCGTCATTTCGCCCTTAGCTGTGTCTGAATAACTTTCTACTATAATACCTGCTTCTGAACACAAATGAAGGTACCAAAGCATATGACAGGAAGAAAGTGAGGCTACCAGCAATTCTTCCGGATTGTACCTTGTTTTATCGCCCCTGAACGAAGGATCTGACGATGCTGGTATTTCCGGTTTGTTTTCTACCGCTATTATATGGCTTCGCTCATAAGATGTGTAACTTTTGGTGCCCTGTCCCGTATTGCCGGTCCAGTTAAGTGAGGTTTGATAGTGGTGTGTTTTGGCCATTAACGAAGATTTTGGTTTTATAGAATAATAAAAGCCCGCTTAGGGGCGGGCTTTTCGATAATATCTTAAAATAAGTTCACCAGGGTTAATCCTGCAGGTTCGCAGTTCTCAACAACTGTTTTGAGTTGGTGATTTTTATCTTTTTGCCCTCAAGGTCGATCATGCCGTCCTTTTTAAACTCGGATAGAAGACGAATGGTCGATTCGGTGGCGGTTCCAACAAGGTTGGCGATCTCTTCTCTCGACAATCTTACATTCAATGTAGTGCCATCGGGTTCGCAGCCGTATGTTTCTTTTATAAAGAGCAGCGTTTCGGCCAGTCTTTCCCTAACAGGTTTCTGAGCGAGGTGCGTTAGTTTAACTTCTGCACGATGCAATTCGTTACTCAGTAATTTCATCATTTCGAAAGAGATACCCGCATCTTTCTTTAAAACGGAAACAAAAAGATCTTTAGGAATAAAACAAACATTGGCATCTTCCAGGGCAATTGCGGAAGCACTGTACCGGTCTCCACTAAGAAGGGCCCGGTAGCCAATAACATCTCCTCCCTTCAAAAGACGGATAATCTGTTCTTTTCCGTCGTCACCGAGGTGAGATAGCTTTATTTTCCCTGAATTAATGCAATAAATTCCAAAGGGGTAGGATCCCTCATTAAAAATTACCTGTCCTTTCCGATAAAAATTGCAAACCTTGTAATTGTCAATTTCCGATAAATTTTCGTCTTTAGCTGAACAAAGTAGCGAAGTGAAATGGTGTTCGCAGTGGTGGCAATCTAAGCATTCATTTGATGGTAACTTCATGTAGAGCCATTTTGAGCCGCAAAGATACCTTATAATGACACACAAAATAGCGCCCAAACTAATTGATTTGGATATAAATATATCCCTCTAACGCAAATGCAAGGTCCGTAAGGCGGAAATTGCATTTGGTTGGTTATAAATTCAAATGAAAAAATACCGCATGGATGAACGTTGCATTCCGGAGACGTTGCAATGCAACGTCTCTACGAGAACAACCCTTTAATCGTATTTAATATTCCGCCGCTGTTACCCTTAAACATTGCCATTGCATCCTGCAAATCTGTATCGCCATCGCCATCAACGTCAAACGCACCGCTTTGAAATTTTGTCATTAATGACTGGACATCGAATCCACCTGTTCCGCCGCCAGACAATTGATTAAAAATGCCCTGCAGATTAAAACTTCCATCATTCGCATCATTGGTTTTGCTCACCAGTTGTTGCAAAACATTTGGTATAAGGCTGCCGGCCATACTTCCTGCCTGGGCTTCATTTAGCCCGAATTTACTCATAATATCCTGCGTAAAGCCGCTCTGTATGTTTTGCGTAACAGTGCTTGACGCTACATTGCCGCTATTGCTAAACATATTCAGCACATCTTTTAATCCACCACCGGCTATAGCATTCTGCAAGCCGCTTGTGATGGAATTGCCGGCCATGGCAACAGCTTCTTCATTACGTTCATTTGGAATGTCCGGATTATTGATAATTGAGCTGTCACCCTGTTGTGTGATAAGGCTAAGAAGATTCTCTAGCATATGAAGTTTTTAGAATAGAAAAGTACTAAAGCAAAATGGAAAATACCAGTGTTGAGGAAGAAAAAGCTTAAAGACTGAAGCTCAAAGCCTAAAGCCTAAAGCTCAAAGCCTAAAGCTCAAAGCCAGGCAACTCCAATTAGAGTGATTACAGGTATTTTGCTTAAAAAGCCGAATACACGGTACCCCCTCAGAACAAAATATTTAGTAGTTTATTTTAATTGCGCTTTCTAAAATTGAACAGCCAGTTCTAGGCTTTGGGCTTTAGGCTCTAAGCTTAACTAGTCAAAACTCTGGTTGCTGGCGGTGGCCAGTTTCAACAGCCGGTCGTATTGTTCGGGGGTGAGATCATTGTAGAAATAATAAACCGGATCTACAGGCTGGCCGTTGCGATGTACTTCATAGTGGCAATGTGGTCCTGTGCTTTTTCCGGTACTTCCCACATAGCCGATAACTTCACCTCTTTTTACCCTGGTGCCATTTCTGGCTTTGATGCGTACCATATGGCCGTACAGCGTTTCATAACCATAGCCATGATTAACTACTACATGGTTTCCATAACCACCTTCATTATAGCTGGCTTCTTTAACAACGCCGTCTGCAGTGGCATATATCGGAGTTCCCTGCGGTGCCGCGAAGTCTAACCCTGCGTGAAATTTTCCGATCTTATAAATCGGGTCAATGCGTGTTCCAAAGCCAGAGGCAACGCGCGTGAGGTTTTTGTTGGCTACGGGCTGTATCGCGGGAATAGCCGCAATCAGCTTTTCCTTGTTTTTAATAAGGTTGTTGATGTCGTCATAAGATTTTGCCTGGTAGGCTATCCGAAGGGTTAGATTGTTTAACTGGCTACTAATGCTGTCAACCAGTTCGCTGTTCCCCAGGCTTTGCACCAGCTGAATTTCCTTATCGGCCTGCATGGCTTTAAGCCTTGCACTGTCAGGGATTGGGGAAGATTCAAAAATGGAGCGGTACACATCATTATCTCTTTTTTCCAACTCGCCCATTTTCTGTTGCAACTGTACTACTTGCTGGCTCAGTAACTTGTAATTGTCATTCAGCGCCTCATTTTTTTGCTTTAATATCAACTCCTTGGGAGAATCTATGTAACGGAACGCAATGGCCACAATAATACCTGCAGTAACAAGTGCAGATGCTATAAATCCAAAAATACGCAGCAACTTCACCCTTATAGGGGTAATGAGTTTTTCGTATCTTAAAGTATGTGTGTTATAATAGTATTTAATCTTTTTCATAACGGGTATGCGGGAGTTTTTCAGTTTGGCACTCGCAATCAGCAAAATCTGTTCCGAAAGTGACGCAGATATTTTCTCTTGTAACCGGCCTGGCATTCGCCCGGCGTCAATGCATAACTAATGTTTTTCATCGCTTCGCCGGCAATTCACATCCGTTACATCTCACACCAAACCTTTACCTTTGTTGCCCTTTGTAAAAAACAAAGATAGCTGCTAATACAGCAAACCAAAGTCAAATTTTATTGAAAGATTATGTTATCAAGCGTTGAGATAAGACAAAAATTCCTCGATTTTTTTGTATCGAAAGGTCATCAGATTGTTCCTTCTGCTCCGATTGTTGTAAAGAACGATCCTACGTTGCTGTTTACCAATGCCGGCATGAACCAGTTTAAGGATTATTTTTTGGGTAATAAAACTCCGCAATCAGCGCGTGTTGCAGATACTCAGAAGTGCTTGCGCGTAAGCGGAAAACACAACGACCTGGAAGAAGTTGGGGTGGATACTTACCACCATACAATGTTCGAGATGCTTGGTAACTGGAGCTTTGGAGATTATTTTAAGAAAGAAGCCATTGAATGGAGCTGGGAGTTGCTGACAAACGTATTTAAGATTCCCGTTGACAGAATTTATGTATCTGTTTTTGAAGGAGATGCTACGGAAGGACTGCCGAAAGATGAAGAGGCTTTTGAAGAATGGAAAAAATGGATAGCAGAGGATAGAATACTACTGGGTAAAAAGAAAGACAATTTCTGGGAAATGGGTGATACCGGTCCGTGCGGGCCATGTACCGAAATACATGTTGACTGTAGAAATGATGAAGAGAGAGCTGCCGTGGATGGAAAATCTTTGGTGAACAATGATCACCCACAGGTTATTGAAATATGGAACAATGTATTCATGCAGTTCAACCGCCTGAAGGATGGACGGCTGGAACCATTGCCTGCCAAGCATGTGGATACGGGAATGGGCTTTGAAAGACTTGTTCGTGTGTTGCAGAACAAGCAAAGCAATTATGATACGGATGTATTTTCCGGAACGATTGGTGCCATCGCAAAAATTACAGGTAATACTTATGATGGAAGTGATAGCAAGCAGGCTGTTGCCTTTCGTGTGCTGGCAGATCATATCCGTGCCATTGCTTTCTCTATAGCTGATGGTCAGCTTCCTTCCAATACAGGCGCCGGTTATGTGATCAGAAGGATTTTAAGACGTGCTGTTCGCTATGCCTATTCTTACCTTGATTATAAGCAACCAATACTGTTTCAATTGATGCCGGTGCTTGCGGCTCAATTTGAGCATGTGTTTCCAGAACTTAGCAAACAAGTAGAGTTTGTGAGTAAAGTTGTGAAAGAAGAAGAAGAGTCCTTCTTACGTACGTTGGATAAGGGCTTGAAGCGAATAGACGATATTATCAAGAGCGCTTCCGGCCAGATTGAGGGAAAAGCTGCATTCGAGCTTTTTGATACATATGGATTTCCGATCGACCTAACGAGACTGATTGCGAGCGAGAATAAACTTACCATTGATGAGCAGGGTTTTGAAAAAGAAATGGAGCAACAAAAAGGAAGGAGTCGCGCGGCAACAGCTATTGACACGGAAGACTGGATTATTTTGCATGATGATGCTGCCGTGAAATTTGTTGGATACGACGATTTGAATGTGACCACAAAAGTTATCCGTTACAGAAAGGTAAAAGCTAAAGGCAAAGAGCAATACCAGCTTGTTTTGGAAACTACGCCATTTTATGCCGAAAGCGGTGGTCAGGTTGGCGACACAGGGACGCTGCAATTTGAAAAAGAAGTAATAGAGGTTACAGATACCAAAAAAGAGAACGATCTTATTGTTCACTTTACTGAAAAATTGCCCTTAGAAATAGAAGGAAAAGTAGTGGCTCATGTAAACTGGGAAAGCAGGATGCTTGCTGCTTACAACCACACGGCTACACACCTGTTGCATGCCGCATTACGGGCGGTTCTGGGGACACACGTTGCCCAAAAAGGCTCTTTTGTATCTCCGGATGTTTTGCGTTTCGATTTTTCTCATTTTGCTAAAATGACACCTGATGAAATCCGCCAGGTAGAGTTATTGGTAAATGAAAAGATCCGCGCAAACATTCCCGTTGTTATCAAAGAATTGCCGAAAGAAGAAGCAATGCAACTTGGAGCGATGGCATTATTCGGTGAGAAATACGGCGACATTGTGCGCGTGGTGATCATCGATCCGTCGTACTCAGTAGAGCTTTGCGGAGGTACACATGTAATGCACACCGGTATGATTGGGTTCTGCGCAATTGTATCCGAATCAGCCGTTGCTGCTGGTGTTCGCCGTATTGAAGCGCTAACCGGTCCTGCGTCTGTGCGTTTTGTAATGGATAAAGTAGATCAGATCAAAAGCATTGGAGAACTGGTCAAATCCAGGGATCCGTTGAAGGCTATTGAAAAATTGCTGGAAGACAAAATTGCGTTGGAAAAGAAGATTGAATCTTTTGAGGCAAAACAGCTTCAGGTAATTAAAAAAGAATTGCTCGATAAGCAAACTACTTTCCCTTTAACCGAAGGACTTGATGCTGTATTTATTGGAGAAATAGTTGAAGTAAGCAATGCGGACGCATTGAAAAAATTGTGTTTTGAATTAAAAGCGACATTGGGATGTTATGCTGTTGTTCTCGCTGCAAATATTGATGGCAAGCCGAATGTTGCTGTAATGTTGGACCAGAGCATTATTGATGCAAAACAGATTGATGCGCCTACCATCATTAAAAAACATATAGCACCACTGATCAAAGGCGGCGGCGGCGGTCAAAAAACTTTGGCTACTGCAGGTGGTACCGATGCAAGTAACTTGGATAAAGTAATAGATGTTGTAAAGAACCTTTTATAGCGTGATGCGTATTGAATAGTTAATGGTGCGGCGGTTGCGGTGAATCTCCCCGGGGATTTCTACAGACTTAACCGTTCGGGACATTTTTGTTCGGATTCGATTGGTCCAAAAATCATCTTCAAAAGTGAATTGGGAAGACAATTTTTAAAATGTCTCCTCAATTCACTTTTTTATAGAACAAAATGCTGACTTTTTTTGAAATGTTTAAAAAAAATACTTCTTTTAAGAATCATTTTAAAACAACCCTATTACAGTATGTTTTTTGAGTCTGGCTACCTGTATTATATCTGTATCCTTTTGCAGGCCATCTGTGTAATTCACTGTTTGAGAAAGGGCTATCAACAAAAATGGATATGGATTATTGTTTTTCTCCCCTATGTTGGAGCGCTTGCTTATTTTTTCAGTGAAATAGTTAATGGCAACCAGGTTAAACAGGTTGGCAATACTTTTGGAGCCATTATCAATCCTTCCGGAAGCATAAAAAAATTACGTGCGCAAGTGGAGTTTTCTGACACGTTCCAAAATCGTATGGCATTAGCTGATGCATACCTCGCAACAGGCCAGGTAAATAATGCCATTGAGTTGTATGAAAGTTGCTGTAAGGGTGTTTTCGTGGAGAATGAATATTTGCTCGGCCAAATGATCGTGGCTTATAGCATGGTCGGGCGTTATGACCATATACTTCCTTTAGCCAGAAAAATTTATAACGCGCCTCAGTTTTCGCGTTCGCGGGCGCACATGTTGTATGCACTTGCACTTGAAAAAACAGGAGATAGTCAGACCGCAGAAAGCGAATTTCAAAAAATGCAGGCAAGATTTTCCTATTATGAACAGCGCTATAATTACGGTTTATTTTTAATAAGAGCCGGCCGGGATAATGATGCCAGGCAATTATTCACCACTATAAATAAAGAGGCCCAACAATTAAGTTCCCGCGAAAAAAGGGACAATCGTATTTGGTTTGCCCGTGCCAAAGAAGCGATCCAGAAAATGGACCAGGTGGAGAAAGTGTAAAAGTGATGCAGGCCGAAAATAAGGTCTCAGGTATCAGGTGTGAGGCTTGGATTCAGGAATGTCCCGTAGATGATTTTTTGATTGCTGGTTTTTGCCGATCGGCAAAGCCAATTCGTCTGATCAAATCTTTGCATCCTGTATCAACCCTCCGCTTTACCTGAAGCCTGAAACCTGACGCCTGAAAACCTGGTACCTACCCCTCAAACCTTCCACCTTACCCCTCACTTTCTTAAGAAAATTTAAACATTTCCGAAGTTTTTCGTATTTGATAAATTTTCCTATATTTGATCTACTAAATTCTTCGTACAAATAAAAATACAAACATGAATAAGCTAACGTTATTTACTGCCTGCCTGTTAGGAGCGTCTATTGTAACAGGGACCGCAATAGCTCAGGCTCCGCCGCCCGCGCCCAAAAAGAGTACAGCGCCAACAAAAGAAGAAACAATTGTCATTCGTAAAAAAACAGACAATAAAGAGAAATACACCATTGTGGTTGATGGTGATAAAGTAACCGTTAATGGCAAACCTTTATCAGATTTTGTGAGTAAGGATGTTGAGATTATGAAAACCGACAATGACGCTTTTGCTATAGCGCCACTTGCACCTATGGCGCCTTTTCCTCCGGAGGGTGGTGTTAAATCTTTCAGAGGTGTATACCGGGTTCATTCAAATAAGGCCATGTTGGGGGTTGTATCTGAAAAAACTGATGACGGTGTAAAGCTGAAAGAAGTTTCTAAAGAAAGCGCTGCGGAGAAGGCTGGACTAAAGATTGGTGACATCATCACTAAGGTTGGTGAAACCAAAATAGAAGACTCTGATGACCTGGTGGAAGCTATCGGAAAGTTCAATCCTGGCGATAAGGTAAACGTGGAGTATAAAAGGGACGGGAAAACCAATACAGCCGCTGTCGTGTTGGATAAAAACACGGTCTCTAATTACAACTTCAATTACAAGTTTGACAATGACATGAACATGACCTGGGATAATTCCGAAGGTAAAAATTTCGTGTTCACAAGAAAGCCGAGATTAGGTCTCCGCATGCAGGATACCGAAGATGATAAAGGCGTTAAGGTTCTGGATGTAAATGATGATACGCCTGCCGATAAAGCTGGTTTAAAAGAAGATGATTTGATTACTGCCATAAACGGCAAACCCGTAAACAGTGTGGAAGATGTAAGGATGGCACTGAAAGAGTTGAAGGACGGAGACATTCTTAAAATTACTTATAGCAGAGCGGGTAAAAGCCAGAACGCGGAAATAAAAATCCCCAAAAGATTAAAACAGGCCGACCTGTAAATTCTGCTGCGGATACACGCCTGATTATGCACGCGCATTAAAACACTTTTTCAGAAGTTGGGTTATAAGAGGTATGCCTGACGGCCAATTGCAATAATGTCAACTGGTACGTCAGGCATACTTCATTTTATTTAGACAGCTTTTTATCAAGAACGATTTACGAAGCCTGCCCGAACTGACTTCATTCAGGCGGTACGAAGTACCTAAGTTTTATCAGGTTGAGTTTTTGGCAGTCCGGTTTCTTCCCGAGCATGCGATTAGATTGTGTCAGATGCAATATGCCGGATGAATAACACTATGAGTATCTAGCACTTTAGCTGATAGCCATCAGACCTGATTTTGCGCTTTCCCTTCCAAAAACATTTTCAGATTTTCCACGGCTTTATTCAGCAATCGCTTTCTTGCTTCCAGGGTGGCCCAGGCGATATGGGGTGTAATAATGCAATTCTTCGCACCAATTAAAGGATTATCTAATGAAGGCGGCTCTACTGACAACACATCTAAACCTGCACCGCTGATAACATTATTATTTAATGCTTCAGCAAGATCCGCTTCATTGATCAACGGCCCGCGGCTGGTATTTAAAAGAATTGCTGAAGGCTTCATTTTTTTTAAAAGAGATGCATTCACAAATCCTTTATTCTGATCGTTCAACGGGCAGTGTAAACTAACCACATCACTTTGTTCAAAACATTCTTCCAGGCTAACGAAGGAAACACCTTCCATTTTATCCCGGTCAGGATGTTTGTGGTGCGCAATTACTTTCATTTCCATTGCCAGGGCTATTTTCGCTACTGCGCGGCCGATCGTTCCTAAACCCACGATTCCCAGTGTTTTTCCTGCCAGTTCAACCAGTGACTGGTGCCAGAAAGAAAAATCTGCCGAATTGGTCCATTCACCACCTTTAACAGCATTGGAATGTAATCCTGCACCATTTGTTATTTCCAGCAATAAAGCAAATGTGAGTTGGGCAACAGAATTGGTGCCATAAGCCGGAACGTTTGAAACTATTATTCCTTTTTCCTTAGCCGCCTTAATGTCTACAATATTATATCCTGTAGCTAAAACGCCTATATATTTCAGGTTTTTACACTGTTCAATTACTTCTTTGCTAACAATCGCCTTGTTGGTAAGCAAAATGTCAGCATCAATACTTCTTTCTAAAACCTGCTCTTTTGGCGAACGATCATGGATCTGTATTTCGCCGAGTTCCTTTAGTCCGTCCCAGGAAAGATCTCCCGGATTTAATGTATAGCCATCTAAAACAACTATTTTCATGTTATTCAATTTATATTTGACTGAAGTGGTTTTCTAATATTTGGCCGTCAGGTAATTAATGCCACAAATACATGTAAATCAATTATTCCTGTAATTCTATGGTTTACGGGCAAAAATATAGCTCAATCTTCACAAAAAAGCGCATCATTTCTGGCTTTTTCCTTGTATAAAACGTAACTTTGCAGCCCCGAATTAAAACCATCGGGATTTTTATCATGAGTGAAAACAATATTGTTAACCCAAACGCTGATGCACAGGAGAATGCTCCGGTAGCTGAGAATGCTGCTGTTGAAGCAACTACAGCGTCAACAAATGCACCTGTACAGGAAGAGCCTGTTGTAGAAACAGCTCACGATGATTTTGACTGGAGTATCGACAAACGTAACGTTTCTCATTACTCAGCAACTGAAAAAGAAAAATATGACAAAGTGTATGAAAATACCTTTGTTACAATTGAAGACGGCGAGATTGTTAACGGTGGCATCGTTGCCTTAACAAAAACTGACGCTGTTATCAACATTGGCTTCAAAAGCGATGGTCTTGTGAGCCTGAACGAATTCCGCGATCTTCCTAACCTGAAAATTGGTGATGATGTGGAAGTTATGGTAGTAGAAAAAGAAGACCGCCAGGGTCATTTACACCTGAGCCGCAAACAAGCACGTATTCACCGTGCATGGGAAAGAATTGTGGAAGTTCACAAAACCGGCGAAGTTGTTACTGGTACTGTTACCAGCAAAACTAAAGGTGGTTTGATCGTTGATGTATTTGGAATGGAAACCTTCTTACCTGGTTCTCAGATTGACGTTAAACCTGTTACTGACTACGATCAGTTTGTAGGTAAAACAATGGAATTCAAGGTAGTTAAGGTTAACGAAACTATCAAAAACGCAGTAGTTTCTCACAAAGCCCTTATCGAAAGCGATATCGAAGCTCAAAGAGCAGAGATCATCAGCAAACTGGAGAAAGGTCAGGTGTTGGAAGGTACTGTGAAGAATATTACAGACTTCGGTGCTTTCATGGACCTAGGTGGATTGGACGGTTTACTGTACATCACCGACATTTCATGGGGCCGTATTTCTCACCCAAGCGAAGTATTGAAACTGGATCAGAAACTGAACGTGGTTGTATTGGATTTCGACGACGACAAGAGAAGAATCAGCCTTGGTCTGAAACAATTAACTCCTCATCCTTGGGATGTGCTGCCTGAGTGGATCCACGAAGGTGCTACTGTAAAAGGTAAAGTAGTTAACATTGAAGACTACGGTGCATTCTTAGAAATTCAGCCTGGTGTTGAAGGTCTGGTTCACGTAAGTGAAATTACATGGGCTAACACGCCGATCAACGCTAAAGAATTCTTCAAACTTGGCGATGAGCACGAAGCTAAAGTGGTTACTTTAGACAAAGACGCCCGCAAGATGAGCCTGTCAATCAAACAATTGTCAGACGATCCTTGGAGCACTATCGAAACTAAGTTCCCAGAAGGAAGCAAACACAAAGGTCTGGTTAAAAATATCACTCCTTACGGTGTGTTTGTTGAACTGGAACCAGGTATCGGTGGTATGATCCACATCAGCGACTTAAGCTGGTTGAAACGCTTCAATCACCCATCTGAGTACACTAAAGTTGGTGAGCAGATCGACGTGATCATCTTAGGTATCGACAAAGAAAACCGCAAACTTCAGTTAGGACACAAACAACTTGAAGAAGATCCCTGGAACGCGTTGGAAGATACATTTGCTATCGGAACAACGCATGAAGGAACAGTAGTACGCCGCGATGACAAAGGCGCCGTAGTACAACTGCCTTACGGTTTAGAAGGTTATGCTCCTGCCCGTCACCTGTTGAAAGAAGATGGTAAAGCAATCGCTGCGGACGAAACTGCAGAATTCGTAGTAATCGAATTTGATCGCAATGAAAAACGCATCTTGTTGAGCCACACAAGACTTTGGGAACAAGCTAAAGCTGAGGAAAAAGAAGTAGCGAAGAAAGAAGCTAAAGTAGAAGCTGAAAAAACCAAAAAAGCCGTTAAGAACATCCAGAACAAAGTTGAAAAAGCAACTTTGGGTGACTTAGGTGCTTTGGCTGAGATCAAAGAAAAATTACAGAAAGAAGAAGAGAACAAAGACAACAAATAGTTTTTTCACTTCTTGAAATAATAAAGGGTCGCTCCGCAAGAGCGACCCTTTTTGTATTTAGCTGTAAGCTACTAGCTATCAGCTGTCAGCTTTTGTATCACGCCACAAGGCCTATCGCATTGATCAGGGCATTTTATCACCCCGTTCCCTATGCCTTATATCTCACACCTTACACCTCACGCCTTACACCTCTAAAAACGTACAACGTAAAACGTACCACTTACTATGTCCTCCCTAAAAAGCTAATCGCCGGACAAGCCGGCGATTTTGCAAATGGGTTCTAATTCGGTTGAAATCGGGGGTAGGGTTGAAAAAATAATTTTTAAAATTACCAGGCGATTGGTTTGAATCGCCTGGTGATATATTCAGGAAGGAAACCGGGTGCAAATTAGGTAGCGGAAAAAGTTGCGACAATGTAATTTTTAAGCAATTTTACTGTGATTTTTCACAGTAGCAGGGAATGAAGCAAAAGCCAAATCTCCAGAATCGGGCTTTCGATCAGTTAGTAGCTATAATCAATTCTTAGTCCCCTGATTGTTCTGATCTCTGTATCGCTTAATTTTCCCAGCATACTGATCATAATGTAGTATAGATACTTTTCTTTTATCTTATTATCGCCAAAATGATTGATCACAACTGAAGAAAAGTAATCAGGAGCAATTCCCGCAGGCGAAAGTGCCTCGTAACTGATAAGATATTCTTCTGTGCTGGCCCAGTGTTCAGTGTGCTTGCGAACGAAGTTTACCTGGATGTCGTCTTGAGTAGTGTTTTTGTAATAAACCGTAATAGTATTGATTTTGGCTCCGACCGGCAATACAATCGGTGCCTGTAGAGTGCCGGTTCCGTCATCTGAATTTGCATAGCGGCCAGCCTGGTAATCATCAGAATAACCGTCTGAGGAATATGCCGGGAAGAAAAGGCAGGAATCAATATAAATAATTTTTTTGCCAGCCCTTGGAAGTGGAAGCTTCGGTAACGGTGCCGGAATCTTTTTGGTTGGAGTTGGTGCTGTCTTTTTGGGTGCTGCTTTTTTAGCAGGAGCAGCCGCTTTTTTTGTTGCTTTTGGTGCAGCCTTGGCAGACTTTTTTGCCGTGACTACTTTTTTTGTTTTTTGAACTTTAGCCATAGTACATGTATTTATATATTAAAAGGAAACCTCAACAAATGTCGGGGCAGGCATAAAGTATAACAATGTTGTTTTTCATGCAATAGATGTGATTTCTCCCCACTGCACTACAGATCGTTATTTTTATCATATGAGGGATAGAGTTTCAGAAAAAGGCTTAATGCAATGGTCAGTTCAATGATTCCAATCAGTGCAAATTGCTTTAGCGCTGTCACTTCCAACAACGTTGCAATCAAAAACAATTGATAGCGCAAGTTGGCAGAACAGTCAATCCGTAAAGCGCCAGCATTATCCGGCCCATCCTTCTCTGTCCAGGCTTCTGTATTGAATAGCTTCAGCCAAATGTTCAGCTTTAATATCAGCGGATCCAGACAAATCCGCAACAGTTCTGCTCACTTTTAAAATTCTGTCGTAGGCGCGGGCACTCAGGTTCAATCGTTCCATTGCTCTTTTAAGAAGCGCTTCGCCGGCAGTATTAATTACACATATTTCACGCAGCTGCTTACTGCTCATTTGCGCGTTTGCATAAATGCCATTGCTGTTCTTATAACGTTCCGATTGTATTTCCCGTGCTTTTATAACCCTTTCCCTTATTTCAGCAGAAGATTCCCCTTTGGTTTTAAGACTCAGCTCAGTAAAAGAAACCGGAGTAACTTCCACATGCAAGTCTATCCTGTCGAGTAAAGGGCCCGATATTTTGTTCAAATATTTCTGAACAGCGCCCGGGGGGCATGTACATTCTTTTTCCGGGTGATTGTAAAATCCGCACGGACAAGGATTCATGGACGCGATCAGCATAAAGTTGGCTGGAAAATCGAGTGCAACCTTTGCTCTTGAAATTGTCACACGTCTTTCTTCCATCGGTTGGCGCATGACTTCAAGAACCGACCGCTTAAATTCAGGTAACTCATCCAGAAACAAAACGCCGTTATGCGCTAATGATATTTCGCCCGGCTGAGGAATTCCGCCACCGCCCACCAGTGCGGCATCGCTTACGGTATGGTGCGGAGATCTGTATGGCCTTTTGTTGATAAGGGAACTATTTTCCGGCAACTTTCCTGCTACACTATGGATCTTCGTTGTTTCTAATGCTTCATGCAGACTGAGCGGTGGAAGAATAGTGGGTAGTCTTTTTGCAAGCATTGTTTTTCCCGCTCCGGGTGGTCCGATAAGAATAGCGTTATGTCCACCAGCAGCCGCAATTTCCAGTGCGCGTTTGATATTTTCCTGGCCTTTTACATCGTTGAAATCAATATCAAAATTGTACTGCGCATTAAAGAACTCTTCACGGGTATTTACTTCAACCGGTTTCAGATTTTCCTTCCCGGAAAAAAAATCAATCACTTCTTTCAGATGACTAACGCCATAGACCTGCAGATTATTGACCAGACCCGCTTCACGTGCATTTTGCTGGGGCACTATCAAGCCCTTAAATCCTTCTTTGCGTGCCTGTATAGCTATTGGTAATGCACCCCTTATGGGCTTTATAGCTCCATCAAGGCTCAGTTCTCCCATTATAATATACTCGCTTAATCTTTCGGGTTCGTCCAACTGTTCACTGGCACCTAAGACGCCAACTGCTATTGGCAAATCAAATGAAGATCCACTCTTTTTTATATCTGCCGGCGCAAGGTTTACAACCAGCTTGGTTCTCGGCATGTGAAGGTTATTGGTTTTGATAGCGCTTTCAACACGTTGAAGACTTTCCTTAACCGCGTTATCCGGCAGGCCTACAATAAAATATTTCTGACCATTACTAACATTTACTTCTATGGTAATAGTGATTGCTTCTACGCCATACACTGCGCTGCCAAAGGTTTTTATGAGCATGAGGGTTGATTTACAGTTCTTTTCAAAAAAATGAAAGTAGTCATTCGCTTAATATGACGGAAATTTTATTGGCAAAATCGCCATTGAACAAAAAATGATTACATTTAAGAAAACGATTGTTATTATGCCGGTAAAAGATTTAAGTACCGTTAATCATTTGATTGACGATCTTTTTAAATGGCCCACAACAGAAGAAGAGTGGGGCCAGTATGCACTTACAGATGAACAAATACAATTCTTTAATGAAAATGGTTTTTTAGCAGGAGTTAAACTGCTGAATGAAACACAAATTGAGCGGTTACGAAATGAACTGGCAGAACTTGTAGATGCACATCATCCCGGTCATGGGTTGTTTTATGAATTTCATAGCAACGAGTCAACTTCTTCAGACAGTATCCTGTTTCATGCGTTAGGTGCATGGCGCATAACCAACGGCTTTCACGATGTGTTGTGGAATCCGGCTTTTGTTATGGCCGCTTCTCAGCTTTTAGGCAATAAGGCGGTAAGATTCTGGCACGATCAACTGTTTTATAAGCCAGCTAAGAAAGGTGGCGTTGTCGCCTGGCACCAGGATTATTCCTACTGGACGAGAACTACGCCGCTTGCGCATCTGACCTGCTGGTGCGGGCTGGATGATTCAACTGTTGAAAATGGTTGTTTGCAATACGTTCCGGGAAGTCACAAATGGGGACTGCTGGATAAGCCAGAGTTAGCCGGAGATTTGATGGGGATCATGGATTATCTCACGCCGGAACAGCAAGCTGAGTTTAAGCCCATTCCCGTAGAAACCAAAGCCGGTGAAGGTATTTTTCACCATGGGTTAACCTTGCACGGTTCCGGAGAAAACAAAAGTGACCGCCCAAGACGGGCATTCGTGGTGAATGTCTTTGCTGATGGGGTTAAGTCTGATGCAGATGCTGAGCTGTTAAAAGGTGTGCCTATCATTAATAAGGGAGAGCAAATGCAAGGGCAATTTTTCCCATTGCTATTTAATCCGGCAGAAGTATTCGCTGCTGTATAAATTTAAAAAGCTTCATTTTATTCTTGTTCGTATTGTCCGGAATAAAATGAAGCTTTTTTTAGTTACTACCTGCTGGTGTCGGTTCTTTGTGAAAATCCTTCAGGCAATCATTGATGTAATATTTAAGATCTTCCTCGGTTCCATGAGTTCGCAGCCACTTAAATTCAGGCCGGTATTTTTCCATAAACAACTGAAGTGAATCTCCTTCAAGACCAGTATACTGATGTACAAACGAAGGAGGGAATCTGTAATTGATATATTCCTGCATTTCGTTTGTATCGAAGAACTCGTAGGCGTCGCGTTTTTTCTTTTCCTTCTTTTTAAAACGGTCAAGGTTCAGTGCAATGCCTGCTCCTGAGTTGGCGCCGCTGATCGCCGGAATTTTGTTAGTGCCCACATCCGCCAGAAATTCTTTCCTTCTCTGCATACTATCCAACTGGTACTGGCTGTATCCTTTTGTTTTCACTGTTACATTACCCAGGTTAGCTACCAGTGGATTCAAAATAAGTACAAGCTGAGACTGGTTTGCGTAGCGGAAGTTGTAATGCAGTGTATCGAAGTGATAGCCTACTGCTGAAAAAGTAAGAATATCATCTTCGTCAACAAGAATATTGAAGATCCCTTTATCGTTGGTGATTACCGTTTTATTGGTAACGATATTGGTAACGCTTGCATAGCCGATAGGATTCAGCGTAGCACTGTCCTTTAATACTCCCTGAATTATCTTCTGCCCAAAAACCGGCATTATCATCACACAACACAAAAAAGCCAGTAAATTTCGCTTCATAGATTATTTCTCCGGTTTTCTTTTCACACCAGGTTTAAGTGAATTAGTTTTTGCTGAAATTATAATTGATATAAACCGTTTTTCCCTCGAACGGAACGGCGGACTGCAGTACCATCGTGCTTCCCTGCAATGATTTTATTTGTAATCTGTAACCTTCCGTAACCTGTTTCGCTTTGTCGCCTTCGTTTAATTTTTTAAACTGAAAATATTGAACGCCATTGGCAGTTTGTACACTCCAGAAAATTTTTCTCTGTGCACCGGAACAATTATCATTCGCTGCAATTGTGTAAGAGCCATTCCCATTTTGAACCAGTGTCCATTGGCTTCCGATAAAGCAGGAGTACAATGCTTCATCAAAAACAGAAACTTTTAAACTTCCTTTTGATGCGCCTTCTATATTAATGTCATTTACCACCCAATTTCCCTTCAGATCAACGGCATTGCCTTCCGGGCCGGTCACTTTACTGGGTGAAGTGCATGCACCAAGCGTAATAAATACTAACAATAAACAGAGTGCTACGGTTCTTTTGCTGATCATTTTTCTCATCATCCTAATTTTTTCAAATGTAAAGTAAATGGTTATTATTTGTTGGCCAACAGCCAAATTTTGACTATTTAGACAAAATCCGGGCCGGGTGAGGAAAGTCAAAGGCAAAATTAAAAAGTCAAAACATTGAGACTGAATTATTTTCTGTAGCGCAATGCGTATTCGAGAAATTTTGCATGCTGAAATTTTCATTCAATTCTGTCCGCTTTTTTTCGCACCTGTTGACTTAATTGCCTTGAGAACCCGTTTTACAACGACAATAAGTAAGGCATGAAATTTTTAATGTTTTCAAGTAAGATCAAAATTCGATAACGCTTAAAAACATTTTTATGGGTGATGTAAAAAATCTTCAAAGTCGCGAGGCCGTTGAAAAGCTAAAAGAGCTTGTAAATGAAGTAAATACCTGTATGTTTTGTACTTATTCAGGAAAAAACGAGCTGCAAACCCGTCCAATGGCAAGTCTGAAAATAGATGAGGCGGGCAATATTTGGTTTATGTCCGATAAAACAAGCAAGAAGAACAGTGAGATTCTGAGCAATGACAAGGTTGATCTGCTTTATTCTCATCCTTCGAAAGACAATTTTCTTTCTGTAAAAGGATCGGCAGAAGTGATGCCGGATAACAAAATGGTAGATGAGTTATGGACACCGATCGCAAAGGTTTGGTTCACAGAAGGAAAAGATGATCCACGCATTAGCGTCATTAAAGTTACTCCGGATGAAGCCTATTATTGGGATACAAAACACGGCCGAATGGTGGAGATGTTCAAAATGCTAACTTCTCTTGTTACCGGTAAAACGATGGATGACGGTGTGGAAGGAACGATAAAAATTTAGGTGAGGAGCGAGGTGGGATAAGGTATGAGGTATGAGGTATGAGGTATAAGGTATAAGATGGGTAGTCAGGTTTCAATGTCTCTGACCTCATGCCTTACGCCTTATTCCTTCCACCTTACATCTAATATCGTACACCGTACATGCTCAATTCCATTCCGCTCTTGCCGTAGGGCTGACATCCAGTTCGGAGAATTTGCCGGCTTTATATTTATAGTATGCGGTAATGGCGATCATTCCGGCATTGTCCGTACAATACTGAAAAGGCGGAATAAAAGTTTTCCAACCATATTTTTTGCCGGCTTCCTGCAGGGCATTTCTAAGTCCGCTGTTTGCGCTCACCCCACCGGCGATGCAAACATTTTTGACGCCGGTTTGAGCAACGGCTTTTTTTAGCTTTTTCAGTAAGATCTGTATGATTGTATGCTGAACGGATGCGCAGAGATCGTTCAGGTTATTTTCGATAAACTTTTCGTCTTCTTTTTGTTTGGCCTGTAAGAAATATAAAACTGATGTCTTTAATCCGCTAAAAGAAAAATTCAGTTCGGGTATTTGAGGTTCAGCAAATTTAAAAGCAAGCGGATTTCCCAACTGCGCATTTTTGTCTACCAATGGACCGCCAGGGTAGGGCAGGCCCAACAATTTGGCACTTTTATCAAATGCCTCACCTGCGGCGTCGTCAATCGTTTCACCAATTACTTCCAGCTCCAAAGGCGACCTGGCTAACACAATCTGGGTATGTCCGCCGCTTACCGTAAGGCACAAAAAAGGAAAAGAAGGCCTGTTTTCTTCAATCAGGTTCGCCAATACATGCGCCTGCATGTGATGAACAGCTATCAACGGCTTAGACAACGCCAGCGCCAGCGATTTTGCAAACTGAGCACCCACAAGAAGACTTCCTATCAAACCGGGCGATTGGGTAAAAGCAATGGCATCGATCTCCTGAAGCGAAATGCCCGCTTGCTTAAGTGCCACATCAACTACAGGCACAATGTTTTGCATGTGTGCACGACTCGCCAGTTCCGGAACCACTCCGCCATATTGTTCATGCACTTTTTGATTGGCAACATAGTTTGATGCGATTCGTCCGTCTATACAAACGGATGCTGAAGTGTCATCACACGAAGATTCGATGGCCAGAATGCGGACGGAATTGTTTTCGGTTGAAGAATTGTTTCCTGTTTCGTTCTGATTTTCTGAAGAAAAGCTCATTTTGCAAATGTACTAACTCCAGTTTGCATTAATAAAGTGCAATGGAATGCTAATGAGCGATTATTTTGAAGTATTATTTTGTTCTGATAGCGACAACCGGGTTCATTCTCGCTGCAATTGAGGCAGGAATAATGCCGGACAAAATACCAAGGATCACGCAAAGAGCAAAGGCCAATGCTATTATTTTGGGAGAAATGATCAGCGCAAAAGGTAACACGCTGCTAAGTATTGTCGCCAGCAACCATACCAGGACCAGGCCAATCAATCCGCCAATGATACACAGGAATGCGCTTTCCAGCAGGAATTCTATAAGGATGGAGCTTCTTTTTGCGCCAATCGCTTTTTTCAGGCCTATCTGACTGGTACGCTCGCGAACCGTGACAAACATAATATTTGCTACGCCAAACAAACCAACAATAAGGCTTAATCCCGCAATTGCCCAGCCGCCAATATTCACTGTTCCAAAAAAGGAACTTACCTGCTGGCTAAACATATTCACGTCGTTCAGGGCAAAGTCGTCATCGGTTCTTGGGCTTAATTTCCTTGTCTGGCGCATAATACCTCTCAGTTCATCTGTAAGTGCTGGAGTCGGTACTCCATCCTTACCTTTCACCATAATGAAAGGCTGAAAATTATCGTTGTTGATAACATTATAGATGCTGGCAAAATAACGGTAGGAGCTAATGATGCATCTGTCATAATCAAAACCTCCCCCAAGAAAACTTTGCCCCTGTTTTTCAATAATGCCGATAATGTTGATTCTTTTCCCGTCAAATGTCACGGTTTTGCCAAGGGCCTTTTCGGCCTTGCCAAATAGATCCTCCGCATTAGTATATCCAATTATACCAACTGCATTGCCTCTTGTAAATTCAGATTCGTTCAGGTATCTGCCATATTCAATATTAAAACTCTGGATCTTATTGAAATCTTCCGTAACGCCATAAATGGAAACGCCGTTCAATACATCATTTTCATACTGAAGATTAATGCCGTTCGCATTGAAGTAGCAAACGTATTCGGCCAGCGTACTCTTTTCTTTAATAAACTTAACCTCGTCGAATTTGGGCTGCGGTCTTTTAATATATTTCCACCATGGATAATCCGGTCCTCCCCCGTATTCCCATTTGTCAATATATATGGTGTTGGAGCCAAGTGCAGAAATGTCGCTTTGCACTTTGTATTCAAGACTGTTTACTGTAGTTAATACGCCGATAATGCAAAAGATCCCTATAGTAATGCCAAACAGCGACAGAAATGTACGCAGTTTGTTTACTTTAAGTTCCTGCATGGCCATCTTAAAGCTGTTCCATACTATGCTTAAGAGTTTCAGCATGTACCAAATGTAATGATTGTTCATTAGGATTTTTGAAAATTTAGATGAGCGGAAAATGGGACCGGGATTAATGGGATTTGGAGATTTGCAGGATTTTTTTGTGGAGT
>NZ_JAULBC010000001.1:279128-1200520 GCF_041060425.1 Danxiaibacter flavus
AGTCACGTTTTCATGCATGACAGATATTAAATGAGCGATGATAAATACTTATAATTTAGTAAAGGATTTTATCTCAGATCTGAGTCAATTCAAGATCGGAAGGATGAACTGCTGATAGCTGATAGCTTAGAGCTAAAAGCTTTTTGTTTATTAGGATTTTTGAAAATTTAGATGAGCGGAAAATGGGACCGGGATTAATGGGATTTGGAGATTTGCAGGATTTTTTTGTGGAGTAGTCACGTTTTCATGCATGACAGATATTAAATGAGCGATGATAAATACTTATAATTTAGTAAAGGATTTTATCTCAGATCTGAGTCAATTCAAGATCGGGAGGATGAACTGCTGATAGCTTAGAGCTAAAAGCTTTTTGTTTATTAGGATTTTTGAAAATTTAGATGAGCGGAAGATGGGACCGGGATTAGGAAGGATTTTTAAGATTTATTGGATTTTTTCTTTTCTGGTGTTAGTTATCAATGAGCGTTTATAAATATCTATTATAAGGTGAAGTATTCTATCTCAGATCTGAGTCAACACAAAATCGGAAGGATGAGCTGCTGATAGCTGATAGCTGACAGCTGAAAGCTTCCAGTGATTTGTCGGATTTTTTCTTTTCCATTGATATGTGAAAGCTATTTAAATCAGCGTTTATAAATATTTATTGAAGGGAAGAAATTCTATCTCAAATGTGCGTCAATACAAGATCAGAGCGATACAATGCTGATAGCTGATAGCTAATAGCTGACAGCTTTTTTTATTTTTTTTACAATTCGGTGGCAATCATGTCCTATTTTTGCAGCGATTTTCTCACAAACAACACTTGTCAGTATGACCTTGAAACAAATTTTCACTTCTGCTGTAGGAAGGAAATTGACGATGGGCTTAAGCGGAATTTTCCTGATTCTTTTTTTGATTGTACACGTAGGATTAAATGCCTGTATCTGGGCAAACGATGGTGGTGAAATGTTCAACAGGGCGGCTCACTTTATGGGCGCGACCGTTGTAATGAGGATTTTAGAAGTTGGATTGTTTGTTTTTATTTTCATTCACATCATCCAGGGGTTAATGCTGGAAGTATCCAACCGTAGCAAGCGTGGAACTGCTTATGCTGTAAGTTACGGCAATCGCGGTAGCAAATGGTACAGCAGAAGCATGGGCCTTTTAGGCACTATCATCCTGTTGTTCCTGGTAATTCACTGGATCGACTTCTGGATCCCATCCCGTTTTACCGGTGTTGAGGATGTTACCCTCAGCGATGGAAAAACCGTTCACAATTTATACGCGTTAATGCAAAACAGGTTTGAAGTAACCTGGATTGTTGTAGTATATATATTAGGTTGTATTTCTTTAGCATATCACCTTGCTCATGGTTTTCAGAGCGCATTCAGAAGCCTTGGCGTTTACAACAAAAAGTATAATGTAATGCTAACCAACTTTGGCTATGCGTTTGCCATTATAGTTTCCCTGGCTTTCATTATGATGCCGGTGAGCATGTACTTCCATTGGTTAAGCTAAAAAGCCCGTACGCAAAGAAAAATTGCGTGGTCATTTAATCAGAATAATCAGACTAAATCAGTTAAATCTGCGACGTATGTTAGATGCAAAAATTCCTTCAGGGCCATTAGATCAAAAATGGACCGATTATAAAGGTCATTGCAAATTGGTTAATCCTGCCAACAAGCGTAAACTGGAAGTGATCATTGTGGGTACAGGGCTGGCAGGCGCTTCAGCAGCCGCTGCATTAGGCGAGCTGGGTTATAAAGTGAAGGCATTTTGTTTTCAGGATTCTCCCCGCCGTGCGCACTCCATTGCTGCTCAGGGTGGTATAAATGCTGCAAAGAATTATCAGAATGATGGTGACAGCGTTTTTCGCCTGTTTTACGATACAATTAAAGGTGGCGACTACCGTGCAAGAGAGGCCAATGTGCACCGCCTTGCAGAAGTTAGTGCCAATATTATAGACCAATGCGTTGCCCAGGGTGTACCCTTTGCACGTGAATATGGTGGATTATTGAGCAACCGTAGCTTTGGTGGTACCCAGGTGCAAAGAACTTTTTATGCTGCCGGCCAAACTGGTCAGCAATTATTAATAGGTGCATACCAGGCACTGGAAAGACAGGTTGCTCTTGGTAATGTTGATATGTATAACCGTCACGAAATGTTAGAAGTGGTTGTGATTGACGGAAAGGCACGTGGCATCATCACCCGTGACCTGATCACCGGCAAACTGGAAAGACATTTCGGACATTGCGTTCTATTGTGTAGTGGTGGATACGGTAACGTATTCTACCTTTCAACCAACGCAATGGGCAGCAATGTTACTGCTGCATGGAAAGCACATAAAGCAGGAGCTTATTTTGGTAATCCTTGTTTTACACAGATCCACCCTACCTGTATTCCCGTAAGTGGTGATCATCAGAGTAAATTAACGCTGATGAGTGAATCGTTGCGTAATGACGGTAGGATCTGGGTGCCCAAAAAACAAGGTGATAACCGCAGGCCTAACGAAATTCCTGAAGAAGAAAGAGATTATTACCTGGAAAGAAGATATCCGGCATTCGGTAACCTGGTTCCGCGTGACGTGGCCAGCCGTGCTGCAAAAGAAAGATGTGATGCAGGTTATGGCGTAGGATCTTCTAAACAAGCTGTATATCTTGATTATGCAGCAGCGATAGAGAGATATGGAAAGGGTGAAGCCAACAAACGCGGTCTTGATCATGCTTCCAAAGAAGAGATCATCGCAATGGGTAAGGATGTGGTGAAAGAAAAATATGGAAACCTGTTCGACATGTATGAAAAGATCACAGGTGAAAATCCATATGAGGTTCCGATGCGCATTTACCCTGCTGTTCACTATACAATGGGTGGCTTGTGGGTTGACTATGAATTAATGACAACTGTTCCTGGCTTATATGCACTTGGTGAAGCTAACTTTAGCGATCACGGTGCAAACCGCCTGGGTGCTTCGGCACTAATGCAGGGCCTTGCAGACGGATATTTTGTAATTCCTTATACGCTTGGTAACTACCTGGCAGATGAAATCCGTACGAGTGCAATCCCAACTTCGCACGCCGCTTTCGAAGCTGCTGAAAAGTCAGTGAAGGACCGTATTGAAAAGCTGATGAGCATTAAAGGAGCACAAACTGTCGAAAGCTTCCACAAACGCTTAGGAAAGATCATGTGGGATAAATGTGGTATGGCTCGTAACAGCCAGGGTCTGCAGGAAGCGATCACTGAAATTCAGGCGTTGAAAAAAGAATTCTGGAGCGACCTCAGGATTCCGGGTGAAATAAATGAAATGAACTTCGAGCTGGATAAGGCAGGTCGCGTTGCGGACTTTATCGAGTTGGGTGAGTTAATGTGTAAAGACGCTCTTGATCGCGCAGAAAGTTGCGGCGGTCACTTCCGTGAAGAAAGCCAGACTGAAGAAGGTGAAGCATTACGTCACGACGACAGGTTCATGTATGTGTCTGCCTGGGAATACAAAGGCGACCATAATTGGGAGTTACACAAAGAATCTTTGGATTACGAAGTGGTAAAACCAAGTCAGAGAAGTTATAAGTAAGTTGTACGTTTTACGTTATAAGTTGTAAGTGAACAGCCGACTTACTGATGTTTGAAATTTTCAATTGAAAAAATAATCCTGTGATGCGCGAAAATGTAAAGTGTGTCACATCACATAAGCACGTTTTTCTATGGAACATAATACCATGAATCTTACGCTGAAAGTATGGAGGCAGAAAAATGCCAACGATAGGGGAAATTTTGAAACTTACCAGGTGAGCGATATATCGAGCGAGATGTCTTTTCTCGAAATGTTTGATGTATTGAATGAGCGCCTGATCAGGGAAGGAAAAGATCCTATTGCATTTGATCACGATTGTCGCGAAGGTATTTGCGGTATGTGCTCGATGTACATTGATGGTAAGCCTCATGGTCCATGGACACAAAACACCACCTGCCAGTTGCACATGCGTGCATTTAAAGATGGCGATACAATTGTTGTTGAACCCTGGAGGGCTAAAGCGTTCCCTGTGGTGAAGGACCTTGTTGTAGATCGTACTTCTTTTGACAGAATTATCCAGGCAGGCGGTTATATTTCAGTAAACACAGGTAATGCCGTTGATGCAAACGCGCTTCCTGTTGAAAAAGAGAAAGCTGATGCTGCCTTTGCTGCTGCGGCCTGTATAGGTTGCGGTGCCTGCGTTGCGGCTTGTAAAAACAGCTCTGCACTGTTATTTGTGAGTGCTAAAGTGGCGCATCTTGCATTGTTACCACAGGGTGATCCTGAGCGCAAAACGCGTGTTGTTAACATGGTAGCTCAAATGGATAAAGAAGGCTTTGGTTCATGTACCGCTACAGGAGCATGTGAGGCCACCTGTCCAAAAGGTATTACTATTGAGAACATTGCGAGATTGAACAAAGAATATATGGTTGCCAGCCTTACTTCAAAATAAGCCTGCGCAATAAAAAATGTGAATATGCCGCTCCTGGTTCAGGGCGGCATTTTTTGTTCCGCAAAGTTGGATCAGCTTAGGTTCTCCGTATCTATGGGCATGTATTAAAAATTGCCAAAGCTGACTTATCTCATATTTTTTGCCCCCAACATAAGTTAAGTTGCAATATGCCATACGAGCCGTTGTATCCAAGCGGCTTGTCTTCTTGTTATTTAAATCAAGCCATATGAAAAAGAAACTGGCCATTGCCTGTTGCTCATTATTAGCCTGGGTAGTGACTTTGGGAACTCCTGTTCAAACTGGTATTACAGAGGGTGCATCTTCCAACACATCACGCTATTTATTTGAGCCATTTGACGTAGTTGTAATAACATTCGTTGCATCGGCTTTTTACTTTTTGTTTATCAGGAAGAACAGTGAGCGATGAAATTTCTGATGGATATATTTGAATTCAAACAACTCAAGTAATAATCACTTATGAGTGGTTGCCATAGCAAATGGGAAAACAGTCCGGAACACGAGAAAAGTTGCGGACGATGTGCTAACTGCGCGAACGGTCATGTGCACGCGCATGATCAAAATACGGAAAGAAATAAACACCCGGGCTCTGAAAGCCGTTCGTCGGTTTCGTCAGATGGGAATGAAATACCTGCTGCAAGGAACCGGTTCTATTTTGAGTCAAAGAATATTGTTGCTATTAACTTGTTGGGAGCATCAGGTGCGGGTAAAACCAGCTTGCTTGAGAATACCATTACTGCTCTTTCCGGTGAAATCTGTTTCTCTGTAATTGAAACTGATAGACATAGCAACTACGATACTAAAAGAATTGAAGAAACTGAGGCCAGGGTAATAAGTTTACGTACGGGTGATGGATGCCAGCTTTTTAGCCAGATGATTAATGATGCGTTGAAGATATTGAAGCCGGAAAATAATTCAGTTTTGTTTATTGAGAACCTGGCGGCTCCGCTTTGCCCAACTTTACACGACGTGGGTGAGCAAAAACGGGTTGTTATTTTGAGTGTAACGGAAGGGGAAGAAAAGCCTTTGGTGTATCCTGAGATGTATAAAACGGCAGACTTATGTCTGATTAGCAAAAGTGATCTGTTGCCGTATGTTGATATTGATCTAGAATACCTGAAAGCAAATATTCGAAAGGTGAATAATGATTTGCGTTGCATAATACTTTCCTGTCGACTTAATGAAGGGATGAATGAATGGTACGACTGGATAAGAGCAATATCTAAAATGAAAAAGAAATAAGGTAATGGATCAAAAAGCTCTTGTTTTGGTGAATGAAAAGTTAAATCGCAATAATGCATTTTTATTTCCTTTATAAGCATTATTACCAGTGTTCGCAATAAGCATTTGAACACCTTGAATTTAGAAACTTTAGTTTTAGGCAGCGTTAGAAGTTGCATGTTAAATTGCCCTAAATGCCCGCGTTTTAACTCTGGGCAAGGTTTATTTCAGCATAAATATGCAGACCTTTACAGCAGCACCATAATTGAAACGCTATGAAAGTGTTGAACAGAATTGAGGATGACGATAAGCGTTTGCTTCGCACAGCTTCAACGATTGAATTATATAAGCACAGCAGGGTTATTCTTGCTGCCTTTGCAATTTTGCTTCCAGGATTCGTGTTTTTCCTTGGGGCTCTTGTTATGAATGAATATTCTGTTGCAGTTATTGCTTTACTATTTTCTTTGTCCGGATTTTTACTTGCTAAATGGTTAATCGACGGGAAAGCGGAAAAGCTTAAAAAGCAAGAACGCGCTCAACAGGACGAGCAGGATGTCATTCAATTCCCTTCCTCAAAGACAGGTGGTTTTGCCAAATACCAATCATAGCGATCCCCAACGTTTGATCAGCGTTCGGGTGAGAACGACTTTGATAGCGTTACACGTGGACAGTGAAGCGCAGTACCAATCATTTACAGTCAATGAGCTAATACATAAAAGCTCCGTGATTTAAAAAACAAAACCCCGATAGACATCGGGGCCGACATGAGAAAATCTACTGACTAATTTGTTTGCTTGCTATTATTCTTCCACAAAGATGTCTTCGCAATATGAACTAATATTTAACCGCACGTGAATAAACTATTAACAAAGCGGAGGAAGGCACCATGTCTGATTTTTGATCGCTGATCTCTGATTTCCTTAGGTTCTACCTGCAAACAAGAGTTAACATTATTTATTCGAAAAGGAAGATTTAAGGTTTATCAGGTCATTTTCAATATTGGGCAGTACGCTCATTTCGTACAAATCAGAGAAAAAAAAAATCAGCGATCAATAAATCATCCCTCAATTCAGCCATCAGGTTTTTGCGTAACAAAAAGGGCCGCATCCGTTTCCGGAACAGCCCCTTTTTAATTATACCTTAGCTATATTATTAGAATGTGTATTTCAATCCTAATTGTGCTTGCCAGCGGCTGTTAAGCGGGTCAACCGTATAGTATTTGCCGTTATCAGTTGTTGGTTTCTGGAAGCTGAACGTTGGCGTATAGTTCTTCGCAGGATCTGAACTTGGATTGCCTGGTTTAATACCGTTAGCATCTGTTTCAAACTTCAGGAAGTTAACTGTATAGTTGTTTGTGTTACTTACGAAAGTAATGTGTCCCCAGTCATTATTCAGGAAGTTCAGGAAGTTAAACATATCCAGGCTTAACTGAAGTGAATGCTGTTTGTTGTTGCCTTTAAATCTGAATTCGTGCATCAGCTTTAAATCAAGCGTATGGTTCCATGGAGTGCGAAGTGCATTTCTTGAAGCATACTGACCACGGTGGCCTTTCAGGTATTTATCACCTTCGATGAAGGCATTCAGATCGTTCCACTGAGAAGGATCTTTCAGGTTGATATCTGACTGACTCTTTGGAATATAAGGCAACGCTGCGTTACCATTGATGATGCCGCCCGGTGCGCCGGTGTAAACAAGGCTGTATGGGCTACCACTCTGACCTGAATAAACAAAACTTAATGAAGTGATGTTTGTATTCGAACCATTCCAGTTAACACTTGTTCCTGCAAAAGCAACTATGCGATGACGCAAATCAAAGTTTGAATAGGCAAGTTGCGGATTGTTTGCAGAGATTGCAGGGTTATAATCCCAGTTACTTTGGAATGAGTTACGAATACCATTGCTGATGTCTTTAGACATGCCATAAGTGTAAGCTGCAGACCAGTTAATGTTCATCAGGTTTTTCGCACCGAGTTTAATATTGTTGGTAACTTTTGACAGCTGTGCAGTAAGATTGTAGCGGTATCCCTCTTTTGTATTGCTTAATAAGAACACGCTTGAATATTTACTGCTAACATCACCACCTGTATACAGAGGCGTTTGTGTAGGTCCTGTGCTGTAGTACTTCACACCACTGTCTTTCTTGTTGATCTGCTGGAACATAACATCGTTGATGGTCTTGGTGTACATCGCATCCAATGTAAGTTTATATCCATTGCCGAATTTGAAATCGGCTGCAATATTTGAACGCCAGATAGTTGGCATTTTGAAATTGTTGTCAATCAGGTCAAGCTCTCTTTTATTTACTGCGCCTGCTCCACCATATTTGCCGATTGTATCAACCAGTTGATTGGGTCCTACTAAAGGAACATAACCGTTGTTTGAATTCTTGTAGTCGATGTTGCCGTAGTCGTTACCATTAAGTGTATAAGCATAACCTAACCATGCGAACGGAACTCTTCCGGTGAAAATGCCGCTACCACCTCTTAACACTACAGATTGATCATTGTTGATATCCCAGTTGAATCCCAATCTTGGTGAAATAGTTGCGTTACCCAGCCATTTGTTATTCAGTTGACTGAAAGGAGTATGACTATAGGTTCCGGATTCGTGTGTGTCATTTGTAATGCTGTTCAAATCCTTATCCAGTTGTGGTTGATCCCCAACATAAGAATAGTCAATGCGGAGACCCGGAGTCAGTTTGAAGTTCTTGGTTAAAGAAATTTCATCCTGCGCATAAGCACTCAGCATTGCTACGTTAAACTTAGCTCCAGGTGTATTCTCGGAAAGGTTGGTAAAGTTGTTTTTACCCTGGTCAAAAGCGAAAGTACCACGAATACGGCTTGGAATATTGTTTACAAAGTTATCAACGGTACCGTATTGCCAACGGCCGTTCCACGAGTTAATAAATCCGTAATTAAAGTCATAGAACTCGTTGTGCGTACCAAAAGTGAACTTGTTGATGCCTTTTGTCCAGCTAACGTTATCAGTAAGTTCAATCGTTTTCTGGCGGGTATTGTAAATAGCAGCTTCGCGCCATGTACCTAACCACACGTTGCCTGCTCCGTTGGTAATATCAATATAAGGAGAAGGTGTATTTCCGCTGCGAGGAAAATCTCTGTAATCATGAACATTGATATAGCTAACTATCAGGTTGTTGTTTACTGAGTTGCTCAGTTTGCTCTTCAGTTCTGCAACAACATTCACGTTCTTTGTATGTTGTGTAAAGTCTGTTGATGAAAACTGGAATGTAGTGTTTGTACGCTCAAGGTTGTTACCCTCACCATTTGTATAGATTGCTCTGACCATTAATGAGTTGTTCGCATTAATGTTGTAATCTATACGGGCGAAGAATTTATCACTGTTTGTAAAGATTTTGTATTTGTCATAAGAACCTGCATCAAAACCTGCGGCTTGATATGCTGCAGCAATTCTTTGTGCATCAGCAACTGTAACAGCCGCACCTTTGTCACCTGCATTGAAAAAAGTAGGCTCTTGTCTGCGTGTAATTTCACCATTAACAATAAAGAACAATTTGTTTTTGATGATGGGCCCACTCAGGGTTGCACCGTATTGATAATCGTAAAAATCAGAACCGATCTTGGTTTTCTGACCATCAACACTTTTACCTACCAGTGATTGGTTTCTTCCATAGCCGTAAACAGATCCGTGGATGTCATTTGAACCGCTTTTTGTTACGGCGTTAACACTACCGCCGGTAAAGTTACCCAGCTTCACATCGTATGGAGAAAGCTGAACCTGTACTTCCTGGATCACATCTAGACTATAAGGGTTGGTTCTTGTACCTGAACCGGCTGTTCCGCTTTGACCGCCACCACTAACACCTCCAAAAGAGTTGCTAAAGCCTATTGCGTCATTGTTCACAGCACCATCAAGCGTAATATTGTTATATCTGAAGTTAGTTCCTGCGAACGAGTTGTTGTTAGACTGAGGCGTTAAGCGTGTAAAATCGCTGATGCTTCTTCCCAGGGTAGGTAAGGTGTTCAGTTGTCTTGTTCCCACAGTCAGGCCTGATGGAGAAGCTCTTCTTCCTGAAGACATTACAGTAACTTCTTTCAGATCATTTGAAGAAGTGCTTAATGCCACCTTTAGGTCCGGGTTGTTGCCTAAAGACAAAGCGATATCAGTTAGTGTTTCATCTTTAAATCCCACAAAAGAGATCTTAATAGTATAAGGGCCTCCTGGCTTCAGGTTAGGAGAAGAAAAATACCCTTTGTTGTTTGTCTGGGTATGAGTTTCGTAGCCTGTTGGCTCGTGCTTTAATGAAATTGTTGCTCCGCTAATGGCTTTACCGGCAGCATCAGAAACAAAACCATTTAACGTTGAAGTCGTTTCCTGTCCATAGGTCACCAATGTGCATAGCAAGGCAAAAAGGATCACCGAAGCAATTGAAAATAGCTTGCGCATTTTTGTTAATTTTCCGCAAATCACGAACTTGTATATTACTGAATTGTTAACCCAGTATTATGTGAATGTTAACAGCATAAAAAAGAGAAAATACATATGAACAAAAGGTTTACGGGTAATGTTATTTCTATATTAAGTTATTGTTAACTGTCGGCTTTTTACGGCTTGCACAGATCATAGTTTTATTTTTGCGCCAAAATTCCAGATATGGGCATTAACACTTTTGGCAAGTTATTCATGCCAAAGAACAAGATTTTTTACGAGTTGTTTGAAGATGTAGCTATTACCGTTAGCCAAATGGGACAACTGCTAAAGACCATGGTTAACGAGCCGGATTATGACCGCCGCAATGCTGTAATTAAGCAAATTGAGGATCTGGAACATAAAAACGACGACCATACACACAGAATTTTCACTGAACTTGGTCGCAACTTTATCACTCCTTTCGACAGGGAGGATATTCACTACCTGGCTTCTGCCCTCGATGATATATGTGACTATATTTTCTCTTCCGCCAAGAAGATCAATTTTTATAAGGTAAACCCTAACGACAGCGGCATTAAAAAGCTGGCTGACCTTATCGAAATGGGTGCAAACGAAATTAAAACTGCTGTTTATGGCCTTAGGGATATGAAGAACCTGAGGCAAATGACAGAAGCCATGGTTAGAATCAACAGCGTTGAAAACCAGGCTGATGATGTTTTTGATATGAGTATTGAAATGCTGTTCCAAAATGAAGTGGATGTAAAAGAGCTGATTAAAAAGAGAGAGATCTACCAGGCAATGGAAACTGTAACAGACAAATGCGAAGATGCCGCGAATGTTATAGAATCAATCATTGTTAAATACGCCTAGTACCGGTTTGTTACAGGGCTTTCCGTAGAAGGAAAACTAAATTTATGACAACATTACTCATACTCATTATTGTATTAGCTTTCATATTTGATTTTATTAACGGTTTCCATGATGCAGCCAACTCAATTGCCACAATAGTTTCAACAAAAGTATTGACTCCGTTCCAGGCAGTTCTTTGGGCGGCGCTCTTCAATTTTGCAGCCTTCTTTATTTCACGCTATATCATAGGTGAATTCAAAATTGGTAACACTATCGCCAAAACAGTAAATGAGCATTTCATTACACTGGAAGTAATATTCGCAGGACTGTTGGCCGCCATTGTATGGAACCTGATCACCTGGTGGTTCGGTATTCCATCCAGCTCCTCACACACACTTATAGGTGGATTTATGGGAGCCGCAATTGCATACGCGGGCGGCTTTCATGGGGATGGGATTACCGTTATCAACTATGCTAAAGTAATTCCTACATTTCTTTTCATTTTCCTCGCGCCTTTAATTGGGATGGTCATAGCCTTTATCATAACCATTATTATTGTCCATCTATGTAGACGAAGTAATCCCTTTAAGGCGGAGAGCTGGTTCAAGAGATTACAGCTGCTTTCCTCTGCAGCATTCAGTCTTGGTCACGGTGGAAATGATGCACAAAAAGTGATGGGTATTATTGGCGCCGCAATCATTTATCAGCAAAGCACAGTGGGCAACACGCTTACGTTTAACGAATTCGTTATCCATTATTCATGGGTGCCATTCTGTTCTTTCCTCGCCATTGGCTTAGGTACAATGAGTGGTGGCTGGAAGATTGTAAAGACAATGGGTACCAAAATAACCAAGGTAACCCCGCTTGAAGGTGTAAGTGCCGAAACTGCCGGCGCCATAACCTTGTATATAACCGAACATTTAGGTATACCAGTAAGTACAACGCATACTATTACCGGTTCTATAATTGGTGTAGGTGCAACAAAACGTTTGTCTGCGGTACGTTGGGGTGTTACAGTAAATCTTTTGTGGGCGTGGGTATTAACCATACCTATCAGCGCTATCATGGCTGCTGGCTTCTATTATGTAATTAAACTTATTGTCTAGTACGGCTTTTTTTAATAATATTGTCGTATTCAATTAGTGTATCAAAATCAGCCAACATGCCCAAAATTCTAGTTACCGGAGGTTGCGGATATATAGGTTCGCATACCGTAGTTGATCTTATCCAAAACGGATTTGACGTTGTTTCGATAGATGATAATTCACGTTCTACAACATACCTTTTAAACGGTATTGAACAGATCACCGGCAAAAAGCTGAAAAACTACAAGGTTGATCTAAAGAATTTTGATGAAACGCTGGCTGTTTTCCAGGAAAATGATGACATCTCCGGCGTGATTCATTTTGCAGCATACAAAGCCGTGGGTGAATCAGTTGAAAAGCCATTGGATTATTACGAAAACAACCTGTATTCGCTGGTAAACCTGCTTAAATGTGTAAAGGAATTTAAAGTTCCCCATTTTGTATTTTCTTCTTCCTGTACCGTTTATGGAAACCCGGACGTTATTCCGGTTACTGAAGAATCTCCTATCAAAAAAGCAGAATCTCCTTATGGTGCTACAAAACAAATGGGAGAGGAGATCATTAAAGACTTTACCAAAGTATCAGACACATCTGCAATATTGCTGCGCTACTTTAACCCTGTAGGTGCTCATCCGGATAACCTGATTGGGGAATTGCCATTGGGCAAACCACAAAACCTTGTGCCGGTGATTACACAAACGGCTATTGGTAAATTACCGCAGATGACTGTTTTTGGAGATGATTATGATACAAGGGATGGAAGCTGTGTAAGAGACTTTATCCATGTTTGCGACATTGCAAATGCACATACACTCGCAATAAAATTTCTGCTTAATAAAAAGAACAAACAAAAGAACGAAGTTTTCAATTTGGGAACCGGCAACGGAGTTACTGTACTCGAGGCAATAAATGCATTTGAAAAGGTAACCGGCCAAAAATTGAATTACAAGATTGGTCCACGAAGACCAGGCGATGTTATCGCTATTTATGCAAATAACAATCATGCAGTATCTTCTCTGGATTGGAAAATACAATTTGGATTGGATGATATGATGAAAACTGCATGGGAATGGGAAAAGAAGATTAAGCAGGATGAAGAGCTTATGAAAAAACAAAATCCCGTTTTGAATTAACCAGGATTAAGGAATAGAAATAAAAATAAAAAAGAGGCTTTTCGGCCTCTTTTTTTATTGCTCCTTTATTTGTGTTACACTTACAAAGAAGCGTAAATAGGGTATTGAACACAAACTCCAATAGTATGTATTGTGTCTTATACAAGTGGTACAAGTTACACGATTAAAAACGGACAATAGAACTATACGAATTGGGTGCCAATTGTAAACTAATTGTTATTTGTTTAATAATCAACTGTTTGCAAATTGGGAAGCAATGATAATGTCTCGAAATGGGAAAAAATCCGTCTCCAAAATGGAATAGTAAACGGTTGTAAAAAGAAAAAGAGACTATTTACATAGTCTCTTTCTTTCAAAGGGGGAAACTTCTTTATGGAAGTAACCTGAATCCTGATTAACAACATAAATCATGTTGTCGGGAACGGTTAAAAACGGACACTTTATATCATTCTAATTTTATGCCAACAGCCTTTTATTTTGCAACATATTGGTATTTAACTGATTATATTTTTTAAAACTGGGATTTAGTTCCATATTGGGAATTGTATTCTCATTTTGAAAATGAAACATTCTATTTGTTCTGATAAAAAATAAAAAAGGAGGCGTGATCACCTCCCTACAATTTCCTTGAAAAACGCCTCTTTAAACACCTCTGTTAAAGAAGCCCATGAACACAAACGCCAAATTCCTAATAGAAGAGTTTAGGTAAAACAGACACAGGAATAGAATATCTACTAAAATGCCAGAAACTTAAATTGTTGATTATCAATATAATTAAGGCTGATTCCTACATCCAATTTCTCTATTTGAGAGCTTTTTGTTCTATCCCCGGGAATATTTTTTTAGTTCTCTTTTTTGGCCGGAAGGACATGGGGTGGGTTTGTGCTTCTGGTACCAACGCAAAATCTTTCTAAAAAACCCTAAAAACAGGCCGTCGCATGCAATGTATTATTTCATTCGTTTATTTATCTTCGCGAATTATCGCTCACTCATTCTTATTTTTAATGAGATTGGAGACGGGATATATGATATTGAATCAAAATAAACACCACAAGCATGGATCAATCAGTTATATCTATTATAATAGGTGCGGTTGCACTAATAGTAGGAATTGTAGGGGGTAAGTTCATTTTTGCGAAAGACACCAAAAAGAAAGTAGAAGAAGCAGAACAACAGGCAAATACATTAATAAGGGAAGCTGAATTAAGAGCTGAGACTATAAAAAAGGAAAAACAGCTGGAGGCAAAAGAAAAGTTCGTTCAACTTAAAGCTGAACATGACAAAGAGGTTTTAGAAAGAAATAAAAAGATCAGCGAAGGCGAAAACCGTGTTAAGCAAAAAGAAATTGCCATCAATCAAAAAGACACTGCTTTAGACAAGCAGATCAAAGAAAACGAAGCCATTAAGGAAAACCTGAACAGGCAGATTGAGGTGGTAAACCTAAAACGCACTGAGCTGGAAAAACACCAGGAGGAACACATACGCCGTCTGGAAAAAATTGCCGGCTTAACTGCAGAAGAGGCAAAGTCTCAGTTGGTTGAAAGCCTTAAACAGGAGGCTCAAACACAGGCTCTTGCCATACAGCAGGAAATTGTTGAAGAGGCTAAACAGAAAGCCAACAAAGAGGCGCGCAAAATTGTAATTCAGTCCATCCAGCGTACCGCTGCAGAGCAGACGATTGAAAATACAGTAACTGTATTTAACCTGGAAAGCGACGAAATTAAAGGCCAGATCATTGGCCGCGAAGGTCGTAACATCCGTGCAATTGAGGCTGCAACCGGCGTTGACTTAATTGTGGATGATACCCCTGAGGCAATTGTTCTTTCCTCTTTCGATCCGTTGAGAAGAGAAATTGCACGTCTTTCACTACAAAGACTAGTATCTGACGGACGTATCCATCCCGCACGTATTGAAGAAGTTGTTGAGAAAACAAGAAAGCAGCTGGAAGAGCAGGTAATGGAAATTGGTGAACGTACAGTTATAGAATTGGGTATTCACGGTTTACATAAAGAGCTTGTGCGTATTGTAGGTAAAATGAGATTCCGTTCTTCTTATGGTCAGAATTTGTTAATGCATAGTCGTGAAGTCGCGAATTTATGCGGAATCATGGCGGCTGAACTTGGATTGAATCCCAAATTGGCAAAAAGAGCTGGTTTGTTACACGATATAGGAAAGGTTCCTGATGAGGAAACTGAATTGAGCCACGCACTTTTAGGCGCGAAACTGGCTGAAAAATTTGGTGAAAACCCGGCAGTTGTGAATGCCATTGGCGCGCACCACGATGAAATGGAAATGCAGTATGTAATTTCTCCGATTGTACAGGCTTGCGATGCTATCAGCGGCGCGAGACCCGGTGCAAGAAGAGAGATTATGCAACAATACCTGCAACGTATTAAGGATCTTGAAAACCTTGCTTTAGGGTATCAGGGTGTTGAAAAAGCTTACGCTATCCAGGCGGGCAGGGAATTGAGGGTTATTGTTGAAGCAGAAAAAGTTTCGGATACTGATAGTGATAAACTAAGTTTTGAAATAGCGCAAAAGATTCAAACGGAGATGACCTATCCCGGACAAATCAAGGTTACCGTTATCCGCGAAAAGAGAGCGGTGAATGTAGCCCGCTAAGGTATTGTGATTGAAAGAGTTCCCTTTTTGGGACTGAATTATAAAAAAGAATTTGAGATTTTATTTGGAAAATGTGGAAGGCAATGTTACCTTTGCCGTCCTTTAAATTTTAAAGCTATGAACGCAGCAGTTCAATTTGTGCATGAGCAATTAACAGCGAAGAAAGAATATCCCAGGTTTAAAGCAGGTGATAACATCACTGTAAACTATAAAATTGTGGAAGGCGGTAAAGAGCGTATCCAGAGCTTCCGTGGCGATGTGGTAAAGACTCAGGGAACTGGCGCTACAGCAACTTTCACTGTACGCAAGATTTCTGACGGCGTAGGTGTGGAAAGAATATTTCCTTTCTTATCACCAAACGTTGACTCTATCGTTTTAAACAAAGTTGGTAAAGTGCGTCGCGCTAAACTTTATTACCTGCGTACACGCAGCGGTAAGAGCGCAAGAATTAAAGAAAAAAGAGTTTAATCAACTAATATTACTGCAAAAGCGGAAGTGTTTTTACTTCCGCTTTTTTTATTTAGTTGTTAACTTTCCGTGTTATTTTTATCTCTAACTTTGGTTTTCATCTTCAAACATTTTTAAAAATGGGTAATTTAGGTTTCCAGGAAATCCTGTTGATTGCAGTTGTCGTATTAGTTCTATTTGGTGGCCGTAAAATTCCTGAGTTCATGAAAGGATTAGGTCGTGGTATCCGTGAATTCAATGACGCCAAGAACAACGTGAAAAAAGAATTAGAAGAAGGTATGAATGAAAAAGACAATCAGCCTACAACAACAACAACTAGTTCCACAACTTCATCTCAAAACTGATTTTCTCTCTAACGTTTTAAAACTGCTTTTGGCCTTTGTTTAGTTTCTCGTCTATCGAAGACTATGTTAGTGCTTTGCAAAATGGTGAAACAACATGTGAAGATGTTGTAAGCCATTATTTGTCTGTAATTGATTCGAACAAGCATCTGAATGCTTTTTTGGAGGTTTTTGCAGATGAAGCTGCAGCGCGTGCCAGGCAGTTGGACCAGGACCGGAATAACGGTAAGCCCCTTGGTAAACTACATGGTGTGGTTGTCGGGCTTAAGGATGTGATTGCTTATAAAGGCCATAAATTATCTGCCTCTTCCAAAATTCTGGAAGGATTTACTTCAATTTATAATGCAACGGCTGTAGACAGGTTATTGCAGGAAGGCGCCATTATTATTGGCCGTCAAAACTGCGATGAATTTGCCATGGGAAGCAGTAATGAGAATTCTGCTTACGGTAACGTACTGAATGCAGCGGATAATAAGCGCGTTCCTGGCGGATCTTCGGGAGGATCGGCTGTGGCAGTTCAGGCCGGCATGTGTATGATCAGCCTGGGAAGTGATACCGGCGGCTCAGTGAGGCAACCTGCAGATTTCTGCGGAATTGTTGGTCTAAAGCCCACTTATGGTCGCGTTTCCCGCTATGGATTGATTGCATATGCATCTTCATTTGATCAGATAGGTATTTTTGCAAAAAGCGTAGCCGATGCCGCTCTTACACTTGAAGTAATAGCCGGTGAAGACGACTTTGATAGCACTGCAAGTAAAGAACCCGTTGTTCCCTATTCGTCATTATTGAACAGTTCAAATTACAACGGTGCAGCTCCAAAAAAGATTGGATATTTTAAAGAAGCACTCGAACACCCCGGGCTTGATCCTGCGATAAGTCAATCTTTTAATCAATTTTTAAAAACTTTAACAGCTCAGGGTTATATCGTCGAACCGATTGATTTTGAGTTGCTTGAATATATTGTTCCTGCTTACTATATTCTTACTACAGCCGAGGCTTCGAGCAACTTATCCCGCTTTGACGGGGTAAAATATGGCCATCGTTCTGCCGTTCCATCGGAAGATTTGGCAGACTTTTACAAGCACAATAGAAGTGAAGGTTTCGGTAAGGAAGTTAAGCGCCGCATCATGCTCGGAACCTTTGTTTTGAGCGCCGGATATTTTGATGCCTATTTTACTAAGGCGCAGCAGGTTAGGAACATACTTCTTAAACAAACTTCGGCCATTTTCAGCCGTTTTGATGCCATCATTTCTCCCACTGTTCCTACACCGGCGTTTGAGCTTGGTTCTATGAACAATGACCCTATTGAAATGTTCCTGGCTGACATTTATACAGTCTTCGCAAACCTGGTTGGAATTCCAGGAATTTCCCTTCCTCTCTTCACTCATCCAAATGGCATGCCTTTTGGTGTTCAGGTGATGACTTCTCATTTTAGTGAGTTAGCTTTGCTCCGCATTTCAGAGGTGTTTTTACAGATTTCTGAGAAGTAATAGCGTTTAAGCAAAATAATGTTATACCGGTTTTGAATCGTTGATCGGTGATTTTTTAATGAGTAAACGGCGTTTGAGGACCTTATTATGCGTAAATTTTTATTACTACAATTTAAGCCTGTAGCTTCTTTTGTATTAACGGGGGTGTTGTTTTTCTCCCTTATGTCTTTCGCGACGGATGACAAAAACAAGCCTACCGGTAGCTCCGGTAAAACAGAAAAGGGTTTTTCCAGCCTTTTCGCCAATAGTTTCGATCCTTCCAAGCCTTACATTTTCCAGGTAAATCCCAAAGCAATCAGTTTCGTAGAAGAGTACATCAAAAGAAACGAAGAAGAGCTGGAAAAAATGAAAAGTTGGGGCAAGCCTTATTTTGATCTTTACGACAGGGTTCTGGCTCAAAATCATTTACCGGTGGAACTGAAATACCTTTCAGTGATAGAAAGCCATCTTCGTTCAGGATTAATTTCCGGAGCCGGTGCAGTAGGCCCCTGGCAATTGATGCGCGACGAGGCTAAACGTTACAACCTTAAGGTTGCAGGAAAAGTGGATGAAAGAAAGGATTTTGCCTTAAGCACTGCGGCGGCAGCCAAATTGTTAAAGTCATTATATGCTGAATTCGGCGATTGGTTATTGGTAATCGCGGCATATAATTGCGGTGTCGGCAGATTAAAACAGGCAATTAAAAAAGCAGACAGTAAAGATTTCTGGGAACTTCAGAGCTATTTGCCGCTGGAAACACGCAATCATGTTAAAAAATTCATTGCCACTCACTATATTTTTGAAGGTGGTGGAGGATGGACAACCATGACCGCGAAAGAAACAGAGGCTCATAAATCTACTATGGCAGCCTTGTTGCCCCCGGCTCCCGATTCCTCTTTTGCGGGTACAGAAACGACAGAAATAAGCGGCAGATTCAATTCTTCAGTAATTGCGAAATATTTGTCACTGGACCTGGTAAGATTTAATCAGTTAAATCCGCTTTTTGATAAGCAATTAGCCGAAGGTAAAAAAGTGCAACTGAGGTTGTCTGCTGATAACATGCGCTCCTTTAAAGAAAACAAGCAAAAAATATTACAGGAAAGCGTTCAATTGTTGTTTGCTTCTTCTGCTAAGATTTAAATCAATGTCATAGAAATAAGCAACATTCAAACAGTAGAGCTCTTTAAATCTGAGTACTTCGTACCCGCCTGAATGAAGTCAGTTCGGGCAGGCTTCGTAAATCGTACTTGTTTGAAAAGATTTTTCCCTAATTCAACGACATTGAGATTTAAATAGTCTTTAAACAGACTTCCTGGTTTATCTAACCTCGCAGTTATCTGTTTATATGTAATGCCTGTTCAATGGCCGACGCCTTTAACAGGCATTCTTCATATTCGCTCTCAGCAATGCTGTTGCCTGTAATGGCACCGCCAACATGATATGAAAGATATTTGTTTAATTGGTTGTATATGATGCTTCTGATCACAACGTTGAAGTCAAAATTGTTTTCCGGTGTTATATAGCCTACCGCTCCGGAGTAGATCCCCCTTTTAGAAACTTCAAACTCTTCAATTAATTCCATCACTTTACGTTTGGGTGCGCCGGTCATTGAACCCATTGGAAATGTAGCGCGGAGAATATCGGTAAATCCAACATCCTGTTTTAAATGTCCCTTAATTGTTGAGATCATTTGATGCACCTGGGGAAAAGTATAAATGCCGAAAAGCTCTTCAACTGTTACAGATGCCTCTTTGCAGATTTTGCTTAGATCATTCCTCACCAGGTCTACGATCATTACATTCTCGTTCCTGTCTTTTGAGCTGGCTCTTAGCTGTTCTTTTAAACACGCATCTTTCTGTGGATCTGATAAGTCCCGTTTGCCAGTGCCTTTAATCGGCTGCGATAAAATGATGTCTTCTTTTTTTTGAATATACCTTTCCGGGCTTGCACACAACAGATATTTATCTCTCAGTTTATAATAGGTGGCGAACGGAGTAGGGGATATTGATGTAAGATGATGATAGGTTGCTAACGGATCGATAACTGCATGTTCAGAAAAGAATTGCTGACAAAAATTTAATTCATAACAATAGCCCTGCAGTATTTTTTTCTGAATGAGATGTATCTTATCGATATACTCGTTCCTGGAAATGGAGGATTGTATTTTTATTCCGGCTGATTGAGTTGTTTCTTTTAAAGGAACCTGCTTTAAAATCTCCTGCATTATTTTTTCAGGAGCCAGTGTTGCAGAGCTTATGGTTAAAATGCCGTTGTTGAGCTGCAGTATCGTTTCTGGCTGAAAGAAAAAAACAGAAGGGAATTGAATATGGTCAGGATGGCCGGAGGTTAGCTGTTCAATTTCATTTTTTACATCATAACTGATGTGACCAAATATCCAGTCTTTAGTATGATACTGATATGCCTGAAGTTTAAGCAGCGCATTTTGGTTGGCTTCTATATATGAGAGAGCACCTGCTGCAACAAGGCATTCGGTTGATGTATGAGGCAGGCTGTATTCATGATTATCCAAAAAACAACAAATGTTGAATTGGTTGGCCCAACTCAACATTTGCTGCTTAAAAAGCCTGTTATCTGAAATAGAATAGGTAGCTGTGTTACGTTGCACTTAAAGAACGCAATTAAAAATCATCATCATCATCGTCATCAAATCCATTCGAATCATTAAAGAGATCAAACTCTTTAAAGTCTTCGTCTAATTTAAAATCATCATCATCTTCACCTTTCTTTCCACTAGTTCCGCTACTGGATTTCTTTCCTTTAGATTTTGGGATATCAAACTCATCAAAGTCCGGATCCCAATTTTCATCTTCTTCTGCTTTATTCCAATCATCATCGTCTACATCATCATCATCATCGTCGTCATCATCGTCATCATCAGCTTTGGATTTCTTTGATGGTCCTTTAGCTGAAGCTTTTTTTGAAGGCGTTACGTCTTCATCATCTTCAATGTCATCATCATCATCATCTTCTTCCAATTGTTTTTTAGGTTTAGATGACGCTGGTTCATTGGTGTCTTTCGGTGTCGCTTTGCGACCGGTTGATTTTGGTTCTTTGTTAGATTTTGCTGCCATAGTCCTGGAGAATTAACTGCGTAAAATTTCAACGAGTTTTTTAATCAACAAAATATTTTTTTGCGCATCAAATTCAGTGCCTGATAAATTATAATGCAACTATCTGATCTCTGCCCGGACCATTAGATACATACTTAACAGGAGCCCCGATATATGAGTTAATAAAATCTATATAACTGCTCATGTTGGATGGAAGGTCTGCTACATTTTTTATAGCAGTCGTATCCATGTCCCAACCGGCAAATTGTTTATAATTAGCTTCAAGTTTGACCCTTGTCATCTGGAATGGCACTTCTTCAGTTTCATTTCCATTTACGTTGTAAGACGTACAAACGTTCAATGTTTTAAAGGAATCCAGTACGTCTGCTTTTGTCATTACAACTTGCGTAACGCCGTTGATCATGCAGGTATATTTTAACGCTACAAGGTCAATCCATCCGCAACGTCTTGGACGGCCGGTAGTTGCACCAAACTCGCTTCCGATCTTTCTTAGTTCTTCACCTGTTGCATCTTCCAGTTCAGTAGGGAATGGTCCGCTACCAACTCTTGTACAATATGCTTTAGTAACACCAAGCACCTGGTTGATCTTCTGAGGAGCAATACCCAGACCTGTGCATACACCCGCCGAAATTGTATTGGATGATGTTACAAACGGGAAAGTTCCGAAATCAATATCCAGCATAGTGCCTTGCGCACCTTCTGCCAATACTTTTTTTCCTTCGCTTATTTTGTTATTGATGAAGTATTCTCCGTTAACAATATTCAGCGTGCGCAGGAATTCAATTGCTTCAAAAAACTCATCTTCCCAGCTGGAAATATCATCATTAAAGTTATAAGTATCCAGTAATTTCTGATGTTTTAAGCGAAGCTTAATATATTGGGAAACGAAATTTTTATCAAGCAGATCGCCAGCTCTTAATGCATTACGACCGGTTTTATCCATGTAAGCAGGGCCGATACCTTTCAGTGTACTTCCGATTTTTCCTTCACCTTTTGAATGTTCAGATGCTTTGTCTAAAGCTCGATGCGTAGGAACAATAATATTTGTACGTTCAGAAATAAAAAGGTTCTTTTTCACATCTATACCGAAAGCTGCAACGGTTTCGCATTCTCTTTTCAGTGTAACAGGGTCAAGAACAACGCCGTTACCTATCAGGTTCATCGTGTTTTGATGGAAGATGCCTGATGGTATTTGGTGCAGTACCACTTTTTTGTCGTTAACATACAAGGTGTGGCCTGCGTTAGGGCCGCCCTGGAAACGGGCAATAATGTCATAGCCTGGCGCGAAATAATCAACAATCTTTCCTTTGCCTTCATCGCCCCACTGTAAACCGAGAATTACGTCAACCATTGAAGTATTTGTTAGTGAGCAGCAAAAATAAATACCAGAAGTGGTTTAAAAGAATTCATTTTTAAAACAATACCATAATCTTTCTAAAACTGCTTCAAAGAGTGATTTTTTGTATGCCCGGGTGTTTTATTGCCTGTTTGCATTCAATAGCGGCATAATACTGAGCAGGCAATCGTGATAAGAAGCCACTAAAAGGGCAAAATCCTATGATAACCGAAAAACATTTTACCGGCATTCTTATGATTTAGCCGATACTTCTCTTCTGAACCATTCAGCATTTCTTTGCCGCCGTTATTTACTGGTTCATAATAAATTAAAAACCTTAAAAAATTTAATGTATGAGAAAACTATTATTAACTGGCTTAGTTATACTGGGTTTGGCTGCTGGTGCTAAGGCACAAAAAGGAACGACCTTACTATATGGTAATGTCGATTTAACCACAATGAAAGATTATTCACAGGTTGGTTTTAACCCCGGCGTAGGTTTTGGTTTTGGGGAAAACTGGACCGTTGGTGCGAACCTTGGCATATATGCAGCAAAAGACAAAAATCCAGGTTTTCAAGCCGGCCCGTTTTTGCGTTATACCAAAAAATTATCAGAAGTGTTTAGTCTGTTCGGTCAGTTGAATGCTGGATATGCAAACGTAGAGGGCGTATTTACAGGCAATATGAATGGCTTTCCAATGGTTGATGGAAATCCGGAATTGAAAGGAAATGGATTCGGTGCAAACATAACTCCGGCAATATTTATCAATGTAAAAAACGGCTTTGGCGTTAATATAAACTTCGGCGGAATCGGATTTGAAAGCTTTAAATATGATGGTAGTAGTTCTGCAAGTACGTTCGGTCTAACATTCGGTCGTGGCGCTGGTTTAGGGATTTCCAAAACTTTTGGCGGCAAAAAATAAGCAGTCATTGGGGGAAACAGAAAACGCCTGGTGTGAGCCGGGCGTTTTTGTCATGAGTCTGATATGAATAATTCCAGTTAACTGGTGACTTCTTCTGCGTCAAAGCGGTCAACAGTATGGATGCCATTCAGCTGCTTTAACCTGATTACCAGTTCTTCAAGCTCTTCCTTGTCGTGCACAAAAATTTTGATCCGCCCATTAAACAAGCCTTCGCCGCTTTCAATCGTAAGCGCCGCAATATTGATCCGCATCTCTCCACTGATGATATTGGTGATTTTGTTGATCACACCCACATCATCCATTCCAATTATCTTTAATCCGGTAAGGAAGGATATTTCTTTGTTTTTCGCCCATTTCGTTTTAACTATTCTATGCCCATAGTTGGCCATCATCTGTGCTGCATTTGGGCAGTTGGTGCGGTGAATGATCAAACCCTTTCCCGTACTTACAAATCCAAAAACGTCGTCACCTGGAATGGGATTACAACATTTGGCCAGTGAATACATTATCTTATCGCTGCTTTCACCAAATATGATAAGCTCTGAATCTTTTTTGTTCGGGTGAGGTTTGTACTCTGTTTCTGTTTTAACCTCTACTGGCTTCTGCGGTTTTGGAGCCTCCAGCTTATCACCCAGAACATGAAACTCTTTCAGCTCTTTTAGGTCCGTATGTTTAATGGCAACATTGTAAAACAGATCCAACTGAGAAGTAACCTTATAAAAAGACACCAGCTCATCAATATTATGCTGATTAAATGCCGCGCCAATACCTTCCAGTTTTCTCTGAACAATGTATTTTCCTTCGTCGGCAATTTTGCGTTTCTCTTCTTTCAGCGAGTCCTTTATCTTGCTTCTGGCTTTTGCCGTAACAACAAAACCCAGCCAGTCTTCATTGGGTTTCTGCTTACTGCTGGTAATTATTTCAACCTGGTCGCCACTTCGCAGTTTATGGCTGATGGGAACCAGTTTATGATTGACTTTCGCCCCGATACATTTACTACCGATAGCAGAGTGGATGGAAAATGCAAAATCCAGTGCTGTTGAGCCGGTGGGTAGCATCTTGACATCCCCCTTGGGGGTATACACATAAATTTCTTCAGCAAGAAAGCTCGTTTTAAAGTCCTGCAGAAAGTCAACACCATCCGTATCCTGGCTGCCGATAACTTCACGGATCTGGCTGAACCATTTGTCAAATCTGTCTTCGTCGTTGCTTCCTTCCTTGTATTTATAGTGAGCAGCAAGACCTTTTTCCGCAATTTCATTCATGCGTTTGGTCCTGATCTGCACTTCAACCCATTTTCCCTGTGGCCCCATCACGGTGGTGTGCAACGCTTCGTAACCATTGCTTTTAGGATTACTCAGCCAATCACGCAGACGTTCCGGAGAAGGCGTGTATTGATCTGTAATCAAAGAATACACTTTCCAGCAATCCTCTTTTTCTCTTTCTGTAGGAGAATCCAGAATCACACGGATTGCAAACAGATCATATACTTCTTCAAACGCAACAGCCTTCTTCTTTATCTTGTTCCAGATGGAGTGGATACTTTTTGGCCTGCCATAAATTTCAAAATTGAAATTCGATTTCTGAAGTGTTTCCTTTAGTGGCTTGATAAATTCATTGATGTAACGGGTACGTTCCCTCTTGGTTTCAGCAAGTTTCCTGGCGATGTCCTTGTACGCTTCCGGCTCAAGGTATTTCATCGAGAGGTCTTCCATCTCTGTTTTAATGGCATACAGACCCATGCGATGTGCAAGTGGCGCATACACCCAAACCGTTTCACTGGCTATTTTAAGCTGCTTCTCGCGCTTCATATAGTCCAGCGTACGCATATTATGCAGCCTGTCCGCAAGTTTTATGAGTATAACGCGGGGATCATCTGTAAGTGTAAGTAGGATCTTTTTAAAATTCTCAGCCTGTTGACTACTGTTCGTATCAATAACATTGGAGATTTTTGTCAATCCATCAACAATTCTCGCTATTTCGGCTCCGAACTCTCTTTCAATGTCCTCAAGGGTAATATCTGTATCTTCTACCGTATCATGCAATAAGGCACAAATAGTGGAGCGTACGCCAAGGCCAATTTCTTCAACACAAATTCTGGCAACAGCAAGCGGGTGAAGAATATAGGGTTCACCGCTTTTTCTGCGCATAGTTTTATGAGCTTCAACAGCCATTTCAAATGCTGTTCGAACCAGTTCTTTGTCACCTCGTTTTAATTTGGCTCTTAAACTGCGTAATAAAGCTCTATAATGGCGAAGAATTTCCTTACGTTCCTGCTCTTCATTTAGTGTGTATTTGGGCAACGACACTTCAACAACTTTTGATTGCACATCCATACACAACGAATTTACAAATTGTATTCTAAAGCTTAATAAAAATTGCGGGCTGTACACTGTTACAGAATGTGCTAACAGGAGTTAGTTGTTTTTTAGTTGTCATTTATCTGATTAATTTCACTAAATAATTTGAAGTGAAGTATGAAAATTCTATTGCAGTATATTAAGCCGTATAAATGGCTCGTGGCTGTAGCGTTGCTGATGGCGGCTATAAACCAGATTTTCTCGATGCTCGATCCTTACTTTTTTGGGAAATTCTTTGATTCTTTTTTGAGATTTCCCAGAGATATTGGATACTACGACGCTCATAAGGAATTTGTAAAAACAGGCGAAAGAACCCAATCGCAATTTGTTTGGGGTGTGCTGAGATTTCTTGGGATATTCATCGGTGTAGCGATGGTTTCGAGAATAGCCAAAGCTTTCCAGGATTACTTTAGTAATGTTATCGTTCAGAAGTTTGGCGCAAAGATCTTTACAGATGGATTAAAGCATTCCATGAAGCTTCCTTTTTCTGATTTCGAAGATCAGCGTTCCGGTGAAACATTATCTACCCTTTCTAAAGTAAGAACAGACACAGAAAAATTTATTCTCTCTTTTGTGAATGTGTTGTTTACCGTATTAGTGGGTATTGTTTTCATTTCGGTGTATTCTTTCAACCTGCATTGGTCAATTATGCCGATTTACATTGTTGGGATGGTAGGCCTGGCCACGTTAATGAATGTGCTGAGTAAGAAAATTAAGATCATCCAGAAAAGCATTGTAAAAGAGACAAATGCCCTGGCGGGAAGTACAACAGAATCGCTTAGAAATATTGAGTTAGTGAAAAGTCTTGGGTTAAGCGAGCAGGAGATCAACCGCCTGAACCAGAATACGTATAAAATTCTGGGACTGGAACTAAAAAAGGTGAAAAGCCTGCGTGCCTTGAGTTTTATACAGGGAACCTTTGTGAACTTTCTCCGCCAGGTGATCATGTTTGCGCTGGCATGGCTGGTTTTTAGAGGAAAGCTTACAGCCGGTGAAGTAATGACACTTACCTTTTATTCTTTCTTTGTTTTCGGACCGCTGCAGGAAGTTGGCAATATTATACTTTCCTACCGGGAAGCCCAGGCATCGCTTCTCAATTTTCATAATCTGATGCTTAAGAAAGTGGAACCCGCGCCTGCCAGGCCAGCATCTATCGGAAAAATTAGTGAGCTTACTTTTGAGAACGTTAGTTTCAAGCACCAGTCAGCTCAATTTAAAGCATTGGAAAATATCAGTTTCGATGTAAACCGGGGCGATACCATTGCTTTTGTTGGTCCGTCGGGTGCAGGTAAAAGCACTCTTGTAAAACTGCTTGTCGGTTTATACAGGGCACAGGAGGGGCGGATATTGTACAACAATACAGATAGTGAAGACATTCATTTTGATGAGCTGCGCACACAAATAGGTTTCGTAACCCAGGACACACAGCTGTTTGCCGGCACAATAAGAGAAAATTTACTTTTTGTCAATCCTTCCGCAAATGAGGAGCAGTTGATGGATGCGTTGTATAAGGCCAGCTGTCAAAATTTACTGGAGAGGGCCGAGAAAGGCATAGAAACGGTCATTGGAGAAGGCGGTCTTAAACTCAGCGGAGGGGAGAAGCAGCGCCTAAGTATCGCCCGCAGCTTGTTAAGAAAGCCAAGATTGCTGATTTTTGACGAGGCAACTTCCGCTCTTGATTCTATAACCGAAGAGGAGATCACCTCTACTATTAAAAATATCTCCGCGGCCAAGGAGCAAATCACGGTGTTAATTGCACACCGCCTGAGCACCATTATGCATGCTGACAGAATATTTGTGTTGGAAAGAGGACGTATTGTTGAAGTTGGCACCCACCAGGAATTGTTAATGGAAAAAGGGTTGTATTACGCGATGTGGCGTCAACAAATTGGTGAAAGAAAATATGCAGTTGCTTCAGATGTGGCGGTGCTTAGCGCTAATGGGAAGAATTAGATGTTAATGGAAAATTGACAATGGTAATGTGCGAATGTGCAGATGGGCGAATGTGCAAATGGCGGTAAAGTGGATAAGTGAAAATTCCTGCCCGATTGACATCATGGAGGCGGGGACATTGAAAATGACAATGGTAATGTGCGAATGTGCAGATGGGCGAATGTGCAAATGGCGGTAAAGTGGATAAGTGAAAATTCCTGCCCGACTGACATCACGGAGGCGGGGACAATTGAAAATGACTATGGTAATGTGCGAATGTGCAGATGGGTGAATGTGCAAATGAGTGTAGTAATGGATAAGTGAAAATTCCTGGCGGACTGACATCACGGAGGCGTGGACATTGAAAATGACTATGGTAATGTGCGAATGAGCAGATGGGCGAATGTGCAGATGGCGGTAAAGTGGATAAGTGAAAATTCCTGCCCGACTGATATCATGGAGGCGGGGACATTGAAAATGACAATGGTAATGTGCGAATGTGCAGATGGGCGAATGTGCAAATGGCGGTAAAGTGGATAAGTGAAAATTCCTGCCCGACTGACATCACCGAGGCGGGGACAATTGAAAATGACTATGGTAATGTGCGAATGTGCAGATGGGCGAATGTGCAAATGGCGGTAAAGTGGATAAGTGAAAATTCCTGCCCGACTGACATCACGGAGGCGGGGACAATTGAAAATGACAATGGTAATGTGCGAATGTGCACATGGGCGAATGTGCACATGGCGGTAATAATGGATAAGTGAAAATTCCTGGCCGACTGACATCATGGAGGCGGCGACATTGAAAATGAATTGAAGCGAAGCTTATGAACTGCTGTAGTCTAATATAATTTTAATGACCGCACATTCGCACATTTGCACATATGCTCATTCGCACATTTGCATACACATATTTTCAATTGTCAATTTTCCATTGTAGTAAAACGAAAAAAGCCACTTTGCAATCGCAAAATGGCTTTTTCTTATTTACCTTTTCCTTATCTCTTTTGTCTGCGTTTCGGGAAGAAGTTACCGGTTTTTGTTTTAGCGGCTGTTCCTTCAGGAGCTCCGTAATGCGTCATGGCGCAACGGAAACCGATGGCATTGCTGCTCTGATCTTCTTCCATATAACGGCGCGTGCCGGGGCTTAACCAGTAAGGCATATCATTCCAGCTACCTCCTTTATACACTCTCGATTTATCGCTGATAAGTGTTGTGATGCCATAGCCATAGTTAACCTGGCTCAGGGAATCACCATCAAGGTAGTCGATAGCATAAGAACGCTGGTAGTTCCTGCGGTTACGCAATGTGGAATCATTCTCAGGAATATATTTCATACGGCCAAGGCTGTCGCGAAGATTACCTTCGCCGCCGCTCACGTCGAGTTTTTTGAATACGTTACCACGATATGGGTTGAAATCGTCTTCTTCCAATCCTGTTGTAGGTCTGTAAACATCGGCTACCCACTCGCTTACGTTACCACTCATGTTATAAAGACCAAATGCATTCGGGAAGAAAGATGTTACTTCAGAAGGTATTGCAGAACGGTCGTTCAAACCACCGGCAGTACCCATGTAGTCGCCATTACCACGTTTGAAGTTGGCAAGAAAAGCACCTTGCCATGCACCGTGCCTTGTAGATCTTAAGTTATCAAAGCCATCGTTTTGCCATGCATAAACCTGTTTGTTGGCAATCAACTCCTCACCCCTTTTCTTCTCACTCTTGCGCGGTTGAGGATTTGCGCTGATGTATGCCAGCGCGGCGTATTCCCACTCAGCTTCTGTAGGCAATCTGTAGTCAGGTAGTAAAATACCATCTTCGAATTTAACGGTAGTACGGGGGCGTCCCTGAGCATCTTTCAACGGATTCTTTTTAGGTTTACCCGGAACTCCCTGGTATTCGCCCATTAAGTAAGATTTGGTATTAAAGTTTTCCTGTCCGCCACCATTTAACTCTTGCTTTAATACGTTTTTGTTCTGAAAGCCTTCGTTGATCAGTTCGATCTGGTTTACACGGTCGGTTCTCCAGATACAAAAGTCATGCGCCTGCTGCCAGGTTACACCTACCACAGGGTAGTAGTTATAGGCTGGGTGACGGAAATAATATTCTACTATTGGTTCGTTATAGGCCAGTTCACTGCGCCAAACTAAAGTATCCGGCAAGGCATTTTTAACAACGGCAGCATATTGCGGATCGGAAAAAACGTTTTCCAGCCAGTATAAATATTCCCTGTAGTGAACGTTTGCTACTTCAGTTTTGTCTATAAAGAAAGAATTCACCGTAACGCGGCGGGGGATATTGTTCCAATCACCCATTACGTCTTCCTGCGATGCTCCCATTGTGAACGTACCACCCTGCACAAATACCAAACCCGGTCCGGTTTTGATGTCCTTTGCTTTCGGAACATAAAATCCTCCCTGGTTTTTATCATTGTAATTCCATCCTGTTACCGTGGATTTATCTTGTTTCTTATGAAAAAGACTGCAAGAAGAAGCCAAGCTAAGCAGTAGAAGGGCCAGAATACTGTTTTTAAGTGTTTTTACCATTGTTAAAGCCGGTTTTACAGAATATGAACGGTAACAATAAATATTTTATTGTTGCCAATCTTACATTTTGCGAATATAATGGATTTCAAAGATGCAAATCTAGGGGTGAAAATATTTAAATTTTAACAACATAGCAGGAAATAGTTGTACAGTTCTTGTTAAAGTGGCAAAAAAATAGCACATTTGTTCAACCAAAAAATCCTGACTACTAAATTAGTACATATTGACCTGATTTTTACCTGCACATTATTTACGATACTTAACCGGCTGCCAATAGCGTTACTTATTGGCTGACTTTAAATCAATTAAACACCAAGAATGAATAAGAAATTAATGAAATTTGCTGCAGGGCTGCTCGTGGGTTTTGTTTGTAGTTCTAATGTGGCATTTTCTCAATCCAATAACTCTATAAATGTTGTTACAACCGCGGTGCCCTTTCTCCGGATTTCTCCGGATGCCCGTGCAGGTGGTATGGGCGATGTAGGAATTTCAACTGCACCCGATGCCAGTTCAGGCTTTTACAATCTTTCAAAAGTACCTTTTGCCAAAGCAAATTCAGGAATAGCACTTAACTATACGCCCTGGTTAAGAGATATTACCAAAGATGTGTACCTCGTTGCAGCATCCGGATATTACAAGCTGGACGACGAGCAAGCTATAAACATGGGCGTCAGGTACTTTAATATGGGAAATATTGATTTTACCGACGCAATGGGAAATCCCATAGGATCGAGCAGGCCCCGCGAATTTGGTATTGACTTTGGCTACACGCGTAAACTTACCGACCGGTTGAGCATGGGAGTTGCGCTCAGATATATTAATTCAAGCCTGGCGAAAGGTATTACTGCAAATGGTGTTTCATACAAAGCCGGAACTTCAGTTGCGGGTGATATCTCTTTATATAACGACTTAAAAGATGAGAACGGACAAGGTTTTGCGTGGGGATTTGCAATAACCAATCTCGGATCAAAAATCGGGTATACTGATAATGCGATAACAAAAGAGTTTATTCCTGCAAACCTGGGGCTTGGTGGTTCTTATACCTGGGTAGTAGAAGAAACAAGTAAATTTTCGCTAACTGCAGACATCAACAAGCTGCTCGTTCCCGCAGCTCCTGTAATAACCGGCGATTCTGCGGTAGACAATGCTGCAATTAATGATTATCATAATATTGGGATCTTCTCCAGTTGGTTTAAATCTTTCAGCAACAATGCATATAGTATAGCGCTCGGAGCTGAGTTCAATTATAACGACCAGTTTTTTGCCCGTGCGGGTTATTATTACGAAACAAAAGAAGCCGGTGACAGAAGATATTTTACTGCTGGTGTAGGTGTAAAATACAATTTTATTGGTCTCAATTTTTCTTACCTGGCGCCTTCAGGAAATGGCGTTACACGTAACCCGTTATCTAATACACTCAGGCTGGGACTCACATTTGATCTGGACAAACAAGAATAATAAAGTTCAATTAGTTAAAAACTTTTATGGAGCGAGGGTAGTTGTTACCTTCGCTCCTCTGTTTTTAGGCCATAAGCAAAGGGCGAAGCCTTTTTACTAACTACATATTAAACAAAAGTATAATGAAAATACGCATTGGATTTGGCATTGACTTTCATAAACTGGTAGAAGAACGAGACCTTTGGATTGGCGGCGTTAAAGTGCCACATACAAAAGGAGCTTTAGGACATAGTGATGCGGACGTATTACTGCATGCCATTTGTGATGCGCTGCTTGGGGCTGCCTGCCTTGGCGACATCGGTTATCATTTTCCTGATACTTCAGAAGAGTTCAAAGGAATTGACAGCAAAATATTATTAAAAAGGACAGTAGAGCTGGTTAAAGCGGAAGGCTATAATGTGGTTAATATTGATTCCTCTCTTTGTTTACAGGAACCCAAGATCAAACCCTTTATTCCTCAAATGCAACAGGTAATTGCGCAGATCGTCGGCATTTCAGATAAAGACGTCTCCGTAAAAGCCACTACTACCGAAAAAATGGGGTTTGTAGGGCGCGAAGAAGGGCTCGTTGCTTACGCTTCCGTATTATTGCAGGCGTAAAACAGGAATGAAATCCGGTTTATGGGTTTTCACTACAAAACACTTTTTAAGCATTACAGAATGAATAATCCCGTTTCAGTTAGAATAGTAAATACATCTGCCAACCCATTGCCTTCATATGCCACTTCCGGGTCTGCCGGAATGGATATCCGCGCAAACCTTATCGAATCGATCGTATTAAAACCACTTGAACGCGTTCTTGTTCCTACCGGCTTGTTTATGGAATTGCCTGAAGGATATGAAGCACAGGTAAGACCAAGAAGCGGTCTTGCGATCAAGCACGGAATTACCTGCCTGAATACGCCCGGTACCATTGATTCCGATTACAGGGGAGAAGTGAAAGTTATTTTGATCAACCTTTCTTCCGAAGATCATGAAATTAGTCACGGAGACAGGATAGCACAGATGGTTATTCAAAAGGTGGACAGGGTGGAATGGTTATTGGTGGATGAACTTACTGAAACTGTAAGAGGAGAAGGTGGTTTCGGTCATACCGGGAAACTATAATGGCTTTTTGAAAATGAAACCTTAATCAAGAAAAGAATCATTTGAATGAGAGTAGTTTGTTATATAATGGCCGGTATTGTGGTTTTAGCATCTTGCAGGCCTGCCAAAAAGGTGCAGCGAATAGAGAATGCAATTTCAAAAAAAGATACATCACAGACTGTTTTTATAAAGCCGGAAGAAAAGGTAGATTCTATAGTCCTTATCAAGAATATTATATCCTCAGTTCAAAAGAATAAGATCGACTTTAAAACGTTTAGCGCAAAGATTAAAGTTGAATATGAAGGCAAAAACGGCAGCGATCAGGCAACAGCCAACATCCGCATGCAAAAAGACAGCCTGATATGGATTTCACTTACCGGCCCGTTAGGCATTGAGGGGTTCCGGTTGCTGGTGGATAAGGACAGCGTGCAACTGATGAACAAACTAAAAAAGACGGTTCAATACAGGAGTATCAGCTACCTGCAGGAGCTGTCTGAAGTACCGCTGAATTTTTATAATCTGCAGGATCTGATAGTTGGAAATCCGATTTTTCTGGATAGCAATATTGTATCCTATCGCAATAATGGAAGGGAATTGCTCGTAATGATAATGGGTAAGCTTTTTAAAAACCTGGTGACGTTTGATACAAGCGACTACCGGATTCTTCATAGTAAGCTTGACGATGTTAACACGGTCCGTAACCGTACCTGTGACATTACCTACGAAGACTTTGAAAGGGTGGATCAGTTCCTTTTTTCAAAATTCCGCCGCATTTCGGTTGCGGAAAAATCGAAATTGGATATAAATCTTACTTATAAGCAGTTTGAGTTTAATAAACCTCAGACCTTTCCTTTTGCTATAGGTAAAAATTATAAAGTGAGATAATATTTACTTTTGATTAGCGTTAAAATTCTGAAATTACATTGTGACTAAATCCTGCATCTAATGATAAGGAAGATAATTTTTTCATTTTTGGTCTTGATAATGTCTGCCCAGTTACATGCTCAGCAGACCAAAGAAGAAATTCAAAAAAAGCAGCAAGATCTGCAAAGGGAAATTGAGGACTTAAACAGAAGTCTGCAGGAAACAAAGAATAACAAGAAACAATCTCTCAGCCAGTATACATTATTGCAACGCAAGATCAGGGCGCGTGAGGACCTCGTGAATAACCTGAATAAGGAAATGCACAAGATTGACGATGAAATTTATTCAGCCAATCTGGATATCTACAGGTACAAGAAAGAATTGGATACGCTAAAGGATAACTACGCGAAAAGTCTTGTTTTTGCATATAAAAACCGTAGCAATTACGATTATCTCAACTTCCTTTTCTCGGCTACAAGTTTCAATGACGCGATAAAAAGGATAGCTTATCTGAAAAGCTATCGCCAGTATAGAGAAACGCAGGTAAGCAACATTTTGAAGACTCAGCAAGTGCTGCAGCAAAAAACTGTACAGCTGGCCTCAAGCAAGAATGATAAAAACCGTAACATAGGGGAACAGAACAAACAATTAAAAGTGCTGCAGGATGACCGGACAGAGGTTAATGATGTGCTCTCCAAATTGAAAAGTGATGAAAAAAATATAGCCGCACAGATAAAGGATAGGGAAAGAACGAGAAGTAAACTTCAACTTGCATTAAGAACAATCATCAATAAAGAAATTGCCGAAGCAAAGAAGAGAGAACAGGAGAGACTGGAACGTGAGCGTATAGCCAGGCAGGAAGCAGAACGGAAGCGCAAGCTGCTTGAGCAACAACAGCAGCTGGCTAAGCAAAAGCAGGCGGCAGATGCCGCGGCTGCTGCAAAAACAAATAACGAAAGTAAAACGACGGTTCCCGAAACAAAAGAAAATAATGCTCCTGTTGCCAAAAATGACAAGCCAGCTACAACAAATGAAGTGGCAAGTAATGTTACTGCTCCGGCGAGGCCAGACAGGACATATAGTCCATTGGAATCTACTACTGAAGGGTTGACCCAATCGCTGAATTTTGAGAATGGCAGAGGACGCTTACCATGGCCGGCTGATGCTGGCTTTGTGGCAGTTCACTTTGGCGTTTACCAGATACCCGGAACTAATTTGCGCGGAAACAGCGATGGAATTGATATTTCAATGAATGTAGGTGCTACAATTAAAGCAGTGGCAGATGGAGAAGTCTCTACAATTGTGGACCTCGATAACCAGACGGTAGTGGTTCGCCATGGTAAATACTTTACTACTTACAGCAATCTTTCTTCTGTTAGTGTTTCAAAAGGTCAGCATGTGAAGGCCGGTACCGTTATTGGGCGTGTTGCTGCCGGAAGTGACGGAGAAGGATTGTTAACTTTTATGGTTACGAATGATAAGGGAAGCAATCTTAATCCGGAACTTTGGTTGAGAAGAAAGTAATCAAATTCTTATAAATTAAAAAGGAGTGTCAGAGATGGCACTCCTTTTTAATGCGATAAATTTTAATCTCATTTTCTCGACGAATTACTTTGATCCGCCATTGAAAGCTATATATTTGTCGTTATAAAACCCTAACTATATGAAATCAAGACTGTGCTCGCTTCTCTTATTGTCTTTTCTAACAATAAGCTTTTACTCCTGTAAAAAAGATACCGACAAACCCTATCCAACGACTATTGAAGGATTGTGGATAGGAACTTATACGGTAAACGAACTGACGCAGGATCCGCAGTTTTACAGCTTTAGCATTAAACCTGGAGGTGATATCCTGGTTGAAGGTAAGGGCGGTGACGATGTAACTTATTATTCTGCCGGAACCTGGAAGTTATCAAACGACACGTTAAAAGCTGAGATTCACTCCATAAACGTCAACGTGAAAGTTACTCAGTCTCTTACAGCCATTTTTGATCCAATGAACAGGAAGCTTAAAAATGGCGTTTGGAAAGATATCGCAGGCGCAAGCCTGAGCGGTACGTTCCAAATGGATAAGGTTAAATAAGAAACAGAATTACGATTTTTCTAATATTGAAACCTAAAATAAAAATGTCCATAGTAATATGGACATTTTTATTTACAGTGCTTATCAAAAGAATTTTCTGATTCGATCATTCATGAATCACCATCAAAGGCACATGGCTGTGAAACGCCAGCATTTTGGTGTGGCTGCGTCTGAACAAGCTATCAAATAATCCATGTTTCTTAGGAATAGTAATGATAATATCTGCATGTTTTTCCAGCACAAAATTGTTGATGCCTTCGGTGAAATCGGGATTGTCAACAAAGTAATATTCAGGATTGTATCCTTGCAGCAATGTGTCCAGCATCAGGCTTTCAAAAGGAGTATCCGCGGTAAACTTCTTTTGTTCGTGATCTATATTTAATACCAGCAATTTTGCTTTTGTTGTATCAAGAAGTAGCTTGATAGGCTCAATCGGCGTAGTTTCTACCACCTTCTTAAAGTCGCAGGCCAGCACAATTTGTTTAATAGGTGTGTATGTTGCTTCGGCCGGAACTATCACTACCGGGACATTTGTATTTTTCGCCACGCTTATGGTTGTGCTGCCAATTAATACTTCTTTAGCTTTTCCGCCACCGGTTACGCCCATTACAATCAGATCAACGTTCAACTCTTTACATATATCATCAATGTTTTCTGATAATAAATTAAACTCACTCATCGCCTCGAAAACGAGTGTTCCGGAATTGGTTCTCTCTTTCAGGCCTTCAATAAAGTTCTGGATGTTTTCTTCGCTGGATTTTCTTATTTCATCAACACCGATCAGCTCAACCGGCGCTACCATTGCATCAACAACAACAGGTACCTGGTATGCATTATAAAAAATCAATTTTGTCGCGCCGATTTGATTAGCTAATTGCACCGCATATTCAGAAGCGTTTCTGGCAACATCCGAAAAATCTGTAGGAACAAGGATGGTTTTCATAACGTGTTCGTTTGTATTCTAAAATAAGCCCAAATCTATATCAATAATATGACCTTTATCATAACATTTGAAGCGCCTGAAAGTTGGCCGGTATTGATTAAATTATAGTAAACTCTATGAACTTTCTGCCAACTAAAACGCTCATGAATGATAGCACTACGGCACGAGTGCTAATCTATGTTTTCAATAATTCCAGCAACGCCCTGGCCGCCACCAACGCAAGCTGTTACCATGCCATATTTTTTGTTCAGACGTTTCATGTCGTTAATGATCTGCACTGTGAGTTTGCAGCCTGTACAACCCAATGGATGTCCTAACGCAATAGCCCCGCCATTAATATTTACAATAGCAGGATCCAAACTTAGTTCTCTGATAACGGCTAATGATTGGGAGGCAAATGCTTCATTTAATTCAATCAGATCTATATCTGCCAAATTCATGTTAGCCTGTTTCAATACTTTAGGAATTGCAGCTACCGGACCAATGCCCATAATACGCGGATGAACGCCGGCGCTGGCACAATTAACCAATCTTGCAATTGGCTTTAATCCCAATTCATTCACCATCCGTTCGCTCATAACTATTACAAATGCGGCACCATCGCTGGTTTGGGATGAATTACCCGCTGTAACACTTCCGCCAAGCGCAAAAGCTGGTTTTAATTTGCCCAACGCTTCAATGTTGGTGTCAGCACGCACACCTTCATCCGTATCTACAACATAATTTTTTGATTTCTTTTTGCCCTTTTCATCAACGTACACTTCTTCCACATTTATGGGTAAGATGCCTGATTTGAAATGTCCGTTCTCAATGGCATGCATGGCTTTTTGGTGTGATGCAAGCGCAAATGCATCCTGGTCATCACGACTCACGTTGAATTCTTTTGCTACCGCTTCAGCTGTTAGCCCCATGCTTAAATAATAATCCGGCTCATCTTTGGCAATGCTGTATGCAGGGACTGTTTTCCATCCAGCTGTCGGTACCAGGCTCATGCTTTCCGTTCCGCCGGCAATGATGCATTCAGCCATGCCAGTGCGGATTTTCGCAGTGGCCGTTGCAATGCTCTCCAATCCGCTCGCACAATACCTGTTGATAGTGATGCCCGCAACTTCAATGCCTAGTGCCCTCGCGGCAATAATGCGCCCGAACTGTAAGCCTTGCTCCGCTTCGGGAACAGCATTACCCACAATTACATCATCTACACGTTTTGCATCAAGTTGGGGAACAGACGCCATTAAGCCCTTTATGACGTCGATAGCCAGATCGTCAGGCCTGTAAAAACGGAACCCACCACGTTTACTTTTGGCAACAGCAGTGCGAAAACCTGCCACAATATATGCTTCCTGCATGGCAACAATTTTAGTATCCAAATATACTCAAAAGTTGTCTATGCAACTAGTTAAATAGTGGGGGAGCTTAAAGCCTAAAGCCTAAAGCCCAAAGCTCGGGGGCGCATATTTTTGTTGTCTCTTGCTTATGGCCAGATCATTCAATCAAGAGCTGCGGAATTGCATGGGGATTTCTGTAATTGTGTCTGCGATTAGCTATGTCAACCCTTCGGGTTTGGATTGATGCGAGATGCTGGTTCTATAAAAATGTCATCCCTTCGGGATTTTTTTAATGGACCCCGCCAATTGAATTTCTAATTATTTATAGCCAGATCATTCAATCAAGAGCTGCAGAATTGCATGGAGATTTTTGTAATTGTGGCTGCGATTAGTTATGTCAACCCTTCGGGTTTAGGATGATGCGAGATGCTGGTTCTATAAAAATGTCATCCCTTCGGGATTTTATATAATGGATCCCGCCAATTGAATTTTTAAAATCTTATGCGATTGATAGTTATCGCGATCAAATTCTGTTTTTATGCTAATCCGGAAGGGATGGCATTATTATAGTAAAAAAAAAGCTCGTGTTCAGGAAATCCCGAAGGGATGACATTCTCCCAGGCAAATTCAATATCAAAGAGAGTATACAAATAGTTAACCTTTTGGCTGAAAGCTGATAGCTAATAGTTCACAGCTACCCAAACATTTCTTCCGCCTGTTGAATGCTTTCCGGTTTGCCAACATCAATAAACCTGCGGCCACTGTGATCAAATGCTTTGATGGTTTCTGTTGCACATAAGTCGAGATAAACATCCACGATGGAAAATTTGCCATTCCTGTGCATTAATGGGAAGAGACGTGTATTAATGATGTGAATGCCGCTAAAGGCTTTCTCGGCTAAATTATCAGAAGGCTTTTTTATTTTTTCTTCACCGGTCTTATTGTTTCTCCAGCCACACAATTCGTCGTTATTGTTGAACAAAAAATACCGTGATGTTTGCCTGTTACTTACAGCTAGCGTTGCCAAAGCAGATGAAGATTCATGTAGCGCGATCATTGATGCGAGGTCGAGATCTGTCAGCACATCTGCATTCATCATGATGCAATTTTCTTCGTCTTCAAAAAAAGGAGAAGCCTTGAGTAAACCACCGCCGGTTTCCAATACTTCGTTCGTCTCATCACTTATGGAAATGTCTGCTCCCCATCCATTGTTCTCTTCTATCGTTCGAAGGACCTGATCTGCAAAGTGATGCACATTTACAATGATGTCTTTAATGCCGGACGCCTGTAAAAACTCAACATTTCTTTGCAGCAGACTTTTGCCATTCACCAGTGCAAGAGCTTTAGGATGATGATCTGTCCAGGGCTTTAATCTTGTGCCTAATCCGGCGGCTAAAATCAACGCCTTTTTTACAGGCTTATTTGAAAGAGAAGAACTCATGAATTATTTGCTTTTTTCTAATGTGCGAACCCAGTTAACCTCATTTGAATGATGTAACTCCACTTTTACCTTAAACTTGTTTTTCAAATGCCTGGCCGTTTGTTCTGCTGCATATACACTGCGGTGTTGTCCGCCGGTGCATCCAAAGTTGATCATCAGGCTGTCAAAATCCCTGCGCAGGTAATCTTCCACTGAGATATCAACAATGTCAAACACGCTGTTTAAGAAGTCACCCATTTTGGTTTGTTGTTCGAGAAAGTCAATAACCTGTTTATCTTTTCCCGATAAGGTCTTGTATTGATCAAATCTTCCCGGATTTAAAATGCCCCGGCAGTCAAATACAAACCCGCCTCCGTTGTTTGTGGTGTCTTGCGGAATACCTTTCTTATAACTGAAACTGTTTATCTTAACGACAAGTGGTGTGTTTTCATTGGCCTGAATGGTTTCAAAACGTTGAATTATCTCATCACTAACTGCGATCTTCAACATCCTGTGAAACTCAGGAACTTCAACACCTATACGCATATTTTCGACAAAGTCTTTCATGTTGCGTAGTGCCAATGGAAGACTGGCAAGAAAATGCGCTTTTCTTTCAAATAATCCTCTAAAGCCGTATGCTCCTAAAACCTGCAATAACCTGATCAACACATAGCCGTCATATTGATTAATAAAAGTTGCTTTGTCGATCTGTTTACCAAGTAATTCTTCAACCTGTGAAATGTAATACGCAAGTAAGCTGCTTTTCCATTCCTCGCTCAGTCCTGCTCTTGCCTGCCACAACAAACTGGCCACATCATATTGCAACGCGCCCTGCATGCCACCCTGGTAATCAATAAAGGAAACTTCATCGTTGTTTACAATTATGTTCCGGCTTTGAAAGTCCCGGAACATGAAATACTTGAGTTCTGTTTGGGTAAGATAACTGCTCAGCGCTTCAAAGTCATCCAGCATTGCCTGTTTGTCATAAGGCATGCGAAGTGTATCGAGAAAATAATATTTGAAATACAATAGATCGCTCATGATTGCCTGCTTGCCGAACTCCTTAGCAGTAAGGCACCAATTGTAGTCCAGACCTTCATGACCTAATATTTGAATTTGTGCAAGTTGCTGCAGACTTTTTTGAAAGAGACTATAAGCATAATCCCCGTGACCGTTAGTTTCCAGTTTATCGATGAGTGAAACCGTGCCAAGGTCTTCCTGGATGTAAATTGTATGATCTTCATTTACCGCATAGATCCCGGGCACCGGCAAATTCTTTGATTTAAGATGCCTGCTAAAACTTATAAAAGTGTTGTTTTCCTTAACATTCAGATTATGTGTGCCGATATATGTTTTATCATTGAGATATATTCTGAAATAGATCCGGTCGCTGCCGCTTTGCGGTAGTTTTTCAATACGGTCTGCCTGTTGTTTGCTGAAAGAAAAAAACAGGTTTTCAAGCCCCTTCACAATTTGTTCCATAGCGGCAAAAATAGCGCTAAAGCGATAGAAAACCACAAAACCACAGAGACACAGCGACACTGAAGAAACACGGAGATTTTTCGCCGCGGACAACTAAAGACAAAAGGGGGGCTAGTTTCTTAACCACGGAGACACGGCGACACTAAAGAAGCACAGAGATTTTTGAAGGTTTATTTTTCCAAAACCTTTTTTCGCTGTGTTTCGCCGCGTCGCCCGTGCCTCTGTGGTTTAAATTCCTTTGTGTTTCGTCGTGTCGTAGTGTCTCCGTGGTTCAATATCAGCGGAGCGCCCATTTAATCAGTTCTTTCCATGTGGGTTTTTTGCCATACATCAGGATGCCTGTTCTGTAGATTTTTCCGGCCAGCCAGGTAGTGCCAAGAAATGTGACGATGAGCAACGCCATACTGATTAATAGCTGCGCCCAGGTTACGCCTTCCGGAATACCATGTGCCAGCCTTGCCATCATTACAACCGGTGAAGTGAACGGAAAGATGCTTCCGAAAACAGCCAGTCCGCTGGTCGGATCGTTTACTGCCTTAGTCATGATCACAATAGAGAATATGATTGGCATTGTTATAGGCAACATCAGGCTTTGTGCATCCTGCGGGTCTTCGTTTACAGAACTGCCAACAGCCGCAAAAAGAGAAGAATACAATAAATATCCGCCGAGGAAATAAAAAATAAAGCAGCCGATGATCAGCGGGAAATTGATCTGGGCAAGCCCTGCCATAAAGCCGCTGTCCTGCGATGCATGTTTAATGGCTTCGGCAGCCTGCATGCTTGCCGGTTGTACCGGTTGACTATGCATTTGTTCTGCAAGTCCCGGGAAAAATATCGGTAGTAAAAATTGCAGGCCGCCAACCAACACAATCCATATAATAAATTGCAACAAGCCAACACTTCCTATACCAATGATCTTACCCATCATTAATTGAAATGGTTTAACACTGCTCACAATTACTTCGGCAATACGGTTTACCTTTTCTTCCATGACACCGCGCATCACCATTGTGCCGTAAATGAACAAAATAATATAGATCAGAAATCCGGAGATAAAACCTACTCCATAACTAACACCCGCTTTGGCAGATTCATCGGTACCTGAAAGTGTTGTGAAGCTGATATCAGTTTTCTTTTGGATGCTATCTAATGTTGATTGAGAAATGTTCAGGGACATTAACCTTCTTTCTTCAAGTGCTTTGTTTAATGTGCCTTCTATTTTCCCTTTTGTCATTAATCCCAATGCCTTACCAGATCTGTAGATCAATTGTTGATCCTGTGAAGTTGCATAGTTCTCAGGTACATACACAAAGCCATTGTATTTGCCCGTTTCCACTTCTTTTCTTAGGGTGGCCGTATCTGTCTGTACAAATTCGAAGACGATATCCTTGTCGCTTTTAACAGCGCCATTAAAAACATTGGCTTTATCAAGAACAGCGACCTTTACATTGTTCTCTCCCTTCACAGAAAAATAGATCATCATAGCGTAAAAAAGCATGATGATCAGTGGAACCAATATAGTAGTTAGCAAAAAGGTTTTTTTCTGTACGCGACTTAAAAATTCTCTTCTTGCTATGAGTAAAGTTTTGTTCATATGAGTGATTAAAAGTGTTTGGTTTGTTATTGTTCAACTGCCTGGAAAGTGCGCGTGGTGGAATGCGTGCCTTCTACCAACCTGATAAATATTTCATTCAGCGATGGGAATATTTCGTTGAAGGATTCAATTTGCAGATCCTTGCTAATAAAATATTGCAGCACATCATTGTTTGAATAGTCCGGGTTGAGTTGTATTGTCAATTCCTTCTCGCCATGCCTTTTTACATCAAACAAATGAATGGCCAAATGTTCCGGAAGTAAACGATTGCTGAATGTAAGCCTGAACAAATTTTGTTTGTAAGTGTGTTTTACCTGTTGGACAGTTCCGTCCAGTATTTTCTTTCCCAGATTGACCAATACTATATGATCGCATATTTCCTCAACCTGTTCCATCCTGTGGGTACTGAAAATAATAGTGCTGCCACGTTGTGAAAGTCCGAATATTTCATCTTTTATCAGGTTGGCATTGACAGGATCTAATCCACTAAAAGGTTCATCAAGAATGATCAACTTTGGCTCATGCAGCACCGTTGTAACAAACTGCAATTTCTGACTCATACCCTTACTTAGATCTTCCACTTTTTTGTTCCACCACGATTCCATTTGTAAACGCTGGAACCACCATTTTACCTTGGTCATGGCTTCATCGCGGCTCAGTCCTTTTAACTGTGCCAGGTATAATGCCTGCTCTCCGATTTTCATCTTTTTATACAAGCCTCTTTCCTCAGGCATGTAGCCAATCTTCTGGATATCTCTTAACGGATTGAATGGCTGCCCATCGAAGGTGATAGTACCATCATCAGGAAAAAAGATTCCGGTGATCATGCGGAGGAGCGTGGTTTTTCCTGCTCCGTTAGGGCCAAGCAGACCAAAAATGCTTCCCTGTTCTATCGTAAAACTTATGTCATCAACAGCTTTCTGGGTGGCGTAGTATTTCTTAAGATTTTGTAGTTCAAGTAGCGGCATAAGGAGTTTGTTAAGTATCAAATCTAATATAAATGATTGGGATTAGGATGGTCTTGATCGGGATTGGTGGGATTTGAGGATGAACGGATTTTCTCATAGTTGACAATTGAAAGTGGAAAATTGAAAATGTGCGGATGAGTGGATGTGCAAATATGCAAATGTGCAAATTGGAGGCGTAATTGATAATAGAAAAGGGAAAATTGAAAATGGTGGATTTGCGGATGTGCAAATTTGGGAACCGGTAAATGCCCGGGTGTAGGATGGATGAATAATTAATGAGCCAGTGTTAAGTAAATAAGCCTTTCCAAAACTGAACAGTCTTTTGACTTTTTACTTTTGACTTATTACTTAACACCGGCTTTAGCTTTAAGCTTTAGGCTTTACGCTTTAAGCTTTAAGCTTGCCTCTCCGCTTCTACTTCTTCAACCGTTTTAGCGATGGGTGAGCCGAGTAATTTTTTGCCGGTTCCGGTGATCAGAAAGTCTTCTTCAATGCGGATTCCGCCGAAATCTTTATAGGTTTCAAGAACATCGTAGTTAATGAATTCAGTGAATTTATTTTCAGCCTTCCACATGTCAATTAACTCTGGGATGATGTAGATGCCGGGCTCAACTGTCAGTACAAAGCCGGCTTCCAGTTGACGACCAAGACGCAGCGATTTTAATCCGAATTCTTTGCTTTTTTTGAATGTATCTGTATATCCTACATATTCTTCACCAAGGTCTTCCATATCATGTGTGTCTAATCCCAACATATGACCCAGCCCACATTGGAAAAACATAGCATGAGCACCCGCCGCTACAGCTTCTTTAGCATTTCCTTTCATCAACCCAACGGCACTTAAGCCCTCAGCAAGCTTTTCGCAGGCCAGTAAATGCACATCTTTATAAAAAACGCCCGGGCGCAAAGCTTCAACGGCTGCGTTGTGTGCATTTAAAACAATGTTGTACAGATCCTTTTGGCGGGAGGTAAACGTTTTGCCAACAGGAAAAGTCCTGGTCATGTCTCCGCCATAGTGCATGCCGTTTTCAGCACCGCTATCGCACAACACCATCATACCTTCTTTCAGTACATTACCCTGGCTGTGGTTGTGTAAGATCTGGCCATTAACAGTAAGTATGATTGGGAACGCAATATTGCCACCTTTACTCAAAGCCAGCCCATGTATTTGTCCAGCCAGTTCATTTTCAGTCATTCCGGGACGTGCATTGCGCATTGCAGTTAAATGCATCTCTGTTGTTATGCTTACTGCTTTTTCAATTTCTGCAACTTCTTCTTCACTCTTAATGGAACGAAGTGCAACGATTGCTTTTATCAAAGTAACTGAAGCATTTTCTTTTACATTTGAAAGCGGAATATTAAAAAATCCCGATATTTTCTGTGTGTTTTCCGGTCTGTATGGTGGAGTAAAATGAATGCGTCTTTTTTCACTTACCGCTTTGGCCAGTACATCCGCGAGACTTTTATAAGAAGCAGTGTCATTGATCCCTGCTTTAGCAGCCTGTGATGGTAATGTTTCAAGTGGCCCGGTCCAGATGATATCATCAATGCTGCCGTCGTCGCCAAAAACAGTTTCTTTGTTATTGTCAATGTCTATCACCAATGCAAGGTTTGCACGATCCAGCCCGGTGAAATAAAGAAAGTTGCTATCCTGCCTGAAATGGTACTGGTTATCCTTGTAATTCATACTGCTTTCCTCGTTACCCAAAATCAAAATAACACCGGATTGCACTGCAGTTTTTAATTGTTGTCTCCTGTTTATATATACTTCTCTGTGAAACATGGTCACGCATTTTTGAAGCAGCAAATGTCAAAAGAATTTCTGAAAACCTGCGTGCTGGTCAACATCAGCCTAAAAAAAGATACAAATTGTTTGTATGAATAATTGATTGTCATGTGCTTGGGAAACGTTTGCATTAGAAAATCAAGCGATATAAAGGGCCAGCAGTGCAAATGTTGGTAAAACAACAGGCCATTTCAATGAATTACACAGTTATATTTGCTGCGCAAAAAAATATCTACTATGAATGAGTCATTTGTTGCCCGAATAAAGAATGAACTGGAAGAGATCAATACAGCCGGTTTGTTTAAAAGAGAAAGAATTATAACGAGTGAGCAGGGTGCGGAGATTGTTGTAAATGATAAAACCGTTCTTAATTTTTGCGCGAACAACTACCTTGGTTTGTCTTCTAACCCGAAAGTGATAGAAGCTGCACACAAAGCCATAGATACACATGGCTATGGCATGAGCAGTGTTCGCTTTATTTGCGGTACTCAGGATATTCATAAAGAATTGGAGCAAAAGATCGCCGGCTTTTTAGGTACAGAAGATACCATTTTGTATTGCGCAGCATTTGATGCAAATGGAGGCGTATTTGAGCCACTGTTTAACGAGCAGGACGCTATTATCAGTGATGCTTTGAACCACGCATCTATTATTGATGGGGTTCGTTTGTGTAAGGCTCAGCGTTATCGCTACGAGCACAATAGCATGGACGATCTTGAAGCGAAATTGATAGATAGTGCTCATTTGCGCAGCCGTATCATCGTAACAGATGGTTCGTTCAGTATGGACGGAACAATTGCACAATTAGATAAGATTTGCGACCTGGCTGATAAATATGACGCAATCGTCATGATTGATGAAAGCCACTCTTCAGGATTTCTTGGCAAAACCGGACGTGGTACACATGAATACCGTAACGTAATGGGCCGTATCGACATCATTACCGGCACATTGGGTAAAGCTTTAGGAGGTGCAAATGGTGGATTTACGAGCGGTAGGAAAGAAATTATTGAAATGTTGCGTCAGCGTTCAAGACCATATTTGTTCTCCAATACTTTGGCGCCAAATATTGTGGGTGCTTCAATTGCAGTGCTCGATATGCTTACAGAAACGACGGAATTGAGAGACAAGCTTGAATACAACACAAAATACTTCCGCAGCAAAATGACCGAAGCGGGTTTTGATATTAAACCCGGTGATCACCCAATTGTACCGATTATGCTGTACGATGCAGTGGTAGCACAGAATTTTGCGGCCAAATTGCTGGAAGAAGGGGTGTATGTGATTGGCTTCTTTTACCCGGTTGTGCCTAAAGGACAGGCGAGGATCCGTGTTCAGTTAAGTGCCGCGCACGAACAGGCGCACCTGGATAAAGCCATCGCAGCCTTTACCAAAGTAGGTAAGGAGCTGGGCGTTTTAAAATAAAATTATCCGCAAAACGCAAAGTTCGTTAAGGCAAAATCTTCAGCCTTACGTTACTTTGCGTTTTTCTTTTAGTGTTCATTCATTAAATTATAAGTATGAAGAAGTTATACAATGTGAGTTTGGCATTGGTGGCATTTGTAATGGTTTTTGCTTCATGTAATCAGAACAATGTAACTGTTGATAACAGTATTCAAAAGTATTTTGACGAGAATAAAGTAACAGGCACATTCGGCATGTTCGATAATGGACAGGGACAGTTTACAATTTATAACCTGTCCCGCTTCAAGGATTCTACTTACCTGCCGGCGTCAACATTTAAAATTGTGAACTCGCTGGTCGGCCTGGAAACCGGTCGTATTTCTAACGAGAACATGGTGATCAAATGGGATAGTGTTGTGAGAGATGTTGCTGCATGGAATAAAGACCTGACCATGAAAGAAGCGTTCAAAGTTTCAGCTGTTCCTTATTACCAGGAAGTTGCACGCAGAATAGGGAAAGATACCATGCAACACTGGTTAGATACGCTGGGCTATGGTGCCAAACACGGCAAAGCTGTGATTAAAACAATTGATACCTTCTGGCTGGATAACTCGGTTAAAGTAACTGCAGATGAGCAATTGGGACTTGTTAAAAAGTTGTACTTCGACCAGTTACCATTCCGCAAACAGACTACGCAGGAAATCGTTAAGCGTGTAATGCTGCAGGAAGACAATGCCAATTATAAGCTGAGTTACAAAACAGGTTGGGGGTACCGCGAAAATGGTAACGCACTGGGTTGGATTATTGGTTGGATAGAAGAGAACAAACATCCCTATTTCTTTGTGCTGAATGTTGAAGGTCCGAAAGATACCAATCCCGAGGTTCGTATAAATATTCTCAAAGCTGTGTTAAAACAGTACGGGTTTATGGAAGGGAAGAAATAGCTGTGAGCTATCAGCTATCAGCAATGAGCTTGTTCTGTCGCTCTAAATGTGATAGGTCTTAAAAATGATAGGGGGAACAATTTTTGTTCCGAGTAGTGCATTGTTTTTAAATGATAGTTTAGGAATGAATTTTGTTCGATCTTAGTTACCATTTTCAAAAGTTGAGAGCTGATAGCTAATGGCTGATAGCTGACAGCTCAAAGCGTTTAGATCATCATTACATTTTGCCCATGTTTTCTTTTCAACATATAGAATTTTTATTGGGATTGATTTTGATCGTGCCTTTGGTGCTGCTTTTTCTGAATGTGCTGTACTGGAAGAAAAAAGTAAAAAAAGCATTGGGGGATGAGGAGTTGATTGAAGGGCTGACAAAACAATACTCAAAATCATTATTCAGGCTTAAATTCATTTTTTTGGCTGCTGCCGTTGTATTGTTGGTGTTCGCAGGTGCCAATCTGCGTAAGCCAGCAACCGGTGATAAAGAGAAACGTGCAGGCATAGATGTGATGATTGCGCTGGATGTGAGCAAGAGTATGCTTAGTGAAGATGTAAAACCTTCACGCCTGGTAAAGGCAAAACAGTTGGTGAGCTTGATGATTGACAGGCTGCAGGATAACCGCATAGGCTTTGTGGTTTTCGCCGGGCAGGCTTATCTTCAGATGCCGCTGACTTCAGATGCCGCCGCAGCAAAAATATTTGTAAGCAATGCATCGCCTGATGCAGTTCCCATGCAGGGGACAGTAGTTAGCGATGCGCTGAAGTTGTGTGACAATTCGCTCGATACAAAAGAAAAAAAATATAAAGCTGTTATATTGATAACCGATGGAGAAGATCATGATACCAAGACCGAGCAGATCCTGCAGCAATTGTATGATCACGGCGTGATTGTTCATACGGTGGGAGTGGGTACAGCGGAAGGTTCGACCATTATAGATCCAGTGACAGGCCAGGCAAAACGGGACAACAATGGTCAGACCGTTATCTCTAAACTGAATGAAAAGGAATTGGAACTGATCGCATCCAAAACCGGAGGAACTTATCACAGACTGGATAATACAGTTGATGCGGTAAACGATATAACCGGTGTTTTGGATAATATGGACAAAAAGCTCATCAACGGTGAAGGAAATGAACGGCAATACGCGTCCTTTTTTCCTTTTTTTATAGCTTTTGCGCTATTGGTGCTTTTATCCGAACTATTTATTCCTGAAACAAAAAAGGAGAAAAATTGAAGTTTTGCTATATCATACTAATCATTTTCCTTCCCTTTTACGCAATCGCACAAAAAGGGGACTTACTTGTAAATAAAGGCAACGATGCCTACAAGAAAGGTGAATTTGACAAGGCGGAAGCTGATTATCGCAAGGCGCTGACGAAAGAAAAGAACAATACAGCAGCAATGTTTAATCTCGGTAATGCGCTGCAACAGCAAAACAAAAATGATGACGCCGATAAACAGTACGCCGATTTGTTGAGTGACAATAATTTGTCCGCTGATGTAAAAAGAAATACGTATTATAATAAAGGGGTGAACTTTGTAAAACAGAAAAAATTGCCAGAGGCTGCAGATGCATTTAAACAATCGCTGAAAATAGATCCTACAGATAACAATACAAGAGAAAATTTGCAAAAGGTTTTAGATGAGTTGAAAAAACAACAGCAACAGCAGCAACAGCAACAACCGAAAAAACAAAAGGAGGAGAAGAAGAAGGATCAGCAAAAACAGCAACCCCATGAACCCAAACCGAATTTATCCATGCAAAAGGCTGAGCAATTGCTGGATCAGTTGAGAGAGAAAGAAAAGCAGCTGCAAAACCAGGTGCAAAAACAACGGACAACGAATCAACAACCAGATAAGGACTGGTAGTGTGTTAATGGAGAATTGAAAATTGACAATTCAGGTCATGCTTAAATCGTTCGGACAGGCGGAATTTCAAATGGGCAGAAATTACTTTAATTCATATCTGCACTTATAACGTAACACGTAAAACTTATAACTTAAAACGTATAACGTAAAACGTATAACTTACAACTTGTAGATCACATCACCGCTGAAAGCTGATAGCTGACAGCTGAAAGCCAATACCATGTTTAGAAAAATATTTCTCGCTGCAGCTCTTATGTGCCTGGTCTTTGCATCCTGCCTGGATACGGAGGAAAAAATCTCACTGAATGCAGATAACAGTGGTACCTATCAATTGAATATGGATATGAGTAAAATGCTTGAGCAGATGAAAGCATTTATGCCACAATCTGATTCTCTGTTCCCGGCCGATGAACAAGACAGGGTAGTGCCCCTGGTACAGCTGATTGATTCTGCATCTGCTCAGCAACAAGCATTGTTTAAAGAAGGAACAATGCTTGTGCATTCTAATAAAGACAGTAATGAACTCTCATTAACCTTTGTTGTTCCATTCAAAAATACCGACGACCTGGCCGCTATAAAAAAGCATTTGTTTGAGTTGGTCGACGTTAAAAAAATATCAGAAGGAATGGCTGGTGCAGGAGGAATTGGAGACGAAGCCGTTAAGGGAATGGCCATCATTGCACCTACTTCAACCGGATTTACTTTCACTGCCGGCAAACATGAAATCAGCAATCAGTTAAGCCAACGAAGCTCTCTTGATAGCCTGTTGAGCGATCAATCCGTGCAGCAGTTCAGAATGCTGAGTTTTATGGGTGGTATCAACTACAAGACTGTTCTTGAATTACCGTCTCCGGTTAAAAATTATAAAGGACAGGCTGCCAACATCTCCGACGATAAGAAGACGGTGACTTTCACCAATACACTCAATGAATTGTTTGATACGCCCGATGCATTTGAATATAAGGTTGATTGGTAGGGGCGGGGAGCTGGTAGCTATAAGGCTTTAGGTATCAGGTATCAGTGTAAGGTGTAAGGTGTAAGGTGTAAGGTGTAAGGTATCAGGTGTAAGGTATAAGGCGTAAGGAGAGGGAATGGTGTTATCGCTTTATGGAACATGAAACTGTTTCAATCCTTAAATCACCAAAATCCTCAAAAATCCTGGTCCTGCTTTGAACTGCAAAATCTAAATATTATTTTTAGATACCTAAACGTTCTGATATGAAAAAGAACTTTTCTTCAATAACCCTGATGACGCTGCCATTGGTATTTTTCATATGCCTTCATGCAAACTGTTCTCCGAAAGCCCCGGCAGGGCCGACGCTGACGGGTACATTCTGGCAATTATCTCACGCGCGGGAGGTGACATACAAGCCTGCCAAAGGTGTTCATAAAGTGTATATTACGCTTGATGAAAGCAATAAAGTAAGTGGCTTTTTGGGCTGCAATAACCTGGTCGGCAGTTATGATATTTCAGGAGGTAAAGCGTCTATAAAATTTCAGGCTGCTTCCACACGCATGATCTGCCCCGGTGAAGCAATGAAGATTGAAGATGCACTTAACGCAGCACTTTCGGCAGCAACGCAGTATCACATTGAGGGAAACACATTAACCCTGATGAATGATTACGGAACAGTAGTGGCAGACTTTGTAGCCGGGCAGAAATAACTCAATTGAATAACTGCAGAAATCTGTATAAAAAAAGATCATTTTTTCAATGATCTTTTTTGTGTTAGGTGGCTTCGCCAGGAATCGAACCTGGATCTGGAGCTTCGGAAACTCTTATACTATCCATTGTACTACGAAGCCAAATGGTGGCAAAAGTAAAGGAATAACCTTTTATTGACAACTTAATTATAACTGCGTTAAGTTCCGGAAAACGACGCTATTTCGTTAGTATCAGCAACCCTTTTTGGTTGTTTAATTCCCAGTTCGCGAATTTATTCAGCAGTGCTTTGCCTGCGATGATCTTTTTGCCTTTTTCAGTAACCGCCACAACCACATTGTCAATAGAATAATTGCCAACCTGAATATTGTTTAGTCTGTATTTCCTGCAGGTATCCACCGCGCCGTTGGCCATTTCATATTCACCGGTTCCAATGTAATTCGAAAGCATGTTTTCTTTCTTTAACTTTTCTTCCATGTCTTTGTTGATAAGCATGTCCGAAGCTCCCGTATCCAGCAGCCAAACCAGCGTTTCATCTCCCATTTTAATTTTAATAAAGCTCATGCCGCCAAGGTTCAAAACATTTACGCTATCCGCCAGCGGGCCTTTTACATCATTTCTGGCTCTTGAGGTCCAGTTTTTTTCTTCCTCGTTCTCTGTTTGAAAAGGATCGCCGCATTTATACATTACTTCATAAAATAACATTGAATTGGGGTTCTCTAAAGTTTTTATTTCAGCGTCAGTCAGTTTGTTTGTTTTGATGAGATCAAGCTGGCACCGGCAGAATTTTTCAACACGCTGTGGGTTTAAAGATTTTTCTGTGGTTGCCTGAATGTTCTCCATACAACCCTTAACAAACTCCTCTTCAAACCCATCCGCCTGTAAAAGCATTGATTGCCCTGTGCTGGTAAGACATTCCTGGATGTCTTTTTCAACTGCAGGATCTTCCTTCAAAAGACCTGGCAAATCAACAATGCCATTCTTTGTAAAACTTTTATACTGTTTCGCGCTAAAACGGCGGTCAAGTTTATCAACCTGGCAGTTGCAAGCAGCAACCGCGGCCTGATTGCTGTTGTCTTTGTGAAGGGATCTGAGACAGCTGCCGATTAACTGTTTGCGGTTGAGTATGGGCTTGCCTTCTTTAGTTTTAACATACAAGCTCTGGGCTGGCAAGTTTAAAGAAAACAGTACCATCATTCCCCAAAGTAGTACGGAATGTTTGTGCATAAAATTTTGCGCTTAAATAAAGGTTATTGGTTAGAATTGAATGCAGATGAATAAGTGATGTTAAGGCAGGGCATTTACCTTTAGCGTGACCTTTACAATATCACTCATAACCATGCTTCCTCCGCCTACGCCATAATCTCTCCTGTTGATAGAGAAGGTAGCGTTAAACTGATAGCCGTTTGACGTTTGGTCGACTGTGAACGGAATAGTTATGTTTTTTGTTTTGTTCTTTATTGTAAGATTGCCTGTTGCGGAGTACTGCCCGTTTGAGCCGGTAATCCCCGAGCTTGTAAAGGTGATATTGGGATATTTACCTACGTCAAAATATTCTTCTTTTCTAAGATGACTATCTCTCATATCGTTGTCAGTGTTAATACTGTTCGCATCAATAGTAACATTGAAATATGATGTAGCCGGATTTTCCGGAACCCACTTGATGGCTCCTTTAAGACCTTTGAATTCTCCTCTTGTTGCAAGACCAAAATTGTTTATTGAAAACGTAACAGATTTTTCGGCGTCTACCGGTTTTAAATCCACAAAGGCAGTCAGGCCAATAAACAATGCTACCAGGCAAAAAATATTCTTCATGCAAATGTTTTAAAAGAGATTAAGCAATTGGTGCCAAATTAGCCATGGGCTGGGGTTCTACCCATGCATCACTTTCTTTTAAAAGATTGATCAGTTCTTCTACGGCAACATCACTATCAACATTTCTTTTTACCACTTCTTTGCCTTTGTATAAAGTGATCTTTCCAACACCGCTTCCTACATACCCAAAATCAGCATCAGCCATTTCGCCGGGGCCGTTTACAATGCAACCCATAATTGCAATCTTAACGCCTTTCAGGTGATTGGTGACTGAACGGATTTTTGCCGTAGTTTCCTGCAGGTCGAATAATGTTCGTCCGCATGAAGGGCAGGAAATATATTCTGTTTTGGAAATACGTGTACGAGTAGCCTGTAAAATAGTAAAGGCTGTGTTGTTGATGAATTGCTCCACCGATTTGTTCTGCAAATAGTTGCGGCCGGATGCATTCATCTTTTCGTAATTCTCAGAAGCTAAAGCATAGCTGGCGGCTGTCATGCCCAGGCAAATACCGTCACCAAAGCCGTCGAGGAATAAGGCTCCGCATTCTGTTGAATAGTGAATGAGATGTTCGTCAGTTGAATGCCAGTAGCTGTCTGTAGTAATAATAACCGGGTTGTTGATATTGTTATTCATCAGCTCCATAAACATTCTGCGTATGGCAGGCATGCTGTGTTTGTTGGTTGATGAAAGACATAAAACCGCAGTTTCGTCGTTGGCAATATCTGCGAGATAAGTATAATTATTGATAGGGGTTTCATCACTAAAGCAGTCAACCATCACAAAATTCAACATATTGCTTTTTGATGAAGCTGCAGCAAAACCGCTATCCTGGAATATCGGGAAGTATTTGGTTTTGTCTTCAGCAAGCTCCCATGTGGCTGGGTAAACAATTACCTTAAGTGTTCCCGGTAAAGCAAAGTCAAGCAGCTGATGTCCCGTAAAAATATAGTCGGCAGCGGCATCACTTATGTTCCACTTATCTGAAGCCTCGTCATAAGTATAGCCTACACTTTCCAGTTGTTTGGGCGTAATTTCTTTTAACTTGCTCAGATCTGCAATAACAACCGGAACATGTTTCGAGCCGATATTATCTACCTGGAAGGTCTTTCTCCTATTATGGTTGAACGGATCATAAGGGATTTTTTCAACCGGCGGAATGCTTTCACTTTTTGCAGGCTCTCCTGTATACCGTTTTACAAGATCCTTACAAACGGGGATTTCAAATTCCGGGTCTTCAGTAAGTGAAACACGAATGGTATCACCAATGCCATCTTCCAGTAAAGTGCCTATGCCGGCAGCGCTTTTCACCCTGCCATCTTCGCCGTCGCCAGCTTCCGTTACACCCAGGTGGAGTGGATAGCATTCACTGAATTCCTGTGTCATTTGTTGAATCAACAGGCGGTAAGCTTGTACCATTACCTGCGGGTTACTGGCTTTCATACTCAACACAATGTTATGATAGTTTTCGTCCCTTGCAATACGCAAAAACTCCATTGCACTTTCCACCATTCCCATGGGCGTATCGCCGTAACGGCTCATAATCCTGTCGCTCAAAGAACCATGGTTTGTACCAATCCGCATGGCGGTACCATATTCTTTACAGATCTTAATGAGCGGAGTAAAGCGGGTGCGGATCCGTTCAATTTCTTCGTTGTATTCTGCGTCGGTATATTCAATAAAATCAAACTTCTTTTTGTCTACGTAATTGCCCGGATTCACTCGTACTTTTTCAATAATTCTTGCTGCGATTTCTGCTGCATTCGGTGTAAAGTGAATATCTGCAACCAGTGGAGTTGTATAACCTCTTTTGCGTAGTTCGTTCTTTATATTAAGCAGGTTTTCGGCTTCTTTTTTTGAAGGAGCGGTAATGCGCACAAGCTCAGCCCCGGCTTCAATGCAACGTATGGTCTGTTCAACTGTACCAATTGTGTCCATTGTATCCGTCGTTGTCATTGTTTGTAACCGTATCGGGTTAAAATTGCCCAGCGTAAGATCTCCAATCTTTACTTCTAAAGTCTTCAGACGGCTGTATGTGGTAAGTGAGTTACAATATAATTGCATAAAATCTTCTTTCTAGAATGTAGCAAAAATAATGAATAGAGAAACTCAATTCCTGCCGGTACATAAGTTTAGCGGCTTGTTGGCAGTTAAGAGAGAATAATAAGCGCTCAATGAGGATTTTATAATACGAAAATTATCTTTGCCGGATGAGCACATCTGCTCAATAAAGAAAGTTACATGAAAATAGACATCATAACCGTAGTGCCTGAATTGCTGGAGAGCCCTTTAAGTCATAGTATTATGAAGCGCGCCCGGGAAAAAGGGTTGCTGGAAGTGAATTTGCATAATTTAAGGAAATGGGCCATTAATAAATACGGGCAGGTGGATGATTACCAATATGGGGGCGGTGCAGGTATGGTAATGATGTGCGAGCCATTAGTTAATGCAATCGAAGAACTTCAGAAAGATACGTCTTACGACGAAATAATATATATGACGCCCGATGGCGGCACTTTTAACCAGCGTACGGCAAATAATCTGTCTCTTAAAGAAAATGTTTTGATTATTTGTGGACATTACAAAGGCATAGACCAGCGGATCCGTGATCACTATGTTACAATGGAGATTTCTATTGGAGATTATGTTTTGAGCGGGGGAGAATTGGCCGCTGCGGTTGTTGTAGACGCGGTTGGAAGATTACTACCGGGGGTGTTAAACGATGAAACATCGGCGTTAACAGATTCTTTTCAGGATAATTTACTTGCTCCTCCGGTGTATACACGCCCCGAAAATTTTAATGGATGGGAGGTTCCAGCGGTCCTCTTAAGCGGAGACCCTAAAAAGGTAGACCAATGGAGGTATGAACAATCCCTTGCAAATACCAGGCTGCGGAGGCCTGATCTGCTAAAAGACGATCTGTAACTGTGACTATTACAGATAACTTATAAATCAGCTTAAATAAATGAATAATACTCCTAAGAGGTTAATTGTGTCCGATTCGGATATGGTAAAGTCTTTGTAAAGTATTTTGGTAAAAAAAGTCTTCTGATATTTGTGGTACAATATCCTTGGGAAAAGTCCCGTTTTAGATTCCAATATCTAAGTCCAATATCTAAAAATCCAGTATTCAGAAATCCAGTATGTCCGTGGAAAACCAGTAGCTAAACAATACTAGATTGTTTAGTTGTAAAATGTAAGTTCTAGTAATAGGAAACCATTAAGGCCCTGCTCCAGCGGGGCCTTAAGTTTTATTATTCTTCCCCGCAATTATTTTTTGCTTTCTCTGATGATATTATTGCAGTCCAATTGATTGTGTAACAGAATTATGTCGCATGCGTCTGCATAACCGGCTCTTTTCCCAAGCCATTATTTAAGATCCGTTTTCAAAAAAATGATCACCTTTGATCCGGTTAGCGCCGAAAGGCGCACTTCTTTTAAATCGAAAAATAGCTATGCAAGCCAATTCTTTCAGTATCAAGGCAAATCTGGCAGATGTCTGGAAAAAAGAAATCTATCCCGCGGAAATAAAAGTGGAAAATGGGAGGATTGCCGCCATTTGTCCTATTGAAGAGGAGCAGTCAATATATGTCCTTCCGGGTTTTGTTGATAGCCATGTTCATATTGAAAGTAGTTTACTGATCCCTGTGGAATTTGCCCGGCTGGCGGTTACACATGGAACCGTTGCCACCGTGAGTGATCCGCATGAAATTGCCAATGTTTGTGGTATGGCGGGCGTAGATTTTATGATTGCAAACGGTAAAAAAACGCCTTTTAAATTTTATTTCGGTGCGCCAAGTTGCGTGCCCGCGACCAGCTTTGAAACGGCTGGCGCAACATTGGAAAGTGATGATGTGAAAGCACTTCTCCAGCGGCCGGAGATTAAATACCTAAGCGAAATGATGAATTTTCCAGGTGTGCTAAATGGCGACGAGGAAGTCATGAAGAAATTAAAGGCTGCGCATGATCTGGATAAGCCTGTTGACGGTCATGCGCCGGGTTTGCGGGGCGAAATGGCAAAAAAATATATAGACGCCGGTATTTCAACTGATCATGAGTGTTTCACAGCAGAAGAAGCATTGGACAAGATCGGGTATGGTATGAAAATTCTGATAAGGGAAGGTAGTGCCGCAAAGAATTTTGAGGCGCTCGCAGATCTTTTGCATGAACATGCGGATGTAATAATGTTTTGTAGTGATGATAAACATCCTGACAGTTTGATTCTTGGTCACATAAACCAGCTTTGTGCAAGGGCAGTTGCAAAAGGGATTTCATTATTTAACGTGCTACAGGCCGCCTGCGTAAACCCTGTTCAGCACTACAAACTAGACGTTGGACTGCTGCGCGTAGCGGACCCTGCAGACTTTATTGCAGTAAATGATTTGAAAGATTTTAAAGTAGTACAAACCTATATAGGAGGCAACCTGGTTGCGGAAAACGGCAGCTCAAAAATTCAATCAGCCCAGGTTTCAGCGATTAATTTTTTTGACTGTGATCCAATTCAAACCGATGACATCCAAGTAAAGGCAGCTGGCAAGAGTTTCATTGATGTTATAGAAGCGCTTGATGGCCAGCTGATCACCAATAAATTGAGTTCATCACCCAGGATTGTTGATGGATACGTCTCCTCCGATACAGACTGCGATATTTTAAAACTGGTGGTTGTAAACAGATATAAAAAGGCACCGGTGGCCGTTTCTTTTATTAAGAATTTCGGAATAAAACAGGGTGCGATCGCATCAAGTGTGGCGCATGATAGTCACAATGTAATTGCTGTTGGGGCTGATGATGAGTCTTTGGTCCGGGCTGTAAACCTGGTCGTAAAAGAAAAAGGCGGGCTTAGTTGTGTGTCTGAAAATGCCGAGAAAATACTGCCGTTACCGGTAGCGGGCTTGATGACCACAGATGATGGCTACAGCGTTGCTGAAGCTTACACATCACTTGATAATATGGCTAAAATTACCTTGGGTTCAACCCTGGCATCGCCTTATATGACATTAAGCTTTATGGCTCTTTTAGTTATTCCGCATTTAAAGTTGAGTGATAAAGGCCTGTTTGATGGGGATACTTTCAGCTTTGTTAACTAAGTAAAGTGTCGTTATTTCTTTTCTTCTGCAGCTGCACTCATAATACTCAGCGCAACGCTGTCGGTGCCTTTTGGAGTGCCATAACGCGCTTTAAATTTCATGGATTGTCCGGCTGGTAATAACTTTCCATACACATCTTCATGGTTGGCTACCAATGCTCCTGCTTTGTTGTAAAAGAGCATTTTTACCCGGATGTTTTTATAGCCGGTAACCGTTGCTTTGTTCATTATTGTTCCTTTCACCACTGTTTGGCCAAACAGGTTGCGCCGGTCATCCCCTGCAATCTGCAAGAAGTTTACAGGATTTTTTTGTTCCTTTTTCGCCAGGCTTTCCTTTTGTTGTGCATAAACCTGGTCCTCAGTAGAGTCGGCGTTTTTGCAACTATAAAAAAAGGTGATTATTGATAAAAACAGCAGAGCTGGAATTCGCTTCATGAATGATGGGAGTTTAAATAAAGATAAGGCGGAAAGAGCGTAAGATGTGTAAGACATGTAAGACCGTAAGATAGTAAGACAGTAAGATGGGGGGAAGAAAAAGGGTTCTGGAGGTTGTGGCCTTTCAAAACCCTGGAGAAGTTAAAATGTACATTATCTGAATTAAGCTTCCTGGCCGATCCATACTGCGCCGCCGATGCTGTCACGGGTGGCACCGGTAACCGAACTCAGCGTAGTGTTTTCTTCACGCCATCTCAATATTCCCAGGAGCGCCATAATCAATGCTTCTTTGTATTGAATTGTCAGTTCATCCGGAACAATCACTTTTATGTTTAACGGACTTAATACTGCAGAAAGTCTGTTTACCAGGAAAGTATTAAATGCTCCTCCGCCGGTAACAAGGAGTTGTTTTTCAGATGAAGGCTGATGTAAGCCATTCAGGCTGTATGCGACCTGCTGAGCTATGTGCTCGGTATATGTTCTGAGCGCATCAGGAGTTGAAAGGCCAAACGACTCTACCAATGGGTAAATAACGTCTGTTCCAAATGTGTTAGCAAGCGATTTGGGGTATGATTTCTTATAATACTCCTGGTTGTTTAGTGCCGTAAGAAGAGGTGTATGAATTGCTCCGGCAGCTGCCATCGCGCCATTTTCGTCAAATTCTTTTCCTTCTTTCGTGGCAAGCATATTCAAAATACGGTTGGCTGCACAGACATCAAAAGCAACTGTCCCGGATTCTTTTTTTACTGAGATATTGGAGATTCCGCCGATGTTTAGCAAATAATCATAGTCGGTAAATAGCAATTTCTCACCCATGGGAACGATCGGCGCGCCCTGACCATTTAGCGCAACGTCCATCGATCGAAGGTCGCTTACGACATTGATACCAGTTAACGCGGCAATCACTGATCCGTCTCCCAATTGTGCCGTTAATCCCAGTTCTGGTTCGTGGAAGGTGGTATGACCGTGTGAAGCTACCAACTGAATGCGATGATGCAGATGATTGGTTTCGACAAATTCATTAATCGAGGTGGCAATATATTTCCCAAGATCTTTATGTAACAGCAGATAGTCTCTTGCATTCAGCGAAGTGGCGTTTTGTAATCTTTCTTTCAGTTCCAGTGCGAATGGATAACAATGCGCTTTTTTTATCTCATAACTCCATTTTCCGCCGCTATCATCAAGTTCGGTGAAAGCTACATCAAGCCCGTCAATAGAAGAACCGCTCATTATGCCAATTACTCTGTAAACCATATTCAAATATTTATAACTCAAATAATATTGCTGTGCGATCTCGTTATTGTAATTTCCTGCTCTGCATCAGCAATTACGCCGCAAAGGAAAACTATAATGTTTAAAGTTTAGATATAATGTTTTAAACCATTTTTTCCTGCGTTCAGAAAATTGTACCGATCAACTATTTTTTTTGAAGGGTTGAGGAATTTTTAACCAAAAAAACTGACTGATGAGGATCACTGAATTGCCAGCTTAAACAATTAAATTCCAACGGGCTGCAACAGCTTTTTAAAGGCTCTTTTTGTTGCAGGGAGAGCAAACTGGTCCCGGGTGTTAAAAAAAGCTATTTGGCAGGGTTCCAGATGGTCGTTTTTTTCTTTTCTGACTTATCGCTTACCATTATTCCGCTTATCTTAGCGGCATGGTAATCAACCTTAGCGACGAGCATAGCCTGGTTAGCAACTGGGTGAGCGAATTAAGAAATGTTGAAATTCAAACCGATCGCATGCGTTTCAGGCGTAATCTTGAGCGCATAGGAGAGGTAGCCGCTTATGAAATAAGCAAAACGCTCGCGTGGAAAGAGGAAGAAGTACAAACGCCATTGGGCGCTCATACAGCTAAGGTATTGCTGGAACAACCGGTAATTGCGACAATTTTACGCGCAGGATTACCGTTACACAACGGAGTTCTCAATTATTTCGACAAGGCAGACAATGCTTTTGTATCAGCATACCGCAAACACCATCGTGATGGTTCGTTCGATATCAATCTTGAATACTTGAGCTCTCCTGCGATAGAAGGGCGTGTGTTGATAATAAGTGATCCGATGCTGGCTACCGGCGCATCCCTGGTTAAAACTATTGAAGCCATAAAAAACGAAGGTGAACCCGCCGAAATTCACGTTGTAGTGGCTATTGCCTGCACTGTGGGCATTGAGTATGTGCACCGCGAAGCTGGCGAGGAAATTAAGATCTGGTGTGGAGATATTGATGATGAACTGACAGCCAAAGGCTATATTGTTCCCGGATTGGGAGATGCGGGTGATCTTGCCTTCGGCCCTAAAAATCAGTTCTAATTAAGATCTTTTTCCTAATTTTAGCGACCATAGTTTTTGTCTATATTTACAATATCCAAGAATAACTCAAATGAGAAAAGTTGCATTTTTATTATGTACATTCATTTGCATTAAATGGAGTTTTGCTCAGGACCCGCATTTTTCTCAGTTCTACGCATCCCCATTAACCCTTAATCCCGCTTTCACCGGAAAATTTGAGGGTGCTTTTCGTGTTGCAGGGAATTACAGAAATCAATGGCCCACAATAAACAGGGCTTACCAGACATCCACCGTTTCAGCAGATTTTCATTTGCTGCCAAATGTGCTTAGCTACCGGGATACCTGGGGTGTTGGTGTAATGGGGTTCACTGATAAGAGTTCTGCCGGTGCACTCAATTTCAATTATTTTTCTGTTTCAACAGCCTTTCACAAAGGGTTGGATGAAGACGGTTACCATCAGTTGGGACTAGGATTCCAGGCCACTTATGCCAATATGATTATTAACACATCGCAGTTAAAGTTTGAAGATCAGCTTACATCAAACGGATTTACGGGTGTTACCCAGGAAATGTTTAATGGAATGAGCCTTAAGAAAAACTACATGGATGTGAATGCCGGTGTATTGTACACTGCGAGTACCACCGATAAAAATAATTTTTATGCCGGTGTGAGCATGTATCACATTACCCGTCCCAAACAACAATTCACCACCGGGCCACTGTATTTGCTTGATCCGCGGATTACCGTACATGGTGGAGGATACGTACCTTTTGGGTTCAATAATACGTTCCATTTTAGTGGGTTGTATAGCAGCCAGGGAGGTGCAAGTGAAACTGTAATTGGTGGTTCGGTTCAGTTCCCTGTTAGTGAAGAGGGTGTAGAAAAGCCGACCAGCTTTTATGCCGGCGCATGGATGCGGTTGAAAGATGCCCTGATCCCCTATATCGGGTTAGAATACAGTGATTTTAGACTGGGTGTAACTTATGATATAAATGTATCAAGCCTGAAAACAGCTTCACAGAGCAGGGGAGGAATTGAAATATCTCTGATTTACATAAACAGACCTTCCGGTTCCAAAGGAATACCCTGTCCTAAATTCTAGTAAAGTACAAACCGTCTGCCCGGAAGATTCACTACTTGGATCTATCATTAAATCGTATGATTGTATGACGAGAGAAGAACAATTCATGCAGGAAGCTGTGCGTATTGGAATTGAAGGTATGCGCAATGGTCTTGGTGGTCCTTTTGGCTGTGTAATAGTAAAAGGCAATGAAATAATAGGCAGAGGTTGCAATACGGTGTTGTTATCCAATGATCCAACCTCTCATGCTGAAATTGTTGCTATTCGCGATGCTTGCAATGCGTTACAGGATTTTCAGTTGACAGATTGTGAACTTTATACGTCTTGTGAACCATGCCCTATGTGCCTTGGTGCCATTTATTGGGCCCGGCCTCAAAAAGTTTATTACGCATGTTCCCGCGGAGATGCTGCAGATGCAGGGTTTGATGACTCATTCATTTATGATGAGATTGCAAAAGAAACGGACTCCCGCAAAATACCTATGATACCTTTAAATGCGTCTACGTCCAAGCAGATGTTTGAGGAATGGAAATCTTTGGAAAATAAAAGGCTTTACTAGCAGCATTTTTGAGCCTCTCTCTGTATACTTCTGTATTTCCTCCTATGAAATAATAAGTACCGTTACACAGAGCCACTGAGAAGACACGGAGCAGCACAGAGAATAGGTTCAGATCTTTCTAAATCAGTCGAGATCTCTTAATAGTAGGAGCGTTTTTCTGGAGTTCGATGGTTTTATTAAATCCGCATTTTCTGAAAATAAGATGTGTACGGCTTATTGTTGAAGCAGGTATCTTTCCGCTAATAATTCCTTCATGTAATAATTGATTTCAAATTGATCAGCCACTGGCTTATTGCTGAACGGCAAAACCGGCATGTATGGTGGAGGTCCGAATTCTGTAGTGATGGTAAATACCGGTGCTTCCTGTTTTTTGCGATTTTCAATAATCAGATCCCACCAATTGAGAAAGCGACCAAGCGCGCCGGCCCACTCCAGAGCCCTTGGGTCGGGAACCTGCGGTCCCTCTTCATAACCAACTCTTGCATGAATATGTCTCGTCCGGTTAATAGTTTCAGTAACTGTATGGGAGAAATTTTCAAGATAGCTTTCGGTTACACAAACCCAGTGAGAAAGATCTGCCGTTATGGAAAAGTCATTCCTTGCTTCAAAATATTTTTCAGTCGCCGGAGGGCTGTATGCAAAACGTCCCCGGTGCGTCTCGTGTGCAATTGTAATGTTATGCTTATAGGAAAATTCTGATGCTATATCAATCAATTGAAGATTTTCCTCAAACGTAAAAAAGTCACGGCCCGTGTGCGAATTGATCATAAAAGGATTCCCTTCCGCACTCAGGTTGAGATAATGAATAAATGAATCTTTGAATTCGTTGAAATTTTTTCCGTGTGCCTGATGTTGATGACTTACGAGTAAAAGGTGATGCTTGCTGATTAAATTGAAAAGTTTTTCTTTTTGAACAGGATCTTCCGGAATAGATGTTTCAATGCCATCATATCCTGCATGTTTTATTTTCGCAATAAACAGGTTAATGTCAAGATGCTCATATCCCCATAGTGGACTCAGGATCTTAATTTGCATAGTTCCGGCGGTATAGCTAAATAAGATACAACAGATTTATTGCAGATAAAATATTTCAGCCTATATATAATTAAATATAATAGGTGAATGCCGATGCTATGTATGCTTGATAGTGTGCGATGACTAATGTGTGTGTTATTTCGATTCTCATGACAGTATTTCATAGATGTTCTTCCTGATTGTGTCGCTGATCTTTTGCATAGGAAGATCATTCGCATCCTTTCCAAAAGGTTCTTCTATTTCTTCCGCAATTAATTCAAGGCTGGCTAATACGTAGCAGATAAATGCCACAACCGGAATAACCATATAGCCGAGTGAAAAAACATATCCGATGGGTAGTGTGATAATATACACCATTATAAACTTTTTTATGAATGATGTATACGAGTAGGGAATAGGCGTATTCTTAATCCGTTCACAAGCACCGCACACATCCAGAAAGGATTGCATCTCGTTGTTGAGGACGATCAGTTGGTCACCGGTAATTTTTCCGTTTTTATACAGTGCAGTTATCCTGTTTATAATTAACGATGCAACCTGGTTAGGAACATGTTTGGTATTATCAAAGTCGGGAATCTCCGGATGCGGTTTTTCATCCAGTGAAAACCTGGTGGATTCAGCCTGCAAATGCAGCATCAGCTCCTGCGAAAACGCGGTATGATTGTTTTAAAGAAAGAACGTTCTCTGGCATCATCATGCGGCAGAAAACTATTTAATTTAACAGCCATATTCCTGCTGTTATTTACAAGGGAACCCCATAGCTTACGTCCTTCCCACCATCTGTCATAAGCCGTATTTGTTCTGAACACCAACAGCATTGAGATTGCAAAGCCTAAAAGACTGTGCATAATGGGGACATTTTTAACAAGGGTATTTTGAGAGAGTTTGAAATATTCCATTTCCAGGTAAGCGACCAGCCATGAATAAAGGCAAACAAAAATAAGCAGCGGAAAAAGTTTTCTTATTGTATCCGTCTTGTGTATGCTAAAAAGAAATTGTGCCCAATCCTTTGGATTATAACTGATCATGCTTGCAGGTTTAGGTAAAAATAAATCAATCAGGCGTATTTGCGGATAATTGATCTCACGGCGCTAACATAATGCCCGCCGAATAAAATGCAATGAACAAGCAATGGATAAAGCTGGCAGAGGTCAATACGTTGCTGCCAGTTTTGTTCCAAAGGATAAAAATCATTGTAGTGATTGTAGAAAGAACGGTCGAATCCTCCAAAAAGCATTGTCATTGCAATATCCATTTCCCTGTGGCCATAGTAAATAGCGGGATCGAAGATTTTAATATCACCTGTAGTTGATATCATGAAATTTCCGGACCATAGGTCACCATGTAACAAAGCGGGCTTTTCTTGCGGGAAGATCTCAGGTAAACGCAGGCAGAGTTTCTCCGCAAGCAATGCATCTTTACTATCAAGTTTGGCCTGGTCAATTGCCATGCGTACTAAGAACAAAATGCGGTGCTTTGCATAAAACTCATGCCACGTAGTTTCAAAGGTATTGTGTTGTTGCAGGCTGCCGATATAGTTGTCAAACGACAAGCCATAACGGTTGTGGGTTTGTGTATGCAGGGCCGCAAGTTGCTGCGCAAAATTCCTCCAGCTGGCAGGCGTTATATTTCCTTTTTCCAGGAATTCAAGAACAAGAAAAATACTTTCTGGTGTATTGCCGGCAAGAATAGCTTGTGGAAATAAATCATTAGATGCATTCTTTAGCAATCGTAAACTTTCCAGTTCCATCTTGAACATATCTCCATGAACTGAGTCATTCAGCTTAACAAAAAAATCACCTTTGTTTGTTGTTAAACGGTATGTTTCGTTAATGTCTCCACCATAAACTCTTTTTGCATCAAATGAAGTTATTTGTATGCCGCGTTGTGCATTTAACTGTTGTACAATATTGCTGAAGATTTGCCGCATTCTTATGGATTACCTGCAACAATTAAATAAAAGGGTCTACTGGTAACGGTAAACTATTTTACCTACCGGCTGATTTTGTTTGTTGGTACAAATTTCTGCAGTTTTTAAACCCTTATCATCAAACTGATAGCTCCATACAAGGTAATTGCTGCTGCCTGCAGGTATCTGGGTCATTTTCATCAGCTTTCCCTTTTCATCATATTCAAACAAATAATCCGGAAGCATTCTTTTTGCCTTTGTATTGTAACGCACAATATCAGTCAGTCTGTGATTGGCATCGTAGTAATAGAACCAGTGCTCCAGCTGCATATTTTTCTTTTTCCAGAGCTCTTCAGCAACATTGCCCTGATCATCGAATACGAAAGAAATTACAGTTGTATCTTTTTTGTCTTTGATACGCAACATCTGCTGTGGTTTTTCAGCATTATAAGTCCATATATGCTGTTCCTGGGATTGACCTCCCATAAAAGCATCCCTGGATTCGGAATTGATGGATAACAATTTTCCCCTGCTATCGTAACGATAAACGGAAGTTGTTTTTATGTTCCGGCTGCTGTCTATATTTTTTACAACACGGCCGTTAATGAAACTACTTTCCGAATAAGTGTTCACGCCTGCTCCATCCGTGCTATTGGTAATTATTAGATCACCATCCTGTGTAATGGATTGTTCCACTTTAAAAGTTTCGTTTACGGAGTTATCACTTTCGTAGCTAACAGCAGAAACCTTTTTTATTTTGTTCTCTTTTAATAATTCATTCTGGATTTGTGTTTGACGTGCAGCGATAACATCATAGTAATAATACTGGCCAAAACTTGCGCTTCCCGTAACTAATAAACTAACGAACAATAACCACTTCATTAAAAAAACAATTTAACTTCAAAAATACTTGCTTGCCCTCAAGAAAAAATGTAAAAGATTGAAGAATATTGTGTGATTAAAGTTGTTAATTACTTTTAGTTAAATTTTAACACGAATGAGCCATTTTAAAGAGCGTAAAGAAAAGATCTGTTTAAACTGTAATACGGAGGTTGTAGGGCGATATTGCCATGTTTGCGGACAGGAAAATATCGAGCCTAAAGAATCAGCATGGCACCTGATCACACATTTTGTTAACGACATTACGCATTTTGATGGCAAATTCTTCAGCTCTCTTAAATATCTGATATCAAAACCCGGATTTCTTTCATCAGAATACCTTAAAGGGCGCAGAGTGTCATACCTGCATCCAATTCGGATGTATGTATTCACTTCCTTTATTTTTTTTCTGATTGTATTCCTCGATACAGGAGACCATAATGTAAAGGATCCTGCCCTGATAAAGCAAGAATATGCGCAAGAGAAAGATAGTTTGATGAATGTTTTAAAACAGGAAAAAGACACCGCCAGGCAAAAGAAAACACTGAGTAAACTTGATCGCCTGAACAGAAAAATTATTACGCTGCATGAAATGGGACAGATCAGGAATTACGAGGGTATAGATACAAGCGGCTTTGCGAAAGCAGCGGCAGAGAATGCAGACGTGGTATTTACTGTTAATGACCGCGATTACAGGAGTCTTGAACAATATGATTCAGTTCAAAAACAACTCCCCGCAAAAGAACGTGACGGTTGGTTTATGCGACAGGTTGCCAAAAGGGGAATGGGCATCAATAAAAAATTTCAACACAACAGCGAAGAATTTGTAGAAAAGTTCAAGGAGAAATTTTTGCATTCCATTCCTAAAATGATGTTTGTGTCGTTGCCACTGGTAGCGCTGCTATTGCAACTGTTATACATAAGGAGGAAAGAGTTTTTCTATGTGAGTCATGGCATATTTGTGATTCACGTATACATAGCCATTTTCATTTTGATACTGGTAACCTATCTTTTTAGCTGGTTGGGTGATGTTTCAGGCTGGTCCATTTTTGGTTGGCTAACAGCGATAACGGTAATTGGAATGTTTTACTATCTATATAAAGCCATGCGAAATTTTTATCAACAGGGACGCGGCAAAACAGTGCTTAAATTTGGGCTGTTTAATCTGATGGTTTTTGTTGTGTTTATGTTGCTCGCTTCGGTTTTTGTTGTGAACTCATTATTGTCAATTTAAAAAATTTGATGTTATGTCAGTAGATGCGTCCTTCTTAAGACTAGTTAGAATAATGGATGAACTGCGTGAAAAATGTCCATGGGATAAAAAACAAACCATTCATACATTGAGAAGCATGACAATAGAGGAAACGTATGAACTTGCAGACGCAATCACACTGAATGACTGGCAGGGAATTAAAGAGGAATTGGGTGATATCTTATTGCATATCCTGTTTTATTCTAAAATAGGGGCTGAGCAACAGGAGTTTACGCTTGCTGAGGTTATTGAAGAAATTTGTGACAAACTGGTGATCCGCCATCCGCATATTTACGGTGATGTTCAGGTAAATGATGAAGAAGATGTGAAACGTAACTGGGAAAGAATAAAAAAGGAAGAAGGTAAAAAGAGCGTGCTAAGCGGCGTGCCTGTTTCGCTGCCGGCAATGGTAAAAGCGATGCGGATACAGGAAAAAGCAAAACAGGTTGGCTTTGAGTGGGAGAAGAAAGAAGATGTCTGGAAAAAGGTTGAAGAGGAAATGCAGGAGTTAAAAGAAGCTGAAAACGAGCAAAATAAGCACAATATTGAGGAGGAGTTCGGCGATTTGCTGTTTAGTTTAGTAAACTATGCACGGTTTTTGCAAGTTGATGCGGAGACTGTACTCGAAAAAACGAATAAAAAATTTATATCCCGATTTACGACAATGGAGCAGATTGCAGATTCCGAAGGAAAAGATCTCCGAAAAATGAGCCTGGAGGAAATGGACGCTATCTGGAACCAGGTTAAAAAAACAAACACTATACCTTGATAAAGGCATTGAAGGATGGAATATTGAAACATGGGTACCTGTTTATTACAGCTGCATGGTTGTACACTATTTCGTTTGTTCTCACCAATTATATCTCTTTTAATGCCTCCCCCGGCAGTGTTAAGAAAAGGCTTGAGGGAATAATCACGTCATATGAAAAGGATTTTAATGCCATTCTTGATAATGATGCCGTAATTGAAGATCTGCTGAAAGATGGCGGCAACGCAAACAAAGTTGCCGTTGGAAGCAGGAAATTTGGCGTTTTTACATACACGTTAAACGATCTGGGCAATCCGCTGCAGGTTTATTGGAACACCAATAGCATGGCGGTTAATCCAAAGGATCTGAAAAGAGAAGATGGTTCATATGCCGTGGAATATCCGAATGGCATGTTTGAACTGATCAAAACCAGCCGCCAGTATAAAGGTTCAACGTACATTATTGCCGGGCTAATACCCTTTCACTGGAACTACTTTATACAAAACAGCTATCTGCAAAAGAAATTTGAAGGCTTACCATGGCTCGATGAATATTATAAGATAAGCAAGGATGGAACAGGTGTGCCGATCAAGAATTCAACAGGGCAGATTTTGTTTCATATCAACCAGGTTCAGGATGTAGATACCGATCAGCCCACCGGTTTGTCTATTGCGTTACGTGTAATCGCCATAATACTTTCCTTTGTTTTTATTCACGCCATTGCAAAAGATATTGCAGATAAGCGGGGCTTTATTGCCGGCTTAATATTTTTTGTTGTGGTAATTTTTGTTGTTCGTCTTTGCAGTTACCTGTTTCCGTTTCCGTTTCATTTCAGGAACTATACACTATTCTTTTCGGGTATATATGGTTCGAATATTATTAATAAATCCCTGGGTGATTTATTGATAAACATTACCCTGCTTTTCTGGATCATTGCATTTATAAAGTACAACAACCTTCATCTTTGGAAAACGTCTTTTTCAGGAAATAAGAAATGGATGCATGTATTGTCAATCACATGCCTTTGTTTATTGCCTGTTATCACCTACGAATTTGTAGAGTTGATCAGAACGCTTGTAGTAGACTCAACCATATCGTTTGATGTTACCAATTTTTTCAGTCTGAATATTTATACAGTGATCAGTTTCCTGGTACTCTGTCTGATTATTCTCTGTTACTATAATCTGTCGCACCTGCTCTTGCTTCCCGCCATCCGCATGAATTACTCATTATTTGTAAGGTTATGCGTGGTAGCGGTGTTCGGCTTGCTGTATATTATGATGAATATTCATGCAGGCTCTATCGATCTCAAAATAATCACATTGCTCTGGCTGGCAGTATTTCTCATGCTGATGGAAGTGAGAAGCAATGACTACACGATAAGAATTATCAGGTCCTCCTTTTTCTTATTCTGGGTTATATTTTTCTCCGCGTCTATAACACTGCTGGTAGTAACACAGAATTCCCAGGTTGAAATGAAAAAGCGCAGGGCTACTGCTGAGCGTCTTGCTCTTCAAACGGATCCGCAAGGAGAGAACCTGTTTAGTTTTGCCACTACAGATTTTTCCAAAGCATTTGACAATTCTGATTTTAGCACACTGAGCAATGAATCTGTTAACAGGCGTTTTAAAGACAGTTTGCTAAAAGAGAATTTCTCTGGCTATTTAAGTAAATATGATACGCGTATTTACACGTTCGATAGCAGCGCCAATCCATTGTACAATGACGACTCTGTTTCTTACTATGCGCTTAGGTCAATTTTAAAAAACAGGGGTAAAGAAACGCGTATCCCGGATCTGTATTATTATGAGAACATGGCCGAGAAGTTCACTTACATTTATGAACATGAGATAAAAAACAGGCAGGATACTTCAATTGGATACCTGTTTATCGTGGCCCGTCCAAAATTGTATCGTAGTGAATCCCTCTTTCCTGAACTCTTCAGGCAGGAAAATAATATAAGCACGGAAATTGCCAGCGGCTATTCCTATGCATTATACAGCAAACAAAAATTAATTGCCAATTATAACGACTACAGTCTTTCAGACACCCTCACTAAAAAACAGTTGCCCAGCCTGGAGTTTGAGATAAGAAAGAGAGGCGATAACAGTGAATTGTGGTACGATGCCGGAAAAGCCAAAGTTGTGGTGTTGGTTAAAAAGAACAATTGGTTCGCAGAATCACTTACATTCTTCGCGTATGTATTTACAACGTTTATAGTTGCTGTAGTATTATTTCACTTTTGTGTAATTGTGTTCAGATCTCAGTTTCAATGGAAGAATATTCGTGCTATTTTCAATTTCAATATCCGGACACAAATACAATCTACCATCATCTTTATCAGTCTGTTTTCATTTATAGTGATCGGTATTGTTACTATATCTTTTTTTATATCCAGGTATGACAGAAATAATCGCGAAAGATTATCAAAAAACATACAGGTTATCGCAAATGAGGTAGAGAAGCGGATTAAGAGTTCCTTAATGTTTGAAGAAGCAACTGAAGCGGGGGACAATGCACTGAACAGTCCGAATGGCGTATTGGAAAAAAACGTGATCAGTATTTCCGAGGAGCATAACGCCGAAGTAAATATTTATGACAAGTCGGGGAATTTGAGAGCTTCTACACAGCCGATGATCTACAGTAAACAGATCATGAGCAATAAGATGCAGCCTGTTGCATTTTACAATCTGCGCTATGACAGACGGCTGGTATTCGTGCAGGATGAAGCTATTGGAAACTTTACATACCTCAGCGCATACATTCCGATTCGCGAGACAAACGGAGATGTGATAGCATATCTGAATATTCCTTATCTGAATACTGAAAGCGAGTTGAACCAGGAGATCTCCAACTTTCTTGTAACACTAATAAGTCTGAACGCCTTTATATTTTTGCTTGCCGGAGCCATCGCGATGTTGTTAACCAACAGGATCACGTCTTCATTCCTGTTTATTACTAACAGAATGAAAGAGATCAACCTGCGGAAATTAAATGAAGAGATTGTATGGAACAGAAATGATGAGATCGGTGTATTGGTAAAAGAGTATAACAAAATGGTGCATAAGCTGGAAGAGAGTGCCCATGCCCTTGCACAAAGTGAAAGAGAAGACGCCTGGCGTGAAATGGCAAGGCAGGTAGCACATGAAATTAAGAATCCGCTTACGCCCATGAAGCTCAGCATTCAATACCTGCAAAAAGCAATTGATAACAATGCGGCGAACGTAAAAGAGTTGTCAAGACGCGTGGCTGATACTTTGATTGAGCAAATTGAGCAACTGACAAAAATAGCCGGTGACTTCTCGCAATTTGCTAACATCGGAAGTAATATGCTGGTTGAACGTTTTGACATTACAGATGTATTACAATCTGTGATCAGCCTGTACAAAACTGACAGCCGCCTGTATATTTTATGGGACAGAGAAGACTCCGAATACTTTATTAATGCCGATAAAGTACAACTCAACCGCCTGTTTACAAATCTCATTAAGAATGCAATAGAAGCATCGATGGAGAACAATCCTGTTAGGATAATGATCCGGCAGTATGCAAGTGACGGATTTGCAATCATTGCTATACAGGATTATGGCGTAGGTATACCTCCCGAAATGCAGCCGAAAATCTTTGTGCCCAACTTTACCACCAAATCTTCCGGTACCGGCCTTGGCCTTGCTATCTGCAAAGCCATCGTCGAAAAAGCCAATGGCCACATCTGGTTTGAAACCCAGGAAAGCATCGGTACAACGTTCTATGTATCCATTCCGTTGAGCGATGAAGTGCTTGAGGGGTGAGGTGTGAGGTGTGAGGTGTGAGGTATCAGGTATCAGGTATCAGGTATCAGGTCCGGCAACTAGTGTTAAGTTAAGTATATTATGACGTATTATATTTGTATATTTGGCAAACTATACAAATGATACGTTATACAATTAAGCTGACTAAAACAGAGGTAGAAGAACTAACGGAAATAATTAGTAAAGGCACCCATACCTCGCAAACTTTCCGGACTGCCTATATTCTTTTGAACTGTGACGAGGGAAAATATTCCGAAAAGATAACCAATGAGCAAATAAGCAAAGTACTCAAGGTTGGAATGCGCACTATAGACAGGGTAAAGAAAAAATTTATTGAAGAAGGTTTTGAGTCTGTGCTAGAAAGACGTCCAACTACCCGTGTTTATGAGAATAAGGTAGATGGAGATGTTGAAGCGAAGTTGGTAACCCTATGTTGTAGCGAACCACCTAAGGGATATGCTAAATGGTCTTTACGGCTGTTAGCAGACAAAATGGTAGAATTAAAGTATGTTGAAAGCATCACACATGTCACGGTTGGAAACGTCTTAAAAAAAATGAACTTAAACCCTGGAAAGTAAAGGGCTGGGTAATTCCACCACAGGGCAATAGTGAATTTGTGGCAAACATGGAAGCGGTATTGGATGTATATAAAAGGCCCTATGATGCAGATTTTCCCGTAGTCTGCATGGACGAATCGCCAAAGCAACTGATAGAGGAGCTGCGGCCGTCCACTAAAATGAAGCCGGGTCAGGATGCAAGAAGGGATTATGAGTATGTACGCCACGGAGTGGTGAATATATTTATGGCTAACGAACCCCTGAAAGGAAACCGAATGGTGAAAGTTACAGAATTCAAGACCAGGAAGCAATGGGCTGCTTTTATGAAGTGGATAGCAGACAAGCAATACCCGAATGCCAAAAGGATAACGTTGGTGATGGATAACTTTAAGACGCACACAGCATCAGCATTTTACGAGACCTTTGAGCCCGCAGAAGCGAAAAGGCTTTGGGATAGATTTGAATTTGTATATACCCCAAAACATGGCAGCTGGTTGAATATGGCTGAAATAGAACTGCACGTATTGAATGGCCAATGCTTAAACCGGCACATCTCAACGATGAGAAAAATTAAGGAAGAAGTTGAAGCATGGGAATCCGACAGGAATAACAGAAACAGTAAGATAAACTGGCAGTTCACTAACAAAGACGCACGGATAAAATTGAAAAAACTTTATCCGTCAATTTATGATTAACATAACACTACCACATACAATTGCCGAAAACTCCCCGATGCATAAAAACTCTTCTTACTGTCTTACGATCTTACACGTCTTACTATCTTACTGTCTTACAGTCTTACGGTCTTATGGTCTTACGGTCTTTTCTTCTTCTGTTCTTCAACAAATTTTTCAAATTCAGCCAATGAATAGCTGCTCAGGTTTTTATCTTTTGTAAGTCCCGCTTTTTGCGCCGCCAGTACGCCGTACTTTGTATCTGCAAATCCTTCTATGCTGTGTGCATCAGGATCGATAGAGATTAGTACGTTCTTTTCAAGTGCATAATCAATCCATCTCCAGTCAATATCCAGTCTTCTTGGGTGAGCGTTTAATTCAATCACCACATTATTTGCCGCACACGCTTCAATGATCTTTTTATGATCGACAGGATAGCCATTGCGGCTAAGCAATAATCTTCCGGTCATATGGCCAAGAATACTTGTGTAAGGATTTTCAATGGCTTTCAGAAGACGCATCATTGCTTTTTCTTCTGTCATTTTTAAGTTTGAGTGAACAGAAGCGATCACGATATCGAATGTGTTCAGTACTTCATCTGCATAATCAAGGCTGCCATCGTTTAAAATATCAGACTCAATGCTTTTGAAAATTTTAAAAGGAGCAAGTTTTTTATTCAGCTCATCTACCTCGCCATGCTGTGCAATAATTCGCTCTTCTGATAATCCGTTTGCGTAGAAAGCTGTTTTGGAGTGATCGCTTATTACAAGATATTGCAAGCCCAGCCTGACGGCTTCTTTGCCCATTTCTTCAATACTGTTTACACCGTCGCTCCATTTGCTGTGACTGTGTATAATAGCCGTAATATCAGCAGGCTCAATAACTGCAGGCAATGCGTGTTGTTGCGCTTTGGCAATGATTGCGGCGGTTTCTCTTAAATAAGGTTGAATATAGTCGACTCCGGCGTTAGCAAAAATTTCTTCTTCAGAATTATATGTTTTGTTCTTGTCAAACAAACCCTGCTCTGCCCATTCCGTTAAGAAGCTTTCGCTGCAGCTTGTGATGAATTGTTTTAAATAGATCTCTTCTTTGGGAGAATAATAGAAGACCAGCTCCACGTGTTCTTCTCCGGTAAACGATATCTGTTCTTCTGATTGAGTAACTGTGGAAAAGTTGTTCTTTTCGAAATATGTTTGAAGCTCAGTTAATGGGCTGTCTGTAACCCATTCCAGTTTAGTAATGATCTCTGTGTGTTTTCTTATATCGCCGGTAGGTAAGAATAAACTTCCCGGAAATGCTTCCTTGATTTTATTCTGTACAGCGGCAGCATACGACTCAATTTGGGCATACAGGTAACTGCCTTTGTTGCCGAGATAAAACTCAATGGACTCTTTGATGTTTTTCTGTGTCTTTTCTCCAAAGCCTTTATATAAGGTTAATCTGTTTTCGTTGCATGCATATAAAAGCTCACCCAGGCTTTCAACCTCGAGCTCCTTCCAGATAGTTGAAATTTTTTTCGGACCAATACCCTTAATATTCAGCATTTCAATGATACCTGCAGGGGTACGTGTTACATATTCATCAAGTATCGGAAGTGTACCTTTTTGTAACTGTTCAATAATTTTCTGACCAACACTTTCTCCAATGCCCTTAATGGAAAAGATCTTATCCTGCGGTAGTTCCGCCAATTGCATGGGCAATTTTTCAATGGTAAATGCAGCCACTGAATAAGTCTTTGATTTAAAACTGTTCTCGCCATGAATATCCATCAATTTGGAAAGCATCGAGAAGTTATCGGCAATTGCGTAGTTGTCCATTGTTAAGAAGCTTTTAGCAATCAGCTATCAGCAATGAGCTTAAGCATTTTCCTAATCATTGTTGATACCGGATGTTCGTCCCAAAAATAGGTAAGATTGTTGTTGAAAGAAAAAGAGAATAAGGCGGGAGTGTTTGTGGGTTTAGCCAACTAATATAATTGCGAATAAATATATTATAGTGGGAGTGTATGCTGCAATTTTTTTAGAGTAGCATTTGCCTCGTCCAGTTTTTTGGGTGCAAGCGTTTTTCCTCTTAATTTATTCAGATTTTCATCAACTATAAGTGTAACTTTTTTGCCGAAAAGATCGCTTTTATATTTAATGATTCTTTGTTTCATATATCGAAATTACTTAATTTTTTCTTGATTAAAAAGCCGTCTGTAGTTACATTTTTTTGAAAAGGAACAAACTTATTTTGCTGTTCGCCGTAGATTGTAAATTTAAGTGATAACTCATCCAGATTCAGGCTTATCGCCATTCTGTATAACCTCGTGCGTTCTTGTGTGCTTCCCTTAAAATAAACCCATCTCTTCGGATAATTACTTAAAAAGATGTCAACAGCGAATGCAACTGTTGAAAGTATCTTATTCCGGTCTCCGTTGTTGCTTGTATGGATATCATTTATCTGATTATCCTCGTCCACGTCACCAAACGCAAGGTTATAAATATTGGAGACAGCCGTCTCACTAAATTCTATACGCTTAAATATATATCCATTTTGACCATCGCTTATAAATTCGAACAAACAGTAATCTTCAGATACTTTAATGTTCCGGTAGATCTCATATTTCATTTCCTGTACTATTTCCGCCCTATTATGCCAAGGTAGAGAGGGATTCTATAAATGAATAACCGGATAGTACAAATTATTAACGTTGTTTTGGGCTTAGTAAAAAGTTAAAGAATGAAAAGTTGTGATTTCAAACACGCTGCAATTACGCGCCTTAAAATCATCTTAGTACTGTAGCGATGGACAATTATAATTACAGAGAGAAAAGGCAGGAAAAGATAAGAGAACCACAGATTTTTAAACTGCACATCATTGTCAATTTTCAAATTTCAATCGTCCATTAATCCAATCGCTTCCTGGCAATGTCGAAGCTTTAATCTTTGTGCCCCTTCGCGCCTTAGCGTTTTCGTGACAGGAGCAAAAAAAATCCCGGGAGATTATCCCGGGACCTTTAAGTATTTGAGCTTGTTATAAGCTTACTTTTTAGCGGCTTTTTTAGGAGCAGCTTTTTTAGCAGCAGCCTTTTTAGGAGCGGCTTTCTTTACAGCAGCTTTTTTAGGAGCAGCTTTCTTAGCAGCAGCCTTTTTAGGAGCGGCTTTCTTTACAGCAGCTTTTTTAGGAGCGGCTTTTTTCGCAGCAGCTTTTTTAGGAGCAGCTTTCTTTGCAGCAGCTTTTTTAGGAGCTGCTTTTTTTGCAGTTGCCATGTTCATTTAATTTAATGGTTAGTAAATATTGCATAAAATTAAATGTTTTATGGGAACTGCCAAATTTTTTTAGGAATTAAGCAGTTACTTCCGCAGGCGTAACAGAAACTACAGTTTTGTTTGCAGTAGTTTTTCTGAATTCTACGATACCATCTGTAAGTGCAAACAGTGTGTAGTCTCTTCCTACACCAATGTTTTTACCAGGATGATAAACAGTTCCGCGCTGGCGAACGATGATGTTACCAGCTACAGCTGGCTGACCACCATATATCTTTACTCCTAAACGTTTACTTTGTGAATCACGGCCGTTTTTTACACTACCTTCACCTTTTTTGTGAGCCATAGTAAATGAGTTTGAATGTTAATTACTTTTTTGCTCCGCTCTTACTAAGCGATGCTTTCAATTTTAATTTGAGTGAATTGAGTTCTGTGCCCGTGTTTTTTACGGAAGCCTTTTCTTCTTTTCATTTTGAATGCGATCACTTTATCATCCTGCACAAATTCATTCAAAACTTCAGCTTTAACTACAGCTTTAACATCAGTTCCAACAGAAAGACTGCCGTTGTTGTCAACCAGCAATACTTCGCTGAACTCAAGTTTATCTCCACTTTTTGCTTGCAGGTGAGGAACATACAGGCTTTGACCTTCCTGTACTCTAAATTGCTGACCTGCGATTTTTACGACTGCGAACATGGCTTATCCAAAATTAGGACGGCAAAGGTAAGGTTTTACAATGGAATAAGGCAAGGATTTTTCAAAAAAATTGCTCCAAAACACAAAAATACCTGATTCTAATCTTTATCTGATTGAAAGTGAATAGGTTTTTAGCCTTGTCTAAGGGCTATTTTATTCCTTTGTCACGGCGCAACAATGAATTGAATATAAGTAAGGCAAATTCGCCATTTTCCGTGATACCCACAAGACAACGTGCTTAAAATTAAGTACTTCGTACTTCAAAGATCGTACTTGACGAAGTGAATTTCGTCTTAAGGAGACGGTATTGTATCCACTATTGACTTTTTTCCCTTTTATGCGCCTATTTTTGTTATCCCCAATCAATACTAGATTATGAATTTAAAATCTTTACTAGCGAAGCCGTTTGCCGGATATATATATAACAGAATAAAGAAGGGGATGGAGACCGCTGTTGCAGACCAGGAGGTGATTTTTAAGGATTTGATCAAAACAGCAAAAGACACCGAATTCGGAAAAGATCACGGTTTTGAAAATATAAAGACCTATGAGGATTTTAAAAAGCAGGTTCCCATACGCGACTATGAGCAGATTAAAAGTTACATCACCAAAGTAAAACAGGGCCAGGCAAATATTCTATGGAAGGGAAAGCCCATTTATTTTGCCAAAACGAGTGGTACCACCAGTGGCGTAAAATATATTCCTATCAGTAAAGAATCAATTTCCAATCACATTGATTCCGCCCGCAATGCATTGCTTTGCTATATCGCTGAAAGTGGAAACGCGAATTTTACAGAAGGGAAAATGATCTTTTTAAGTGGATCGCCCGAGCTTGACAGGGTTGGCGGCGTTCCAACCGGCCGCTTAAGTGGTATCGTAAATCACCATGTTCCGAAATATTTGAGAAGTAACCAGCTTCCTGACTATGAGACCAACTGTATTGAAGATTGGGAAACTAAGCTGGATAAAATTGTTCAGGAGACCATTAATGAGGATATGGCGCTGATCAGCGGCATACCACCATGGATGCAAATGTATTTTGACAGACTAACGCAGGTTAGCGGAAAGAAGATTGCCGACCTGTTCCCCAACTTTTCAGTGATGGTTTATGGCGGTGTAAATTTTGAGCCTTACAGAGCCAAGCTGTTTGATAGCATCGGCAAGAAAATCGATTCAATCGAAACATTCCCTGCCAGCGAAGGATTCTTTGCCTTCCAGGATTCACAAAATGCAGAGGGATTATTATTAAATACTGATTCCGGTATCTTTTTCGAGTTTGTGCCCGCTGGTGAGATCTTCAATGAAAATCCGACACGTTTATCATTGAAAGATGTAAAGGTGGGGGAAAACTATGCCCTCATCATCAATAACAACGCAGGGCTTTGGGCATACAATATCGGCGACACGGTGAAGTTCGTGAGCACAAAACCTTATCGCCTGGTAGTTACCGGCAGAACCAAGCATTATATTTCTGCCTTTGGTGAGCATGTTATTGGCGAAGAGGTAGAGCAGGCTTTAATGAAAGCTGCTAATGAAGACAATGTGAAAATTATTGAGTTTACAGTTGCGCCGATGGTTCAGCAGGGTGAAGGAAAAAGTTACCATGAATGGTTTATAGAATTTGAGAACGCCCCCTCAGATCTGCAAGGCTTTATAGAAAAGGTAGATAATAACCTTCGACAGAAAAACGTTTATTACGACGATTTAATAGCCGGCAATATTCTGCAGAAACTTAAAATAACGCCGATCGTTAAAAATGGATTTATTGATTACATGAAATCCATTGGTAAGCTTGGTGGCCAGAATAAGCTTCCACGCTTAAGCAACGACCGGAAGATTGCTGACGCACTGCAACCGTTCGTCAATCAATAATAAGAGCCTGTATAATTTTTTATGAAAAACACCGGATTGCAAATGCGCCGGTGTTTTTTTATGCTGAAATTGTAAAAAGTTTATTTTCATGGAATTATCAGGATTTGAAATTTGTTTACTACGGTTCGTAATCAATTTCAAATCGTTATAATTTCAACTGTGCTCCTTACTCTAATCAATAAAAACGAAGAATGAATGAGAAAAAAAAGCTTTAAGCTCACTGTAGCGCTTTTGTTTACAGCTGCTTTTGTAAATGCACAGAAAGTGCAATACAAAGAGTTTGACCTGGATAACGGCCTGCATGTAATTCTGCACCAGGATAAAACAGCGCCAGTTGTAGCAGTTTCGGTTATGTATCATGTGGGGTCTAAAAATGAAGACTCTGCCCGTACCGGATTTGCGCATTTCTTTGAACATTTATTGTTTGAAGGAACAGACAACATAAAGAGAGGTACGTTTATGAAGATCGTTTCATCAAACGGCGGTCAGAACAATGCCAATACAACACAGGACAGAACTTTTTATTATGAAGTGTTTCCTTCTAATCAGCTGGAGCTTGGCCTTTGGCTGGAAAGTGAGCGCATGCTGCATCCGGTAATAAATGAAGTTGGTGTGAAGACGCAGAATGAAGTTGTAAAAGAAGAAAAAAGACAGCGCCTCGATAATCAGCCTTATGGAAAGTTCGCGTATGAAATCTTCAGACGTTTGTTTACGGAGCACCCTTATCGCTGGCAGACTATCGGTTCAATGGAACACCTGGATGCTGCCAGGCTGGACGAGTTCAAAGCATTCTTTAAAAAGTATTATGTTCCCAACAATGCGGTTTTAAGTATTGCTGGCGACATCGATGTAGACAAAGCAACAACTCTCGCAAAACAATATTTTAGTGCGGTGCCACGCGGCGCAGATATACAGCAGCCTCATATACAGGAACCGCCGCTTGCTCATGAAATCGTCGACTCAGTTTATGATGCCAACATTCAAATTCCGGCTATCATGGCTGCATATCGTACACCGGGAATGAGCACGCATGATTCCAAAGTGCTTGGGTTAATCTCTTCCATTTTATCCAGTGGAGCAAGCTCTAAACTGTATAAAAAAATGGTGGATGATAAAAAAGATGCATTGGAAGTGGGCGCGTTAAACTATGCGTTGGAAGATTACGGCGCTTATATCACTTATGCATTACCAAACAACAATGCGCCATTAACGCAGTTGTTGCAGGATATTGATGAGGAAGTTGCTTCTCTGCAAGCCAACCTGATCAGCGAATCAGATTACCAGAAAATAATGAACCAGTTTGAAAACGGTTATGTAAGCGCTAATAGCAGGGTAATTGGTGTAGCTGAAAACCTGGCAGAGGGATATACCTTCTACAACAAGAACACCAATCAGATCAATGAAGAGCTGGACCAGGTACATAAAATAACGCGTGAAGAGATAAGAGATGTTGCAAAAAAATATCTCAACAAAGATCAGCGCGTGGTATTGTATTACTTACCTGCTAAACAGTAATTCCGATCGTAACCTTTAAACTATTTATTATTATGCGAAAAATAACTTTATATATAGCTGCGGCCTTTCTCATTCAGTCTGTTCAGGCGCAGACAATAGATCGCTCCAAACCGCCAAAAGCAGGTCCGGCACCCGTTATCACAATAGCGGATCCCGTTATTTACAAACTTTCCAACGGCATAACTGTTTTGGTAGTTGAGAATCACAAGTTGCCAAAAGTAACAGCTACTTATACTGTTGATGCCGGTCCTATAAAAGAAGGCAGCAAAGCAGGTATTATGAATCTGATGGGACAAATGCTGAATGAGGGAACGACCTCTAAAACAAAGGCCCGGTTTGATGAAGCGGTTGATCAGATCGGTGCCGACGTGAGCCTGAATTCTTCAGGAGGTTCAGCTTCCGCTTTAACGCGTTATTTTGATCAGGCCTTTCTTTTGATGGCAGATGCTTTGCAACATCCTGCATTTAAAGATGAGTCTTTCGATAAATTGAAATCTCAATATATCACTGGTCTTAAGGCCAACGAACGCAATGTAAAAGCAATTTCAGCGCGCGCCGGAAATGCTTTGTTGTATGGTCTGGATCATCCTGCTGGCGAATTTGCTACGGAAGAAGGCGTACAGAAATTGACGTTGGATGATGCCAAACAGTATTATGCAAAATATATTACACCGTCAAGAGGGTTTCTCACTTTTGTCGGCGACATCAAACCAGAAGCTGCAAAGGCGCTGGCCGAAAAAGGCTTGGATACGTGGAAAGGAGCTGTGCTAACATTGCCTCAGCTTGCTAACGTAAAAAACGTTGCAGCTACCGAAATTGATTTGGTCGATGTGCCGAATGCAGTTCAATCAGAGATAAACGTTGCCAACCTGGTTAACATGCCAATGAGTAGCCCTGATTATTTCGCTACACTGATTGCTAACCAAATTTTGGGTGGAGATTTCAACAGCTATCTTAATATGAACCTTCGCGAAAAACACGGCTTTACCTATGGCGCAAGATCGGGTATCAGCGGTGGGCGTTTTCAAACAACATTTACGGCTACCTCATCTGTACGTAATGAAAAAACGGACAGTGCTGTTGCTGAATTTGTAAAAGAGATCAAACGCATCAGAACAACGCCGGTTTCCGCAGAAGAACTAAGTGCAGTAAAAACATGGTATACCGGCAACTTTGCATTAGGCATGGAGAATGCTTCGCGCATTGCCACTTTTGCAACCAATATTTTACTAAACAATCTTCCTAAAGATTTTTACAGAACCTATCTCCAGAAAATAAACGCGGTAACTGCGGCAGACGTACAAAAAGCTGCTCAGAAATATTTTACCATCAACAATGCGCGCATCGTTGTAACAGGTAAAGCTTCACAAGTTGGAGAAGGATTAAAGAAACTTGGATATCCGGTTAATAATTATGATAAATATGCGAAGCCGGTAACTGCAGGCGCTTCATCTAACATTGCAGTTCCTGATGGTAAGAAAGTAGTGAGTGACTTTTTAACGGCCATTGGTGGCATTGACAATATCAAGGGCATAAAGTCCACAGTAACAAAAGCAACAATGAGTATGCAAGGAATGAACCTTGATGTGGAAGAACGCAAAAAAGCGCCAAACAAAACACTAAGGACAATTAGCATGGGTGGCAATGTGGTAAGCAAAGAAGTGTTTGATGGAAACACAGGCTTCAGATCGCAGGGACCAAATCAAATGCCTTTGACCGATGACGAATTGAAAGAGAAGAAGATTCAACAAAACATCATTGAACAGGTTGACTACGTAACTGGCAACAATTATAAACTGGCTACCGGAAAAACCGAAAAAGTTGATGGAAAAGACGCTTATGTAGTTACCGTAACAGTTCCTTCAGGCAAAACCAGGACAGAATATTATGATGTAAATACGCATCTGCTGGTAAAATCTGAACAGGCAGTTGAAGTAAATGGCATGAACCTGTTACAAACCGTTGAATTATCAGATTATCGCAAGGTAAATGCCGTGATGATGCCCTACAAGATCAATCTGACCATTAAAGTTGGGGAGCAACAGCAGAACATGGAAATGAATGTGACCGATATGCAAATGAACACCGAAGTTGCTGATACTGAATTTAAATAGAGGCTAACGCTTTGAAAATGAAGACCGTCTTACTAAATAAGACGGTTTTTCTTTTCTTTGAGGCATCAAATTTGGTAATCAAATAAATCATCTATTCCTTCGTAATAGATTCTATTATCTTTACCAGTCTTATTATAGAAAAAAGTACTATGACAAAGCGTATTGCAATATTTGGTTCTACTGGTTCAATTGGCACGCAGGCACTGGATGTGATCAGGACAAATCCGGATAAATTTTCGGCCGAAGTTCTTACTGCGCATACCAATGAGGAATTGCTGATCCGCCAGGCGCTTGAGTTCCAGCCCAACATAGTAGTGATCGGTGATGAAAGAAAATATCATAAAGTAAAGGAGGCGTTAGCCAAAACACATATAAAGGTTTTTGCAGGTGAACAATCGTTAGATGAAGTAGCCGCTATGGATTGTTACGATTTTATGCTGGCCGCGATTGTTGGGTATGCAGGATTGAAACCTACGCTCCAGGCGCTGGAAAACGGCAAGGCCATTGGTTTGGCTAATAAGGAAACATTGGTGGTAGCTGGAGATCTGGTGATGCAAAAAGCAATGGAAAAGAAAGTGCCGGTTATTCCTGTGGACAGCGAGCATTCCGCGATCTTCCAATGCCTGATTGGTGAGTCGCGCAACAAAATAGAAAAGGTAATTTTAACGGCGAGCGGTGGTCCTTTTCTTGGAAAGAAACCAAACTTCCTGGTAAATGTTAAGCGTGATCACGCGCTGCAGCATCCGAACTGGAGTATGGGCGCCAAAATATCTATTGACTCTGCAACACTGATGAATAAAGGTCTTGAGATGATTGAAGCCCGTTGGTTATTCAATCTTCAACCTGATCAGATCCAGGTGGTTATCCATCCGCAAAGCATTATCCACAGTATGGTTCAATTTGAGGATGGCAGTATTAAAGCTCAAATGGGATTGCCGGATATGAAGCTGCCTATTCAGTACGCAATGGCTTTTCCGCATCGCATTCCCAATAAATTTCCGCGATACGATTTCAGAAAGCCTGGTACGTTAACCTTTGAAGAGCCAGACATCAGAACGTTCCGTAACCTGGTGCTTGCTACTGACGCCTTGTTTAAAGGAGGAAATGTACCCTGCGTGCTAAACGCAGCCAATGAAATCGCTGTTTTTGCTTTCCTGCGCAATCGTATTGGATTCCTGGACATCACAGAAATGGTGGAAAGAACAATTGATAAAATACCTTTCATTGAAAAGCCAACCCTGGAAGAGTACTTTGAAAGCGATGCAGAGGCGCGTAATTTCGCCGCTTCACTGATTCAGATGTAAAACATTGTTTTTGCCATTCGTGTAAAACACGCATTTATAAGATTACATTTAGAATACTGTAGATATATTTGAGACCGTTAAACTCAACATTAATTAATAAAACATATCCCTGCGGGGCATAACAAACAAGCAATGATATTATTAGCTATAGACTGGAGTAGTGTTGGAATCAAGGCTTTGCAATTTATCCTCTCTTTTTCCATTCTCGTTACCCTACATGAACTTGGACACTTTGTTACGGCAAAATGGTTTGGTTGCCGGGTTGAAAAGTTCTACCTGTTCTTTAACCCCTGGTTTAGTCTTTGGAAGAAAAAAATTGGTGAAACCGAATATGGTATCGGTTGGGTTCCGTTTGGCGGATATGTGAAAATATCCGGGATGGTGGACGAAAGCATGGATAAAGAACAAATGAAACTTCCTCCTCAACCTTATGAATTCAGAAGCAAGCCGGCCTGGCAGCGCCTGATTATCATGGTGGGTGGTGTTGTAGTAAACCTGTTATTGGGATTCTTTATTTATGCAATGATGCTGTGGTCATGGGGTGAAGAATACATTCCAACGAATCAAATGACATATGGCATTGCTGCAGACTCTTTGGCACAGACAATTGGCTTAAGAGACGGCGATAAAATATTGAGTGTTGATGGAAAATACGTTGAGAAATTTAAGGCAATTCCTTTCAACGTTATTCTTGATGATGCCAAATCTTTACAGGTTGACAGAAATGGTGAGCATGTAAATATCAATATTCCGGACAAGTTTGCCGGCACGTTGATCAGTTATAAGGATCTGAATTTTATTGATGTCCGCATTCCTTTTACTGCCATTGACAGTGTGATTGATACATCGGTGGCAAAGAGAGCTGGCCTGATGAAAGGTGATAAGATCATTAAACTGAATGAAAACAAAGTTGAATTTTTTAATGATTTTAAACGACAAATAGCGGCCAACAAAGGCAAGCAAATTTCGTTGACTTACCTGCGTGGTGCGGATACATTAAATACGTCTTTAACTGTGCCACAGGCCGGCGCAATTGGATTATTTAATACCGATCCTTCCAAATTGATTAAGATCAAAGAGATTAAATACACTTTCTTTGAATCTTTTCCTGCAGGTTTCCGTAAGAGCATCGAAACCCTGCGATCCTACTGGTTGCAGCTGAAACTTATTTTCAGCGGTAAAGTGAAAGCAAGTGAATCAGTGGGAAGCCTGATCAGCATCGGCAACATGTTCTCTTCTCAATGGGATTGGCAGAACTTCTGGAGCCTGACGGCATTCTTCTCCATAGTGCTCGCGTTCATGAATATATTGCCGATTCCGGCACTGGATGGAGGACATGCTTTGTTCTGCATCATCGAAATGGTCACCGGCCGCAAGCCAAGTGACAAATTCATGGAGTATGCACAAATGGCGGGTATGGTGTTGTTGCTGGGATTGATGGCTTACGCGTTGGGATTGGATTTCTGGAGACTGTTTAAATAATTGAAAATTGAAAGTTGACAATTGAAAATGTGCGAATGTGAGAATGTGCAAATATGCAAATGTGCAAACTATTCTGACGCAAGAGCAAGATTTTGCTCGATAAGGTTATAATAAAATGGGCCCGATTTAATCGGGCCCATTTTATTTATTTAGAAACTTCCTGGGTAAACACGACGCAATGGAGGTTTAGATCGTTCATCATTTACATATTCACCCATCTGCACATTCGCTCATTCGCGCATCTGCACATTCGCACATTTGCAAATTCACCCATCTGCACATTAAACCTCTATTCCGATCTTCTTCATCAGTATCGACGCATTGAGGCTTTGGCAGATGCCTTTTTTTAATTTGTAGTCGAAGAATAATTCGTCATGGGCAACCTGTACATCAAAATGATAATTATGGATGGCTTCCGGAAAACTATTTTCCAATTGCGCCAGTTCCACATCATGTGTTGCAATAACGGCCACGGCTTGTTGATGGATTAGCTGTTTGATCAAAGCTTTTGAACCAGTATGACGATCGAGTGAGTTTGTGCCACGGAGTATCTCATCCAGCAAAATAAAAACCTGCTCTTTGTTATTCACCGCTTCTATAATGAGGCGAAGCTTCTTCAGTTCAGCATAGAACGTTGAAGTGTTGTCAGCCAGATTATCCGCAATGCGCATACTCGACATCAGTTTAATAGGTGATATTGTAAATGATGCGGCACACACAGGGGCTCCCATTAACGCCAGAACAGCATTAACACCAATGCTCCGTAAAAATGTACTTTTCCCACCCATGTTCGAGCCGGTGATGATGCTGACTTTTCCCAAGCCTTCTAACCCAAAACTGTTGTCAACTCTTTTTCCTTCCGCAATCAAGGGATGGCCGATGTTATGGCCATTCAACGTGAAATGCGAAGTTGAAATGGATGGAAAGCTCCATGCTGGTTGATTGAAATGGAGTGTCGCCAGGCCAGATATTACTTCCATCTGGGCAATGGCATTAAACCAGTGAGAGGTAGTTTGTTGATTGTTCTTTTTCCATTTGTTCAGTGCCAGGATCTGGTGAAGATCCCATAGCAAAAATGTATTCAAAATGTAGAAGGCAAAAACATTCAGACGTACGTCAAAGCGGCCAAGAATATTTTTGAGACCAAGAATTTCAGCAGACGCTTTTGACGAGCCTTTTACCTGTATGTTTCTTTTGATGGATTGAATTAACGGGGACGAGAAGCTGTTGTTCTCAATATGTTCCAGTTGTTTGTGCAAGGTGTTTACTTCCGTTACAATTCTGGAAAGTAAGTTGTAGGTCTCATGCAGTTTTTTGCTAATGGAAAAAGCAAATATCATGAAGGCGAAAACAAGCGTATAGAACAAAGGCGCACTGATTATATCTGCAAGATGAAGAATGGTCACTGTAATCGTAATCACCGGAAAACCATATGCCAGCAATTTCCATGCTTTATGATCGTACAATGGCGGAAGTTGCATCCAGTTTTCAATTCTTTTTTCAGTGCGAAGCGACAGTGGTTCAGCCGTTCCAAACGATTGGAATTGATGCCGCCATGTTGTGTCCTGTGCGACTTCCTTTACTGCTTGCTGCGTCAACAGGATCTCTTCTTTGGATTGATGACTCAGCAGACGATCTGCCAGCAACTGTCTTCCTTGTTCACTCGTTGCCCGGTTGAGATATTGATAGATGGAGGCTTTACCGAAGATGTCAAGATCATGTGCATATACATGCTGTTCGGGCTCGTAATTTTTGCCGTCAAACCGGCTATGATAATTGCCATTAAGCAATGCTACCTCTTCTTCATTTATTTTTAAAAGACGCTCAAGGTTAAGCAGTTTATTTTTCAGATCGGTGTCAAAGGAAACTGCAATTAAAAAGACAGCGATACCCACAATTGCAGACAAAATGATGATCCAGCTGGAGAACTGCCAGGTAAATCTCACAAGCAGAATTGTCGCGACAACAATGAAAAAGCGCATCCAGGCAGCTCTTCTTCTTTTGGCGGCAATTGTTTCCAGCTGCGATTTTAGCGTTGTAATATTTTCCTGGTATGTCTGTAAGGGCATATTTACGTTCATAGCTGTGAAGATAAGAAGGAAGCTTAAAGCCCAAAGCCTAAAGCTTAAAGCCGGGACCAGAAACGGCGCTGCGTTTGCTATCTTTTAACAGGCGCGATTGTTTGAAATGAGGCAAAACCGGAAAACTTTCGTAAATTTGTCCTCCCATAAAAGTTCTTTGATAGGGAGGTGATGAGGTGTGAGGCGTAAGGTATAAGGTGTGGAGAGCTACTTTATTGAAAAGGTTGCCGACCAAAAACACAGTCGGCCTGCACTAAAACACATCTAACATCACACACCTAACATCGTACATAACCCGGGGCTGTACTGGTTTTGACAGCATAGGTTACGGTAGGTGTAAGCATGCAGTGCGTTGTATAATTAGCACTTTAATCTGAATATTCAAACTTCAAATGGCAATACACAGTATGCCATGGCTGCCTAATCAGTGATTAGATAGTCATTAGGGCCGCGTTGAGCAGGTTGTTCTGTTACCAGGCTCCGCCGCCGACTCAAAACTAAACACAGAATGCTGTAACGGAAGGCTGTGACCGTTACAAAAGACTATCCAGCTAAGCGACAGATTGGTTTGTTCATTTCCTGTTTGCCGCCGACAAGTAATAATGGAATAAGCATGTAGAAAGCTTATGGTAAATATGTTTGGACAGGGGTTCGATCCCCCTCAGCTCCACAAATGAGGTATATAGGGCCGCTCCAGGCCTTGTATACCTCAATTTTTTTCCTGACATTGAATAAATGACCTCTGATGAAATCCGGCAAAAACTTCGAGATATCGTTGGAGGAACTATCCTCGAGAAACAGAAGGATCCTTGCACAGCAATCAGAAACATCTTATGCCGAAGCTTTGAAACAGGTCCAACAGTTAAAAGCAAATTCGAAAGTAGGGCAATCATTGAAAGCCAGGGTTCACGCAACGAGCGCTAAGTAGCAGCGACGCGGCGATAAATTACGAGATACAACTTTTTTTGCTTGTGTCCCTACCGCTATCTGGCGCTTTTTCTTACTTTTCTCTTTTTAATTCTTTGTGTCGCTTAGTGTCTATTGTGTGGTTTAAAAAAAGAAACAATTTTATTGCCCAGGCCCCACTTATCCATCTACGGTTACAAATGCATATTCCACTTTGCCCCTCCAATGCTATTGACCATCCACATTATCGTTACAGAAATATATTCTTTATCGCTCCAGAAGAAGTAAATTTATATGCAAGCAATAACCAAACTGCTGATCTACAAATAATCGTTCCTCTTAATTGCTGACAACTTAAAAAAATAATCCATGGATAAAAGAACATTCATACAAACAATGTCGGTTTTAACCGGTGGTGTAATTTTATCAGATCTAACTGGCTGCAATTCTTCTCAAAAACCTACTCCAATGAACGGGCATCTTACAAACTGGGCTGGCAATTTAACTTACAGTACTGATCATGTGCACTATCCAACGTCGGTTGAACAGGTACAGGAAGTTGTTAAAAAGTGTAATAAGATCAGGGCGCTTGGATCAAGACATTCATTCAATACAATCGCAGACAGTACAGAAAACCAGCTCTCGCTACAGCAGATGAATAAGGTATTATCGTTAGATAAAACGGCAAATACGATAACCGTACAGTCCGGAACACGCTATGGTGATTTTGCCCCATATCTTGATGAAAACGGCTATGCTTTGGCAAACCTGGCTTCATTGCCACATATTACTGTTGCAGGAGCTTGTGCCACCGGCACACACGGCTCTGGTGTAGACAATGGGAATTTATCTACCTCGGTTTCTGCAATTGAATTTGTTAATGCCGCAGGGGATGTTGTTGCCCTTTCAAAGAACAAAGACGGAGATAAGTTTTATGGTGCCGTCGTTAATCTTGGCGCGATCGGCATACTCTCAAAAGTTACCCTTGATATTATACCAACCTTTAAAATGAAACAGGTTGTATATCTTAATATGCCAATGGAGGAATTAAGGAATAATTTTGCAGACCTTGAATCTAAAGGTTATAGCGTAAGCCTGTTCACCGACTGGAAAAATAAAAACATTAATGAAGTCTGGATAAAAAGCCGCGTTGTTGACGATGATAATACAACGGCCGCGCCGGAATTATATGGTGCAAAACTTGCCACAAAAAATATGCATCCTATAGCAGATCAGTCAGCTGAAAATGTTACCGACCAAATGGGCATTCCAGGCACGTGGTATGAAAGAATGCCGCATTTTAAAATGGGTTTTAAGCCCAGCGCAGGAAAAGAATTACAGGCTGAATATTTTGTGCCTATTGAAAATGCCTATGAAGCTATAATGGCTGTACAAAAACTAAATGAAAAAATATCACCCCACCTCTTTATAACGGAAATACGCACTATTAAAACTGATGAACTCTGGATGAGTCCTTGTTATAGGCAGACCTCTGTCGCAATCCATTTTACATGGAAGCAGGAGACAGACGCAGTAATGAGTTTGTTGCCGTTGATTGAAGCACAACTTTCTCCTTTCAATGCTAAGCCACATTGGGCAAAGCTGTTTACAATGCAGCCACGTATTTTACAATCACGTTATAAAAGGCTTTCAGATTTTAAACAACTGGTTGCTGAATATGATCCCTCCGGAAAGTTTAAAAATGAATTCTTGCAAAAGAATATTTATAGCTAACCAATTTATTGTAGTTGTTATTTTTTGTTTAGTTAGTTCACCGTTATATGTGACATGAATTTATATGTTCTGGTGCTGATGCCTGGTGGTATTGTATCCCTTAGTTTAACCTGAGCTCGCGCTTAAAGCCGGGCTTGTCAATCCTGTAAGCCTCTATAGAATGCATGGGCGATGTGTGGAAAAGGGTAGATGATTGGAATAAACGATTGATGCAATCTAAATAGATGAAAATTTTTTTAAATCAGGAACGAATATGGCAAATATACAGTCATGCTATTGGACAATATATAGTTAATCCTTTTTATTAAATCACCTGATATGAAATTACTTGTCGCGATAGTATTAATTACTTCGTTTTTTTCGTGTAAAAAAGACAGTATACAGTACGCCAGTGAATTTGAAAAAAGCAAGCAGGCCTGGAATAGCTATAAAGCATCAATAGGAAATTCCTATTCTTATATCATTTATAGCGGTTCAGTGTTTGGCGGTTATGCAGAGACTAAAATAACGGTGCGGAACGGAGCTGTAAAAGGCAGAAGTTATTTGGCCGGCAGTTATGTGTATAATCAGGGACAAGCACCCTTATTGCAAATCATGAGATCCTGGACTGAAGATAGTGCAGCCTTAAATACGCATCAGGAAGGTGATGCGGCGGTTCTGCTTGATGAAATTTATGCCCAGGCGCCCACAGTTTGGCTGAATGTAGAAAAGAAAAAGAATGATGTCTATTTTACTTCTGATTCAATTGGTCTGATAACGAGTTGCGGTTATGTGCCTAAAGGTTGCCAGGATGATTGTTTTATTGGGGTTCATATTAAATCAATAACTCCGTTGTAGTTTAATGACCGGAGTTTTGGTTTATATCCCTCAAGCCCAATGGCTACAAAAAAGCCCTTTGAAAAGATTATTACTCCAATTATATGGTGTAGATCTTATTAACGGTAAATGCATTTATGCTTTCTGTTTACTAAGCATCGGCTGATGTTTGATGATGAATGCTATCAATGTATCAAGTGAAATGCCGGCGCGTTCACACGCATCCTGGATGTCATCACGCGATACATTCGCTGCAAAGCCTTTTGATTTCAGTTTCTTTTTCACGCCTGCCAAATCCATACCTTCATAACCTGTTTCTCTCATTAGAGAATAAGCGTGGACAAGCCCGGATAGCTCATCAAATGCATACAACATCTTATCCATCGTTGTTACCGGATCAACGCCAAAATAAGATGGTCCGTGTGATGCTATAGCACGTATAATTTCAGGATCGACATTACGCTGCTCCAGTTCTTCCACTATTTTTCTGCAATGAAGATCCGGCCATTGTTCCCAGTCTGCATCATGGAGTAATCCAGCCATTTCCCAGCGCCATTGATCAGCTTCGTCAAGTCCTTCTGCTTCTGCCGCCCATCGTTGCATAAGATATGCTACCTGTTGCATGTGTACACGCAATTTCTCATTTGGTACCCAATTGTTAAGAAGCGTGTAAGCTTCATCTCGGGTTAAGACTCTATTCTTATTTTCTTCGTTGCCGAAAACAGTTCTATTGAGTAGGCGATCTGTCATGAAATTACGGTTAGGTTATCTGAGCCGGGCAAAAGTATCGCAAAGAAATTACGGTTCACCTTTTTGCCGATTACCAAACAATATTAAATTTTTTTATTCAGCCTTAGACTTACTCCCCGGCAACCTCTTTCTTATCACCGTTATCTGACCCCTGTGGTTTGATTCGTGTTCGCAAACATGAAACCATTTGCAAAAATTGTTGGTGGGTTGGTTATTAAAGAAATGTGGATCTACCTGAGCCAGCCATTTGTGATCCCGCTTTTTAAATTCGTCAAGTGTTTTCTGGCGAACTTCGTGTAGGGCGTTTAAATAATAATCCAGATTGTTGCCCTTGATCTGTTTTCTGCCTTCGTCGCCCAGTTCCATTGCAACACCCCATTTCTTTTTATTTTCATCGCTAAAATCCTTGAGGTTGTTGAATGTAAGATCCTGATACACTGTATCAGTCGCGGCAAGATGAAGCAACAGCGCTCCGATGGTGTTTGATTTGTCGTCAATTAAAAAGTCGAGATCCTGTTGAGTTAAGCCATTCACAGCATTAATGACAGACGCCCTGTTCCATGCCATCATGGAAACCAAAATGCCGATCTGCGGAGAATATCCTTCTAACGGACCAATAATGTTGAGATTATCGTCGGCATAAGGGCTGGCGTAACCAAGCATCGGCAGGGCGGACAATGAACTTGCTCCAGCTATGGTCAATGCGGTTTGTTGAATGAATGTCCTTCTGTGTAATGCGGTTGAATTGGTCTTCATACAATTTGTTTTGTGTGGTGATGAATGTTTCTATTTAGTGAGTAAAGAGAAAATGTTGTTGCCTTGCTGTACTTAAACGAGTAACTGTGTTAGAAAGAGCCTTTTAGTAACGGTGAAGCCTGCCTGTTAGCAATGAAAACGACATTGAAACTACAAAATCCACCGGGTATTATCGAATGGCCATGTTTAAAAAATTAATTACGCCAGGTCCCCATATTGCAATATTGCCTGTTCTGATACCTGATTTATGCCAACCAGCCTGTGCCTGCATTGCGCCCGATTCTTCACTACCCAGTACCCCGCGGCGCAAGCAAAGGGCAGGCAAGCTTTTTAGTCCGAGGCTTTTATGTTGTCGTTTTATAAAGTATTATCTGGCTATAAGCATGTTTTTGGTTGCTATTAATTTGCCATCAACATATAATGAATAATAATAAGTGCCAGACGCGAGTGTTCTTGTATTTACATTCAAGGACCCCTTTCCGCTTCCGCTTACATTTATGGTCTGCAATACTTTTCCACCCTGTTCTGTAATAACTATCTGCGCCTTTGTGAAGGCTGTTGGAAGTGTATAGCCAATGGTAGTTGAGTTGTTAAATGGATTAGGAACATTTTGATCAAGAGATGCGCTGCTAACGTTTACACTGGTAGATGAAGGCATTTTTAACATTGCCTCAATTCTGTCAAGTCTCGATTGAATAGCATCATTCTCTTGTTTGAGAGAGAGATTTTCCTGCTTCAGATCCTCATTTTCTTTGTTTAGTTCTTGTACAGCCTTTACCAATGGTACCACAAAATCCGCATAACTTAGTCCGTATAGATCGTTGTCGTTTTGTGGTTTGTATAAGCCACTGAAATCATAGCTGATCTTTTTTGCAGCGGTTTCCACTTCCTGTGCAACAAAGCCTGTATATAGTTTTTTTTCTTTTGCAGCTATAGATTTATCCTCTACAGTTTTGGCCTGCACAAATCCATCCCCGTCAGCTGATTGATCTTCCGTTCTTCTTTGTGTAGTTCCCATCGCATCATTCATGCCGTGAATGTTATAGTAATAGGTGACCGGACGAAGCTTCAGTATAAATTCAAGTCCCGGCACATTTTCTTTCAAATCCTTTTTATAACGGCCATCAGAATAAATAACAAAACTGCCTGCTGCTTTAACGGCAGTAACAGATGTATTCCCCAGCATCACCTGGTTGCTGGCGGTGGCTATAGCCAGGTTGCCAAGTGCTGTGGAATTGGATAAATTATTTTTGCCGTCATCCGCACCATACCCGATAAAAGTATTTGAGCTGCCAATGGTTACAGTGTTGCCGGCGTGGTAGCCTATATAGGTATTGTTGGGACCAGTACTATTGTTGATGCCTGCTTTTGAGCCAAGTGCAGTGCTATGTCCTCCGCCAGTTAAATTATACAAAGCAGAATCGCCTATTGCTACCAGGTTGCTGACTCCATTGTTTTTATAGAGGCTCAGAATACCTATGGCTACATTTGAATTTCCATTTTTGTTGTTATACAGTGCAGCAAATCCGCTGGCGGTATTATAGTTACCTGATTGATTATTTAAAAGAGAATTAACACCAGAGGCTACGTTATCATTTCCGGATGTGTTTTGATAAAGGGAGTAGTCGCCGGTTCCGGTATTGTTAGATCCGGATAAGTTGTGAAAAAGTGAAGCTCCTCCCAAGGCTGTATTAGTATTGCCGTTTACATTGAGTCGTAAACTCTCATATCCAAGAGCAGTATTTGCATCGCCTGAAATATTGCTATACAATGAATAGCTGCCTACAGCAGTGTTCCCGCTTTCTGTAATATTGTTGTACATTGCCATATATCCCAAAGCTGTATTTAAATAACCGGTGGTATTAGAAAATAAAGCTTTTGAACCGATGGCCGTATTGAACTCGCCGCCCCCTGTACTTTGACTATATAAGGCAGAATCGCCAATCGCTACAAGGTTGTGACCGTCCACATTTTTAAATAGTGCATTCGTACCAATTGATACATTAGAATATCCTGTAGTGTTTGAAAACGCTGACTGATAGCCGTAAGATGTATTGGAACTGCCTGATGTGTTTCTTGATAAAGCAGCAATGCCTGTTGCAGTGTTGTTAGAGCCGGAAGTATTGGAATACAAAACAACTCCACCGATACCTACATTATTGCTGCCAGAATTGTTTGTATATAGTGCGTGGCTGCCATAAGCAACATTCTCGTTCCCTGCTACATTAGTATATAAAGTGTATGATCCTGTTGCCGTATTGTCGTTCCCCGTAGTATTTGAAAACAAGGATTTATGGCCTACCGCAACATTGCCCCCTAAGCCAGCAGACTGGTTAAACAGTGCGGAGTCTCCTACTGCAACCAAATGAGTTCCGGTTGTATTTAAATTCAACGCGGCCATTCCTAGTGCGACATTGCCGAAGCCGGTTGTATTTGAATAAAGGGAGGAGGTGCCCATGGCAGTGTTAAACTGCCCGGTGGTGTTCTTGTACATAGCCTGTGCGCCCACTGCAACATTGTAGTTGCTTGTTGTAGCGTTTGTTAAGGCGCCTGCACCAATTGCTGTATTTGAAAATCCTGAAGTGTTAGATAACAATACGTTGTGCCCAACCGCAGTATTATCATGCCCGTTTGTGTTGTTATAAAGTGAAAGACTTCCCACGGCAATATTAAATGATCCTGTAATGTTTGCCAGCATTGTGCTGGAGCCAATCGCAACGTTGTACGATCCCGTTGTGTTAGCATACAGAGCTGCCGATCCCAGGGCTGCATTATTGCTGCCGGTGCTTGTGCTGAACATAGCTCTGTAACCGGATGCGGTATTATTATTACCAGTGGTGCTACTGAATAAAGATTTCGATCCAACGGCTGTATTGTTACCTGTGCTGCCGTTCTGGTTAAACAATGCTGAATCGCCTATTGCAACGAGATTTCTGCCCGAGGTATTTTTAAAAAGAGCATTTATGCCAATTGCAATATTTGAATAACCGGTGGTATTTGAATACGCTGATTGCGTGCCTACAGCTACATTGTTATTTCCCGTTTTATTATTGTTAAGCGATCTGTATCCGATGCCCGTATTGGCAATGCCCGAAGTATTACTGGTTAACGCATATGTTCCTGCACTGGCGTTATAAGAACCTGTAGTCAGCGCATGCAGGCCCTGTTGGCCGATTGCGGCATTGTTTGTGCCTGTGAGCGATGTATTCCCTGCATTATTGCCCATAAAAAAATTACCTGTGCCTCTTGCATGGATTGTAAGTGTATTTTTGAAATAGATTTGGCTGTCCAGGTAAATTGTCCGCCATCCTTTTGTGTTGCTGCCAATATCTTTAGCGTTATCCAGCGAAGGTGTAAGGGATTGGTTTACCGAAGTCGGAGAAATAAGGTTTGATAAGGATGTGTTTGCCTGGGAAAAAGCAAAAAGGGCATTGCATAACGGTACAATTGATAACACTGCAGTGCGGAATGTTTTCATACAAATGAATTTAGAGTTATAAAAAAATGACAGAAAACCGGATGCAGATATTGTGGAGGTTGGAACAAAATAAATAATGTGCCTTATAAATGCAAGAGTGCTAATGAAAAATGGCTTTCAAAGGCTAAAATAGGACAGCAGCTTCGCAGGGAGGCGCAGGCTTCGGACAGTCAGGCCTTGTTACGAAAATGACACAGCTTTCATAATAAGAATTTCGGTACATTCGTGTAATTTTAATATGTCTGAACATGCGAACAAAGTTTATTCTATTATCTATTTTGATGTTTGCTTTCTCTGCATCTCTTGTTGCTCAAAACAAGAAAGAGCTTGCCAAAAAAATATTATCTGATAAGAAAATGGATACCGTTTATGCAATGGCTGAAAAGCTATTGGCTAAAGGGTTTAATGCGGGCGACGGATATCCGCAGGTTTGGATCCGGGACATGAATACGTTTATTGAAACATCATGTAAAGTGTACAATACCGATACTATTCGCAAAAATTTGCTGACGTTTTATCGTTTGCAGCAACCGAACGGAGAAATTGTTGATGGGTATGTGTTGAAAGGACATGTTACGTGGAATGATCCCAATATATACACAAGTGATCTCGACCCCGGGCACGTAGGATTTAAAAATACGGTTGAGACGGATCAGGAAACATCGTTGATACAGGCTATTGCCAAATACATACGTGTAACGGGAGATGCTTCAATTTTAAACGAAAAGATCGGTGGAAAAACTGTGTTGGAAAGGATGGCTTTTTCTATTGATTATTTATTAAAGAACAGGTATTCTGAAAAATATCAATTGTTAACCGGGGCAACCACACAGGATTGGGGTGACGTGCAAATTGAAGGAGGTGCTGTTGTGGATGTAGACGAAAATACGCACTGGGCAATTGACGTGTATGATAATGCAATGTTTGTAATTGCGCTAAATGATATGATTGGCTTTACAAAACTAACTGCCGGCAAGCAAAAATGGATGAATCTGAAGCAGTTAACTTCCACTAACATTCGCAAATATTTGTGGGATGAAAAGAATCACAAATTTATTCCGCACCTGTATGTTAATGGTTCTCCCTTTCCTGCTGATTTTGACGAGAACAAAATGCATTATCACGGCGGAACAGCAGTGGCTATTGAAGCTGGCCTTCTGTCAAAAGAAGAAATCGCGTTGGTAAACAAACAGATGTTAAAAAATGTAGCGTTGTCTGGTGCGCCTTCCATCGGGCTGACTATTTATCCGCCTTATCCTGAAGGGATCTACAAAAACTCCAATGCATCCAAACTGTATGTTTATCAAAATGGCGGCGACTGGCATTGGTTTGGCGGAAGAATGATACAACAATTAGTTGCCAACGGTTTTCCGCAGGAAGCATATGATGAAATTCAGCCAATGCTCAGTATCGTGCTCAAACACAGTAAGTTTTATGAGTGGTATGGTGTGCATGGAGAGCCAAGCGGTAGTGGTGATTTTAAGGGAAGTGCAGGGGTGTTGTCTACAGCTATTGTAATGCTTCGTGACTGGGCACAGAAAAATAAATAAAGCCTGGTTTTAGATAATGTATGCCGGAACTGTATTGGTCCGGCTTTTTTTATTTGGGGTGCTTCCGGTCGAATCTTTAATTATTAAATAAACTACGCATTTGAAAACTGGTATAATTGATGCTTTATTGATTATATGAGATATTTTGTACTCGCAACCGATTATGATGGTACCATTGCTCACAATAGCACTGTTCCTAAAGAAATTGTAGAGTCACTCAAAACATTAAAGGCAAGCGGCAGGACCATCATTTTAGTCACCGGCCGTGAGCTGGATGAGCTAAAAGACATTTTCTCCGATCACAATATTTTTGACAGGATAGTGGCCGAAAATGGCGCACTCGTTTATAATCCTGCAACACTGGAGGAGACCCTGCTGGGAGATGCTCCGCCGAAAGAGTTTGTAGAAGAACTTAAAAGGCGTGGTGTGCATCCGGTTTCAGCAGGCAGGGTAATTGTTGCTACCTGGGAGCCGCATCAAAATACTGTGCTGGAAGTCATTAAGCAGTTTGGCATTGAACGTCAGATTATTTTTAATAAAGGCGCAGTAATGATTTTGCCTCCCGGTATTAATAAGGCAAAAGGACTTAAAGCAGCGCTTATTGCTTTAAAATTTTCTTTTCACAATGTTGTAGCTGTAGGGGACGCTGAAAATGACAGCGCAATGTTGCAGGCGGCGGAATGTGCAGTCAGCGTATCGAACGCGTTGCCTGCGTTGAAAGATATGAGTGACCTGGTAACGGTTGCTGATCATGGTTATGGCGTTAAAGAATTAATTGAACAGATACGGAACGATGATCTGGCATCACTGGATGAAAAAATGCAAAGGCATTATCTTGAAATAGGTAGCCGCTTTGACAATGCGCCTTTTATGGTAAGTCCCTACGGTACCGGAATTGTAGTTGCGGGTAGCAGCGGGGGAGGAAAAACAACTTTGACCGCAGCGTTTATGGAATCATTAACTGCATCAGGATACCAATATTGCCTGATAGATCCGGAAGGAGATTACCTGGAGATGAAAGGCGCTGTTGCAGTCGGTGATGCTACGCAACCGCCGGCTATTGAGCCTTTGATGCAATTGCTTGAACAGCCACAACAAAGCGTGGTAGCGTGTACGCTGGCGCTTTCAATGAACGAAAAGCCGGTTTTTTTACAGCAACTCCTGGCTGAGATACTTAAACTAAGGCAAGATAAAGGTCGCCCACATTGGTTAATATTAGATGAAGCGCATCATCTTGCGCCGGTAGCCGCAGATGTGGATACATTTTCTTCCTTGTCCGTTTTTTCCAATTTTATGGCCATTACTACAAAACCTGAATTACTTCATAAACCATTATTGGAAAGGACAAATACTGTTATTGCAGTAGGTGAAGATCCGGAGCAGACAATCGATACTTATGCTGAAATAATTGGCGTTGAGAAACCTATAGTTAATAATGCGAAGTTGCAAAAAGGGGAAGTGCTCGTATGGCAAAGGGAATCAGGGGAAGTGCCTTTTCTCGTCAGGACAAAGGCTCCTCAACAGGTTTTGCAAAGACATAAGAGGAAGTACGCCACCGGGGATATGGCGGAAAATAGTTTTTATTTTACCGGTCCTGAAAATAAACTCAAGCTTAAAGCCAACAATCTTCAGACTTTTATGCAGTTGGCAGAAGGTGTGGATGATGACACCTGGTTGTTCCATTTGCGGAATCATGATTATTCAAAGTGGATGAGTGATAAAGTGAATGACAATGCATTGGCCGAACAGGTAGAGCGGGTTGAAAACATGGAGCCGGACGCATTGGCTTCCCGCGAATCTATTTCAAAGTTGATACAGTTACATTATACCGGCCAGGGTTAAGTTTGATGAGCTTGTGTAGTTGTATATTTGGAAAAACGAATATCGATATGCAGCCTGTAAAAATCGCTACTGCGCAGTTTGAAAATAGAAGTGGTGACAAATCCTATAATCTCTCTGTAATTGAAAAATTAGCCGCACAGGCTTCCAGTGCCGGTGCTGACGTTATTGCTTTTCATGAATGCTCTGTAACGGGCTATACTTTTGCACGCAATCTTTCGAAAGATCAAATGCTTGATCTTGCAGAATTCATTCCCGGTGGTAACACAGTGAGAAAACTAACGGAGATCGCATCTGCGAACAATATTGTTGTCCTGGCCGGTTTGTTCGAAAAAGATGATGCAGATAAATTGTATAAGGCGTATGTATGTGTTGATAAAAATGGCCTGGTTGCAAAATATCGCAAGTTGCATCCTTTTATAAATCCGCACCTTACTCCCGGGGATCAGTATGTAGTTTTTGATTTGCTTGGTTGGAAGTGTGGTATCCTGATTTGTTATGATAACAACATCATCGAAAATGTGCGTGCGACAAAGCTGCTCGGAGCAGATATTATTTTTATGCCGCATGTAACCATGTGCACGCCTTCTACAAGACCAGGTGCAGGCTTTGTTGATCCGCAGTTATGGTATAACAGGGAAAATGATCCTACCTCTCTCAGACAGGAATTTGACGGATTAAAAGGAAGAAGCTGGCTGATGAAATGGCTGCCGGCAAGAGCTTATGATAACGCGATTTACGCAATCTTTTCTAATCCAATCGGGATGGATGATGATCAGCTGAAAAACGGGTGCTCGATGATCCTGGATCCTTATGGAGACATTATTGCTGAATGCAGAAGTTTTAATGATGAGTTTGTGATTGCCACACTAACTCCTGATAAATTGACTCGGGCCGGTGGACACCGCTATATTAAGGCCAGAAGGCCGGATCTGTATAAAGATATCATTGGTCAGGATAACGTGCCGGAGCAAAAGGTTGTGTGGATGAATTAAGAGCTGGTTGCAGCCGTTTAAAACTGTCCTACACTTAAAAGTGCAGGACAGTTTTAAACAGCCAATTAAGGGCTGACTGTAACGCGTAATTTGTCCTGCACTTTCAAGGTGTAGGACAAATTATGACGTATAGCAAAATCATATGTTCAACGAATAATTTGTGCTTCGGCCGCCACCTTCAACACGCAATGCCTTGGTTTCAAGAAGCAATTGCAAGTCTCTTGTGGCTGTAGCTTTGGACGATTTTGTGATCGACATATATTTTTTTGCAGTCATTCCTCCCTTAAAACCTTCAGGGCCTGCATCAAGCATTTTATTGATCACTTTGAGCTGGCGTTCATTCAATACCTCCTTATGTCTGTCGAAAAATCTTGATTTTGTAAGAGTGAACTCAATTAATTGCTTAGTTTCTCTTTGAGCGCTCAGTAAAGTTTTAGTGAAATATTTTATCCAATTAGTGATATCCGTACTTTTTTGGGCTTCTTTCAAAGCATTATAATAGCATTTTTTGTCGGCCTCAATTGTTCGCGAAAGGCTTAATACTACCGGCCGGCCAATAGTTTGGGATAGCGCTTTTTCTGTTATTGCACGACCTATTCTTCCATTTCCATCTTCAAATGGATGGATGGATTCAAAGTATAAGTGAGCAATGGCTGATCGAACAGGCGCCTTTTTTATTTCTTTTATACTTCCGGGAGCAGTTTCGTTAAACCACTGGATAAATTGTTTCATCTCAGAAGCAACTGCGGTAGAAGGCGGTGCTTCAAAATGGATCGTTTCTTTTCCTATTGGTCCCGAAATAACCTGCATGGCGGATCTGCCTTTGCGCCAGGCTCCGGACGTAATGCCAGGGCTGCCTTTCATTAACAACGTGTGCCACTCAAATAGTTTTTCCCCTGATAAAGTTTCGGCATACGTTTCTCTTATGTTTACCATGAGTTCGCCGGCGCCTTTTGCTTTAACATCTTTGATGATGTGAGATGCTTTGTGAATGCCAAGTCTGTTTTTTATTGATGAAACCACATCCTGTCTGCTAAGATTCTCTCCTTCGATCTCTGATGTTTTAATGGCTTCAGTAACCATGATATTTATGATTGTCGCTATTTGTAAGTCTATGGGGATAGCCTGTAGTAAGCCCGAAACAAGCCCGGTTTCCCCGGCAAATGCGAAAAGATCATCTTCAATTTCTGTAAGATTAAAATTAAAATCAGGCCAATTGGGAAGTTGCCAATTATATTTCATGAGCCGATTATTTAACTTATTCGGCTCAAATATAACAAAAAATGAGCCGATTAGTATTGCTAATCGGCTCATACAATTATTATCAAAATCCCGCGGCTGACTACAAAACCAGTTGTGTAAATAGTTTATCCAAGGCATGTTCCATATCGCCGCAAAGTCCGGGATGTGTTTTTGATGTTTGTACAATTGTGCTGCGCGTTGCAGTAAGCCACCTGAAACGGGAAGGTGGATCCAGTTTGCTGATAGGTCCGCCGTTTTTATTTCCTTCTGCGATTAATAAGAATGCATTAAGGTATTCTTTTAATTGTGCAATGTCTGCATCTCCATTAAAAGCTTTTATCTTTTGCTCGTCTATGTTAAACCTCGCCTGCAGAAATTGGAGTCTTTTGCAAAAAAGAATAACACCCACGTTGAGAAATTCCTCCCGCTCAACCAATGGCACATAGCGTATTACAGCGTACTCAAATAAGTGTTTTTCTTGCATGTTGGGCCTCATTTACAAAGATGTGAGAATTGTTTATCCTGGTGTTGATGAATTGCGCATAAACCTGCCTCATTTCTGCCGGCGTTTCATCTGCTGCTCCATTTACCAACCATTCATCCGGAATCAATGATACAATGTGTTCAATACGTTCCGGTGTTAGCCTGCCACGCATTTCCGCATCTATTGATTCAAGCTTCGAGGCTTGTGGTAATAACACATGATCCTTAATCTGCACAAAAGGGCGTTCTGCCTGTTGTTGCCAGTTGTGCCATGAGTGGTGAAAATATAAAGATGCACCATGATCTATTAACCAAAGTTCCCTGTGCCACATCAGCATATTGGTATTGCGTGCGGTGCGGTCAACATTGGTGAGCAGGCAATCCATCCAGACAATTTTAGACGCCAGCTCCTCATCAATTTTTGTTACTGCGGGATCGTAGGTAATAGCACCAGAAAGATAATGCAGTGCAAGATTCAGCCCTGTGCTGGCCTTTAACAAATCCTGGATTTCCTCATCAGGCTCGGTCCGGCCGAAAGATTCGTCAAGTAACGCAAAGACCAGTTCCGGAACTTTTATTCCGAGTATCCGCGCAACTTCTCCCCCTATAAGTTCTGCAACGAGGGCTTTTGTTCCCTGCCCGGCACCCCTGAATTTTAATACATACATAAAGCCATCATCCGCCTCGGCAATAGCCGGCAACGAACCTCCTTCCCGCAACGGCGTAACATAACGTGTTACCTGTACGGTTCTGATCTCTGGTTGTTTGTAATTCATGGTGCGAAAATAGGGAATGGCTGTGAGCTGTGAGGTATCAGGTTTCAGGTATCAGGTATCAGGCGTGAGGTTTAAGGTATGAGGTGTGAGGAGTGTGTGCAATTGAGATGTGAAGTCGACGAGGCGCGGTTTGATATTTATCTAATTGTAAATTTTTATAGAGTTGAGGTGTCCAGCGATATTGGTTGTAGATATCATACTTGTATGGTAATCAGTTTTTATCGGTCCTGCTGATAATATGAGCTATTCTTGCCCCTTGCAAAAGCTGTTAGCCGCCTGGCACACCTTATTCCTCAAACTTCATGCCTTATACCTCACTCCTGATACCTGAAACCTGATACCTCACACCCCACACCTCCTCGCTAATCCTTATTTTTGACGAATGAATTTTCTACAAGTCGCCAATATATCACGGACAGAAAGAGATGAACAAGCCTTATCGAACGTAAGCTTTACGCAACCCGCTTTTCATAAGATTGCGGTGGCTGGGGAGACAGGATCTGGGAAAAGTTCCCTGCTTAAAATTATTGCCGGATTGACGCAGCCGGATTCCGGAAATGTTTTTTTTGAAGATGTTCGTATTGAAGGTCCGGCGGAAAAACTAATTCCCGGCCATAAGGGCATCGTGTATTTATCTCAACAATTTGAATTGCCTAACTTTTTGACTGTCGCGCAGGTGCTTGAATATGTGAATGAATTACCCGAGGAAGAAGCGCAGGCCCTATTCAAAATATGCCATATCAATCATCTGATGAAACGCAGGACGGATCAGCTATCCGGCGGTGAAAAGCAGCGTATAGCCCTGGCCCGTTTACTGATCACTTCTCCAAAACTATTGTTGCTGGATGAGCCGTTCAGTAACCTGGATATGATTCATAAAAGCACACTTAAATCTGTAATTCATGATATCGGCGAGCATTTAAAGATTACGTGCATACTCGTATCTCACGATCCGCTCGATACATTATCCTGGGCTGATGAAATTATTGTTTTAAAAGAAGGTAAAATTGTGCAGCAAGGTTCGCCACAGGAAGTATATCAACATCCCATAAATGAGTATGTAGGAGGATTGTTTGGAAAGTATAACCTCATTGCACCGGATAAAACAAGCGCTTTTGCAGCGCTATCCATAGAACAGCCCGCCGGTAAAAAAATGTTCATAAGACCGGAAAACTTAATTGTCACGGAGGACACATCAGCCAGTCACTCAATAAGAGGTGTCGTAAAAAATAGTTCTTTCTTTGGACACGATTACGAAATAACTGTCATGTTGCCGGAGAATAATATTGTAATCAAGCATTCAGAGCCTTTAGTTAAAGGGTCTGTAGTCAGTCTTCAGCTGAGAGAAAATGGTGTGTGGTTTATATAACGGTCCGCGCATTTATGCTGTTGGCAGGTAGTTTGGTTTAAATTTAATACCTCTCCAAAGGAGTATCCTGTCAATTCGTTTTGGAAGATCTGCGTATTTGCTCTGTGACGCTCAGTGTTTTCTTCGTGTGCCTCTGTGTAACTGTATTTTTTGTTTTACAGAGGAAAGTCAGAAATAAAAACGGACATTTAGCCCTAAATGAACAATAATTTGTCCTCCATAATCTATTGTAGTTGTCATAGATCAATACAAGCATGACTTACTCCAGCTTAAAATCCCATCAAGGTTCATTAAAAATCTACTGTAAATCGATGAATGGATATTCCAGGTTGTAAAAAATCCTAATTTTTGTTACGGTTACTTTTAAAATCTAATATCCAGCCAAAATGACGAAACCATTCATTGGCGTCATACTGTTGCTTCATGCAATGGTGTGTTGCTATGCAAAAACAATTTCCTTAACTACCCCTACAACTGTCGGAAAGGTTTATATAACGAATCCCGACGTTTACAATTACACTCCCGGAGACACTTTTTTTATCGGACACTCTATTAGTGGCCTCAATCTTTACAATGTAAAAGGATCACCGGACAAATATGTAGTTGTTACAGCCGCCGAAGGAGTTACAATTAACGGCGGAGTAGTGATCGCGTCTGCAAAGTTTGTAAAGTTTCAAAACCTCAACATAAATGCAGGGCGGTTAACAATGGGGTTTAAAGCGCAGTATTGCTCTGATATAACGCTTGACAACATCCAGGTTACGGACGCTACTATTGGTATTTCTATCAAGAATGACCCGAAAGACAATGATCCTTCAACGTATTACCCGGTAACAATAAATAACCTGGTGATCAATAATTGCAGCGTAAAGAATTGCAATAATGAAGGGTTTTACCTTGGTCACACATTTTCTGCTCCGTTGTACAATCAAATTCCATCGCCAATTATGGGGCTGACAGTTTCTAATGTGTCAGTTGAAAACACAGGCTGGGATGGCCTCCAGATCACAAATGCACAGAATTGCAAGGTAAACGGAGTTACTACTGTTAACACCGGCACTGCCAATCAAACAGGACAGAAAAGTTGCGTGGCACTTCAGGATGCAGTTACCGGTTCATTTGAAAATATTAATTGTAAAGATGCTACAGGTGGATTGACAATTTTAGGAAAAGGTGAATTTGTAATAAAAAATGTGACGCTTGATCATGTAGCTACGTCAGCAGGTGCATGCGCTTTTTTTGTCGACAATAGAAGTGACAGGGGGCTTAATTTACCTCCCCGGAAGTTAATGGCTGAAAACATAAGTATTCTTAATGGAAATAAAAGTGCCAGACTTCCAGTGTACGTGCTGAACAGTAGTGGTTTCGGAGCATTGGCACAACAGGGCATTGTAAAGAATTTAAAATATAACGCTGAAGAATGGGCCGCACCGGGCAAGGTTGTTGACTATGTTCCTAACGTATATATAACTGATACTACAAAACAAGTAGAGCAAGCTCCGCCTGTCGACTCATCTTCGTCAACATTGCAACCGTCGCCCGTTTCTCCTGTTGATTCAGTAATTGCTCAGGCTCCGCCGGAACCGTTACCACCGGTAGATTCAACTTCGTCTACAGTGTCGGTATTGCCAACGGCGCCCATAGGTTCAGCATCTCCTGGTCAGTCGTCAAATCCAACATTGCCAACGGAACCCGTATTGACGTTAAATCCTTCAAAACCACTGGAGCCAACAAAGCCTGTTAGCACATCGCCAGGAACCTCAGTGCCAGCAGCAAAAAAAGATACAGGGTTTATTAAATTGTATTCCAATCCCAATAACGGAAGATTCCGGGTTGCCTTTACGCTGCCTCAAAAGAGTAAAATAAAAATGCTCATCGTATCTATGTCCGGCAATGTTGTATATCAAAACCAATGGAACAAAATAGATTACCTGGATCAGATGATCAGTTTGCCTTCAACCGGCATGTACATATTGAAAGTTATGTCAGACAGCGGTTTCGAGGATATGAAAAAAGTAATTGTTGTCAAATAGGATGAATTAAGTAAGATGCCAATGCAGGCATATTTTATGTACTCATTTAATTATTATAAAAGAAGCTTTAGGGCTTCTTTTTTGTTTATGTCACTATATTTTCCGCTTGTTGATTATAGAACGCGAACTTTTCAAATTATCATTTGTATTCAGAAGAGATTTTTTTAAATAAAAAAAACTTCCTGCCATAATGTTGTCACAAGGCGGTGGTTTCTTTGAGGTAACAACAAAATCAAACGATATGTCTACTATTCAAATCTTCTTAAAAGAGTTAAAAAACGAGTCAGAAACTACACGTAAAATGCTGTCAAGAATTCCGGATGACAAATATGATTGGAAACCTCATCCTAAGAGTATGAGCATAAGACAACTTAGCACGCACCTGGCCGAGTTGCCAACATGGATAACCATGACGTTGAATACAAGTGAGCTTGACTTTGCAACTAGCCCCTACAATCCAAAACCTATCGACAATACAAAGGAGTTGATGGCGTATTTTGAAGAGTCATATCAGGATGGTAGATCTCATTTGGAAAAGGCGAAAGAAGAACAGCTTGCGGAAAGCTGGACACTACGTAACGGAGATCAGGTTTATTCGACTTCTCCAAAAGCTGAAGTAATAAGAATGACTTTAAACCAGATTGTCCATCATCGCGCACAAATGGGCGTATTTCTCCGTTTGCTGGATGTTCCGATTCCCGGAAGCTACGGGCCAAGTGCAGATGAAATGAGTTTCTAGAAGTTGTTGAATAGTGATACAAATGCTGTTTCCAGGCAACATGGACTGTTGCCGGGAAACAGCATTTTTGACTTTTGACTTTTTAATTTTTACTTTGACTGAAGACCAGGTAAATCGTACTCGTGAAGCTTATCTCGCCTCATAATTAAACACTATCTTCTCCCACTTACCTTCTTTATTCATTTCATCCAGCTCAATATCCATATGTGCTTCATCACGTCTTATATAAGACAGGCGAACTTTTTTATCAGGTGCTTCAAAAACAGCTTTATTGTCTTTACATGAAATCAGGGGATAAGCACTGCGAGGTCCGTTATTTTGGGTTTCGTTTGTTGAGCGTCTGTTTGTTGAAGAATGAATAAGTTTAGGCTAAACAACAAGATTTTCATTTGCATAAGTTTAGACAGAGATAAAAGCCTTTCTAAGTTATAATTTTCATAATACAGAATTTGGTTTTTTTTGTTTACGAAATGTTCGTAGGTTTACGAAAATTTCGTAAATGGAAAAGTTGAGTCACCAGGAAGAGGATGTTATGCATGTGATCTGGAATGTTGGAGAAGGGAATGTAAAAACCTTCCTGGAAGCTATGGATGAACCAAAGCCACCCTATACCACGTTGGCGTCAACAGTGAAGAATCTTGAGAAGAAAGGCTTTTTACAAAGTTCACTTGTTGGTAATACCTATTTATACAAACCGCAGATAACCGAAGAAGACTATAAGAAGAAGTTTATGCAGGGATTTGTTCAGAATTACTTTAACAGCTCTTACAAGGAAATGGTTAATTTCTTTATTCAGCAAAAGAAGTTAAAGCCTAATGAACTGAAGGAGTTGATTGCCATGATTGAAGAAAAAAAATAAAACATTCTATATGCCTGCGTTATTTGAATATATATTGAAAATGTCGCTTTGCATTGGAGCGACTTACCTGTTTTATCATTTTGCGCTAAGGCGCATTACGCATTATCAATGGAACCGCTGGTTTCTGCTTTTATTTACGCTGTTTGCATTTATGATACCGGTGATTAATATTGGCATATTGATGCAACCTGAAAAATTGCAGAATGTCGTCTTTATAAGAAGTATTCCCACAATAAATAGCACAACGTTCAACAACAATCAGGGTCCGTTAGGTCCACATATTGATTGGTGGAAATGGATTGGCATCGCATTCATGGTCGGAACAATTGTATTGGTTGTAAGATTGTTGATCCAGTTGTATTCATTGAAGCGCTTGCAAAACAGGTCTGAACTTTTAAAAAGCGGCCCTGTTAAAATTTTTCATGTAAACGATAATATAGCACCGTTTTCATTTCATCAAAGTATCTACCTGAATAAAGATGAATACAATGAACAAGAGCTTCAAGAAATCGTTCAGCATGAGTTGGTACATGTACAGCAAAAACATACCATTGACATGCTGATAGCTGAATTTGTATGTATTTGTAACTGGTACAATCCTTTTGCATGGCTAATAAAAAAGGCCATCAAGGAAAACCTTGAATTTATTGCCGATGAACAGGTGTTAAATGCGGGTGCCGATCACAAAGCCTATCAATATCTGCTGTTAAAGGTCGGAGGTAATACACCATTACAAATAACCAATAATCTGAATTTTTCTTCGTTGAAAAAAAGAATTTATATGATGAACAAAGGGCGCACCGGTAATGCTCATCTGCTTAAATTCTTTTTTATTGTTCCTGTCATTTGTATGTTGCTGGTGCTATTTCGCGGGCAACCGGATAAAAGAACAACAGCTTCAAGAGAACGTACGCTTTTAACTGCCGAGTCATTCAGCGTGGGAAAACTTACCTACTTTATAAAAGATCCGGCTATTGAAGCTATCATAAAAAATGATCAACCAAACTCTTTGCTGAAGCCAGGCGGCGAGCTGAGTCTGTCCTTAATGCAGGATGAAAAAAGCAGGCTAACATCATTACTGAAGAAAAAAGGTTATTCAAATATTGATAGTCATGCCATCACTTTTATGATGGATACTTCCTTTTCGGCAAAGAATTTTTCGGTTCAAATAATTATCGATCTGCCGGCTAATAATACTGCTGTCAGACAGAACAAATCAAATGAAGACAATGCACGTATCAGTGTAGATGAAATTTTGCAGGCAAGAAATAATGAAAGTGTTGCTTACAGTACAGTTGAAGAAAAAGATAATACAAGGATAGAACATGCAGTTCAAAAAAACACAGGTGATAAAACTGTAAACGATAAAACTCAAACAAATCTTAGGTAAGTTACTTAGCTAAATCAATCAACAAACATATAAGATCTGATTTGCGATGGTTGTGGCCAATTATACAGCCGTGTAATTCTATTGCTAATCAACTCTTTTTTTTGATTCGAAAAATCAAATAGTAGAGTTATGTCCATAGCTGAAAGCTCAGAGCTTAATAAAATTAAAATAAGCATACATGAATTTTAGAAAGATCAATAACATTGCCGGATGGCTTGTGTGTCTTGCCGCATGCGCTGTTTATTTGCTGACCATTGAGCCAGGAGGAAGTTTGTGGGATTGTGGTGAGTTTGTAAGTACTTGTTTAAAGCTGCAAATACCGCATCCGCCGGGGGCGCCGCTGTTTGTGTTGCTGGGCCGTCTTTTTATTGTTCTGTTCGGTGATAATCCTATGACGGCCGCAAAAGCTGTAAATGTTATGTCTGCAATGGCAAGTGGGTTTACTATTCTCTTTCTGTTCTGGAGCATTACACACTTTGCACGGAGAATGGTGGTAAAAGATAAAACACTTGCAATAGATTTTTCGCAAGTCATTACAATCATAGGTGCAGGCGTTGTAGGTGCAGCTGCTTATACTTTTTCTGATTCGTTTTGGTTTAGTGCAGTAGAGGGTGAAGTATATGCGTTAAGTTCATTCTTTACAGCCATTGTATTTTGGGCGGCGCTTAAATGGGAGGAACAGGCAAACGAACCGGGTGCGGACAAATGGTTGATATTTATATTCTTTCTCATTGGCTTGTCTATCGGCGTGCACTTATTATGTCTGCTGTGTATCCCGGCCATTGTTATGATTTATTATTTCAAAAAAGCAGCAGGGTTTAACTATGCGCGCCTGCGTAAATATTTTATCAGAAGTGTGATCATTCTTGGCGCATTGGGTTTTATCGGTGCTATATTAAGTGCGCAGGGAGAAGCGAATGAGGAACGCGGAATTCCGGCAGATAATACGGTGGCTGCGTTGATATTTTTTGGAGCGCTAATATCCATCGCTGTTCTATTCATCATCGAGAGAGTTGGCAAAGCAAGAAAAACATATTACGGCGGAGCTTATATTTTCCTGGTGTTGAGTGTAGTTATTCTCGGTATTGTTCAGGTGGGGTTGATCCAGTATACCGTAAAAGTTGCTGGTAGTTTTGATGTGTTTTTCGTTAACAACCTTGGGCTGCCATTCTTTTCCGGATTTGCGTTTTTCTTCATCCTGTTAGCAGTACTTATCTGGTTTGGGTTACGATATGCAGGTAAAAAGGATCTGCCATATTTAAGGTTGTCGTTATGGGGCGTCGCGTTTATATTGATTGGCTATAGCATGTACATCACTACCATGTTGAGGAGTAATGCCGATCCCGGCATTGATGTCTTTAATGTTGATAATCCGCAAAGTCTTGCAGGTTATCTTGGACGCGAACAGTATGGTGACTTCCCGATTCTTTATGGCCAAAAATTTAACGCGCAGCCTGTAGACTATAAAGAAGAATCAGAAAAATTTCAAAAAGGCGAACATAAATATATTAGTGCGGGTAAGCGTGGTCATTATGTTTTTATGCCGCAGGATAAAATGGTATTTCCGCGTATGTGGGATATGACCAATGATCAGAATCATGCTGATTACTACGCGTTCTTTATGAATGTAGGTAAGTTGAAAGATGGTAGCTACGCAATAGATAAAGATGAGAATGGCTTGTATACCAAACCTGGTTTCTATGATAATATGCGGTTCTTTCTTAACTACCAGACCAGTTTTATGTACCTCCGTTATTTTCTCTGGAATTTCAGCGGCAGACAAAATGATATCGAGGGAGTTTTTTCAGCGAATGTTCGTGATGGTAATTGGATAACAGGTATTCCGTTTGTTGACAACTCCATGTATGGAGATCAAAAGTTAATGCCTGACAGCCTGAAGCAAAATAAAGGCCACAACAAGCTATTTATGTTGCCGCTTGTTCTTGGTTTGCTTGGCTTGTTTTTTCAATACAAAAAGAATAAGGAAGATGCATTTGTTTCTACACTGCTTTTCTTTATGACGGGTTTTGCCATTATAATCTATCTCAATCAACCAGGCTTTCAGCCAAGGGAAAGGGATTATGCTTATGTAGGTTCATTTTATGCGTTTAGCATATGGATAGGATTGGCGGTTCCGTTCTTTGCAGAGATGATCGTCAACCGGAATATGAAGATGATAAAAGATGTTGCATTGTACGGATTGCTTTGCAGTCTGCTCATAGTATTTACGGCAGCATCCGGTAACGGAGGCGCATTTGTGGCAGGTGTCGGTTTCGTAATTGTCTTTATGCTTACAGCCATCGCTTTGCCATCTGCATTTCGCGCATTATCCAATAAAAAAGCAGTGGCATCAGTATCATTTATTGTTGCATTTGCCGTTCCGGTATGGATGGCAATACAGGAATGGGATGATCACGACAGAAGCCACAAACAAACAGCTCGGGACTTGGCGAAAGATTACCTCGAAAGCTGCGCACCAAATGCCATCTTGTTCAGCTATGGGGATAATGATACGTATCCGCTTTGGTATGCACAGGAAGTGGAAGGGATTCGTCCGGATGTCCGGGTTGTTATCACTTCGTTGCTTGCATCGGACTGGAACATTAATCAGCTTCGCTACAAAATAAATAATAGCGATCCGGTTGACGTGATCTGGTCCAAAGATCAGATTGAGGGCGGCAAGCGGGATTTTGCAGTGTATCGTCCTCAACCGCAATATCCTGAAAACAAATTTTACGATCTGTATAGTGTTATGAAGAATTATGTGGGCGACGATCGCAATGTTGATGAACGGGGATACAATATTTTTCCCGTTCGTAGTTTAAGCATTCCGGTAGATGAGGCTACAGTGCGCGCTAACGGCACAGTAAATAAAAATGATAGTATTGTTAAAAACATCAATTTCACAATTCCCACAACTACGCTTTATAAAAATCACCTGGCTATTCTAAGCATCATTGCAGCTAATCAATGGAAGAGGCCCATTTACTTTACAATGCCTTATAGCGATTTGGGTTTTGGCGAATATTTTAGGAGAGATGGACTGGCTTACAGATTGGTGCCGGTTTTAAATTCAAATGTCAATACGGCTCGAATGACCGATGTGGTGATGAATAAGTTTGGCTTCGGAAATGCAAGTCATCCAAATGTATATTTTGATGAAGAAAACCGGAGGCAGCTATCCATTATAAGAAGGGCGGATGCAGAGCTGTCATTAAATCTGTTTTTTGAAGGAAAAAAAGAAGAGGCAAGACGTGTTGTTCAATACACCGATAAAATGATACCTGACACAAATATGCCATATGGCATGGTTTCGCGCGGCAATGATCACAACCGCGTGTCAATGATGATGCTGGAGGCCTGTTATCGCGCGGAAGATAATGTGCTGGCGGATAAAATATATGATTCTGTAAAACGCGATCTCGATCAGCAGATCAGGTATTATGACTCGCTTGATGGTAACATGGCCGATGCAATGGAATACGAAAAAAATAATGCCCGGGACATGCTTTCCCAGCTCAATAAATTGAAATCGGTTTTAAAAGACAAAAAGCCGGTTGCTATGTAATAGGACTTAAAATTTTATTATAGGTTAAAAAAGATAAATCCGCATAGTGCCGGTGGATTAAACAAATAGACATTAAAATGAAATCAAAATCGGTCTGTAGTGTTTGAACAATCGACGTGAAATAATTGCTATTTGTGTTTCATTGCTTGTATTTTATGAATGATAGTAGTATTTTCATAAAAACGCTTTTATGACTGCAAAAGACTTTTTTGAAGAACTGATGCAGCGGCCGCTGGAAACAATTCAGCAGAGTTTTAAGGACCAATATCCTGACATTAATGTGGCCGGTGAAGTACAGTTTTCTACAAAAGGCAAAACAGTTGTCGTTCAGACTCCGGAAACATATCCGAAGCCTGTAATCCGGGAAATAGCAAGGCAGATAAGGCAGCGAGCCAAGTTTGTAAATTTTGAAATAGAGGCGATGTAAAGATGGTAGCTACGCTTTTAAGCCGGCAATTAAGTTGACGGTTAAGGCGACTACAAACGTGTTTAACACGAAGGAAAGTAAGCCGTGGAAAAGTACTGTGCGCCTGATAATACGCGACGTAACTTCCACATCTGATACCTGGAAGGTCATTCCTATTACAAATGAAAAATAAGCAAAGTCTAGAAGGTCTGGTTTTTTCTCGTTGGGAAAGTCCAGGCCTTCTGCGTGCCTGGTAGTGTCCTCTTCGTCATCATCATAAAAAAGATATGCATAGTGCAGGCAAAATGTAGTATGCACAATCGTCCATGAAAGGAGCATGCCGGCAATCGAAACCGGAAGATACAGTCCGGATTGTGAACCATCTTTACTGACAATAAGCAACACAACCGTACACATGCAGGCTATAGATGCGATAATGATAGATGAAAAAACAAAAATTCTGCTGCCGTCTTCAATCCGCGCCTGTATCCTTAATTGTATTGTAGATCTGGTGAGAATAATGAGCCACGTTGCGAGTGTATAACAAACCGCGAAGACATCCCACAACAGAATAGCAAGCAAAGGGGCACTGAAAGAATTTTTCCTTATAAAAATGAACGTAAGGATTGTTGCTGCAGAAGCAATTAAAACCCTGTGCAAAGGTGTCATCCAGAGTAAAATATCCTGCCACTTGTTTTTTGTTACGTCTTTGGCCATGCAATTTATCTGCTTTTTGTTTAAAGTTAGTACAAGAAATTGAATAGCAGCAGGAGATGAGGTGGTTTACTCAAGCAGAATAATGTTCAGGCTTTGCAATAAAGAAAGCGCCTCAGGTAATTTAAACTTCGCTTTCTTTATGTTATTCTCCTGTATATTGATGGTGTAATTTATTGCGTCGGTGAAATTGGCCAGAGAAAGATCCGTATTAACAAAACGCGCGTTTAACAGGTCTGTTCCCGAGAAATTGGCTGCCGACAAATTGCAGTTGGCAAAATCAACGTCATGTGCCACACTATCTGTGATATTTATTTTGCGGAGATTTTTTCCGTAAAAACTGCTATAGCTAAGGTTGGTATTGCTGAATTCCAGGTTTAACGGATTGTCTGCATCCTGCCATGTAATACCAATGGCCTTGGAGTTGTCTATTTTAATGCCATTGAACTGGGTTCTTTTAAACCGCAGAAGAGAAATGTCGCAGTTAATGAATGTGCAGTTTTCAAAGTGGCAATCTTCAAACATGCATTCTTTAAGGTTAGATCCATAAAAACGGCAGGTGTCAAAAAAGCGATCTTTTACCAGTTTCCCTTCGTAGGTTATATTACTAAAATCCTTATCATAATGTTCTATTTCTTTATCGCCATGCATGTGATCGTTTTTTAAAAGTGACGGCAAAAATAATTCGGAAGAGGAAGATTTTCTTCAACTATTTGATAAGTGCTTGCGGATGATTGTGTGAATGGTAATCTAACATCATCGCACTGATGATATTTCGGTCGCCATCGTTGTACGGTGTTGCCCATGCATGGCATTTTTGCGAAAAAGCCTGAAAACAGGCGCTTTGTAAACATTTTGATACCTAAAAATTTACATTTTAGTACCTTGTCCGGGAAACGCACCCCCTATTTTCGCTTTCCGATAGAATATTTTAAACCATTAACTAAATGATCAGGAAAAAGTTTCTCCAACTGCTTGCTGCGGGCTTGCTGATGGTTGCCACATTTCGTGCGTCCGCTCAAAATAGTCCGGCATATATTAAGAATAATAACGGTGTAACTATATATCCGGATGTGAATTTTTCAGGTAATGCCAGGGCTGTTAAGCTGGAAGTTGTGACCGAAAATATTGTGCATGTTGTTGCGGCTCCTTCAACAGATATTCCAAAGAGAAACAGTTTGTCTGTAATACCATATACAACAAATACTACGTGGAAAGTGGAGGAAGAGAATGGCAGATTGGTTCTTACTACCGCAAAACTTACCGTTACAGGCGATCTTAAAACTGGTGCTGTTTCCTTTGCTGATAATAACGGACATCCCATTGTCACCGAAAGAAACATGAATGGAAGGAAAATAGCGTCCGCTGTTTTTGAAGGTGAACCGTTGTATGCTGTTGCGCAAACATTTGAGACAAGTACTGATGATAGTTATTACGGCCTTGGTCAGCACCAGGATGATGTCTATAATTACAAAGACCAGCAGGTTACATTGTTTCAGAATAATACGGAAGTCGCCGTCCCCTTTTTGATCTCCTCAAAAAATTACGGCATTCTTTGGGATAACTATTCTTTGTCGTCAGTAGGAGATACACGCCCATGGAAAGCTTTGTCGGCGCTGAAGTTGTTTTCTGCAAAGGGGGACGAGGGCTGGTTAACGGCTTCTTACAGCAATGACCGCAATCAGCCGGAAAATGTGGCTTTCGAAAAGGCTGAGTCCGTTATAAACTATGAATACCTTAACGCGACAAAATTGTATCTGCCTAAAGAATTCGCCATTGAAAAAGGAATGGTAACGTACTCCGGCTCTATGCAATCCGGCGAGGCGGGAGAACATAAGTTTAAATTTACTTATGCCGGATATATTAAGGTTTGGATGGACGGCAAGTTATTACTTGACAGATGGAGGCAGGCCTGGAATCCCGGCAGTGGGGTATTTAGGGTTGCTATGGAACCAGGAAAAAAATACCAGCTTAAAATTCAATGGATCCCGGATGGTGGCGAATCGTATCTAACCGCTAAGTGGTTGCCTCCAGTGCCGGAACAGGATAAAAATACATTTACATTTAACTCTGAAGCAGGGCGTGCAGTTGACTACTATTTTGTTTACGGAAAGAACATGGACGAGGTAGTCAGCGGCTATCGAACGCTCACGGGAAAAGCTTCATTGATGCCGAAGTGGTCACTTGGCTTTTGGCAAAGCCGGGAGCGTTATAAAACGCAGGAGGAGATTCTTTCAACCGTTGATGAATTCAGAAAACGAAAAATTCCTTTGGATAATATTGTGCTTGACTGGAGTTACTGGAAACAGGATCAGTGGGGCAGCCAGGAGTTTGATCCTTCACGCTTTCCCAATCCTGACAGTATGATCAGCGTGTTGCATAAAAAATATCATACACAGTTTATGATCTCCGTTTGGCCCAAGTTTTATGAAGGCATACCTGCGTATGATCTGTTTAACAGCAAAGGCTGGCTGTACAAGAGAAATATTGCGGATCGTCAGCGAGACTGGATTGCGCAAGGTTATATCTCTACTTTTTACGATGCATTTAATGATGAGGCAAGAAAAGGTTTCTGGCAGCTGATCTACGATAAAATATATACAAAGGGTATCGATGCGTGGTGGATGGATGCTAGTGAACCGGATATTCTTTCCAATGTAAGTCCTGAAAAAAGAAAAGAACAAATGACTCCAACGGCTCTTGGTACTGCTGCTGAATACCTGAATGCCTATCCGTTAGAAAATGCAAGAGGTATTTATGAGGGCCAGCGTTCTGTTGATAATAACAAGCGAGTATTCTTATTAACAAGATCAGGATTTGCCGGATCGCAACGCTATGCAGCGGCCATCTGGAGCGGTGATATAGCTACGCATTGGTCTGATTTAAAAGCGCAGATCAGCGGTGGTTTAAATTTCGCTATGTCTGGTCTTCCTTACTGGACCATGGACATCGGAGGTTTTTCTGTTGAGCATCGTTACGAAAAACCGACAGAAAAAGACCTGGACGAATGGCGCGAGTTAAATGCACGCTGGTATCAGTTTGGTGCATTTTGTCCTTTGTTCCGTTCGCATGGCCAGTTCCCTTATCGTGAGATCTACAACATTTCTCCTGAAGGACATCCCGCTTATAAAAGTATGTTGTACTATAATAAGCTTCGTTACAGGTTGCTGCCTTATATCTACTCAATAGCGGGAGCAACTACGCTGAAAGATTATACAATGATGCGCGGATTGGTGATGGATTTTGCAAATGATACGGCCGTTAAGAATATTGGCGACCAGTATATGTTTGGTCCATCTCTGCTGGTTAATCCTGTGTATACTTATAAAGCAACGGCAAGGGAAATGTATCTTCCTTCAGGCCAGGGTTGGTTTAATTTTTATACAGGAGAATACAATGAAGGAGGAAAGCAAATCAATGCAGATGCACCTTATGAGCGAATGCCATTATTTGTAAAAGAAGGTTCAATTATACCCATCGGCCCTGAATTGCAATACAGTAGCGAAAAGCCTGCAACTGAGATCACTTTATTTGTTTATGCCGGCAGGGATGCGAGCTTTACCTTATATGAGGATGAGAACACGAACTATAATTATGAAAGAGGAGCATTCTCCAATATTCAATTCAACTATAATGAAGCCAGCCGCAGTTTGACCATTGGCAATTGTGAAGGCTCTTTTGACGGCATGTTAAAGAACCGGGTATTCAATGTAGTTTGGATTGATAAACAGAAGCCTGTTCCATTTGATCCGGAAAGAAAGGTTGATACTGTTGTAAAATATAGCGGTAAACAAGTCATTATCAAACGTTAGCATATAAAGATGATAGGCTACATTTAGGCCTTTTTACTTTTTGCTTTTGAATTCAGACAGGCTTTGAACAGAAATACTGAAAGGGCTGCCATTACGGCGGCTCTTTTTTTGTCCCGATACGATTCTGTTCTTTAAGTTTGCAGCCCTTAAATTGAATGGAATATTATGGCAGGAAAGAAAGAGGTAAAGGCGGCATTATTGTTATGTCCGCAAAGAATGGAAACGCCTAAGCCGTTAGTGGTGTCGCTGCATATTGAAAAGGAGAATGGTAAAACCAGCTATGAAGACCAGGATCTTGATAAACAAGAGGTGAATAAATTTTACGGCAACCTGGCAAAGCCTGTGAAAGATGTGCTGGTGGGTTTTGGATCGGAAGCAATATGGTATATAAGAGATGAGATAAGGCAAAAACATGAGAAACTCACCAATATAAGTCTCCAGGATTTTCGCAAAAGTGAAATGATGCGTCATCAGCATAAATTAATTGATAAGCTGAGATTGCAGGGCGATGCATTGAAATGGTATCATAGAATTCAGCAGGAGGACAAAAACTATACAACTGCAACATGCACATTTCACAAACAAAAGCCGTTGCTAAGTTTTGAGTTGACAAGCGCAAACGGGACTTTTGAATTGAATGCGATCTGCGCCGTGAGTGATGAAAAATTTTCACTGAAAGATTGTGATCATTTTCATTTCCTGTTGCACAAATCAGGTATGTATTATCTGCTGTCTTATAAAGATCATGAAACGCTGCAATGGTTGAAAGGAATGAATGTTTCGGATTGTGCGGATGAGGCTGCGTTGGCTGCCAATGTATTGTCTGTTCTGGAAAAAGATTATAAGATAGATCGCAAAGGATTGTCAAAAGGAGAAGATGTTGAATTGGTTCCGTCCAGCCAGGTTGTATTGCATGAGATGAATGATCAATACCTTGTATTTACTCCCCGTTGGATATACGATGAATGGATTGTGGAAGGAGCGTGGAAGGATAGATCTATACAAACATCCGATGGAAATACGGTGATTATAAAGCGTCATGCAGAAACTGAACAACGGTTTTTGAATTTTCTTTCATCACTGCATCCGGGTTTTGCTGATCAGTTAACCGGTAGCTATTCGATCAGCTTTAAAGAAGCAAAACACAAACATTGGTTTTTAAGGACCTATCATAAATTGCTGGAAGAAGAAGTTGATATTATCGGCATGGATATGCTCAAGAATTTTCATTACTCCAGGCATAAAGTGTCGACGAAAAAGGAGATTATTAAGCAGGATGAAGGTTTCGTCACCATGCGGTTAAATATTTCTTTCGGAAAAGAAATAATTCCATTGCAGGTAATGCAAAAGCTTTTGCTTTCAGGTCAAAAAGCATTGTTTCTGAAAGATGAATCACTGGGTATTTTAGACGATGAATGGCTGAGTCAATATGCTTCTGTTATCAAGCATGGCAAAATTCAGAAAGATGAGATTACCGTTGCGAAATGGATAGCTGTTACAGAAAGGGATTTGCAGGAAGATCAGCGCATTTTACACACAACGCTTAAAGAAGAGTGGTGGCTAAAAATGAGGCAGTGGCAAAGTGGTGAAGATATTTATTCTGTGCCGACCACTGTAAGTGTAACATTGCGACCTTACCAAAGGAAAGGGTATGAGTGGATGCGCTTATTGACAGAAATTGGAGCTGGCGCTTGTCTTGCAGATGACATGGGACTTGGTAAAACTTTGCAGACAATCTGCGTACTTGCTCATTATATAGAAAATCACCCGGATAAAAAACATGTCATAGTATGTCCTGCATCCCTTATGTACAACTGGCAATTTGAGTTAAGAAAATTTGCGCCGGGAATCCGATCCGTTGTTCACCACGGGGTAACGCGTATTGCAGATGTTGCACGTACTACCGCAAAGATCATCATCACAAGCTATAATACATTGCGTTCGGATCTTGATATGCTGAGCAAGATTGAATATGGTGTTGCAGTTGTGGATGAAAGCCATAATATAAAAAATCCTTCAGCACAAATAACAAAAGCTATACAACAACTGAGTGCCAGCGTAAGAATTGCGCTAAGCGGCACGCCTGTCGTCAATAATACATTTGACCTTTATGCACAGTTGAATTTTATTTTGCCGGGCATGTTTGGCTCACGTGAATTTTTTAGGAAAGAGTATGCGGATGCGATAGATAAAAATAATGAAGAAGAGAAAGTGGCTGCCCTAAGAAAGATGACTTCTCCGTTTATTCTTCGCCGCACTAAGGAACAGGTGGCAAAAGATCTGCCCGAAAAAATAGAGTCAATTCTCTGGTGCGATATGGATGCTGAACAAAGAACGCAATACGATCAGGTGAAAGAGCAAGTGAAGAACAGTGTGTTCCTCGATATTAAAGAAAAGGGACTTGCGGAAAGTAAGCTGGCCGTAATTCAAGGTATGTTGAAGTTAAGGCAGGTTTGCAATTCGCCGTTGTTGTTGCCTGTAGGTGAAAGGATCAGCGCAGAATCTGTTAAGACCAATGTGTTGATGGATGAGTTGGATGGTTTGCTTGGTTCCCATAAAGTACTGGTATTTTCTCAGTTTAGCTCTATGCTTGATCTGCTTGCTGATGAGTGCAAAAAGAAAAATATTGCTTACCATCATTTCGATGGACAAACGGCTCCGGCAAAGCGTGCGGAAATGGTTGAAGCTTTTCAGCATAAAGACAGCACCGTTAACCTGTTTCTGATTAGTCTTAAGGCTGGTAATACGGGGCTCACGCTAACTGCAGCAGACTATGTATTTATTTTTGATCCGTGGTGGAATACAGCTGTGCAGGATCAGGCCATTGACAGAACGCATCGCATTGGTCAAATTCGAAGTGTATTCGCTTACAAAATGGCCTGCCGCGATACAATCGAAGAGAAAATTCTTTTATTGCAGGAGAAGAAAAAGAAATTGTCAGAAGACCTCGTAGCTGCTGAAGACGGTTTTGTGAAACAGCTTACAGAAGAGGATATTGAGTATTTGTTTTCGTAATGTAGAGACGCGATGCATCGCGTCTCTACTAATTGTGCAGCAGCTGCTGCACAATTAGAAAAATAGATAAGATAGTCGTACTATTTTTTGTTTACGGAGTGGTTGCTTTTTCTTTCGTTTTTTTAGAAACCCGGGACTGGTTTCTATATTGCAGGAATCTTTTTATTTCGTTTTTTAGTTGTAACGGGGTTGGCAGTGCTTCACGGATGTTTTTGGGTAAAGTTTTCAAAGTACAATATTCACTAACGCCGATAGGCCTGTTGAGATGCTTCAATGCGAAATCAACTTCGATATCATCTTTGGAACTGCATAAGATAATTCCTATTGTAGGATTGTCTGCATCTGTTTTTAATTGGTGGTCCACAATATTTAAATACCCGTTCATCTGCCCTGAATGCGCAAATTCAAACTCATCCAGCTTTAATTCGATTATAATATAGCACCTAAGTTTAAGATGATAGAACAGCAGGTCTATAAAGTATTCTTTTCTCCCCAGCTTTAGTTTATACTGACGGCCAACAAACGCAAACCCGGCTCCAAGTTCAATAAGAAATTCCTGAATATGCGTAATCAGCTTTAACTCTAAATCTCTCTCAGTAGTACGTTCGTTTATCTGAAGAAAATCAAATTTGTAAGGATCTTTCAGAATTGCGTTTGCAAGCTCCCCCTGTCTTTTAGGAAGTGTCAGATGAAAGTTGGATGACTTTTTTTTATTTTGTTGCCTTTCATACAAGCCCGATTCAATTTGATACAACAGAACACTTCTGCTCCAGTTATGTTCCACAATTTTTTGTATGTACCAAATGCGTTCTTCATTGCAACTTATCTTGTCAAGCAATAGCATATGGTGACCCCATGGAATATTTACCAATAAAGGGTTGGGAATCGAAAAGTAATTGTCACCTATTTGTGCAGCAGCTTGCTGCACAATTTTTTTCTTATAATTTTTATCGTTGGCTGCCAGTTGGGTTGTTGCAGTGCTTTGTCGCTTCTTTTCTAATTGTGCAGCAGCCTGCTGCACAATTAATAGATTTGGATACGCCTTGTAAAAGGTTTTCATGTACATCAGGTTCCTGCGTGCAAAGCCTTTTAAATCAGGAAAAGCAAATTGCAGATCATGTGAAAGTTGGTCAACAATCTTCATGCCCCAACCCTCTATTTCAACTTTGTCTGTTATTTGTTTGCCAAGGATCCAATACAGCATTAGCATGTTCCTATTTATCTGTAGCGCCGTTTGGATTTTGGATTGATAAATGTTCTGTTTTAATTCTGACAGCCATTTGCTGTATTTTCTTTTGTTAATCGCCATATTTTAGGGGGTTAGGGAAGTCAAATATAAAACATATGAAAATAAAAATTATATTAATGTGAGAGGCCAAATAAAAAAACAATCGAAAGCTATTCGTATTACATAGCTTTCGATTGTTTTATACCGAGAGTTTCTTATTTTAAGCCTTCGGCATCCAGTATCTTAAACGCATCCTCATCCTTATATTCAATCATTAACTTTTTCAGATGTTGCTTTAATTCAGCAGTGAGCTTTTCTGTTCCTTTAGATCCGTAAATATTATTTACTTCATGCGGATCTTTTTGCAGATCGTATAGCTCCCATGCGTTGCCGGCGTCATAGAATCGAACCAGCTTATAACGCTCTGTTCTGATACCGAAATGAGGGTACACATGATGCGGTTGTGGAAACTCGTAATAATGATAATACATTTCCTTTCGCCATGGTACATTTTTATCTCCTTTTAGAATAGGAAGAAAAGATGTTCCCTGGATATCCTGCGGAATATTTACCTGTGCAATGTTCAATAAGGTTGGCGCCCAGTCAATATTGAGTGTCATTTGATTGATGGCTGATCCGGGCTTTATTACGCCAGGATAGCGCATTACAAAAGGCGTACGCAATGACTCCTCATACATAAAACGTTTGTCGAACCAGCCATGTTCACCCATGTAAAAGCCCTGATCAGAAGCATAAATGACTACTGTGTTTTTTGATAGCCCGGTTTTGTCAAGATAGGCTAAGATCTCGCCGATATTTCTGTCTAAAGATTTAGCTGTTGCCAGGTAGTCTTTCAAATAACGCTGATATTTCCATTCAACCAATGCTTCGCCTGTCAGGCGTTTTTCATCAAACTCTTTGCTTACTTTATTCTCATAATAATCATAAAAAGATTTTTTCTGATCTTCCGTAAAACGGTTGTAAATGCCGCCTTTTTCATAATCAGCATGCACCTTTAAATCTTCTTTTAAACGCATTGTTTTATCAATGGTCATGTCCTGATTTTGTGCAGCGATCCTGTTCTTGTAATCATCGTGAAAGTTCGGGGGCAGCGAAAAAGTTTTATCATCATACGCGCCCAGATCCTGGATATCCGGCAGCCATTCACGGTGGGTTGCTTTTTCGCCAACTACTAAAAAGAAGGGTTTACTTGTATCTCTCTTATCTAACCACGCTTCTGTAAATTGCGTAATAAGGTTGGTTACATAACCATGATGAATTGTGGTGTCATGGTTTGAGCTGATGAACTGCGGATTATAATACTGCCCCTGGCTATTAAGTATCTGATAATGATCAAATCCTTCAGGCAAATTGCCTAAATGCCATTTTCCGATCCAGGCTGTTTGATAACCATTTTGCTGTAGCAGGCGGGGAAACACTTGCTGGCCCGTATTGAATTTCTTTTCATTAAGCGTATACCCGTTAATATGACTGTATTTGCCTGTTAACAAAGTAGCCCGGCTTGGTCCGCAAATTGAATTCGTTACCATAGCATTGGTAAATATCGCACCTTCTCTTGCGATCCTGTCAATATTAGGCGTAACTGCTAATTTGCTTCCGTAAGCGCTGATGGTTTGATAGGCGTGGTCATCCGAAAAGATAAAAATGATGTTTGGTCTTGATGACTGGCCCTTTGATAACATGTACACAAAGCATGCGGCCGTTAAAAGCAAGTATCTGCGTACTTGCAATGCAATTTTCATGATAAGTTGTTTTTCGTGAAATAAAATTGCTGTTGGGGCTATCTTCAAAAATAGGTGAACTAATTGAAAATTGAAAGTTGAAAATTGAAAATGAATGTGCAAATGAGTGAATGTGCAAATATGCAAATTAGGGATAATTGAAAATTGAGAACGGAGAATTGACAATCGCTCCAGGTGTATTCTCCGTTCCGTTCTCAGTGTGGCTTTGTGTAACTGTATTTAATTTTATACGGTTACAGACTGTGAAGTTTCCCGCACTAGATGAGATCAGACATCCTAAGATCAGAGATCAGCGACTCCTTCAAATTATCGTGCAGTGTCTTTCACCGCGTTCTTTTCCTTCTTTTTAAAGTACCCTCTTAGCAGGAAGTTGTGCTGAAGTGCTTCGAGGTCTTCATCAAGTTTTTGACTACTTGATTGCAGGTTTTTTATTGTGATGCGAAGATCATTCGCTACGGCGCTATCTTTTAATAATACACCTGCGGGGCTGTTCTTATTATAAAGTTCATAACTGGCATCCTTAAGGCTGTTGGATAATTCTGAAGCATTGTAAGCACTTTCTCTTATGAGAGATACAGTGCCGCGGATACTGTTAAACACTGTTGTGTCAGTCAAAAGATCGTCGATCAAACCACCGTTCTGGTTGAGTTTGGCGCTGAATGCATTTAGTTGTGCAGAAAAGTTGTTGAGGCTTGCGATTAGCTGGCGGCTGTTCCTGGCCGTGCCATCAAAATTGTTGAGTGTGCTACGGAGTGATGTCACTATCGAACTGTCGTACAGAAGAGCTGAAATTGCACCTTTTCCGGCGATTATTTCTGAGCTTAAAGTTTTCAGGTTTTGTGTTATTGCTAACAGGTTTTGGTTATTGGCCTGCAATGTTGCCATCATTTCATCTGTGGTTACATATTTTTCTACATCAAGTAACTGGTTATTGGCAATTTGTTGATCTGCATTTTTTCCGCCGTAAATAACAATCAGTTTGTTACCTATAAATCCTTCAGAGCTGATCTTCGCTTTTGCTCCATGCCGTATCAGATGCTGCACCTCTCTGTCTATTGTCATAAACACTTCCACTCTCAGGTCTTCCGTGAAACTTATCTTTTTTACAGTGCCTATTTTAACACCGGAGAGCCATACGTTGTCGCCAATTTTTAGCCCGCTCACATCATCAAAAACTGCTCGTAGTGTAAGTGATTTGCCAAAGGCTTTTCGTTGTCCGCCGAGTGTAAAGACGCCTGCAATAAATATGGCCAATGCAAAAAAGATAAACAAACCAACAATTATTGCCCGTTTATTTTTAATGTGTTTCATTCAAAATAGTTTTAGGTGCTTATATCGGTAAAGCAGTCTTGGGGCAAGCCTGTCTCCGAAGATTAAGCACTTCCGCCTTCGATAAAATTATAATTATAGAAGCTGTTGATTTCGTCGTTGTCTGAATCAAAAACTTCCTCAAAACTTCCCATTTTATTAAACTGCCCGTTAAGCATCACTGCTATGCGATCGCCCGTTGCTTTGGCGCAGGTGAGATCGTGTGTTATGATGATGGAGCTTGTATGATACAATTCCTGCACTTCGTTGATCAGGCTGTTAATATCTGCACTTGTTATTGGATCCAGCCCGGCTGTGGGCTCATCATAAAGCATGATCTCAGGGCGCAATATCAAGGTGCGGGCAATGCCAATACGTTTACGCTGACCACCGGATAGTTCGGACGGCATTTGATTGATCGCCTGCGACAACCCAACGTCTTCTAAAACCTGTTTTACTGCTTCTTCCACTTCGTCATCGCTAATGCCAGGTTTGTTCCTTGTAAGAGGGAATGCAAGATTTTCCCTTACCGTCATACTATCATACAGCGCACTATTTTGAAAGGAAAATCCAATTTTGAGCCGAAGTGCCTGCAACTCTTTTGTGTTTAGTTTATCCACTTCTTCACCCAGCACCTGCACGGTACCTTTATCGGGTTTCAAAAGGCCGGAGATGATTTTGATAAGCACGGATTTACCCGTTCCGGAGCGCCCCAGTACGACAACATTTTCACCTTTAAATAAATCCAGGTCAATGCCTTTCAGGACATGCAGGCTTCCAAAAGATTTGTAAAGATCCCTGATTGATATGACGGCTGTCGATCTGTCGATATGTGATATGTGCTTCTTCATTTATATCGGTCTGATTGCATTTACTATTTGAACGATGATAATTTCTTCAATGAAAATGAGAAACATGGATGCCACAACCGCTGAATTGGCAGCCCGGCCCACACCTTGTGTGCCCTGCGTAGCATTATAGCCGGTATAACATCCTGCCATGCCTATGGTAAAGCCAAATACTATGGCTCTGGTGACTGATGCAGAAATGTCAAGAAAAGTAATGCTCTGAAAAGCGTTATGGAAAAATGCCCGGAAACTTGTTAGTTCTTTACTGTGCACATCCAGGTAAGAGCCCATCATGCCCACAAAGGCTGTGTACATCATTAGCATTGGTAGCATGCAAGTGGTGGCAATCACCCTTGTTACTACAAGAAATTTAAATGGATTTGTTGCTGAAACTTCCATTGCATCAATCTGTTCGGTTACCCGCATGGAGCCAAGTTCTGCACCAATATTCGATCCTACTTTACCCGCTGCGATCAATGCGGTTACCAACGGTGCAAGCGCACGTATTATCGCGATGGAAATAAGCGATGGGAGCCATGAAGTAGCGCCGAATTCTGCGAGTGAAGGTCTTGATTGTTTGGTGAAAACCAGGCCTGTAATAAAACCTGTAAGAGAAATTAAAACGAGGGATTTGTATCCAACATAATAACACTGTCTGATAATTTCCTTAAAGTCGTATGGCGGAACAAAAGCTTCTTTAAAAAAACGCAGTATAAATTTGTAGATGTCATAAATCTTCATGGAGAACCGGTCAATGCGAGGCGAGAAAAGATGCGCTCCTTTTTTCCAGAGTTTGAATTTGCCTGATCCCGGTTCTTTTTTCATCCGCTTGTTTTTTGATTTCGAAAATTCATTTCCCTGCACTGTCTTTACTGCTATTAACGGCCTATTCATTTAACGATTCTGCAAAACTATTGTTTAGAGTTATGTAAAAAGAGTGCGGCATACAAACATCTTTCCTTCAGGAACTTCCGGTTCCTGAAGGAGTGTCGATAGTTATAAAAACAATTTATATACCAAGGGGCGGTACCGGCTTTAAATTACAGTAATCCGACAAAAAATGGTAGTTATTTTCTACAGAAGTGAAATTAGGAGCTCGGGTTTACACAGTCGCAGCCGTCTCAATTTGTGAAAGACGGTGCTTTAATTGATTGAGAAATGCGTCCTGGTTTTTTCGTTTTTCAATATCCTCTGGCTTTTGATTTGCCCTGGAATCATCTTTCATTTGTTTGTTCCGGGCTTTGAAAAGTGCAATTTCGTCCTTGGTGAATTTGCGGATCGTTTGGTCCGGGTAGTCGAGTGAATAACCAAGATTTAATAAGGTATCCCCGGCAACTGCCTCAAAAAGCCTGATTTCTTCCGGCTGTAACTCTTTCTTGTATTTATTGAAATTGGTGGCGATAACAGGTTTTTCTACGTTTTGCCACATAGCGCCGGATAAAGCAGTGTTTTTTGCTTCGTTTGATTGGTGGTATTGCATGGCCGATTCATCGTAAGAAATTCCGATAAATTCGCATAACCGGCGCATTTCACCTTCCGCATTTGCAATAAGATCTTCATACCGGATTTGGATCACCCGATGCCGGCCTATACGTTCAACCAATTGAAGGGAAAGATCCTGCTCAATTTTCCATTGCTGTGCAATGTAATAAATGTGTTTTTCTCCGACAATCGCTTTTTTAAAAGAACATGCAACATCCCGTCCGTCGCGGTACAGGTGGAGGTACAAAGGTTTTAGACCACTGCTTTCCAATTCATCTGTGTAGTGAATATTTGCCATGCTTTTACACATCCAGGCCGAAGCATTTTCGCTTTCAGCTTTTAGTTCATAGATCACCCTTGTTATTTCTGTAAGCAATGGCTGGTTGCAACGATTAATAATTTCATCGCGATTCAGGTCAACGCCGGTCCATGGCACGGGGTTGTATTCAACCAGCCTGCACACATCATCCACCAGTTGGGCAAAGTTTTGCTCAATAGTCAAATCTCCGTAAACCGGTAGCAAGGGCATAAAGCGTTCCAATATGTGCGGTGGATGCGGAGCCGAAAGTTCTTTCAACTGGTTAAGCATTAAACGCAGAAGGTTAGAGCCTGAACGCTGTGTGCCTATCATTTGTATTGCTGTAAAACGCATGATCTAAAAATTAAAAATGATTAAGCCTGCTATGCCCGCCAGCGGTATAAGATAAACGGGATTCATCTTAAAACGTATTACGGTAAACAGTGATGCTATGAATAAGATTAATGAAATCAATAATGTTGATTCTGTGCTGCGCAGAATTGTAACGGATGCCGCCATTATCATTCCCGTAACAGCGGGACTAAGTCCTTTAAAAATGCTTTTTATAACAGCGGAGTTTCTGATGTAAGTAATAAAGTGCGAACAGAAAATCATTAAAGCAGAAGCTGGTATAAAAATGGACAGTGTTGCCAATATGGCTCCCCACAATCCCTGCAATTTAAAGCCAATAAAAGTAGCGCTGATAAATATTGGTCCCGGCGTAATTTGTCCCATTGCAATTGCATCGGTAAATTCTTTTGTATTCAGCCAATGCATTCCATCAACAATAATTTTCTGCATGGATGGAATTACAACATAGCCTCCACCAAATTGAGTTAAACTAATGCCGGAAAACGTGAAAAGAATTTGTTTGGAAAGCAATAGCTTGTCAGTTGTAACCGGCGATGTAAATTGTATTATAGCAAAGATTGCCAATGCACAGACTGCCAATATTACCAAAGGCACGATCGTGCTTCTCAATACAGGTAGTCTATCACTTTTTGCGTTGGAAGTTTTTTCCGGTTGCGCATTGCGATACACTAACCAACCAGTGAAACCACTACATGCAATAAGGAGTAAAGTGGTTAAGTATGATTTTGAAAAAGCAGTCGCAATAAACGCAACTATTGCGATAGCTGTTTGTGTTTTGTCTGTAACATTCTTTTTCCACAGGCTAATGCCAACACTTACAATGATCGCTGCAACCGCAGGAAGCACGCCTTGAAAAAAATGCGTGAACGCGGGGATATTTCCATAACGGAGATAGATGTATGAAAGACCCAGCATAAAAATAAAACATGGCAGGAGAATGCCTGCAAAGCTTGCAATAGCGCCTTTTATCCCTCGCAGTCGGTAACCTATGAATGAAACTACATTAACAGCTACAGGGCCGGGAAGTACAGACGCAAGTGAGATGCCTTCAACAATAGTCTCCTGGTCAATCGTCTTATCCTTTTCACCCATTTGTTTCTGAATGACAGAAATAAGCGACATGAAGCCTCCCCAGGATGTGGATCCAATTTTAAGAAATGTGAAGAACAAATATTTGAGAGAAGGTTTCATTTTCTATTTTTGTTTGTCGCAATGGATTACGCTAGTTGACAATGTATGGTTCCAGCAATTCTTTAGGAATAAACTCTACCCTGTAAGGGAGCAAGCCTGTTTGTAGCAGCCACACGTAAATGCCGTTCATGTCCGTTAATACCACAGAGTTCTTTTTGGAACAGCATTGCAGGAGGTATTTATTTTCTAAAAGATAAGAGCTGCCCATTCGCTCATTATAGATGTCTGTGGGCAATTTAGTGTTGATGGCAATTTCTGCGCGTTTATTGGCTTCATCAAGCTTAAATGCCAGCGTTCTGGATTGACGTTTGCTTACGCCATTATCAAAAAACATTAATTCGCCACGGTTATTAATGTGAACACAGTGTGCCTGGTCAAATATGCCATCTTCGGGCATGGCAAAATCACCGTTCTTGCCAAACTTCCACATGAGTTTGCCAGTCTTCGCATTTATCTTCCAGATCTGTCCGTTGTTGTAAAATGAGATCAGGTAGTTGCCATCTTTGTCGAACGTTACACTGTTGGCATGCATCCAGTCTTTTTTTGTTTTCAGAATCTCATTGTCGGCAAGCGGATCAACATCGTCAAATACTGTCCATTTAAACACCTGTTTGCCTTGCCTGTCCAGCACCAATATCCCATCGCCTTTAACTGTATCTGCAATTCCGCCACCGCGCGAACGAAGATCAAAAGTTCTTTCCTCCACACATAACGTTACTACCTGGTTAGCCGGATTTAATAATATTTCGTGATGAATGGTTTGTTCAAAATCATTCATTCCTTTTTTTAGATGTAATAAAGTATCACCTGTAAGGGATACTTCCAGGATTTCATTACCATAACTTGTTTCATATTCATGTGAACCAAGAATGGATAACAATGTTTTGTTTTGGGTAAAATGAGCAACCTTAAAACCAGTGCCATTTACCTGGTGATACCAACGGATATCGCCTTTGTGATTGATGAGAAATAATATGCCGGGCTCGTCTCTTCTGTAGATCAGCATTGATCCTTCCTTAAAGCTGGCCGGAAGCTTTTCCGGTTGCGGGCATATGATCTTGAAAAACTCCTGGAACCACATAGGATAGGCCGGAGTGGAAAAATTGTAAGTTTTACTTTCTGCGCTGCAATCGTCTTTTTTTGTTACCACCCTGTACTCGTAGCGTTGTTGTGGCTGTAGATTAGTTAAAACAAATCTGTGACTGCTGTTTTGTTTTGAAACTGTGGACGTGAATATTTGGGCTGCGCTATCCGTTCTCCAGTACTCAATATAGGTATCAATGGGGGCGCTTGTTTTTACATCAACCTGTACTTTCAATGTATTGCGGCCGGGAGCGCTCAGGCCAATTTCGGTTACTTTATTCTTGCATTCATTGGTACAGGAACCCAGTAAAAATAAAAAAACAAAAGGGATGGCCTTTTGCAGATTGATGTTTTTTATTCCCAATATTTTCATAGTAGTCATCCTCACAATTTTTAAAGATATGGGTTAAAAGCCGAAACTTTTAACCCATATAGCGTTTAAAATTCCATTACTGTCTGTCAGCATTGCTCAGGTTTGGATTCAGATCCACCTGCGTTTGCGGATAAGTAAAGTATTTGTTTTTAGTAATATTGATAGCGGGATCTTTACCAATTGATTGCAAATATGCGTTGGTAACCTGTTGGTATTTATCCATACGGATCAGGTCAGCACGGCGCTTGCATTCAAAGAAAAATTCCCAGCCACGTTCCTGTAAAATAGCATCACGCAATGTTTCTTTTGAGAAAGAACCGGCATTACCCAGTGCTGTAGCATGAGAGCGGTTTTTAACCTGGTTGATCAGGTCAATGCTTTCGGCATTAGGACCGTTCAGTTCATTCAGCGCTTCAGCTCTGCAAAGCAATACATCTGCGTAACGCAAAATAGGAATACCGTGACCATCATAGTATGTCTTGGAGCCTGCGGGGTCAGCATATTTTTTCGTTGCTACATCCGGCAGGTAATAAGTGCCTGCGGGAGGCGTTGGCTGTCCCGGAATTGGCTGCACATAATGCAATCCATCAGAGCCTGTATAATCGTAGAAGAACATTTCACGGCGGTCATCATTCTTCGCATACGAATTCCAGAATGACCAGGAAACCGCATAATACTGCCATCTGTCAGTTACTATAGGATTCATCATTGGTCCAAAGTGGTTCATCAATTCTGTTGCATCATTCAGCGCGTTGGCCAGTGATGAGAAGATTGATTCAGAACACCATTTGTTATCTTCTGCGAATAAACCAGCATAAGTAGGAAACAGTGAATACTGATTTAAATCCATTACCTGTTTTGCCACATCAGCAGCTTTTTGCCACTCATGTCTGCGCATATGCAACTTGCAAAGCAATGTGAGCGCTGCGCCTTTTGTGGCACGCCCAACATCGTTGGTTGGGTAAATTTCCTTGCCTGCATAATTAACAGGCAGGTTTGCTGCAGCTTCTGTTAATTCAGTTATCAGGAATTGATCTATCTCTTCAACAGGTGTTACCGCAGGCTTTGATTCATAAGAAGGAGCTGCAACCTCCTTTTCTGTCATCAGAACAACAGGGCCCCATGCATCGGTCAGGTCCATATAGCTTAAAGCACGCAGAAATCTTACTTCAGAAGTGTACTGTTTTCTTTCTGCATCAGTAATTTTTCCGATCTGTGGAATGTAATACAGCGCATTGTTTGCATCTGAGATCAGCTTGTACATGTGCTGCCAGCCAAACGTAATGTACTTGTTGGTTGATGACCATTTTGCATCTGACAGCAAGGAGATATCGCCTTTCTGGCTGGAGTGCCCGATATCTGTTGTGAAGTCAGTGATCGTCATCTGGTAGCCGGCATAGTATTGATAAGAATCACTAACGCCGGATGGTTGCTTCAAACGCGCATACACCGCATTAACCGCAGCAACAGCATCGTCTTTTGTCTGAAACGCATTCTGATCTGTCAGCGAGCTGTATACCTTTGGTTCTACAAGCTTGTTACAGGATACGTTTAATATAAGTAAGGATGGAATTATAATTTTTGCCAGTTTCATTCTTTCTTCATTTAATGTGTTAGAAAGTTATTTTAGCACCGAAGGTTAATGTGCGGAAAGCAGGGAATGCGTTGAAGTCCAGACCTGCCGCCATGTTTGCGGTGTTGGCACTTGCTGTGCTTGCTGCTCCGTTGGTGTTAACTTCCGGATCTGTTCCTGAATAGCTTGTAATCGTGAATGCATTCTGCATGGATACATAGATCTTGAAGTTCTTGATCACATTTTTTGTCCATGGCAGGTTGTAACCTAAAGTGATCAGTTTACAACGTACATAGGAAGCATTCTCAACAAAACGTGAGTTGATGTATCCACCATATTTAGAACCGAAATAACCATCACGCGGAACATCGGTATTGTTGTTCTGCGGAGTCCAGCGGTTCAATGCATCAACACCTGTGTAAGTCTCCAGCAACAAACGGTTCATGTTGTACAGGTTGTAACCAAGCGCTCCCTGGAAGAAGATACCAAGCTCAAAACCTTTATACGCAAGATCATTGTTAAAGCCACCTACCCAATGAGGAGTAGTGTTGCCAAGATAAGCGCGGTCATTTGCGTCAATTACGCCATCTCCATTCAAATCCTTAAACTTAGGATCGCCGGCAACAGAAGCTGGCTGTGCATTGTATTTTTCGCCTGTTTTCACCACACCATCATACACATAACCGAAAATGGTACTTAGTTCTTTGCCAGGTTCCAGTTTGGTAAAGTCAGCAGCACCTACGCTTCCGTCAGGATTAGCAGTTTGAGTAATGATATAAGGACGACCTCCAAGGTTTACGCATTTTTGTTTGTTGTAAGCAATGTTAAATGAGCTGTTCCATCTGAAGTCTTTTGTGTTAATGTTCTCTGTGTTGATAGATAATTCAACGCCCTGGTTTTGAACTGAACCGGCATTAACTGTTTGTGAGCTAAAGCCCCACCATTGACCGATAGGAATGTCTAACAGCAGATCGTTTGTTTTCTTCTTATAGAAATCCAATGTGGCGTTGATGCGGCCGTTAGCAAAGCCCATATCAAGACCAACGTTGAATTGAGCAGTGCTTTCCCATTTAAGGTCAGGGTTAGCTGCACGAGTAGCAACAATACCGCCATAACTGTTATCACCATCGAGTGTAACGTTGGTTGGACCAAACGTTGCCATGTAAGAGTAAGGAGGAATACGGTCATTACCGGTTATGCCATAGCTCGCTCTCAGCTTAAGGTTAGAGAACACATTCATGTCTCTAATGAAGCTTTCATCACTTAACCTCCATGCTAGTGAACCTGAAGGGAAGTAGCCCCATCTGTGACTCTCTGCAAAGTTGCTGGATCCATCTGCCCTCAAAGTGAATGTAGCAAGATATTTGTCTTTGTAGCTATAGTTTAAACGGCCAAAGAAAGAAGCCATCTTGGTCTCAATCTTTGAGCTTGTTGATGCAATGCGCTCTGCTCCACCACCCAGGTTATTATAGAGGTATTGATCTGAAGTAAACTTCTGCACCTGTGTGTAATTGGCGTCGGAAAGATCTTTCTGCATGGAAAAGCCCGCCATTGCATTTATGTTATGAAAGCCGGCTATCTTTTTCTTGTAGGTGAAATAAGTCTCCAACAAATTACGTGTAGCCTGCAGGTTATTGATGCTTGCTTTACCTTTTACTTTTTCACCATCTACCAACGTAGTAGGGATGTATGTACCTTCTTTAGTAGTCACCTGCTCAGTTCCTATATTCAGTCTTAAAGAAAGTCCTTCAATAAACTGGTATTCACCATAAGCGTTTGCGCTTAATTTATTGATGAACCTGTCGTTGGTTGGCTCTAATAGCCAGGCCAACGGGTTATCCCTTCCCTTGCGTCTGTAGTAAGTACCGTCATCGTTGTAAGGTTTAATGGCAGGTGAACCATTCAGAATTCCGTAAACAACGTTTGATGGCACAATATTTCCGTCGTAAGTTTTGTAGTCAGAATTAGAGCGTGAGCTATAGATATTTGCGCCTACTTTAAAATCCTTGCTTACATCCTGGTCAACATTCACGCGGCCGCTATAACGGTTGAAGTTGGTATGCTTTAGGATACCGTCCTGCCCAAAATAGTTGCCGGAGATTGAGATGCGTGTTTTTTCGCTGCCAGCCCTGATGTTTATATCATGGTTTTGAAGACGGCCAGTTTGAGTGCCGAGTTTAAACCAATCCGTATTTACACCGCTGTTCAGTTCTGCATCAGAATATTCCGGAGGATTACCTTGTTCAGCAGCTTTTGCATTGGTAACATCCATAAATTGTTTGCCCGTCATCTTCGCAGGTTCCTTGGTAAAATTCTGCATACCATAGTATCCCTCATAAGAGACAATTGTTTTGCCTGCTTTACCTCTTTTGGTAGTGATCATGATAACACCGTTTGCACCGCGAGATCCATAGATGGCGGTTGCAGATGCATCTTTTAATACCTGGATATCTTCAATATCGCCTGGGTTAATGTCTATCCCAGTTTCGGAAGGAAACCCATCGACGATGTACAATGGCTCGTTGGTAGATTTGATTGAGTTTCCACCGCGGATGCGAATAGTTGTCTGACCACCCGGAGCCGCACTCGTCTGGCTCACCTGAACTCCTGAGGCACGGCCCTGTATGGCTTGTGCAGCATTAGAGGTAACACCACCAAGGTTTAATTGATCATGTGATACAGAAGCAATAGAACCGGTAAGGTCTTTTTTCTTCTGGGTACCATAACCAACAACAACCACATCTTCCAGTTTCTGGTTCGCTTCAACAAGTGTGATGGCTATGGTTGAATTGCCGGTTACTGATATGTCCTGATCCGCAAAACCAACGTAAGATGCGGATAAGGTTGTTTTGGAAGTAGGGGCTTTAATAGTGAATTTGCCCTGTTCGTTGGTAGTAACAATCGTTTTACTACCCTTTAACTGAATTGTAACACCTGGTAACGGATTGCCCTTGCTGTCTGTCACCGTTCCGGTTACATCCCTGGTTGCTGTTGTTTGCGCGTGCAGGCTGTTAAGCGAAACAATAGCAATCAACAAGCATAGTAGCTTCATGACGTTTCTCATTGCTGTTGTGGTTTTTTCTTAAAATAGATGTATGCTAACCGTCGTAAAATAGAAGTTTAATTTTTTACAAATTTTTGGTCAGAACATTGAATTTTGGGAAAATCAAATATCAAACGTTTGCATTTTTGACTCAAACGTTTGCGTGAATTTGCAGAAAATGAGCAAAAACAGGCTTTTTCAGCGATTTGCTTTCCTGTATTTATATAGCTTAGTGGTTGCTTTGTAAGGCTGTGCCTTATGTAAAACAAGTTTCAATGAGAAAACTAATTGTCTTTTGGCTAACGTGTTGCGGCTTTATGCAAGTTGCTGCTCAGCATGCTTCAACGGTAAAAGAATACAAAAAAGCTTTTACGACTTATCCGTTCTCGGATCCCAATCCAATTCCATTGCTTAATCATGTATACCCATATTTCAGGTATGATGGATTTACTGATAAAGCTGTTCAGAAAGAATGGAAAGTTGTTGAATTGGAAAACGATTATATCAAAGTGATGATATTACCTGAGATAGGAGGCAAGATTTGGGCAGCGATAGAAAAATCTACCGGCCAGCCTTTCTTCTATTATAATCATGCGATCAAATTTCGTGATGTTGCCATGCGTGGCCCGTGGACAAGTGGCGGGCTTGAAGCGAACTATGGCATAATAGGTCATACACCCAACTGTGCAACGCCTGTTGATTATGTTACGCGTACCAATGCAGATGGAAGTGTTAGTTGCATTATTGGTGTGCTGGATCTGCTCACCCGCAGCAATTGGCGCATGGAGATAAACCTGCCCAAAGACAAAGCTTATTTTTCTACAAAATCTTTCTGGTATAACTCCACACCGCTCGAGCAACCTTATTATCACTGGATGAATGGAGGTATTAAGGCTGCAGGCAATCTTGAATTCATTTATCTGGGAACGAAGTATATCGGGCACGGAGGTGAATACGCTGATTGGCCTGTGAATAAAGCGAATGGTAAAAAGATCAATTTCTACGAAGAAAATAATTTCGGCGGTTATAAATCGTATCACGTATTCGGAAAATATACCGACTTCTTTGGCGCTTACTGGCATGATGATGATTTTGGAATGGCTCGTTATGGAACGCATGACGATAAAGCAGGAAAGAAGATCTGGATCTGGGGCTTATCCCGCCAGGGAATGATCTGGGATAAATTGCTGACAGATACTGATGGTCAGTATGTGGAAGTGCAGTCCGGCAGATTGTTCAATCAGAATGCGGAGAACAGCACGTTCACGCCATTTAAGCACCGCAGTTTTTCTCCTTATGCAACAGATGTATGGACAGAGTACTGGTATCCCGTACTACATACAAAAGGGTTTGTTGAAGCCAATGAATACGGTGCGTTAAACTTAAAACATGAAAATGGCTGGCTGAAAATTTACTTTTCCCCGGTGCAGACAATTAATGACACGTTGCAGGTGAAGGATGGTGACAACCTCATTTATAATAAAGTAGTTCAGCTTTCTCCCTTGAAAGTATTTGTGGATTCAATAAAGATTTCGGCGAATGAAAATAAACTGGTTGCAACGCTTGGTGGCACTAAACTGGTTTACGAATCAGCCCCTGAAGCAAACGTGTTAAGCAGACCGGTAGACACGCCAAAGGACTTCGACTGGAACAGTGCGTATGGTTTGTTTCTGCAAGGCAAGGAATTGATGGATCAAAAAATGTTTCCTGCGGCAGAAGAAAAATTGAAGAAGTCGCTTGAAAAAGATCACAACTATCTTCCAGCTCTTGTGAAGATGGCGGAATTGCTCTTCCGTAACATGCGGTATACTGAAGCGCTTGAACTGGCTAAACGTGCCTTAAGTATTGATACGCATGCTGGCGATGCAAATTATTATTATGGGTTGGTCAACGCGCAACTCGGTAATGTAGTTGATGCAAAAGATGGTTTTGATATTGCTGCGTTATCGCCAGAATACCGCAGTGCAGCATATACTGCATTGGCTAAAGTCTACCTGAAAGAAAAGAATGCTGATAAAGCATTGATGTATGCAATAAGAGCTGTTGATTACAACAGGTTTAATATTGATGCATTACAAATGCAGGCAGTAATATTCCGTCAGCTAAATAATAAGGAAAAGGAAAATGAAGTGTTATCCACCATTTTGGGATACGACCCATTAAACCATTTCGCTTCTTTTGAAAAATATCTTTTGCAGCCTACGAGCGACAACAAGGCAAATTTTGTAAACTCCATAAGAAATGAATTGCCGCAGGAAACATTTGCTGAACTGGCTGTTTGGTATTATAACGTGGGTTGTATTGAGGAAGCTAAGCAGGTATTCACGTTGTCACCTGCTTCTGCGGAAGCCAGCTACTGGTTGGCATATTTGACCGGGAAAAAAGTAGATGCCGGAAATATCAATCCTAATCTCGCATTTCCTTTCAGGTCTGAAACTGCAGCAGTTTTGGAAGATCTTCTGAAAAATCAAAATGACTGGCTGCTAAAATATCATTTGGCACTTATTTATAAAGACAGGAACAGAATTGATGAATGTAAGAAGTTGCTGGCTGCTTGTGGCAGAGAGCCTTCTTTTGCGCCGTTTTATGTTGTTCGTGCAGGAGTTATTAAAGACGCAGATGCAGCACAAAGTCTTGCCGACTTGCAAAAAGCAGCAAGCCTTGATGCGCACTGGAGATACCAGAAGCTTTTAGCCGAATATTATATCGCCCGCCAGGAATATGAAAAGGCACTTGCTGTTACTTCTGCTTATTATAAAGCAGATCCAAACCAGTATATCATGGGCATGCTTTATGCCAAAACCTTGCTGCTAAACAAACAGTATGCTGCCGCCGATGACATTCTTACTAAGTTGAATGTGATTCCATTTGAAGGGGCGACAGAAGGGCGTGAACTATATCGTGAGGCTAAGCTGATGCAGGCCGTGCAATTGATTAAGGAAAAGAAATACAAACAGGCATTGATATTTGTAAATAAGGCAAAAGAATTCCCCGAAAACCTTGGTGTTGGTAAACCTTACGACGCTGACATTGATGTAAGACTGGAAGATTGGTTGACTTATCTCTGTCTCACCAATACCGGCAAAAAGAATGATGCAACTGCTTTATTGCAAAAAATAACTTCATTCGAGCCAAAGGTGGATAATACCGTGCGCAATTTTATGCCATCCAACGCAATCATTACCGCCTGGGCATATGAAAAACTAGGTGAGAAAGAGAAAGGATTGCAATGGCTCAACGATCAGTTAAAAGCATTCCCTGAGAATAAACTCATCCAATGGAGCAAAGATATCGCTGAAGGTAAAGCCTCATCACTAACTTCCGCTGAGAAAGATGCCGGTGTAAGAGTAATTGAAGCGCTATAAAAACAAGCTTAAAGCCTAAAGCCCAAAGCTTAGAACTTTGGGCTGGCTTCATTTGTGTTTTTAGTTAATAATAGATTGGAATAAACGTACAACGTACAACTCCTCCATCAGTTTTAGGCTTTAAGCTTTGGGTTTTAAGCTTTCTTCTTCTCAATAAACGTACAACGTATAACTTATAACGTACAACTCGGTTTTAGGCTTTAAGCTTTGGGCTTTAAGCTTGCTTCTTCACGACTGCTTAGACGTTTTTGCAGGTTTTACGGTACGTAAGAAAGTATATATTGCTTTTAGCTCAGTGTCGCTCATGCGTTTAAAAGAGTTCCAGGGCATCTCGCTGTAAGAAATTTTCTTTCCTTCTCTGAATCGGCTGATAAAATCTTCCTGGCTCCAGTCAGAGATTCTTCCGGTTGAATCGGGTGTGAGGTTTGGCGGTGAAAGTTGCATCTTCGGATCAGGCCCCATTGGTCCGCCGCCGGCGAATGGTTCTCCTACAAATCTACCAATCCCATCTCTCATCGTGTGGCAACCATTACAATTGGCTACATTTATCGCCAGGTATTTACCATATTCAGCGCTGGTGTCTTTCTTAATTTGCTTCAGCACTTCACCCGCTGGTCCAACAGGCTTGATCAAAAAAGCCTTAATCATATTACCCATTACATTCAGATCATGATCGGGAACCTTGTTGCTTACCGGTTTTAATGTGCGTAAATAAGATATTACCGCGGTAAGATCTTCATCACTCATATTATGAAACGGCATAAAGTCGTACATGACAGTACCGTTGGGATGTACGCCATAACGTAAGGCACGTGCAATTTCTTCGTCTTTAAAGTTGCCTATGCCTGTAGTTTTATCAGAGGTAATATTCCTTGTGTATATTTTACCGAAAGGAAGGTCGAATACTACGCCACCTGAAAGTGGTACTTCCTGTCCAAGTTTTATCAATGAATCTGAATTTGATTTACTGTGGCAGTCGGCACAGTGTGCTGGCCCAAAAACCAGGTTCTTTCCGGTCGCAATAATTGTGCTGTCTTTGCTTGCATGAATTGCGGGGTAAGGAGCGTCGTAGTGAACATTTTGCCTCGTAACGGTTAGGATTGCAATGATCAGAATCAGCATAAGCAATACGATTCCGGTCCACTTGAAAATTTTCTTGATCATACAGGTGTTTAGTGTTGTTTGGTTAACGTTTTTTAATGGTTCGGATAATAAATCTGAGATTGTCTTTGCCGGTTGAAGGGTTAGGGCTACCCGGCTTTCATCTCATTTTTCATCCAACATGTTTTTTAGGTTAGGGTTGATGTCTTCTTTCGTTGCTATTTCCGTTCTTTCGTTTTCAAAATAATTTCTACGTTAAATAAGGTTTAGTGTTGACTGCATCGAATTTTACAGTGCTTAGGGTTGAAAAAGGGATACTTTGTTCCGGAGGTTCAGGATTTAGTTTTTTAAGTGCCGGTTGAATATCCCAATTCTTATTCATCGCTTTTTTTAGGTTTGGGTCGAATTTGTCCGCGTTTAGTCCCGTTCAATTGTATCTTTTATCATCTGTTCTTCGTTCGTTTTTCAATGGTTTCCGGAGAGAGAAAACTGAGCCACTTATTGTTCCATCTCAGGGTTTAAGGTTTCCGGTGTCTCGCTCAGTTTTTTCGCATCCAGGGTCTTTTTATTTTTTAAGTTCGGGTTGATCTTGTTTAGGGATGAGTGAAATAAAGATTTCTCTTTTTGCGCCCTCTCACTCATCCGTTACCAGTTCTTTAAAGGGTCTGGTTTGAAAATGTAGGGTTTAGTTCGATTGATGACGCAAAGCTAGCACGCGGGACATCATGTGAAAAGTACATAACGTATGAATGGTGAAAAGTGCGGTATGAATTGCATATATTATGTAGGAATTGTTGAAATCCTTACTGGTAAAGGGTTTCAGGTGTGATTAATCTTTTTTGAGTGTGTGATTTTTCACATAAGCCTGGTGTGTTTTTTACTCTAAAGGGGCGTTATCCTGTTCAGGTAAATCGCCGATCCGCGGTTTTTCGATGTCTGATCTACTTAAATCAGATTCGCGTTTATTCATTCAGGCAGGGAGTTTGCATTTTAACCTTACGCCTCACGCCTTATACCTCACTCCTTATCCCTCACACCCTATACCTGGGCCAAAACGCTGCCAGTGCACAGTTCATCCCCATAAATGCTCAATTGATGCGTTGTTTCTGTTCGTGACATGTAAAAATGCACTAACTTGTTAATACAACCCATGATAGAATGGCTAGCTTATTTCAACATCGCATAAAATTACCCCAGTACACCCGGCAGGATAAATGGATCTTTCTCTGTGTAATGCCCATTATTGTTATAGTACTTAACATGGTTCTTTTAAAGAAGACATATTTTTCAAGCCTTAAGAACTTTTTGCTTGGCAGTATGATCATCTTTTTATTGATAGGGTCAATGTGGCAATTGTTCACACGTATTGCAATTTATTTTCGCGACAAATTTCCTACAGGGTCCAAAACAGCGCAGCGGTTGTGTACTTCTATTATATGTTTTGTCTTCATAACAGATGTTGTTATCACGCTTATCTTCTGGTTATATAACCAGTTACATTTAACACCTAAACCTTTATCTCTGAAAAGTTACCTGTGGTCATTGTTGTTTGGTTTTCTTATAAACGTGTTTGTAACATTCCTGCATGAAGGTGTTTCCGCTTTTGAAAAATGGAGAATCACTTTTGTAGAGACCGATCAGTTAAGAAAGGAATATGTAAAAGGAAAATTGCTTGGATTAAAAGGGCAGTTAAATCCTCACTTTCTTTTTAACAGTTTCAATTCTTTGTCAAGCCTTATTAATGAGAATACAGAAAAAGCCGAGCAGTTCCTGAATGAAATGAGTAAGGTGTTTTCTTACATGCTCAGCAGTCAGCACGAGCACCTCGTTACGCTTACAACTGAATTACAATTTTTGCAATCGTATTACTATCTTCTTAAAGAGCGGTATGGTGACGCTTTTCATCTGGATGTAGATGTATTACGTGAACACGAGGATTGGTATCTGCCGCCTTTTACTTTACAGTTGCTGCTGGAAAATACAATAGGCGGAAATGTAATATCCAAAGATGTTCCGCTGTACATAAGTATAACGACTTTACACAATGGATGGCTTGAAATTAGTAACAGTATTCACGAAAGAGAAGGAGAGGAGAGTGTGCAGGATAGTGAAGGGTTAATAAATATCACCAACAAGATAAGATTGCTCACAAGACAAACAATGTTCGTGAATCACTCGATTGATTGCCGCACCATACGGTTGCCTTTGTTGAATAAGAACGAAATGAGTATTGCTGTATAAAGAAAGAAAAGATGAAAAGCTGGATGAAACCTTCCCGTGTTGAATGGATATCATTCATTGTTCTGATGCCGGTCATCGATCTGCTGCTGAATTACCTTTTGTTTGGCGAGCGGTTATGGTGGGAGCCGGACATTTGGCTGTACTCCGGAACGCTGGTTTTTGTGCAGGGCTTTTGTTCCTGGTATTTGCACGTACTATCTATGCACTGGCTCCGCGTTAAATATCCGCAGTTGAATCAAACAACGTTAAGAGTTGCCATACTTGTTCCGCTGCATATCAGTCTCATATTTCTCACCTTTGCCATGTTGTTCTATGGCTACGACAGGTACAATTTTCTAGGTTATAAGTTAAATGAGGATAACCTACGGCTCGCGTTTTACATGGCGATTGCACTGACAGCTATTGCTACAACTTTGTGGGAATCTGAATACTCGCTTAAGAAGTATAAGGAAAGCATGAAGGAGAAAGAGCAGGTGCAACAATTGGCAATTGAACAGGAGTTTGAAACACTGAAAAACCAGGTGAATCCACATTTTTTATTTAATTGCTTCAATACCCTTTCGTCGCTGATTACGGAAGATCCCGGGCAGGCTGATGCGTTTTTGAATGAGTTGAGTAAGGTATATCGCTACTTGCTGAATAATATCGAAGAAAAGCTAACCACACTTGAAAAGGAATTGGCATTTATTGAATCATTCTTCAGTCTTTTGAAAACACGATACGGAAGTGCCATTGAGTTACACGTAGATGTTGAGGCCAAATACAGGCATCATTTAATTCCTTCCTTAAGCCTGCAATTGTTGATTGAAAATGCAGTAAAGCACAATATTATTTCAAAACATCAGCCACTGGAAATTGAGGTTTTTGTTGAAGATGAAAAGTTGATGGTGGAAAACAATCTGCAGCGTAAAATAATCAAAGCTGTTTCCCACAATATTGGATTAAAAACTATAAAAGCAAAATATGAACTGTTGAAGAAGACCGGTTTTTCCGTAATGGATGACGGTGAACGTTTTAAAGTAGCATTACCCCTGATCTCTTTAGAAAAAGAAGAATCCGGACAGGCGATGAAACATAAACTGGACAAGAAAAAGTTTAACCAGGTAAAAATGTAATGTATGAAAATTTTGATTGTAGAAGATGAAGACCTTGCTGTAAAGAAGATACGTAAAACACTGGCTGATGTGGATGCGGACGCAGAAGTGGTGGGCGTAACAGATAGCATTAAGACCAGCGTGGAATGGCTGCGTAACAACCCTTCTCCTGATCTGATTCTGATGGATGTAGAGCTTTCTGATGGACAGAGTTTTGAGATCTTTAGCCGGTTGGATGTTAAAAGTCCGGTGATATTTACAACCTCTTACGATGAATTTGCACTGAAGGCATTTAAAGTGAACAGCGTTGATTATCTGCTGAAACCTATTCAAAAAGAAGATCTCGACAAAGCCTTGCTGAAATACAGGCAGCTAAAAACGCTTTACGCGGAGAACACTGCATCGGTAAATGTTGATAGTATCGTGCAGGAGATTAAACAAAAATTGCAACCGAAGGAATACCGTAAACGTTTTCTCGTGAAAAGTGGGCAACGGTTGGTATCAGTAGATGTTGAAGAGATTGCATTCTTCTTCAGCGATGGAAGACTTAATTTCTTCAAGACTTTCGATAACAAGAAATATGTTGTTGATTATACGATGGATGAGCTGGAAGATATGCTGGATAAGCAAAAGTATTTCCGCATAAGCCGTTCATTTTACGTGTCTATTAACAGCGTAGAACAGATTCATGATTACTTCGGCAACAGGTTGTTATTGAACGTGAAGCCTGCTGTAGAGAAAGAAGCAATTGTAAGCCGCGAAAAAGTGGCTGATTTTAAAAAATGGATGGGCAAATAATTTGCTCATCCGTTTTAGCCCGCAATTGATACGCTGAAAAACTCCGTTCATACATAAGTGCGTTGTACGTTAGTGATGCCCGTGCTAATTTTACGCCGCATTTAAAACACCAGGGTATTAAACCCTGTTCAATACTAAACCTTAAAAAATAGAAAATGAAGAAGACAGCTCTAAGCCTCGTGCTTTGTGTGGTGGTATTTTTAGGCGCCTGCCAGAAAAAAGAAACAACCGCTCCCTCCGGCGGTGACAATGGATCCGGAGCTCCCACGCCCGCCTTTCTCCAGGGGAAATGGTTACACGGAAATTTTGCAATGGCGAGTTATTGGGCCTATGACGGGAGTTATCAGGGTAATCCGTTTGAACAATCTGTGGCCTTTAATTTTTTGCCTGGTAGCCGTTATGAGTTCTTTTATATTGGGAGAACCAAAGATTATAATGGCTGTGCAACAGATGGTTTGTCGTACTTCAAAGGGACCATTAAGTTTAACACGGCAGAAAATTCTTTTGAAGTACATCCAACTGAAGGTCATTTTAAAGGCTTCTATACCTGCGCTTCAAACCGCAATTTTGATCGTGCTGCCAAGCCGGACGAATTAAATGTATCCACCTTTTATTATTCGCTTGAAGAGCAAAACGGAATGCAATATGTGCGGATCAGCCAGACCAGGAATGATCAATACGCGAGCTATTTTAAAAGCACGACATGGTAAGTACGAAGTACTTGAGTGTAACAGGCTCAATTATTCTGACATCTTAATGACGCGTATATTTTATCAATAAATATTTTAATTCTGTTTTGTCTTGTTTTTTTTTGAAGAGGAAAGAATGGAGGCGGCGAAAGCCGTCTCCTTCGTATTTATAGAAAGTTGTTGTTAATAATCGCCGGAGGCGATAAAGTAAGTTGGGGAGGCTTAGAAGCTTCGCAGAGCGCATCGCAATTGTTTGAATGCTCCCGCGAAACTTCCAGGCTTCGTGATCTTACTATGTCGCCTCCGGCGACTTTAATTTAATTATAATATAATCTGTTTATAAAATAAACTACTACAAAAAAAACTGCGAGGCATTGACCTCGCAGTTTTTTTAAGTTATTTTCCTACAACAGCATCAAACAATGGTGGCGCAGGCACAACCGTTGCAATCTGCTTTTCATATTCTTTTTTCAGGTCCTCAACAATATCCGGATGAAGTTTGCTTACATCATATTTTTCGGATGGATCATTGTCGAGATTATAAAGCAGCGGCGTCTCATGCTTTTCCGGTGCAACAGGTGAATAGGATGGATGCGTAGTAAAATGTGCCTTCCATGATCCCTTACGGATAGCGTAAAGATTATTGCTTTCATAGTAATAAATAATATTTCTTACGTTTTTACTTTCTCCTGTGAGTAGCCCGGAAATATTAACGCCATCATAAGGTCTGTCTGTCGGCGCTTGTACTCCCGCCCATTGAAGAATGGTAGGGAAAAGATCAAGGCTTGTTGCCAGTTCGGTTGAGATTGCATTGGCTTTCACCTTGCCGGGCCACCATGCAATGGCAGGCACGCGCATGCCGCCTTCATAAGTAGATCCTTTTCCTTCAAAAAGCAATCCTGCAGAACCTCCGTGATCTTTTTGTATAAGCCAGGGGCCGTTATCACTCAGAAAGATGACAAACGTGTTTTTGTCTAGTTTTAACTCTTTCAGAGTTGATATTATTTTGCCTACGCTCCAGTCCAGCTCTTCAACAACATCACCATAAAGTCCTCTTTTGCTTTTGCCTTTAAAATCACTCGATGCATACAATGGTGTATGCGGGAAGTTGCTTGGATAATAAAGAAAGAAAGGTTTGTCTTTGTTCTCTTTTATAAAGTTTACAGCTTCGCTTGTATAACGTTTGGTAAGCAGGGTTTGATCCGGCTCTTCTTCAATTACCTGGTCGTTCTTAAATAGTGGTAATGGTGGATTTTTAATTGAAGCCGTCAGTCTTTTAATATCTTCTCTTGTTGTATCGGTTGTAAACACTTTACCCATATCGTTGGAGTATGGCGTTCCGAACCAATAGTCAAATCCCTGTTTGGTCGGAATATATTGCGGTAAATGTCCCAGATGCCATTTTCCAATAATGCCTGTATGATAACCTCTGGTTTTAAGCGCCTCGGCTATAGTTACTTCGTCAAGGGGCAGTCCGTTGGCTGAGTTGGTTCGGAAGACAACATTCTTTCCATACATGCCATTTCTTACCGGCAACCTTCCTGTCAACAGTCCGGCTCTGCTGGGGCTGCACACATTGGCTGCCACATAAAATTGTGTAAAACGGGTGCCTTCGATTGCCAGCTTATCCAGGTTGGGTGTTCGTATAGTAGGGTGACCAAAAGACCCGAGATCGCCGTAGCCGAGGTCATCTGCAAGAATAATGATGAAATTGGGCAATTTGCTTTGCGACCAGCCAATGCTGTGGCTAGCCAACACTAAGGCGATCGCGAGTATTTTTTTAAGATGCATTTGATTGTTTTTAATTTTTTAAAGTAGCAGCGTTTGCTGTTTGATTGTTCTTAACCGGGAGTTTGGCATTTACTTCAGAAAGCCATGCCCGTAATTTCTTTTCCAATGCTGTGGCCTGTGCCTGATGGGTTGTGTAAATGTTGCGTTGTTCCAGCGGATCACTCTTAAGATCATATAACTCAAAAGGTGTATCATCATAATACCTGATCAACTTAAAGTCTCCGGAACGGACAATGCTATACGGTGTCACATCCTTACCGCGATAATGCGGAAAATGCCAGAACAGATCTTCTGCGCGTTTTGTTTTCGGCTCAAGCAATAAGGGCAGAATACTATTGCCATCCTCCAGTTTTTGATCGCCACCGGACAGGTTCACAATAGTAGCCGCAATATCCATTGTTATAACCGGCTGATCAATTATTGCTGGCTTTTGTAGATGTTGCTTCCAGTAAACGATCAATGGAATTTTAATGCCGCCTTCATACGGATAACCCTTGCCGCTGCGCAAACCAAGATTGTTGGTCACCGGCAATAGTCCCCCGTTATCTGATGTAAAGATGATGACCGTGTTCTCCAATAAATGCAGGCTGTCCAGCGCCTTAACCAGCTTACCCACATTTTGATCGAGACTTTCTATCATAGCGGCATACACTGGATTGTTCTGCTCTCCCGCCTTCTTTTGCTTGTATTTTTCTACAAGTTCTTTCTTGCCTTCCAATGGTGTGTGAACAGCATAAGGTGCACAATTGACGTAAAACGGTTTGTTTTTATGCTGAGCGATAAAGTTAATAAGTTCATCACCCAATCTGTCTGTCAGATACTCGCCTTGTCTTCGTGGTGCAAGCGTGGCAATATTGTACTTCACGCTATCCTTATTGTAATTTTCATAAGGATCAAAATAGGAGGGAGGCTGCCCAAGGTCGGAGCCGCCGATGTTGTAATCAAATCCCTGTTGGGTTGGATACCATTTCTCCGGCCCGAGGTGCCACTTCCCAATGTGAAGGGTTGTGTAGCCATTTTGTTTCAATCGCTCGGCAATAGTAGTTTCTTTCAGTTCCATAAACAATGGATTTGGCGGACAGCTTAACGGTTTACCCTTTGTGTTGACATAATCAATTGGATTTTGATCGTTGACAACTTTCCCTCCCTGGAAGTCCGCCAGGATCCAGTCGGTAATGCCAATCCGAGCGGGATACTTTCCTGTCATCAGCGCCGCCCGCGTGGGAGAACAGATGGCTGCAGCAGCATACGCATTGGTAAAGCGTATACCATTAGCAGCTAATGCGTCAATATTTGGTGTTTCGTAATAAGTGCTTCCATTGGCTCCAATGTCAGCATAGCCCATGTCATCCACCAATATGGTAATAATATTCGGCTTTGTGCGTTTGTCATCCTTTGTTTGTGCGCTTATCGTTTGTAGTAACAAAAACTGCACTAACACAAAAGCAATCAGAATCTTTTTCATGTATTGGTCTTATTTAAACAATAACAAAGTGGCGATGTATTATAAGTTTAAAGTACTTCGTTACATTCAGAAAATAAACAATCATTTGAATTGAGTTCTTTTTTTTCTTGTTCTTTTGGCTTGATCCAAAAGAACCAAAAGATCAAGGCAAACCCGATGCCTCCGGCCGTTTTGCCCGGCCAACGCCTCTCCAAAGTGCATCTTGCCTTATTATTGCGGTATTGCGCTACATTCTTTCTTCGAAGAACCGCAACTTCTACACCCCTTCTAACAGTGGCCTTAAGCAGTGTTGCAATCAGTGATCTATATTCTAGCTTTCAGCTATGTTGCCAGCTAGCGATAAACACAAACTGCTTCACCTGCGTACTTCGTACCTCGTAACTCGTACTTCCCCCCACATCGTACACCGTACATCTAACGTCGTACATCCCCATCACTTATATCCTTCATTCTGCACCAAATTCGGATTTCTGTCTATCTCACTTTGCGGCAAAGGATACAGCACCTGGTAATCAAAAGCAACCTTTCCTCTTGCTTTTGCATACTCAATAAATTTTCCATGACGGATCAGATCTTGTCTGCGTAATTCCTCAGAGAAAAACTCCCAGCCTCTTTCTTTCAGCAAATGGGCGCGCAATGCATCTTTGCCTGGAAAGTCACTGAGTTTGAGTAGTGCTACTTTAGCTTTTTCACGAACGGCGTTAATAAGATCAATCGATTCTTGGTTGGGGCCACTTAATTCATTCAATGCCTCAGCTCTTGTAAGAAGAATGTCTGCATATCTGATGACAGGAAAGTCGTTGCCCATGCTTTCACCTGTTGCTGAAAGGTCTTCCCTGAACTTAAAGCTGCGTTTATCATCTGTACCGAGTATAATGGTTTTGCCGTTGATATCTTCATACTGTGTAAGAAAAGCTTCCCTTCGCTGATCTGCCGGATCGAACGTATCGTAGAAAGCTGACAACGTCTTTAACTGTGTAGCATAGTTTGTTTTAGGGGGAGCCTTGAATTTATAGTTCGGTGGCGCAGCATGCGGCAGGTAATTGTCTCCCAATCCTGGCTGGGCAATGTTTGGCCTTATGTAAATAAACTCAGTGTTCTTTTCATTTTTTACATCAAAAAGATCTGTGCGGTTTGCTCCGTCAAATAACTTGTAAACTCCCAAGTCTATTACCTTCTTCGCATAATCCGCAGCCTTCTGCCAGTCTTTGTTGTTCAGATAGAATTTGGCCAGCTGAGATAACGCGGCACCCTTTGTGGCGCGCCCGTATTGCGGTGCAACAACAGGAAGAATATCACTTACTTCCTGGAACTCGGTCGTTACAAATTGTATAAATTCTTCTTTCGTGGCACGGGAAGGTCTGTCGTCACTGCTGTTATTGCTTGATGTCATCAGCGGTGTCGGACCAAAAAGATCATACAGAATAACGTAGGCACTCGCTCTCAGGAAGCGCGCTTCTGCCACGATCTGTTTTTTTCTGTCATCATTCATTGGTATGGCAGGAACCTGGTCCAGCACAAGATTTGCGCGGTAAATGGTTTGATAGTGTATGGTCCATGCTGTTGCAAAGAACTCGTGAGAGGCATTCCAGGTAAAATCTTCCAACGGTTGAGCGAGACTTCTTAAACCGCCTTCCCTGTCTATAAGTATGTCACTGGTTACTTCCGCCATTAACAGGTAATTGCGGAACCCGCGGCGCTGCTCAGACGAGTAAACTGAATTTAACAGGGATTCCGCGTCATCTGCTTTTGTGAAGAAATTATCCGGTCCAAAAGATGAATAAACATCTTCCTGCAAAGGTTTCTCGCAGCTTACCAGTTGTATTAATATAAGTAGTGCAAATATTCTTTTCATGATCTTAAGTTTAAAAGGTTACGTTGATGCCGGCAGTATAGATCTTCGTCAAGGGGTAAGCGTTATAATCTGCTCTTACATTCGAAGTGCCGAATGCACTCACTTCCGGATCTGATCCTGTATAGTTTGTTATAGTAAACAGGTTTTGCGCGATTACATATACCTGGGCGCCTTTGAATACCCTGCTGTTTTTAAATGGAAAGGAATAGCCTAATTGTACATTCTTCAATCTTACGTAAGAAGCATCTTCAACCGCGCGATTGTTGATGTTGGTCGCGTATGCCACTGATGGTGCAATGCCCGATGAGTTTTTATTGGTTGGGTTCTGCGGCGTCCATCTGTCCGTATACGATTCTGCCAACCTGTTTCTTCTGAATGAATTTGGATTCTCGGATTCTGTTCTGTTCAGGTTAAACACACTGCTTCCCTGCACGCCCTGAAAGAAGAATGAAAGACTAAATCCTTTGTATGAAAAATCATTGTTAATGCCCCATGTAAAATCCGGAAACGGTGTGCCTAATATTGTTCTGTCTGCAGTGGTGATTTGTCCATCGTTGTTAACATCCCTGTACTTGTATTCGCCGGGTTTTGACAACGGTTGTGCAGAGCCTGCAATATTGTCTTTCTCCTGGAATACACCGTCAACAATATATCCGTAGAATGAATTAAGCGGTGCACCTTTTTGAATGATGGTAAAATCTTTCGAGAAGCCCGCTTCTCCCTGTAATATGTATGGCAGACCGGCAAGGTCAGTTACTTTGTTCTTAATCACTGAAAAGTTGAGTGATGTTCTCCACGAAAATGGTCTTTCTATATTAATCGTGTTAATACCAATTTCAAATCCCCTGTTCTCCATACCGCCAACGTTCTTGTAGGTTGTAGAAAAACCTGTTGTACGTGGAATGGGTAATTGTAATAAAAGATCGCTTGTTTTTTTGTAGAAATAATCCAGCGTACCGCTCAATCTGCCGTTAAAGAATCCGAAATCGACACCCACATTTAATTGGGAAGTAGTTTCCCACTTCAGGTTAGGATTGGGTAACTGGATGGTCGAAATGCCAACATAAGAAGTGCCATCATAAATGGCCTGTCCTTGTGGACCGAGCAGCACCAGTGATTTGTAGCTTCCAATATCCTGGTTGCCGGTTAACCCATAGCTCGCGCGAAGTTTAAGATTGGATAATGCAGTGAAATATTTAAGGAACTGTTCTTCTTTTATTCTCCATCCTGCTGCCACAGAAGGGAAGAAGCCATATTTATTGTTCTCGCCAAATTTGGATGAGCCGTCAATACGCGCAGAAACAGTAAGTAGGTATTTGTCCTGTAAGTTGTAGTTGATTCTTCCGAGATAAGATTGTAATTGATTCTTTGATCTGCCTGAACCAACTGAAAAAGTAGACCTGGAGCCAGCAGCAAGATTGTTATCCAGTAATGCATCAGATGAGAAGTTCTGTGCGCCTGACTGTAATGAATTGTAATCAAACTGCTGATAGGTGTAACCCAGCAATGCTTCAAAACGGTGAATGTTGCTGAATGTCTTAGTGTAACGTCCTGTTAATTCTACAAGATAGTTATTGGCATTGTTTACCTGTGCATCCGCATCACCGTTTGTGCCTTGCGCACGTTTGGTTTGACGACCGATATAACTGTCGCGGCGTGAGCTTTGCCTGTCTGCGCCAAAATTTACTTTAAAAGAAAGATCAGGGATAACATAGTATTCGCCAAATACATTGCCGAATGTTCTGTTGGTTTCTGCGACATCATATGTTTCGTTTGCCAGTGCAACAGGATTTTCCAGGTTTACAATTTGTGTCTGGCCATAAGTGCCGTCAGGATTTCTTACCGGTATCGTAGGATCCTGGAAGATAGCTGTATTGATAACGCCTGCAGATTCATTAATACTTACTCCGTTAGGTACAAAATCATCTTTAACTACACTGGTGTTTAGATTGATACCGAATTTAAATTTAGTGTCGTTATAAGCCAGGTTAACTCTTCCCCCGAAACGCTTGATGCCGGAGCTGATCACCACTCCATCCTGGTTCATATAATTAAGGGATGCGTAGTAGTTTAATTTTTCCTGCCCTCCTGAAAAAGATAATTGCTGGTTTTGTGCATAAGCTTTTCTGAATACCTCCTTCTGCCAGTTGGTGCCATTACCCACAGCCTTAATCTGGTCCTCCATAAACTCCGGCTGTTGGTTTTGTGTAGCCCTCAGATCATTCAAAAGCGCCATGTACTGTTGTGCGGAGAGCATAGGTATGGTATTGGGTACTTCCTGCAAAGATCCGGACGCATTATAGGTCACATTTAGTGCACCTTTGGCGCCCTTTTTTGTAGTGATCATTACCACGCCATTAGCGCCGCGTGAGCCATATATTGCTGTTGCAGAAGCGTCCTTCAATATTTCTACTGATTCTATATCTGCAGGATTCAGTGCATTTAAAGGATTTCTAACAGCGCCATCAGTTGTGATGGGTGAGTTGGGTGTAACCGGAGAGTTGTCTATCGGCAATCCGTCAATAACATACAATGGCTCATTGTTTGCGTTGATGGAGTTGGCGCCTCTGATCCTTATAGAAACGCCACCTCCAGGCTCTGCACTGGATTGGGTTACCTGCACACCGGGAGCACGGCCGCTGATCAGTTGATCAACTGAAGCCTGCATGCCTTTATTGAAATCTTTTGATGTGATGGACGAAACAGATCCTGTTACATCTTTTTTGCGTTGCGTACCATAGCCCACTACAACAACGCCTGCGAGTGTGGCAACCTCCTGGTCAAGGGTAACGGTGATGGCATTGTCGTTGATCAGCCGCACTTCTTTTCTTTTAAATCCTTCGCCGGAAAAAACAAGCGTTGCGTCTGATGAAGATGAAATAGAGTAGTTGCCGTCTTTATCGGTAGCGGTTCCTTTGCGGCTGCCTTTTACAAATACACTGATGCCTTCCAAAGGCTCTCCTTTTGCAGAGGCAACTTTGCCGGAAGTTGTTACCGGCTGTGTGGATTGAGACATAACTGTAAATGGAACAAGCAGTAGTACACTTATCCATGTAAGCAGTTTTTTCATAAGTTTGTTTTGTTTTAAATGACACAATAAGGCCCTTGCAGGTATGCTGTCAACATTCTGCAGGATTCACGTCCGGGCCTTTAACCGGGACCGTAGCTGCTCCAACAATTGCGGTCCCTTTTTTACCTTATCAATATATGAAGGCCAGATGGCCACCCTCTGATACGAATTACACCACCGTATGTATGCGGTTGCATTAGCTTGATTTATTGAGATTGCTTAAGTGTTAGAAGAGAAGGAACAGATCAGCAGCAACAACAGACAAAAGAATTAACCCTATCATTAATGGAAACGAATTGTACGCGGGGAGCTGTAGTTGTCGGTTGCATCACGGTTAAATTACTAGTTAAATAAATGGAATAGCTAATGCTATCGATTGTATTTAACGCGAATGTAATTAAAATCTACTAAATTGATAGACTTTGTGGAATTTAATTTTTGAATTGCTTATAATCAGTCAATGTAAGATGTTAGATGCCCGCCCGTACCGACGGCACGTTCGGGCGGGTACGGTGTACGATGTGAGATAAAGTGCGAGTTACGAAGTACGCAGGTGCGGGAGGTTGCAAATGTTGCCGTCTCGTGACTTGGACGAAAGCAAGATTAGAGTGCTAATCATAGACTGAATCATTGCGTAAAGCTAATGTTGAACCAGCACGGAGCCCCCGTTGTTGGTATGCCGCAGAGAATATGAGCGCTGTGTACCAATAACAAATAGTGCTAATAATAAATAAGCGGACGATGATTCCTTTTTTGGCACAGTCACCGCGGCGCGAACTTCGTCGCAAAGTCTCCTCGCTGGTTATGTGTGATGGATAGGGACTTTGCGAAATTGTAGCAGGCTCATCAAATAAGAACTATCTTACTATTTTATGTTATCGGATAGTTCTTCATAAATTTATTTCTTCTCCTGAAGATTAGAGTGCTAATCATAGACTGAATCATTGCGTAAAGCTGATGTTGAACCAGCACGGAGCCCGCCGTTGTTGGTATGCCGCAGAGAATATGAGCGTAGCGTACCAACAACAAGTAGTACTTATATGAAATAAGCTGCCTAGATGGTTCCTTTTTAGCTCAGTTACCGCGGCAAGAACTTCCTCGCAAAGCATCCTCGCTGGCTATGTGTGATGGGCAGCGAGGATACTTTGCAAAATTGTAGCAGACTCATCAAATAAGAACTATCTTACTATTTTGCGTTATCGAATGCTTCTTCATAAATTTATTTCTTCTCCTTAACGCAAAGTCCCAGGCATTTGCACAAACCTCTGATGGAGACTTTGCGGAGAAGAAAGTCTCCTCGCTGGCTATGTGTGATGGGCAAGGACTTTGCGAAATTGTAGCAGACTTATCAGGTAAGAAACATCTTACTATTTTATGTTATCGGATAGTTCTTTATAAATCTATTTCTTCTCCTAAACGCAAAGTCCCAGGCATTCGCACAAAGCTCTGATGGAGACTTTGCGGAGAAGAAAATGGCAAACAATAAACAATACAGGTGGTAACCTGGAGAGAATAACCTATGACGCCAATGGCAATATACTCACCCTGCGACGTGATGGACAGAAGAATAAGACGGATATGGATAAGCTGAAGTATAATTATATTGCCGGAACCAACAAGCTTGATTATATACAAGATACTGTCACAAACACATGGTATACCGAAGATATGGATGGCCAAAGCGCGGGTAATTATTCGTATGATGCAATTGGTAACCTGGTAAAAGACAACCAGGAAGGAATCAGCAATATTGACTGGACGGTATATGGAAAAATTAAACAAATAACCAAAACCAACGGTACAGTAATAAGCTATACCTACGATGCGGCCGGCAACCGGATAAGCAAAGTTGTGGGGGCAGATACCACCTGGTATGTACGCGACGCGCAGGGAAATGTACTAAGTGTATACAACAGCGTAAATGGCCTTACACAGCAGGAAGTGGATTTGTATGGAAGCAGTCGCTTGGGGTTATGGAAACCGGAGATTAATGTGAAAAATCCTGTTACAAACCAGGAGACACCTATGACATTGTTGGGTAATGGCTATTCACTTAACTTTACAAGAGGCAAAAAGATCTTTGAACTAAGCAATCACCTGGGTAACGTGCTTTCTACGGTAAGTGATAAGCATTTGCAACACACCAGCAATGGCGGTAACTCTATGGATTATTATTATGCCGATTTTGTGAGTGGACAAGATTATACGCCTTTTGGAATGGTAATGGTGAATAGGTATTTGAATACAGATAAATATAGGTATGGGTTTAATGGTAAGGAGATGGATAATGACATTAAAGCCAAGGCTAATGCCTATGACTTCGGCGCTAGAATTTATGATCCAAGAATTGGCACCTTTACCAGTGTTGATCCTTATGCAGGCATGTTTTCGTCAGAAACTCCTTACATGTTTGCTGGGGCAAACCCAGTTAACATGACTGACTACAATGGAATGTTTAAGATTTCTCCATTTTTTGTTAAGAGATATCCCACTTTGGCAAAGTATTTAGGAACAATATTGCCAGCATTGCAAAGAAATACTACAATACGTGATGAGTGGATATATAGTATGAGGTTTGAAAAGGGGCTGGGAATAAAAATCTGGAATGAATTATTGACATATGGTTCTGGCCCTTATATAACTCCATTTAGACCTGATGAAGAATTTAAAGGAGGTCTCCAAGGTCAATTAAATGTCTTCGCATTTGGGCAGGCTCGCGGTGGAAGAGAAGGAGACATTTATGGGTATCCTGATAACCTATCTATTGGATTCAGCTTTTTTGATGATCTTGAAGCAGCGCTTAAATCTGGTGATGGAAAAGAGATTGGCTATAGGATGTTTTTGGTGCACATCATGGTTATGCATGAAGGCGGGCATTGGGCTCGCAGCAGGGCGGGTTTAAGTGCCAGAAGGGGAAGATTGGAAGATGGAGCAATGTCTGAAGAAGGTGTTTTTGGTCGGCGGTTCAATTATACGGGGCGCGTTAAAGGTGGGGACCCTGATGCATTGAATACACAAGAGGCTGCCAATTTTTATAATTCAACGGTTAATGGATTAATCAATAATAAAGCAGGTTTATACATACCAACCATTCCATTGTGTTTGTCAGTTGATCAATTGAAAAATAGACCGACACCAAAAGGACAAGCGGGTGACCCTACTGTTAAGGACAATGGTGATAATGAAAATGGTACTCCTCGTAAACATAGTTTTTCTTATGACTATGGGACTAATGACGACTTTTACTACAAGCCAAACTGGAATCCTACAAAATAATTATATGAACAAAATAATAAAGGTCTTTTTTGTTTTGCCTACGATTCTCCTTGGTTGTAAGTCTAGAAATGTACAAACGGAGTGCAATATGCTTTCTGAAAAAGTATGCAATTATTATGGACAGTTACTAAACAAGGGGTATTCAAAAGAGTATGCGCAGGCAGCCTGTGATAGTATGCTAATTAGCGATAGTAGACTATACAGAATATGGGTTGAAAAAATGGGACGCCTTGAAAGTGAGTTGCCATATACGAAAGAAACATACGATAGTGTCAAAGTTTTTATACATACACTTTCGGGAAGTTTGGAAAGAATATGCCCAGAATATATTTATAAGTGATCGAGTAGTTCGCCAGATAAGCAAGGATTTTATTCCCCACACAGTCACCGCGGCAAGAACTTCCTCGCAAAGTCTCCTCGCTGGCTATGTGTGATGGGCAGGGACTTTGCGAAATTGGAGCAGACTTATCCAGTAAAATGTACCTTACTATTTTGTGTTATCGATTGGTTGTTCATAAATTTATTTCTTCTCTTAAACGCAAAGTCCCAGGCATTCGCACAAAACCCTGATGGAGACTTTGCGAGGAAGAAAGGAAATGTAAAATGGTACAGATGTATCTAACACCAATGGACGCAGAAAAACGTAAAAGAAATAAGAGAATATTGCTTGGTTTATTAATTTTTTTTATTCTTTTTTTTGCGTTTGGTTTTTATTGGTTCAATTTACTCAAAAAAGATCACAAGTCTACAATAGCAACAATCGAGTATTGTTATTATCAGGGAGGAAGAGGCGGAGCGCAATATGTACATTTCTCATATTGGGTTAACAAAGAACGATATTCTGACAATAAAAGGTTAGGCAATTTTTGTAGAACTGTTACAGAGTTAAATGATAGACTTAAAGGTTTAAAGATAACAGTTTTATACAATTCTAATTTTCCATCTAATTGTTATCTTCTCTGTGTTAAAGATGATTATAGAAAATTTAATATGTTGATGCCAGATAGTTTGTCATGGATGAACGACTTTTTATTATGTCCATAAAGGTATATAAGTCGCTCATCTAGTCCAAGTATGTAAACTAGCGCAAGTATGCAGGGAGGGTAATGAGCGTGGAGTACTTGTGCAGGGTTAAATTGTATGGATGGAATGGGGTTATTTTTGATTGGAAAATGTGTTGTTGAGTTTGTAAGCTGATTTGTAAAGTTAGTGGCAAGTATGATACTGTTTGGCGTATGCTATAGACTTACGGCAAGAAAATGGAGATTTTGAAATGAATAGTTTTAAGGGCTATAGTAATCTATAAGGTCACAGCTTAAAGGATAAAAAGAAAGCCGTTAGCTGATTTCTCAACTAACGGCTTTGTTATTCTGAGTTGTTATATGTTTATACTGTAGCGCAAGCTTTTGCGTTTAAAATCTCAGGTAAGGGCATCACTAACACGTTTGGTGCGAGGTTCCGCAGGGTCACCTCGTGTCCACTAATTTTCTTCCGATTGCATCGGGATTAACGATGTGATTTTTGCTTCCGTAAGTTTTTTCTTTGCAAGTCTCTGCTAAACATGTCACTCGCTGTGCTTTATGGTATTTTATTATATTTGTCTCCAACTCATCATAAATATGGAAAAAGCAATCCACCAGGGGCGCAACATAAAACGTTTCAGAGAAATGCTTGGGATCAAACAAGAAGCGTTGGCATTGGAACTGGGCGAAGACTGGAATCAAAGGAAAATATCTCTGTTAGAACAAAAAGAAGAGGTCGACGAACAGTTGCTGAAACAAATTGCCAGCGTACTGAAAGTGCCTGTTGAGGCAATAAAGAATTTTGACACGGAGCAGGCTATTCACAACATAAACAACAACTTCCACGATAACGCGATTCAAAATCAAATTAATCCGATTGAAAGAATCATTGAGTTGTATGAAGTAAAAATTGTTGCGCTTTATGAACGACTATTGCAAGCGGAAAAAGAGAAAAATGACTTGCTTGAGCGAGTATTGGATAAGCTAAAGCAAATGTAGGCTGTTGCAGTTTTTCATTTTCCGCAAAATCTCTCCGAGAGCTTCTTCGCAAAACCCTTTCCCATCTGTATGTGATGGGCAGGCACTTTGCGAAATTGTAACAGACTCATCTAGTAAGAAGTGCCTTACTATTTTATCTTATCGAACGGTTTTTCATGAATTTAGTTCTTCCCCTAAACCAAAATCCCTGATGTTCTCATTAATCCTGAGTAAAGTTATTGATGCTGATTTCTTCATTTTTAAGGATAAAAGTTCTCCGTGCCAGAATGCAATACCTTTGCCATAAGATTATTTGTTATGAAACCAGTGATAACTATCGAATATTGTCCCAAATGCGGATGGATGCTTCGCGCAGCATACATGGCGCAAGAACTGCTTACTACTTTTACGGACGACGTCAAAGGAGTTCTTTTGCAGCCAAGCGAAATAAATGGTCGCTATACCATCTTTTACAACGATGAAAAAATATTCGATAGAAAAGAAGATGGTCATTTCCCTGATATCAAAGAATTGAAACAACAAGTGCGTGATAAGGTTAACCCGTACAAGAGTTTGGGACATTCCGATAAGAAGGGGTAAGCGGGCTTAAAGCTTAAAGCCTAAAGCCCAAAGCCCAAAGCTTGAAGCTTGGCGTAACAGGAGAATTCGTTCGAATGCATGGATTTTTTAAGTTGCAGTTTTACTAATTGATTTTATTCTTTTCTTTCGCCCTTTCAGGGCTTGATCCCCATTTATTATCATTCCCAGGGCGTTGCCCTGGGCTAATGCTATGAGGCCTTTAGCCTCAGCCCAATATTTATGATCTCCATGTTTGAAGTTGGGCCCCCATGCCGCAGGCATTTTCTTAAATGTTCTTATATCCCTTCTATACAACTAGTGAATAGTGAATAGTCAATGGTGAAGGGCACAAACTGGCTGAGTAGGCATAAACTACACTAGTCAGCATTAACCCAGGGTGGTAAGGTCTTACACGCCCTTATATGACTTATATGGTTTAAAAAAATTCGCTTCGGTCAGCTTTAGGCTTTGAGCTTTAAGCTTTATCAGTTGTTTACAAAGAAACGTTGGCACGCCCGACACCTTACTTCTATACAACTAGTGAATAGTGAATGGTCAATAGTGAAGGGCACAAACAGGCTGCGTAAGTATAAACTGCTCTAGTCAGTATTAACTCCGAGGTAAATCTTATACTCCCTTATATGCCTTATATGGTTTAAAAAACTTCGCTACGGTCAAATTTAGGCTTATAAGTTGTTTACAGCGTGAGGGTTCATCGCTGAAACTATAATACTTGCATTGCTTGTTATTCTTCAAGCTACATACCTGGTTTCTGCGTTTTAAGGATAAATATTATTGTGTTTTTGAATAGTTATTTAAAAATGAATTCCGGTTTAATATTAATCATTACGTAAGCCCAGTTTGCACCGGCCTTAGCGTTTGGTACATTTTTTACATTAGGTGAGGTGAGCAGCGTTGTGCTAAAGAAATGGCTGTAGCCTCCTTCAATAGAAATTTGTTTGGTGACGTTGTATGTTCCAGTAATGTCAATCTCCTGGCCAAAACTTTTCTTTTTATTGTCGGGAGTTCCGGGGACAATAACGGAGGCGGCACTGCTAAACTGATGAACATCTGCAGTGAGCCAATACTTGTCTGATGGTTTGAATTTGGTTTTTATGTAGTAATCTGTAAGCCCGCCTTTTCCAAACGGACTGGCCGCATAAAAGTAGTCCATCAATCCCCAGAATTTATGCGGCGTTCCATATAGCGGATCAAAGGCGTTGCTTGTTGTGCCATTGCTTCCACCGGTTGTATAATCAACGCCTGCGCCAGTGCTAAAGCTCTTTGTAAAATAATATTGCACAAAACCGCTGAGCAAGCCAGCGCTCAACTGCTGGCCATTTGAATTTTTGCCAAACTGATAATAGGCAGAAGCCGTGGTGCCTATCTTGCCATATTGATTGTTAAAGTAAAATCCCGTTGTAAGCCTTGACCACGTGCCTGCCTGGTAAACTTTTGTGCTGCTGTCAGTATGGTACTTGCTGAATTGATCGCTGAAGAGCAGAAAAGAAGCATTGCCCTTTTGTAATTTTCTGCCGGCGTATAAAAACTCGAAACTTTTATACATGGCGCCACCATTTGTACTTGCTGTGTAATTACCCGGTGGTACTGGATTGTAAACTGTACCGGAGGCATTTTCCTTATTTTGGTTAAAAGCTACACCGGCGTGTAACATCCATTTGTTGCGCTCATATTTAAGAACGCCCGCATCATGTCTTCTCGCTTGTTGTAACCAATCGAGATTGCCTATTAGTCTTTGGTCATCATAAACCAGTTCCTGTCTTCCGACTTTAAAACTGAGAGATTGATCTTTTAAAGTGGTGTCGGTTAATAATATTTCGGCCCACGCTTCGTGAAGCATCAATCCGTTGTTATCTGCGGTGGTTGTTTTGTTGATGGTAGAAACATCCTGCCCCCAAACTCTCGCGTCCTGTATAGTCAGGCCTAATTTAATGCGGTAAGTATTGTATAATAGACCTAGCCTCGTTCGTTGAGATGTGAAGAGTGCAGCTGGTGCATTTTCGGGCAGTGGGGCGCCCTGGCCGTCTCTTAATTCAGTTCTCGTTCGCAGTTGTGCAGCAACGGTAAGTTGTGCCGTGGAGGTTTGATGAATAGCTATGGCTGACAAAAGCGCAGCTATAGCTTTCATGCACAATTTTTTCGTGTACATTCGCTTGGTTTTAAATTGATGGATCGGTTTAAAACTACAGGCCCGTGAAGGTTGCCGCCTAAGCGGGCCATTTTATTTATCAGATGACAAGCATTCGTGTATTATTCTTTTTTAAGTAAGCCTGGTGTTTGAATAAGTACGATTTACGAAGCCTGCCCGAATGAATCGGTTCAGGCGGGTACGAAGTACCCAATTTTGCGGTTGTTTATTTCTTTTCGATATCGTATATAGTGTATCTTATGTAACCGTAATAGCTACCATTGTGCTGCTTTTTTCTGATCTCTCAAACTGTCGAACGTAACGGTTGGATCTTTTTCTTCCGGTGCGTTTACAAAGTGTGAGAATCTTTTGCGCAGATGAGGATTATCAACTACCTCCTTCCATTCACATTGATAGTTGTCTACCAGTTGTTGCATTTCTCTTTCCATTTGTTCTGCAATGCCCAGGCTGTCATTGACTACTACATTGCGCAGGTAGTCTATGCCGCCATCCATTTTGTTCAGCCAGGTTGCAGTGCGTGTAAGCGGGTCGGCCGTCTTAATGTAGAACATCAGGAAGCGGTCAATGTATTTAATGCAGGTCTCGCTGTCTATATCTGTAGCCAGCAATAACGCATGCTGTGGTTTAGATCCGCCATTGCCGCATACATATAAGTTCCAGCCTTTTTCGGTTGCAATAATGCCAAAGTCTTTTGATTGGGCTTCTGCGCATTCGCGGATGCAGCCGGATACCGCGGATTTAATTTTGTGCGGTGCCCTTAGGCCTCTGTATCTTTCTTCTACCTGGATGGCGAAGCTTACGCTATCCTGCAATCCAAACCGGCACCATGTAGATCCTACGCAGCTCTTTACTGTTCGCAATGCTTTACCATATGCGTGCCCGCTTTCAAATCCGGCCTCAATCAACTCTTCCCAAATCAGCGGAAGATCGCTTACATGTGCGCCGAAAAGGTCTATGCGTTGTCCACCCGTAATCTTAGTATATAAGTTATATTTCTTCGCAACCTGTCCTATTACGATTAGTTTGTCCGGCGTAATCTCTCCGCCGGGTATTCTTGGTACAACTGAGTAGGTGCCGCCTTTTTGAATGTTTGCCAGGTAGCGGTCGTTGGAGTCCTGTGCGGTGTCATTGCCTTTTGTCAGGATCATCTCGTTCCACAAGCTCGCGATAATTGAACTGACTACCGGTTTGCAAATTTCACAACCGTCGCCATGTCCAATTGTGTCTATTACTTCATTGAAGGAGGTAAGTTCTTTTAGTTTGATCAGATCATACAGTTCCTGTCTGGAATAGTCAAAGTGCTCACAAATGGTGGTCCGTATATATTTGCCCTGCTGCTTCATTGTGTAAAGCATCAGGTCCTTAAGCATTGGTGCACAGCCTCCGCAACCGGTTCCGGCTTTTGTACATTTTTTTATAGCGTCAACACTCTCGCAGCCGGATGTTACGGCATTGCAGATGTCTTCTTTGGTAATTCCTTCGCAACTGCAGATCAGTGCATCATTCGGCAGGCTCTCAACGCCTGCGGTTTTATTTTCTGAGCTTCTCGACCCAAACAGCAGGTCTTCTGCATTTGCCGGAAGAATGATGTTGTTCTTGCAGGTTTGCAACAGCATGTTGTAGGCTGAGGCATCACCAATTAAAATGCCGCCTAACAGGTACTTGCCGTCCGGAGAAATATTGATTCGTTTGTAAACGCCCTTGCTATTGTCGTTAAATACAACCGTCTTGCATTCGTGTTCGGCGGCGAATGGTGCACCGAAGCTGGCTACATCCACACCAATCAGTTTCAGCTTTGTGCTCATGTCAAATCCCTGAAACTTTCTATCGCCACCGGTAATATGTGTAGCTGCTACTTCAGCCATTTCATAACCCGGTGCAACAAGCCCATAGATCATACTGTTGTATAAAGCGCATTCGCCAATTGCATAAATGCAGTCATCGTTAGTTTGCATAAAATCATTAACAACAATGCCGCCCCGTTGTCCTGTGTTTAATCCACTGTTTTTGGCCAGCTCATCTCTTGGAATAATGCCTGCTGAGATAATAAGGATGTCTGTTTTCAGGTGTGATTGATCTGCAAATTTCAATCCGTCAATACAACCATTTCCGGTTATCTCAGATGTCTGTTTGCTGGTGTGAACGGTGAGGCCCAGTTCTTTTAATTGGGAAGTCAGCACAGATGAAGCGGCTTCGTCTATTTGGCGTGGCATTAGCCTGGGTGCGAATTCTATAACATGCGTGTCGGTTATGCCCAGGTCCAGAAGGGCCTTTGCTGCTTCCAATCCAAGCAGTCCCCCGCCGATAACTGCGCCGGTGCTTGCTTTTTTAGCAAAGTCTGTGATCATTTCCAGATCCTCAATGGTGCGGTAAACAAATACGCCATCTTTTTCCATTCCCGGAATAGATGGTGTAAAAGCTGAAGAGCCGGTCGCCAGCACAAGGTAATCGTACGATTCAATAGTGCCTTTATGGGATTCTATAACCTTGTTTTGTCTGTCAATTTTCTTTACGGGGTCACCTGTATGTAATATTATATTATTTTCTATATACCATGCACCTGGAGCTAATGTCAGGTCCTCTGCAGATTTTCCTGAAAAGAATTCGCTAAGGTGAACCCTGTCATAAGCGGGCCTCACCTCTTCGCCAAAAACTACCAGCTCAATATTCACGCCCTGTTTGGCGATTATTTTCTCGCAGAATTTATATCCAACCATGCCATTTCCTATTACAACAATTTTCATAGTTAGCTATTTGGTTAATAAATTAGTTTTAATAGTAATATTTGTATTGTGATTTAAAAATAATCAAAAATTGATTCAGTAATATTATTAATATCGTATTTAAACAGTTTTTTAATGTAAATGTTGATTGTTTTTTATGGTTTATGATATATTTTTAATAATAAAATGTGTTATATGGAATCAACATTATATTTAACGGGAGCGGGTCCGGGTGATCCGGAGTTGATTACACTAAAGGCTATACGGGTGTTAAAAAAGGCAGATGTTATTTTATATGACGCGTTGGTTAATGAGGAGTTATTGAGTTACGCGTCTCCTTCTGCGCTTAAGGTTTTTGTTGGAAAAAGGTTCGGATGTCATGCTTTGTCTCAGCAGGAAATTAATTTACTTATTATAGAGTATGGTTTAAAGCACAGAAATATCGTCCGTTTAAAAGGAGGCGATCCCTTTGTCTTTGGTCGTGCACAGGAGGAAATTGATACTGCGAGAAGTGCGGGAATGCGTGTGGAAGTGGTGCCGGGAATAAGTAGTGCGTTGGCCGTTCCTGCCGGTTCCATGATTCCGCTTACCTGCCGCGGCGTCAATGAGAGTTTTTGGGTGGCTACAGGCACAACCAAAAGCGGAGAGATTTCTTCCGATGTGTATCTCGCCGCAAAATCGTCCGCGACAATTGTGTTACTTATGGCCATGAGTAAGCTTGAGCAGATAGTGGACATATTCATTGAAGCAGGAAAACGCAATTGCCCCGTAGCAATAATACAGGATGGTACAACCTCACGGCAAAAATCTGTAACCGGTACTATAAATGATATAGCACTTAAAGCTGCTTACGCGGGTATTACCAATCCCGCAATAATAATAATAGGTGAAGTTGTAAATATTAATGCTGTGGATGAAATGGTTCGCCTGCATCCGGATTATGCACGCCAAACCGCTTAAACATTTATTCAATCTTGCATATGCTATTAGCCTAAATTAAATTAATGTAACCGGCAAATTCTAACTTCGTTCTTAGAATATGTATCTTGAGTTTCGGATGTGATCAGGATATTAAAAGAAATTTTTTTACATGAAGAAGAGTAAGGCTGGATGCGATCTGCAAACCTGTTACCTATGCCGTTTATCCATGAAAGAGTGGAAGCCTGCGATTGGTGCGGCCAAAACAAACATTGTTTTAAAGAAAGGCGAAGTATTGTTTAGCGAAGATGAAGAAGTGAAAGGAATGTACTTTGTTTACGACGGAACGATAAAGGTTCATAAAAAATGGGGCGATGATAAGGATTTGCTCTTACGTTTTGCAACCAAAGGAGATATAGTCGGGCACAGAGGGATTGGAAGTGGTAATGTGTATCCGGTATCAGCAACTGCACTTGAATCATCAACAGTCTGCTATGTTGACCTTGACTTCTTCAATGCTTCACTAACCTGCAATCAACACCTGACGCAGGAGTTGCTTAAGTTTTATGCACAGGAACTGTATGAGTCGGAAAAAAATATGCGCAACCTTGCTCATATGCCTGTTAAGGGGCGGCTTGCCAATGCATTCTTGTCTCTCAGGAAAAAATTTGGGGAGACTAAGGACGGCGCTTTGAATATTGAACTCAGTCGCCAGGATCTTGCATCTTACACCGGGGCCACTTATGAGACTGTCTTCAGGATATTAAATGAAATGCTGAATGAAGGTCTTGTGGAAATTGATCGTAAAAAAATCATACTAAAAAAGATTGAAGAGCTGGAAGGGCTGACAATGCCTGAATAGCTTGTTTATTCCTACTCTATATAATCTTATTGTATAAATGTTGGGTTGTTACGACCAGGAACGATGTGCACTTATTCTCTGTGCACCTCAGTGTCTTCTCCGTGTCACTCTGTGTAACCCTATTTCTCTTTTAAAGAAAAGGTATGATTGCTGCCACATTAATAAGCGTAATCGTTAATGCTGTATTTTAAACGCAATTAGTTCTCCATTGTTAATTCACGCATTCATCTTGTACGCAAAAGATTCAAATATTTTCTTCAACCCACTCCAGTCTTCTGTTGCAATCAGCTCTTTGGGGAACAAGCTGCTTCCGAGGCCGAGTGCTTTTGCACCTGCCTGCATAAAGTCGGTACAGTTATCCAGCGTTACTCCTCCCGTAGGCATCAATTTAATCTTGTTCAGCGGCGCAAGAACTTCTTTAATGTATTCTGGTCCCAGCCTTGTTGCCGGAAATATTTTTACCATACTGGCGCCCAGCGTCCATGCTTTATAGATTTCAGTAGGGGTGTAACCTCCCGGGAAAACAGGAATATCTGCATTTACACAAGCCGTAATAACATCTTCATTAACTATTGGTGTTACTATAAATTGAGCGCCGGCCGAGATGGCTGCATCAAGCTCTGCAAGTGTGCAAACAGTGCCTGCGCCAATATTTAAGCGATCTCCAAAATTGTCGGCAATTTCTTTTATGGTGGTTGTGGCTGCAGCGGAGTTCATGGTTATTTCAAGGTTGGTAAGCCCTCCGTCAATATAAGTGCTCACCAGCTTTTGCATAATGTGTAGCGGTAAATTTCTCATGATACCCACTATCGGTACTTTCTCAAATCGTTCCCATGAAAAAGGTGTTTTCATTTGTATCTGTGTTTGCGTTAATTAAAACATTGCTATTTGCAAATATCAATATCTTTTGGTTAAGTATACATTGTCAACTTTGCGAGATGTTTCCTGCCATTCACCATCCTGGCTAATAAAAAAAGTAATCACGCTGCACTTATAGCGACTACATAAGAAAGTCAGCATCCGCATCGTTACCTCGACGGGGAATTTGGTTTGCCACATTCAAAATTATTATGAGAGATCATTACATAAGCTGATTGCCTTCGATTCATTGCCGTCTGCTTTAGCTGACGGACAGTGGTTGATCTTTAAAACCGGGCTTTAGCCCAAAAAAAAGGATTGTGTGGCTAAAGCCATATTCAATTAGTTTCGTTTTCCGTCAGCTAAAGCAGACGGCAATGACGCTCGACATTGACAACTCTTAATTAATCGACATTGATTTGCAATATTACTAACAATATAATTTTTGCGTTCTCTTCCATATATGCACATGTCCCTCAGTTACAGCATTGCCACCGTCAACGATCTGAATGGATACATCCTGCTGTGCAAATAAAAGATTCAATGCAGCCTGGTAGTATTGTGCAAGTGCCGTATTACTCACTATCTGTATAAATGGAAAAGGTTGTTGTTGCAGATCTTTTAATTCAGAACCGATCAGCAAGCCTGTGAGGTAATAGTAATTTTCTTCATTAGTGCATTGTTGAAATAATTGGTTGGTGCGTATGTGAAACAGGTGGTTTAGCAAATTGCCTTGCAGACTTTCTGTAACTCCCTTATTAAAAAAATGCAGATTGTTTCCTGCCGATAGATTGCGGCCTTCAGTAACGCTCACAGAAAGAATGCTTTTTTGGGACAGCAGGTTAAAGATCTCCCCGGTCATATATGTTTTGAATGTAACGACCCTGCCATTGTGTATAGCAATATGTTTGGAGTGTGTTCCGGGAAAAATAAAAAGTTGTTCATGTGTTTCCGCGGCCTGGTGACAGCCTGCGAGTTGTGTCTCTTCTCCGCGCATTACATCGTTACCCGTTCTTGCTCCTGAAATAACGAGCGTCTCATGCGGAAATGAAGTGCTTGCAGGGATCGTGTGTATTGAAAGATCTGATCCGTCCACAAGAAACGGAACGTCCTTATAGGGTAATTCAATCATCCCAATGCTGGAACTGGCCATTCCTGAAATAACAACCGGTACATTCTTCAGTTGAATGTTCTGTTGTTTTTCTAATGCTTCAATTCCATTTCGTATTTGTGCCAGGTAAAACTCCAGGCGGGTGTCAGGTTTTTCGCCTGCTTCTTTCCATTGCTGATAAGTCTGGGTGATTCCTGACTGTGATTCAAATTCGGCTATCGTTGAATTGCTGTCGGTATCAACGAGGCGCAAACGAAAATTTGACGTCCCCCAGTCACAGCTTAAAATAGATTGAGTTGGTTGCATAAACGGAATTTACTGATTTTGTTGTACGAATCCATTCGTATAATATCTTTTCCGTTTATCCTTATTTGCTTTCATTGTTGCTGCTAAGCTGACAACTTGCATCAAAATACAATTTAGACCATTAAATAGCTGCAATGATTCAGATTAAGAAAATTACTCTTTTGGGCCTGCTTTTCCTCTTAATAACGGGCCTTGCATTTGCGCAGGGTAATGCCGGAAAAATAGTCGGGACTGTTAAAAGCGGAGGGAAAAGTATAGAAGGGGCTACTGTATCATTGCTCTCTTCAAAAGATTCATCTCTGGTGAAAATGGTTGTTTCCGATAAGGATGGGAATTATGTGATAAATAAAATCACATCCGGCAAATACTTGATATCAGTTGCCGCGTTAAACTATACAACAACCTATTCAAAAGAAATAGCTGTAGTGAAGGACGGAGATTACGTAACTGCAGGGGCGATAGAGTTGGTTGCTGCGGCAAACGGGCTGGCGAATGTGACGGTAGCAACTAAAAGACCGGCAATCGAAGCAAGGCCGGATAAGATGGTTGTAAATGTGGATGCAGCTGTTACCAATGTCGGTTCAACCGCATTAGAAGTTTTGGAAAAATCTCCGGGCGTGGTGGTTGATAAGGATGGTAATATAAGCCTGAATGGTAAGTCCGGTGTAACGGTAATGATTGATGGAAAGCCTTCGTATGTTTCCGGTGCCGATCTTACCAACTTGTTAAGCAGCATGAATGCCAACCAGCTTGACCAGATCGAGCTGATGAGTAATCCTTCCTCGAAGTTTGATGCAGCAGGTAATTCCGGGATCATCAATATCAAGACTAAAAAGAATAAAGCCAAAGGGTTTAACGGCAGCGTTACAGCCAGCTATGGTCAGGGGCGTTATCCGAAAACCAACAACAGCCTGAACCTGAACTATCGCAACGGAAAATTCAATGTGTTTATGAACTATGCATTGAATGGCGGGCAAGGGTTTGGCGATCTCCATATTATGCGTACTTATACAGGTTCCGATGGTAAAGTGACGTCCATTTTTGACCAACCTACGCACTTTAAAGGAAGCAATCTTACAAATAGTTTAAAAGTAGGAATGGATTATTATTTGTCACAAAAAACTACGATCGGATTTGTCGCCAATGGTTTTATAACCAACCGCACAGGGAAAAACAATAGCACAGGTTATCTACAGGATGCCAGCGGTAATACGGATTCTATCGCGCAAACAAATAGCAGGGATGATAGTCATTGGACAAATGGATCCTTTAATCTTAACCTGCGACATCAGTTTGATTCAGCGCGTGAGCTAACAGCCGATGCTGATTATATCCGGTACGGTGCAACTAATACGCAGAATTTTATCAATCATTCTTATTATCCGGATGGGACAGATATCTCCATGGATATTTTGCGGGGCAATCTGCCATCAGATATCCGGATCTATTCTTTTAAATCAGACTACACTCAAAGTTTTAAGAAAAGTCTTAAACTTGAAACCGGCATAAAGACAAGCTACGTTAAGACCGATAACACCGCAGACTATTATAACTGGTATAATAATGACTGGAAAATTGACTATGAAAAGACCAATCATTTTATTTATGAAGAAAATATCAATGCAGCATACGCCAACCTGAATAAGCAATGGAAGAAATTCAGTCTGCAGCTTGGCTTGCGTTTTGAAAATACAAACTATAAAGGCCATCAGCTGGGTAATGAACAACGAAAAGACTCTGCTTTTAATCGCACTTATAACAACCTGTTTCCAACCTTGTACACAAGCTATAATGTTGACAGCAGTAATCAGCTGACCGTTTCTTACGGGCGCCGCATTGACCGGCCCGCTTACCAGGACCTGAATCCTTTTCTGTTCTTCATTAACAAGTACACATACGCACAGGGTAACCCATTTTTATTGCCGCAGTATACAAACAATCTTGAGTTGAGCCATGTGTGGAAGAATAAAATAACAACCACTTTAAGCTATAGTAAAACAACACAATACTTTACCAATATTTTCAGAACGGAAGGAGAGGTGACTATTTTAACCGATGGTAATCTTGGCGAAATGAAAAACTTTGGAGCCCGCGTTAACTGGCAACAAGATGTTGTGAAATGGTGGAACGTAAATATTAATGTAAATGCGAATTATAAAAAAGTAAATGGTTTTGCCAATGGTTCGGGCATTGTAAGTGCGGCATGGAACGGCCAGTTAAATGTGAACAACCAATTCAAATTTGAAAAAGGTTGGGCTGCAGAACTCTCCGGCTTTTACAATAGCAAGGATATAGAAGGTCAATTTATCATCGGGCCGTTTGGACAGGTCTCCGCCGGTGTGTCAAAACAGGTCTTGAAAAACAAAGGAACAGTGAAGTTGAATGTCCGCGATATCTTCTATACACAGGTGATAGACGGCCACATCAAATACCAGAATGTTAACGAACATTTCATTCAAAGCCGTGATTCACGCGTTGTAAATATTTCCTTCACCTGGCGCTTCGGCAAGCCGCTGAAAGATGCTCCCCGCAAGAAAAACGACAACGGCGCCAGCGAAGAACAGAACAGGGTTAAAGCGGGATAGGTAGGATGCTGTTTCACGCAACGAACGCAAAGAAGCGGCGGCGCGGAAGAGTTTTTCTAATTGACAATTCCTGCCCGACAGAAGTCATTCAGGCGGGGATAGTTGAAAATTGACAATGATTGCGGAGAAGGGGTAACTGCTTTCTAATTTAATTCTTTCTGCCGCTTTGCGATCTTGTGGCTTAGTGGCAAAAAAATCGCCGTGTTTCTTCGTGTCGCCGTGCCTCCGTGGTTCAAACCTTTGTGCTCCTTTGCGCCTTCGCGTCTTCGTGGCAAAAGCACCGCGGTGTTTCTTCGTGTCGCCTTGCCTCCGTGGTTCAAACCTTTGTGCCCCTTTGCGCTTTTGGGTCTTCGTGGCAAAATCACCGCCGTGTTTCGCCGTGCCGCCGAGCCTCCGTGGTTTTCCCTTCATTTGTCGGGAAAACAATTTATTTTAGCCGTTATCATTCCACTAAACACACTAACGATGCTTAAACGAATTGTGGTTGTGCTGCTTGCTATTATAAATACATGCTTAATAGCAAATGCGCAAAACCAAACCATCAATCCCAAATTGCTTTCCGGCCAATGGAATGCTCATTGGATCACCTGTCCCGATGTTCCCGCAAGAGCATATGGCGTTTACCATTTCAGAAAAACAATCAATTTAACTACAAAGCCAGACAAATTTATCGTGCATGTATCTGCCGACAACCGTTACCGGCTTTTTGTTAACGGTACATCTGTTTGTTTTGGTCCGGCGCGGGGTGATCTGTATAACTGGTTTTACGAAACAATTGACCTGGCTCCTTATTTACAGGCAGGAAAGAATACCATTGCCGCTCAGGTGTGGAACATGGCAGAGCATGCCGCGGTGGCACAGGTATCTAATCAGACAGCCTTTATGTTGCAGGGTGATGATAAGGCGCAGGAAACTATTAACACAGATAAAACATGGAAGGTTATTAAAGATGATGCTTATGAACCCTGTTCGCTGGATAACGGTGCGCGGCTTTGGGCATACATGGTTATTGGCCCTGGTGATCATGTTAAAGCAAATGCTTATCCATGGGGCTGGGAGCAGGCTGGTTACAATGATGAGAGCTGGAAGAATGCAACAGGTATTGCTCAACCGGTTAATGCTGGCTATGGAACTGACAACATGTGGTCGCTCGCGCCCCGGACAATACCATTGATGGAAGAAACGCTTCAACGAATTCCATCCATTCGCAGGGTGACAGGCATGGACATACAAGTCACATCTCTCGACAGCGCACATCCGCTCACAATCCCGGCAAACAAAACAGTTAGCATTTTATTTGATCAGGGAGTCAATACAGTTGCTTATCCTGAGTTAGTGGTTAGCGGAGGCAAAGCAGCGGCTGTTAAGCTGACTTATGCTGAAGCCATGTTTAAAGATCGAAAGAAGGGAAATCGCAATGATATTGATGGTCGTGAGATAATGGGCAACTATGATATTTTTGAGCCTGATGGCGGAGAAAAGAGATTGTTCCGGCCGCTATGGTTCCGGACATTCAGATACCTGCAACTAGATATCACGACTGGAGATCAGCCGCTGGTAATTAACGACTTTTACGGAAAATATACCGGCTATCCTTTCGAGCAAAAAGCAGTTTTTAAAAGTAACGATGCTTCACTACAGGATATCTGGAATGTAGGATGGCGCACTGCTAGATTGTGTGCCGGTGAAAATTATTTTGATTGCCCTTATTATGAGCAGCTCCAGTACGAAGGTGACACACGTATTCAGTCATTAATATCGTTGTATGTAACAGGTGATGATCGTTTGATGCGCAAAGCTATCAACGACTTTTATAAGTCGAGAGTGCCGGAAGGATTAACGCAAGGCCGTTACCCGAGCAATCGTCTCCAGGTAATTCCGCCATTTTCATTGTATTGGGTGAGTATGCTGTATGATTACTGGATGCACAGGCAGGATGAGGCTTTTCTGCAACAATATTTAATGGCAGCGGCAGGCGTGTTGGATTGGTACGAAAAAAATATCGACAAGAGCAAAAACATGCTTGGTCCAATGAAATGGTGGGGCTTTGTTGATTGGAATACTAAATTTCCAAACGGCGTTCCCGATGGAGCAACAGATGGTAATAGTTCAGTGATCACTTTACAATATGTATACACCTTGCAGCAGGCGGCTGCGCTGTTTGCACATTTTGGTAAACAAAATGAAGCCGCGCATTATGAAGCTTTGGCAAAACAATTGTCCAAAGGCACCTATTTGCAATGTTTCGATAAATCAAAAGGCTTGATGGCCAATACTCCGGCGAAAGGGTCTTTCAGTCAACATGCAAGTATTCTGGCTGTCCTTACGCAATGTGTTGAGAAAAATGAAATGCAGCCTGTAATGAAAAAAATACTTTCGGATAATTCCCTCAGCCAGGCAACCTTCTACTATCGTTTTTATTTAACGCTCGCTTTAAAAAAAGCAGGCATGGCTGATATGTATTACAGCCAGCTAAAACCCTGGCGTGACATGCTCGCGATGGGATTAACAACTTTTGCTGAAAATCCTGAACCAACACGTTCTGACTGCCACGCGTGGAGTTCAAGTCCCAATTATGATTTCCTGGCAACTATCTGTGGCATTATGCCGGAAAGCGCCGGCTTTAAAACCATCAGAATTGAACCGCATCCCGGCGAGCTAAAGGAAATCTATGGCAGTATGCCTCATCCTTCCGGCTCAGTTGAAGTATCCTTACAACGTAAGGGCGAAAATGGTTTACAGGGAACTGTTACATTGCCTGCCGGAACTTCCGGCAAGTTTGTATGGAACAATAAGGAGGTTGCTCTAAAAAGCGGCAAACAACAGATTGAATTTTAGAAAATGCGAAGCTGGGGAAGATCCACATTTAGATAGCAATTTGTCCGGGAACCCGGATCAACTCTCTGTGTAGTGACTTCTTCGTGAAACGCTGTGTAACTGTATTTACTTTAACAATTTGGATGTAACAATGATTGTTTAAGGGAAGATGGCAATTCGATTATCAGAAAAAGACGCTAAAAGGATTAAGCATTCCCTCTTCAACAACCGGACTTTAACGAGGGGCATTTAGTACGCTGTTTCATTGCTGTAAGTGTTACATCTTTACCTTACAGTACAGGACAGTTATACAGTACTCAGCCTCTATTTTCGTAAAATAGCATTGCTAAGTAGAAAATTCTAACGAATCATGCAGGTCATATTAGGCGTTATTTTTCATTTTATTGGTGGGTTTGCGTCAGGTAGTTTTTACATGCCGTATAAAAAAGTAAAAGGCTGGGCCTGGGAAAGCTACTGGATCCTTGGTGGTTTATTTTCCTGGCTTATAGTGCCTCCGTTAGCAGCATGGCTTACAATTCCCGGATTTTCAGAAATAATTAAAAGCACGCCTTCGTCTGTGCTGGCATACACTTATTTTTTTGGCGTATTGTGGGGCGTAGGCGGACTTACCTATGGGTTAGGCGTACGTTATTTGGGTATGTCGCTTGGTAATTCCATCGTGCTGGGCTTTTGTTCCGCCTTTGGTTCTTTAATTCCCTCCATCTATTATAACTTTTTTCCTGCCGAAGGTAAAACCACTTTTACCGAAATGCTCAATACCTATTGGGGACGCTGGGTGCTTGCGGGTGTTGTGGTTTGTCTGTTAGGAATTTATGTTTGTGGTAGGGCGGGTATGCTAAAAGAAAGAGAATTACCCGAGGAGGAGAAAAAGAAAAGCATAAAAGAATTTAACCTTACCAAAGGTTTAATTGTGGCCATCATTTCCGGTATTTTAAGCGCTTGTTTTAATTTTGGCATTGAAGCGGGCAAATCCATGGCCAACGTAGCAGTTGAGAAAGGCATGAATCCGTTATATCAGAACAATGTTATTTATGTGGTGCTTTTGTGGGGCGGATTAACTACCAATTTTATCTGGTGCATTATGCTGAATGCCCGCAATAAAACATTTAAAGATTATACAGACGAACGTACTCCTTTGCTCAAAAACTATATTTTTTCTGCGCTTGCAGGTACTACATGGTTTTTACAGTTTTTCTTTTATGGCATGGGTGAAAGCAAACTTGGTAACGGAGCGAGTTCCTGGATTCTTCACATGGCATTCATCATCCTTATTGCCAACTTTTGGGGACTGGCACTAAAAGAATGGAAAGGCGTAAGTTCAAAAACAAGGAATACAATAATTACAGGCATCGCAATTATCATGTTATCCGTACTTATTGTGGGCTATGGCAATTCAATCAAATAATTTATTTAAACAAACAAGAATATGGAATCATTAACAACCCGTTTTAAGCATGTAAGCTATTTGTGGGACGAGGCGAAAGCTGCTGAGCTGGAGGGCGATGAAGTAGCACTGCTGATCTACCGTTCCAATCTGCTGGGGGCCGATTTGCGTTTAACAAATTATGGAGGAGGTAACACTTCCTGCAAGGCAATGGCGAAAGACCCCTTAACAGGAAAGGAAACGGAAGTAATGTGGGTGAAAGGTTCCGGAGGTGATCTCGGTACATTGAAACGGAGCGGGCTTGCAGCGTTGTATGTAGACCGTTTGCGCAGTCTTACCAATGTATACCGCGGAATAGAGCATGAGGATGAAATGGTGGAGTTGTTTAACCATTGCATCTTTGACCTGGCTTCCAAGGCTCCTTCTATCGATACTCCTTTGCATGGTTTCCTTCCTTTTAAACATATAGATCATTTACATCCGGACGCTGCTATTGCCATAGCGGCTGCGAAAGACGGTAAACGCATTACGCAGGAACTGTTTAACGGAACGATTGGTTGGGTTGAATGGCAACGTCCGGGTTTTGATCTTGGCTTAAAGCTGAAGGAATGTTTGGATAATAATCCTGGTATTCGTGGAATTATGCTCGGTTCGCACGGTTTGTTTACGTGGGGCGACACGGCATATGAAAGCTACATGAATACGCTGGAAGTAATTGAGCGTTGTGCGGAATACCTGGAAGAAAATATCAAAAATAACGGGCAGGTATTTGGCGGTGCAAAAATAAAATCATTGCCTGCAGAAGAACGCCTGAAAAAGGCTGCTGTTCTTGCGCCGGTGCTGAGAGGTTATTGCTCATCCTACACAAGAATGATCGGGCATTTTACTGATGATGAAAGGGTGCTTGAGTTCATCAACTCAAATGATCTTGACAGGTTGGCGCCAATGGGTACAAGTTGCCCGGATCACTTTCTTCGTACAAAGATCAGTCCGTTGGTATTGAACCTTTCTGTTGATGAAGATGTAAGTGATGTAAAGGCCGTACAGCAAAAGATCGCGCCTTTGTTTGATGCATACCGGAAAATGTACACTGAGTATTATGAGGCATGCAAGCATAGCAATAGTCCGGCAATACGTGATACAAATCCTGTGGTGATATTATATCCGGGGGTGGGTATGTTCACTTTCTCAAAAGATAAACAGACCGCGCGCGTTGCAGCAGAATTCTACATAAATGCCATCAACGTTATGAAGGGTGCGGAAGCAGTTTCCGTGTATACTTCGTTACCAAGGCAGGAAGCATTTAATATAGAATACTGGCTGTTGGAAGAAGCTAAATTGCAACGTATGCCGAAGCCAAAAGCACTTTCGGGACGAATTGCTTTAATTACCGGTAGCGCTGGTGGAATAGGTAAAGCGATCGCCAAAAAGTTCGCCGGTGAAGGTGCCTGTGTTGTAATTAATGACAATGATGAGAACAGGTTGGAAGAAGCGAAAGCTGAATTTACCAAACAATATGGAAAGGATGTGTTTGATGCTGATCTGTTGGATGTGACAAACGCACAAACTATCCATAAAACATTTGAAACTGCAGCTTTGAAGTTTGGCGGTATTGATATTGTTGTCAATTGCGCAGGACTATCCATTTCAAAACCGCTTGAAGAGCATACTGAAAAAGACTGGGATCTGCTGTATGATGTTCTGGTGAAAGGTCAGTTCCTGGTTACTCAGGCCGGCGTTGAAATAATGCGTAAACAGGGAACAGGTGGTGATGTATTGAATATTGTAAGTAAGAACGCACTTGTGAGCGGACCAAACAATGCAGGTTATGGTTCCGCAAAAGCGGCGCAGCTCCACCTGAGCCGTTTAAATGCAGCGGAACTGGGAAAAGATCAGATTCGTGTGAATACCGTCAATCCGGATGCAGTTATATCCGACAGTAAGATCTGGGCTGGTGCATGGGCTGAGGGCCGTGCAAAAGCTTATGGCGTTACAGTGGAAGAGCTGCCTGCTTATTATGCAAAACGCACGCTTTTAAATGAGATTATTCTGCCTGAGGATATTGCAAATGCATGCTTTGTCTTTGTTGGAGGCTTGCTGGATAAATCAACAGGCAATGTATTGAACGTTGACGGCGGTGTTGCAATGGCATTCCTACGATAACTGACCGGGGTGAAAAACCGGATCGGGCGATTTTGATTTTTGACTATTGAATTTTGACTTTCTATGTCTCGCATCGCAATGAAAATGCAATTGTTCAAAGGCTTTGAAGAAGAGTATAAAAGAAGACATACAGCCATTTGGCCCGAGTTGAAAGCGCTTCTGAAGGAAAGGGGTATTTCTCAATACTCCATTTGGCTGGATGAAGAAACGCTCACTTTGTTTGCTTGTTTTTATTCTGAAGATCCGGAATTACTGGATGATCTTCCCGAGCATGAAGTGATGAAGAAATGGTGGACATACATGAAGGATATCATGGCGACAAATGCCGATGAGTCGCCGGTATCGGTTCCTTTAAAAGAAGTTTTTTATCTTGAGTAGCGGTATTCACTATGTGTCCTACACTTTAAAAGTGTAGGACACATAGTGAATACACACGGCCAATAACTCTCTACACTTTAGAAGCGTAGGACACATTTTGGTGAGACCTCTCACTTCTCGCAACACAAAAACGCATTGCCATGTTTTTAGAAAAATATTCGATTGAAAAGCATAATGAAGTTTCGCTGAAAGATCATCAGCGCCGGTTTTCATTCATCTCTTCCGAGGTTTCCAATACAGAAAATATTCTTAAGAAATTAATAGATTTCCAGGTAGCCATTCCAAGCTGGGCATTGGGGACCGGCGGAACAAGATTTGCGCGCTTCGCCGGGGGTGGCGAGCCGCGCAGCCTGGAAGAAAAAATAGAAGATATAGGATTGTTGCATGCATTGAACCGTTCCAGCGGAGCTATTTCTTTGCATATTCCCTGGGATATTCCTTCAAACGCTTCACATATCAAAGCATTGGCGGCGCAGAATGGCTTGCGATTTGATGCCATGAATTCCAATACGTTCCAGGATCAGCCGGACCAGGAACTGAGTTATAAGTTTGGTTCCATGCAGCACGTGAATAAAGAGGTGCGTAAGCAAGCCATCGATCACAATATAGAAGTAATTAAATATGGCATAGAGCTTGGCTCAGAATCCTTGACCGTTTGGTTGTCTGATGGATCATGTTTTCCTGGTCAGCTGAATTTTAGAAAAGCATTTCAAAATACGCTGGAAAGCTTGCAGGAAGTTTATGCGGCTTTACCTGAGAGTTGGAAAATGTTTGTTGAATACAAAGCATTCGAGCCCAATTTTTATTCAACAACAGTAGGCGATTGGGGGCAATCTCTATTGTATGCAACTAAGCTTGGTCCAAAAGCATATACACTGGTTGATCTTGGTCATCATCTTCCCAATGCCAACATAGAACAGATTGTTGCTTTATTGTTGATGGAGCAAAAGCTCGGTGGTTTTCATTTTAATGATTCGAAATATGGAGATGATGATCTGACTGTTGGCAGCATAAAGCCCTATCAGTTATTCCTGATCTTCAATGAACTGGTGGAGGGAATGGATGCCCGCGGAATGAATCACGCAACAGATTTAGGTTGGATGATCGATGCTTCGCACAACGTAAAAGATCCTTTGGAAGATCTGTTGCAATCAGTAGAAGCAATCATGATCACTTACGCGCAGGCATTACTGGTAGATAGAAAAAAACTAGTAGCCGCACAACAGGAAAATGATGTGGTTACAGCACAGGAAATATTACAGCAGGCATTCAGAACAGATGTTCGCGCGTTGGTTGCAGAGGCTCGCCTACGCTCAGGTGGTGCATTACATCCGCTGGCTGTATTTCGCGGTGAAAAAATAAGAGAACAATTGATCAAGGCGAGAGGCGCGAAGACGGTTGCGACAGGACTGTAAATGTGCGAATGTGCAAATGTGTAAATGTGCGAATATGCAAATGTGCGAATAATTGACAATTGAAAATTGATAATTGAAAATGAGGGGAGCGAATGGGAGATGTGAGAATATGCAAATGTGCAAATGTGCGAATATGCAAATGTGCAGATGCATTAGAAGTCGCATGTGAATAGTAGGCGTGGTGAAAATTGGGTACTTCGTACCCGCCTGAACCGATTCATACGGGCAGGCTTCGTAAATCGTACTTGTTCTTGCTTTTCAACGTTGACTTGTCTAGTGAGCCTGGTTAAAATTGAGTACTTCGTACTTCGTACTTCGTAAATCGTACTTTGTTTGACTTTTGAATTTTGACTTATAATGAATTCCATTCCTGTTATTGCCATATTTGATGTTGGTAGAACCAACAAGAAGCTTTTTCTTTTTGATGAGCAGTATAATATTGTGTTTGAACGTTCAGCGCGTTTTACCGAGACGGTAGATGAAGATGGTGAGCCTTGCGAGAATGTTGACAGTTTGCGCCTGAGCATTTTTGACTCGTTACGCGAAGTGTTCAGAAAAAAGGAATTTGATATAAAAGCGGTGAACTTTTCAGGATACGGGGCAACCATCGTCAATATTGATGAAGAAGGGAATCCGGTAACGCCGCTACACAGTTATCTGAAACCATACCCGCAGGAGTTGTCGGACAAGTTTTACGAGAAGTACGGTGGACGCACTGCTTTTACACATCGTACCGCTTCCCCGGTATTGGGAAGTCTTAATTCCGCAATGCAGATCTACAGGTTGAAGAAAGAAAAACCGGAAGTGTTCGCGAAAATAAAATACTCGCTGCACCTGCCGCAATACCTGAGTTACCTGATCACGGGCCTGGCTTTCTCCGATCTTACAAGTGTTGGCTGCCATACAAATCTTTGGGATTTTCAAAACAATGGCTACCATCCCTGGGTAAAAGAAGAGGGTATCCTGGAAAAACTGGCGCCGCTACACGAAGCGGATGAAGTTGTGCCGGCCGCTTTCCCAGGAACGAATTATGTAGTAGGTATCGGATTACACGACAGTTCTGCCGCGCTTATCCCGTACCTCGTGAATTTTCATGAACCTTTTGTACTTATCTCAACCGGAACCTGGTGTATTAGCCTCAACCCGTTTAATGAAACCCCGCTAACCACCGAGCAGCTTGATCAGGATTGTCTTTGTTATCTCACCTATAAAGGAAATCCGGTTAAAGCTTCCCGTCTTTTTGCCGGTCACGATCACGAGCTGGAAGTAAAAAGACTTGCTGCCCGGTTTGATCAACCGCTTCATTATTACAGGAACGTTGATTTTGACCTGAATATCATCAATAAGCTAGCGGAATCTTCCTTCAGTCCAGACGAACCATTTAGTGCAAATAATCTTTCAGCATTTGATAATTACGAGGAAGCCTACCATGCCCTAATGATGGAAATTGCCACCCGTCAAAAGAAAGCAACACAATTAGTGCTGGATGGAGGCGCCGTAAAAAGGATTTTTGTAGATGGCGGGTTTAGTAAAAATCCCATTTATATGAATCTTCTTGCGCTCAATTTCCCGGAAATGGAGATTTTTGCAGCATCAATGGCACAGGCAACAGCAGTTGGAACGGCGCTCGCCATTCATCATGCATGGAACAGCAAAGCGCTACCGAACGATATTGTGGAACTGAAATATTATTCAGTGCGTCAGGACGCATAGTGATCGCTGATGGCTGATTTGAAGATATCTGATTTGCTGATGCTTCTTGCTTTGGTTTGACTATTTGAGGATGATGTTCAAGCTATCTGATTGCACATCAATTTCAATTATTAATTTTCAATTCAATGTCGTTTAGTAAGCGAGCACCGTCAACTTTGGGAGATGTCTCCTGTCGTCGACATGACGATCATGGCTTATCAGAAAAAGTGATTGCAGCAGCACCGATGAAGAACGATATCGGAAAGATTGCATCCGCATCGTCACCTCGACGATAGGAGAGGTCTCCCGAACATCAGCCCGATTGTGATCGTTTATGGATATCCGAGAATGAGCATTCGTAACTACACGATATTGAATTTTCCATTTTCAATTAAACACGCTTTAGCTGATAGCTGATAGCTAATAGCTCAAAGCTTTAAACTATTGGTCTTGAGAGTAGGATTATTTATTCCCTGTTATGTAAACCAGTTCTACCCGCAGGTAGGAATAGCGACACTGCAGTTGTTGCAAAAGCTGGGAGTGGAAGTGGTTTATCCGCTGAATCAGACATGCTGCGGCCAGCCGATGGCCAATTCCGGCTTTGAACATCTTACCAAAGGCTGCAACGAATTGTTTGTAGATAATTTCAACGAATTTGAATACATCGTTTGCCCTTCCGGAAGTTGCACACTGCATATTAAAGATCATCTGCATGATGAACGAAATGAAGCGGCAGCGATAGCAGTTCGAGGTAAAGTGTATGAACTGGCCGAGTTTCTTACGGATGTATTGAATGTAGAAAGCCTTAACGCATATTTTCCTCATAAAGTCGGATTTCATCAAAGCTGTCACGGACAAAGAGGTTTAAAGCTAAGCCAGATGACAGAACTGGTAGCGGAGCCTTTTTCCAAGCCTGAGAAATTGTTGCGAATGGTGAAGGGATTGGAATTCGTTCCCTTAAGCAGGCAGGATGAATGCTGCGGCTTTGGCGGAACATTTTGTGTGACAGAAGAAGCCGTAAGTGCAAAAATGGGCAAGGATCGTGTTGAAGACCACTTGCAGCATGGGGCCGAATTCATCGCCGGTGGCGATATGAGCTGCCTGATGCACATGGAAGGAATTTTAAAAAGACAACAAAGTAAAGTACAGGTGAAGCATTTGGCGGAAATTCTGAATGCGTGAGGGGATGTATGATGTTAGATGTACGATGTACGATTTAAGGTGTGAGGTGTAAGGAGTGAGGTATGAGGGGAATGTACGATGTGAGGCAATGTACGATGTGAGGTTATGTACGATGTTAGATGTACGATGTACGGTGTAAGGCATGAGTTGTATTCCTGAAGCCTGATACCTGAAACCTTACACCTGATACCTGGTACCTCACCAAAAATATTTTATTCAACCGGCAGTACGCTCTCGCCGTCAGCCCAAAGCTGATAGCTGATAGCTGAAAGCTGATAGCTGTAAGCTCATGGATCATTCACAACTGGCCGCCACATTTAATAAAGATGAGTCGCGTGTAACGTGGCACGATGAGACTTTGTGGTGGGTAAGACAAAAACGTGACAAGCAGGCGCACCAGCTTCCTGAATGGGAAAGGCTGCGCGAAACTGCGTCCCGCATAAAAAATAATGTTCTTTCCAATTTAAGTGGTTACCTCGAAGAATTTGAAGCCAATGCTATTAAAAATGGCATTACAGTGCACTGGGCTGCAGACGGAAAGGAACACAATGCCATTGTACATTCCATTCTGCAAAAACATGGTGTTAACAAGATCGTTAAGAGCAAATCCATGTTGACGGAGGAATGTCATCTCAATGAATACCTGCATCAACAAGGGGTTGAGGTAATTGATACGGATCTGGGAGAATATATTGTTCAGCTGGCAAAAGAACCGCCTAGTCATATTGTATTGCCTTGTATTCACAAGAAGAAAGAAGATATTGGTGAACTTTTTCATCAGTATCTCGGAACACCTGAAGGTAATGCTGATCCACAATTCCTGACCAATGCTGCAAGATTGCATCTGCGTGAAAAATTCCTGACAAGAAAGATAGCGATAACAGGTGTGAATTTTGCGGTCGCCGAGACTGGTGAATTTGTAGTGTGCACCAATGAAGGCAATGCCGACATGGGGGCGCATTTATCAGATGTGCATATTGCATGCATGGGGCTGGAAAAGCTGATTCCCAAAAGAAAGCACCTGAGTGTGTTTCTTCGCTTGTTAACAAGAAGCGCGACGGGGCAGCCAATCACAACTTATAGCAGCCATTTTAAAAAGCCGCGCAAGAACCAGGAGATGCATATTGTGCTGGTGGATAATGGCAGAAGCAGGCAGTTGGGCCGGCCGGATTTCAGGAACTCTTTAAAATGTATTCGCTGTGGTGCCTGTATGAATACATGTCCGGTGTACAGAAGAAGCGGCGGACACAGTTACCACAATGCTATCGCAGGACCAATCGGATCTATACTCGCACCAAATATCGATATGAAGGATTATGCGGACCTGCCATTTGCTTCAACACTTTGCGGAAGCTGCAGCAATGTATGTCCCGTTAAGATTGATATCCATGACCAGCTCTATAAATGGCGACAGGTTTTAGTAAAAGATGGGCACGCGAGTATTGTAAAAAAGCTTGGCATGAAAGGAATGACCTTTACTTTGTCCCATCCCGCTGTTTTCAATTTCGCCGGAAAAGCAGGTCGTTGGGTGCTCAAGCATACACCATTTGTTGTGAACAACGGGTTCAATCCCTGGTTCAAACAACGCGATATGCCCGAGCCGCCGAAGGAATCATTCGCGGAGTGGTACAAGAAAGCTGTGAGCAATCAGCAATGAGCTTTCAGCTTTTAGGCAACCTCTGTGTAACAAAAGCTAATTATGAGGCAGTTACACAGATAAAATACAGGAGAAGACACGGAGTTACACAGAGCATCCTGTTCAGAAATTAATTAAGTAACCAATCAGTCTAAGTGATCAAAATTAAACCAGCTGATCGCTGAAAGCTGATAGCTCAAAGCTTATATGTCACGTACATCCATTTTACAATCCATAAAAGCCAACCAGCCTTCATTTGTAGAAGCGCCGGAAGTAGAGAATTTTGCGCCGGCATTTGACGATGCTGTAGAGAAATATATTGAAGTGTTGCGCGGTATTGGCGGTACACTTCACCATGTGGAAAGCGATGAGCAGATCATCTCCATCATTAAAGCTCAGTTTGCTGAAGCAAAACGAATCGTTTCTGATTTGCCCGGAATGTCTTCCATAGCTCAAACCTATGAAAGTGGCGATGGTCATGTTTTTGAAGATGTGGATCTCTTTATCATGGATTCCAACCTGGCAGTAGCTGAAAATGGCGCCGTATGGATTTCCGATAATGAAATAAAAGAAAGAGTGTTGCCCTTTATTACGCAACACCTCGCCGTAATTTTAGATAAAAAATCTATAGTGCCTACAATGCACGTGGCCTACGATATCATTGCCCAAAAAGATTATGGTTTCGCAGCCTTTATCGCCGGCCCTTCCAAAACCGCGGACATCGAACAATCGCTGGTGCTCGGTGCGCATGGGCCTAAGACGATGACGGTGTTTTTAAAGTGAATGGTGAATAGTGAATGGTGAAAGGTGCCGGCAGCTTCTTTTTTGAGTTATACGTTGTAAGTTTAAGTCCTTCGCGAGAGATGGTTTTATTTCCTTTTTTTAGAATTATACTTCAACAGGATTTAGTTTCTATTTATGCTAAAATTAAATCCTGCTCATCCCTAAATCCCAAAAATCCCGGTCCAGACAATCTTTACAGTGATCTCAAGCCCTTCAACTCGTTATCATTCCTGGCCTCAATCACGCTGATCGCATATCCGCCTCCCGGTGCGCAATATTGAGCCAGTTTAGATTTGTTGGTCACAATCACTTTACGGATGGTGTAAGCCTGCGGATTGGTTTTGTAATGCGCATTCTTTGCGTCGGCATAAATTGTTGCAATATATTTTTTACCAGCATCAAGATAATCGAAAGCTATGTTTGATGTGCGGCCGTTTTCATCACAGGTGCTGCCAATAAACCAATTGTTGGTGCCTTTGGCTTTGCGAGCATAGGTTATGTAATCGCCGGGCTCAGCCTCCAGTACTTTGGTATCGTCCCAGTCAACAGCAACATCCTTGATAAACTGAAATGCATCAAGAAACCTGTTATAATTTTCGGGAAGATCTGCTGCCATTTGTAACGGACTATACATGGTTACATAAAGTGCAAGCTGGCGCGCAAGTGTGCTGTTTACGTGTGAAGTATTGGTGGGACTTAATTTGCTAAGATTCATTTCAAAAATACCCGGCGTGTAATCCATTGGTCCGCCCATTAATCTGGTAAAAGGGAGAATTGTCGTGTGATCCGGGTTGTTTCCTCCAAACGATTCATATTCGGTACCTCTTGCAGATTCATTTGCAATAAGATTGGGGTAAGTTCTGCTTAAACCCGTCGGATGAACAGCTTCATGCGCATTCACCATTATTTTATATCCGGCAGCTTTGGTAATGGCATACAAATAATGGTTGTTGATCCATTGGCCATAATGATGTTCGCCACGTGGAAGAATATTGCCAACATAACCACTTTTTACGGCGTTATATCCGTTTGCGACCATGAACTTATAGGCAGTATCCATAAATCGCTCATAGTTCCTCACCGAGCTGGAAGTTTCATGGTGCATGATCATTTTAATGCCCTTGCTGCTTGCATAACGGTGGAGCTCCTGCACATCAAAATCCGGGTACGGCGTAACAAAATCAAAAACATAATCTTTTGTTTTTCCAAACCAGTCCTCCCAGCCAACATTCCAGCCTTCCACCAGCACTGCATCAAAGCCATGTTTTGCAGCAAAGTCAATATACTCTTTCACATGTTGCGTGTTGGCCCCATGTTTGCCACTGGGCCTGGCGTGCACAAAATCCGTAACGCCTAATTGAACACTTTCAAGATCAGTGTACGACCATGTGCTTTTTCCCGTGATCATTTCCCACCAAACACCAACATATTTAACAGGTTTAATCCAGTCAGTACTGGTATACTTTGTCGGTTCATTCAGATTTAAAATAAGTTTGGATTCAAGAATGTCCCCCGCTTTATCACTTACAACAATTGTGCGCCAGGGTGATTGACAGGGTGTTTGAAGATAACCTTTGTCACCTCTTGCATCTGGCGTTAAGAAAGATTCAAGTACAAAGTTCTTATCATCCAGGTTAAGGTTCATGGCAGAATAATCTATCAGGGCTGCTTCATGAATGTTGATGTACAAGCCATCCTTGCTTTTAAGCATTAGCGGTGTTTGCACACCTGTCGGAGAAAAAGTTGTCTGCGATGCATTTTCGGTTACCGCATCTTTCATCTTGCCTCTTACTTCAGAAAGGTTGGATGTTACCGTGCTGTATTCTTCCGTATCAAAATCACCGGGCAACCAGAATGCTTTATGATCACCGCTCAAAGCGAATTGCGTTTTTTCTTCTTTAATGGTAAAGTAGTTCAGGTTTTTCTGCAGCGGAAATTCATAACGGAAGCCCAGACCATCATTAAACAATCTGAACCGAAGGATAATATACCTGTCAGTGCTGGCTTGGGTGAAAGTAACAGCCAGTTCATTGTAATTATTGCGGATGTTTTTTACTTCACCCCACACCGGTTGCCAGGTTTCATCAAATTGCCGGGTTTCTGCCTTTGTAATGGCGAAGCCGCCGGTTAAATCATATTTGTTGATCTGTTTTACCCCTACGCCAGTGTCTTTAAAAGTGATCTTTGTCTCTTCTTTTAACTGTATTCCAAGCGTACTTTCTTTAACAACGGGCTTGTTTTTGTATTGGAGAGCATAAACCGGAACGCCGTTCTTAATTGAGACATCTAACTGTAAATTTCCGTTAGGGGATTTGACGGTTTGAGCTTCGCTCACGGTGACAAAGCAGCATACCCATATTACTACGAATAACAGGTTTCTCATGATAATGATTTAAATATTCACAGTAATTGCAAAATTAGCTAAACGGTGGAAAGGTTAAAGAAATGAGGACTGGTTCGGGGTTAAAGTTGTTCACAGTTTCGTATGATATTTATCAGCGGATTTTTCCATAAAAAAACAGTTGGTCATTGCATTAAATTATTTCAGTTAAGCAAGCGCACTCTTGAAGGTCCGGTACTCGTTATAACTGCTTTTCTTTAACTTAGCCGCAACTCAAAAATCTACGGCATGATCAAAAAGATTCTGGCAGGTAATGTTTTCCTGCTATTTGCGTCGCTATTGTCAGCTCAAACCTCAAATACTTCGGGCAAAACATCAGGCAATCCTGTGTTTCCCGGCTGGTATGCAGACCCGGAAGGTGCCGTTTTTAATAAAACTTATTGGATCTACCCTACATATTCTGCCCGTTATGAAGAGCAGGTATTCTTTGATGCTTTTTCCTCACCAGACCTGATCAACTGGACCAAACATCCGCGCATTCTGGATACTGCCGCCGTAAAATGGGCAAAGAAAGCCATGTGGGCGCCGGCGATCGTTGAAAAAGGTGGAAAATATTATTTCTTTTTTGGTGCCAATGACGTGCATGAAGGTGAAATAGGTGGCATAGGTGTTGCTGTTGCAGATAAGCCGGAAGGACCATACAAGGACCTGCTCGGCAAGCCACTGATAGGAGAGATCCACAATGGCGCTCAGCCAATTGATCAGTTTGTGTTTAAGGATAAAGACGGACAATACTATATGATCTATGGCGGATGGAGCCATTGTAATATTGCTAAACTAAAGGACGATTTTACAGGGTTTGTTCCTTTTGAAGACGGCACAACGTTCAGGTCAATAACGCCGGAAGGGTATGTAGAAGGACCGTTCATGTTCATGAAGGATAATAAGTACTATTTTATGTGGTCAGAAGGCGGCTGGACAGGCCCAAATTATTCAGTGGCGTATGCCATTGCAGATTCACCGATGGGACCGTTCAAACGCATTGGAAAAATTTTGCAGCAAGACCCTAATGTAGCTACAGGTGCGGGGCACCACTCCGTAATACATCTTGCGAAAGAAAATAAATGGTATATTGTATATCACCGCAGACCTCTGGGAGAAACGAACGGCAATCATCGCGTAACGTGCATTGATGAAATGCATTTTGATGCCAAAGGATTCATCGAGCCTGTGAAGATTACAAAGGAAGGAGTGAAGAAACAGGTGATCAAATAAATGTAATTACACCGGGTTGCGCGGAGAAGACACAGCATTGCACACAGAATACCTCCAGGAAAAAGGACATGAAACGAGTATAGTCATATCAAAAAATAACCAGCCATGAAATATCTGACGGGCTTGCCTTTGCTAAAATACCAAACATCCCTGCTATTTTGTTTGTTCAGCATTGCTATGACATGTTGTACTGCGCAGCAATCAAATATTTCATTCAAAAAAACGCTGATCAATAAAACATTTATTGCAGAAGGTGTAGCTGTTGCCGACGTAAATAAAGATGGGAAACCGGATATTCTTGCCGGTGCATACTGGTTTCAATCATCTCAATGGTACAGCCGCGAATTGGCGAAGCCAGGCATTTATGATGGTAAGTCCGGCTACAGCAATTCATTTCTGAATTTTTCAACGGATGTCAACCAGGATGGCTGGCCCGATCTTGTCAGGGTCGACATACCTGGTAAACCCGCAACATGGTATGAAAACAACAAGAATGAACACGGTTATTGGAAAGAGCACTTTTTATATGGAGCCGTTGGGAACGAATCTCCAATGCTGGTCGATATCGACGGAGACGGATTGAAAGATCTTGTTTGTAATGACCCGCAGTTAAAGCAGGTGATATGGCTAAAAGCTCCCGCGAAAACGGATACCGGCTGGCAGAAGTTTGTTATCAGTGAAGGAGAAACTGCTACCAACGTGTATACACACGGCCTTGGTTACGGCGATATAAATAAAGATGGACGAAATGACATTGTAGTAAAGAATGGTTGGTGGGAAGGGCCGGCTGATGTAAAGGCTGGTAAATGGCTCTTTCACCCGGGCGATATCAGCGAAGACTGTGCCCAAATGTATGTGCTGGATGTTGATGGCGACGGCGATAACGACGTGATCAGTTCTTCATCACACAACTACGGAGTCTGGTGGAGTGAACAAACCAAAAATGAAAAAGACAGCATCGTTTGGGTGCACCATGTCATCTTCAAAGAATTTTCACAAACACATAACCTGGCACTGGCTGATATCAATGGAGACGGCAATCCCGACCTGGTAACGGGTAAAAGATATTTTGCACACCTGGGAAAAGATCCCGGCGAGTTTGATCCGGTGGTTCTGTACTGGTTTGAATTCAAGCCAGGTAAGGAACCTCAATGGATCCCTCATAAAATTGATGATGACTCTGGTGCAGGTCTGAATTTGGTTGTTCAGGACATGAACGGTGATGGCTTGCCGGACATTGTAACCTGCAACAAAAAAGGCTGCTATCTTTTCGAACAACAACGATAAACAAAAGGCAAAATTAAAAAGTAAAAAGTCAAAAGGGTGTGATCTCAACGTCAGATGATTACAGATACCCATATTGACAATAAACGGATATGACAATAGACAGCCTTTTTACTTTTGACTTTTCCTCCAAAACTGCTCAACATGAAATCTCTCTTTATCGCTTCTCTCGCGCTTTTTTTCTGCGCTCGTTCATTCTCACAAAAGGTAATGCCTTTATACGATGGCGACATACCTAACAGTACCAATGTAGCCGACGAAGAAAAAAATGACACCGCCAATATGGTGGTATCTAAAGTTTCCCGTCCAACCTTAACCGTTTATCTTCCTGCAAAGGAAAAGGCGACTGGAGCGGCTGTAGTTATTTGTCCGGGTGGTGGCTATGGTGTTTTGGTAATTGGGAAAGAAGGTTACCATATTGCCGAATATCTTGCAGCAAACGGTATTGCCGCAGTAGTGCTAAAATACCGGTTGCCGGACGATAAGTTTATGAAAGATAAAGCAATCGGTCCGCTGCAGGATGCGCAACAGGCAATCAGACAGGTTAAGCTGCACGCGAAAGAATGGAACATCGATTCCTCGAGAGTTGGCATCATGGGCTTTTCTGCTGGAGGCCATCTTGCTTCAACCGAAGGAACGCATTACGATAAAGTGCTAGTTCCTAATAATGAAAACATTTCAGTACGCCCTTCTTTTATGATCCTTGTATATCCGGTTATCAGCATGAATGATACGCTCGGGCATAGGGGATCAAGGGATAATCTTTTAGGAAAAAATCCTTCTAAAGAGAAGATAAACTTGTATTCGAACGATCTTCAGGTAAATGCTCAAACCCCGCCGACATTCTTATTTCACACCGGCGATGACAGAGTTGTTGATGTAGACAATAGTATTTATTTCTATGAGGCGCTGCGTCACAATAAAGTGCCGGCTGAAATGCATTTGTATCCGAAAGGTGATCATGGATTTGTATTGAACTGGCCGGTAGAACAATGGATGAGGCAGTGTTTGGACTGGATGAAAGCCGGCAATTTATAATGGCAATAATTTTGAAGCCTGCAATATTTATTTGAGAATTTATCTTTATAACGACTAACTGTATATGATTACCAACAGAGTGCTATTGCTACTAATTGCTTTTTGTAGTGCATTTAACTGTTTTGCAAAAGGGAGCGACAGTGATACTGTTTACTTGTTTTCTTATTTTAAAGGGAATGGCGAAGACGGCTTGCACCTGGCGTTTAGTGAAGATGGCCTGAAATGGAAAGCGCTGAACAATGATCAGTCATACCTGCAACCGCAGGTAGCAGCAGATAAATTAATGCGTGATCCATGCGTTATAAAAGGTCCGGATGGCTTATTTCATATGGTATGGACCGTCAGCTGGAAAGACAAAGGAATAGGTTATGCGAGCTCCAAAGATTTGAAGCATTGGTCAGAACAACAATTTGTGCCAGTTATGACCAAAGAAGATGCAAAGAATTGCTGGGCGCCTGAAATTATTTATGACAATTATGCTAAGCAATACATGATCTTTTGGGCAACAACTATTCCCGGTAGATTTCCTGCCACAGACACACTGGGTGATAATAACCATCGGATCTATTACGTAACGACAAAAGATTTTAGAACCTATAGCGACACAAAACTGCTTTATGATAAAGGTTTTAATGTAATAGACGCAACAATCGCACAAACAGGTAACCGTTATGTAATGTTTTTAAAAGACGAAACCTTGAAGCCTGTGGCAGAGAAAAACATTCGCGTTGCATTCAGCGATAAGCTAACAGGCGGCTACTCTGCTCCCTCTGCACCAATAACAGGAAAATATTGGGCCGAGGGACCAACAGCCATCAACATCAAAGGACGATGGATCGTGTACTTTGACAAGTATACGCAGCACAAATATGGTGCGGTTGCATCCGGTGATCTGCAGCATTGGACTGATATCTCGGATAGTGTAAGTTTCCCCGACGGAACACGTCATGGAACTGTGTTTGCAGTGACCAGGAAAGAATTTGAAGCAATGAAGTTGCAGGTGGAGCAGATAAACCCGGCAAAACAATAAATTGTCAGTCATAACTTAAATTGCATCTAATTCAACCATCATGCAAAAGAATAAAAGACTCCTGCTGTTTTTTATTGCGTATTCAGTCTGTACCCATCTCAGCGCCCAGCAAAATGCAATAAGCTTCACAGTTGATGCCAACAACAAGGCGCAGGTTATGGATAATATCGGCGCCTCAGGCTGTTGGTTCAGTGAAGGCATTGGAAAAAACTGGCCGGAAAAGAAAAGAGAACGCATCGCGGAATTGTTGTTCAGCAGAGAAGTCGGCGCAAACGGTAGTCCGTTAGGAATAGGACTTTCTTGCTGGCGCTTCAATATAGGCGGCGGAACAGCTGAACAAGGCGATAGCAGTGGTATTAAAGATTTTCGCAGAAGAGTGGAGTGTTTTCTTTCTCCACAGGGAACGTATGACTGGAGCAAACAAGCCGGATACACATGGTTTGTAAAAAAAGCGAAATCGTATGGGGTAGAAAAGTTGATCGCTTTTTCCAATACACCTCCCGTTCAGTTTACACAAAACGGCCTTGGATATAAAACTTCAAAAGACTACAAAAGCAATCTTAAGCCTGGCAGCTACAGTGTTTATACCGACTTCCTGGCGGAGGTACTGGACCACTTTAAGAAAGAAGGGCTGGCTTTTGATTATGTTAGTCCGGTTAACGAACCCCAGTGGGACTGGAGCCATAAGTACATGGAAGCCGACCAGGAAGGAACACCCTGGCGCAACGATGAAATTGCGCATGTGATAAGGTCGCTCGATGAATCGCTCACGCAAAAAAAACTCTCGACAAAGATATTGCTACCTGAAGCGGGGATGCTTACCTACTTGTATGGTGGCAAAGGAAATGCAGCAAGCCAGATGCAATCATTCCTCGATCCTGCCGGGAAGAATTATGTAGGTTCGCTAAAGCATGTTCCGTCGTTAGTGGCAGGGCATAGTTATTTTACAGATGGTCCTGATAGTGTAATGATTACAGTTAGAAAAAAGCTGGCTGACAGTATTCGTAAATACAATCTCTCTTTTTGGCAAAGCGAATATTGCATGCTGGCCGATGGATTTAAAGATGGCAATAAAGGTGACCGGTCGGCAATGGATTGCGCTTTGTTTCTTGCCAAAGTTATTCATCACGATATAAGCGTGGCCAATGCATCTGCATGGCAATACTGGAATTCTTACGAGCCGGGTAAGGCCGATGTTAATACACGTTATTATCTCATCGCGCTGCAACCTAACGAGGCCTATACTGACGGAGAATTTACCGCCACAAAAAATCTTTGGGCATTGGGCCATTATAGCCTGTTCGTACGGCCCGGTATGCAGCGTATTACATTGGAGGAAAATAAAAGTGATACGCAAAACGCAGCGCAATGCATGGTTACTGCTTACGAAGGAAACGGATCGCTGGTTGTAGTAGCAATTAATTACAGTTCCGAAGAAAAACTAATACAGCCCATGCTGAAGAATTTCCAGGCTTTCACAAAATCGACACGTTATGTAACAACTGCATCTCCCGATGATAACATGAAAGCTTATGATCAGGCATTGAACGATGCCGTAAGGCTGTCGGCGCGTTCCATTTCAACCATTGTATATAAGTAAAATGAAGGGAATGCAACATGCCGCGTTTAATGCCGTAAATGTTGTCGTGCTTACTTCCTATATTTGACAATTCAATGTCGTTTATATAAGCAGGCGTCATCAACCTTGGGAGATGTCTCCAGCCTTGCCAATGATAGATTTCATAACGGTAACAGGTTTTCCCGTAGGGAACTAAGCTTAATAGAAATATCCGGGTTGAGAACATCATAGCCCGATACGGCTTTAACCAAATAGAAGGGTTAATGTCCTACGGACAAGAAAGGCCTTGTATGTTTGGATTTCTATTAAACTTAAAGTCCTACGGACTATCGACGAAAAGTGTACTGTCTTCTCTTTTTGATTGTGGTTAACTAAATTGCTCGTCAACATGACGGTCCTGGTTATCAGAAAAAAGAGATTGCAGCAACACCAATAACGGGTAGATAATAATAAGGGAATCCGCACCTGAATCGTCACCTCGACGATAGGAAAGGTCTCCCGAAAATGAATCTGGTTGTGGAAGTTGATCGGTATTTTAGGATGGAAAATCTTAACTAAACGGCATTCATTGATAATCATCCAAACAACACGATTTCGAGATATGAAAAAAGTATTTATTGCAATTGCTTCACTGGCAATGTATGCAACCACTGCAACTGCGCAGTCTTCCGGTAAATGGATAAAAATGTTCAACGGAAAGGATCTGAAGGACTGGACAATAAAAATTAAAGATCACAAGTTGAATGAAAATTTTGCGAACACTTTCCGCGTAGAAGACGGCTTGCTGAAAGTGCGATATGATGGTTATGACGAATTCAAAGAACAATACGGTCATATTTTTTACAAGAAAAAATTCTCAGCATACCTGTTGGTTGTAGAATACAGGTTTGTGGGGGACCAGGTGAAAGGCGGTCCGGGTTGGGCATTTAGAAATAGTGGTGCAATGTTGCACGGTCAATCCCCGGAATCTATGGCTGTTGAACAGGATTTCCCGATCTCACTGGAAGAGCAGATGCTTGGTGGTAACGGACGGGACGAAAGATCAACCGCCAATTTGTGCACACCGGGCACCAATGTTATTTACCTGCACAAATTCTTTACGCCACATTGTGTAAACTCTTCTTCCCAAACATTTGCCGGTGATCAATGGGTTCACGTGGAAGCATTGGTATTAGGAGATTCCATTATCCATCATATCGTTGGAAAAGATACTGTAATTACCTACGAAAAGCCTCAGTACGATGGCAAGGATCCATGGGTTAAAAGATTAAATCTGAAAGATGGCGGCCTGATCAGCGAAGGAACAATTTCCCTCCAAAGTGAAAGCCATCCTTGTGATTTCAGACGCGTAGAGATCTTCGATCTTTCTCCCTATGTAAAAGATAAAGCCAAACTGGCAAAAATGGTGAAAGAGCTGCAGGAGAGAAAAACAAATTAATGTACGATGTACGATTTTAGATGTATGATGTTTGGGTGCGACAGTACAACGAAACACTGGCACCCAAATATTGCATGCATCGAATCTAACATCAAGTAAGAATTCGCCCAAATCAGACATCGGCGATTCTCCTACATCGTACACCGTACATCAAATCGCATACCGTGCATCTAACATCATACATTGTCCCACATCGTACACCGTACATCTAACATCGTACATTGTCTCACATCGTACACCGTACATCTAACATCTTACATGGAGGCACAGGATGCCCTTTTCCCCTGATTATTTATATTGCGGGTTAAACGTTTTTCAGTGAAAGGATTTTTAGTTGCTTCAGCCTTTTTTCTTGCAAGTGTTTCTTCGATTGCTCAGCTACCGCCTGTTTTTTCAAAAGAACAAGTCAGCCAGGGAACAGAAACTGTGCGCCGTTATCTTTCACCTGCAAGAATTGTGTGGCAGACGCCGGGCGCAGATTCGCTTATTGTAAATGCGAAAAGACTCCTGTTGCCCGGAAACGGCCAGGCAGATCTCGCTAACAACAATATGTGTGTTATTAAAAGCAAGGGCGCTGTGCATCCCGCATTGCTACTGGACTATGGGCGAGAATTGCATGGCGGTTTACAGATTGTAACGGGCATGTATCCGGGTAATAAACCGATTAAGTTGCGCGTGCGATTTGGTGAATCTGCGAGCGAAGCAATGAGTGATGTTGAGCCGGAACACAATGCAACAAACGACCATGCCATGCGTGACATGATCGTTCAGGTGCCATGGCTCGGTAAACTTGAAATGGGTAACAGCGGTTTTCGCTTTGTGCGTATTGATTTGCTGGATGACAATACAGAACTACAGATAAAGGAAGTTCGAGCCATTTTTACTTTCAGGGATATTCCTTACCTGGGTTCATTTTCCTGCAGTGATGAATTGCTGAATAAGATCTGGATGACCGGTGCTTACACCGTTCATTTAAATATGCAGGATTACCTGTGGGACGGGATTAAACGTGACAGACTGGTCTGGATCGGCGACATGCACCCCGAAACCTCCACCATTAGTGCTGTTTTCGGCTATAATGACGTTGTGCCTAAAAGCCTGGATCTGTCGAGAGATATAACGCCGTTGCCCAATTGGATGAACGGCATCAGCACTTACTCGATGTGGTGGATCCTGATCCACCGCGACTGGTATTTGCATACCGGCAACAGAAAATATCTGGATGAACAGAAGGAATACATGATTAAGCTATTGCAGCATCTTTCAAAACAGATAGATGAAAACAATAGCGAAAAACTGGATGGACGCTTTCTTGACTGGCCATCGTCAGAAAATACAAAAGGCATTCACGCTGGCCTTCAGGCAATGTTAGTATTAGCGTTAAAAGCTGGTGAGGAACTTTGCACTGTTTGGGGCGATAAAGCAACAATCAAGGTTTGCAATGATGCAATCAGCCGTTTACAAAAGAACATTCCGGATATTAATCGATCCAAACAGGCTGCTGCTTTATTGGCATTGGCCGGTATGATACCCGCTGAAAAAGCTAACAAAGAAGTGCTTGCGGTTGACCGGGCACACCGTTTCTCTACATTTTATGGGTACTACATGTTGCAGGCAAAAGCAATGGCCGGCGATTACCAGGGAGCGATTGACGCAATAAGAGAATACTGGGGAGCGATGCTGAAATTAGGCGCCACTACTTTTTGGGAGGATTTCAACCTGGACTGGTTACCTAACGCATCCCGCATTGACGAACTTCCTTTACCCGGCCAGAAAGATATTCATGGTGATTATGGCGGCTATTGTTATAAAGGATTCAGGCACAGCCTCGCGCATGGTTGGGCATCTGGTCCAACACCCTGGCTAACAGAACATGTATTGGGTGTAAAAGTGATGGAGCCGGGGTGTAAAGTGATTAAAATTGAGCCGCATCTTGGTGATCTTTCCTTTGCAGAAGGTAGCTTTCCAACACCGTTTGGCGTCGTGAAGATCAAGCACACCAAAAAGCCCGGTGGTGGAATTTCAACTCAGATCGAGGCTCCGAAAGAAGTGTCGGTTGTAGACGCTAATGGTAAAAAACTTATATTACGCTAGTCAATGTAAATAAAATGAGTAGTAGATTGAAAATGCCTGCATAAACAAGACCTTCTACTCATGGAGTACTTCGTACTTCGTAACTCGTACTTTTATTTTGCCAATGAAATCAATATTCCATGCGTTCTTCAAAAATATTTGACCATATCCACGTTGATGAATTCTCTGCAACACCCAAGTATTTGCAGTTGATCAACTCCATTCTCAGCGCGATCGAAGCGGGAAAAATCAAGAAGGAGGATCTGATGCCTTCTATTAATGAGTTGAGCTTTGAGCTGGAGATATCCCGTGATACCGCTGAAAAAGGCTATCGTCATTTAAAGCAGATCGGTGTATTGGGTTCAGTTCCTGGAAAAGGGTATTATATTGCTAACGCAGAGTTTCATCAGAAACTCAAGATCGTTTTGTTTTTTAATAAACTAAGCGCGCATAAAAAGATTATCTACGATGCTTTTGTTCAGGCAATAGGAGAGAATGTTGCTATCGATTTTTATATCTACAACAACGACTTCGCTTTATTTAAGAAACTGCTTCAGAACAAACAGGGCGACTATACACATTATGTGATCATTCCGCATTTTATAGAAGGAGGCGAAGATGCACACGAGGTGATCAATACCATTCCGAAAGAAAAGCTGGTATTGCTGGATAAAAAAGTGCCCGGCGTGGAAGGTGAGTTCACCGCAGTGTATGAGAACTTTGAGAAGGATATTTACAATGCGTTAGAGGAGGCGAAAAGCTGCCTCGAGAAATATCAGACCCTGAAAATAATTTTTCCCTACAAAAGTTACTATCCAATTGAGATTGTAAAAGGGTTCAAGCGTTTTTGCCAGGAATATGCGTTTAACTATAAAGTAGTGAATGATATAGCCCTGGAGGAAATTGAAGCAGGAGACGCTTACATTAATCTGATGGAGCCGGATCTGGTAACGTTGATTGAAAGAATTATTTCGCTCGACTTAAAAGTGGGGCAACAGGTCGGGGTTATCTCCTATAATGAAACGCCGTTAAAGAAGATCATCCTCAACGGCATCACTACTGTATCCACAGATTTTCACAAAATGGGAGAGATGGCCGCCCAGCTTATTCTTTGCAGCTCGCGCAGGCATGTTGAGGTGCCGTTTTACCTGACACAGCGAAACAGCCTTTAAATAATGGAGAATGGAGAATTGAAAATTGACAATGACCTGAATGTGCGAATGGGGAAATGTGCAGATGTGCAAATGTGCGGATGTGCAAATGTGCGAGTGTGCAAATGGGCAGATATGCGAATGTGCAGATATGCGAATGTGCAGATATGCGAATGTGCAAATGTGTAAATACGAAAACGTTCCAGTCAATTTTGATTTCTACCTTTCAAAATAAAAAAGCCGCCATGGATGTTGATTCGCGGCTTTTATTTATCATTTGATGTGATAATTATCTTACGTGCCAATTGTGTTAACACATAGAGGCGCCTCATTAAATTCGCACATTTGCATATTTGCACATTCGCATATTCACTCATTCGCACATTTTCCCTCATTGTCAACTGTCAATTAAAATTACTCTCCCATTTTGGTCTTGTACATTTCATCCACCAGTCCGTCCTTTCCTTTGTCATCGCCAAGTTGCCAGAACATGATTCCGTTTAAGCCTTTATCGATGGCGTATTGGGTTTTCAGACGAATTGATTTTTTGTCATCATAAGAAGCCAGTTGCTTTTTCTCTGCGTTGAATAAATAAGGTGCCTTAGCGACATCATCCCAATAGTATTTAAATCCGTTCGCCTCAGAAAGCCTGGTGTCAATTTCTTTATAAGAAACGCCATAGTTGAATTTGCCGGGCTGATACAAGCCATTGTTTTCCGTGCTAAAAGCATCATAAACTCTTGCATAAACTGCAGCACCAATCACTAATTTGTTTTTTGCAACTTTAAGTGTATCGATAAGATATGTAACGCAATGGTCGGTCGATTCTGATTGCTGAGGAGAAGAATAAAGCGGCGTGTGATGGCCGGTAACTTTTGTATATCCGTTTACGAGATCGTAAGTCATCAGGTTTACTTTATCCACCAGCGGCATTACTTCTTTCCATTCGATAGATTCTTTCAGATATTTAATAAATCCGCCTGCAGCAAAGCTGATCTCTTTGCTCTTGCCCAGTGATTTGCGTAGCTCCTTACAAAGCATGGTGAAGTTATGCCTGTCTTCAGGAAGGAACTGGTGACCGGGATGACCTTCAATTGCAGGATATTCCCAATCAAGATCAAGTCCATCCGTCTTAAAATAATCAGTCAGTTCTTTTGTTGAAGCCGCAAATTCTTTCCTGCCTGCTTCTGTATTAAAAACCTCAGAGCAAGGTTTGCAGCCGCCCCAACCGCCAAGGGATAAAATAACTTTTAATGAAGGATTTCTTTTCTTTAGCCCAACCAAATGTTGAATAGTAGCCGTGTCTTTTGCATCATCAACATTCAGCCTGTTGCCTTTTAAATGGCAAAAGCTGTAAATGATGTGCGTAAGCTTTTCAACCGGGTACTGATCAATGCGTGAAGCGTCTCCGTCGTAATACGCAATGATGGTAATGCCAGATTGTTTTTTCTGGGCCTGGATCATCATTGCCGTTGTTAGAAGGAAAACTGCCGTTAAAAGAATTTTTTTGAAAGTAGTGAACATGAGTAGTGAATTTTGAGTGAAATTAAAGGGAACTGTGAGAAATCACGCGAAAAATGCAAATAATTCCCCTTGTTACAGGCCTGGCACTTGAGTAATTTGCATCGCTTTTTCAATAGAACCTTATTAACGTAATAATGATAACCCTTCTTTTAAAATTAAAAATTAACTGATGAAAACAATTGTATGCACAGCGCTCATTCTTGCTTTTGCGCTGTTGTCAGCTCCAGCTTCCCACGCCCAGGGCTTTCTGAAAAAAATAAAAGACAAGGCCAACCAGGTGGCAGATAAAGCCGTAGACAAAGCTGTTAACAAAACCATTGAAGACAAGACTGGCGTTCCCATGGACAGCAATGGATCTTCAGGCTCTTCCGGAAGCTCATCTTCCTCATCTTCTTCCGGCCGCCCTACCAATAAAACCGGCGAGGGGTTAAAGAATGCAACTCCGCCAGATGTTAATGCACAGATCCTGGAAGCTGAAAAAACACATGATGCCGGCAATTATAGTGATTCACGTTATGCCATTCAACAGGCATTATTGGGAGTGGAAATACAAATAGGCCGTGAAGTGCTGGCTTCTCTTCCCGCTACTGTAAGTGGTTTAAATAAAGATACCGTTCAGGATAAAGTGGCCGCAACGCAATGGGGTTGGTCAAATATCACCATTCAGCGTGTTTACACAAAAAGTCCTGACCAGCAAATGACCATTTCCATAGGCAACAATAGTTTCTATTCTGGTCTGGTAAACGTGTATTTCAATAATGCATATGTGCAAGCCAACGCAGAACAACAGAACGTAAAACAGGTAAAAGTAAAAGGATATCGTGCGATTATCCAGTTCGACAGCAATAAAGGTTATACGCTGTTAGTGCCGCTCGGACAAACCTCTCTCATCTCCTGGGAGTGCATCAACTTTGCCACTGAGCAGGATGTTATGAATGCCGCCAATGCTTTTGACATTGATGGAATTAAAAAAATGCTTGGAGAACAATAACTAAACCAATCAAACTACAAAAGAATTACAATGAAACATCTTACTATATTAATTGCAGCAATGCTTAGCCTGTCTGTGGCCTTCGGTCAGCAGGATTTCAAAACTTATGTGAGCACAGCTAAAACGTCATATTCAGCGGGAAAACTGGAAGATGCACATTTCGCCCTACAACAAATGTTGCAGGATGTTGAAATAACCATCGGCAAGGAAGTACTTAAACTCCTCCCGGCGAAAATGGATACATTGGCTTCTGTTGCGCAGGAAGACAACGTAACCGGCAATATTAGCTTTGTAGGAGCCACCGTTCACAGAACTTACGGCAGTGGAGAGAAAAGAGCACAGCTCGATATTATCAATAACTCACCTTTGCTTGGCGCGTTGAACGCATTTCTGACTACGCCAATGCTCGGCGGATTAATGAACGACGGAAAGTCAAAAACTGTTAAAGTGCAGGGTTACAAAGCCCGCCTGGAAAAAGAAGATGACGGAGGCTATAAACTGGAAATCCCTTTCAACAGCGCCCTGATCACTTACCACGTGGATAAATCCACCGATACGGAAATCCTGGCAATGGCGAACACAATTCCATTGCCGCAGATTGCAAAACTTATACAGTAGCACAAATAAAATAGAGGTTCGTAAGCCCGGCTTCTCCGGGCTTTATTTTTTTAACATCTTACTGATCTGTTCCAATTTAGTGCTGTAAGAGGCCTCTTGTAAAATTATTTAATGTTTATTTGATAAGGAGATCGGTATTTATGTATAATCTTTTCCAGAAATAAGAAAACCTGCAACAACCATTTTTAATCTTTTGTGGTGGTACATTAATTTTCGTTCTGTTACCTGCTCTATAATGCCGTCCCTGTATAAATAAAATGCCTATTTGCCCTTCGTTCCCTACCTTTGCCGCTCAATTTTATTACTGAAATATGAAAATGGATAAGAATACGGTCATCGGTCTGGTACTGTTGGCTGTTTTATTTTTTGCGTTTTTCTGGTATACGAATAAGCAACAACAGGCTGTTCTTACCCAGAAAAAACACGAACAGGATTCTATAGCAATGGTGGAAGCGGCTAAGAGAAAATTGATTGATACCGCCGCTGCATTAAGAGATTCAATAGCAAATGACTCAATTTCAAAAACTGCTGCAGCAGGTGGCTTCCAGGCGGCGGCACGTGGCACTGAACAACTGGTAACCGTTGAAAACGATGTGTTCAAAGCAACTTTCACAAATAAAGGTGGCCAGCTAAGAAATGTTGAATTAAAGAATTATATATCATCTTACAACAAAAAGAATGTTGTATTAAATGGCTCTGCAGATGATGCAATCGGGTATACCATTAATACTTCTAACAACAGTTCTGCATCAACTGCCGATCTGTATTTTACAGCTTCGCCGGTTGTTAAAAATGCAGATGGTTCACAGACAGTTTCATTCAGCATCAATTCTCCCGATGGCAGATCAATTACCCACCAGTACATTGTTAAAAAGGACAGCTATGCGATTGACTGGAACGTTGGTTTGACTGGCGCAAACCAGTTGCTGACAAGAGGATTGTTTACAGTTAAGTGGCAGATGCACCCGCAGCAACATGAAAAGAATGTTACATATGAGAGACAACAAAGTAATATTTGTTTCAGCGAAGGAAATGACTTTGACTATATTTCTTCTAAAACTGAAAGGAAATTTGAAAAGCCTGTTCAATGGGTAGGTGTTGTGCAGCAGTTCTTCAATACAACGCTGATCGCGAAAAACGGCTTTAATAAAGGAGGTGATCTTCGTTGGGCAAGAAAACAAGACAGTTCAACAACCATCAGCGATGTAGAAGCAACCTTACAGGCTGAGCTTCCCGCATCTGCACAGCAATCAGTTGCCATGCAATTGTATGTTGGTCCGAATGAATACAAGGTTCTTCACCAACAGGCGGAAGGCATGGATAAAATGGTTAACCTGGGTAGGGATATGTATTCATTTGTTCGTCCGATAAATAAATACATCATCATGCCGGTGTTTAACTTGTTCTCCAGCCTGGTGAAAAATTACGGATGGGCAATTTTGTTGCTGACATTATTTATCCGTCTTGTAACCTCTCCGTTAACATACAGCAGCTATTTAAGCGGCGCCAAAATGAAGGTTTTGAAACCTGAAATGGAAGCTTTGAAGAAAAAGCACGGTGACGATCAGCAGGCTTACGCTATGGATCAGATGAAACTGTTCCGGGAAGCCGGCGTAAATCCACTTGGCGGTTGTATACCGGCATTATTACAGATCCCGATATTCTTTGCCCTGTATAGTTTCTTTAACTCGAATATTGAATTACGCGGACAAAGCTTCTTGTGGAGCCATGACCTTTCAGCATACGATTCTATTGTGAATTTTCCGTTTGAAGTATGGGGATTAGGAAATCACCTGAGTTTGTTTACCATTACAGCGGTGTTAACCAGCTTTTTGATCTCAGTATATAATATGGCAATGACTCCTACACAGGATAATCCTGCAATGAAGTACATGCCTTACATTTTTCCGTTCATCCTGTTTTTTGTGTTTAACAAATTGCCTTCAGCACTTACCTGGTACTATACTGTGTCTAACCTGATCACGCTAGGTCTTCAGTTCGTTATCCAGAATTACATCATCAATCACGATAAGATCCTGGCAAAAATTGAAGAAAAACGCAAGGCGCCGAAAACAAAAAGCAAGTGGGCCGAGCGCATGGAACAGATGCAGGAAGCTCAGAAAAAAATGCAGGACGCTAAGCAGAGGAAGAAATAATGGACAATTGACAATTGAAAATTGATAATGAAGAAGCGCTTGTGATGTTTGACCATCACAAGCGTTTCTTTTTTGATGGAAAGACATTGCTTTTGTTCCATTTTCAAATATCAATTGTCAACTGTCAATTAGTGGAATTCCGCTCATAAAATAGTGCCCGCTTATGTCAATTAATCCCTTAACTTCCGTTTGTTAAACCCCAGAAGGATGAGAAATAAACTTGCTATTTTGAGCCTGGCGCTTTTGACGCCGGGTCTTGTTGTTTTCGCCCAGTCGAAAAGTAAAAAAGCGGCGGTTACTGTATCAGCACCGGCCGCAGATACAGCTAAGGCGCCACCTGCTAAAAAGCCTGCTATTCCGCCAGTAGCTGAAAAAGTAAAAGGCAGCACAAAAACAGACGGCCTTTTTACGTTATACCAGGATACTGCTTCCGGAAGTGTTCAGTTATACATAAAGAAAGATCAGCTGGATAAAGAATTTATCTATCAGAGTTTTTCACTTGATGGACCGAATGCACTTTATCTTAACCAAAGCATGCACAGGTCTAATTTCGTGTTCAAAGTAAAAAGATCATTTGATAAGCTGGAATTCCAGGAAGTGAACACAGATTTCTATTATGATCCGGCAAATCCGATCAGTAAAACCGCAAATGTTGACAGACCGGTTGCTGTGTTTTACGCTGACAAGATCCAGGGTGAAGATTCATTGGGTTACCTGGTTACAGCGGACGGTTTGTTCCTGAGTGAAAAAATGGATCCGATTAAGCCCCAGGCTCCGCCAAGTATTTTTTCAGGTTTAACGTTTAATCTCGGTTCATTGAATACTTCAAAATCGAAGTACGCAGCCATTCATTCCTATCCTGAGAATACAGATATCGTAGTGGATCTCGCTTACGAGAATCCATCTGCATTTGTTTCCGGTGGTAAAGACATTACCGATCCGCGTTATGTAAGAATAAAAATGCAGCACACGTTTATCAAGATGCCGGAAAATAATTTCCGTCCGAGAAAAGACGATCCGCGTGTTGGTTACTTCATGACTGAACGTAATGATCAAACCAGCATCAATGCCACGCCATACAAGGACATGATCCATCGCTGGAACCTGGTTAAAAAAGATCCTTCAGCGGAGCTAAGTGAACCGGTTGAGCCGATTGTATTCTGGATTGAAAACACAACGCCTTATGAATACAGGCAAACAATCATTGACGCAGGTTTAAAATGGAACGACGCGTTTGAAAAAGCAGGATTTAAAAATGCAGTTCAGATGCGCGTAATGCCTGACACTGCAACATGGGATCCGGGAGATATCCGTTATAATGTGATCCGCTGGGTGGCTTCTGCTCAACCTGTATACGGCGCCATCGGGCCAAGTTTTGTAAACCCGCGCACCGGCCAGATATTGGGTGCTGATATTACTGTTGAATGGTATTCTGCCAGCGCAGTTCCTATCAGCGAACATTTGTATAATGGACTTTCAACAGCAGGCATTCTGCAGGCGAAAAATCCTTTTGCATTATTTGAGGAAAATAATACCGGCGATAAAGACGGATGTGTTCTTGCACAGGAACTGAAATCTCAGTTTGCAACAGGACAAACCGTTCTTGAAGCGGACGGTGCTTCAGTAAAAGATATCAGTGAAATGCACAAACAGTTCCTGACCTATCTTATTCTGCATGAAATGGGACATACACTGGGACTTAACCATAATATGAAAGCTACACAAATGCTTTCTCCGTTAGATGTAAATAACAAAGAGCTTACACGCAAAATTGGCCTGATGGGATCAGTGATGGATTATCCTGCTATTAACGTTGCCCTGGATAGAAACAAACAGGGCGATTACTATACAACAAGAACCGGTCCATACGATCTTTGGGCAATCGAATACGGTTACAAGCCATTCAGTGAGGCCGGTGAAGAAGATGGTCTTACTAAGATCCTTTCCCGTAGTAATGAGCCTCAGTTAGCTTTCGGAAATGATGGCGACGACATGCGTTCTCCTGGTAAAGGCATTGACCCAAGGGTGAACATTTTTGATATGAGTAACGATGTGATGGCTTATGCTGAAGATCGTTTTAAACTCGTGAACCAATTGATGGGAAAAATGCTGACCAAATATGTTAAGCCAGGTCAGTCCTACGCGGAGTTAAGAGCAAGATACATTACACTGAATGCACAACGCACCAACATGGTGAATGCTGTGAGCCGTTATGTAGGTGGTGTTTATGTGGATAGAAGTTTCCCCGAACAAAAGTCGGCTGCCAAGCCATATACTCCGGTTCCGCTGGCTCAGCAGAAAAAAGCAATCGAGCTGATCAATAAATACATTTTTGCTCCGAATGCTTTTGAAGGAGATTACACTTTGTTGCCTTATATGCAGTGGCAACGCCGCGGTTTCAATCAGCCGGCAACAGGTGAGGACTTCAAAGAGACAAGTGCTGTACTGGTTACACAAGTTTCAGCTCTTGCGCAAATACTGCATCCAGCAACACTTACGCGTATCACCAATACAAGATTGTATGGTAATCAATACAGCGCTGCTGATGTAATGAATGACCTGCAAAAAGGAATTTTTGATGCAGATATTAATGGTAATGTAAATGTTCAGCGTCAATACCTGCAATCAACATTTGTGAAGGGAATGGCCGCAATGCTTGATTCTCCGATGGATGATGTTTCAAAAGCTGCTGCACGCAATACTTTGAAAAAGATCAGAGCAAGACTGCAAGCCGCAACTTCAACTAACGAAGAAACCAAGGCGCACAGAGCCAATTTGATTTACATGATTGATGAAGCAATGGAGGTGAAGAAATAAGAAGACGTGTAAGACCGTAAGATAGTAAGACCGTAAGACAGTAGGAGAGCCGTTATGTTGATAGAATATTTCTAATCAATATAACGGCTCTCGTTTTGTGTAAAGAATAGTAAGATTAAGAAAAGATGAATACTGTACATTTCAAAATAAACAGTGGCAGATGCAGAAGGTGCCTCTCAAATCAGACATCAAAAAATCCTACATCAGCGATTTCCATACATCTCACATCGTACATCTAACATCTAACACCGTACACCGTACATCGTACACCGTACATCGTACATCAAACACCGTACATTATTTCGTCTTTTTAGCCGGTTTTGCTGCAGTTGAGCCAGCTGCTTTTTTATTAGCTGAATAGCGCAGGTCTGGAGTTCCGTCTTTTTTAGTTGGTCCGGCTGCGGTTTGTTTTTTAGCGGCTTCCTTGTTTTCCTTGTAGCGCAGGTCTGGAGTTCCGTCTTTTTTTGTTTTAGCAGCGGTAGCTTGTTTTGCTGCGGCAGCATCTTTTGATTGAGCGGCAGGTTTGGCCGTAGTGGCGGTTTTTGCCTGGGCCGCTGGTTTGGCGGTCGCGGCGTCTTTAGTTTTCGCAGCGGGTTTCGCAGCAGGAGTTTGGGCAAACATAAATGAGGCAAAAAGCAGCAGGGTAGTTAAAACAGAAACGATTTTTTTCATATAAAAGAATTTTACAGCCATGAAGCTACAGTGAGTTTTGATAATAACAGCGTTAAGAATCAGGATCGTCTGTTTTTTATTAAATTTTAATTATGACAGATGGTAGCGTATTGCATTTATTTGGCTTAACTTTTTGGTGTACTAAAATTGCAGCCAATGAGAAACGTATCACACATGCTTGCGCGTAAGGGTAGTAATGTTACTACGGTTTTGCCTTCAACAACTGTTTTGGACGCGCTGAAAATGATGGCCGATCAAAATATCGGTTCGGTTGTAGTAATGGAAGATGATATTTTTCTGGGGATAATGACTGAACGTGATTATTCCCGTAAAGTAATACTTAAGGGTAAATCATCAACAGATACAACAGTTGCAGAAATCATGTCCTCCGAATTCCCTTCTATTAAAAAGAATGATAGTATTGAATACTGCATGGAATTATTGTCTGCACAAAACCTGCGTTATCTGCCGGTAATGGAAAACGGCAGACTGGCCGGGATTATATCTATTAATGATGTAGTTAAAGAGACCATTATGGAACATGAGGTAACTATATCGCATTTGCAGACATATATTCAATCTTAATGGTAGCAATCAAAATAAATTAATAATTGATAGTAACCTGCTAAAGTAATTGATCCGTACCCCTGATCTGGAATTTGATCGCTCCCCGCTTTCCATTATCCTCATAGTTTTACTGTTCACTTAACAACAGTTGAATTTATTACATAAAAAACTCCGTGGTCCTCTGCGTCATCTCCGTGAAACTCAGTGTAATGTTTTTTGTTACACGGAGGAATACAGGAGAAGACACAGAGAAGCACAGAGCTTTAAAACAATTATTTAATTACAAAATTATAATTACCTGCGGTGAGACTATACCTGCTTAATCCTTTTTCAGTTTTTCCAATTGCACGTACTGCTTTGTCAGTCGAACTCACCATCTTTCCATCGTTATACAATGCTTTATTGATGAGATCAAGCGCCAGCGTTGCAGTTGTATTTGCAGGAACAACTACGTTGTAAGCAACCTCATTTCGATTTTTCTTCCAGGAAGAAGTAATGCGGCCACCGGGAGCATCATGCGTTGCAGAGAAGCTATCAAGACCGTCCACAAAATTTGGTTGTAACAAAACGTTCTTAAAACCAGGCTTGCTTTCGTCTGGAAAGATTCCTCCAAGTCCTTTATACATCCAAGCGCCGATTTCCCCAAACATAATGTGGTTGCGGGAAATATCTGATTTAGCATCAATGGGCCAGTTTTCATATAAAGTGGTAGCTCCATTTACGATCCACCAACCCCACGATGGAAAATTTTCCTGCGCGGCAATTTTGTAAGCTGCGTCAGCATAGCCATTTTCGCTTAATGCATTCAGGATTGTTTTTGTGCCGAGCAAACCTACATCAAGATGAAAACTATCCAGCTTAACTCTTTCTGCAAGATTGGCCGCTATTTTAGCTTTTAGTTCAGCTGGAGCCAATCCCCAATGCAGCGGAGCACTCATTTCTGTTTGTGTCCCTTTACCATAAATACCGGTTTGTTTGTTGAGGTATTTACTGTTAAATGCATTTTTTATTTTTTCCGCCAGCTTGCTGTAAGTATCAAAATCTTCTGTTTTATTAAACAGTTTGGCTGCTTTAGCCAGGATGGTTGCATCAACAAAATAATAGACACTGGAAGTAAGTTCTACAGGTGACTGAGATTTTACTGGTACCCAATCGCCTAGTCCCCATGTAGTGAGGCCGGTAGGACTCACAGCAGTTATCCTGTCAACATAACGTTTGATATTGTCATAGCAATCGTGAAGCAGTTTCTCGTCACCATAGAACATGTAAATGTTCCAGGGAATAATCGCTATCGTGCTTGTCCAGTCCGGTCCGTTACCCCATTCATACCCCCATCCGCCTGTTGGTATAATAGAAGGCAGCGTACCATTTGGTTGCTGTTCATCCCTGTGATCTGCCAGCCATTTTTCATATACGGTGATGCCGTCAAAGTTGTATAAACCTGTTTCACTGGCTATATGTGCATCGCCTGTCCAGCCATTTTTTTCGCGTTGCGGACAATCAGTCGGATAACCAAAGAGATTTGACAGGTAAGAGTTGTTAGTTGCCCACCAAAGCTTATTCATCATTTGGTTGGATGTTGAAACAGAACCGATTGCCGGAACTGCGCTGTGCATGAAATAGCCTTTCAGACTTTGTTGCGATAACGTAACCGGCTTGCTGCTGGTTACCTCTACGTATTGAAATCCTTTGTAGTTAAAGCGCGGCTCAAAACTTTCTTCTCCTTTTCCGGATAGGATAAAGATGTCTGTTTGAAAAGGATCGGTATTGTCTTTAGGACGATAATGAACATCGATATTTGATTGATCAACATGCCCGTTCTCATTCAATCGTTCAGCATGTCTCAGCGATATGATTGTCCCGGCTTCACCTTGAACTGTGATATGACTTACGCCTGCGATGTTTCTTCCCAGATCAAACACATAAGTGGTATCATTCAGTTTATTAAGATGTGCAGTGGGAATTTCCTCAATATGTTTTACCGGATACATCATTTGCGAAACAATGTTTGTAGACGGTGCAGCGCGGTATATTACATCTTTCCATTTGCTGTCGTTAAATCCGGGCGAATCCCAGCCTTGTTGCTCAAGCCTGGCATCGTAATGTTCTGCAGTGTAAATACTGTTGAAGATAACCGGACTTAAAGACGTTTTCCAGTCTTTGCCCGATGAAATTGTTTCTGTAGAGCCATCCTCAAAAGTGATCTTTATATCCATGCAAAATGTCGGACGTCCGCGCCACGGTGCTTTATCAAAGAACCATACAGCTGTTGACTGATGGTTGTACCAGCCATTTCCCATTAACATGCCGATGGCATTTTTGCCTTGTTGTAAACTTGCTGTTACATCATGCACAACATACAGTGTTCTTCTGTCGAACCTTGTGTACATTGGGTCTAAATAATGATCACCAAAACGGCGGCCGTTAATGCTTAGTTCAAAGAGACCTGCTGCCGCAACATAAGCCCGCGCGAATTTTATCTTCTTGCTCAGATTGACTTCTTTCCTGAAGTATGCTGCAGGTTTGAGATTTATATCATCGTTATCGCTGATCCAGGCGCCTTTCCAATTTTCAGCCTGCATCATTCCTGTTTCAAATGCATGTGTTGTGCTGCTGCTTTTAACGCCGTCTTTATCCCATACAAAAATCTTCCAGTAATATCTTGTTTGTGGCTGCAATGGCTTGCCTGCATAAGTCACAAGTGTTACATCGCTATTAATTTTGCCGGACTGCCACGTATTTGCCTGGTCAAGGGCGATAGAATCTGTTGATACTACAATCTGATATGCCAGTTGTTTGGCGCCCGGGCGGGTATCCTGCAACTGCCAGGAAAATCGTGGATGTACGTTGTCAATTCCTATCGGATTCCCGAGATGCTCGCATTGCAATTTTACCGGAGTGCATTGCGGCACTGCAAACACGGCACCAGAGATGCCTGTTGTGATCACAAGTAATAATGAACAAACAAATTGCGAAGGGCGGGCTTTTAAAAAACGTAGCATGGCCAAGTTGTTAAAGGATTAAATGAAAGCGCGTAATCTACAGAAAAATGAGTATTTAACCATCCTGTGGTGGGGCGGTGGTGAATGGTCAATAGTGAATAGTGAAAAGTGCAAGCAGCTGAGTATTTATTAATACCTTATGTGTGAAATACAGTTATACAGAGTGACACAGAAGACGCGGAGTTGCACAGAGAATATCTCCGTGTAACTCTGTGTCTTCTCTGTATTTTTCTCTGTGTAACAAAAAAAGCTTCCTCCAAGAGCAGCTCAAAAAAAACAAAGTCTGCTACACCTTTCACTATTCACCATTCACTATTGACCTCTAGATATTCCACCAATAATTGAACTTCAGCACAAACGCTCGTGTTTTAACGGCAAACGGTCCGGGGTAATAATTATCTGTATAAACCAGGAAGAGGTCAGACGCAGGTTTGTATCTCCATTGAAAACGGGAATTGATGTTCAGGTTCTTTTGTTGTTCGTTGTATTGAATGTAGGTGGTAAAAAATAATTTGTTGGTAAACGTAATATCTATTCTTGGGCCGACTAATAAAAAGCTTGTATTGCCCCATGGTTGAGGAAGCATTAGCTTGTTATAGCTTGTGCTCATGGTAATGTTCACAAAAGGCTGAAAACGGTACCCGATATCGCTTGCGGCGGTTAACAGGTTGCCGTCTGCATAATATCCTCCATAACGGAAAGATGCAGTGTAAGTAAATAAGTGCTGTGGCGCCGAAACATAATCAAAGCCAACGGTGTTCCATTTATGCTGTGTGCCCCGCGCTAATGTGTCTTTTCCTGTATTGGTTGGATCATAAGGATTCAATAACTGAACGTAATCGTTTTGTGTAACGAGGGATAATGTAGCCTTGCTCCTGAAAGTAAACAGGTAAGACAATACATTACTATGATCCGTTTGTTTGAACCTGGTATTGAAATAATAAATGCTTGTGAATACCGGCCCGTGCGTAAGAATGTTCCCCCCTTTCGGAAAGAAATAATAGCTGACCTGCGGATTCAATTTGATATAATCCCTACGCGGAACATAGCCAACTTCAGCTGTGTAATTGTTGCCAACATATTGTGTCTGTCCGTAGATCAACCATTTCTTACTGCTGTATTGCAGGTGGCCTGCATACGTCCAGTCATTTCCTTTAAGGTTGGGAGCAAAGGATTTGAGTGCCATTGCTTTTCCTGTCCAGATGTTGTTGGAAGATGCAAGATTGTACTCCAACCCAATATTTCTGTTGTATTGTTGGTAAACGCCTTTTACACTATCAGCAGCAGTTGGATTATAATTCATTGATGCTTTATCTACATAGATAAAAGCAATATTGGATCGCTTAAAAACTTTACGCTGCAGGGAGAGCACCGCAAAATTCTGTGCAGGCAATGCCGTTTCGTCCACAGAAGCAGTCCGCATATCCATCACGCCGATGCGCCAGTTTTTGTCCAGCTTCCCGCTTAAGCGTGCACCGTAATTGATCGGTACGCCCAGCCCGATTCTCCTGGAAAAGAAAGGCCTGATATCGGTATAACCAAAGTTCGCAAAGATGTCTCCGTTCTCAAGAAAGAACTGCCTTCTTTCCGGAAAGAATAACTCAAAACGGCTAAGGTTTGCGACCTGCTTATCTACTTCAACCTGCGAAAAATCCGGCCGTACGGTCAGGTCAAGATTTAATGCGGAGGTTACAGCAATTTTAGCATCAGCGCCAAAATCTTTTTTGTATACGGCGTCTTTGTGCGGATCATAGCTTTTTGAGACACTTCCAAGAACGTAGGGTATTACAGAAATGTTTGATCGTGGTGCGGGCGGCGGTTCATCCCAAACGAGTGTACCTGTGTAAGCAAGTGAAGCTGTCGGAAACTGCCTGGGAACAGGCGCCCAGCTTGATTTTTCCGTCGTCTTCAAATCATTGCGGCTAAAATTAATGCCCCACTCTTTTGAATCCTTTTTATAGCGGATGGTCTTAAACGGAATGGCTGCTTCGAAGATCCATTTATCATCGTAATTTTTTACAACGGAGGTCCACTTGTTATCCCAGTTCAAATCTACTTTTCCACCCTCATACATGGCGCCGTCCCACTGTGCACCGAAGGCATTGGCGCCGAAACTGAAGCCGGTTGTCTGATCTTCAAATGTATCCATGAAGAAGATGAAATTGTCATTCTTTAAAAAACCAAAATCTCTCCTTAACGATTCAACCATATGCCGGCCCTTTACAAAATTGTGGCAGGTGGCGAGTACATAAAGATTGTTGTTGTCGTACGACATGCTTACATCCGTCCGCACATTTGCAAAACTTGTATCCATTGGCAGTACCATCCAGAACTGGCTGGTAGATTCTGCTGCTTTCCACGCAGAGTCGTCAGCTATTCCATCAATGGTAACCGGGGTAAGTGTTCTGTGAATGCGGAGATTAAAAGAAGCATTCTTTTTTTGAGCGTTTGCTTCACGCAGGCATAAGCATAATAACAAGCAGATAAGCAGCCTTTTCAAGATCGTTGTTTTAGGTAATTTGAGGGTGAAAGATAGCCAAAAAACGGCGATCAAGACCTTAAAATAATCGTTTTAGCAGGCAGATTGAACCTGATACGTCATGCGTTCCCGCTAATTTTTTTCGTAGTATGCAGGCAACGGAAATTATTGGTTAAATTTAAGAAGGTCTATTTAAAGAATAATATCAAGCAATTACGTTGATGCTCTTGAAACGTGAGAATAGCTCAATTTAAATTTATGTGTGCAGTTATGAAAAATCTAATGCTTTGCCTGCTTGCAAATTTTTCAGTAATCCTGTCCTACTCACAAAATAGCCCCGGCATTTTTGATGCAGATACAGATGTTGGTAATGTACAAAAACATGGTTCTGTAATGTATGATCCATCATCACAGGAATATACCGTTGAAGGCGCCGGAACAAACATGTGGTTCGGCCATGATGAATTTCATTTTGTGTACAAGAAAATGAAAGGCGATTTTATCGTTCGCACTACAGCTGCCTTTATTGGAAAAGGAGTGGAACAGCATAGAAAATGGGGTTGGATGGTGAGAACTTCGTTGGATTCTTCTTCCACACATATCAATGGAGTTGTTCACGGTGATGGCTTGACGTCGTTGCAATTTCGACGCACAACCGGAGCGAACACAGAAGAAATAAAGATGCCAATTACCGGAGCCGACGTGGTTCAGCTGGAACGTAAAGGGAAAGTCTATACACTATCTGTTGCAAAAAATGGAGATCTGTTTACAGAGCAACAACTGTCGGATGTTGATCTTGGAGATGATGTTTATGTGGGAATATTTGTTTGTTCTCATAATCCTGCTGTAATTGAAAAAGCTGTTTTCAGAAATGTGCGGATTGTAGTTCCTGCGCCAGATACCCTTGTTCCTTACAAACAATATATAGGAAGTCATCTTGAACTAATGGATGTATCCAACGGGTTTAGTAAGATCATTTACCAGTCGAAGGGTTCTATCCAGGCTCCCAATTGGATGAACGATGGTAACAGGTTATTGTATAACGCGGATGGCTTACTGTACACATTTGATCTGAAGACAACAACGCCAACCTTGCTTAACACAGGTTCTGCCAAACAAAATAATAATGACCATGTAATGTCCTTCGATGGAAAAATGCTGGGCATCAGCAATTATGATAAAGAACGTAAAGGTTCAATCGTTTATACTTTACCGGTAACGGGAGGCGAGCCTAAAAGAATCACCGAGACTGCACCATCTTATTTGCACGGCTGGTCGCCGGATGGGAAATTTCTCATCTTCACCGGGCAGCGCAACAATGAATTTGACATCTATAAAATACCATCCTCCGGAGGAAAAGAAATTCAGTTAACCACAGCAAAAGGGTTAGACGACGGCAGTGAGTTTACTCCTGACGGACAGTTCATTTATTTTAATTCAGCACGAACCGGAACAATGCAGATCTGGCGTATGAAGCCGGATGGAAGCAACCAGGAACAAATTACCAATGATTCGTTGAACAATTGGTTTCCGCATGTTTCTCCCGATGGAAAGTCGATTGTCTATATAACTTTTGGAAAAGATGTGTCTGCATCCGATCATCCTTTTTATAAGCATGTGTACATCCGTATGATGCCGGTAAGTGGCGGTCCTTCGAAGGTGATAGCATACCTGTATGGCGGACAGGGAACGATCAATACACCATCATGGTCGCCGGATAGTAAAAAGATCGCCTTCATAAGCAATACTAACCTGTTGTTTCCCATATTTCCGACAGCTAAGTAATTTTTTTTCAGGGCCTCAAAAACAAAAAGCCAGCTACCCTGCTGGCTTTTTATAATAGGTTGAGATGGACATTAGAATAAGCTGTTTAATACTTCAGCTAAGCGAATACCAGCCTGGCTAAGTCTTTCTTCTGTTGTAGGTGTATACTTCTCGAAATACTGATAAGAAACAGTCGTGCTTTTGGTTGCATCTGCATAAATTTCACGACTTACTGTATATGACTCATACACCCAGTCTGCTATAGTGGTCTTTTTCCACGCTTTTCTTTGTTCTTTGGTAATTGCTTTATTGCATTGATTGGCCAGTTCTTTATAAGACAGGTTGGTGTTCTCTATAATGGAACCATCCCACACGCTGTGCAAATTGCTTTCTTTACCACGAACCATCATTTTGATCTTATTGCCACCAAGGTCTTCGCCTCTTCCTGCATGCAAGGGCTGATGAATATCGCCAACAAGGTGTACGATATATCTTAGCGCGAAAAGTTTTTGTTCTCTTGTCGCTGAAGGATTTTTAAAATCAGCGATCATCTTGTTCAGGACGGTATATTCATTCACTGAATCTTTCTGAGAAACATACCTGATAAATCCATCATGATCTAAACCATCCGGCGGGTTGATGTAATGCCACGGACCTGTTTGAGCATATTCTTTATCATAACGCATGTCGTCCGGTGTAGCACTTATAGAAGCTAATGACTGATTGTTGAGTAATTCATTAATGCCGCGAATGGTGCGTTTGCAAAGATGCATGCGGGCTATTTCTGCAACGGTTTTGTGTCCAACCACGCCCCATGCAAATAGGAAATGGGGCAGCGTAAAAAAAATTAGTATCAGTGGTATTTTTCTTTTCATGATGCAAAAGAACAACAAAAAAAGTGATTGAACGCTACCGCTAAACCCGTCTCAATCGCACCCGATCTGCAAGCGTTGGCAATCAGGGAACATGAGGGATGTTATTTAATTGTAAACTGAGCCTATTGATGGACGATAAATCAAAATAGAAAATGATCACGGTAAGCCATAATGTATAATTGTTACACAGAGCTTCACAGAGGAGGCACTGAGTTGCACAGAGACCTAACCATCTAATCTTCGCTCCAATCAACGTATAACGTAAAACTTATTACTTTACCACTCATTGTCAATTCTCAATTCTCCATTTTCAATTAATTCCTCACCGGTTTTCCCGTCTTTAACACTCCCTGTATTCTTTCCAGTGATTTTCTTTCACCTGCGAGACTTAAGAACGCTTCTCTTTCCAGGTCGAGCAAATATTGTTCGCTTACCAGGCTTTGATCGCTCAGATCACCACCGCACATAACGTAAGCGAGTTTGCGTGCAACAAAGGCGTCATGCTCGGTTGCATAATTTGCACGCCACATACCATTGATGCCTGCATATAGAGCACCCAGTGCAGAGCGTCCCAGGACTTTGATATCTTTTCTTTGAACTGGTGTTGTATAACCACTTTCATGCAACTCAAGTACACTCCGTTTTGCTTCGGCGATACGACGGTTTTGATTAATCACAACCTCATCCAGGCCTTTTCGCAAAATGCCCATCTGGTATGCTTCAGCGGCAGAGGTTGCAACCCTGGCAGTCGCTATAGTAAGGAACCTGTTTTTTAATGTAATGGTTTCCGGCTCATCTTCGTGCATTTCGTCGGCAGCACGAAGCACAAACTCTTTTGTTCCGCCGCCGCCAGGAATCAAGCCAACACCCAGTTCCACCAGTCCAATATATGTCTCCGCAGCTGCACAAACTTTGTCTGCATGCAGGTTCATTTCACAGCCGCCGCCTAATGAAAGTCCGTGTGGTGCAATGACAACCGGAATACCGGAATAACGCACGCGCATCATCGTATTTTGGAACAGGCGAATGGCCATATCCAGCTCATCATATTCCTGTTCAACGGCAAACATGAAGATCATTCCCACATTAGCTCCTGCACTGAAATTGGCGCCGTCATTTGCGATGACCAATCCTTTAAACTTCTCTTCAGCAATTCCGATGCTTTTATTAACAGCCTCGAGAACTTCACTTCCGATGGTATTCATTTTTGTGTTCCATTGCAGCGCAACAACATCGTCGCCAATATCGTAAAGGGCTGCATTGCTGTTCTTCCAAACAATCTTATCGGAGTAATTATCCAGGATAATAAAAGCCTCCGTTCCCGGAATATTTTTATAGCTGTGAGAAGCTATATCGTAGTATAACTTTTTCCCGTTTTCTGTTTTATAGAAAGAAGTAAATCCTTTTGCGAGCATTTCATCTACCCATGGAGCAACTGTATAGCCCGCGGCTTTCATTGCTTCAGTCGTCTTTTGAACACCTAGAACATCCCAGCTTTCAAAGGCGCCGATCTCCCAGCCAAAACCCGCCATCATTGCGTCGTCCACGCGATACAGATCATCACTTATTTCAGGAATGCGATGAGATATGTAAGAAAATAGTGCGTAATGAAAATGGCGATAGAATTCTCCGGCCTTGTCCTTACCGGCAATGAGTGCTTTTAATCTTGTCTTGAGATCATCAATTGGCTTAGCGGTTTCAAGTGTTGCAAATTTCGGTTTGCTGCGTGCTATATAATTGGATGAAACCAGATCTAGCACCAATATCTCTTTTTCACCTTTCGTGTTGGTTGTTTTCTTAAAAAAGCCCTGGCCTGTTTTGTCGCCCAGCCACTTGTTGCTGACCATTGTTTCCAGCCATGCCGGTATATTAAAAATGGCAGATGCTTCATCTTGCGGACAATTTTTCGCAACGCCTTTTGCAACATTTACCAATGTGTCAATGCCAACAACATCAGCAGTTCTGAAAGTAGCTGATTTCGGACGGCCAATTACAGGTCCGGTAAGTGCATCCACTTCATCAATAGTCAGACCGAGTTTTTCCATACTGTTGAAGATGCTCATGATACCAAACACGCCGATCCTGTTAGCAATAAAAGCGGGCGTGTCTTTAGCAAGCACGGTGGTTTTACCAAGAAAAACATCGCCATAATTCATCAGAAAGTCAACAACTTCTTTATCGGTATCTTTTGTAGGAATAATTTCCAGTAGACGCAGGTAGCGCGGCGGATTAAAAAAGTGTGTGCCGCAGAAATGTTTTTTAAAATCATCGCTTCTTCCTTCACTCAGCATGTTGATTGGTATGCCTGATGTGTTGGATGTTATAAGCGTGCCGGGCTTTCTGTATTGCTCAACCTTCTCGTATACCTGTTGTTTAATGTCCAATCGCTCCACTACTACTTCAATTACCCAATCATAGCTGGCAATGTCTTTCATGTTATCATCAAAATTGCCTGTGGTTATTCTCTTGATAACGGACTTATCATAAACCGGCGAAGGATTGCTTTTTAATGTTGCCTGTAATGCATCGTTTACAATTTTGTTTTTTGCTATTGCGGGCGCATCAGCCGGAAGATCTTTTGGTACTATATCCAACAATAAAACCTGTACACCAATACCTGCAAAATGGCATGCAATGCGAGAGCCCATAACACCACTTCCTAAAACTGCAACTTTTTTAATGATACGATTCATATGGTTAACATTTACAGTGCGGCAAATATAAATAGTTAGTTATGCAACTATCTGTAACCGAAGATAATGTTTTTTGTAATATTTTGTGAGGAATGACAGTTACCAGGTAACAGGTTTCAGGTATCAGGCCGGGTTGCCGAAAGTAATGATATAAATAAAAACAAAATTAGCAACCCGAAAAATATCTTAGCACTGAACGGAGCGATTGCTTCAGGCAATGGAAGGTGTTGGTTAAATAGTTTTTTAGACGTGAGCATATAAGGCAAATGATGTTGTTGAGATAAAAGTTAATTGAAAGTTATTATGAAGAGACAAGACGCACTGGCAATTTTTGAGGCGGCGATAAACGCAGTGCAGCCCGCTGTATTAATGCCTTCGGTACTTAAGGTTGTTGATGGTGTATTACAGGTGGAAGAAAAAACTTACAGCGTTGATCGTAAGAGAATATTCCTGCTTTCTGTAGGAAAAGCGGCCGCAGCTATGGCTGTAGCAGCGGAGAATATTTTAGGGAGTTTTATTGCAGGTGGACTTGTCGTAACCAAATATGATCATGCTTTGCCTCTGAAACATTGCCGCATCATTGAAGCCGGACATCCGGTACCTGATGAAAAAAGCAAAGAAGCAGCGGATGAAGTAAAATTATTTTTAAGGAAACTTACGGATCATGATTTGCTGATTGTTTGCATAAGCGGTGGCGCGTCAGCTTTGCTGGCAGATGTAGAGGATGGAATCTCATTAGAGGATCTGCAACATACTTCAAAACTATTATTGAAATCCGGCGCGAGTATCCACGAATTAAATGTTGTCCGAAAAAATATTTCAACGTTAAAAGGTGGCGGACTGGTATTGGCTGCTAACGGGGCCGGCATTGTGTCGCTGATTATAAGTGATGTAGCAGGAGATGACCTGAGTAGCATTGCAAGCGGACTGACTGTGCAGGATAGCTCAACGCCGGAACAGGCTCTTGAAATCCTTCAGCAGTACCGCATCTTAAACAAAGTTCCGGAGTCCGTAAGAAAATGCCTTGATCTCCATAAAGGAATTTCATCCAAAAGGAGCAATTCGCCTGAAAGATTTAATAAAGTTCTCAACAAGATAATCGGGAGCAATAGTATTGCGTTGCATGCTGCTGCGGCCAGGGCCTCATCTCTGGGGTATGATGTTGAAATTGTGGATGAAGATCTTAAAGGTGAAGCGTCCGACAGGGCTAAAGAGTTTGTTGATAAGCTTCAATCTGGTTCCACAAAAAATACATGTTACCTGATGGGAGGGGAGACGACCGTCACTATTTCTGGCAGCGGAAAGGGCGGCCGCAATCAGCACTTTGCACTTGCTGCACTATCGGCTTTGCAGAAAAAAAATACGTCTTTAAAAGATTGTCCGGTGATCCTGTCAGGCGGAACAGATGGAACTGATGGACCAACGGATGCAGCCGGCGCCGTTATAGATAAGGATGTTTTGCAAAAAGCAAATGAACTTAAATTGGATGTTCAGCATTTCCTTGATGATAATGACGCCTGGCACTTTTTCAAACAAACCGGTGGCCTGGTAATTACGGGGCCAACCCAGACAAATGTGATGGATGTTGTAGTCGGGGGAAGGAGTGAGGAGTGAGGAAAAATATATAAGGTATCAGGTTTCAGGTATCAGGTATCAGTGTCAGGTGACGGCATAAAAATGGGGTTTCGGAACTTGTACTTTGTCAAAGGGCAAATGCCGCGAATTCGGGTCAGGCATCGTCTAATCTCAAATCTGAAATTTCAAATTTCAAATCATAATTTCCTTAATTTGCCCTTCTAATTGTTTACAATGAGTGAGAAAAAATATGTTTTGACGGCTGAGGAGATTAAATATAAACTGCAAAGAATTGCTTTGGAGATTGCAGAAGCTATTGCTGGAGATGAAGCACCTGTTGTGCTGCTGGGCGTGTTAAGCAGTGGTACTGTAATCGCTCAGAAAATAGCATCAGCATTAAAAAATTATATCCCCAACCAGGTGGAGGTAGTCACAATTACACTTGATAAAAATCATCCGGCAGAAGTGACCATTGACGGGAATGTCGATTTTAATGATAAAAATATTGTTATTGTTGACGATGTGTCCAATAGGGGAAAAACGCTTTTATATGCAATGAAGCCGTTGCTGAACTATCATCCCAAACGCATCCAAACGATGGTATTGGTAGAACGCATGCACAAATTGTTTCCTGTCAAGCCCGATTATGTGGGCCTGTCCCTGGCTACAACCTCCCAGGATTTCATCCAGGTAGAAACAGTCGGCGACGAAGTAACCGGAGCGTACATTCAGATGTGATAAGATGTACGGTGGTAGATGTATGGTGTTAGATGTACGATGTACGATGTAGGCGCAATGTGGGGTAAGTACGATTTACGAAGTACTTGATTGTAAAACCCAGTCCTGCGTGCAATCCTCTTTCTGCAGTAGAGGATACATTTCTCTACTCGCCGCGGTCATCTTTCTTTCACTCTTACCCTCTTGAAATCTTACCCGTCTTACGGGTCTTACGGTCTTACATGTCTTACATGTCTTCCCGTCTTACGGTCTTACTATCCGGTGTTAGACGATGTAGGCGCAATGTGGGGGAAGTACGATTTACGAAGTACGAAGTACCTGAATGTAAAACCCAACCTTGTATGCGGTTCTTTTTTTCAGAAGAGGATGCATTTCTCTACTCGCCGCGGTCATCTTTCTTTCACTCTTACCCTCTTGAAATCTTACACGTCTTACGGGTCTTACATGTCTTACGATCTTACTATTTTACTCTCTTCTAAAAAGTGAGCCAGTTCCACTTCACTTTTCCCTGTGAAAACTCAATAGATGGCGCCGGGAATTTTAAACAGTTAAGAATAGAAAAGGTTGTTTTTAAGAGTTTGCTTTTTGTTTTGATTTTGGTAAAATCAACATCCGGCGCTATATAAAATTGCCGGTAACGCGGCATGTCTTGCTCATGGTTGATAACATGCCCATTTGAAGGATCGGTCCATGAATTGTAATATGCGCCAAACATATTGTTTGCTCCATAGCCTACAGCAACATTCAACCATTTAGGCAGATTGCTGTGTTTAAAAAAAGATTTCAGGTTGGCGCTCAACCAGTAAGTTTGACTGTTATAATCTTTTAGCATGCGTTCGCGCGTTGTACTGCCGAAAATATCGTCCGCTCTGTCATTCAGCTCCTGGCTACCGTAATCGATCTTGTGAAACGAAAATTTATAAGAAATGCGTTGTTCGCCCCAAACAAGTTGTTGTCCAACAAACAAAGCAGCGCCGGCGGTGTTTGCTACATAGTCGCCCCAGCTAAATCCCCAGTTTGCAGAAAAGCCATCCATCACTTCCACTATTGTCTGGTAGGCCATACCGCTCGCCGCACCAATCCACGTACTCTGTCTTTGACTTAACCCGGCCCATCTCCATGATTCAGCACTTAACCGGCTCAGCGTGTAGCAGGTGTAGGAATGGCCGAATTTATCAACCTGCAACCATTCGCCATTGTCGTTAAAAAAATGAAAATCCGATTGCGGATAGGAACTGTACCATGTATTATAAAGACTGATGCCGGTACCAACCAGCACAGCTGCATCAATGGCAGCTACAGTGTATACTCTTTTTTTATTAAGCCCGGAAGATGGCTTTTGTGCAAAAGTTGAATCGGGCAGAAAATTTGTTATTAATGTATCCTGTTGCGGAATTGAACTTAAAATGGCTAATGAATCCTGACTTAGCGCTTGGTGAAAAGGCCATAAAAGTAAAAGCCAAAATATCTTCTTCATCAGCGCAAACGTACGTATTAAATTAATAACAGATGAATTGCGCTAAAAAACAGGTATTATTAAATAGCAATAAAAATTTAATTAATAGGTACACATTTAGTAAATATGCTTAAAATTGTTCTTCAATCTTAAAACGGTAAAAATATGGATACTGCAATTCAGGCCAAAGCGGATGCATGGCTTAACGGTAATTACGACCAGGCTACCAAAGATGCGATCAAAAAAATGGAGAAAGAGAATTCCGAGGAGTTGACAGAAGCTTTTTATCGTAACCTCGAGTTTGGTACAGGTGGTTTGCGTGGTATAATGGGTGTAGGCACCAACCGCATGAATAAGTACACGGTGGGTATGGCTACACAAGGGTTTGCCAATTATCTGAAGAAAACATATGGTGATGAGCCGGTTAAAGTGGTTATCGGTCATGATAGCCGCAACAACAGCCGCTTTTTTGCTGAAACAGTTGCGAATGTTTTTGCAGCAAACGGAATAAAGGTCTACTTGTTTGAGGCATTGCGTCCAACTCCTGAATTGTCTTTTACAATAAGACATCTGCAATGTCAGGGTGGCGTAATTTGTACTGCGTCGCACAATCCCAAAGAATATAACGGATATAAAGCTTACTGGAACGATGGCGGTCAGCTTGTTCCTCCGCATGATAAGAATGTAATCCACGAAGTAGAGGCCATTGCCAGCGTTGACGATGTAAAATGGAGCGGTGGTGAAAGTAATATCACCCTGATCGGAAAAGATATTGATGATGCATACATCAGGATGGTGAAAGGGCTGAGCGTTTATCCTGAAGTGATCGAAAAACAGAAAGATCTTAAAATAGTTTACACGCCTATACACGGCACAGGTATTATGCTTGTACCGGAAGTGTTGAAACAATTCGGATTTACCAATGTGAACATTGTTGAGGAACAGGCTACGCCGGATGGTAATTTCCCAACTGTTGTTTATCCCAATCCGGAAGAAAGTGAAGCGATGAGTATCGGCTTGAAAAAAGCCAAGACAATCGATGCTGATATCCTGGCTGGTACAGACCCTGATGCCGACCGTGTGGGGATTGGTGTTAAGAATCACAAAGGGGAGTGGGTGCTGATGAATGGTAATCAGACAGCAGTACTTGCCTGTGCTTATATGATTGAAGCCCGTAAAGTAAAAGGCATTGCACGCCCGAACGACATGGTGATCAAAACAATTGTAACTACCGAGCTGATCAATGAAATTGCAAAGAAAAATAATGTAGCTTGTTATGATGTGTTGACCGGCTTTAAATGGATCGCTGAACTGATCAAAGAAAAAGAAGGCAAAGAACATTATATCATTGGTGGTGAAGAAAGTTATGGTTTAATGATCGGCGATCAATTGAGAGATAAAGATGCTGTGTCTGCAGTTGCTTTGTTGTGCGAAATGGCAGCCTACGAAAAAGAAAACGGTAAAACCCTGTATGAAAAACTGGTTGAGCTGTATGTTCAGTATGGCTTCTATCTTGAACACCTGATCAGCATTACCAAAAAAGGCATGAGAGGGCAGGAAGAAATTGCTGAAATGATGCAAAGCTATCGCAACAATCCTCCGGCTACCATCAATGGGTCTAAAGTTGTACACTTGCTGGACTATCAATTACAGGTGGCAAAAAATCTTTCAACCGGAGAAACGAAAGATATCACGCTTCCAAAAAGCAACGTACTGCAATTTATATTGGAAGACGGATCTAAAATATCTGCACGTCCTTCAGGTACCGAACCCAAGATCAAATTCTATTTCAGCGTCAACACCAAACTGAACAGCAAAGAAGAATTTGATGCAACATACACTGTGCTGGAAAACAGGATCAAGGGGATTATTGAAGATATGAAGTTGAAGTAGCTGTCAGCTATCGGCTATTAGCTATTAGCAATGAGGTATCAGGTATCAGGTATCAGGTATCAGGTATCAGGTTTCTGGTATCGAGAGGTTGATACCAAGTTTACAGATTTTAATAATAGATATTAAGTATTCAATGCGCAGGAGTTTTTCCTGCGCATTTTTTATGACATAGTTTAATAAGCCTGCTTGCCAATAGCCAATAGCTGATAGCTGAAAGCTCATAGCTAAAACCTGATACCTGATACCTGAGACCTCATGCCTCTCCCCTGTGAGTAAATTTTTCCCATCCCAATTCTTCCCACATTAATTCGTATCTTTTGGAAGCGGCTATGTAGTTATAGTACCTTTGTATTTGCACTATGAGAGAATTTAAAGATACTTACCGGCACAAGGGATTGCGGATGCAATTGGTTAAACTGTTACAACAGAAAGGAATAACGGATGAAAATGTATTGGATGCAATCAAAAACATTCCCCGTCACTTTTTTTTAGACTCAGCATTTGACAAGATAGCCTATGAAGACAGAGCTTTTCCGATCGGAGAAGACCAGACAATTTCCCAGCCATACACCGTGGCATATCAAACCCAGTTATTACAAATAAAACGTTCTGACAAAGTGTTGGAAATTGGTACAGGCAGTGTGTACCAGGCATCTGTACTGGCAGAAATGGGAGCAAGGGTTTTTACAATCGAGCGGCAGAAGAAATTATTTGAACTGAACAAAAACTTCATTCTAAAAAGCAAATATCCCAATATAAAATTTTTCTATGGCGATGGTTTTGAAGGACTGCCCACTTTCGCTCCCTTCGATAAAATCATCATTACAGCAGCAGCGCCATTTATTCCTCCCAAACTTATTCAACAACTGAAAGACGGCGGGCTGATGGTAATCCCCGTAGATGAAGGCAATAATCAGCGCATGTTGCGTATTACAAAAATGGCCGATGGTTCCTTGCAGGAAGAGGCCTTTGATCTGTTTTCATTTGTACCCATGCTTACCGGAAGAAACGGATAGAAGTTATACGTTGTAAGTCATACGTGATACGTTTTTTACATTGTAGATCGACAGGGAATAATCGTTAGCGCACAAAAAATTAGAATAAGAAAAGGTACGTTACATCTGCAACGTACCTTTTCTTATTTTATAATCTTCGCTTCGATAAACGTACTACGTATAACCTATAACTTACCACTCCCTTCGCTCTGATAAACGTATTACGTATAACTCACAACTTATAACGTATAACTTACAACGTACCACTCTACTGATTGCCCATCATATCAGAGCCACCACTCTGATCAGCTTTCGTGTTTTTGCGTTTGAAGAGCGATGCATCAAACTTGCCAAAACGGTATGTGATATTCAAACGAAGTACTTGCGGGTCTCTCCTTCTTTCAGAATCCTGGATCAGGTAAATGGATTCCGCATGTGTGCTGTAAAGCTGTGTTCTGAATATATCATTCATGCTAAGAATAAGAGATAACGTATTGCCTCCTTTCCATGCAAAGTCTTTTTTGACAGCCATGTCGAAACCATATCTCGGATTAATATAACCCTGCGATGCACCAAAGTTACTACCGCCAAACATGCCGCCACCGCCGCCGCCGCCACGGCCACCTCCGCCACTGCCGCCACTGCCTTGAGGCAGAATTGTTCTGGCTTGATAATCGCCTGAGAACTGGATAGAAAAGCCTTTTGGCAGTTTGAAGCTGTTGTTCCATTTACCAAACCAGCTGAAACGCTGATTGTTTGCCGGTGCATCTTTAAGGGCCGTATTGTTGTTGATCTGGGTATTGTACAAATTCACGTTTAATGTCATGTCCCAAATCTTGACGATCTTAAATCTGTCAGTCAATTCAAGTCCGTACGTAAAGCTATTGTTTGCATTTACATAAGTACTGTATGTAATCAGGCTATCTGCATTCGGATTATTTTTAAACGCCGGATTTGGTCCCTGGTACAGGTAGTTGGTGATCAGGTTGTCGTTGTATTTCAAGTATGCAGTTGCAAGAAAATTTGCGTCTTTTGCATAATTGTTATTGTAAGACAGTTCAAACACATGGGCGAATTCTGGCTTCAATGCAGGGTTACCTACTGTAGGGTTCTGCGGATCTGTAAAGTTTACGACAGGAAGTAACTGGAAGAAGCTTGGTCTGTTAATTTTGCGGGTCACGTTCAACTGCAAATCAGATTTGTCATTGAGTTTGTAAGTGATATATGCACTGGGGAAAAAGCTTACGGGATAGCTCACCTTAAAGCTGGTGTCCTGTTTGGCAATGCCACCGCCGATCAACGTTCCATTGTAGCTGGAACTTTCAACTCTTAGTCCTAACTGGTAAGACCATCTTTGTCCTGATTTAAAACTATAGGTAGCATATGCTGCATACACCTGGTCAGTGTATTTATAACGGCTACTGATATTAGGTACCAGTGTGTCATTATAATACTGGTAGTTATCGTTACGGAAGTTACGGATGGCCGCCCTGACACCACCTTCCAGTTTTGTGGTTTCACTTATCGGGTTCTCATAATCGCTTTGAATGGTTAGAAACTTGTTGTAGCCGCTACCGTTGTTAGCTTGCGTCCAGCTATAGTCCTTCGTTCCGTTTGGTATTGTTGTAAACGAATAGATGTCGCTGGTATTGGTATTTTTGCTTGAGTTATAGTTAACATCAGCAGTGATATCATGGCCATTCTTTTCAAAATTATGTTTGAAGCTCAGTTGGCCTCCGGCATTTTTGAAGTCAGCCTTACTAAGTGAGTTTACGTTGCTGTTTGAATAGTATGCGGGGCTTGTTTTAAGGATGGTTGAATCTACTGTTTGTGGCTGATCGTTATTGAATGAACCGTGTACATAACTTCCGCTTAAGGTAAGTGTATTGCGGTTATCAATAAAATAATCAAAACCGCCTCTTAAAAATGCAAACTCACCATTGTTTACGCCGTTGATATTTTGATTGATGATAGATGTAACCTCAGGAGGAGTAGTTGTTGAAAGATTCTGCCTTGTAGTTGAATTCGTATATTTTGACTTTCTCTGGTTGTAGTTTCCGCTCAGGAACATGTTTATTTTACCCTCGCGATAGTTGAAATCTCCACCAAGATTTACTTTAGCACGAGAATCGATTCCAGCCCGTATGCCGCCGTTATATCCCTTTTTCTTGTTTTTCTTCAATACGATGTTTAATATACCGCCGCCGCCACTTGATGCATCAAACTTTGCAGAAGGGTTAGTGATCAATTCTACTTTATCAATAATGTCTGCAGGGATCTGATCAAGCGTTAGCGTGGTAGGTCTGCCATCTACAAAAAGAATTGGAGCAGCGTTTCTCAGTGTAACGTTTCCATCTATATCAACATTCACAGAAGGAATTTGCTTCATTACTTCTGTTGCGGTCTGGCCGGAGCTTACAATATTTTTGTCAACGTTAAATATTTTTCTGTCCACGCCCATTTCAAAGAATGGTTTGGTGGCAGTTACTGTAACATCGGCAAGCGTTGCATCTGTTTGTGCAAGTTTGATGTTGCCAAGATCTTTGTCAATCGCGCTCATCATTTGTTGCATTCTGTCTGCACCACCAGTTGCTCCGCTTTGTGCCTGTCCGTTCTGACCACCGGCTCCGGGCATTTTAAGGCCGAATGAAACAGGTTGATCATAGTCTGCATAGCCTATTGCTGTTATGCGTAAACGCAATTTGCCAAAAACGGGTACATTCTCAAGACTAAAATCGCCGTTAGGCTGGCTTATCACAGTAGCAGCAATTTTGTCTTTTAATTGTTTTGTTGCGGTGTCGAATCGTGAAGCGATCAGTTGAACAGAAGTACCTTCTAATCCTTTATTTGTTTTAGAGTCAACTATTTTTCCATAAAGATGCCCAACATTCATGTTGCGTGCACCTCCCTGTCCTCCTCGCGCTCCCCCGCCCGGCGCCTGTGCCAGGGCACTTGTGATCACCAATAGTAACAGGACTGTAAAATTGAATTTCATAAAGATGAGTAATTATATATAAAGCAATAAAAATCGCAATATGAAGCAAGGCTTTTTTGTAGTGTAAAGAAACTACAGCTAATCGTCATTCAATTATTTATTCGGCTGCCTATCTGAAATTGTAGGCAACCAACATCAGCAAAAGCTGCACTAAACCTATTGTAAATCCAATAATTGTTCCCATCAGCCTGATAGACCGGATTTTTTCAGTGAGTATTGGAAGAAAGGCTGATGCTAATTTTTCCGGAGGCATTGATGCAATCTTTTTTGAAACTATTTCCGCCGGATTGAAATCCTGTTGCAGTTCGCGGGCGTAATTTTTCATTACTTCAGGGAAAAGTGTCTGCAGCTCTTCCATAAAAAGGGCTTTAAGCTGTGCAATTGTTTTGTCGCCAATAAACATCCCGATCATTGGAATTGCCTCTCCAAGCTTAACCCGTAGAAAATGATCAACATGTTCATCTATAAAAGGCATTATTTTTTGCAGCGTTTCCGGATCTGCCAGTTTTTTTTCCAGTTCTGAAGATGAAAATAATCCGGCGGCAAAAGTGCCGGCTTCCCGGGCGAGTTGTTGTTGTGTCCGCGAAATGATTCCCGGTGTTGTTTGACCGGTGTTTTTTTGTGGCTTTAGAGGGTGAAAAAGATATTTGGCGGCAATTCCGGCTATCAGCCATCCTAAAAGGGCTCCAGCTACAGGAACACTAAGCAACCAAAGCATCATAATCAATAATTTAAAATAAAAAACCCTGCAGATGTTTCTGCAAGGTCTTTGTAATGAAGGGAGGCTGATGGGTTTCGAACCCACGGCCTCAAGTGCCACAAACTTGCGCTCTAACCGACTGAGCTACAGCCTCCGTGTGCTTTATTTTCAAAGCGGGTGCGAAAATAAGAAAAATCATGAATTGAGCAAAAAAAAGTGTAATTTGTTTAAGTGGTGATGTTATAACTACGAAAATATTTGGTGTTTAGGGTTGTTTATTAGGTAAAAACTGCTGCATCAACACTGCACAAACCTTTGTTAATTAGAAATAGTTGGTAGATTAGCGTGTATAATATTCAATTATTTTTGGAAGGCATGACAAGCAAAATATTTAGAATTATGATGAGTAGAAAAGTATGGCCATTCATTCTTATTATGGTGGTGGGTGGAACTTTTTGGGCTTTTAAGAGTAAAGGCGGTACTGACGATAATGTGTTCGCCAAGCAACAAAAACTACTAATAGCGATTGGTAATATCCTGGAGCAAAGGCATTATAGTCCCAAAGTAATTGACGATAGTTTTTCCGTTAGAGTATTTAAAGACTATCTGTCATCAATGGATCCCGATAAAACAATATTTCTTCAGTCTGATATCGACGTGCTGAAAAAATATGAAACCACGCTGGATGATGAGATTCATGGTGCTCCCCTGCAATTCTTCCCCGCTGTTGGTGTGGTTTATGAAAAGAGGATTAATGAAGTAACCAACATTTATAAGGGAATTCTTGAAAAACCTTTTGATTTTAAAGTAGATGAAACTGCACAGCTTGATGGCGATAAACTTGGCTATCCCGCTACAGAGCAGGCAAGACAGGATTTGTGGAGAAAGCGTTTGAAGTATATGACACTTGAGCGCTATGTTGATTTGCAGGATCAGCGCGAAAAAAATAAGAAAGTTGACAGCATTGCAAAGAAAACAGATGCAGATCTTGAAAAAGAAGCAAGAGATAAAGTGCTGAAAACAATGGATCGCACTTATACCCGTCTTAAAACAAAGCTGGACGAGAACGAACAGTTCAGCCTGTATGTAAATACCATTACAGGTGAAATGGATCCACATACAAACTATTTTCCTCCTGTTGAAAAAAGAGCTTTTGATGAAGATATGAGCCGCAGGTTCTTTGGAATTGGTGCCCAATTGAGAGATGAAGATGGCGGAATAAAAATCGTAAGCCTGATTACAGGTGGCCCGGCATGGAAGAGCGGCCAGGTGCAGGTAAACGATATTATCATGAAAGTGGCTCAGGGTTCAGAAGAGCCGGTTGATCTTGGTGGCTTTGCGGTGACAGATGCTGTGAAACTGATTCGTGGTAATAAAGGAACAGAAGTAAAACTTACGTTGAAAAAGGCTGACGGTACAATTAAAACTGTTTCCCTGATAAGAGATGAAATTGTGGAAGACGAGTTGCTGGTTCGCAGCGCAATTGTACACGACAGCGCTGGCAAAAAGATAGGATATATTTACCTGCCTGAATTTTATGCGGACTTTGAAAGACCTGATGGAAACAGGTGCTCAGCAGATGTTGCAAAAGAAGTAGCTAAGCTTAAAAAAGAAAATGTTGCCGGCATCATCATAGACCTGCGTTTTAACGGCGGTGGCTCTTTGGTTGAAGTTGTGCAAATGGTTGGCCTGTTTATTAAAAATGGTCCGATCGTACAAGTGAAAGACAGGAATGGTGCACCGGATGTATGGAAAGATACTGATGAGTCTGTTCTTTATGACGGTCCGCTGGCTGTAATGGTAAATGAACTGAGCGCTTCGGCTTCTGAAATATTTGCAGCAGCGATCCAGGATTATGGAAGAGGCATCATTATCGGTAGTACTTCTACTTACGGAAAAGGAACAGTTCAGAAAAATATTCCAATTGGCAAGCCAGTTGACTTTTTAACCGGAGCCACTGAATATGGTGCTTTGAAACTTACTTTCGAAAAATTCTACCGCATTAACGGTGGATCTACACAGCTGAAAGGTGTAACGCCCGATGTGGTAATTCCCGACAGTTATGAATACCTGAAATTCAGGGAAAAGGATAATCCTTCAGCATTAACCTGGGATCAGATTCCAAAATCAACTTATGCATTGTGGAACCAGAATGGTTATGCAGATATCGTTAAAAGAGCTGATGAAAGAATCAATAAAAATGCTTCATTCTCACAGATTAAGAATAATACTCTGTGGCTGAGCAAAAATGTAGATAAAGAATACAACCTCAATATCAACAAGTATAAAGAGGAACAAAAGCTTATCCGCAATACTGCAAAACAAAATACTGACCTGGCAGCGCTTTCAAAACCAATGAAAATTGAACCTGCAATAGTGGACCATGATAAGTTCTATAACAATACAGATAAGGGTAAACAAGACCGTTACCAACAATGGTTAAAAGGTTTGCGTACTGACCTTTATATTGACGAATCAGTAAGAATTGTTGCAGATATGGCTAACGCGGCAGGAACAACAACGGTAAAGCGATAGTTAACAAAAAATCATATAAAAAGGGAGCAGCAAGTATGTTTGCTCCCTTTTTTGTTGCCAAAAAATAAAGGATTTTTTTAGCACTAAAAATCGATTGAAACGGTTATTATTGCTGTGTATAGCTTCAAAAAGCAGGTGGACCGGTTGCCCGATAGTTTACCGGCAAAGTCACATTGAATTGGTAGTTATATCCTTAAAAACTAATTTTACCAGCCTGTAGTGTTGAAAAATATGAGCGAAGAAAAAAAATGGTACGCCATTTATACTAAACCCCGTTGGGAAAAAAAGGTCTCCGCACTTCTTGCGCAAAAGAGTCTGGAAGCCTGGTGTCCCGTCCAGAAAATCAGGCGCCAGTGGAGCGACCGTAAAAAAACTGTCCTGGAACCTTTGTTTAAATCTTATGTTTTTGTTCATGTATCGGAAAAAGAGAAAACCGATGTACTACGCACAGGCGGCGTGGTTAATTTTGTGTATTATTTGGGTAAGCACGCTGTCATCCGGCAGCGCGAAATAGATACAATTAAGGCTTACCTGTTGGAAGAAGGTGCACAGATCTCCGTTGAATCATGGGAATCTTTAGCCGAGAATATCAAAGTACAGGTGACACAGGGTGTTTTTATGAATAGTACAGGTACTGTTGTGCGTTCCAGTCATAAAAAAGTATATGTAAGGCTGGAAAGTCTTGGACAGGTAATGATGGTTGAGTTTCCTGTCGCACATGTAGAAAGACTGGCCGAACGGTAGACAAATTAATAAGCAACCAGAAATTATAATGCCGTTCATTTTTGTGAACGGCATTGATTTTTTATGAACCTCGTTGAGCCCTGCCTGTCACCCGCGTGGTTTTAGCTGCGGCTTTAGTATTACCTTTCCCTGATTTTGGCGCCGCTAATCCTGTTTTGTTTGCCTGCTGGCTTCCTTTCTTTTTATCCTTGTTTTTACTGGCATCAAAAAGTGACATACGCTTTAATTTAGTGTAGAAAGATAAGAAGATTTACGCTTTTTGTGTGCAGATTTTGATTAACGGAATAAGCGGGATGGTTGGACAAAAATGAAGGACCGGATCATCCGGTATTTATTTGCCATGCAATTTTATCTCATCATCAATTGCCCTTAAAAGAGAATTTTCGCCATCGGCATCCTGTAATAACTGCCAAAACATTACGCCGCCGGCTTTTTTCAGCGCCAGTTTTGTTTTTTCTCTGATAGTTTTCAGCCCGTTGTAATACAATATAGAACTGTCCCGCAAAACAAGTTCGTCTTCATTGATCTTTTCCGGAAACTGGCGTGCGATGTCTTGAAATGACATATAGCCGGCGCCCTTCGGGCCAAAACTGTAACCATAAAAAGGAAGGCCGAGATAAAGTTTTTTCCTGTTGAGTTTGCGTGTTTTGTTCCAATAAAAAAGATCGTCAACCGCCATTTGGTAGGAAGAATGTTGTCCGGGCCTGGCAGGATCCCACGGGCCGGTTTTGTCGTAAGACATGATGGTGATGTAATCCAGTTGCTTTAATGCTTTATCTGGCAGAACATCTTTGTAAGCAGTTGCAATGGCTGCAGTAATTATTTTGTTGCTGGTCTTAAGCGCATTTTTCAAATCGAAAATAAATGCTTCGTAATTGCTGTCAATCCGGGCTCCCTCCAGATCAACATCAATTCCTGCAACGTTATATTGCCCGGCAATCTGTGCCAGGGCCTGTACAAAAGCTTTTCTGTAAGGTGCCGACAAGAGTTTTGAGTAATACGCTGGTGCATTGCCACCGCCGATTGATAAAAGCAGTTTCAGGTTATGCTCCCTGCAAAATGTACTCAGCGAATCAATAAAGGGTTGATAGCTAAAATTGCCATTCGAATCCGGATTCACGAATGCATAGTGAATATGTGTGATCCGCTCCACGTCAATCCGTTTAAAAGCTTCAGATGTGCGGCCGGGAAAATAAGCAATCACCGGAAATCTTAAGTTGCGGTTCGTTGTACTGCTTTGTGTCTTTCCTGTATTTATCGCCAGAAAGAAGAAAATAAAAATAAGGAAGTTGGGTTTCATCCATCCAAGATAGACAAAGTTCATCTTTAGAAAACTGCAGAAAGAAAAACATCTCTTTCCAAAAAAGAGGTTGCGTTCTTTTTAGAATGCAACCTCTTCACCTGATACCTGATACCTGACACCTGATACCTTAAAACTATCCGCTGGTTGAAGCCGAAGCCAGGCCAATTACTTTTTCAATTACAGAAGGATCATTAGGAGGAAGACTGCCTGTGGCTTCTGATCCTATTTCAAAAAAGTACTTTTCCAAACCAGCAGGGGAGAGCATTGTTAGCAATCTGCCTTTTGTTTTGCCTACATTTCTGAAAGTATGCAATGTACCTTTCGGAATATGGATAAAATGACCAGCCCCGGCTTCAATTTGTTGTTTTCCGCGGACAAAAGAAAACTGCCCGTCTAAAACATAAAATGCCTCATCCTCCAAATGGTGGATGTGCCGGGGCGGTGCACTACCAGGCTGTATGCAACCCTCTGTTATCGTAAATGCTCCGCCCGTTTGGTCACCTGTAATATGAAAAGTATACAGGTCACCAAGTACCCGTAAGGATGTTGATTTTTCTGCAAAGAGCTTAAGCTTATTCAGTAAATGCATGGCTTCGTTTTTTTAAGAGGAAGAATTTAAATAGCTTATTTATAAGCAATCAATGCGCTCGAAGGACCGGTGAGATGCATAATGTCAACCTGTTTAAAGCCTGCTTCCTTTGCCCAGCCTGTAAAGTCTGCGGCTGTATAATCAAATCCGCCAAATGTTTCAAGCAGCATATTCAGTGACATAAGCAGACCAAATGCATTTTCTTTCCTTTCGTCGTCAATCACATTTTCAATAACCACAAATGCGCCTCCGTCAGGTAAAGCATCATAGGCCTTTTTGATCAGTATTTTCTTGTCTTCCAAACTCCAGTCATGCAGAATGTTGCCCATTGTTATAATGTCGGCTTGGGGAAATGGATCTGTAAAAAAGTTACCTGATACTACTTGTACACGGTCGGCCACTTCGTTGTTGTTGATATTGCGTTGAGCGATCGGAGCAACTTCCGGAAGGTCAAAAGTTGTTGAAATTATTTGCGGTTGATGAATGGCGATCTGAATGGAAAGATCACCACCGGCACCACCTATATCACAATGTGTATAGTATCCTGAAAAGTTGAACTGGTTGGCAAAAGCGATGAAATTACCAAGCTGAATGCCACCCATTGCATGAATAAATTCTTCAAGACGTTTTTCATCTGCATATAATGCTGCAAATACTCCGTCGCCGCCATTCTTTACTTCATTTTGGGGAAGACCCGTTTTTAAACCTTCGCCAAGATCTCCCCAAAAAGAATAGACACGATTGTTGGCCATGGCAAGAATACCACCCATGTAAGATGGCCGCTTTTTGTTGAGGAAAATATCCGTTTCCAACGAGTTGGCATATTTAGCTTGTGAGCCCTGGCCACTGCGGCAAAGGAACTTCATCGCAACGAGTGCATCGAGAAAATCTTCAATGCCCCTGCCGTGTAATTGCAATGACTCTTTGATTTCGGCTGAAGTTTTACTGTCATCAGAAAGCAATGTAAAAAGGTCAAAACCCACGGCGGTCAGTAATACTTTAGATGACCAGAAGGCGAAGCCGGTTTGCATAATTCGGGAAGGATTGATTACTACCTGGTTTGAGATTGTTTCAGTTAGCATAAGATTAGTTTTATGAATGAATAATTTGAGACCGTTTTATAGTGATGTGCTAAAAACGTAAGGCTAAATTATTCATCCACAAAGCGGTAATGGGCGCAATGGCAATCAATGGTGCGGTAGATGGAATGAACGGAAATAAATAGAGAATAAAAGATTAACTATGAGAGAGGGAGCGTTACACGAACTATTGTTTTCTTATTTAGTACACTATCAACTTCTATATTCCCACCATGCATTTTTACGAACTCTTTTGCAACAAGCAGTCCAAGGCCGGTACCTTTTTCGTTTTCCGTTCCGCTGGTATTCTTTTTTTCACCAGCCTCAAATAGGAAAGAAAGTTTTTCCGGCGCAATTCCTACTCCGTTATCTTCAATTTCAATAACAGCCTGATTATCCTCCAGGTTTGTTCTCAATTTAATTACACTTCCTCTGGATGAATATTTAATTGCGTTGCTTAAAAGATTTCTGAATACTGCAGTTAAAAGATCGTAATCTGCGACGACAGGTGTAACAAGAGTATATTCAGTGTGAATTGTAAGTTCTTTTTGAAGAAGCTGATCGTTATAAATTTCAGTAACATCATTCAGCAGATCTGAAAGGCTTGTGCGTTCCGGGTGATATTGTATTTCTTTCGTTTGCGCGAGCGCCCAATTCAACAGGTTGTTAAGTAGCGTATTGAGCTTATTAACTGACTGATCAATGCGCTGGGAAAGCAGATCAATTTTCTCGCGTTCATTTTGTTTGTTGTAGTGACCTACAAGTTTGGCTATGCTTTGAAAGGAAGTGATCGGGCCTCTCAAATCGTGACTGATGACGGAAAAAAGCCGGTCTTTTGTTTGATTGCTCTTGCGCAGTTCTTCTGTTCTTTTTGCAATAATATCCTCCATCGAATCGAACAGTACAGAGTTTTGAATAGAGACTGCAATAGCTTGAGAGAGTGTAATGAGAAAAGCTTCGTCTTCTTTGCTGAATACACTTAGGTTATAGCTTTCAGCCAGCAATACAGCCACAAGTTCGTTATTGGCGATAAGTGGAATGGCTATCTGGCTTTCGGGATTATCCAGTCCCGGAAGTGTTTGTGCGACCTGTTGCGGAAGACTATTGTTAACTGCCAGGTAATCTTTTTTTCTTCGGATGCCTGTAATATTAATAGGCAATCTTTTTACAGCAGCCAATCCCGCAATGCCGGTTCCGAATGGTATGGAAAAGCCCGTATGATCTTTTTCGTAACCATAGCTGCATTGTACAACCAGATTTTTCAACGCTTTATCCGGCAACAGAATAAGACTGTAATGAATATAAAACTGATCGTTTAATATTTTCAGAATGTTTTGCAGTTTATCGGGCAGACTCAAAACTTTGTTCAACTCGAATGTAACCGTTGCCATCAGGTGATTTTTTCGCCTGGCTTCATTCAGTTGTCGTGTGAGTAATTGAAGTTGATTATCATCTGTCATAACTACAATGGATAAAGACGGGTTACTTCTATAATTTCAAAAAGATCCGCTGCCAGTAAGTGAAATACATCAGTCATGCCTTGAACACCCGCTATTACTTCAAGCTGTAATTTCATTTGGTCATAAATAGAACCTTCCGCCCGGGATTCTTTAAACCTGAGTTGCATTTTGTACAACGCATATGTCACTGGTGAGGTAAGCACAACACAAACCATCGGGTTCTCAGTAATGTTCCTTACTGTTTTATTAAAGAATTGCCTGGACAATGCCACGTGTGTATCATCAACATAAAATACCTGCGATACATATGTAACATTTGGTATGCCATCCGCTGATGCAGTAGAAACGACTGCCGGAATTACGCCCTCAAAAGCGGGCATCATTTCTTCTAATATCTGCTCATTCATTTGTTGTCCTCCAGGTCTATAACCTGCCTCCCTGTGCCTTTGTGCGGTGTCTGTTCATAAATATAGCGTACGTTGAATGTCACTGCAAAAGATGGCCGGTGGAAATATGATTGAAAAAGCGGCTCCTTTAAAAATCCAAATGATGTTGTGATGTCTGTAAATGCATCGAAATATTTTCGTTGTAATGCTTCCTCTTCCTGTGTACAGGGGCGAATAGACTGGTAGGTGCCTTTATACTGATAACTTTCAAAACTTGGAACACAGGTGGCGGCAAGTGCAATGTTGGTGTTGAGCTGCAGATTGTGTATGAATTTTTTTCCAAAAACCTCACTGATAAAAAAGGTGATATTTCTAATGTCGTTTACTTCAGCAATGCCGGCGCAACGGACGATTTCCGGTGCGTTGTTATCGTCGCAATTGGAAGCCCAAAGCGCCGATGGCTCTGTTAAAAGTTGATAATATGGTGTATCGTTCATAAGTAGTTAAATCAGTTTAAGCTTGCTAAACAAAGCGTCTTTATATGTTTTTCCGATGGGAATTTCTTTGCCCGCTATTTTAAGAACACTGTCATCAAGGTTTACCTCTTCTATTGCTTCTGTTTTTACTGCGAATGATCTGTGTGTCTGAATAAAGCTATTGGCGGGAAGTTGGTCCAACAGGTTTTTCAAACGAATGTTAACTGCATAGCGGCGTTCTTTCGTATGTACATAACAGTACTTTTCTTCTACTTCAATAAACAATAGATCTGTTATAGGAATTTTCAAAAGACGGTTGTTGTATTTAACAAAGAAGGCGTTGTATGAAACATCTATTTTATAGGCCGTATCCTCATCTTTCTTTTCATTGGCCGGATGGTTATTAAAAAGCGCCAGTTCCATTGCCAGTTGAAGGTTTCTTTCATTGTAAGGCTTAATAATATAAGCAGAAGGATTGGTTTGCCTTGCTTTTGCAAAAGTTTCCGAATCAGAAAATGCCGTTACGTAAATAACAGGTGTTTGGCGAATGGCCGATGCAATTTCCACAAATTCAATTCCGTTCAGCGGACCGTTAATTTCTATATCCATCAGCAGGAGATCCGGCGGCTGTTGTTTAAACAATTTCAGCGCGTCTATCGCATTGTCAACAATTGAAAATTTGGAATAGCCCGATTCCGGCAACAACATTTGCAGGGTTTCGGCATGTATTGGGTCGTCTTCTACCGCAAGTATGTACAAGTCAGACATGACGTTTGTTTCCATGAATTGATCGACTTATGATTTTGCAAGCCAATTGATATCTTTTATAGCAGGGTGTGTTTTTTAGGTTTAGTCATCAATGCTGTTTATTCCTTTCATCCGGTCATTTATTCTGTCCACAGTTTATTTCATTGCAGTCGGCCCCATAGCTTCTTCTTCGGTTACTAGTTTAGCATTGTCTTCAACAATGATAATAAAAATTAGCACGCATAAAAACAGGTTTATGAAAAAAGTAAAGACTTTCTTTTTGTTGCTTGGTTCAACAGCAACTATTCTTATGTTTTGTTCGTGTACAAAAGAGCAACGTCCTGGCCCGGCTGGTAACGGAGACCAAAACAATCCCGGCAGCACCAGCCTTAATGTCAACGTTACAACCGTTGCAGGAAAACGCGGCGAACGGGGCAATGCGGAGGATGGCAACGGTGTATCTGCGCGTTTTTGGAACCCCGGGAAGATGGTCTTCGACAGCCGTAACAATATGCTGTATATCGCAGATGGAAGCGTGATTAGGAGCATGGACATGCAATACAACGTGAGTACCTATGTGCCGTTGCGCATGTTGGGAAGTTCATTTAATGATATATTGGATATAGCACTCGCTCCTGGTAACGGTGGAAGCCTTTACGTAACTACAAAAGAAAATGACCTCTGGAAAATTGAACCGGATGGAGATCAGGCAAGCGCTATTAATATTATCAACAGGGTGTATAGCGGCAATGCAATTGGGTCCATGAATTCCGGCGATCATTTTGATTTGGCCAGAGGATTGGCAACAGGCGCAAATGGGGAGATTTATTTCTTCAATCAATCCTGGGCCACTCTTCACCGGATCAGGCTTTCGTCCTTAACAGAAGGTGTAGTAGAAATATTTGCTGGCAAGGCAGAAAATAAAAGTGGTGGCGATGGTAATCCTTATCCGTTCCTGGACGGAAAAGGCGAGCTGGCAACTTTTGGCGCCAGGGTTTCGGATATAGCTTCCGATGCGAATGGAAATATTTATGTGGCTGACTTTGACAATAATCTGGTCCGTAAAATTACTCCTGATGCAACGGTTACTTCTTTGTTCCCTTTCAAAACTCATGTAGGAGTTGATGTTGATGGGCCGATAGCGAAAGCAGAATCCAACAATGTGTTACAAGTGGCAACCACAGATGATGGCAATTTCATTTTCTTTACCACTTACGGTTATGCCGGTAACAACCTCAATGCCCTCCGCATGGTAAGACCGGGAAAAGACGTCATCACACTCGCAGGCTATTCCGGTCATGCTTCCTACGGTGATGGTCCCGGAACGACTGCCGGCCTCGGCGAAACCGGCGGCATTGCGGCAACTCCGGATGGTAAAACAATCTTTGTTTCTGAACCCGGACAAAAGGTGATCCGCAAGGTGACGATTGAGTAGGTCAGGGAATTTTCCCGAAGCATTGGATGGAAATTGTGTCCAATTGACATAACAGGTGTAGAAAAATAAGCAAACGTTTGCGTATTTGCCGGTTAGGCTATTTTTATACCTTTCTCTGCAGTTTGATAGTAAAAGAGTTCGTACCGCCGATTCAATGAATCTTAAGATAAGGATATAATTACTTCTACATGAGAATTATTAACTGCAACTAAGAACAAAAAATTGCCTGCTTTGACTTTAACTGATAGTTGTGCCGATGAGCCTTTGATGCTGCAAATTTCTAAAGGCGATGAAAATGCGTTCCAGCAATTGTTTTATCAATACAAGGATAAGCTGTATGCTTTTGCTTTTCGTCTTACAGAATCTAATGAGACAGCTGAAGACATAGTGCACGATACTTTTCTAAAACTGTGGCTCAACAAAGAAAAACTGACAGAAGTAAAAAATGTAAATGCCTACATATACAAGGCTGCACATAATAACATCTACAATGCCTTCCGCCGCAAGGCCAAAGAAACACTGATATTGTCTGAGCTGAAAAAAGAACTAAGTATTGAGGTCGATGATACGGACAACAGGATTTTGCTAAATGAAGCCCAATTACTTATTGACAATGCCATAGATAAGCTCACACCGCAACAGCGTGAAGTTTTTAAAATGAGCAGAAAAGAAGGTTTAAAAACAGAAGAAATAGCGCAGCGGCTTAACATCTCACTCTTTACAGTGAAAAAACATTTGACTAATGCAATAAATTATTTGCGGAAAGAAGTGGCCAACTCTTACAGGCTTGAAGTAGTGCTTTTTGCCCTCTACATGTTAAGGCGCTGATTTTTTTAAAAAAAGTTTCTTTACAACTACTACCACTTTGCTTTTCATTTGTCTTACTTATATGTGGTTATTTTTTTGCCTGCATCATTGTCTAATTAAACGCATAACGTTGGGCTGAAACCAAAATGTATTATTAAAAGATCAGGTTAATTGTTGAATAAGAAGACTCGTTCAACAAAGCTTGTAATAAATGTTGTTGAATGTCGCCAAGATTAGCCTATCTGCTGGAGAAGTATTTGAACAAAACGCACACGGAACAAGAAATGCAGGAGCTTGCAGAAATTGTTCTCAATTCAGAACACGATGAAGCGGTTGCGGAGTTGTTAGAAAAACGCTGGAATGAATCGCAGGCCCCTGAAGTTTTGTCAGAGCCTGTGTCGCAATCAATTGTTCGGTCAATTCTCAGCGCCGAAATACCCGGATCCAACTCAAAAAACAATAAGATAATCAGCATGATCTCACTGAAACGGCTTTGGGTTGCTGCTTCGGTTGTTTTGATTGTCGGAGTTGGTCTCTACCAGTTATTTTCCAACAGTGGAAGTGATGCTGATAAAAAACACGTGCCTGCTGTAGCTCAGGATGTTAAAGCTCCCGTGGGTAACAAAGCTGTGATTGTAATGAATGATGGAAGCAAGATTTCGTTGGATAGCATATCCGGGGCATCGATCTCCATTCAGGGTAATGTGAGCGTAACCAAAACAGGCGATGGTCGCGTGGCGTATAGCGGAACTTCAGATGTCATAGTTAATAATACACTCATAAATCCGCGCGGCAGCAAGGTTGTAAATATCACCCTGCAGGATGGAACAGCCGTTTGGTTAAACAGTGAGAGTTCAATTAAATATCCTATTGCATTTACAGGCAAGGAACGGACTGTAGAGATAACGGGAGAAGCATACTTGGAAGTGGCAAAAGATCCCTCCAGGAAATTTATTGTAGTTACAAACGGTGCAAGAACAGAAGTGTTAGGAACGCACTTTAATGTAAATGCCTATGGTGATGCTGGACATACCAATATAACACTGCTTGAAGGAAGTATAAAAGTATTTAATAATGGTTCAGCGGCATTGCTTACGCCAAACCAGCAGGCGCAGTTGTACAGCGACAGTAAGATCAATGTGATTGATCATGTTGAAGCAAGCGAAGTTGTTGCATGGAAAAACGGATTGTTTAGTTTCAACAGTCTTCCGTTAAAAAATATCATGCAGCAGCTGGAACGGTGGTACAATGTAACTGTGGTTTATGAAAATGTAACCAATACCAAACACTTCAGCGGCATCTTCAGCCGCAGCGATAATGTATCGGAAGTTTTAAAGGTGATGCAGTTGGCTGGCTTAAAGTTCAAAGTAGAAGGTGATAAAATTACTGTAACAGAATAAACAAAAGCTAAGATTTCAATACTTGTATTTCTGCAAAAGAATTTGCGGATAACTCCGGTTTGCGTGTATCAGCTCACTTTTTTAGTATCAATTATTATGTAACCCAAAGGACAAACTATGGATTCAAAGACGTATTGTTTTCTTCGGTTAGGAAAAAAGAAAACAATCAGCAAAACGCTACTGACTATGAGATTCATGATTTTTTTCTTATTGGCTGTAAGCTTGCAGGTTAATGCAAAAGGCTACAGTCAGAAAGTTTCAATCAATGAGAAAAATGCTTCTCTGAAACAGATTTTTAAATCAATCAACGTACAGGCTGGCTATCATTTTTTTTATGAAGATGAACTCATCAGCAAAGCAGGTAAGATTGATATCAATGTAAAAGATATGCCTGTTGCAGAAGTGTTGAAGACATGTTTTAAAAACATGCCCTTTACTTTCACTATTTCGCAAAACACTATTGTTGTAGTGCCTGTTCCTCAAAAGAAAGAGCAACAAACAAGCGCCGTTCAAATGGTGCCTCAGGCTGCTTCGGTAATTGTTAAAGGAACAGTGAGAGATGAAAATGGCAAGCCTTTGGAAGGGGCTTCCATCAAGTTGAAGAGTGATGGCAGGGGAGTTGCGGCAGATGCAAACGGGGATTTTTCTCTTACAGTGCCGGATGCTTCCGCTGTGCTTGAGGTTTCTTATGTTGGATATGAAACTGCTGAAGTAAGCGTATCAGGAAGCACAACAGTGAACATTATTTTGAAGCAGGTTATTGCAAAAACTGAGGATGTGGTTATTGTTGCTTATGGCACACAAAAGAAAACGAATTTAACAGGAGCGGTTTCCACTGTGTCGGCAAAAGATTTGACTGACCGTCCTGTTACGAATGTTACAAATGCATTGCAGGGCAAGCTTTCCGGCGTAACTATTACAACCAATAATGGCCAGCCGGGAAGAGATGGTGGTACTATTAATATCAGGGGTGTCGGCACGGGCCTTGGTGGTTCTCCTGCCGCTGCCGGTCCGATGGTAGTGGTGGATGGTGTGGTTGCATCTTTGGGTGAAGTAAATCCAAACGATATTGAAAGTATTACAGTACTTAAAGATGCCTCTTCTGCTGCTATCTACGGAGCAAGAGCTTCCAATGGTGTAATTCTTGTGACAACTAAAAAAGGTAGGAAAGGAAGTTTACAGATTAGCTATGATGGATATGCAGGTGTACAATCAATTACAAGAAAACCCGATTTTTTACCATCATGGCAGCAGGCTCAATTGTACAATGAGGCACTGGTGAATGAAGGTGGTACTGCTAAATGGAGCGACCAGGATATTCAGTTGTTTAAAGATGGTACTGACCATACAGGTGCACATCCTAATACTGATTGGTTAGATCTGTTTTATTCAGAGCCAGGTTACCAGACAAGCAATAATATAAGCCTTAACGGAGGAGACGAGAAAACCAGGTACATGTTTTCCCTGGGATATTTTGATCAGAAAGGAAATGTGCCCAAGACAGAGTATGAGAAATACAATGTAAGATTCAATATCAATTCACAGGTAACCAAAAAGTTTGCAATTAATGCTAATCTTGCTTATTTGTATGCTCCTTTTAAAGAGCCGGTGAGTACTTATGCAACCAGCTTTTCTCAAATTATCAGGCAAATCAATCGTGTCTCCAATACCGTTCCTTATAAATGGGAGAATGGAGCTTATGGATATGTTTCTGACGGATCTCCTATGGCCTGGCTTGAGTCCGCTTCTTTTAATAAATGGCAGAATTATACGTTAACCGGCAATGTTGGATTAGATTATGCGCCGGTTAAAGGCCTGCATTTAAGACCTTCATTTGCCTACAGGCTGGCAACAGGGCAGCAACAACAATTTGTAAGTGATATCCAATATTATCGCGGTGGGCCGGCAGGAACGCCTTTAACATCTACAAAATACCAGGGCCCCAATAATTTAACCAACACAACGGACAGAACAACATACACCTTGTTGCAGATGCTTGCTGAATACGAAAAGAATCTTGGTTTGCATCACTTCAGATTGTTGGCTGGCGCATCGCAGGAGTATTCTGTTTATAATAATTTCTCAGCCTATCGCCAGGGTTTTTTAAATAACTCCATCACACAGATAAATGCGGCCCCGGCAGACGGACAGGTTGCAAAAGGATATGCAAACGATTGGGCATTGCAATCTGTTTTTGGCAGGTTTAACTATGACTTTGCTGATAAGTATTTGTTTGAAGCAAATGTCAGGTCGGATGGATCTTCACGCTTTGCTCAAGGTAAAAGATGGGGAACATTTCCTTCATTTTCTGCCGGATGGGTTATTTCGAAAGAGGTATTCTTTGATAACCTGAAAGATAAAATTAACCAGTTAAAGCTAAGGGCTTCATGGGGGCGCCTGGGTAATCAGCAGATCTCCAATTATCCAACTATCTCTACCGTTGCGCCAGGACAGGTTTATTCTTTCAACCAAAGCCTTGTGTCAGGCATCGCGCCCACAACCGGTGCTAACACCGACATTCAGTGGGAAACAACCGAGACTTACGGAGCTGGCATTGACGCATCTTTCCTTAGAAACAAACTGGCCGTATCATTCGATGTCTTTAATAAGAATACCGATAACATTTTAATGGTATTGCCGATTGGCGCGCCTTATGCGCTGAGTGCTCCTTTCCAGAATGCCGGTGCAATGACGAATAAAGGATTTGAACTTAATGTGGGTTGGACCGATAATATTGGCAAAGTGAATTATTCACTCAACGGTAATGTGACCTATACAAAGAATACTGTTACCGATCTTAAAGGTGCAGGACCATTCATTGATGGAGGCACATTTTATGATGTGGGTTATCCTTTCAAATCGTTATTTGGCTTACAGGCAGAAGGAATTTATCAGTCACAGGATGACGTTTCCAAATCCGCAGTGCTTAATTCAAAAGTAGCTCCTGGTGATTTAAAGTATAAAGATCAAAATAAGGACGGTGTTATAGATGCAAAAGACAGGGTGTACCTGGGTTCCTATTTTCCAAAATATACGTTCGGTTTAACCGCTACTGCAGAATATAAAGGCTTCCAGCTTAGCTTGTTTTTCCAGGGAGCTGCAGCGGTTAAAGCCGCCGGAGGCAATATGATTGGAATGGTTGGTCCCGATGTACAAAAGCCAACTTCTGTGTTCCTCGACAGGTGGACTCCTGATCATCCTTCTAACGCTTTTCCAAGAGTCTGGTATAAATACACACAAAACGATCCCAACACAAACCCATCTTCATTTTGGGTGAAGGATGCTTCATACATCCGTCTGAAAAATTTGATGCTGTCGTACAGTCTGCCAAAAAGCTGGATTGCTAAGGCACATTTAAGCAATGTGAAAATTTTCTATAGCGGACAAAACATTCTGACGTTTACAAAATTCTACAAATGGATAGATCCTGAAGTTGGTTCTTCAGCCAGCATCTACAGCTATCCGCAGGTAATGGTTAATTCAATTGGTTTAAATGTTGCATTCTAAAATTTGAACGATGAAAAAAACAATAATATTTCTTTTGGCATCAGCTGTTTTCATAGGCTGTAAAAAAGACTTTTTAAATACAGCGCCTTTAGATGCATATAGTAACACAACTTTATGGAAGTCGCAGAATGATGCCCTCGCCGCATTAAATGGCTGTTATAGCGGTTGGGAATATGGCGATAATGTTGTGTACGATGACTGTATTACAGATAACGCTTATGATCAGTTTCCCTGGGAAGGATATGAAACATTTGCTTCCGGATTATCTACACCAAGCAACCCGGGAATAAACAAATATGATTACACAACCATTCAAAGGTGTAATTGGTTCCTCGATAATATTGAGAACGTAACCGCAAATATTGATGCAACGATCAAAGAAAGAATGAAGGCAGAGGCAAGATTTTTGAGAGCCTATCGGTACTTTATTTTGAGCCAGAATTATGGTGATGTGCCTTTTGTGGAACATGCAATAAGCCCGGCTGAAGCCAACAGCATTAAGCAAACACCAAAAGCTACGATCACTGATTTTGTACTTGCAGAATTGCAGGCAATTGCACCTGCGTTGCCGGTAAGCTATACGGGTAGCGATATTGGCAGAATTACACGCGGTGCAGCATTGGCATTAAAAGCAAGGATAGAATTGTTCAATGGGAAATATGCTGAGTGTATTGCAACAACGCGACAGTTAATGACATCGCCTTTCTCCTACAGTCTCTATCCCAATTATGGCGAAATGTTCCGTCCGCAAAATGCAGACAACCGGGAAGTGATTCTCGATGCGCAGTACCTGGTGAATACCAACAGCGCATGGGTGTTGATTGTTCTGGCTCCAAATTCATTCGGAGGCTGGAGTTCGGTTGCTCCAACGCAATCATTAATTGATTCATATGAAACGATTAATGGAAAAACAATTCAACAGGATCCATCTTACAATCCGGCGCAGCCTTACAGCAATAGGGACCCAAGATTGGAAGCAAGTATTATAAGACCTGCAAGCTTTTATATGAACACTTATTTCGATCCGCTGAGTTCAGGTTCGCCTGATGCCCGTGGTAATAATAACGCTTCTCCAACAGGCTACAACTTTAAAAAATACATTCAGAATCTGGATGATTTTAACGGAACAAGTTATGGCTCCGGTGATATTAGCAACACCGGCCAGACATTCATTGTTATCCGTTACGCCGAAGTGCTGTTGACTTATGCTGAAGCCAAGATCGAAGCCAACCAAATTGATCAGAGCGTGTACAATGCCATCAATACCGTAAGAAACAGGGTGGGAATGCCATCCGTAACATCTGCAATGTATCCGGATCAAACATCGCTTCGCACGTTGGTAAGGAGAGAAAGAAGAGTAGAGTTAGCCGGAGAAGGTTTGCGTTGGTATGACGTTCAACGCTGGAAGATTGCGACAACAGCTATGTCCGGCAATGTATATGGCTGTCCTGATGGAACAGTGAATACTTCTACCGGAGCGCTTACAATAACACCCAATACGAATATCAATATAGGTAGCAGGGAATTTAAAGACAAGAATTACCTGTGGCCAATCCCTCAAAAAGAAATTGATATTAATAAAGATCTTATTCAGAATAAAGACTACTAATTTTAAAGAAACCGGCCGAAGTAGTTCATCTCTGGCCGGTTTCTTTATTTAGTCATTGCTGTAAAAATGTTCGTTTTAGAACGAATGCTTCAAATCCCAACCCTCAATAACTTTGTCAAAAAAAAGCATATCGAAAAGTATTTGCCGGAAATAAAAGGTTAAAAAAAACATTGCAGCCCTATCCCTTATTTATTGAATTTTACACAACTCCTGTATGTATAAACAACGTATACAAGTAATTGTAATTTTTCTTCTGTGTATTTCATCTCTAAAAACTGTTGCTCAGCAAAAGAGTTTGACTCGAAAATGGACACCCGACAACGGCGATGGTACTTACAAAAATCCTATCCTGTGGGGCGATTGGCCCGATCCGGATATTATTCGTGTAGGCGAAGATTTTTACTTTGTTTCAACCAGCATGCATTATGTACCGGGTTGCCCGATTTTACATTCCAAGGACCTTGTGAACTGGGAGATTTCGGGCTATGCCGTGGACAGATACAATGAAGATCCACGCTATGACCTGCATGGAGGAAATATGTATTTGCGTGGTTCATGGGCAGCGACGATCAGGCATCATAACGGTTTGTTTTATGTTGGATTTTGTACGCCGGCATGGGACAAAGAAAAAGGTAACTTCTCCATTTGTATCTCAAAAGATATCAAAGGTCCGTGGACAAGAACAATATTCCCCGAATACCTTTATGACCCGGGATTGTTTTTTGATGACGATGGAAAAGTATATGTGGTGCACGGCCAGGGAAAATTGTATGTAACGGAGCTTGCAGCCGACGTTCGTTCAACTGTTGGGCAGGCTAAGCTTATCTGGAGTGAGCGTATTGAAAAGCCTCAGGGTTCAACTGCTCCTTATAATGCTTATGGTATGGAAGGCTCGCATGTGTATAAGGTAAATGGCTATTACTATATTACTTGCCCGGCTGGAGGAACGGAAGGCTGGCAAGTGTGTTTGCGCAGTAAGAACATCTACGGGCCTTATGAAAAGAAAGTAATTGTTCAGGATGAAAGCTCATACCCGTATAATGGTTTGCATCAGGGCGGCATGGTTCAGTTGAAAGATAGTAGTTGGTGGTTCATGATCATGCAGGATAGGGGAGCAATAGGGAGAGTTGCGCACCTGGAGCCTGTTGTCTGGAAAGACAACTGGCCAATGATTGGCGAAAATGGAAATGGTAAAGGTGTATTGAATTACAAAAAGCCAATTGAAGGAAATAAAACTTCAATAAAAATTCCTGCAACTACTGATGAGTTTAATGTGTCTCAATTGGGACTTCAATGGCAATGGAATCACAATCCCGATAATTCCAAATGGTCTCTTACCGAAAGAAAAGGCTATATGCGCCTGCATGCCGGATTTGCGGCTGAGTTAACAACCGCGCGCAACACCCTTACACAAAGAGTGCAAGGGCCATATTCAGAAGCAACGGTAGAAATGGATGTGACAGGTTTGAAAGATGGTAATGTTGCCGGCTTTGGAATTTTTCAATCGCCATACGCATACATTGCTATCAAAAAACAAGGTAATTCAAATAGTCTTGTCGTGGTGAATAATGGAACTGTTGTAGATATCATTCCCGGGTTCAATCATAAAAAAATCTGGATAAAAGCAACCGCTACAGATAAAGGGTTTAAAGGAAATTTCTTCTACAGTATTGACGGAAAGAAATTCATTCCATTTGGCAATACGCTCAATATGGGACTGGGATATGATTGGACTGCCAACCGTTTTGCTTTGTTGAATTTTAGCACGACAGAAGATGGTGTGGATGGTTATGCAGATTTTAACTGGTTCAGATTTCACGGTGTTAATGAATAATATAGTAAATAGTGAGACACTACTTTCTTTTAAGCAGAATATTACTTATAGTGCTTTGCACACTCAACTTTGTTTCTTCTTTTGGACAAGTCAATAACAGCGAAAATAGATTTAGTCAAAATGAAAATTCAGCTGCAAGAAAAGTGTTAAACTTTAATGCTAACTGGGCTTTTTACAGAGGCGATCTGCAGCACGCCGAAGCCATTGATTTTAATGATAAAGACTGGTATGCCATATCTGTACCACATGTACTGAGGCTGGAAAAAAAGCACAATGGCGGTAATGAGGTGTACCAGGGAGTTGGCTGGTATCGCAAATATTTTGTTGTGCCTGCATCGTTCAAAAACAAACGTCTGACAATCTGTTTTGATGGGGTACAGATGAATTGCGATGTGTTTTTGAATGGCGAGAAAATATACACGCATTATGGTGGTTACATGGGCTTTGTTGTCGATGTAACCAATAAGATAAAATTTGATAGAGACAATGTTTTGGCGCTTCGTGTTACCAATGAGAATGATCCGCAAACACCACCCGGAAGAAATCAGGAGAAGCTTGATTTTAATTATTATGGTGGTATTTATCGCGACGTAAAACTGGTTGCAACAAACAAGCTGTACATATCAGATCCGCTTGAGGCTGGTAAGATTGCCGGCGGTGGTTTGTTCGTTACTTATCCTAAAGTGAGCAGGCAATATGCTGAGGTAAATGTAAAAACACATATAGTGAATGAGGTGAGAGAACAGAAGGAAGTTAAGCTTGTTACTGTAATAAAGGATAACACCAACCGGGAGGTGGCTCGTGCGGTTTCTGCGAATGTTTTTCAAGACGAAAAAGAATTCGTTCAAACCCTTGCTGTAAACAATCCTTCGCTCTGGCATCCGGATCATCCTTATTTGTACCATCTTGTTTCGCAGGTATATAGTGATAACAAGTTGGTGGATGAAAAAACAACTTCAATCGGGATACGTACGATCAGTTTTAAATCTCCTTCAGGAAAAGCAGATGGCTTTTATATCAATGGAGAGAAGCTCTATCTGCGCGGCGCAAACAGGCATCAATGCTATCAAACCATTGGCGATGCTGCATCCAATTCAATGCAATACCGCGATGCCTTGCAAATAAAAAAAGGAGGATTTAATTCCGTGAGAGCTGCGCACTACCCACAATCACCTGCATTTTTAAATGCTTGTGATGAATTGGGTTTATTGGTGATAGAATGTGAACCAGGCTGGCAGTTTTTTAATAAAGATTCAATTTTTATCTGCCGCACATTCCGCGATATAAGAGAGATGATCAGAAGAGACCGGAACAGGCCCTCAGTGTTTTTGTGGGAGACATCGTTGAATGAATCACCAACTCCTGCAGCATGGGCTAAGCAGGCGGTGGCCATTGCGCATGAAGAAATGCCCAATGATCAGATGTTTACATCAGATGATTTTTTTGCGAATGGTAAAAAGTTTTATGATGTATGTTATAAGGTAGTTAATGAAGATGGTTCTGATCCGATGCCGCAAATGCCTTCGATCACACGCGAATGGGGAGATACATGGATTGCCGATCCTGCAAAAGAAAATGGTCTGAGGGCTTCGAGAATGTACACTGAAAAAGGACTGATTAATCAATGTATACTCAGACAGAACGCGCTGAACGGAACTCCGCTGGAAAGCGAAGGTGGTTACTGGGATCATGCAAAGCTGGATGCCAATGAAAGAATAGCCGGTTATTTTTTATGGAGCTTTAATGATGTTACAAGAGGCTCAGATCCCATAACAGCATTTTGTGGAGTGGTTGATATTGACAGGTATGAAAAATTCGGGTATTACCAATTAAAGGCGATGCAAGACGCCCGTAATCCTGCTTATGGACCGATGGTTTTTATTGCCAGTTTCAATAACAGACCTGATATAGATTCTTCCGTAATTGTATTTTCAAATTGTGAGAAGGTAAAATTTTACAGGAATAATCACTTCATCAAAGAAATCACCCGCTCTGAAAATGCAGTTACTGCACCGTTCATCGCAGCCAAAGGGGGAAGTCCTTATTTTAAATTTGATTTGACAACATACGAGACCGGCGAACTAAAAGCTGAAGGTTATCTTGATGGAAAACTGGTTGCGGTACATACCATAGCTACACCAGGTAAGCCAGATCACCTGGAGATTGAGGTTGATGATCAATTAATAAAACCAGTAGGAGATGGGACTGATATGATACCGCTCCACGTTAAGATTTGTGATAAGAACGGTACGCTAATTTCAAATAAGAACGCTCTTGAATCTTACACTATTCATCTTAATGTGAGTGGTGCCGGGTCACTGATTGGTGCTGATATTGCAAGGGCGAACATTGCGGTGCAACATACGGAAGGTGGTATTGGTTATGGCATTATCCGTACAGGTAGCCACGCAGGTAAGATAACGGTAAGTGCAACAGCTGATGCTTTAAGGCCTGCTCAAAAAGTTGTTACAACCGTTAAAAGTGAAGATCAATTTGTACAGGATGGAAAACATTATGCCTGGCTCATTGAAAAAGAAAATACAGTCTTGAAAGAAGGAAATATGAGTGAAGCCCTGAATGAAAAAACGCAATTGATAAAACTCCTGCCTTCCATGCTAAAGGTGAATAGTGAAAAGCTTTTACCTGGAATAGAAAAACTAATAGACGAAGACTACTCTACTGTGTGGATAGACGAGGCTAACATTGTTCCTGCTGAACTGACAATTGATCTTGGCGGGCAATATAAGTTAAAGGGTTGTAAGATAGTGTGGGGAAAAGATAGTGACTGGTACACATATTCACTGCAGGTTTCTGAAGATGGAAAGAACTGGAAAACAGAAGTTGAAAATGTAAAAAGCTCCGGGCAAGAATATAAGCCTGTATTATTTACCACTACCAATGCAAGATATGTAAGGCTGAAGATTGCAGGCGTGCAGTCTGAGCAAAGCAAGATTGCGGTTAAAGAGTTTGAGTTAGTTGGTAGTGATGACAATTGACAATACAATGTCGTTTGGTTAAGCTGAAATAGTATGACAGTACTCTTGGCAATCACGCCGACTGCCTTCGATTCATTGCCGTCTGCTTCAGCTGACGGACAGTGGATTATCTTTAAAACCGGGCTTTAGCCCAAAAAATCGATCGCGTGGCTAAAGCCATATTCAATTAGTTTCATTTTTCCGTCAGCTGAAGCAGACGGCAATGAAAAAACAGCCTTAATCTGTAATTGGCACGATAGGAGAGGTCTCCCGAATATTGATCTGATCGTGATATTTTAGGAGCGCTTGATATTGACAGCCCCTAACTGAACGAAATTGAATTTGCAATAAGTCTGATGCTGTTGTTAGTTTTATATGATGCAAAAAAGCCTTCCGGTGGGAAGGCTTTTTCTATGAGATGAGATCTTACTTCTTATTCCGCTACCACTTTCATTACCCCCTTCATCACCAAATAATGTCCCGGATAACTACACAGGAACGGATAAGTTCCCGGTTTGTCCGGTGCTGTAAAATAGATGGTGTCAGACTCTTTAGGATGTAACAGTATAGTATGAAACAATACATTCGGCGTATTTGGTACAAAACTTAATCTTTCTCCGTTCAGTCCCATGTTCACGGCCATTTGCCCAACCTTATCGGAAGTACCTGGCTTTACAAACACCATGTTGTGCAACATATCATCGCTGTTTTTGAATGTGAGTTTTATTTTGCTGCCGGCTTTAACCGTAATATTGTCTGTATCGAACTTCAAACCGGGTTTTGTTCCGATAGTAATTGTTTTGTCGGGCTTGCCCCAATCAGCCGGTTGCTTTGTAAGGTGTTTCACAGTTACTGCTTTAGCTACAACAGCCCCGCTTGTACCACCTGAACCCATATTCATATGATCGTGATGTGACATGGCTGGCGTTACCTGGTTTTGCGCAGTGATCTTCAGGTTGTCACCATCAGGAATATTGTTCAATGTGTAATAGCCAGTATTATGCAACAACGCCACTTTCTCTGCAGAACGCACACCTTCAGTTTTGATTTCATGAATATAACCAAGCTTTAAGGAATCCAGCACCAGGCGAACTTTTAACTTGTCCGGAGAAACTTCAATCGCTTTTATTTTTCTGTCGCCCTGGTTAATTACCGGACTTCCATAAATATGATGATACTTGTAAGTAAAGCTGGTGATCTGGTAAGAGTTAACATCTTTGGCTGCTTTTTCGTCCACCGGCTGTGTAAACTCAATCTCAAAGCCATCAGGCCTGGCGCTTACGGTCTTCATTTCGAAAGGCGTTTTTTCGTTCCACACCAATCTTTGCAGGCCATATTCTTTGCCTCCTGTTGCTCCCCAGCCGCGAGCCGTCATACCAACAAACATGCTGCCGTCAGATCCCCAGCACATGCGGATAATGCCGGAAGAAAACCCTTCTCTGAAAGGAAATACAACACCCTGGTATACACCTTTTACTTTTTCAAGTGAAACGCGCATGATCTTACTTTGTCCCTGGTCACCAACAAAAAGTTGCCCTTCAAACGGACCCATTTTGGCAGCGCCTTCATAGCTAAGAATATCTGATGTAGAAATCCCTAAGATGGTATGAGGAAACCAAACTGCCGGTGTTTTTAATCCGGGGACACGTTTAGCTACTTCATACTTGGGTTCGCCGGTATCCGGAATATCCTGCTTTTTTAATCTAACCGGCGAGTTAGGTTCGCCGGACCAACGAAGACCACCGGGATTTCCAACAAAGTCACCTTCTGCTACATTGGTAATGCTCCCGGAGCCCACCCAGTCACCCTGGTTCTCTGCATAAAAGATATCTCCGCTGTTATTCAGCCCAAAGCCCGCAGGTGAGCGGAAGCCCGTTGCGAAAGGTTTGAATTTACCTTCAGGACTTATCTTAATCATCCAGCCGCGCCATTTGGTTAAGCTTTCGCCATATCCGATCCAGGAAAGGTTCAGCGTAAGGATCATGTTACCATCTTTATCTAGTTTTGGGCCATAAGAATACTCATGATAGTTACCCGATAAAGGCCAGGAATAAATGGTTTCATATTCATCAGCTCTTCCATCACCGTCAAGATCTCTCAGCCTGGTCAGCTCGGACCTTTGTGCCAAATACAGATCCCCTTTGATGTAGTTGAGCCCAAGCGTTTCGTGCATGCCCTCTGCAAACAGTGAATAGCGTGGCATGCCTCCATTTTTCATGTAAGGATTGCTTATTTTCCAAACCTCTCCATGTCGTGTTGAAACAGCCAATGCATCGTTCGGCAGTAAAGTCATTCCGCCTACTTCCAGCTTTACATTTTCGGGAATGGGCAGTGTTTGAATGGTATAATAATCTTCTTCTTTCTGAGTGATCGTGGTATCGCTGTTCTGAGCTTTTGCACCAAAGCACGCTGCAAATAACAGTCCGCCCAGCAAAGCTTTTTTATGTTTAAATGTATGTTGCGTTGTCATGATGGTAGATTACCAGGTGATGGAATAAGAAACGGTGTTGTTTTGTGCGTTAACAGGAACAAGCATTTCCTGTCCTTTTGCAGTTTGCCTTATTACCGGTGCATATTTTTCATCTATCTGCAGGTAATAAGATTTGTTGCTGACAGCATATAATCCTTTGCTGAGCTGCTGAATGTTATCAGCTGTTGCAATTTTGCAATATAACTGGGCAGGAGGATTGTCTACTTTTATTTCTCTCGTCAAGCCGGCACCGTTAGCAGAGAATATTTTATCCATCACATTAATGCCATTGTAGTTGTATTTGAACGTTGGATTTCTTTCTTTATCCAGGCTATAGCCTTTATTGTTGAAGTCATCGAACGCAACTGAATCCGGCCAGGCTGCAGTATTGCTGGTTAATACCGCTACAGGAGGCTGATTAGGAAAAGTGATTGCGCTGCCCAGCGGCTTTGCCAGTTGAGGTTCACCTCTTTCATGCCACATGTCAGTAACATCCAGGAACGGTCCTCTCCAAACCTGTAACAAAGCACCTTCTTTCAAATTGTAAGCAAAGTTTGTTTGATCCGGATAACCTGCTGATATAACGTGGGTCAGCTTTGTGTCGCCATATTGCCAGAAACTCCTGAGCAATACCGGTTCATTTGAAGAAGGAGTGTAGACAATCGGGTTGTCTATGGACCTTCTTTTTTTAGCAGGTGCCATTGCAGATTGTAGTGGCCTTATCTGTACGTTCTTAAATGCAACAGGACCGTGATCACCTTGTAACATTAAAGGGCCGAGTGCCTTTTCATCATTGAATGCTGAAGCTCTTGTCGGACCGGTTACGGCAGTTTCTTCCTGTACCAATGAGCCATTCAGATATACTTCTTCAAAAACGGCATTGCTTATTTTTTTGCCATCAGCACCAAACTTCGGCGCGCGGAACCTGATTTTCACATGTTGCCATAAACCCGGTGCACGGCTAACATTAACTAGAGGTGCTGTTCCTTCATAGCCCTTTTCGTCTCCGGATCTGCTCTCATCCCAACGTTGGTAAACACCGCCGCAGTCTGAAAATGTCGGATGAATTTTCTGCCAGCTATCAAACAGTTGCACTTCATAACGGCCCTGCAGATAAATGCCGGAGTTGCTGCCTTTTGCCATCATAAAATCCAGTTCAACTTCAGCATCGCCAAATTCTTTTTGTGTAATGAGATGTGAATTGTTTTTGCTATCCGGTTTATCTACCACGCATCCTTTGCCGGCAATAGCCTGGATGTCGTTAGGTTGATTGAAATTGCAAGCCGCATCGCCGGCTATTGTCCAGTTGGCCCCTGCATTTTTAAAATCACTCAGATCGTTAAAGACAATGTTGGCGGTTGCCGTACCGTCTTGTGCTAGCGCAGTTTGCCAGCAGATAAGGCCGGCAAACAGATAGCGCATTTTGTTCATCCGTTTCATGAAGTTGGTTGTTTTCCTGGTGGTAAAAAAAGTCAATGGTGAATGGTGAATAGTGAAACGTGCAGCAGAAAACTATTATCAAACATTCCTCATTCATTCACATTTTATTAATCAAAAAAATTGCTTTCATATCCATGCATTCGCATATTCGCACATTTACCCATTCGCACATTCATTGTCAATTTTCAATTTTCAATTATTCCGCTTCGAATTCATAAGTTTTTCCCGCTTCCGTCATTACATCATATTCATACACCTGTCTTAATTGCAATCCTTTCAAAGATGCTTTCGGTGAAACAACAGGTTCCTTTGTGTCTGCCGTTTTGTAAAAGATATTATTGTTGTTGCCTGTTGCTTTTGCTAGTTTAATTGATGGTGACGTTGCTTTTATCGGGTAATAAGTTCTGATCCTGAGGTTTCCGCCCAGGGTCGATTTTACAGACAAATGCGTAAGGCTGTTATTCGTCCATTTTATGTCTGTTTCGAAGCCGCCTCTTGCGCGGAGACCCTTTATCTCGCCGTCTTTCCATTGTGATGGTAACGCAGGAAGAACATGCAGCGCACCGTCATGAGATTGCAACAACATTTCTGCAATGCCTGAAGTGCATCCAAAATTGCCATCAATCTGGAATGGCGGATGTGCATCAAATAAGTTGGGATAAGTGCCACCGCCACCTTTATTTCCTCCAACTGGTGTAAGCTGATCTGTAATCAATTTCTCCGCATGATCTCCATCGAGAAGTCTTGCCCAGAGATTTACTTTCCAGCCCATCGACCATCCGGTTGAAACATCTCCGCGATAGATCAATGAATTTCTTGCAGCTTCAAACAATGCGGCGTTGCGATAAGGTGATATTTCATTTCCCGGAAATAAACCCCACAAATGCGAAACATGCCTATGTTTATCTTCCGGGTTATCCCAATCATAAAACCATTCCTGTAGCTGGCTATACTGGCCAATCTGCATTGGAGGCAGGTTAGGAATGCGTTTGCTGATTTCTTGTGTAGTGGCGTTATTGATGCCAAGAATTTTTGCGGCCTGAACCGTATTGTGGAATAAAGCAAAAACAATCTGGTTATCCATTGTGGTGCCGGCAGAAATGTTGATGCCGTTATGCGCATTTTCCGGTGAAGCAGATGGAGACACCAGCCACCATCCTTTTTGAGGATCTTTCGCCATCACATCCAGGAAAAATTCACTGGCAGATTGCATGGATGGATAAATATCTTTTAGAAATTTCTTATCGCCACTATAAACAAATTTCTCCCACATATGCTGACAGAGCCACGCACCGCCTGTTGGCCAAACGCCCCAGGGACCGTCAATAGGCGCAGTGAACCGCCATAAATCCGTGTTATGATGCAATACCCAGCCTCTTGCACCATACATACTTTTAGCAGTGGTTTGTCCTGTAACTGTGAGATCCTTTACCATTTTAACCAACGGTTCGTGTAATTCAGAGAGATTGGTTACTTCTGCAGGCCAGTAGTTCATTTCAAGGTTGATATTATCTGTATACTTGCTGTCCCATGGTGGCCTTGTCAATGGGTTCCATATGCCCTGCAGATTTGCCGGTTGAGTGCCGGGTTGGGAACTACAAATAAGCAGGTAACGGCCGAACTGGAAATATAAAGAAACCAATGCAGGATCAAACGTTGACGCAAACCTGCGTAGTCTTTCATCTGTAGGTAATGCTGCAGCATCAGTTGTTCCGAGATTGAATACTACCCTGTTGAAGTATTTACTATAGAAATTGGATTGGTCTTGTTTGGCCGACTCATATTTCTTTGATTCTGCGTTAGCCAGGTATTTTTTTGCCCTGCTTATTTCGTCGGCAGTAAGATCATTGTATTTGTTGAAGTTGGTGGCGGCAGATACATAAATGGTTGCCACATTAGCACCCTGTACAGTAATGGATGTATCATTGTTGTTGATTGACCCGCCTTCCGTTTTAATGGAAGTTATTGCACAGACTTTCACAGCGCCCTTTATTCCCTGGTGGTCAGGTGAAATTGCAGATAGCGTCAATTCATGTCCGTTGGCTTTAACCCCACCTTGTTGAGGTGTTTTCATGGATGCAGTAAAACTGATACTGTTTGCTTTATCCGCAGTTAATCTTATGACGATTGCCTGATCAATAAATGACGAGAATATTTCGCGGGTAAAGTGCACGCCATTTACTTCGTAGGCTGTGGTTGTAGTTGCTTTAGATACGTCCAAAGAACGACGGAATTTTGCCGGCTCATATTGTTCATGACCCGGAAAATGTAACAATACATCTCCTACAGGCTGATAAGGCATGCCGTGTATTTTTTCTGCTACAAACGTTTTTGAGGCAAGTGTTTCCGCTTCCTTGTATTTGCCTTCAAAAATGAGCTGCTGAACTGTTTGCAGCGCATCCTTTGCCTTGGGATTATCATTGTTAAACGGACCACCTGCCCAAAAGCTGTCTTCATTTAATTGAATCAGCTCGTCTGGGGGTCTGCCAAATACCATTGCACCCAATCTGCCGTTACCAATCGGTAAGGCTTCTTCCCATTTTGTTGCCGGTTTGTTGTACCACAATTCATACACAGAATTTTGCTGTGCGCGCGAAACGATTGTTGTCGAAAGTAACAGCAGCGCTAAGTAGCCGCGGACAAGTATTTTCATATGCTAATATTCGTTTTGGATCAGTTGCAATCTGTTAGTGTCGGTTGTTTTAACCGGGATGGGTAAATATAGTAAGTTTTTCCGTGATATTGCAATCGGTTGCATTTTTGAAAGGAATTTTTTGGCATTCGAAATTTTAAAACTGATAGCAGGTCATATTTGATGGCAAATAAACTCGTTCAAATGAGCTGAATATCTCCGTAATTCGAAATAATGTCATCGTCAGACATTTTTGTAACTAAACCAGTTTGTTCCATCTTTGCGGTTTAAATGTAAAACATGACTGAAGAATTTTTTACCATATCATTTGATCATGAAGGCGTTCACTACGATGGCCGCGTTAGTCCCGGAAAAAAAGATAAGGATGGAATAGTGCGCTCATACCACGTTGTTCTCAACAACGTATTCTTTGGTTATGTAAATAACGATGGCAAAAGCTGGTTCACTTCCGAACAGCGCCCTGAGTCATTGACTGAAAGAGTGGGGAAGGAGATAGAGGAGAAGTTGTAGGTTGAGTTGTAAGTTTTACGTGGTACGTTATACGTTTATCGCAGCATAGGTTAGTACGTTCAAAGTGCCTCTGTTTCTATTGCTGGTAAGGTGTCTAGAGAACCGCCTGTTTTGTATTCGTTGCGCCGCCGTTTCTCCGCGCCCGTCGCGTGAACCCCTTCGCTTAAATCTCCGCGGGCAGTTTTTGCCTTTTATTTTTTGTTTTTAGCTTTCCACCGCGCCGCCGCCTCTCCGCGCCCGCCGCGCGAAACCCTTCGCTTAAATCTCCGCGGGCTATCTTTTTACTTTTGAATTTTGAATTTTGACTTATCCCGCCGCGCCGCCGCCTCTCCGCGCCCGCCGCGCGAAACCCATCGCTTAAATCTCCGCGGGCTATCTTTTTACTTTTGAATTTTGACCTATCCCGCCGCGCCGCCACCTCTCCGCGCCCGCCGCGCGAAACCCTTCGCTTAAATCTCTGCGGGCTATCTTTTACTTTTTACTTTTGAATTTTGACTTATCCCGCCGCGCCGCCGCCTCTCCGCGCCCTCCGCGCGAAACCCTTCGCTTAAATCTCTGCGGGCTATCTTTTACTTTTTACTTTTCCTGCCCGACAGGTCAGGCGGGGAATTTTGTATTTAAAACAGCCTCAGCTGCACTCCCTTCGCCTTTGGCCTTTTAGCATCACCGAAAACCGTCTTTCCGCCATATTTCCACGACTCATTTCTTTCCTTTTCAATTAGTGCATCAAACTGCTCATTGGGTATAAAATTCTTTTCAGCTTTAGCCGCTAATGTGTGCAGGCTTTTAATTGCTTCCTGCTTATCTGTCTCTCCCAGTTTCGCCTTGTACACCGCATTCTGCAATGTGCTGATCGTCTCATCATACACTTTTATCGGAACAGGAAATGGATGTCCATCCTTACCTCCATGCGCAAATGCAAAACGGGCAGGGTCTTTAAAGCGGGATGGCGTACCATGAATCACCTCGCTTACCAGTGTTAAAGATTGAATCGTTCTCGGGCCAACACCCTGCAAGAGTAACAGTTCTTCAAAACTTTGCAGCTGCTGCTCACTGGCGAGCCAGAGCACAGTACCCAAACGTTTAAGGTCAACATCCTCACTTCTTACATCATGATGCGAAGGCATGATCAATTGCTGAATCTCCTGCATCATCAACTCCGGTTTTTCTTTTGTCAGTGCTAAAATGCTGGCGCGGGTATTATCTGCTGCAGTCGCAGTAAGGTTAAGGATCTCTCCCTGGTTAACACCACAAACGGCAGTATGGGGTTCTTCAATAAAAGAATGTAAATCTTTCGAGTGCCAGTGATAACGGCGGGCCATCTTGCTTCCAGCAGACATGCCCTGCTGGATCACCGACCAATCGCCTTTACTGCTGACAATAAAATTATGGGTGTACAATTGAAAGCCATCCTGCACGGCAGTATTATCGACCTTTGCGCTAAGCTTGCTAAATTTTACAAGCTCATTTCCATCAAGTCCTGTCTGTTCCGCAACGCGCAATAATTCCTGCGGAGCTTCTTTTGAAAATTTTCCTTTTCCTCCGCAGATATAAATTCCCAGTTCTTTTGCATGAGGATTTATCGCTCTTTTCAATGCGCCCATTACAGAAGTAGTAATTCCTGAAGAGTGCCAGTCCATTCCCATCACAGCGCCCAGACTTTGAAACCAAAACGGGTCGCTCATCCGGCGCAGAAATTCCTGTTGACCGTATTCCATCAAAATAGATTCGGTAACAGCCAGTCCAAGCTTTGCCATTCGCTCGGCAAGCCATTTAGGAACATAACCATAATGCAAGGGGAGATCTGCAGATCCGGAACGCTTCATGCTAACAAAGTTAGCATTTTGGGTTTTAAATTATACGTGGTACGTTATACGTTTTTCAATCTGGTCAGAAAAATTTGTAAAGTTTAAACAGCATCTGTAATTAGAAAGCCTTTATGTTGCCGAACTATTACAACATAAAGGCTTCAACGTATAACGTACCACGTACAACTTAAAACTTATGGGGCTTAAACGTATAACGTACCGCGTATAACTTACAACTTATTGTCGTGGTTTATCATAATTAAACATCCAGTGAATGCCGAATTTATCCGTCAGCATACCAAAATAGGCGCCCCAGAATGTATCGCCTGCAGGCATGGTTACTTTACCATCTTTAGAAAGATTATTGAAGAAAGTGTCCACTTCTTCTTTGCTGGCACAGTTAACAGAAAGGGAAACAGAACTTCCGTTGGTAACCGGCTGTCCGGGCATTGAATCCGATGCCATGATCGTCAATTCTCCTTTTGTGAGACGTGAGTGCATTACATTGTTTTTTGCCTCCGGAGGAGTGTCCATTGGAGCTGAAGCAAAATCCATGATTTCCAGTTCCCCGCCAATACAATCTTTGTAAAAAGTCATCGCTTCGCGACAATTACCGTTAAAAGCCAGATAAGGATAAACTGCGGTTTGATTTGGATTCATTGTTTGATTTTTTGTGTTAGAAAATTATATGCGTTGTTCAAGTGAATAAATGCACAGTAAGTGTTTGCAGCAAGCAATAAAAAACCGTAAAACAGATCAACAATCGTCCTGACAAGTTATAAAAAACTTTACAGGAAAAAGTGTTTTTCTATTTTACGGTTATATTAAAACCGGTGAAGTGCCGGATCGTTTATACGTTAAATCTGAAGTGCATTATATCGCCATCTTCAACTAAATAATCTTTACCCTGAACGGCAAGTTTACCATTGTCGCGGCATGCAGCTTCTGAGCCGAATTTTACAAAGTCCAGGTATTTGATCACTTCCGCACGGATAAATCCTTTTTCAAAATCAGTATGAATTACACCAGCAGCCTGCGGAGCAAGCATCCCTTTGTGAATGGTCCATGCACGCACTTCCTGAACACCTGCCGTAAAATAAGTAGCAAGATTCAACAAATGATAAGTTGCTTTGATCAAACGGGCAACACCACTTTCATGGAGTCCCATATCTTCCAGGAACATCTGCCTGTCTTCAAAGTTGTCCATTACAGCGATCTCACTTTCAATCTCGGCGCTGATGAAAATTATTTCAGCCTTCTCATCTTTTACCGCTTCCTTAATCGCATCGGTATGTTTGTTACCTTTTACAACACTCTTGTCATCCACATTGCACACGTAAACTACCGGCTTAATGGTGAGCAGGAACATGTCATCAACATGCTTTTCTCTGTCTTCCACGCTTACCTCAAATGCTCTTGCATTTTTACCTTGTTCCAGGTGTGCCTTTATTGCCTGCAGAATTTCGAGGCCGCGCAGTGCTTCTTTATCGCCGCCGGTTCTTGCCTGCTTTTCAGTTTTAGCGATCTTTTTTTCTACACTGTCCAGATCTTTCAACTGCAATTCTGTATCGATGATCTCCTTGTCGCGAACCGGGTTTACGCTACCGTCAACGTGGATCACGTTATCATCGTCAAAACAACGTAACACGTGAATAATGGCATCAGTACTCCTGATATTCCCAAGGAACTGGTTGCCCAATCCTTCGCCTTTGCTGGCGCCTTTCACCAGGCCGGCGATATCCACTATTTCAACAGTTGTAGGAACCACGCGTTGTGGTTGAACCAGTTTTTCCAACTGGATCAGGCGTTCATCCGGAACGGTAATAACGCCTACGTTAGGTTCAATGGTACAGAACGGAAAGTTGGCCGCCTGCGCTTTCGCATTACTTAATGCGTTGAACAAAGTTGATTTACCCACATTTGGTAATCCCACAATACCTGCTTGTAAAGCCATAAAATTGTTATGTTTTATCTTTTTGCTTTCAGCTATCAGCTATGAGCTTTCAGCCATTGGTTGAGCTTTCAGCTTTAGGCTTTATGCTTAACCGGCCGCAAATGTAGCGCTGTCCTTGCTAACTAGGAAACTTTTCCGCTTTGGAAATTGTTTTTCACTACTTTCGGATGTATTAATTAATTCTTATTCATGGCGCTGAACATTGTCTGGATCGCTTTTTTCATCATAGCATTTCTTATAGCCTGCGTTAAACTGATCGTGTTTCATGATACGGAAATTTTTAAAGTGTTGGTGGAAGGCATGTTCGATTCAGCGAAAAGTTCTGTGGTTGATGTGGGATTTTCCCTGGCAGGAACAATGATCTTTTTCCTTGGAATCATGAATATTGCAGAAAAAGCAGGTGCGATTAACCTGATCGCCCGATGGCTGAATCCATTTATGAAAAGGTTGTTCCCTGAAGTTCCTGACAAGCACCCGGCCATGGGAGAGATGGTAATGAACTTCAGTGCCAACATGTTAGGATTGGATAATGCGGCTACCCCATTTGGTTTGAAGGCCATGCAAAGCCTGCAATCGCTGAATCCGAACAAAGAGACTGCCACCAATGCGCAGATCATGTTTCTTGTGCTCCATACAAGCGGGCTTACATTAATTCCATTATCCATTATAACTTATCGGTTGGCTGCCGGGTCCACACAGCCTGCCAGCATTTTTATACCCTGTGTTTTGGGGACAATTTCAGCCACGCTTGCTTCCATTATAATTGTTGGCATACGACAACGAATCAAATGGGATTTTGTATTGATTGCGTCACTGCTGGGAATGACGGCATTTGTAGTTGGCTTGCTCGTTTTGGTTGGACGAATGGAAAATGCCCAGCGTGAAGCTTTTAGCAAGATCTCCGGTAATCTGATCCTGTTCGCAATAGTCGTTACGATCATTATCGGCGGTGTTTGGAAGAAAGTGTCGGTATTCGACGCTTTTATTGAAGGCGCGAAGAATGGATTTGACGTTGTGTTAAAGATCCTTCCGTACCTGGTGGGCATGTTGGTTGCGATCCGTGTTTTTCGTGATAGTGGCGCGCTCACATACGTTACCAATGGTCTGACCTATGTGATTGGGCTTACCGGACTGAATACTGATTTTACTCCGGCGCTTCCCATTGCTATCATGCGTCCTTTCAGCGGCAGTGGAGCAAGAGGATTGATGATTGATACATTAAAAACACACGGGCCGGACAGTTTTGTCGGGCAACTAGGTTCTACATTATTCGGCTCTACAGACACAACCTTTTATATTCTTGCGCTATACTTCGGCAGTGTGGGCATTAAAAAAGTGCGTTATGCAGTCTGGGCGGGCATTATGGCGGACATAATTGGCGTTATCGCGGCGATAATCATTTCTTACCAGTTTTTCAGATAAGCGAGTCAATTTAAAGTCTTTTTAATCATTTTTTAATGTGTCATAACGACATAATGAAGGTTCTTCTTTTTATTATTGCAACTACTTATTAATAGTCACATAAGAAAAGACAACAAATCAAAATCTTTTCTGTTTTCAATAAACCGTACAAAATATTACAAGGGGTATAAAAGAATGCGATGATGTCTTTGTGAATAAGTGAAATCTTATATTCCTTGAAGGCCTAAAAAAAATAGAGGGTAATTGAAATTACCCTCGCAACCAAAACTGCCTGCTATCAGGCTTAAATATTTGAATGTTATTGTGTTAGAATATTTCCGCGAAGATAAAAATCATTTTATTTTTGTGCGTTTATTTAACACGAATATAACGTATTAAAATAAACTTAGGGCGTCCTGCCTCTTATTAAGGAAATTATAAACAGCACCAGGAAAATAAAGAACAAAACTCTGGCAATTTGGGTGGCGCCCGCGGCTATTCCTGTAAAGCCAAATATCGCAGCTACAATCGCGATGATCAGAAAGATTACGGTCCATCTAAGCATACAATAAGATTTAAGATTAGGAATATCCTTCCTACTTCCATAAGTGTACCAGTTTCTCTATACTATAGGTAACACATTTTAGAAATGAATTGTTGCTTTTGTGTAGCTTTTTTTGCCCATCGGTGCGTCATCTCCTGCGTTTATAAACCTTAATGCGTTTTGTTTTATTGGCATGGATTTTTTGATAAATAAGTGACAAGTATTTTTAAAGACAAAAACCGGCATTATGAAAAACATACTTATCACGGCAATTGCTACAGGTGCGTTTCTGCTGGGCTCATGTGGCAATCACAACGGAAAGAATAATGAAACGGACACTACAGACAAGTCCATAACCATTCCTCCGCCAGATAACAGCTCTGCTACAAATCCTTCACTAGGTGACACAACAACTCAAAAGGTGAGACCTGATACAGTAAATCCGAAGGATACTGTTAGGCGTAAATAAGCAGAACCATTCCTCGGTTTTTATTATTGCTTTACTGTAGCATTGCTGGTGACTTGCCGCTGTTTGCGGGTATGCAATGATCTTAACCAGAAATAGCCGGCGATCATAGAAGCAACAGAGCCGGCAAGTACAGCTACTTTGGCGATGTCCTGGTAAGCCGGATCACTGAATGCAAGTGTGGAAATAAAAATACTCATGGTAAAACCAATGCCTGCCAGCACTCCTGCACCAACCAGGTGCGCCTGGGTAATGTCAGATGATAATGCTGCCCACTTCTTCTTTATTACAATATAGCTGGCAGTATAAATACCAAGGGGTTTGCCGATAAACAGGCCGGCTATTATACCGAGTGAGAGCGTACTTGTTAATGCTGTTACCGGATTGTCAGGAAATATTATTGCAGTGTTGGCCAATGCAAACAGAGGCATTATAGCAAAATTGACAAGGTGATGCAACTTGTTGCAGTATGTTGTAAGAAGGTTGCCGGGCACCAATAATGCAAACAAAACACCTGCTATGGTTGCATGAACACCCGAGTTAAAGACACAATACCAGAGCAGGACGCCAAGCGCTATTTGCAGCCAGCCGAACCGCATCTTTTTATTGATAAAATAGATGAATGCAATTATGCATAAGCTGGCGGCCAGCCACACAAGTTTTATTGATGAGCCGTAAAAAAGTGCAATGATCACAATGGCGCCAAGATCGTCAATGATCGCAAGGGCAGTCAGAAAGATCTTGAGTGAATCAGGAACGCGCTTTCCCAGTAATGATGCAACTCCCAGTGAGAACGCAATATCTGTAGCTGTAGGAATTCCCCATCCGGGTTGAAAAACGGTGGCCTTGTTGAATAGGGAGAAAATAATGGCCGGAGCTATCATTCCACCAATTGCTGCGGCAACGGGTAATGCTGCGCGTTGAGGGCTCGCCAGTTCTCCTTCAAGCATTTCATGCTTTATTTCCATGCCCGCAAGAAAGAAGAAGAGCGCCATCAGACCATCGTTAATAAAGTGAAGTAATGAGTGCGGGAGATATAAATTATGTGCAAGATGAAACTCCGCATTCCAGAAAGCAAGATATTTTTCTCCAAAAGACAGATTAGCTATCACAAGGGAAATGGCAGTACACACCAATAGCAAAATTCCGATAGATCTGCTATCGTGAATAAACTCTTTTATTGGATCAATAAATGTTTGCTTTAAAAAAGACATGTAGGATTTTAGATTTGAAATTGAATATGCGGAGCCGCAACTACTTATTTAGCCAGATAATATTCCAGATTCGCACTGATGCTGCCTGTCAATTCAAAGCCTCTCCGAAAATTTGAATTTGAAATTTCAAATCTCAAATTTCAAATCTTCTTACTTTCCAAACAAATCATACTTAGACTTTGGCCTTTTGTCTTCAATCCATTTAAAACCGCGCAGGCGCATGTCGGAGTGATTAACCTGTCGCATCGGATAAGTTGTGCCTTTTAGGTTAACACGCATCACCACACGCTCAGGTTTACGCTGCTCAAAGTACAAATCGATCATATCGGCCGTGGCCCTGTTCACGCCAACAAATTTGTTATTGTCGTCCTGGCCATAGTAAATAGCTTCCGAATTACCCTTTGCTCTCAAAAAATCGATATTGCCTTCCTTGAAATATCCGTTAATGGTTCTGCCTTTTACCTGGTTATAATAGTCATCCCCAACTTTGCTTATAGTAAGTGCATTCTCAAAAACATATAAACGCTTTGGTTTCTTTTGTTGCGTATACATGTAAATGGTGTCACCCGAGATTTGATTCTCTTTGTTCCATACAATAGGATCGCGGAACAGCCTGAATACAGAATCTTTCGCAGAGTAGAACAAGCTATCTCCAACAGCCTGCATGGAATCAGAATAGATACGTACATTGAAGTAAGCTTCAAAGAATCTGTCGGTACTATCCGCGGGCTTATTTATAATGCCGGCCACTTTTGCTTTTAAAGAAGTGTCTTTCGCTATATCGCTTTCTTTTCCTGTAATATCGGGGACGGGACGGCTTTTTATTAAGTCAGAAAGTCTTGCAGAGTACAATGTGTCTGCAGCTATAAACAATGAGTCCGTATCCTGCTTGATCACCATTACAGGTTGAATAGTTGCAAGAAATGAATTTTCGTTCCGGCTCGTTTTCAGGTTCCCGGAAAATATGCTTATGCCCTGGGCTGTGTCACGATAGATCACATTACCTCTGGCTTCGCTGTAACCGGTAGAATCGTTGCTCGCAACATCGTCCGCATCAAGAAAAGTGCTACCGTCCTGTATACTTGGCCTGCTTCCAAATACCACATATTTCTTTTGAGAATCGTAAAAACCACTGCTTGTTTTTACCTGCCGGTTTTTTTCCTTGCCAGTAATAATTGTTGGTACCACAAAATTTGCAATACCAGTGTAAGTATTATAAGGCAGCGTATCTGTTTCGATAGTATAATCCGGTGTAACGAGTTTTACTTTCTTCTTAAAAAGTGCATCCCTGGTTTCGCCATAGTAATAGCCATCTTCACTTGTTAAAACGGAATTACCGTTTACAAGTTTACCCCCATTGGTATAAATACCAATTTTGGACTGAACGTTGTATTCGAGATTTTTTGTTGTTAAAATGCCTTTGCCGTCAGTAAGCTTTACATTGTTTTTCAGATAAGCTTTTTTCTCATTACCCAGATATTTCAGGTAATCAGAGTATGTATGAACGCTGTCTGCATCATTGATGTGAACATGGCCGAAAGCTTCCAGTACATTCAGATTGCGGTTAATGATGGCACTATCGCAGTAGAAAAGCGTCTTTTCCTGCCTGACAATAACATCACCCACAAGTGACTGAAATTCTACTGTGTCTTTTCTCTCATAGTCCAGCCTTTTCGACTGAATAATGTTGATGAATTTTTTGTTCGCAACAGTATCCTGTGCGCCGGGTTGCTGGCCCATGACTGTAAATGACGAGCCAATAATCAGCGCTAATAAAATATATGTAGCCTTAAGCCTTTTTATCATTTTGTACTGGATGTGGTAACGGTATCACTAAGCGGCTGTGTAAGGTAGTTGCCTTTATCTTTTTTGCCGAACACGGAAATATTTACATAGCGCTTAGGATGAACACGAAGATCGTCCATTAAAGTATTCAGGCTGCGAACAGTATTGTTAAGATTGGTATACAATGCTTTATCATTGATCAACGATCCGAGCGAACCATCTGTAGAGTTCACTTTCTCCATTGTGTTGTTCAGTTTTTCTACAGAAGCTTTAAGATTGTTTACAACACCGTCGATGTCAGCTTTTGAAAGATTTTCTGTTGTTTTCTCAATATTACTTACTGTATTGTTCAGCTTTTCTTTATTGGAAGCAAGTGTTTCAGAAAAGCTGCTCATATTATCAAGCGTATTGGCCAAAGCGCCGGTCTGCGTATTCAGCATTGTTTGTAATGAGGCCGAAGACTTTACCAGGCTTGCTGTTGCATTGTTCAAATTGGCAATAACACTTTGCAGGTTGCCTTTTGTATGAGGATCCAATACACTGTTTGCATTTCTTAATAAAGAATCAAGAGAGCCCAGCGTAACCGCCAGTTGATCAGCCACGGGGCCCAGCTTTGCGCTTACTGCATCCAACAGTCCGCCGGCTTTTGACGTCCGCAAGGTATCGTCCGAGTGCAGGTAAGAAGTGCTTGTTCCTAATTTTATGTCCAGGCTCGGAGTGCCCAAAGGATTGTCCTTTATCGAAGCTTCTGAATTCGCAGGGATATTATAAGACCGGCTTAGTTTTATGGTAACAAGAATTTCTTTTACATTTTTGTCCGCCGCTTCAATTTCATAAACGGATCCTACCTGGTAACCATTTACAAAAACAGGGTGGGAGGGCAGTAAGCCTTTTGTGTTGTCATATTTTGCATAAAGGAAAAAACCAGATCTGAAAAGGCTTTTTCCTTTTAAAAAATTAAATCCAAGTATTAATAATGCTATTGCTACAGCAGTTAGCGCGCCGATCTTAGTTTCATTAGAAATTTTCATCCGTGTGTTTTTATTATTGATTTGCCCGGATATTTTGTTGTATGTCGAGTCAAAACTTAAAAACAAAGTGAATCGACAAGATACCCACACAAATACTGGTCCGTAATAAACGCCGGCAGCAAAAATAAGAGTTATTGCCGAGGCGCCAAATGCAGCGGAAAGCCGGCATCCGTTATATCTTCATCAAACATAGTACGTCATACACCTAACACCGTACATCGTACATCATACATCGTCTCATTCTCCAAACTGCCGTAGATGATGGTCCACATGCTTATAAATGAGCTTTCCCCATTTTTTTCTGTTCATTCGCCCAAATACCGGGTGCGGCTTGAAATAGTGATCGTCGGGTGTACTGGTAAGCCTTTCAATCTGTTCGATCAACGATTGTTTTTCGTATTCAAAATCGTCTGTAACCACCAGTTTCTTGGTCGCATCCAATTCTTCCGCTGTAGGTACTCCTCCTTTGGGAAAAGGAAGCAGGTCGATGAACATCCATCTTGCAAAAGCTGCCATCGGCTCAGACATTGTCTTTACCGGTGCTTCTTCTGCAAATGCCATTTTAATGGCAGCGGTGCAATGCGCAAGCATTTGCATTACATTCATCTTTCCCCATTTTCGCTGACTGCCGGGAGTAAGACGGTTAACCCGTTCAATAAGATCCTTTGCTGTATGTTGTGTTAAATAAGGCATAGTTTATTTTAGAAAGAAAAGTTTTGCAGTTCATTTTGTTTCAAAGCAAATTGTTCGCTCTTCTTAAGATCTTTAATGACACAGGTTCCTTCTTCCAGTTCTTTGCTGCCAATAATTACAATAAAAGGAATTGCTTTTTTCTCAGCATACTTAAATTGCTTATCAAACTTAGCCAGCTCATGGTACAATTCACATCTAACACCTTTGCCTCGTAATTGTTGAGCAAGCTCAAATGCTTTCCTGCTTTCTGCATCGCCAAGGTTAAAGAATAAAACCTGCGTACCGGTTTGTACTGCTTCGGGAAAAAGTTTTAATTCTTCCATTACATCATAAATGCGGTCAACGCCAAATGAAATTCCCACGCCAGGTAAATTCGGAACGCCAAATAAGCCCGTAAGGTCATCATAGCGGCCGCCGCCACCAATGCTACCCATCTGAACGTTTTTAGCTTTTACTTCAAAGATGGTTCCGGTGTAATAATTAAGGCCGCGCGCAAGGGTGAAGTCCGTTACCAATTTACTGTTGCCAGCGATGGCAGCATAGTTCAGTACGTATGTGATCTCTTCAATGCCTTTTTTAGCTGTTTCATTATCGCCCATCAGTTCAGTCAACTGTTGAAGTTTTTCTTCATTGCTTCCTTCAATGGACAGGTATTGCTCAATACGTGCAACCTGGTTTTCTTGTAAGCCTCTTGTTGCCAGTTCTTCTTTAACCTTTTCCAATCCTATTTTGTCCAGCTTGTCAATCGCAATAGTTATATCCATCATTTTGTCGGCGCCTCCGCATAATTCAGCAAGGCCTGCAAGTATTTTCCTGTTGTTTATGCGGATCTCCACATCAATTTTCAACTGACTAAATACCTCTGCATAAATATTAGCCAGTTCCACTTCGTTGAGGAGCGAATAGCTACCCACCACATCCGCATCACATTGATAGAATTCGCGGTAACGGCCCTTTTGGGGTCTGTCCGCGCGCCAAACAGGTTGTATCTGATAACGCTTAAAAGGAAAAGTAAGTTGCGCATGGTTCATGGCCACATATCGTGCAAACGGAATGGTAAGATCATACCTTAATGCGCGCTCCGTTAGGTTTTTATCATTTTTTCCATTCAGTACATTTTCAAATGCAGCTTTAGATTTCTCCAGGTTTTTAGGGTCTCCCAAGCCGTTATTCAGCACCTTAAAAATTAATTTGTCACCTTCCTCCCCATACTTCCCCATTAAGGTTTCAATGTTTTCCATCGTTGGGGTTTCCAATGGCTGAAACCCGTATAATTCAAAAACCGAGCGTACAGTTGAAAAAATATAGTTACGTTTTCTAACAATATCTGTAGAAAAATCTCTCGTTCCCTGCGGTATCCCTACCTGTATTTTAGCCATTTTATGGTATTATCTGTTTTGTTAATCAGCTTCATCTAAAATCGTACACCTTTCATCGTACATCCTACATCGCAGGAATCTGTCCTACATTTTCAAAATGTAGGACAGATTCCTGCGATGTACATGCTACTCCCGGTATTTTGCAATAATCTGTTCACAAGCTTGGTCCAGCATGTCAAACACTTTGTGAAAGCCATCTTCTCCTCCATACCACGGATCCGGCACGCTTCTGTTTTCTCCGGGATATAGTTCATTCAATATAAGATCTACTTTTTTTTCGTTCCAAAAATCTTTGCTTATCCTTTTCACGTCTGTATAATTCTCACTATCCATCACATAGATCTTATCAAAATTCTTTATGTCTTCTTTTTTAAACTGTCTTCCACATTGGCCGCTTATGTCTATGTTATTTAGCACGGCTACTTTTTGCGATAAATGATGCGGAGGCTCTCCAATGTGATAATTACTTGTTCCCGCACTGTCTACCAGCCACTTCAAATGATATTTTTCCACTTTATCCTGCAAAATGCCTTCGGCTAATGGGCTTCTGCAAATATTGCCGAGACATACCATTAAAATTTTCATGGCTGCAAAGATAATGTTCGCAGGATATTCAGGCTTTGAAACACGATCATATCCTGCTTGTAATCAGTATTTATGGAAATTTTTCTTTTTGCACTCTATATAGTCAGGCGATGTTAACCATTCCTCATAATAACAAATGTTAATTATTTTGTAAGCATATTTTATTATTTCATCATTGGGCTCGAGGTAAAAAAACACTCAGATTACAGAATTTTATAAAAAATAAAAACTAAAATTTTATATCTTGCCCGAGCCGTATTTTAATTATTGTGTTAAATGGAGAATAATTTCAGAACAAGGCAAAAGAAAAGTTTGACCTTAATGCGCACTATTTATGGAGTTGCTATATCTCTGTTAATACTGTCAGTGGGGCTTGTTGTATTTTTTGGATCTCAGTGGAATCTTCCGTTTTCAGCGGCTCTTACAGAGCTTGATCCCTTAATGAGATATTTGTTTGGCGGGCTTTGTCTTTTGTACGGGGCTTTCAGAATGTATAGAAGTGTTAAGAAAGAATATTAAAGTATGGCAGAGAAAATAATGTGTAAATTGGCAGTCGCTTTTTTTCTGGGAGTTATTTTTACTGCATGTGGTAACGGAACCAGAAGCAACAGGGATAACGATACCTACAAAAAAGGCGTAATCAATATAAGTGTTGATGAAAGCTTTAAGCCGGTTATAGAAGAGCAGATTAAAGTGTATGAATCTTCTTTTCCGGAAGCGAAAATTATCCCGACGTATAAGTCTGAAGCTGATTGCTTGCGGGATCTTCAAAATGACAGTGTGAGAATGATTGTAATTGCCAGGGGACTAACTGTGGACGAAGATAAATATTACACCACAAAGCTTAAGTATCATCCGAATTATGATGTGCTTGCCTATGATGCTGTAAGTGTTATCATTAACATTAATGGAAAAGACAGTGTCTTTACCATGGCTAAGATCAGGGATTTTCTCAGTGGAAAAGATTCCTCGAAGACTATAGTTGTCGATGGAAAAAATGCTACCAGTACCGTAAGATTTTTGAAAGATTCTGTTTTAAAAGGAGAAAATTTTGGTAGCAACGTTACAGCCGCAAATAACAGTAGGGAAGTGGTTGATTACGTTTCTAGAAACCAAAATGCCATAGGTTTCGTAGGTTCAAGCTGGGTAGGCAACGAACAGGATCCGGAGCAGAAGGCCTATATGAAGACAATTCGCTTTGCATTACTGCAATGCACCTCTTGCAAGGATGACAGCATATTTGCAAAACCTTCGCAGTCAACTATTAGTTACGCGCAATATCCTTTGGTACGGCCTTTGTACTATATCGTGAAGGAGAACTATTCCGGTTTAGGGACCGGATTTCTTAATTTTATGAGTGTAGAAAGAGGCCAGCTTATTTTTAGAAGATCATATCTTGTACCCGCCAAGATGTATTTCGGCATCCGTACAAGCAATATAAAAGAAAGTACCGATTAATCACTAGTATAAAAAACAGAAAATGAAGAAAACAGCTTTAACATTTTTATCTATTGGGTTTGCTACTGTTACAGCTTTTTCTCAAAAAGTAGAGGATGGAATAAAATATCTCTACTACGAGAAAACAAAAAGTGCCTTGGAAACATTGCAAAAAGTGGTAAATGATAAGCCTAAAGACGCTTATTCTATCTATTGGTTAGGTCAGGCAATGATAGCCAATGAGGATGTAGCCGGTGCAAAAGCTTTGTACCAGCAAAAATTAAATGAAGGTGTTAACGATCCCTGGTTGTGGGTTGGTATGGGAAACGCTGAACTGTTAAGCGGCGGCGACGTGAATGCGGCTAAACAAAAATTTGAGCAGGCAATTACAAGCACAACCGGTACTAAAGGAAAAACGAAAGGTGTTCCTAACGCCGATATTTTGAATGCTATTGGTAAAGCAAATGCCGACGGTAGTAGCAAACAAGGTGATCCGCAGTACGCTGTTGATAAGTTAAAACAGGCTATGGAAATTGATAAAACAAATCCTGAAATACCTGTAAATCTTGGCATTAACTATCTTAAATTGGGTAGCGACAAAGGTGGTGAGGCTGTTGAAGCTTTCCGTGAAGCATTAAACAGAAACCCTAATTATGCCAAAGCTGATTTCAGAATCGGTCGTATCTACCAAAGCCAGAACAACCTGGACGCCATGAATGAATGGTATGGTAAAGCTATCGCTGCAGACCCGGCTTATGCTCCTGTTTATCTTAATTACTTCAGATATTACCAGGAAAAGGATATCAATGCAGCAAAAGAATACATAGAAAAATATGTAGCTAATGCTGACAAAGATTGTAAAACCGATTTCTTCCAGGCCGACTATCTGTTCCGCGCCGGTAAATACCAGGAGTCTTTAGATAAAGCAAAACAAATGGAAGCTGGAGCTTGTAAAGACTATGCTCCTATAAATCTTTTATATGCTTACAACTACGACAGGTTACATCAGCCGGATCAGGCCAGGACAGCTATTACTAATTTCTTTGCACAACAAACGCTGACAGCAGTTCCAATAGATGCTTATAAGATTGCTGCTGAAATTTATAAAAAGGCTCCTGGTTTCGAAGATTCTGCAATCTCGTATCTGACTAAAGCAATGGACATCGATACAGTACAGGCAAATAAAATGAGCTATGCTGATACGATCGCGTCAATCTACAAAAAAACAAACAGGCCTGCAGAAAGATATGACTGGTTGAAGAAAAGCTTTGCTTTGAATACAAAACCATCAAATGCTGATATCTATAATTTGGGTGATGCGGCGCTGGGTGCAAAAGATTACCCTGTTGCTGATAGCATGGCTGCGATCTACAAAACAAAATATCCTGACCAGCCTTATGGTTACACAATGCTTGTAAAAAGCGCTCAGGCACAAGACAGCACCGGTACTAAAGCTGTTGGTCCGATCAACGATTATATCGGCTTCTTAATGAAGGATACAACTAAAAATGCACAGGCAATTGCTTATTACCACGCTATCCAGGGCGGTTACTATGCAAATACAGCTAAAAACATTGACAGCTCAATCGCTGAATTTGAAGAAGCTGTAAGATTTGATCCGGCTAACGTTCAGTACAAACAATTCCTGGATCAGTTAACAAGGGTGAAAAATAAATCCAATCAAAAAAGCAGTCCCGCAAACAAACCCAAACAAAGCTCAGGTAAATAGTTAATTCTGATTTACATATATAATATAAAGGCTCCCTAAAAGGGAGCTTTTATATTTGTAACAGGTGCCCCTCCCGTACAAACGGCATGTTCGGGCAGCATCTGACATCATACACTTATACCTTAGATCGTACACCTTACACCGTACATCTTACATTTACATGACATTTTTTACGTCATTGATTTTTTTTACCCGTCTTTGCCCTTATTTTTGCGGCATTAAAGAATTTACCATGAGTGCATTGACGATTTTACTGGATGCAAACGTGAACTCCTCTGCTAATTATTTTCAAATAGGTATTCAATTGCTGGTGGCCATCGGCATCGTTATAGTTATGATGGTGGCATCTCATTTATTGGGACCTAAAAGAAGTACTTCTGAAAAGCTGGAGAACTTTGCAAGCGGTATCGAAAGCCATGGTAACGCCCGCGCTCCAATGGCTATTAAATATTTTCTTGTAGCCATTCTTTTCGTTTTATTTGATGTAGAAGTAATCTTTTTCTATCCATATGCGGTAAACTTTAAAGAGCTCGGCTGGACCGGCTTCTGGGAAGTATTACTGTTCGTTGCATTCTTTCTTGTTGGCTTTATTTACATCATCAAGAAGAAAGCACTTCAATGGGAGGACTAACAAGAAGTTAAAAAATACAAAAGAGCAGGTCTTGCAAAGCCTGCTCTTTTCATTTTGACTTTAAGAAGGCAAATTAAACGTCAAATGTTTTAGCTCAATTGCCAAGTGTAACCTATTTTTGCCGATAGAAATTGATCTTGTAATAATTGTGTTTGTAACATTATTGCCACCAATGCAATAAGTGTTATATTAAAATAAATACTATGTCACGTCCCGTTCAATTCAATATTCATCCAAAGCAGGCAGATATTTACGACAATATTGCGCTGGCTGAGATGCCGGAGGGGCTTCAAGGACAGGGATATTTTGCGACCTCACTGGAAAAGACCATTGCTCTGGCACGTAAAAACTCCATTTGGCCTTTACCTTTCGCAACTTCCTGCTGCGGTATCGAATTCATGGCCACAATGGGTTCTCATTATGATCTTTCGCGTTTTGGTTCTGAGAGACTGGGTTTTACTCCGCGTCAGTGTGATCTGTTAATGGTGATGGGAACTATCGCAAAGAAAATGGCTCCGGTGTTAAGACAGGTTTATCTGCAAATGGCTGAGCCCCGTTGGGTATTGGCGGTGGGAGCCTGTGCTTCTTCAGGAGGAATTTTTGATACTTATTCTGTGTTGCAGGGCATTGACCAGGTTATTCCGGTTGATGTATATGTTCCAGGGTGCCCTCCAAGACCAGAAGCTATCCTCGATGGCTTTATGCGCATCCAGGAATTGGTGGGTAACGAAAGCTTAAGAAGAAGAAATAGTGACCATTATAAAGCTTTGTTAGGCAGTTACGGTATACAATAAATAGTGTGGTGCATCAGGTTAGAGGCGGTTATCCAGGTTTCATACAAATTTTCAACACCCGATGGAATTGACAAACGAATATATCAAGCAGAGATTAGCAGATCAATTTGGCGATAAGGTAGTAAACTTCGAAGAACCTTATGGCATGTTCACGTTTGAAGCTCCTAAAGAAGATAATCTTAAAGTTTTACAATTTCTATTTGACGATGAGGAATTGCAGTTCCGTTTTTTGACGGATCTGTGTGCGGTTCACTACCCCGATCAGGAAGGCAGGGAACTGGCTATTGTCTACCATCTGCATAACCTGGTAAAGAACGTGAGAATCCGTTTTAAGGTATTCACCAACATCCAGGAGCCGGATATTTTTACTGCAACCAACATCTTTTCAACCGCAAACTGGATGGAAAGAGAAACATATGATTTCTTTGGGGTTAATTTTATCGGTCATCCCAACCTGAAACGCATCCTGAACGTTGATGAAATGGATTATTTCCCTATGCGTAAGGAGTTCCCGCTGGAAGATCAGACAAGAATTGACAAGGATGACGAGATGTTCGGTAGAGGTGGAAGTATTATCTGATTTGAAATTTCAAATTTCAAATTTCAAATTAAAATGAATTATGTCAGAGCAAATAAAACATATAAAACTACCTGAAGGTTCCATTGAAAAGCAGACAACTACTTTAAACCTGGGACCAACGCACCCTGCCACTCACGGGGTAATGCAGAATATATTGGAGATGGATGGCGAAAGAGTGGTATCTGCAGAACAAACGATTGGCTATATTCACCGCGCTTTTGAAAAGCTTGCAGAACGCAGGCCCTTATATCAGATAACTCCGCTTACAGACAGGTTGAACTATTGCTCAAGCCCATTGAACAACATGGGTTGGCACATGACCTGCGAAAAGCTTTTAAAAATACAAACGCCCAAACGTGTTGATTACCTGCGTGTGATCATTATGGAACTGGCGCGTATCGCAGACCACCTTATTTGTAATTCTATTGTTGGTGTGGATTCCGGTGCATTAAGCGTATTTCTTTACGTAATGCAGTACAGGGAACTGATCTATGAGATCTACGAAGAAATTTGCGGATCACGTTTAACGACCAACATTGGCCGTATCGGTGGTTTTGAAAGAAACTTTAATAATACTGCATGGACGAAACTGGAAAAATTCCTTGCTGAATATCCCGCAGTATTACGCGAATTTGAAAAGCTGTTACAACGTAACAGGATCTTCATGGAACGTACCATGGGCGTTGGTGCAATTAGTGCTGAACGTGCATTAAATTATGGCTTCACAGGTCCCAACCTTCGTGCAGCTGGTGTTGATTATGATGTACGCGTGCATTCTCCTTATAGCAGTTACGAAGATTTCAGTTTTGAAGTACCTGTAGGATCTACCGGCGATTGCTACGACAGATTCCTTGTTCGCAACCAGGAAATGTGGCAGAGCATGGAGATCATTAAACAGGCTTACCAGAAAATACAGGAATTTAAAGGTGCTGATGCGGAAGTGTATCACGCTGATGTTCCCGAATACTATCTTCCTGAAAAGAAAGATGTCTATACAAAAATGGAGGCACTGATCTGGCACTTCAAGATTGTGATGGGAGAAACGGACATTCCAAAAGGTGAAGTTTACCACAGCGTTGAAGCTGCTAATGGTGAACTTGGGTTCTATTTGATTAGTGATGGGGGACGTACTCCGTATCGTCTTCACTTCCGCAGACCTTGCTTTATTTATTACCAGGCTTATTCCGAAATAACAGCTGGCAGCATGCTGAGTGATGCCATCATTACATTGAGTAGCCTGAACCTGATTGCGGGAGAACTGGACGCGTAAAATTGAGTTGTGAATATTCAAAAGCAATGCAATGTTTTTGAATGTTTGCTTTTGAATGTTGACTTTTGAATTTGAAATATGACAAAATTTTCAGACGAAAAACTGGCTAAAGTACAAGAGATTATCGCACGCTATCCTGATGGAAAGCAGAAGAGCGCTTTGTTGCCTGTACTTCACCTGGCGCAGGAAGAATTTGGCTGGTTGAGTTCGGATACCATGGATTATGTAGCTTCATTGCTGAGCATTGAACCGATTGAAGTGTATGAGGTTGCTACTTTCTATAGCATGTATAACTTGCAGCCTGTTGGCAGATACACATTTGAAGTATGCCAAACCGGTCCTTGTATGATTAAGGGAAGTGACGACATTATTTCTTATATCGAACAGAAATTAAATATAAAACCCGGGCAGACAACTGAAGATGGTATGTTTACCTTGAAAACAGTTGAATGTCTTGGTGCTTGTGGATATGCGCCAATGATGCAGATGGGAAAGTTCTATAAGGAACACCTTACAAAAGAGAAAGTAGATGCCATCATTGACGAGTGCAGAAAAACTGCGGCAGCAAACAACTAACCGGTTCTGTCGTAGGGATGTAAGTTGCATTATCCGCTGGTGCGGACCAAATTTCCTTGATTATTGCCTAAAACAACGCATATGAAAAGTATCATTTTTGCCTTTCTGCTGTCATTAATTTGTGTGACAGGTTTTTCACAAACAGACGAAAGCAAAGTGCTTCAAAAGGTAAAGGATTTAAATGATGCTGTTTTCGTTAGGAAAGATGGCAATGCAATACAAGGACTAGTATCAGATAAGGCAACTTATGGTCACTCTGACGCCAAGATTGAAGACAAAGCAACCATGGTACAAAATGCGGTGACAAATAAGATCACTTACAGAAACGTAGAAATGTTGTCGCCAAGCGTGGTCATTGAAAGTAATACAGCAGTTGTCAGATATGTTCTCAACGGCGTTCAGACTGATAGTACCGGAAAAGAAGGTCCGCTTACGCTCGCAGTATTACAGGTTTGGATGAAAGAGAAAAAAGAGTGGAAACTGTTAGCAAGACAAGCTGTTAAGATTCCGCAGAAGAACTAAGCACGCTGTAGGATCTAAAAAAATAAATGTGTGAAGGAAGTGTAGGGAGAGAAATTATCACAAAGGAAAAATGCTGAAGGCTGATAGCTGAAAGCTGATAGCTAAACATATGGCAGTTAAATTATTACTAGAGAAAGCACATGTAGAAGGTATCCGCACTTACGATGTTTACCGTCGCGAAGGTGGTTACCGCGCAGTAGAAAAAGCGCTAAAATCAATGAGCCCCGAGGCCATTGTTGAGGAAGTTAAGAAGAGTGGGCTTAGAGGACGCGGTGGTGCAGGCTTCCCTACTGGAATGAAATGGAGTTTTATTGCCAAACCCGAAGGTGTTCCCCGCCACCTGGTGTGCAACGCCGATGAGAGCGAACCTGGTACTTTTAAGGACAGGTACCTCATGGAATTTATCCCTCACCTGTTGATCGAAGGTCTGATTATTTCATCTTTTGCTTTAGGTAGCAACGCAACATATATCTATATCCGTGGCGAATATGCCTGGATCCCTGACATTCTTGAACAGGCTATTGCCGAGGCAAAAGCAAACGGATGGTTAGGAAAAAATATCCTGGGTACAGGCTTCGATTGCGAAATATATGTACAACGCGGCGCTGGCGCTTATATCTGTGGTGAAGAAACTGCGTTGATCGAAAGTCTTGAAGGCAAAAGAGGTAATCCGCGTATTAAACCGCCATTCCCGGCGGTTAAAGGTGTGTGGGACAGACCAACTGTGGTGAACAACGTAGAAACACTTGCTGCAGTTGTTCCCATTATAAACCTTACCGGCGAAGAGTACGCCAAAATAGGTGTAGGCAGATCTACCGGAACGAAACTGATCTCCGCTTGCGGCAATATCAACAAGCCGGGCGTTTACGAGATCGACATGACCATCTCCGTTGAGGAATTTATTTATAGTGATGAATATTGCGGTGGTATAGCCAACGGCAAACGCCTGAAAGCTTGTATACCCGGTGGATCTTCAGTGCCCATTCTTCCCGCAAATCTTTTGTTTAAAACTGCAAAAGGCGAAACCCGTTACATGAACTATGAAAGTTTGAGTGACGGAGGTTTTGCAACCGGCAGTATGATGGGAAGTGGTGGTTTTATTGTATTGGATGAAGATCAGTGCGTAGTTAAACATACTTATACATTAGCAAGGTTCTACCGTCATGAAAGCTGCGGACAATGTTCGCCTTGTCGTGAAGGTACCGGCTGGATGGAAAAAATATTAAAGAATATCGACACCGGAAAAGGTAAGATGAGCGATATCGATCTGCTTTGGGATATCCAGCGCAAGATCGAGGGCAATACAATTTGCCCGCTCGGCGACGCAGCTGCATGGCCCGTAGCAGCCGCCATCCGCCACTTCCGCGACGAGTTCGAATGGCACGTGCTAAATCCGGAAGAAAGCCAGGTGCGCAATTTCGGTCTGGCGCACTATGCTGATGCCCGCGAAGTTGTCGCGTAGACATTTCTCGCTGCGGACGCAGAGAAGCAGTGGCGCAGCGTGGAGTAAGGCAGCTATGCCAAAACCCTTAATAAACCCGATATGATGGAAAATGAAATTGCGACACTTGCATTAGATGTTGCATTCAAAATTCATAAACAATATGGTCCGGGGCTTTATGAAAGTGTGTATGAGAAACTGTTTTGTTATGAATGGGATAAGTTGAATATGTGGTATTTGCGTCAACATCCGGTTCCATTGGTACATGAAAACATTCGGCTTGAAATTGGGTTTCGAGCCGATCTGATCTTGAATGATTTAGTGCTCATTGAATTAAAGAGTGTTGAAAAACTGGATAACGTTCACTTTAAGCAAGTGCTTACTTATCTAAAGCTTTCAAAACTCAGACTTGGATTACTGATCAATTTCAATTCTGTTTACCTCAAGAACGGTATACACCGGATTGTAAACGGATTATGAGTTGATATTTCGTTATAAATCGCTGCGTCTCCGCTCCTTAGCGCCCGCAGCGAGGAAAAATAAAACATCGTTGCGCCGCCGCTCCGTAGCGCTCGCTGCGAGAAACAAAAACAAAAAAATCTTCGTGTCCTGTTGAATAGGTCGCTGAGAGAAAAAATAAGAATCGTTGCGCCGCCGCTTCGTCGCGTCCGCTGCGAGAAACAAAAACAAAAAAATCTTCGTGTCCTGTTGAATAGGTCGCTGAGAGAAAAAATAAGAATCGTTGCATCGCCGCTTCGTCGCGTCCGCTGCGAGAAACAAAAAAACTTCGCACTCGGCCCCCGGGCCCTGCGTGAAAATTATAGCTATGTCAGAATTATTTAAAGTAACAATTGACAACATTACAATCGAAGTGCCGGCGGGAACTACCATTCTGCAGGCGGCGCGCAAGATTGGTGGTGAAGTGGCCCCTCCCGCAATGTGCTATTACAGCAAATTGAAAGGTAGTGGTGGTAAATGCCGTACATGCCTGGTAGAAGTGAGCAAGGGCTCTGAAAAAGACCCGCGACCGATGCCCAAACTCGTGGCGTCCTGCCGTACTACCGTGATGGACGGAATGGAAGTAAAGAATATCACCAGCGAGAAAGTAATTGACGCCAGAGCCGGTGTTGTCGAGTTCCTATTACTGAACCATCCATTGGATTGCCCGATTTGCGATCAGGCCGGTGAATGCCATTTGCAGGATCTGAGCTACGAGCACGGCAAAGAGGGTACACGTTTCGAGTTCCAGAAAAGAACTTTCCATAAGCACGATCTTGGTCCCTACATACAATTGCACATGACGCGTTGCATTCTTTGCTACCGTTGCGTGTTCACTGCGGATCAGTTAACCAATAAAAGGGTGCACGGCGTTTTAAGCCGCGGCGATCATGCTGAAATTGCAACATATATTGAGAAAAGCCTGGATAATGACTTCATTGGCAACGTAATAGATGTTTGTCCGGTTGGAGCATTAACAGATAAAACTTTCCGCTTCAAAAACCGCGTGTGGTTCACCAAACCGGTTGATGCACACAGGGATTGTGATAAATGCTGCGGAGAAGTGCAGTTGTGGATGCGGGGAGACGAGGTTTTCCGCGTTACAGCCCGCAAAGACGAATGGGGTGAAATTAAAGATAGTTCCAAAGGTTCAACAGGCTGGATTTGCAACGAATGCCGTTTCGAAAAGAAATTTGCCAGCGACTGGACCATTGAAGGGCCTACCCAGGTAAACCGTCATTCTGTGATTTCCCAGGGACATTATGTAGGTCTGAAGAAACCAAATGAGACTTTCGAGAAGGTGATGAACGGGCGAGAGCCGCGACTCTTTATGGATATTCATAGCGTAAGCGAAGTCAACAAGCCCGAGATACAGTTAAGCCTTATCCACGGTCCGGCGCATTCAGATGATTTTAAAGAAAATAACAAAGACTAATAATCGCAACAATGACACTATTAGCATTCGATTGGATTTTTTTAATAGAGAAGCTGGTATTGATCGTTATCATCATATCTGTTTCCCTGGTGATAGCGATGTATGAAACTTACGCTGAACGTAAAGTTGCTGCGTGGATCCAGGATCGTGTAGGTCCGGATAGAGCTGGCCCCTGGGGCATTTTGCAACCACTGGCTGATGGTGGTAAACTGTTCTTTAAGGAAGAGATCATTCCTAATTCTTCAAATAAGTTCTTATTCGTTCTTGGGCCTTGTCTTGCGATGCTCACAGCAATGATGACCTGCGCTGTAGTGCCCTGGAGCAGCAAATTGGAATTATTCGGCAGATCAATAGATATGCAGATTGCTGATATTAATATCGGAATCCTGTATGTTTTTGGTGTTGTAAGTATGGGTGTATACGGAATCATGATCGGTGGCTGGGCAAGTAACAATAAATTCTCATTGATGGCTGCGCTTCGTGGCGCATCCCAGGTGATCAGTTATGAACTGGCTATGGGCTTATCACTGATAGCCTTATTAATGCTTACCGGTTCTTTAAGCCTGAAAACCATTGTGGAGCAACAACAAGCCGGCCTTTGGAATATTGCATATCAGCCGTTAGGCTTTTTGCTGTTTTTTGTTTGTGCGCTGGCAGAATGTAACCGCGCTCCATTCGATCTTCCTGAAGCTGAGAGTGAATTGAACATGGGATATCACCAGGAATATTCTTCTATGAAGCTCGGGTTCTACCTGTTCTCAGAATACATCAACATGTTCATCAGCAGCGCTATTATGGCAACTTTATTCTTCGGAGGGTATGATGTACCGTTCCTCGATGAAAGTAAGCTGGCGGTAAATGTTGCTGCAATAGTTGGCCTGGTAGCATTAATGCTAAAAATATTCTTCTTCATCTTCCTTTTCATGTGGGTGAGGTGGACATTGCCTCGCTTCCGTTACGACCAGTTGATGAGAGTTGGCTGGAAGAATATGATACCTCTTGCTTTGGCGAATATGATTATTACCGCCGCTGTGGTGTTGTTGATCAAGAAATAAAGAAGAGGTAAGGGGCTTTGAGGTATAAGGAGTGAAGAAAGAATTGTTCAGTGAAGAGATGTGGTTGAAGTGAGTAATTTGCCTGTCGAAGCAGCAGATAGGAAACAAGGATACTGATAGGAGCAATGCCGCCCGGGCCAGAAAATAATCCCTGGCAGAACAACCGGGAAGATAAAGTTGGGATTAATAAGTTATAAAAATATTTTTGCAAACCTTAATTCCGCATAATGCGGATGAAAGCAGAAGAATGATGCAATCATTAACAAATCGCGCAAAACCGGTAGACAGAAGGCCCATGAATTTCGTGGATCGCCTGTACCTGCCTGCTGTGTTGAAGGGAATGTCCATTACTTTCGGACATATTTTTAAAAAGCCGCCTACCATAAAATATCCTGAACAAACAAGAGAGTTCAGTCCTGTATTTCGTGGACTGCATGTGCTGAACAGGGACGAAGAGGGACGTGAACGTTGCACCGCATGTGGATTGTGTGCCGTTGCTTGCCCAGCAGAAGCCATTACCATGGAAGCTGCTGAACGTGAACCAGGTGAAGAGAATCTGTACAGGGAAGAAAAATATGCTGCTCGTTACGAGATAAATATGCTGCGCTGTATTTTCTGCGGGTTGTGTGAAGAGGCTTGTCCTAAAGATGCAATTTATCTTAGCGAGACTTTTGCTCCATCAAACTTTGCCAGGAAAGGATTTATCTACGGTAAAAAGGACTTGTTGATTCCAAATCCTGTTACGCAGCCGGAAGAATACGCTAAGGCAAAAGGTAAACGATAACTTGAACGATAAATATATTAGTTGAAACAGAACGGTTGGTCGCGAGATCTGCCGGTTTATTTCACAACCCCAAATTGAAGAATTATAATGGGTACAGCTCAAATCTTATTCTGGTCACTAACAGCGCTTGCATTAATAAGCGCCATAATGGTGTTGGTAAGTAAAAATCCTGTGTATAGTGTTCTGTGGCTGATTGTTGTATTTTTTGCCATCTCCGGTCATTACATCTTACTTAATGCCCAATTCCTTGCAATTGTAAACCTGATTGTATATGCAGGGGCCATCATGGTATTGTTCCTGTTTGTGATCATGCTAATGAACCTGAATACGGAAACGGAACCTCAAAAGAGTATCTGGATGAAGTTCTTTGGCGTTGTCGCAGGTGGCTTGCTGTTATCTTTCTTTATTTCTTTCGTGATATCATCAGCTGATTTGAAAGGTAAAAGCGCCCAGTTAAAAGAAGGTGAGATCGGATTGATCAAAACACTCGGTAAAGCCTTGTTCAATGATTACGTGATTCCTTTTGAAATAGCCAGCATTTTATTCTTAAGTGCAATGGTAGGAGCGGTGGTAATAGGTAAAAAGGATTAAGCCTGAACAGAAAGTAGTTAGTAGATTATAAATATTCTGAAATTTTCAAACTCAAAAAATGCCAATTCAATATTATATAGCTTTTGCGGCAACCCTGTTTTGTATAGGTGTTGTGGGTGTATTAACCCGCAGGAATGCCATTATCGTATTTATGTGTATTGAATTAATGTTGAATGCGGTGAACCTTTTATTGGTTGCTTTTTCAAAAATGCACCATGCAGCTGCGCTTGCCGGCGGCGGAAAGAATGTTACCACCGGCGTAGAAGGGCAGTTATTTGTATTCTTTATTATGGTGGTTGCAGCGGCGGAAGTAAGCGTGGGTTTGGCCATTATTGTAATGATGTACAGAAACGTGCATTCTGTGGATGTGAATTTCTTAAACAGATTGAAGAATTAAGCTCCTTAGCATAAAACAGATAAGGAATATTATAAAAATTAAAACCCCGGAAGGGGATAGGGCATGAGCAAATTAGTTTATTTAGTACCACTGTTTCCGTTGCTTGGTTTTTTGATCAATGGACTTTTCAGGAAATCCCTTTCCAAGGGACTAATTGGTGTAATAGGCAGCGGCGCAATCCTCGCTTCTTTTATAGTAAGCCTGGTATTGTTCTTTGATGTAAAATCGGCTGGAGCAGCGTTGCCTGTAGAGCCTTTGTTTACATTCATTAATACCGCTTCTTTTAAAATAGACTTTGCTTTCCAGGTAGATCAGCTTTCTTCTTTGTTCCTGCTGATCATTACCGGTGTTGGTTTTCTGATCCACTTATACTCAACCGCTTACATGCATGAAGAAACAGAAGCGCATTTCGGAAGATATTTTGCCTATCTGAATCTCTTCGTATTCTCAATGTTATTGCTTGTATTAGGCGCTAACTATGTGATTATGTTCATTGGTTGGGAAGGTGTTGGTCTTTGCTCTTACCTGTTAATTGGTTATTGGTTTAAGAACAGTGAATATAATTATGCTGCAACAAAAGCTTTTGTGATGAACCGTATTGGTGACCTTGGCTTTTTGCTGGCAATTTTCTGGTTGTTGTCAAAATTGGGAGCTGTTTCTTTTGTTGAAGTATTCACCCACTTAGATAAACTTACTCCCGGAGATATCACCGCTATTACGGTGCTGCTGTTTGTAGGTGCCATGGGTAAAAGCGCCCAGATTCCTTTGTATACATGGTTGCCTGATGCGATGGCGGGTCCTACGCCTGTTTCTGCATTGATCCACGCGGCAACGATGGTAACTGCCGGTATCTATATGGTTGCAAGAAGTAATGCGCTCTATTCTTTAAGTGAGGTGGCACAGCATCTTGTAACAATTATCGGTTTAGCAACCGCTTTGTTCTCTGCAACAATTGCATTGAGACAAAATGATATTAAAAAAGTACTGGCTTATTCTACCGTAAGTCAGTTAGGTTATATGTTCATCGGTTTGGGCGTTGGTGCATATACCGGTGCCGTGTTCCACGTAATGACACATGCTTTCTTTAAAGCATTGTTGTTCCTTGGTGCAGGCTCTGTTATACATGCAATGCATCATGAGCAAGACATCCGTAAGATGGGTGGACTTCGCAAATATTTGCCTACAACACACTGGACATTTTTAGCTGGTTGCATAGCAATTGCAGGTATCCCTCCGTTGAGTGGTTTCTTTTCTAAAGATGAAATTCTTGCTGCGGCTTACGCTAAAAACCCTGTTTATTGGGGATTGGGTGTTGCAGGTGCCGCTCTTACAGCATTTTATATGTTCCGTTTATACGCAACAACTTTCCTCGGAAATTTCCGCGGAACACACGAGCAGGAACATCATTTACATGAGAGCCCTGCTGCAATGACATGGCCATTAATCATCCTTGCGGTGTTAAGTATCATTGCTGGTTTTGTGGGTGTTCCTGAAGTGTTGGGTGGCGGTCATATGCTGCGCTCATTCCTGGCGCCGGTTCTGGTTACAGAGCACCATCCGGAAATAGAGCACAGCACTGAATATATGTTAATGGGTGTTTCTGTAGCCCTGGCTGCAATAGCAATCATCATTGCTATAAATAAATTCAGCAAGAAGCCACAGTTGGAAGAACCTGCAGGCTTTGGAAAAGTACTGGCCGACAAATGGTATGTGGATGAATTGTACGATGCTATCATTGTAAAACCACTTAATGCTTTTGCCGGGTTCCTGAAAAATGTAGTAGAAAAATCTGGCATCGACGGTATTGTAAACGGTGTTGGAAGATTTGTGCAATACTCAGCAAGACAATTAAGGCTGTTGCAGAGCGGACAGGTGGGCAGCTACATTTTGTTTATGGTGTTGTCAATGGTTGTATTCTTCCTGGTGTACTGGAACCAGGCTATGATCACGCATTTTTTTCAAAAGATATTTTAAATAGCAATTAGGAAGCGCACCTGGAATGTGATAGAAAGATTTGCTTCCCGCAACAGAATAATAAATTTTCGATAGAAATAACAAGGCATGATACCTCTTTTACTTATAGTAGTTCCTTTAGTAACAGGCTTAATTTCCTTTTTTATCAAGGATGATAAAACTGTAAAGGGCTGGGCTCTGATATCATCTGTTGTAACTTTTGCAATAGCATTGGCCGGGGCGGCGAGCCATGATAAATTGTTATTTGATACCACCTGGTTGCCCTTGTTAGGTAGCAGATTCTCTTTGCAACTGGACGGAATGGCTAAAATGCTTACGCTGTTAACAGGTGTTTCTTTCCCGTTGGTATTTGCTTCTATTAGTAGCAACAATTACCCCAGATCGTTTAACTTTTATGCTTTAATGCTTTTGATGCAAGCTGGTTTAATGGGCGTTTTTCTGTCTGCTGACGTATTGTTGTTTTACTTCTTCTGGGAACTGGCACTTATTCCAGCTTATTTCCTTTGCTCTCAATGGGGCGGTGAGAAACGTATACAGGTTACTTTCAAATTCTTTATTTATACATTTATCGGATCTCTGTTAATGTTGGTCGGCATTTTATATCTCTATTATAAAACACCGGAGCATTCTTTTGCAATCAAAGATTTCTATGCTTTGAAGTTGACCGCAAAAGAGCAGGGATTTGCATTCTGGTTGTTCTTTATCGCATTTGCTATAAAGATGCCGATATTCCCTTTCCATACATGGCAGCCAGATACATACGAACAATCTTCTACTGCTGTTACAATGATCTTAAGTGGTGTGATGGTTAAAATGGGCTTGTATGCTGTAATTCGTTGGATACTGCCAATTTTTCCAACTGCAGTTGAAAAATTCAGTCATCTCATAATCTTACTTTCTGTTATAGGAATGCTGTACGCTTCGCTGATCGCAATCAGACAGAACGATATCAAGAGAATGATTGCTTACTCATCCATTGCGCACATTGGATTAATGTCTGCAGCAATTTTTGCCAACCAGCAGGTTGGCCTGCAGGGTGTAATGGTGCAAATGTTTAATCACGGCGTGAACGTGATTGGACTGTGGATAGTTACTGATGCTATCGAACAGCAGCTCGGTACAAGGAAGTTCAGCGAATTGGGTGGATTGGCTCAAAAAGCACAAGGATTGGCTATCCTCTTCGTCGTAATGGCTTTGGCAAATGTCGCTTTGCCTTTAACCAATGCATTTATCGGTGAGTTTTTAATGTTCAATGGTTTATTCAGATACAATATTTGGATGGCTGTGATTGCATTGATCAGTATTATCCTGGCTGCGGTTTACACCCTGAATGCAGTTCAGAAGATCTTTTACGGCGAAACCAATGAACTTACCGAAAGGGCTTATGACAGTGGCAGCAATGTGAAATTGTCGCTTGTTGTAATAACTATCGTAGTGATAATATTAGGTGTGTATCCTGAACCAATTTTAAGATTGACCAACGATACCGTAAATGCTGTATTGGCAACAATTAAATAATTAAAGTAGAGCACTAGCAAGATCAAGATATGAATGCAATAATTACTTCAGCGGTTTGTGGTGTAATAATGATGTTCAGCAGTGTGTTTGTAGAAAACAAAAAAACTTACAGGCACATAGCGGCTGTTTTATTACTCTTATTATTGGCTGTAAATGTTGCCGATACTTATGGTATAAGGCTGTTTCACATAGACACCAAAGGCATGCTGCTTTTCGACAGGTTTGGTTATTTCTTTAATTCTATAGCCATTGCTTCTACATTGATCTATGTGGTGCTTACAGGGCGCGATATTGAAAAGGTAGGTACTTATACAGCTGAGTATTTTGTACTGATATTCTTTGTGCTTTGTGGTGTAACCATTCTCAGCAGTTACAACACATTGTTGATGCTGTTCCTGGGGATTGAAATATTATCCATTCCTCTGTACATTCTTACAGGAGCTGATAAAAGAAACCTGAAAAGCAATGAAGCTGCTTTAAAGTACTTTTTGATGGGATCTTTCTCCACCGGTATAATGTTGATGGGAATTACCCTGATTTATGGTGCAACCGGCACTTTTGATATTTATGTAACTCCGAAAGAAACGATAACCGGTCAGCCTGCAATTGTTTATTCTTTGCTGGAATCTGCCGGTCTGATCCTGATGATGATTTCAATCGGCTTTAAAGTATCAGCCGCTCCTTTTCATTTTTGGACACCGGATGTGTATGATGGTTCTCCCGGAGTTTTTACTTCATTCATGGCAACCATTGTTAAAGCTGCCGGATTTATCGCTTTCATTAAATTATTTGATGCCCGTGCAGATGCATCAGGCGTTGAAGCGAATGCATTTACGGGTGTTGACTGGAAAATGTTATTTGCGATCCTGATCGTATCAACATTATTAATAGGAAATATTACAGCGGTTTTTCAGCAGAGCGTGAAACGTATGATGGCTTATTCAAGCATTGCACAAGCAGGTTTTATGTTATTCGCTCTGTTTAGCCTGAACGATGTTGCCAAGGAAGGATTGCTGTTATATGCAGCAGCTTATAGTCTTGCTTCAATCGGCATATTCGCGATAATGGTCAAGATGAAGGACCACACGTTTGAGGGTTATAACGGCTTGAGTAAAACTCAACCAGTACTGGCCGCAACAAACACAATCTTTCTTTTATCGCTTGCAGGTATTCCTTTAACAGCTGGTTTCTTTGCAAAATATTACATGCTTGCTTCTGTTATGAAAACAAGCGGTTATTTGTGGCTGGTGATTGTAGGCGTTGTTTTCGCTGCAGTGAGCGTTTATTATTATTTCCGTGTAATACAGGCTATGTATTTCAAAGACGGAGAAGCAACTATAACAGAAGAAGTTTCAAAAGGATTTAAAGTAGGCATAATTGTTCTTGCCGGCTTGATTATATTGTTTGGAATATTACCGCAATCGCTGTTGCAATGGTTCTATTTTTAACCACAAAAAAAAATTAAGAAAGGCTGCATCATCGATGTGGCCTTTTTATTAACCCAAAGCTCAAAACCCTTAGCCCGAAAGATGAACCTCGAGAAGTACGACTTGCTTTCCAATGAAAGCAGACGCTCTTATGAATTTTTCAGCGAAGGCCCCAAAGGTCCGATTAAGAAGGTTGTTATGTTCCAGGAAATCTCCGGATACTTATATAATCTCGCTTTTGGAGATTGGGATGATGAAAATGAGTGCATAAACGATTCGGTGCGAACAAACAACCTGGATCGGGATAAAGTACTCGCCTCGGTTGCTTCTGCAGTTCTTGATTTTATAAGCTTTCACAAGGATGCATTGATCTTTGCAAAAGGCAGCACGCCTGAAAAGAACAGATTATACCAAATGAGTATTCGAAGGCATTGGCCGGAGATTAGCCGGTTGTTTGATATTGTTGGCTTTTGCCGCAATCGATGGGAAGATTTCCAGTCAGGAAGGAATTATGAAGCCTTTCTCATAAAACTTAAATAGAAATTGTAAATTCGAAAACAGAAGAAACGATTATGACATCTATCGCAATGAAAAAGAATAAGACTTCAAATATAATTGTTACAAAAAAGATGAAAGACTACAGTCAGGATGCAGTCTTTAAGAAAAAAGCTGATGAGGCCGCCGCATTTCTCACAAAAAATGGGATGCCCAGGAATTTCGCCAGAAAGAGTAAATAATAATTTAATGTGCTAATAAGATTGGAAGAACAGCTCAGAAAATATTCATGAGCTGTTTTTATTTGGTAAGCTCACCTTCTGCACTGAAAAATCTCCCTTCATCTTTTTTTATTCTATTCCATTGCCAAGAATGTTATCTTTAAGGCAGCCATTGCAGCAAGCCTAAGCGAAGCAATTCCAAATATTCGTTATGACATTAAGCGATTCGTTTTCTCTCGCATACAGGACAGTTCGCAGCAACAAGTTGCGCACAGGGATAACTGTTGCTATTATCGCATTTGGAATTATGGCCTTAATCGGGATTATTACGGCCATAGATGCCATGAATGGCAGCCTGCGCGAGAGTTTCTCCACAATGGGAGCAAATGGTTTTAGTATCGCCTATAAAGAACGTTTTCGTTTTGACGATAACAGGGAAGTCAGGAAGGAAAAACGCGGAAAAAAACAAAAGAAATCAAATTTAGATAAGCCTATTCAATTGTCAGAAGCTGAAGCTTTTAAGGCTTCTTTCAAAATGCCCGGGCTGGTAACCATACAGTTAAATGGAATGGGGGGAAATGAGATCCGGTACAAAGACAAGAAAACCAATCCAAATGTAAATATTCGCGGAGGTGATGAAAACTTTCTCCAGGTAAATGGTTTTACGGTTGAAGCAGGCCGAAATCTCAACAAACTGGATGTAGAAAGCGGCCGGAATGTTTGCCTGGTAGGTAGCGACGTTGCTTCAAAACTATTTGGATCTAACAATGCGGCTCGTGGCGTGGATAAAATAATTGTTGTGGGAGCCGTGCCTTACCGGGTAATCGGCGTGCTTAAAAGCAAGGGTTCCAGTGCTTTGATGAGAGCCGACAACGTGATTATTACCTCTTACAACAATGTCAGAAGGCTCCAAAATTCATCCCCTTCTTTTATATTGGGAATTATGGCTGGTGACGTGCAGCAAATGGACTTAACTGTGTCTGAGAGTACAGCGCTTTTCAGGTCTATTCGCAAACTTCATCCCACCGAGGAAGATAATTTTGTGATTGAAAAAAGTGACAAGCTTGCAGCTACTTTTATCGGACTCCTGGGCAGTATTCAGGGAGCTGCAGGAGCAATCGGTCTGATCACACTGATCGGAGCTGCAATTGGATTGATGAATATTATGCTGGTTGCAGTAAATGAACGCACCAGAGAAGTGGGGCTCATTAAAGCAATAGGAGGGAAGCGTAAAAATATCCGCGCACAGTTTTTGTTTGAATCCACCATTATTAGCCTTGCGGGCGCTTTGTTCGGTATCATCCTCGGCGTATTGGTAGGTAACCTGTTTTCAATGTTTTTGGGCACCGGCTTCGTCGTTCCCTGGGCCTGGGTGGTTTTGGGTATCGTAATATGCAGCGGTGTAGGACTACTCGCCGGATTATGGCCCGCTATCAAAGCTTCAAGATTAAACCCGATCGTGGCCCTTCGATACGAATAGACAGCCAGGTAGTAAGTACGAATTACGAAGTACGAAGTACCCAATTTTCGTCATGTGCACAGGGCCGGGTCAACATTCTAAACAAGTACGATTTACGAAGTACGAAGTACTCAATTTAATCAGGCTTACTATTCATATCCGGTACCTGTACATCCGCACATCTACATATTCGCACATTCGCTCATTCGCACATTTGCTCATTCGCACATTCCCTAATTCCTCATCATCAACTGATAAAAGAAGATCATTCTTTGTAAATCGGCAAAAGGTAATCTTTCGTCGACACCATGGTACCCTTGGGGATCAATGGCTGGAAGAAAGCGTATGGTTGCATCCGTTACTGGCTCATAAAAACGCGAATCGGTCGCGCCAATCATAAGAAATGGAGTCGGTACAATATTATCAAGAATTTTATAAGCAGACGCTATCGCCTTTTTATAAGCTTCGCTCTCTAAAGAAGTTGGTTTGCCAGGTTCCGAGGCAAACTGTCCTCGGTTTAAATGTATTCTATCGTCGTTGATAGCCGTCTTTATAAATGCCTCCACACTGGCAGATGTTTCGCCTGGCATAATTCTGCAGTTAACAGTAGCTTTTGCAAAAGAGGGAATTACATTGTCTTTCATACCCGCTGAAAGAATTGTGGGAACGATGGTTGTATGTATTGATGCATTGGTTCCTTTTGTTTTTTCAAACTGACTTACAAGCATAGGCTCGAAAAGCCAGCGATTGGCAAGCGCCATGCGTGTTGTGAAATTAAGCCCCGGGCCAATTTTATCCAACATAACATTTGTGGGCTCAGCGAATCGTACTTTAGTAGGATGCTGTTTAAGCCTGTTTAAGGCTGCAATAAGAATGTCAATCGCCGTTTCCTTTTCAGGCATCGACGAATGTCCGCCAGCCTTTTCAACAGACAGCTCGAATGTCGCGTATCCTTTTTCCGTTACTCCCAGTAACGCAATCGGTCTGTTAAGTTCTTTAAAATTTTCCTTTGTTATAATACCGCCTTCATCCAGTACCAGTGCTGCTTTTATATTGCGTTCTTTAAACCATTGAACAATCTTTTGGGCACCATATATGCCCCCAAGTTCCTCATCATGTCCGAAGCAGAGATAAATATCCCTCTCTGGTTGATAGTTTTGTGTCAGCAATACCTGAACAGCTTCCATCAATGCAATCACTGAACATTTGTCATCGGTAGCTCCTCTTCCCCAAACAGCACTGTCTTTTATAGTACCTGCGAATGGTTCTACATGCCACAAATGAGCAGATGAGTCTTCAACAGGAACCACATCCGTATGTGCGAGAAAAAGGTAGGGGGCAAGTTGACTGTTTTTTCCTTTCCAATGATAGATGTAGCTAAAGCTGTCTATGACTGTTTTCTGTAGTTTTTGCTGAATGACCGGATAAGCAGAATCGAGGAATGATCTGAATGCAAAAAACGAACTGCTGTCTTTTGGGTGATCACCGGCAAGCGACACCGTTTTAATACGGATCGCATTACTTAAATGGACTATAGCCATATTATCCAATGCCGGTACCTGCGCTGCTGAAGTTGCCGGAATTTGCCGGGAGTAAATAAAGGTCTTTGTGAGAACGAAAGCGAAAAGCAATATTATGATGACAATCAGGGATAAAAAGAATCTTTTGATCATTCGGAGGGCGGTTATTTATGAACAAAATATTAATAAAACAGAAAAATAATCAGAAAAAATAAAATAGCGGGAAATACTAATCTATATCACATCATAAGCCAGCGCCTTTCGTAAGAATTGGCGCAGAACATAATGGTCATAAGGGTTTTATGAAAAAGCATTTTTGTATAATTGACAATAAAAAATAAGGGGATGCTTGTTTGGATTGAATAAAATTTCTACTTTAGGTGGCTTATTTGAAAATTTATAGAGAAATACTTGTTTTTTTAAAACGATTTTTTCTTAGAATTGCCAAACATTTTCTAAACCATTAGTTTTATTTAAAATTTAAAATTCATTGCATCATGGCAGAAACAAGACCGACTGCAACAGCAGCAGTAGCAAAGAGCGCACAAACATCTGTTCAACCAAAAAGAAGCGGTAACTCGATTTCGTGGATTGCACCCTTGACATGTATTATTCTTGGATACATTATCTGGCGTTTTGTTATTGGTAATCCGGCAAACTTTACTAAACCAGATCCAGCTGGTGGATTCTGGCCTAAACACGAAGGTCCTATCGGAACTTTCACTAAAATGTATCTTGGTGGTATCATCGTGCCTATCCTGATCGGTACATTCTTAACTGTAGTATGTTTCGTTATTGAAAGATTCCTTACAGTAACTAAAGCTACAGGTACCGGTAACATTGCTGAGTTCATCCGCAAAGTACAGTTCCACCTTGCAAACAAAGATGTTGACAAAGCTTTAGCTGAGTGCGACAAACAAAAAGGTTCTGTAGGCAATGTAATGAAAGCTGGCTTACGCAAATACAAAGAAATGATCGGTAACACTGAGTTGGATACTGAACAGAAAGTATTAAGCATCCAGAAAGAAATTGAAGAAGCAACAGCTCTTGAATTACCAATGTTGGAAAAGAACCTGGTGTTCTTATCTACTATCGCATCAGTAGCAACCTTGTTAGGTCTGTTAGGTACGGTAATGGGTATGATCCGTTCATTCTCTGCTTTGGGTGAAAGCGGTGGTGGTGAAGCTGCTCAGGCGTTATCTCAAGGTATCTCTGAGGCCCTTTATAACACTGCATTAGGTATCGGTACTTCTGCTATTGCGATCATTTGCTATAACATATTCACTACCAAAATCGATGGTATCACATTTGGTATTGATGAGTCTGGTTTTACTTTAACTCAAAGCTTTGCTGCTAACTACAAATAGTAGTGGCCGGCTTATGGAAAGTTGAAGTAATTGCATCTATTAAAAGAACAGACTTAAAAATTGTATAATGGCCAGACCTAAAATTGCTCGAAAGAGCACTTCGGTAGATATGACGGCTATGTGTGACGTGGCTTTTCTTTTGTTGTCCTTCTTTATCCTGACAACTAAATTTAAACCGTCTGAAGCCGTTCCGGTGAACACACCAAGCTCAGTGGCAGCTAAAGTTGCTCCTGAAAAGGACCTGGTTATGATTTCTCTGAATAAAGATGGTAAAGTGTTTCTTTCTGTAGGGGACGGTAAAGAGGACCTGGTAAAGAAACAAACCATTTTGGAAACAGTTAATCAGAACAGAAACCTTGGCCTTACGCCTGCTGAGATCTCAGCTTTAGTAAAGGCTCCTTTTATCGGTGTTCCTCTTGCTCAGTTAAAACAGCAGGCGGCACTGGATACTAAACAAATGACAGGTGAGGCGCTCCCCGGTATTACCGTAAAAGACAGTACCAACAATGAAATGATGGACTGGATGAGCGCAGTTGCTTCTGCCTATGCAGGTGCTTCTAAGAACAACTTCAACCTGTTACTGAAAGGTGATAATGTTGCAAAGTATCCTGCTTTCAAGAACATTATCGCTTCTTTCAAGAAAAATGATTTCTTTAAATTCCAGATGGTTACCAATCCGGAAAGCGTTCCATCAGGCTCAGAATTGTGGAAAGCTAACCAGAAAGGTATTAAACAGGAAGACCTGTAACACGGAACAATATTTTTAAAATTAAAACCTATTTGCCATGGCAGAAATGGATACCTCGTCAGGTGGTGGTCATAAGAAAGGCCCGGGCGTCAAAAAAGGTAAAAAACTTTCAACCAGGGTTGACCTTACACCGATGGTGGACTTAGGGTTCCTGTTGATCACGTTCTTTATTTTTACTACCACGATGAGTCAACCGACGGCAATGAAGTTGTTCCTGCCAAAGGACACTGATAAGCCAGAGGAACAAAACAAAGCCAAAGAATCAGGCGCATTGACTATAATGCTGGGTGCTAGAGATCACGTATATTATTACGAGGGTATTTTAGATCCGGCTGGGGCTAACTTTAAATCCGCAAACTTCAAAGAAATCCGTAATGTGATCATCAATAAAAAGAAGGCCACAGATGAGAAAGACTTTGTAGTGGTTATTAAACCAAGCGAAGAAAGTACCTACAAAAACGTAATTGATATTCTGGATGAAATGGCCATCAACGTAGTAAAAAAATACGCATTGGTTGATATTTCACCGGCTGAAGCTCAATTCGTGAAATTGTCTGATCAAAGCAACCAATAAAAATCTACCGGATTTTTATGGAAAAAATCTGAATGAGCATCATATTTAAAAAACATTCTCAAAATGGATGTAAACAAAATTTTAAGCGCCGATTTTTTGGATATACTCTTCGACGGTAGAAACAAAGAATATGGTGCATACGAACTGCGCAAAACCTACAATAAGCGTATTGTAACAGCTGTGATAGGTATGCTTGCCTTGTGTTTGTTGTTGTTTTTAGGCTCCTTGCTGGCGAACGCAACAAAAAAGAAAACAGAGGCAAAGATCATTGTACAGGACGTTGAATTGGCAGACGTGCGTGAGGAGAAGAAGCCAGATGTGCCGCCTCCACCACCACCTCCTAAAGTTGAACCTCCTAAAGTTGAGATCACCAAGTTTACTCCTCCCAAAATCGTAAAAGACGAAGAGGTTAAACCTGAAGAAGAAATCAAAGAACAGGAAAAACTGGAAGACACCAGAATTGGTACCATTAACCAGGAAGGTATTAAAGCCGACGTAGTTGCACCTCCGGTTGAGGAAAAAGGTACTGGTGTGGTTGAAGCTCCCAAAGCAAAAGAAGAAGATTACGACAAGGAGTTTAAAACTGTACAAATTCAGGCTAAATTCCCTGGTGGAAATGAGGCATGGACTAAATATTTAACTCGTAACCTGCGTGCAGATGTTGCGGTTGAAAATGGTGCCCCAACAGGTCGTTATACAGTTGTAGTTTCTTTCCTTGTGGACAAAGAAGGTAACATTTCTGAAGTAAAAGCAGAAAACGATCCTGGTTACGGTACTGCTGATGAAGCTACGCGCGTAATTAAAAGAGGTCCTAAATGGGTTCCTGCAGAACAAAATGGTAGAAAAGTAATTTATCGTCAGAGACAAAGTGTAACATTCGAAGTATCTGAAGGTTAATCATAATTTTATCTTACTTGAAAAAGTCCCTGGCAGTCACTGTCAGGGACTTTTTCTTTTACAGAACGGCAAACTCGTAATACTTTTGAGTTTAAACTATCGGGAGGAACGGCATATCTCAGTGTTTTTCCGCATGTTTCTCTACGTTAATGATAAATTGAACAGAATGCTAGGAAAACTACAAGGATGGTCAGACACAATAGCCGCACTTGCGACTCCGCAGGGTATTGGCGCTATTGGTGTAATAAGAGTAAGTGGTAAGGAGGCAATAAATATTGTAAATGACTTGTTTCCGTCAAAGGATCTGGAAAAGCAACCCTCTCATACACTTCATGTGGGTTATTTGAAAGATGGCGATAAAACCATTGATGAAGTGGTGATTTCTCTGTTCGTGGCGCCAAAATCATATACAGGCGAAAATGTTATCGAAATATCCTGTCACGGTTCTCACTATGTTCAACAGCAAATAATGCACGCGCTGAGCAATCATGGAGCAAGACTGGCCAAGCCGGGGGAATTTACGCAAAGAGCTTTCTTAAACGGAAAGCTGGATCTGGCTCAGGCCGAGGCCGTAGCAGACTTAATTGCAAGTAATACCGAAGCCAGCAAGAGAACTGCTCTAAAGCATATGCGCGGAGGATTTAGCGGTATTCTAAAAGAGTTGCGTGACCAGTTGATCAAGTTCTCAGCGCTGATAGAATTGGAATTGGATTTTTCGCAAGAAGATGTTGAGTTTGCCGACAGAATAGGACTACTGACTCTTCTTGAAAGCATCGAAAAACAGGTAACGCAATTACTGCAGTCATTTGCCTTAGGTAATGTGATTAAAAATGGCGTGCAGGTGGCAATCATAGGAAAACCCAATGCTGGTAAGTCGACTCTGTTAAATACGCTTTTAAATGAGGAAAGAGCAATTGTCAGCGACATTGCCGGAACGACGCGTGATACGATTGAAGAGACATTGAACATTGATGGCATTCTTTTCCGCCTGATAGACACAGCGGGAATACGGGAACATACAAGTGACATTATCGAAAGTATTGGTGTGGAACGCAGTCTCGAAAAGATGCGCGAGGCGGATGTAGTTGTTTATTTGTTTGATGTTAACGAGACATCGCCAGAAGATCTGAAAAGCATTGTGGAGGAGTTTGAAAATAAGCATATAAAATATCTTCTTATAGGCAACAAAGCCGATTTGCAACCCCTGGAAACCTATGCCTCAAAATTCAATGAGATCCCACGTATTATTTTTATTTCTGCAAGAGAAAATCGTGGTATTGACTCCCTAAAACGCCAGCTGTTTGTTCATGCCATCGGCAATAATAATTTGATGGATGATACGGTGGTTACAAACGCCCGTCACGTAGAGGCACTTGAAAAGATCAGGCAATCGTTACAGGATATTATTGAGGGATTGAATAATAAAATTCCAGGGGATTTGCTTGCGCTGGACATCAGGCGTTGTTTGCATTATTTAGGTGAGATTACAGGTGAGATAACGAATGAGGATCAGCTGGATTATATATTTAGTAAGTTTTGTATTGGAAAGTAATACTTTTTAGATACAGTGTAGATCGTTAGTGATAATTATCATTTACCGTGAGAATAAACCCATATTATATTTGAAATAAATTAATATATATGGATACAAAGGGAGAGATTCTTATTTATAAAGCTCCTGATGGCGAAGCCAGGTTAGATGTTAGGCTTGAAGATGAGACAGTTTGGCTCACCCAGTCACAAATGGTGGATTTATTTGAAAGAGACAGAACAGTTATCACAAAGCATATCAATAATATATTTAAAGAAGGAGAGCTTGTAGAAAAAAGCAATGTGCATTTTTTGCACATTGCAAATTCGGACAGACCGGTTAAGTTATACAATCTCGATGTTATCATTTCCGTCGGCTATCGCATAAAATCACAGCGCGGTACACAATTCCGCATCTGGGCTAATAAAATTCTTAAAGATTACCTGGTAAAAGGGTATTCAGTAAATGAAAAGAGACTACAGGAACAATCACGCCAATTAGAAGAACTTAAGCATACCGTAAAGTTGCTGGCTAATGTAATGGCAAATAAAGATCTTAACTCCGATGAAGCCACCGGCCTATTGAACGTAATTACCGATTACACGTATGCACTTGATGTATTGGATAAGTATGATCATCAAATTCTGGAAATCCGCGACACTACATCAAGGGAGTTATTTAAGATAACCTACGCCGAGGCAATAAAAGCCATAAATGGTCTGCGCGATAAATTTGGAGGAAGCACTCTTTTCGGAAACGAGAAAGATGAAAGTTTTCAAAGTTCATTAGGGGCTATTTATCAAACTTTCGACGGAAATGACGTATATCCAAGCATCGAAGAAAAGGCTGCAAATCTGTTATACTTCGTGGTGAAGAATCATTCTTTTTCTGATGGAAATAAACGTATTGCCGCATTCCTCTTTGTCTGGTTTCTAGAGAAAAATAAAATTCTTTACGGCGCCGATGGCTCGAAACGGATTGGTGACAATGCCCTTGTTGCACTAACGCTAATGATAGCAGAAAGTAAACCTGATCAAAAAGATATGATAGTAAAAGTGGTTGTCAACTTGATCAATCAAAAAAACTAAATCACAGCATTACATAGGTTGGATAATAAACCAAAATAGCCGGCTCGCACCGGCTATTTTCCTTTGCATCATAACCATTCTACATTTTCTAATTCCAACCACCACCCAATGCCTGGTAAATATTCACCATCGCATTTAGTTGTTGTTTTTTTGTTTCTATCAGCTCAAACTTCGATTCCAGTGCGTCGCGCTGGGTCATTAATACTTCCATGTAATCCGCGCGGGCAGATTTAAACAGATCATTGGAAATATCGATAGACTGCGTAAGTGCCAGCACTTGTTTTGACTTCAGGTCATAACTCTTTGCAAGGTTGTCCATTTTATTCATCTGATTAACAACCTCAACATAAGCATTCAGGATTGTTCGCTCATAGTTGTAAACCGCCTGGACCTGTTTAGCATTGGCGTTAAAATAAGACGCTTTTATTGCGTTTCTGTTTATCAAAGGAGAAAGCAGCTCACCTGCGAGTGAATAGATCAACGAAGCAGGTGTTGTAAATAAATAGGCCGGATTAAATGCCTGATAGCCAACTGATGCGGATATGGCCAGCTGCGGATAAAATTTCGCTTTTGCCACTTTTACATCCAGCTTTAATGCAGCCAGCTCTTGTTCCGCCTGTCGAATGTCAGGGCGATTGGTGAGCAGTTGAGAAGGGATACCCGCCTGAATTACTCCCGGCATTCCATTTTCAAAAGCCTTATCATCTCTGTCAATATGCTGCGGATATCTGCCTAAGAGAAAATTGATGCGGTTTTCCGTTTCGGTGATCTGCTGACGAATCCCGAATTGAAGGCTGCGTGTATTTAAAACTTCTGCCTCAAATTTTCGCACTGCAAGTTCTGTAACCCGTGTAGCCTCCTTCTGTGCCTTTACTATTTGCAGCGCATTATTTTGAATGTCAATATTCTTATTTACGATTTCAAGCTGGTTGTCAAGGGCGAGTAATTCGTAGTAAGAATTGGCAATTTCAGCGATCAGATTGGTGATTACGAAATTGCGGCCTTCGATTGTTGCCAGGTACCTGTTTACAGCAGCTTTTTTTGCATTGTGAAGCTTGTGCCATATATCTGCCTCCCATGTTGCATAGGCGGCAATTTGAAGATCCGGCATTGGGTCAGGCATTTCTTTTCCTTCTTTGATATCGGTATTCGCCTCCATCGCACCAATGTTCGTGTATCTGCCTGCTTTATCTACGCCTGCACCTACTTTTACACCCACAAAAGGCAGGTATTCACCTTTTCGTGCTTTTATTTCGTTACGTGCTATTTCGATTTCCTGCAAAGCGATGCTAAGCTCCTGGTTGTTTTTTAAAGCGGTATCGATCAGTGCATCAAGATATTTATCTGTAAAATATTCCTTCCATTTCACCACCGATTTCGCCGCAGAATCCTGCGATGCGGTAAAATATCCGGGAACTGTTTTGTTCTCAGTTTTGCTGGTCACAGCCGGTATTTTACAAGCCACATAGGTTAGTGAAATAAAAATGATCCCCGTATATAAATACAACTTGTTTTTACTCATGATTTCCATTTTTAGCCTGTAATAAATTTTCCCTTTCTGATTTGAAAAGAAAGAATTTGCGTTTCTTTTTCTTTTTGCCGGTATTGTGCATGAAGTCCTCTGTTAAAGGAACTTCATCTTCATCTCTGATGAGATGACGGCCTTCAGCCATCTTGCCAAATATGTAGTATAGCCCCGGAACTACAATTACTCCGAAAACAGTTCCAAGCAACATACCTCCGGCAGAAGATGCACCGATAGTACGGTTACCTATGGCACCCGGTCCGGTTGCAAAAAGCAAAGGAATTAACCCGGCTATGAATGCAAAAGATGTCATCAGGATAGGACGGAAACGTACTTTGGCGCCTTCAATTGCTGCCTCAGCTATAGTGGCCCCCTGCTGATGCTTTTGCACGGCGAATTCCACAATCAACACAGCGTTCTTGCCCAGCAATCCAACAAGCATTACAAGACCTACCTGCGCATAGATGTCATTTGATAAACCCATTAGCTTAATCAATAGAAATGCGCCAAAGACACCTACAGGTAATGAAAGAATAACGGCCAGTGGGATGATGAAGCTTTCATATTGTGCTGCAAGAACCATGTACACAAATGCCAGTACGATAAGGAAGATGTACAATGCTTCATTGCCGCGTCCCACTTCATCTTTAGAAAGACCGAGCCAATCTATGCCATAACCACGCGGCAGGGATTTGGCAACTTCCTGAATGGCTTCAATGGCTTCACCGCTACTGTAACCAGGCGCCGGAGCTCCATTAATAGCAGAAGATGTGTACATATTGTAACGCGTGATCTCATTCAGGCCCTGGCCCTTTTTAATTTTCATAAAGGCCGAGTAGGGAACCATTTCATCCCTGTTGTTTTTCACGTAAAGCTTTAAAACGTCATCGGGTAACTGCCTGTATTCAGGTGCGGCCTGAACATATACTTTAAAGAAGTTTCCGAACCTGATAAATCCAAGTTCATAGGTACTGCCTATCAGGATAGAAAGATTGTCCAGCGCTTTTCCGACAGAAACACCTTTTTGCATCGCTGCCTGGTTATCTATCTCCAACTCATACTGCGGATAATTAGATGCAAAAAAGGTAAAGAGCCCGGTAAGTTCCTTGCGCTTTTTAAGCGCAGCCATAAACTCATCGTTTACTTTGCCGAATTCCTTGTAATCTCCTGAGTTTGTTTTATCCAGCAAACGAAGCGAGAACCCGCCAGCTGCTCCATAACCTGGTACGGCTGGCGGCTGGAAAAACTCGATAGCCGCGCCTGGAATGTCTTTGGATTTTTCTTCCAGCTCTTCAATTATTTCAACGGCAGAATGCTTGCGCTCTGACCAGTCTTTTAAGTTGATAAGACATGTACCGGCATTGGAACCACGGCCCTCGGTAAGAACTTCATAGCCCGCCAAAGAAGAAACCGACTGGACGCCTTCCACACCTTTGGCAATTTGCTGCAATTTTTTTGCAATATCATTGGTCCTTTCCAGCGTAGATCCCGGAGGCGTCTGAACAATTGCATAGATCATTCCCTGGTCCTCATTGGGAATAAAGCCAGACGGCAGTGTTTTAGACGTGGCCCAGATCCCTGCACAAAAGGCAAAGAGCAATCCGAATGTAACAACCCTGCGGCTTACGATCACCCTTAGAAGAGAAGCATATTTTCCTGTTACTTTATCAAACCAGTTATTAAATCCATCAATTAGCCTGTTCATAACCGTTTTCTTCCTGGGCTGCCCATGCGTATTTTTCAGGATCATGGCACAGAGCACCGGTGTTAACGTAAGTGCAACGAACCCGGAAATTACAATGGATGTTGCCATAGTAATAGAGAACTGCCTGTAAAACACACCTACGGGGCCGGTCATAAATGCAACCGGAATAAACACAGCAGTCATCAAAAGCGTGATAGCAATAATGGCCCCGCTTATTTCTTTAAGCACTTTCTTTACCGCTTTGTACGGTGAAAGATGTTCTTCTGCCATTTTGGTGTGCACTGCCTCTACTACAACAATGGCATTATCCACCACAATGCCGATTGCCAGTACGAGCGCAAACAAAGTGATCAGGTTGATGGTAAGGCCGAACATTTGCATAAACACAAATGCGCCAATCAACGATACAGGCACCGCAAGCGTTGGAATAAGTGTGGAGCGCCAGTCGCCAAGAAATATAAAAACTACCAAAGCCACCAAAATAAAGGCCTCAGCGAGCGTGTGAATTACTTTTTCTATTGAGGCATCAAGAAAACTTGATACATCATAACTGATCTGGTAATCCATCCCCGGAGGGAAAGAACTTGCTTTAATTTCTTCCAGCTTAGCCTTTACCTCCTTAATAACATCACTGGCATTGCTGCCATAGGTTTGCTTTAATGTAATGGCTGCAGACGGATGGCCGTCCATGTTGGAGTAGATATCGTAAAACTCACTTCCTAACTCTACATCGGCAATGTCTTTCAGGTAAAGCATTTCACCATTTGCTTTCGCCCTGATAATTACATTCTGATATTGATCCGGCGTATTATACCTTCCCTGGTAGGTTAACACATATTCAAGCGATTGTGACCGCTTACCGGTAGCCTGGCCTATTCTCCCCGGCGAACCTATCACACTTTGCTGGGCAAGAGCTTCCATTACCTCGTCTGTAGAGACATTATAAGCCCTCATCCTGTCTGGCTTCAACCAGATACGCATGGCATACTGGCGGCTACCGAGAATTTTGGCGCTACCTACGCCATTGAGGCGACTGATCTCAGGAATAATATTTACACCGGCAAAGTTGTAAAGGAACTTTTCATCTGCCTTTGGGTCTTTGCTGTAAAGATTCACATACATCAACATGTTTGGAGAAGTATAACTTACTACCAAACCCTCGCGTTGTACCAGTTCCGGCAGTCTGTTCGTTACCTGCTCTATACGGGTCTTGATATTAACCATTGCCTGGTTGGGGTCTGTACCCAGATCAAATACAATCTGTATAGTAGCTTCACCTGCACTTGTTGCATCAGAAGTCATGTACTTCATTCCCGGGGTGCCATTGATGGCTTTTTCCATCGGGATAAGCACTGAATTTACCAACACGTTAGCGCTGGCGCCCGGGTAAGCCACGTTTACAACAACCATCGGCGGTGCAATGGAAGGAAACTGTGATACGGGCAGTGTTTTTATAGCCAGGACCCCCATAAAGATTATCACCACGGATAATACAATGGCAAGAACCGGCCGTTTTATAAACTTATTAAACATTGTTTTTCGTTTTAAATTCTCAAATTATTCGGCCGGTACTTTCAGGCTGGCAATTACTTTTCCAGGCTGTTCAAAATCGTAAGAGATCTTATCATTTTCTTTTACTTTACGTAAACCTTCCAGAAGAATTTTATCGTTTTCTTCCAGACCTTTGGATACCACATATAAGTCCTCCATTTCCGCTGCTACAGTTATTTCCTGCGTTTTTACTTTGTTGTCTTTGTCAATTACATACACGTATTTCTTGTCGAGCGTTTCGAAAGTTGCTTTCTGTGGAATGATCAGAGAGTTCTTTATTGGTACAAGCATTTGAATATTACCTGTTTCGCCATGTCGCAGTAAGCCATCAGGATTGGGGAAAGTTGCTCTGAAAGGAATGTTTCCCGTTTCATTATCAAAATCGGCTTCAATGGTTTCTACGTTACCGGTATGATTGAAGAGTTTATTATTCGCCATCAGCAAGCTTACTGATTGATTGTTGTTATGGGCTTTGGATTTATAATCAAGGTACTCTGCTTCTGGAACGTTGAAATACACCCACATTTTGCTGTTGTCAGAAAGTGTAGTCAAAAGATCTCCTTCTCCCAAAAGACTACCAACCCTTACCTGGAAACGATCGACAATACCATCGAAGGGCGCCCTTATTTCTGTAAACTGAAGATGGACCTGGTTAAGAGAAGATTCTGCTTTGGCTTTGGCAAGCTTGGCTTTGGCCATTGCCAGCTCATTCTGCGAAACGATATTTTTATCTGCCAGCGACTTTGTGTTCTGTACTTCGATCTCTGCAAAATTTACCTCTGCCTGCGCCTTTTCTAATTCTGCCTGGTACAGGTTAGGCATAATTTGAAATAAGAGCTGCCCTTTTTTTACGAATTGACCTTCATCAACAAATATCTTTTGTAAATAACCGCGTTCCTGCGCCCTCAATTCTATATGATGGATTGCATGGATCTGGCATACATAATTACTAACGATTGAAGTGTCCATTTTTGCAGGAGTCGTTACAAGGAATTTTGTTTGTTCTTCCTTTTCTTCAACCGGCTTGTTTTTACAGCTTGTATTGCACAACAAGGCGCACAAGCCCGCGAGCATGAGAATTTTGTTCATGGTGTTTTATGGATTATTGATTCAGATTTTCCTGATATTTCTTTTGAATAGTGCATAGCATGCCTTAACCTCAGGTCATTAAAAAAATGGAGGCAAGACAATGAATAAGAATTGAAAAATGTGTAGACGATTGACAGTCTACGTGCATTTAAAAAATCAAATTCTTATAACGCGATGTATGATAAACTTGTAGCTGGAAACGTAAGAAAAGTGTTCACAAAATGGCAGCGGGTTTTCAAGAGAAGACAGTATGTGGCTCTGTATGTGAGCAAGTAAGAAAGTATTTGAATAGTAATTGTTGTCTAAGAGTTTCCGCAAAGGCTCTGATTCATCATCATCTTCAATCTCAATAGCCTTTATCCGCTCATACATTTTTTTTGCATTGGGAGAAGCTATGCCGTCAATATATGTATCGTCGCTTTGTTTAGAAGCAAGATCATTTTGTAGAGAATTACTGAAGCCGGTTTTAAGCGCATACGAAGAGTGATGGCCATGCAACAGTGCATATCCACCAACCACAATAAAACACAGTGAAAGCCATAATCTAAATAACCATTTCATGATCTCGCTTCAAAAATAATATGAAGTTGAATAAACAGGTGCAATTAGAAATTGTTAAATGTGGTTAGCATATTAGTCAATGTCCAGTTGGCCCGGTGATTTTCTGTTTAAAGTGAGGGTTGGTATTTACTCGTTCAACACACCCGATAAAGGTTCTCTGCAGCTACAAAAAAATAAAGCTTTCCTTAACTGGAAAGCCATCGTGTTACATTGCCAGTTCAATCAAATCATTTCGTTGATGATTTGTGTATGACGGCAAGAGTCGTAAAGTTAACGGTATGCATGTAACCTGCAAACTATTTTTTTTGAATCAAAATATGCAACATCAAATCATGGCGAAGTTGATCACCTGTTTGTTGTCGGCTGCTCCATAGCTTATTGTAAATATTCTCTTTACATCTTTGGTCAGATTTAGTCGTTCTGCATGCGTCAATAAAAAACATCCAAGTGTTTTTAGATAGAAGCTTTGTTTGAAGATGCCGCTGATCTTATTGTACGAATGATCAAGACGGTCAAAAGACGTGTGTTGAGCGATGTTATTGTTCCAGTCAATGATGCCGTTTATAAAATCTGTCAATGCATCAAACAGTCCGGGATTGCTCCTGATCACGCCTTCGAAGCTGTCACCAAATGTCCAGTTGGACGAATTGGTTTCAAACGCTGAAAGGTTGTCAGGATTGCCTTTTTCATCTATAACCGAAGCAATAATGTCTGCGTATTGACCCCGGTCTAATTCGTGATTTTGTATAAAAGTCTTCCATGCACCGGCGTATGTGTTTTGACGTTCCTGTTTGCTTGCCCTAAGAACGAAATCCGGCAAATAACTCATTGAAGCCGCCATGGCAAAGCAGAATGTATCTATGTTAATATTACTCCAGCCGATTATATCAATTTGCTGGAGGATCAATTTCAAGGTGTTATCGGGAAAGATCAATTTGTGTTCTATCCATACTTCCTGTCCAATAATTTCAGAGCCTGCGTATTTATTTGCAAACGCGTTTGCATCTTCCTGTTTCATTATACTCCACAGCACTGCTGTATCCAGGTAAGATTTAAAATCGTTCAGCGACATTTTGTTGTCTTTCTGAATCATATTCAGTGTCAGGCTAAAATCAAATTCATCGGCTGTAGGAATAACCTGTTTTGAGAAATTTGCCATAGTGCCGCATAATTCGCCCATCCAGGACCCCTGTGCTTTGCCGAGCGACCATGTATAGCCGGCTGTATTATCAATAAGGACCTGTTTGTTTTGTGTGAGATTTGTGCGGATAAAGCGCTTCCTTGTTGAGTAATCTTTGCTTGAAATAATTGACATGTTAAACAACTTCAGGCCAAATCCGAAAGATCTTTCCACGACAAGCTTTTGCTCGTTTAAATAAGTATTCAATATGAACGGAATTGTGTTTTTCCGCATGTCCTGTAACAGGTTACCTGTCCTGAAACGCAAAAGATCTTTATGATAGTTTTTTAGCACTGCTGTTGGTAATGAAACGGATAGCAACTCCGTATTTTCTTCTATTCTGCTGTATTCAACTTTAAAAGAAAAAGTGATGTTCGCAAGTGCAATCTTCTGGAGATTTCCTTTGATATCTTTTTCAAAATCGTGTAGTTTGCTGACAAGCAACTGAAGATTTTCAGGAATATTCTGCAGTCCGAACAGACCCAGCAATTTTGCTATCAAAACTTTTTTTGTCGGATCGGCTGATGCACTTTCTATGTTCGCGATCACCTGTTCGACTTCGGTTGCAGTACTCGCGGTAAGTGACTGTATTACTTTATTGTACAGATCAAACAGCTGCGTTTGAAGAACATCCGGCTGCGCAAAACTTATTCCTATGGAAGCTCCAATATTTCCGGATGCTACAGAACTTTTGGCTTTTCTAACGGAAACAAGGCAATTGTCTTTGTCAATCTTTTTGATGAAATAAAAGAAATCATCCTTGATACTTACATTGAATGCCGCGGTAAGTTGTGGGCCGATATTGATATCCAGCGTAAGTGGTGTCTTTAACTGATTGGTCAATGCACTGAGGCTTTGAGAAAAAATATTGCTCCAGCTAACAGACAAGCCGGCATTTAATGTTCCATTCACCAGCAGTGCCAGTGCATTATTTACTTCAAGATTCTCTACATCTTCAAAACGAAAAATGGTTTTGAAATGGCTGATATCAAAAAGAAAAGCTTTGTTGATAGATTCTGTATTGTTGTGTCCGCTGTAATACAAATGCTTTGCTCCACCTGTAACAGAGAAGTCTGCATTAAAACCAAGGTTTTCCAACGATACCTGGCCAGAAGCCTTGGCCGTTATTGCACCTCTGTATTTAAGATAAGCAGTATTTGCCGTGTCAAATGTTATTGGTTTGTCCTTAGTAGCCAGGAAATTGTCTTCGTCATTATCATTCTCGTCATTAAACAGTTTAACATCCAGTGATGCATTTGCGCCTATAGAGAATACCACATCACCGGTTTCGATGGGATACGATTTTCCGGCAGATAATGGGGCCGGATTGTCGTTTGCCATCAGATCCTTATCTTTCAAAAGTTTTGTGGTAAGTAATAATTCTCCCGTAGGTATAAACAGTTCGCTTAAATTCTCCATAACAGCAGGTCTTTGTTGATGAATGATTGTACTCCTAATATCAAAAGATTACCTCAATAATACAATGGATATTTTATTGAACCCTATACAAACTAGTGAATAGTGAATGGTCAATGGTGAAGGGCACAAACTGGTTGATTAAATGTATGTTGCTGTGGTTATTATTATCCCTGGTCGTAACTTCTTATACGCCCTTATATGCCTTCGATACAACTGGTGAACAGTGAATGGTCAATGGTGAAGGGTGCAAACTGGTAGATTAAATCTATGCTGTACTAGTTATTAATATCCTCTGGCGTAATTTCTTATACGCCCTTATATCCCTTATACGGTTCAAAAAACTTCGCTTCGATCAGATCTTGATCCTGCGCTTTAAATCAGTTGTTAATTGCCGAAACATTTGGCCGCAGCCGATCTCTAACTTATATGGTTTAAATTTCAAACTGTCTTCTTGAAAATTACCTTCATGTTAAAAATGAGGAAGAAGATACGAAAATCGGCAATGCCTGCACATCATATTCAATGTACATTCAAACCTTTAAGCCATTACTGAGGAAGAATGAATGATTGCTTGTCCCGGAAACATAAAGGTGGACACGTTAGGTTGCTACTGATTGAGAAATTTCCATGCACCAAATGGGAGGATTGCCGGAATGATGGCTGCCAAATAAGCATACTATACCTGATCATTCAATATTTAAAACAACACTTATGAAGCGATTGTTTCAATCACTTGCTTTTCTTGTCCTGATGGGATCATCAACTTCTGCAATGTCTCAGCAAAAACTAGGCAGTGAAACGGCAGCAGAAAAAACCGAACGTATGAAATGGTGGACCGACGCACGTTTCGGTATGTTTATTCACTGGGGATTGTATGCATTGCCTGCCAGGCACGAATGGGTTAAGAACCGTGAACGTATTACGAATGAAACTTACCAGAAATATTTTGATCAGTTTGATCCGGATCATTTTGAACCTAAGAAATGGGCAAAAGAGGCAAAGGCTGCCGGCATGAAGTACGCAGTGCTCACAACAAAACATCATGAAGGCTTTTGTTTGTTTGATAGCAAGTATACCGATTATAAATCCACAAAAACTGCAGCTAAAAGAGATCTCGTAAAAGAATACGTGGATGCATTCAGAGCCGAAGGAATTAAAATTGGATTCTATTATTCTTTGATTGACTGGCACCATCCTGATTTTCCGATTGACCGTGTTCATCCGCAACGTCCGCTTAAGGATAGCGATACTGCCTATGAGCGCCTGAACAAAGGAAAAGATATGGCAAAATATCGCCAGTATTTGTATAACCAGGTTACGGAACTTTTAACCAACTATGGTAAGGTTGATATTTTGTGGCTTGATTTTTCTTATCCCGGTAAATATGGTAAAGGAAAAGACGATTGGGGATCTATTGATCTGTTGAAACAAATCAGAAAACTTCAACCGGGAATTATTGTAGATAACCGTTTGGACTTAAATGATTACGAAGATGGTTACGACTTTGTTACTCCTGAACAGGTGAGTACCAAAGAACTTGAGAAATATAAAGGAAAGACATGGGAAACCTGCCAGACGTTTTCCGGTTCATGGGGATATTATCGCGATGAACACTCCTGGAAAACACACAGACAATTGCTCGACCTGTTGATTACATCTACGGCCAATGGTGGAAACCTGATTTTAAATGTCGGTCCTACAGCGCGTGGTGAATTTGATTATCGTGCAAATAATGCGTTAGACAGTCTGAGTTATTGGATGCACGGAAATGATCAATCAATTTACAACTGCACTTTCGCGCCTGATACTTACAAGGCTCCGGCAGGCAGCAAGCTAACATACAACGTTGCCACAAAGAAACTCTACGTGCACCTGTTTGAATATCCGCTGTACAGCTCAGTTACACTGGAAGGGTATAAGGGCAAGATAAAATATGCGCAGTTTTTACATGATAATTCTGAACTGCTGTATAAAGAGCAGGGGGATGATATTATTGTAACCGTTCCGGCTCAAAAACCGCCTTATGAAATTCCGGTAATTGAGTTGTCTTTGAATTAAATAAGAGGGGACCACAAAGTCACGAAGTACACAAAGCAGCACAAAGAGAATGATCGCAATTTTTAAAAAGCTTTGTGAAATGCGTAGCATCTTTTCTTTAAAGACTACAAAGGCAAAGGTATTCAATAAGAAAGTCCAGTCAGCTGGATATTTTACGAAAAAGCCTTAGTGCTGCTTTATGTACTTTGTGACTTAGTGATTCAAAAAGGTTCTTAGCTGATATTGCGTTCTGGAAATTTTTAAGCATCTCAATAACTTCTGCTGCATAATACCCCTGTTTTTGTTTAACTTGTACAATCAAAACTGCATTATGAAGAAGATTGCTTTGTTTGCCTTTATTAGTTTTTTGATCTGCTCTTCAGCTTACCCGCAAAACATGGTAGCAGCCGCAAAAGGCTTTATCAGTACACTTACGAAAGAACAACAAGCCAAGACCATTTATCCATTTGATATCGATGAAAGATATAATTTTCATTTTTTTCCGATTGAGGACAGGAAAGGGATTTCCTTTAATGAACTGAATGAACAACAACAAAAAGCCGCATTCGATCTGCTGAAAACCTGTTTGAGTGAAGGCTCAATGAAAAAGGTAAAACAGATCATGCAGATGGAAGTGTTGTTGAAGGCTATTGAAAAAAGAAAACCTGAAGATCATTTCCGGGATCCGGGAAAATACAATGTAACCATCTTTGGCATTCCAGGTGACAGTACAATTTGGGGTTGGCGTTTTGAAGGTCATCATATTTGCTATAATTTTTCAGCTAACAAAAAAGAGCTGGTTGGTGGTACTCCCGGCTTCTTTGGTGCGAACCCGGGCATAGTTTTAGATGGTCCATCCAAAGGATTGGAAGTTTTAAAAGATGAGACCAATGAAGGATTTGATTTGTTACATGCGCTAACTGGCACACAATTGAAGACTGCGTTAATTGATTCTGTTGCTCCAAAAGAGATCATCACTTTTATTAACAGGAAAGCGATGATCGAACATCCTGCAGGAATATCATATAGTGGCATGACCGTTAAACAGCAGCAGCAATTTTTACAACTGATCAGGCTGTATGTAAACCGTTATACAAAGATCTTTGCCGATGATATGCTGAAGACCATCCAGCAGGCAGGTTTGGAGAATCTTAAATTTGCCTGGGCCGGATCTCAGCAAAAGGTATTTGGTAACCCTTACTATTATCGCATCCAGGGACCCACTATTATAATTGAATACGACAACACCCAAAACAATGCGAACCACGTTCATACGATAGTGCGTGATCTTAAAAATGATTTCGGCGGAGATCTTTTGCTGCAACATTATAAAGAATCACATCAATCAAATTAGAAAAGACGTATAACAAAATTGCTGGCGCGTAGTCTTGCTAAACAAAAACTGATGTATGAGATTGTTATTATTGGCAATTGCCGTAGGCATAAATATAATTTCGTTCTCTCAGACGCGCAGCGGCAACATAAATGCAACCCCGTTATCTGTGTCCAAAAGCAGCGACTTTGAAGTCAACGGAAAAGGAGATAATAATGAGTGGGATAAATGCGCGTGGAATGTGATAACAAAACTGGATAGCGGCGGACAGGCTTACAATACGAAATTTAAAATGCTGTATAGCGAGAAAGGCATTTATGTTTTGTTTAAAGGTGCAGATGATCATATCACCACCAGCTCAACCAAAGATTTTGACGCACTGTTTAAAGGAGATGTTTTCGAAGTATTCTTCCAAACAGATACTGCAACTTCCATCTATCTCGAATACGAAATCAATCACCTGAACAAAGAACTTGTTTTGCTGGTGCCTAACTTTAACGGCAGGGCTTTCGGATGGCAGCCTTTTGCTTATGTCAACAATCGAAAAGTTCAAAAAGCTGTTTCAATAGAAGGCGGTAAAGCAGAGGTTAACACCGCCATAACCGGCTGGGCGGCGGAAGTATTTTTTCCTTATGCTTTATTTAGCCCCTTATTAAATGTGCCTCCAAAAGCCGGTACTGTTTGGCGTGCTAATTTTTACCGACTTGATTATGATAGCGGCCAAATGATCAAATGGGCATGGTCGCCTATTGAGAAAAATTTTCATGAATACAAAAAATTCGGCACCATCATCTTTAAATAAAAAAGCACTATCGTTAACTCCGATAGTGCTTCCGTTTGCTTCAATCATTATCAATTATCAACTGTCCCCGCCTGAATGACTTCTGTCGGGCAGGAATTTTCAATTGAACAACTATTTCAGCGGCTTAACCATTATATCTTTAAAATATACTTTGCTTTTTGGATCGTGGCCCTGTAAAGCAAATGTTCCGTTTGAGATCAATCTGCCTTTCATTCCTTCAGGACGTTCCGGATTTTCAGGCTCAGTATAATCAACAACTGTTTTGTCGTTTATTTTAATGATAACATGTTTGCCTTCTACCTTAATGTATTCTTCGTACCATACGCTGTCTTTTACATACACATCTTTTACATCCTGAATGGCATATAAGCTACCGGTTCTTCTCCAGTCAGTGTGCGAGTTGTTCACCTGTACTTCGTAACCTTTTGCAGGCCATCCGGATTCCTGGTATTCTGTATGAAAATAAATACCGGAATTAGAACCAGGCATGGTCATCACCTTAGCTTTAAATTCAAAATTTTTAAAATCGTGATTGTTTACATCGCCTTCATAAAATAAGTGAGCAGTTTTACCATTTACGACTATAGCTCCGTCTTCAACTTTGAAGGTTTCGGCATTTTTCCCAACTTTCCATCCGTTCAGGGTTTTTCCGTCGAACAATGATTTCCAACCACCACGGCGGGCAAATGCATGCGTACTGGTGGCGCAGATAAGCAAGGTTAGTGCAATCGTGAAGAGAGAAGTGAAGCGTTTCATATTTTTTTGGTAATTAGTGAAAAAACGATTTTGCAAGCATGAATGTAGTGGTTTTTAATGCACAAATGGCCCTTTTCTTTTAAAAAAATAATGTATATTGATAGGGCCGCGAAAAAATAACAGAACCAAAATCACTATCCTTGTTTATGGCAGGAAATTTGGCGGTGATCTGGATTATTATTTCGGTAAATCACTCATAAAGTATAGTTATGTTAGCTGTAGGAACCAGGGCGCCTGAATTCACACTGCATTCTACGCCCGATCAAAAAGTGTCTCTTAGTGAATTAAAAGGAAAGAAAGTAATACTTGCTTTTTATCCTGCAGACTGGAGTCCGGTATGTGGAGATCAGATGGCATTGTATAATGAAACGTTGAAACTGTTTCATAAACACAATGCTGAAGTTGTTGGTATTTCAGTTGATGGTAAATGGTGTCATGCTGCTTTCAGGGAAAATCGCAAACTGCATTTCTCTCTGTTGGCAGACTTTGAGCCCAAGGGTGCTGTTTCCAGAATGTATGAAGCTTATGATGAAACAAAGGGATCTTCGCTGCGCGCTTTGTATGTATTGGATGAGGACGGCGTTATCCGCTGGAACTATCTTTCTCCTACCGGCGTTAATCCCGGGGCCGACGGCATTCTCGATGCGTTGGAAGAATTAGATAACGCAAAAATCAAACAATAGTATGGCACTAAAACCAGCAGTTGGTGAGAACGATCATGTCCAGGGAAATGAAGACGCCTCTGTCGAACTTGTGGAATATGGAGATTACGAATGTCCACATTGTGGAAGAGCTTACCCTATTATTAAGAACATTCAGGAAAAAATGGGCGATAAGCTGAAATTTGTTTTCAGGAATTTTCCGCTGGCAGAAATTCATCCCAATGCCATTACAGCCGCAATTGCAACAGAAGCCGCTGCATTACAGGGTAAGTTCTGGGAAATGCACGATATAGTTTTTGAGCACCAGAAATCATTGTCAGTCGAGCGCTTATTGGATTATGCAGCGGAACTGGGACTGGATATGCACCGGTTTTCAAAAGATTTTTCGGACAAACAATCGCTGGCTAAAGTGGAGGAAGATTTTGAAAGTGGAATACGAAGCGGCGTAAACGGCACACCCTCTTTTTTTATCAACGGAAATAAATACGAAGGAGACTGGAGCGAGGAAATGTTGTTGGAGGTGTTGGTGGAAAAAACGAAGTGATGTTAAGTACGAAGTACGATTTACGAAGTACGAAATGGGCTGTCTGGCGAAGGAGAGCTGTGTGATGTAAGATGTTAGATGTACGGTGTACGATGTGAGGATGGACTGACTTGCGAGGGTGAGCTGAGTATAATGTACGATGTTAGATGTACGATGTTAGATGTACGGTGTACGATGTTAAGTACTAAGTATGATTTACGAAGTACGAAATGGACTGTCTGGCGAGGGTGAGCTGTTTGATGTACGATGTTTGATGTAAGATGTACGATGTAAGTGCCAAGTACGAAATGAGTTGTCTTACGAGGATGAGTTTCCTGATGTACGGTGTACGATATGGAATGTATGTGATGTGCAATATGCATAAAGGCAGGGATATGGGATGGGGATTGAAACCTGACACCCGAAACCTGATACCTCAAATCTAATGCCTCTAGCTGAAAGCTAATAGCTGATAGCTCGCAGCTTTTAGCTCACAGCTTATAGCTGTTAACAAATATGGAATTTCGCCGAATTCATGCACGCATTTGTTTGGCTGCGCTTAACTTGTGAAGATAACTTTTGAATAGTTAATAAAATTGAACACATGGAATATAGAAAACTAGGAACGTCAGATTTGGAAGTGTCGGCTATTACCTTTGGTGCCTGGGCCGCAGGAGGTTGGATGTGGGGTGGAACGGAAAGAAAAGACGCAGTGGAAGCCATCAGGGCGTCGTACGATCTGGGAGTAACTTCGATAGATACAGCACCGATTTATGGACAGGGGTTAAGCGAAGAAATAGTAGGGGAAGCAATTAAGGAATTGCCAAGGGATAAAGTGCAAATCCTGACCAAGTTCGGCATGCGTTGGGATCTCGCTAAAGGCGATTTTGGCTTTGCCAGCAAAAACAATGACGGTACAGAAATAAACATTTATAAATACGCCGGCAAAGAAAGCATTATAAAAGAATGCGAAGACAGTTTACGAAGACTCGGCACTGATTATATTGATCTTTACCAGATACACTGGCCCGATTCAACCACGCCCATCCAGGAAACGATGGAAGCGGTTGCGCAGTTAATTAAACAAGGCAAGGTCCGTTATGCCGGAGTATGCAATTACAATGTGGCTCAAATGAAAGAGGCTGCAAAATATATTGATCTTGTTTCTGACCAGGTGCCATATAGTATGGTAAAGCGTGATATTGAAAAAGAATTGGTTCCGTATTGCCTGGATCACGACAAATCAATATTGGCGTACAGCCCATTGGAGAGAGGTTTGTTGACAGGCAAAATGGCGCCTGGTTACAAATTCTCAGAAGGCGATCACCGTGCATCATTGTATTTTTTCACTGACGAAAATTTGAAAAGAACAAATGCATTCCTCAAAAAAATTCAACCATTAGCGGAAGAGAAAGATGCCACCGTTGGTCAGTTGGTTCTTCGCTGGACCATAGAACAACCGGGAATTACCATAGGTCTTGTTGGCGCGCGCAATGCAGAACAGGCCATTCAAAATGCAGAAGCTATAAAGATCGATCTTACCAACGATGAGATCGATATTATTAATGACGCGTTGGATGAATTAGAACTGGTTAAGTAGTCTATCTCTCATCGAAATAAAAAAAGCACAGAATTAACTACTCTGTGCTTTTTGCGTTATTTGGAACTATGTTGAGTTATATATTTCAACTCAACTTAAGCCTTTAGTCTCAATCATTGTCAGTTCAAGTCGTATAGTTAAGCAGGCATCGTCAACTTTGGGAGATGTCTCCTATCGTCGACATGACGATCCAGGCTTATCAGAAAAAGTAGTCTCAGTAGCACCAGTAACAAGTGCATAATAATGTGCAAGTCTGGAACCGCATCGTCACGACGATGGGAGAGGTCTCCCGAATATCGATCTGATCGTTACACTTAATAAGCGTTGGATATCGACAACTCAAAGCTAAATGACCTATCATTGCCAATTTTCCCCGCCTGAATGACTTCCGTCGGGCAGGAACTCTCCATTCTCCATTACTCAAAAACTTCCACCACCTTAGTATTAGGCACACTCGCATTGCGAATAGCGATATTTCTGATAGTTGTTGAGGCAAACTCTTCAAAAGCTTGTTTGCTTATGGGATCATCGCCGACCATTGCTGGGTATCCTTTGTCGCCACCTTCGCGTATGCTTTGTACGATAGGAATTTGGCCAAGGAAAGCCAGGTCATATTCATCAGCCAGTTTCTTGCCGCCCTCTTTGCCGAAAATGTAATATTTGTTTTCAGGCAATTCAGCAGGGGTAAAGTAGCTCATGTTTTCTACCAGTCCGATGATTGGCACATTGATCTGCGCCTGCCCGAACATCGCAATTCCTTTTTTAGCATCGGCCAGTGCAACATCCTGCGGTGTAGTTACAATTACCACACCCGTTACAGGTACTGTTTGCATTAACGTAAGATGTATATCACCCGTTCCGGGAGGCATGTCGATCACCAGGTAGTCCAGCTCACCCCATTCAACATCTGTAACAAATTGCCTGATAGCGCTGCTGGCCATAGGGCCGCGCCATACCACAGCATTTTTTTCATCTACCAGCAAGCCAATACTCATCAATTTGATGCCGAAGCGATCCAGTGGAATTATAAAGCCTTTTCCGTTAACATCTTTCATCATGGGTCTTTCGCCACGAACGCCAAACATCATCGGTACACTTGGTCCGTAAATGTCGGCATCCATAAGTCCAACTTTTGCGCCACCCTGGGCAAACGCAAGTGCCAGGTTTGCAGCCACGGTGCTTTTTCCAACGCCACCTTTACCACTTACCACTGCGATAATATTTTTTACGCCGGGCAGTATTTGGGCTACATCTTTTCTTGTAGTGTTTGTATTGGAAGTGAAGTTTACATGAACGTTGGCCTGTTTGTTTACCAATAGTTTAACGGCATTTACACAAGCCCTTTGTATCATGTCTTTCAGCGGGCAGGCCGGCGTTGTTAGAACAACAGTAAAAGAAACATCGTCACCACTTATCTTAATGTCTTTCACCATGTTAAGTGTTACTATGTCCTTTCCGAGATCAGGTTCCTCTACGTTGCTGAGTGCCTTAAGAATGTCAGATTCAGTCATCACACATATTTTTGTTAAAAAAGAAAATCCCGGACAAAGTTAACTGCTCAGGAGGTTATTTTGTTGTTATGTAGGCAAAGTAATTGCGTATTTAGTAAATTGTAGTGCCAATTGGTTGTTCTAAAAAGGTATTTTGAATGAGGAAATTTTTACAATACTGCCTGGTCCTTTTAGCAATATTATTTTCTGCAAAATCATTTTCTCAAAGCGCGCAGAAAGATTCTGTTGTCCAGTTGTTTGGTATAGTTATGACAGCCGATAGCTTGCAGGCGATTCCTGCAGCGAGTGTTATCGTGGAAGGAAAGGGCAGGGGCACACTAACCAATGAACAAGGGGTATTCTCCATAGTTGTATTAAAGGGGGATAAGATCAGGTTTTCCTGTGTCGGATTTAAAGATCAGGTAGTTGTTATTCCGAGGTCACTGGAAGGCGATCAGCATAGTATGATCAAATTAATGATCAATGATACGGCGTATCTGCCTGCTACGATCTTAAAGCCAAGGCCTACAAGAGAACAATTTGAACGGGATTTTGTGTCAACACCGGTTCCGGACGACCAGATTGAAATAGCCCGTCAGAATCTTGACGAACAAAAACGCCGCGTCTTGATGGCAACATTACCGCCTGATGGCCGTGAAGCGATCAACATGCAATTCCGCCAGCAGGCAGCTAAATATTATTATCAGGGTCAACAACCACCAATCAACCTGTTTAACCCCGCCGCCTGGGCAGACTTCATTAAGGCATGGAAGCGAGGGGATTTTAAGAAGAAAGACTATTAGGAGCTGAGAGCTTAAAGCCTAAAGCTTAAAACTAAGTTTTGTGGCACACTCAAATTATTTCATTCGATATAGCATAAATAGGTTATGAAATAATATCCATTTGGAGGAGTATTTAAAATTAGATCTTAGGCTGCGACATTATTAAAAAACAAGAAACATTATCCGGAAACAGTACTGGCTTTAAGCTTTGGGCTTTAGGCTTTGAGCTTAACAACCTCATACACCGGGCTAAACAAATAAATCAACCCGGTTTTTAGTTCCTCACACCTGTAACGTTTACGCAATTTATCACCGCGGCGAAATATCCTGCCATCATTTGTTTTAAAAAGATCGCCTTCGGACAGGTCTTCAATAAGCGTTATGCCATCTTTGTGTGGATCGTATTTTCTCAGCACGCGCATCAGATCTTCTTCGGCGCAACTGCTTGCAGCCGGGTTATGCAAAGATTTTTTTAGCGCCAGCGTAATATCATGCGGAAAAATATCTTTTAAAATAAAGTCTGCGAGCAAACTGCTGTAAATCGTCTTCCACTCCTTACCGTGCGCGGCGACCTTATGCTTGTATTGTTCATAAGTGAGTAAATGCGCCAGTTCATGAAGAAGAGTAATAAGGAAGGCGTATTTATTCAGATTACTGTTTACACTGATTCGATGATTTTTTCCGTGAACCGCATTCCGGTAGTCCCCCAAGACACTTTTTCGTGCACGCGTAACAGTAAGGTGCACCTGGTATTTGTGGAGGTAATCCACAACAAGATCAAAAGTTCCGTCCGGGATAAATGCGGCCAGTGCCTGCATTGGATGCTCAGTTGCCGCCATGCGTGTTTTTCTTGTTAAGAGAAGAAGTGCTTTTCACCTCTATTGCCGTGTAAATAATATAAAGTGCCATGCATATGAGTATGCCTGCGATGTTTTTTTGCTGTCCCATCAAAAAAAGATAGATAATAACTGCGGCAGCAATTACAAACAGTTTCATTACCATGGCGCCCATAACGCTGCGAACGAATGCGTTAGGATTGGGATCTTTCAGGGCTTTTGCATGCATAAATGAGGAAACTATAGTGAGCAGGAACAACAGTATATTTCCTCCCAGCACAACATTTGTGTCAATGCTTTTTTGGGCAAGGGTAGATTTGAAAATAATGCAAATAGCGGTAACAATAATGAAAATCAGGATAGCTGGAACCGGGATAGAAACGCTTCTTTCTTGCTTAGTGTTCATATTATTTTTTCTTTGACGTGTCCTTAACCACTTTATAAAATGTAGCGGCCAATATCAGCAAAGGTAAAATCCAGATCAATAAGGGAGTCTTCAGATTCCATTTTTCATCCAGCCATTTTCCGGCATACAAAGCAAGGGCGAGGCTAATTAATAATTGAAAGCCTAAACCAAGATATCTTAATAAAAGTGAATAATTACTTTGCTTTTGCTTGTCGTTCATTGGTTTCATACGTTATCTCAACCACCTGCGTGCCACTGCTCATGGAACATTTTCCGTTAAAGTAAACTGTAGGTTCTATAGAGATTTTCTGCGCGTTAATGTTGCCGTACAATTCAGCTTTTTCACGCATGTTCAACAAATCCCCTACAGTTATGTTCCCATTGATCTTTCCTGTGGTATCAACCTGCTGGGCAGTAATATTGCCCTCTACATAACCTTCAGGTCCGATCACAACTTTTGCACTGCTGGAAATATTGCCGATAAGTGTGCCGTCAATACGGATATCGGCGTCTGTAATAACTTCTCCGGTAATTTTAAGACCTGCGGCAATAATGCTGGTATTGCCAGAAACGGAACCCGCTCCGTTCAATTTTTGTTTGGGGCTAAACATAAAAAATGGATTTTTAGTCGTTGGATATTTCCGGTTTTGGAATATTCAATGTTGTCGTGTCGCGATTCAAGGTTGTTGAACCTCCGAGCACTTTTTTAATATTATCCAGGTATTGGTCTTTTTGTTGCAGTGCCTGTTCAAGAGAGTCCGTTCTTATTTTTAGCTCCTGCAATTCTTTCCTTCCCTGAAGAGAACCATATCCAGGTACGTAGTATTTTAACGGGGTTAAGGTTAGCAAGGCCACGGTTAAACCAACCAGTAAAACAAAAACAGAACAAAGGCCAATATAAACGCTCATCCTGGAAAGTTTAAATGTTGTAACCTCTTCATAGGTGTCATCATTCATAACAACCAATCTGTACCGATTTCTTAATCGCCTGAAACTCGTATTTTCTGTTTCCTTACTCATTTTTTTAACCGAAGCGTGGTAAAGGTAAAAAACTAAATACATCCTTACTACCCTGACGGAAAATTACTTGTATTTTTAAAAATAAAATAATCAGCTTTGCAGTTATTGCGGTAACTGTTCAACAATGCAAAGGCGAGGAAATTGAATAGGCTGCCTGATGATCCCGAAGCGTTGAATATAGCTGATTTTTAATACATAAGTACACAACCCTGATTAACTTTGTTGTAAGTTTCCGGATATTCTTAGTAATAATAAGGCTATGTTCCGGCAAAGCAACGCTCATAAAGACATTTGCATGAATAGCAGAATACTAAAATTGTTATGTTGTATAGTTTTCACATTTGTTACCGGTATCACTTTTGCCCAGCCATATTCTTCAATTGACCTTGATAAGCAGAAACCTAAGAAATATGAAAACAGGAAGCTTGCTTCAGAAAAAACGAGCGAGCAGAAATATACTTTCACCAGGAGGGTTTTCCAAAATACATTTTCTCATTTCAACTACTATTTCAACGCAAATAATAACCTGACTGATCTTGTCTCAAATGCAAAAGCGGCTTTCAAAGACGATTTTACCCAGCCTGTTATACCTTTTTATAACTATTCTCTCGATGTAACCGCACAGGACAAACGCAACATAGATTCTATAATGTACCATTGCACAGCGGGAATTTTGTTGCACGATTTACGAACAAACTGGGTGGATAATTTATATATGCTCATTGGGAAGGCTTATTTTTTTAGCAAGCGGTTCGATTCGGCGATGGCAACTTTTAGTTATATCAACTATGCATTCGCTCCTAAAGATGAAGGATATGATATTCCGATAGGAAGCAACGAGAGTAATACCAACGGTGAATTTACGGTAGCGACAAAAGAGAAGAAAAATATTATAGCCCATAAACCCAGCCGCAATGAGGCATTATTGTGGATGACCAGGACGCTGATTGACAGTGGTGAAACAAGTGGGGCCAGCGGACTTATTCAAATATTGAGAAATGACCCCAATTTTCCGTCCCGCCTGAAAACAAGCCTCAACGAAGTAATTGCTTATTGGTTCTATACTGACAAGAGGTATGATAGTGCGGCTTTTTATCTAACCAAGGCACTCGACAATGCTTCGGGAAAGTTGGAAAGAGCCAGGTGGGAGTTTCTGATAGGCCAGCTATATGAGCGTGCGGCAAACAATGAACAGGCAATAAAATGGTATGGTAAATCTGCATCGACTACGCCCGATCCGATTATGGAAGTGTACGCTACATTAAATTCTGTAAAGCTCAATAAAGCTGAAGGTGCTGATGTGGCCCAGGAGAAAATTAACAGCCTGACTAAACTGGCCAAAAAGGAAAAATATTATTTCTATCGTGATATCATTTACTATGTAGCAGCCCAGGCAGAGCTGGAAAGAGCCAGCAAAAAAGGCGCAATGCAGTTTTTGGAGAAAAGTGTAAAGTACGCGGAGCCATCATCTCCACAAAAAAGCCTGTCATTTCTGCTGGCAGCTGATATTAGCTATGGCAGCAAGCAATTTGATCTCGCAAATGCATTGTACGACAGTATAGATGTAAATAACCTATTAAAACCCGAAGATAAAGACAGGGTGGAGGCCCGGAAAGGTGCTCTGCGTATAATAAATGAAAATGACCACATTGTAAAACGGGAAGACAGTCTGCAAAATGTTGCTCGTATGCCTGCGGCAGAACGCGATGCTGTGATAAACAAAATAGTTAAACAGCAGCGTAAAGCTTTAGGAATAAAAGAACAATCATCCGGCGGAGAAAACAGCAATCCTGCCGTTCAGCAGAATGCCAACGCAGGGACCTTATTTAATGCAGACAACAAAAGTGAATGGTATTTTAATAATAATTCATTGCGGTCCAGCGGTTTTACCGAGTTCAAGCAAAAATGGGGGGACAGGCCGAATGTTGATAACTGGCGCAGGGCATCGGATCTGAACAAAATCTCATCGCTGAGAAAAGAAACGGCAATTTCAGATAGTGCGAATCTTGAAAGGGCGACAGGCGACTCCGCAAAAGAAGAGGAGGTGAGTTATGAGTCGTTGCTGAATAGTCTTCCGCTTACTCCGGATAAAATTCAGAAATCGAATGACGCCATTGCAAAAGCGCTGTTTACAATAGGAAAAACTTTCCAGGATAAACTGGAAGAATATCCCGATGCCATTCATAATTACGAAACGCTGAATCATCGTTTTGCAACTTATCCTAACAAAGAAGAAACACTCTTCAACTTATATTATTGCTACAATAAAATAGGGCAGAAGTATAGCGCCGATTCCTCGAGACAGGCGCTTGAACGGGAATATAAGGACAGCAAATTTGTAGAATCGCTCAACAAACCTGCCGAAGTTGTGAGTGAGACGAGCAACAAAAATCCTGCAACAAAAAAATACGATGACATTTACCGGTTGTTCATAGAAGGCGATTTTGAAAGAGCCGAGGCAGAAAAGCGGGCGGCAGACAGTGTTTACGGTAAAACTTATTGGTCTCCTCAATTATTGTATATAGAAGCGGTATACCATGTGTCGCGTAGAGAAGATAGTTCTGCGATACACAATTTGAATGATTTGGTGGACAATTACGCGTCATCTCCCCTGGCGGATAAAGCCCGGACAATGATTGATGTACTGGGCCGCAGATCACAGATCGAAGACTATCTTACCAACCTTAACATCAAAAGAAATGAGGATGAAGGATCGCAGGTAGTGAATCTTGAAGAATCCAAAGTGGTTAAGAAAGTTGAGATTCCAAAGGCGGATTCCATCGTTACCAAACCTGCAGAAAAACCTGTTGCAATTAAAATAGATACCGTTAAAACAGCGCCTGTTCCCACGGAAAAACACTTTACATTTAATGTGAATGATAAGCAGTTTGTGTTGCTGCTATTAGATAAAGTAGCGCCTGTATTTGTTAATGAGGCAAAAAATGCATTTACAAGGTTTAACAGGGATAAATACAGCGGCGAAAAATTGGAAATAACTTCTGTTAAGCTGGATGACCGCTTTAATCTAATGCTGATCGGGCCATTCTCTGATGCAGCGGTTGCCATGGATTATGTAGATAAAACGCGACCGTTTACACAAGGAAGGATCTTGCCCTGGCTCACGCCTGATAAGTATAGTTATATGATGATCAGCCAGTCCAATCTCGATCTGCTGAATGAAAATAAAGATGTTGAAGGCTATCGCAAGGTGTTGCAGGCCGCTATCCCGAATAAATTCTAGTGAAGCTTAAAGCCTAAAGCTCAAGCTTAAAACTGACCGTTGCGAAGGCATTTCACGCGGCGGACGCAACGAGGCGGCGCAGCAGCGATAAAAAGCTTAAAGCCTAAAGCTCAAAGCTTAAACCTGACCATTGCGGAGACATTTCACGCGGCGGACGCAACGAGGCAGCGACGCAGCGGCGATAAAGAGCTTAAAGCCTAAAGCCCAAAGCCTAAAACTGATGGTTCGCGCGAGTTAGAATTGTTTCACGCAGTAAAACGCAAGGGAGCGGCGACTCATCGGTTAAAAATTATTACGCAAAGGGACAACAGTTACCGGCTTTGTGTTTGCACCGTTTAATTACTCGCTTAGATTAGTTCTGGGCTTTACGCTTTAGGCTTTAAGCTGGCATTCCCTCCGCGCCGCCGCTTCTCCGCGTCCGCTGCGTGAAACCAACTTCGCTACAATCAGTTTTAGGCTTTACGCTTTAGGCTTTAAGCTGGCATTCCCTCCGCGCCGCCGCTTCTCCGCGTCCGCTGCGTGAAACCAACTTCGCTACAATCAGTTTTACGCTTTGGGCTTTAGGCTTTAAGCTTGTTCTTTACCTGTAATCCCCTATCTTCGCTTCTCAAATTTTTATTCAATGAACCTTCACGAATATCAAGCTAAAGAGTTACTGAAGAAATACAATGTCCCTGTACAGGATGGCATTGCAGTAGAATCTGTTATGGCCGCGGAAGAAGCGTATCGCCAGATAAAAACTCAAACAAATAACAATTTTGCAGTTGTAAAGGCGCAGATTCATGCTGGCGGCCGTGGTAAAGGAAAAATTCAGGAAACCGGCGTTAATGGAGTGAAGGTGGGTAAAAGCATGGAAGAGATCAGTGACTTTGCCAAAGGCATTTTGGGCGGTACACTGGTTACCATTCAGACTGGTCCTGCCGGTAAAAAAGTAAACAAAGTGCTTGTTGCACAGGATGTTTACTATCCAGGTCCAAATCAAGTAAAAGAATTTTATTTATCTATATTATTAGACAGGAGCAAAGGCCAGAACGTTATCATGTACAGCACCGAAGGTGGTATGGACATTGAGGAAGTTGCACACAACACTCCTGACAAAATATTTAAAGAGTGGGTTCACCCATCAGGTGGATTGTTACCATTCCAGGCTAAGAAAATTGCGTTCAACCTGGGACTTACCGGTGAAGCATTTAAAAACTGCACAAAATTCGTTACCAACCTGTACAACGCATATGTTGGATTAGAGTGCAGCATGCTTGAAATCAACCCGCTGTTCAAGACAAGTGATGACAAGATCATTGCTGTTGACTGTAAAATGAACCTGGATGAAAACGCTTTGATGCGTCATCCGGACCTGGCAGCTTTAAGAGATATCACTGAAGAAGATCCTACAGAAGTAGAAGCAGGCCGTTATAATCTGAACTTTGTTAAGCTGGACGGTAACGTAGGCTGTATGGTTAACGGTGCCGGATTGGCGATGGCTACCATGGATATGATCAAATTAAGTGGCGGTGAGCCTGCAAACTTCCTGGACGTAGGCGGTACTGCAAATGCCCAGACAGTTGAAGCTGGTTTCCGCATCATCATGAAAGACCCGAATGTAAAAGCTATCCTTATCAACATCTTCGGCGGTATCGTACGTTGCGACCGTGTTGCTGCGGGTGTTATTGAAGCTTACAACAAACTTGGAAACATTAATATTCCAATCATTGTTCGTCTGCAAGGAACCAACGCGGAAGAAGCTAAGAAGCTGATCGATGAAAGCGGCCTGAAGGTACAGTCAGCGATCCAGTTAAGTGAAGCGGCTGAATTGGTTAAAGCAGCCGTAGCATAATTTATAGCAAAACGTTTTTTATACAAAGCTCCTGGAAATCTCCGGGAGCTTTTTTATTTATCGTAAAAAAATAACCCGCTCTCCGGTTATTTAAGAAATCCTTTATATCAGCTAGCATAGTTTTTGCGTTCTGGTGTCAATCGCAAACTTATCCTTGAATACATGAAAAAAATACTGATCGCTGGTTTGGTTGTAGTCCTTTCGTCATTTACTTTCCTGAGCAATAAACCTGTACCTGAAAAAGCTGAAGCAAAGGCAGCGTTTGAATTAATCAATGCAATGCGTCATAATCCCCGTGCATTTTCAAAAGCACTCGGTGTAAGCCTGAACAATGTTAAAGCAATGCCAGCCCTTGTGTGGAACGATACGCTGGCTAAAGTTGCAGAGGCCAAGGCGATTGATATGTGTTCAAGAAATTATTTCGGGCATGTAAACCCGGAAGGCTTCGGCATGAATTATTACATTAACAAAGCTGGCTACAAGTTAAATGCTTACTGGCTGAAACAAAAATCAGCAAACTACTTCGAGTCGATCCAGGCCGGAGCCTCTAACGGAGAAGATGCCGTAGGCTACCTGGTCGTCGATGAAAATATCCCAAGTCTTGGTCACAGAAAACATCTGCTCGGAATTGGTGACTGGAATGCATCTTTGACAGACATCGGTATAGGCTTCGTTAAAAACCCCAACCCAAACTCGATGTATAAATCGTTTATGTGCGTGCTTATTGCGAGACATGAATAGGGAAACTGATTAAGTACGAATTACGAAGTACGAAGTACCTGGTTCGAACAGGTCTGTTTTTATTGGACGGCACAAATAGAGGGAGTGATTAAGTATGTGTTACGAAGTACGAAGTACCTGGTTCGAACAGGTCTGTTTTTATTGGACGGCACAAATAGACAGAGTAATTAAGTACGAGTTACGAAGTACGAAGTACCTGGTTCGAGCAGGCTCTATTTTCTTTGGACGGCATAAATAGAGGGAGTGATTAAGTACGAGTTACGAAGTACGAAGTACCTGGTTCGAACAGGTCTGTTTTTATTGGACGGCACAAATAGAGGGAGTGATTAAGTACGAATTACGAAGTACGAAGTACCTGGTTCGAACAGGTCTGTTTTTATTGGATGGCATAAATAGAGGGAGTGATTAAGTACGAGTTACGAAGTACGAAGTACCTGGTTCGAGCAGGCTCTATTTTCTTTGGACGGCATAAATAGAGGGAGTTATTAAGTACGAGTTACGAAGTACGAAGTACTCCTGGTTCAACACCGTCATTTTTTTTTCAACATCTTCCTTTCGATTCAGTTATCTTAAGATGTTGAAAAGAAATTAACCAGCTCAAGATTGAGTACTTCGTACTTCGTACTTTGTAATTCGTACTTCTTACTTGCCCCGGCCTTCCTTACATTTGTTATCTAAACATTCAGGCCATGAATCAAACGATTGCAGTAATAGGAGCCGGAACAATGGGGAATGGTATTGCGCACGTTTTTGCACAGGCAGGTTTCCAGGTTTCCTTAATAGATCTGAATCACGACCAGCTTACAAAGGCGCTGGCTCAAATACAGAAAAACTTTGACAGGCAAATAAGTAAAGGCACTGCTACCGAAGAGCAGAAAAAACATTCTCTTTCAAATATCAGTATTCATACCAACCTGATATCAGGAATTGGAAATGCAGGATTAATCATCGAAGCAGCCACAGAAAATACGGACACAAAGCTGGAGATTTTCAAAAAGTTGGATGCAATAGCGGCGACGGATGCAATTCTCGCGTCTAATACATCATCCATTTCTATTACAAAAATTGCCGCCGCAACTTCACGTCCTCAGCAGGTGATTGGAATGCATTTTATGAACCCGGTTCCGGTAATGAAGCTGGTAGAAATCATCAACGGGTATGCAACTTCTGCAGAAGTTACCAAAACAATAACTGAACTCACCCTTCAATTGAATAAGGTTCCCTGTGTTGTAAACGACTATCCCGGCTTTATTGCCAACAGGATACTTATGCCGATGATTAATGAAGCTATATATAGCTTGTATGAGGGCGTGGCTGGTGTTGAAGAGATTGATACTGTCATGAAGCTCGGTATGGCACATCCAATGGGACCGCTGCAATTAGCTGATTTTATTGGTTTGGACGTCTGCCACAGTATTTTGAAAGTGCTGCAGGATGGTTTTGGCAATCCTAAATATGCGCCTTGCCCACTCCTCGTTAATATGGTAACTGCCGGAAAGCTTGGCGTAAAAAATGGTGAAGGATTTTACAGTTATTCATCGGGAAGCAAGGAACTGGTTGTGAGCGACAGGTTTAGGAAAGCGGCAAAGTGAATGGTGAACGGTGAAGAGTGAATGGTGAATAGTGAATAGTGAAAGACAGCAGCAGTTATACTTATTTCAAAAAGTGACAATTGCGGAAAGGGTAGGGACTCTCTGTGAAACTCAGTGTCTCCTCCGTGCCCCGCCGTGTAACCACTCTCACACAAAACAGCAGAAAACCATAAAACGCAATGATACAAAAACGTACAACGTATAACGTACAACTCATCACTGTTTTACCTCTCCTACATCAATCCCCCTCAAATCCTTCAGTATTTTAACCAGCTCGCCCAAACGGCTTTTTGGGGCGTTGATTTTAATTGAGCAAAAAAGCTGCATCTCCTGTTCAATCACTTCGCAGTTAAATGCCTTGACCCAACGCATTACTTCGTTCATCTGGGTGTAATCAAAGCTGATCTGAAGCTTAACGGTCACCGGTTTAGGTACAATCGGCATCAGCTGAAGCGCCATGGTGGTAGCTGTTTTGTACGCATTGATCAAACCCGGAACACCCAGTAGTGTACCACCAAAATAGCGCACAACAACAACGAGTACATTGGTTAAACCCTTACTGTCGATTTGCCCGAGAATAGGTTTCCCCGCGGTTCCTGACGGCTCCCCGTCATCACTTGACCGAAAGTTGTTATTATCCAGTCCCAGCCTGTATGCGAAGCAATGGTGCACCGCTTTGGGATGTTCTTTTTTTAGTGCCTGTAATTTTTCTTTGAAATCGTTAGTGGTTTCAATAGGATACGCGTAGGCAATAAAACGGCTGCCCCTGTCTTTAAATTCAGCCATTGAAGGCTGGCTGATCGTATTGTAAAATTCCTGTTCGCTCATTTAAATTATCGTGTTTTCCGGAAAGTTGCAGCTCTAAATTTTTGGCTATTTCCTGAAGTAATCAATCCGGTCATTGAAGACCTGTTCCGTAAAAACATGGTGCCCTGTCACAGCCGGAGCCGGCAGTCCTGTCTCTACAAATAAATGCTCATTTGTAATAATACGCGTTTCATCCCAATACCCCTCATCAATAAAAGATTGCAGCAATTTGGCACCGCCTTCCACAAGAATGCTTTGAATATTTAATTGATAGCATGCTGTAACGATCTGGTGTACCAGGCTACTGTCATTGCTAACCCGGTAGTATGCAACTTCATCATTTTGCAGGCTGTTTGCTTTGCTGTTTACTTCCAATGAATGCATGTGTAAATTAAAAATGATGGTGTGTTGTTTTTTGTTATAAATGTTTAAAGATTCCGGCAGCCTAAGGTCCATATCAATAACCATACGAATAGGTTGCACATCATTCCAAAACCGATTATTCAGCGAAGGGTTATCCAGCAACGCGGTATTTGTACCAACGAGAATTGCAGCTTCTTCACTTCTCCATTTATGCACTTTCCTGTTTGAATAGTCATTTGAAATAAGCAATCTTTCCGCAGACTCTGAAGCAATTTTACCGTTCATGCTTTGCGCCCATTTTAATACAATATAGGGACGATGCTGGGTGTGGAAGGTAAAGAAACGCTTATTCAGATCAAGACAAGCTTTTTCCTTAACGCCGGTGATTACCTGAATGCCTGCTTTTTCTAATTTCTCAATCCCTTTTCCATTTACTTCATTAAAAGGGTCGCGGCATCCCACTACAACAACTGGAATATTGTTCCTGATGATAAGATCAGCACACGGTGGTGTTTTACCATAATGTGCGCAAGGCTCCAGGGATACATAAAGGGTAGATCCGTTAATCAGGTGCACATCCTCCCTTGCAACGCTGTTTATGCAATTAACTTCTGCATGCGCCTGGCCATAAAGCTGATGGTATCCTTCACCAATGATCCTGTCATTGTGTACGAGTACAGAACCCACCATTGGGTTAGGCGCTACATGACCCGCGCCAAGCCTGGCCAGTTCAATGCAGCGGAGCATGTATTTGTCGTGTTGCGTCATTCGTTTACAGAAAATGGACATGATATGCCTTATCGGCTGTATCAATTTGCAAATGTAACAGAAATGGTGCTATCATTGCAGTATGACTGTCCAGAATGCTTATTTGCAGCAGGTTACAACGCTCTCCACAGTGTACGAACAAAGAGAGGCTGCAACCATTGCCGGCTGGGTGATGGAAAATGTCACCGGCATGAGGCGTGTAGACCGGCTTATTCACAAGGACCGGCTGTTAACTGCAGCCGAGCTTGACCAATTGAATTCTTACACTCAAAGATTATTGCAGCATGAGCCCGTACAATATGTGTTGAACGAAGCGTGGTTTGCAGGGATGAAATTTTATGTGGACAACAATGTGCTGATCCCTAGACCGGAAACAGAAGAACTGGTCGAATGGATTCTGCAGTATGTAGCAGCCACTCATGGACCTGAAACCAGAGTATCAATAATTGACATAGGAACAGGCAGTGGTTGCATACCCGTTTCTTTAAAAAATGAACTGCCTTTCTCAACTGTTTATGCCGTGGATGTATCTGAAGGGGCATTAACGGTGGCCCGTAAGAATGCAGACTCCCTGAACACTGCTATCGTTTTTTTGCAACAGGATATTCTTGAAGTAGATCTATGGCAAAATATTCCGGAGGCAGATATCATTGTAAGCAATCCTCCTTATATAAAAGAAAGTGAAGCAGAGCAGATGCATAAAAATGTATTGCAGCATGAACCGCATCTGGCATTGTTTGTGCCAAATGAAGACGCGCTGATCTTTTACAGGAAAATTGCTGATATGGCTTTGCAGAGGCTAAAACCTCAAGGTGCGCTGTTTTTTGAGATCAATGAAGCGCTGGGCAGGGAGGTTTGTGAAATGTTGACACAGAAGGGATTCACCAAAGTTGAGCTAAGGAAGGATCTGCAACAAAAAGACAGAATGGTAACGGCTTTGTTGCCACTTAGAAACTAAAATGATCAGGAATGAAAATAATTGGATTAATCGGAGGCATTAGTTGGATCTCAACCGTAGAATATTATAAACTTATTAATGAAGGGATAAACCAGGAGCTGGGCGGATTAAATTTTTCAAACTGCATTATTTATTCGTTTAATTATGCTGATATAAAGCGTAACAATGATAAAAATGACTGGGAAAGCACATTGAACATGCTGAGTTCGGCTGCGCTGCACCTGCAAAATTCGGGGGCTGACTGTATATTGCTTTGTGCGAATACAATGCACATGATAGCAGATGCTCTGCAGGAAAGAATCGATGTGCCGCTTATCCATATAGCTGATGAAACAGCAAAAGTGATTGAACAATGCGGTTTAAAAAGAGTTATATTGTTAGGGACGAAGTTTACAATGGAGAATAGCTTTTTTAAAGACAGGCTATTACAAAAAGGGATTGAAGCAATAGTACCAAACGATGAAGACAGGGCATTTATACATTATACAATTTTTGAAGAATTGGGGCGGGGATTGCAGAAAGAGGAAACCAAAGAAAAATACCTGTCTGTTATTAACGAAATGATAGGCAAAGGTGCAGAGGGCGTAATATTGGGTTGTACCGAAATTCCTTTATTAATAAAGAAAGAGGATGTGGATGTTCCGGTATTTGATACAACTGCAATACACGCAGATGCCGCTGTGAGATTCTCATTAGGGAAAGGTTGAACAGAATAGCCGGACTCGTGTTATTGCTATACAAAGCGCTTGCTAAAATGATTATTTTGCAATAAAATCAAGGTGCATGTTTTCAGTTAAGGTCACCCGTTGCATCACGAAGGTGTTCTTTTTATTCACCGCGTTTTTATTAACGCTGCAGGTTTATTCACAAAAGAAACAAAAAGAAAAACCAAAGGAAAAACAGCCGCAGGTAAACTTTGTAGATACTTCATTAGCCAACAAACATTTGAGTGATACCGTAAAAGAACAGTTAGCGGATACTATTTTGCCGAAGATTGCCAATAAACTCGAAACATACTCACTCGAGTTAAGCAGGTATTCCAACTTCTTTAAAAGACGCGTCGACACCATGCAGATATCTTCGGCACTCCCCTCCATGGAAAAAGCAATGTTTTTCTTTAAGGGAAGGCTCGAAAAGAATGATGCTCAGATGAATCTGCGAACATTGAATACCTATACCATATTGTTACAGGAGGCTTTGCAGGAACTAACTCACTGGGAAGGCGTTCTGGAGGATTATGGAGATAGACTTAATAAGAGCAATAGTGCAGTGCAGCATATTCTTGTGGATCCTTACCTGCATACAGAACTGGATGATACTGCCTTAAATTCTCAAATTAAAAGTTTGATAAAACGCGCGGTACAAATTGATTCCTTGCAGTTAATTACGCTGGCAAAGGTTAACAAGTGGCGCAATAGAATATCTGTCAACAGTCTGCTTGCAACAGATATGCTAGCCGATCTTGGCTATCGCACCATTAATGCAAAGGCGGCGATGTGGGGCAGGGAACAACCCGCGCTGTATAATGCGCGGGCAACAGATTATAAACAAACATTGTGGCAAAGTATTCTTGTTACGGGAAAGCGTTCCTTCAAAGTGCAGGCTATTTACATTATGATGACCTGGGATCAAAGGGCCATCAATCTTTTCATTTTTGGAGTTTTCACTATCTGGTGTTTCATTAATTACAGAAAGGTCAAAAGATCTGATGCTGCATTGGACGAACTTGCTCCGCTGCATTTTATGAATCGTTCCGTATTGCTATCCTGTATTGTTGCAGTATTATGTATTACACCTTACTTGTATGCGAACCCGCCGATGGTATATATGCACTTCAATGAGTTGGTGCGGACCTTAGGTGTTAGTATCTTGTTGTGGCCCTATCTTACCCGAACCTGCAAACGGTACTGGAGTATCATGTTCGTCATATGGACATGTTTTGCAATCGATGATCTTTTCCTGGAAACATCTTTTGGTGAACGCTGGTTGTTGCTGCTTCTCCCTCTTGCAGGAGGTATAATAGCTGCCATAATCCTGCGTAAAAAACCGAAGCTGTTTTCCGGTTTGGAAGAGTCCCCGGTAACCAGGTCTCTCGCAATCTTTACTGTTTTTTTCTGTTTAGTTTCCGTTTTGTTTAATGTCTTTGGAAGAATAACCCTTGCCAAACTGTTTGGCATGTCTGCCGTTCAGGGATTTGTGTATGCAATGACGTTAAAGGCGTTCAGCAGTATTATACTTGAAGCTGTTTACCTGCAATCCGAAGCGTATAAGAATAGCAGCTTTTCTGCTTTTTTAAATTATGATGAGCTTAAAATAAAACTGCGAAGAATGTTGTGGGTTGTCACAACAATACTTTGGCTGATTGCCCTGACCAAAAGCCTTACCATTTATGATTTTCTGCTGAGAACTGTGGAGCAATTCTTTAATAAAAAGCGCAGTATTGGTAATATGCAGTTCAGCTTTATGAGTGTGGCCATTTTTGTTTTCGTTATCTGGATATCAACGATTATATCCCAGTTCATCAGTTTCTTTTTTGGTTCCAAAATGTCAGAAAATACCAATAAAAGAAGCAATATGGGTTCCGTTATGTTGTTGGTAAGACTTGCTGTGTGGGCAATAGGTTTCCTGATAGCTATTGCAGCAGCGGGTATTCCACTGGATAAAATTTCTTTGATGATCGGCGCACTCGGAGTGGGTATCGGTTTTGGCCTGCAGAACATTGTAAACAACCTGGTGTCAGGTATCATATTGGCTTTTGAACGGCCGATACAGGTGGGAGACCTCATTGAAGTAGGCGGGAAAACCGGAACCGTAAAAGAGATTGGCGTGCGCTCCAGCAAAATAAGTAATTATGAAGGAGCTGATATTATCGTTCCTAACGGGGATCTATTGTCGCAGCACTTAATCAACTGGACATTACACAACAGGAACAGGCGTATTGAAATTGTAGTTGGAATTTCCTATTCCGCTGATCTCAGGAAAGCGAAAGAAATCATCGAAAACATTCTGCGGGATGAAGCGAACGTAATGCAGGTGCCGGCTCCCCTGGTTTGGGTAAATAATTTTGGTGACAATTCTGTTGATTTCAGGATCTTATTTTGGACCTATGATCTTGGTGACGCCGGAACGTTGCGCAGTGACATGATGATATTGATATTTGAAAACTTTGCAAAAGAGGGTATTGAGATCCCGTATCCCCAAAGGGATATTTATATAAAGAATATGGATGAGGCTTTGTTGAAGATGAAAGAAAAAGAAGGAGTGAATGGTGAATAGTGAATTGTGAATAGTCAATAGTGAAAGTTATAAGCTCGCAACAATTTAGAAGATCAAAATTTCAGATTTCAAATTTCAAATCCAAATCTTTGATCCTTTTTCATTCTTTTAAGCATCATTTGATCTCCATTAGGGAGTGGTTGCGCACAAATACAGGAGCGTGGAATAATGAATTGCAAAGGAAACTGCTGACGATAGGTTCATCGCAACTTGACTTGTATACCGGGCAACTATCTGTGGCATCGATAGAAGGTTTTGTGACAAATTTTCTTCAACAAAAAAATCTTTTGGATAAACAGGCTTATAAGAACTGGATCTATGAAGAGTCCGATTATAAAATGATTTCCCTGCCTGATGACTCAAACTGGACATTGCGTTTTCTTGATGAGGAGCAATTTGCTCACCTTCATCCTTCAAGATATTCGCTGAATACTATTCGCGTAAAAGCCAATGTGCTTAAGAGTTGTCTTTGCGTGTTGCTGTTTGAGAAGGAGGATGAAATTAATAATGCCGTCATTAATCACTATCGTAAAAAATATTTGCAATTGCCTCCGGTTAATGAAAAGTTTACTCATGCAGAAATAGAAAAAGTATTGCGCCTTCTTGCCGCTGCATAACATGTCTGCGACAAGGCCTTCAATTACCGTTGGATCTTTTGTGTAACTTACCGTTTTATTGCGTATTTATGGACGATAAATCTTTGTTCAGGAAGGTGAAAGTGTTACAGGTGATTAGCGAAACGGGCGACACAAAAACATTTGTACTTAAACCTCTTGATTGGCAACCGGATTATAAAGCAGGTCAGTTTATTACATTTGTCTTTTTGCACAGAGGTAAAGAGTTCCGGAGATCATATTCCTTCTCATCGTCACCGTTGCTGAATGAACCGTTGAGTGTAACTATCAAGCGGGTTGAGAACGGCGAATTTTCCAGGTTTATGTTGTCCCATGTAAAGGAAGGCGACGAGCTGATCACTTCCGGTGTCTCAGGATATTTTCAATTGCCTGAGGATTTAACCAACATTGGGCAACTAATATTTTTTGCTGCAGGTAGCGGTATTACGCCTGAATATTCTTTGATAAAGACAGCTTTGGCAACAACCTCGCTACCGGTCACTTTAATTTATAGCAACAAGTCCGTTACCGACACCATTTTTTTTGAAGAGATCATTCGTTTGCAGGAACAATATTCCGGGCGTCTACACACCGAGTTTCTTTACAGTACCAATATTGATATTAAACACCGGAGACTAAGCAACTGGTTGCTTCCCCAATTGTTGTATCCTTCCCTAAAAGTCCCTTTGCAACGCTGTATGTTCTATTTGTGCGGTCCTTTCGATTATATGCAAATGATCACCATTACTTTACTCACTGAAGGTGTAGATGCAAAGAACATTAAAAAGGAAAATTTCAATACGTTGCAGCCGGTAAGAAAAGCAACGCCGCCCGATAAAGAACCACACAAGGTTGCTATTCATATCAACGGCAATGATTATTCATTAACTGTTCAATATCCTGATTCCATACTTGCGCAGGCAAAGAAAGAAGGAATAGAACTGCCTTACAGTTGCGAAGCCGGCCGGTGCGGAAGCTGTTCGGCTACCTGCATAAAAGGAAAAGTCTGGATGGCTTATAACGAAGTGTTACTCGACGATGAAATAGCCAAAGGCCGTGTTCTCACCTGCCAGGGATTTCCCGTTTGGGGAGATGTGGAGTTGGAGTTCTGAAGCTGTTAGCTGTGGGCTATTAGCTATTAGCTGCCAGGAAGGGTATCAGGTATCAGGTGTCAGGTGTCAGGTTTGAGGCGTAAGGCATAAGATAAAAGCCTGGCAGTGTGATATATCCCGGTGGATAATAAGATTAAAAAATCAACGTCACTAAATCAACATCAGCTATTCATTAGTCGTTAATTACTATATGCGATATTAAACTTTCTTTTTATGCCTTATACCTCACACCTTAAACCTGATACCTTATACCTGACGCCTGATACCTCACCGCATTGTTCTATCTTCGCCGCCATATTAGGAAAGAAAAATGAAGCAAAAGCCTATTCATCCTGCATTAGAGCCATTTCTTGAAGGTAAAGTTCTGCTGATTAACAAGCCTTTAGACTGGACGTCTTTTGATGCAGTAAAAAAAATCAGAATACTTACACGCATTTCTAAAATAGGACACGCCGGCACGCTTGATCCGTTGGCTACAGGATTATTGATCATCTGTACGGGAAAGTTTACTAAAAAGATCAATGAATACATGGGGATGGAAAAGGAGTACACCGGCACGTTTACGCTGGGAGCTGTAACACCAACCTATGATCTTGAAAGCGAACCTGAGAATGAGCAGGACACAAGCCACTTAACTGCTGATATGATCAGGAACGCGACCGCAGCATTTACCGGAGAAATAATGCAGGTTCCCCCAATCCATTCTGCTATAAAAAAGGATGGCAAGCCGGTATATATAATGGCGCGTAAAGGGCATGACGTTGTGCTGGAGCCAAGACCAATTACCATTCACTCCTTCGAAATTACCCATATTGAAATGCCTGTTGTTCATTTCAGAGTGAGATGTTCTACAGGTACCTACATACGTAGTCTTGCAAATGATTTTGGAAAGGCATTAGGAGTAGGGGGGCATTTGAGCAAACTCTGCAGAACCCGCATTGGTGAATTTTTACTGGAAGATGCCATTTCGCTTGATGAATTCGAACAGGAGGTCATCAATATCAAAAAAAGTTACGACGAGCCCAATCCCTCAGAAGTAGCTGAAAATTTTTAATACTTTAATCTATCCGCATAAAAAAGCCTCCTGCTGTAAAAACCGGAGGCCTTTTTTATTTTAGAACTTATCTATTTAAGCTGTTCAATCCAGGATACCTGCTCAAAATTAGGTACTTCGTACCCGCCTGAATGTATTCATAACGGGCAGGCTTCGTAAATCGTACTTGTTCCGGTTTCTCCTTCTACTTGATCTCGTACCCCGCAAGCTCAGATGTAATCGTAATATCTGCTGTGCCGAGAGAATCGATCAGATCCTGGTATTGGCTCAGGTCTTGTCCGAGTGCCTCCAGTTGATCAAACAGCGCTTTTAATGTGCCAGTCGTTACTTTGGTATCAATCTTAATGATACCTACACCCTGGGCAACATATACATCATAGGTTAAAAGCGTAATGGTCTGCAAAACCACAGTGAAACCTGCAGTTACCTGTGAGTGAATTACGTTGGTATAAGTTTTACCCTGAACATCTTTTGTAATGTTTTTTTCCAGGATCTTACCATTAAATGTCAGCGGCAAGCCAGATATGTTTCCCCCGCTATAAGTCCAGGTGTACCCGGCATTTTGTTTGGTGTTGGTGTAAAGAATTTCCAGTGTGTTTGCTCCCAACGCGGTGTCACTTATGTCAGAAAGCAGGTACATATTGCCATCGCCATCAGTGCGCATATAACTTTCAGAAGCACTTCCTGTTCCGTCGAGTGAGCCGCTGAAAATATCATAAGTATGACCGTTGAAATCTTTTGTATTTCCGGTTGCCCTCAGCGTATCAGCGCTGGTGGTGTCAGAATCAGTGCTGGTTGATTTATAAGCCCAGTAAGAATCTTTTGTTGCCGGTTGAAAACTGGTGTCTTTGCTGGTTGGCGGATTGGTTGTAGTGTCTGGTCCGCCGCCCGGAGTGGGGCCTGAGCCGTTGCTAACTTCTTTCTGACAACTGATGAAAAGCAACGATGCAAATAATGAAGCAGTAAGTAGTTTATACATGGATTTAAGATGAATTAACCGTTAAAACAAAAGTAAATTATTCTACGTAATATCACCCTTAAGATTTAAGATACGCAAAACGCATTTCCCGCTGCTTTTAGATGCCATATTGTAATAATACGAAACAAAATCTGCTTACATTTATCCATACAAACAGCCATCAATATGAAAATATCAAAACTAATGCCTTGCTTAGGCCTGCTGCTGCTCATGTTCGGTAGCTCCTATGCCCAATCTAACGGAAAAGTGATTGAGGAAAAACGCTTGAAAAGTTCGGTTCTCGGAAAGGATGTACGTTATACTATTTATCTGCCGGCAGATTATGACCGTTCCAGCCGCACTTATCCCGTAGTTTACCTTTTACATGGTTATACGGACGATAACACCGGATGGTTGCAATTTGGGGAAATAAACCGGTACGCAGATAAAGCTATTTCCGAGGGAACCATTCCTCCGATGATTATTGTAATGCCAAATGGTGATTCGAGCTTCTACATCAATTCTTATGATGGTAAAGAAAAGTATGAGGATTTTTTTATCAATGAATTTATGCCTGCAATTGAAAAAGAATATAGAATTAAAGCAGAAAAAAGATATCGGGGTTTAGCCGGTCTTTCGATGGGAGGTTACGGTACATTGATTTATTCCCTGAAACATCCTGAATTGTTTGCGGCGGCTGCCCCATTCAGTGCAGCGGTCTGGGATGATTCTACAATCGCAAAAATGCCGCAGGAAAACTGGGACAGAACTATGGGGCAGCTTTTTGGAAGGAATCTCAAAGGATCTGACAGGTTGGGTAAAGCGTGGCATGACAATTCTCCCCTTAAAATCGTAGATACAAAAACTGCAGATGAGTTAAAACAGGTGCGTTACTGGATTGATTGCGGTGATGATGACTTTCTTACAAGAGGCAACTGTTTGCTCCATATAGCACTCACTGAAAAACGTGTACCTCATGAATACCGCGTTCGTGATGGCGGCCACACATGGACATATTGGAGAACAGGGATAACAGACGCTTTGCAATTCATAGGACAAAGTTTTCATCAGTAAAAAGCTTAAAGCTTAAAGCCCAAAGCCCAAAGCCTAAAGCCTAAAGCCCAAAGCTTAAAGCCTAAAGCCTAAAGCCTAAAGCCTAAAGCTTAAAACTTAGGCGAACGGATGATCTCTGGTAAATTAGTATAATTATCCTGGTGTTTTTTTTCAGTTTTAGGCTTTAAGCTTTGAGCTTTCAGCTTTGCTTCGAAAACTATACCTTCATAAAAAAAATAATATGAACTTCATTTCCTATTGGTGGCTCCTGGTTGTGCTGATTATCGTATTCAGCGGCCTGTTTACAGTAACACAGGGCACCGTCGCTGTTATTACCCGGTTGGGTAAATATCAGCGGATCCTTAGACCCGGTCTTAACTTTAAAATCCCGCTCATTGAGCAGATATACAGGCGCATCAGTATCCAAAACCGTTCTGTGGAGCTTGAGTTTCAGGCGGTTACACAGGACCAGGCAAATGTTTACTTTAAAAGTATGTTGCTGTATGCGGTAATGAATGCTGAGGAAGAAACCATAAAAAAAGTAGCCTTCAAATTTATCAGTGATAAGGACCTTATGCAGGCGCTTGTGCGTACCATCGAGGGGAATATCAGGTCATTTGTAGCAACAAAACGTCAGGCTGAAATTCTTGGTCTTAGAAAAGAAATTGTGGAAAGTGTTAAGCTTGAAGTGGATCATGTACTGGAAGATTGGGGCTATCATCTGCTTGATTTGCAGATCAATGACATTACGTTTGATAAGCAGATCATGGACAGCATGAGCAAAGTTGTAGCAAGTAACAACCTGAAAGCTGCAGCAGAAAACGAGGGCCAGGCGTTATTGATCACCAAAACAAAAGCTGCAGAAGCGGAGGGTAATGCCATAAAAATTGCCGCGGAAGCAGAGAGGGAGGCAGCAAGACTCCGCGGACAGGGGGTTGCGTTGTTCCGCGCGGAGGTAGCACACGGTATGACACAGGCTGCTGAGCAAATGAAACAAGCCAACCTGGATACCAATGTGATCCTTTTCAGCATGTGGACAGAAGCCGTAAAGAATTTTGCCGAAGCCGGCAAAGGCAATATCATCTTCCTTGACGGAAGCAGTGAAGGTATGCAACGAACCATGAAACAGATCATGGCTCTAATGCAGATGGATAAGCAATAGCTATCAGCTGTCAGCTATTAGCTTTCAGCTTATCGATCCGGGTTTGAAAAATTATCGTTTTGCGCCAGTCTTTTTATAAGGCTGGCGTATTTTTTTGCATTTTATGGATAAACAGGGCTGAAAAGCTGCCAAATCTTTGTAAAATCTTTGATAAAATCAGCGCTGCCCGTAATTTATTCACAGGGTGCGCGTTGTTTTGCAATAGAACATACTTTAGCTTTTTTAAACCAACCAACAATGGGTATTTTACTACAGATTGACAGTGCTAAAATGATAAATGCGGCAGCAGCTGCAGTCCAGGCCCCTGAAAAAATGAACCTGTGGAGCTTACTGGATAAAGGGGGATGGTTGATGTATCCGCTGTATTTTTTGTTTGCTGCAACCATTTTCGTGTTTTTTGAACGTTTTATAGCTATAAACAAGGCATCTAAAATTGATGGCAATTTCATGAGCATTATCCGGGATAACATTATCACCGGAAATATTTCTGCTGCCAGAAGTCTTGCGCGCAACAATTCGAGTCCTGTTGCCCGGATGATCGATAAAGGCATTCAGCGCATTGGCAAGCCCATTGATGCAATTGAGAAAAGCATGGAAAATGTCGGCAAGCTGGAAATGTATAAAATGGAGCGTAATCTTTCCATTTTGTCATTGATAGCAGGCGTTGCACCAATGTTCGGATTCCTTGGTACCATTATCGGGATGGTTCAGCTGTTTTACAATATCAATAGCACCGGTAACTTCGAACTAAGCGTTATTGCAGGTGGTATATATGTAAAGATGATCACTTCTGCCAGTGGGCTTATTACAGGTTTGATTGCTTATGTGGCACATAATTTCCTTACCACCCAGGTTGATAAAACTGCCAACAGAATGGAAGCCGCCAGTGCCGAATTCATTGATATTTTGCAGGAGCCGACAAGGTAATTTATCCATTTAACCAGTACTCGAAACAAATAAGTTGCAGGAATGAACATAAGAAGAAGATTAAGGTCAAACACAGAAATGCACACGGGAGCATTAAACGATATATTATTTATATTGTTGCTATTCTTTCTTATTGTATCAACACTGGCCAATCCTAATGTGATTAAGGTGAACAATCCTTCCGGTAAAAAAGATACCAAGGCCAAACAAAATATTGTTGTTTCAATCGATAAAGAACAAAAGATCTACATAGGTCAAAAACCGGTGGATATTAACCTGCTGGACACATTGCTGAAGCAGGAGGTGATGAAAGCAAAAGCTACCATTGATACACCATCTGTAGTAATCAACGCGGATACTATTTCTTATTATGGCGAAGTCTTCCGGATCATGCAGGCTGCTAAACGGGCAGGCGCAAAAGTGGTTGCCAACGTTAAATAGGCTGAACCGACGCGATATAACTACTGATGTGACAGCCGAAAAATATTAACCGGTTTATTGCATACAACTTTTTTAAATTCGCATTGCGTTGCTGTGATCAACCAAATTGGAACAGGCTAAACGTACCGTGAAATGCGATCGGCACACCTTTGGTATCTGTTTATTTCCGGAAAGACAGCATGGACTTCCCTTACAAATTTTAGAAAGCATTATGTCAAAAGCGATAAAAATACTGTGGCGGATATTCTTCATTGGAGTAGGAGCGGTGATACTCATCGTTCTCCTGGCTAACTGGGGCGTATTCGGAAAAATGCCTTCCATCGAAGAACTTGAAAACCCTTCGGCATCGCTTGCCAGCCAGGTATATGCCGATGACGGTACACTGATGGGAAAGTATTACCTCGAAGACAGGGTAAATGTGAAATACAAGGATATCAGTCCTAATATCATTCACGCCTTAGTAGCTACGGAGGACGAACGTTTTTATGAGCACAGCGGTATTGATATGCGTTCACTGGGGCGCGCTGTAACTTCTCTCGGGCGCGACGGTGGAGCAAGTACTATTACCATGCAGACTGCCAAAAACCTGTTTACCGAGAACTGGGACACCCGCAATTTTCTGCTTCGTGTATTGCAGAAAGTAAAGGAGTGTATTATAGCAGTTAAACTGGAAAGAAATTTTACCAAAGAAGAAATTGTAACGCTTTACCTGAACACTGTTGCCTTTAGTGACAATGTATTCGGGATAAGAAATGCGGCTAAGACTTTTTTCCAGAAAGAGCCTGACAGGGTTAGTGTGGAAGAAGCTGCCGTTTTGATCGGCATGCTAAAAGGCGCTACGATATACAACCCTAAGCGCAACCCGAAACTAGCGCTTGACAGAAGGAACACTGTACTTAATCAAATGGTGAGAAACAATTTCCTGGCAAGCAGTGAGGCAGATGTTTTAAAAAGAAAACCAATTGAGCTGAATTATAAGAAGCTTGATGAAACCGCCGGTCTGGCACCATATTTTAGAATGGTGCTTGGCGAAGAAATGAAAAGATGGTGTAAGGAGCACAAGAATCCAACAACCGGTGAGTCTTACAACTTATATAAGGATGGTTTAAAGATCTACACCACGCTTAGTCCGCGTATGCAACTATATGCAGAAGAAGCAGTAGGTAAGCATATCAGCTACATGCAGAAGATCCTGAATTCACAGGATAACATAAAAAATGGCTCTGTGTGGAAAGGATACGAAAATGTTGTAGAGGCTGCTATGAAACAGAGCGATCGCTGGAAGAACATGAAGAAAGATGGCGTCAGCGAAGCGGATATAAAAAAGTCATTTCATGCTAAAGTCCCCATGAAGGTTTTTGCATGGAACAACAAACGTGAAAAAGATACTGTGATGACGCCTTATGATAGTATTAAATATTCACGCCAGATGTTGCAGGCCGGCTTTATGGCAATGGATCCGATGAGTGGTGAAGTAAAGGCCTGGGTAGGTGGTATCGACTTTAAAACCTACAAATATGACCACGTAAATGTAAATACAAAAAGGCAGGTGGGTTCAACCATTAAGCCATTGTTGTATAGCCTGGCGATAGAAGATGCCGGGTTCACGCCTAATACACCGGTTGATGATATTCAGCAAAGCTTCGGTACTTACGGAATGGTTCCCGCCACCGGCGCATCGTGTACTGGCGAAACCATGCCGATGGCCCAGGCATTGGCTATGTCTCGCAACTGTGCTACAGCATACATTATGAAACAACTTGGCCCTAAAGGAAATGACGGAGCCAAGCGGTTTGCTGACTTTTTGAAGAACTGCAATATCTCATCCAAAATAGAGCCTTATCCTTCTATCGCATTGGGTAGTGCTGAAATATCATTGATTGAAATGATGCAGGCCTATAGCATGTTCCCGGGCCTGGGCTTTAATGTAAAGCCGATGTACATTACCCGCATCGAAGATCGTAATGGTAATGTGTTACAGACCTTCCTTCCTCAACGCAAAGAGGTGATCAGTGATGTTACGGCCTATTCTGTTATCAGCATGATGCAGGGTGTAATGAAATATGGAACCGGCCGCCGTATGTGGAGCTATGGCATTGATGCCGATGTTGCTGGCAAAACCGGTACTACAAACGATAACAGTGATGCCTGGTTCATGGGCTATACACCGCAGTTGCTTTGCGGCGTATGGACCGGTTGTGATGACAGATTCATCCGTTTTAACAGCACATCAGTTGGTCAGGGTTCTTCTGTGGCATTACCCATCTGGGCTTACTTCTTTGATAAATGTGTAAGTGATAAAAACATTGTTCTTGATAATAACGCTCATTTTGTCAAACCTGAAGTAATGAGCAACGATATTATCTACGACTGGATCAACAATGTACCTGTTCAGTTAGGAGCAGAAGGCGCAGACGTAGGTAATGGCAGCCGTGCCGATTATGGTGACATTCCTGCGGATGCAAAACCGGAAGAAATAGCACCGGAAAGCGAAATCATTCCAGACACTAACAAACAAAAGCCTGTACGCAAGGAGCAACAGAATCCACCGGCTGCGCCCGTCACCCCGGGCCAGCACCCGACGCCAAAAGCGGTAATGCCAAAGAAACAATAATATTAAACCACGGAGACAGTGCGACACAAAGCTTCACAGCGATGCTTTGTGTCGTTTTGTTTCTGTGGTTTTTAGTTTAAATCTCCGCGTTGGAGGAATGTTGTAAGTAAACTTACATTTCGTGTCGTCGTGACTCTGTGGTTTTGAAAACCATCGTCGTGTCTCTCCGTGTCATTGTGCCTCCGTGGTTTAAAACGGTAGGTTGATCCCTAATTGGAACGCATAGTTATTCCTGTTAATCGTGCGTCCATTCGCGTCTTTTATCAGGAATTCTTTATTCCGCCACGTGAAGTCACTCAACTGCATCCATCCGTTGTTTTCCAGCCTGGCAGGATCCTTCCATTTAATACCAAAATCAAGGCGGATCAGAAAATAGGTGAAGTCAAATCGAAGACCGGTTCCAAGACCGATCGCAATATCTTTTCCCAGCCTGCTAATATCAAATTCAGAACTAGGCAACGCTGAGTCTTTTTTAATATTCCACACGTTACCTACGTCAGCAAATAGGGCGCTACCTACTTTTACGCCGGCTATCGTCATCAATTGAAAGCGATACTCCATGTTCGCTTCCAACTGCATGTCGCCGTAGCGGTCGCGGTAAGTTGCGCTCGTATCACTCGCCAAAGACGATCCAAGTCCCAGTTGCCGCAATGTCCAGGCACGCATACTGTTTGGTCCGCCGCCGACAAACTGCTTGTAAAAAGGAAGTGTTTGTCCAAGAGCGCTGTTGCCATAATTGTAGCCAATGCCCGCAAATGCGCGGAACGCAAGGGATGTGCTGTTATGTAATGGTATATTTTTCCGGTACTCGGCTTCGCCCTTGATATATTGGAATATGTTTTTTTGCAGCCCCGGAAACCGGCCAAAAATGGCGCCGGCTTCTTCTACGGCGAACCGCAGATAGTTGGTGTTTTTCTTGTTTTTGCCGGGGAAAGTGGTAGTAGCACTCAATGTCATGCTGATCACATTGCCGGTATTGAATGCTGTTTTTAGGAAAGGGTTGGTATGAATGGCTTCTTTCAATCCATTAAGAGAGTCAAGTCCGTAAAACTCCAGGTTCACCGGTTTAAACTGCCACAATATTTTCTTGCGCGTCACCCATTCATAGCCAAAACCTGTTACGAATGAGCGCAACCTGAAAAAGTCGGTACGTTCTGAATATGCTGCATTTAATCCCACAATGGTCTTAACTCCATCAAGGCGTCCAACTCTTTTAGGTTTGATAGGAGAAATAAATCTTGGTATGCTGTAATTATGCCCGAATGAAGTATAAAATGTTTGCAGCGGCGGCCTATCCTTTTCAAGCGTAAACTCTATCCCTGTACGTACGTTAGTGAAAGATTGAATGGCTCTCTTCCATACGTTACGGTCACGGTATGTAACATTCAATGCCAGGCCGAATAGGTTGCCGGAGCTGAGGAAGTCGCCAGTATTGCGGCTTGTCTCAACATCAAAAGTCACGTTTTGCTTGGGATATGGCACAAGGAACAAGTGCATGTCAACCGTATCGGCACGAAGTACGGGACGGGCATCAACCTGCCGCCATGCGCCAATTTGCGAAAGATTATTGATGGTCTTAAAATATAAATTTTCGTTATATGGGCTACCGCGGCGCATATAGGTATGTTCACGTAATGGTTTAACTACAAACTTGCCATCCTTGTCAAGCATATAGTAATTGTTGAATGTGGATGAGTACCGCTGAACCCGGAATGACTCGTGTGCGTTTATAAGACTGTCAAATATGTCAAACGATGAAGTTTCCGGATAATAATAAATATCGCCTATATAGTATTTCCTTAATGCGGATGAATCAACCAGCGAAGAGTCTGCATTTCGCCTTTCCATGATGCTTACTGTTGCCTTCGGGTTTTCCTGTCTTTTCTTAAGTGCATTTGCAGCAAGTTCCGCCTGTAAAAACGGGTCAGTTGTTATTTGCAGCAAGCTGACATCAGTTGTGTCGACTTCCGCGATTACATTGTCTCTCGACATCTTCAGATAACCTCTAACCTTAAATGTGTCCACTATGCGATCCAGTTCGCCCGCTATCACCTGCTTTGCAAAATGAGTAGCACCTGGTTTGATCAGTGATTGTTTTGCACCGTTTTGGGTGAGTTGTTGCAATGAAGTATCCGCAAAATTGTAGGCAACAGAGTCAAGAATTGTTGCTTTTCCCGGGTCTATGGTCATAGTGATATAAGCCCGTTGCTGATTATTATGTTTCTTGATATAAAAAGTGTCTGAAAAAGAAGGATAATAATATCCCTGTGATTTTAGGTATCCTCTCATCAGGTTCTTCGACCTTCCAATATTGACCGTATCAAACGTCGGTGGATTGCGAAGCCTGTAGAAGAGCACCAACTGCTGAACTTTGCGCGTGGATAAGCTGTCATCCCAATAATTGGGTAATTCGGCCTGGAGCTTTTTCTTGTCCTCGTGCGTAATATTGGTTTTTTTTATGATAACCTTATTTTCGTAGACGAAGGGTTTGTTCGGGAATTCCTGCTTTCCGCACGCGGAAAGAATGCAAACCATTATCAGAAAAAGTACCGGTATATTTGCTGGTTTGCTGCTCAAATTCATGATTATGATTAGTAAAAACGAGATCAAATATATTCAAAGTTTATACCATAAAAAAAATCGCGACATTGAAAACACGTTTATCGCAGAAGGTGCAAAAATCGTGGATGAAATATTGCAACAGTCATATCATGTAAAGAAAATTTTTGCAACAGAAGGATGGAGTAACGCCGATCTGAAACAAACAGCATTTGCGCAAATAGCAGAACACGAGTTACAAAAGATTTCACAGCTTCAAACCCCTAACCATGTGTTGGCTCTGGTGGAGAAAAAGAAGTTGCCGGAGAGTCCTGACTTAAACAACAAACTCACGCTGGTTTTAGACGGCATCCAGGATCCGGGTAATTTAGGAACGATTATCCGCATTGCTGATTGGTTTAATATCACACAGATTGTCGCCGCCCCTGATACGGTAGATGTATATAATAGTAAGGTAATACAATCCACGATGGCCAGCTTTATGCGGGTGAATGTGTGGTATAAGGATCTTCCGGGTTTCCTGGCCGGTTGTAAACTTCCGGTTTACGGAGCCATGCTTGACGGAGAAAATGTGTATTCAAAAAAAATTAAGGAAGGGTTGTTGGTGATAGGCAATGAATCAAAGGGGATAAGGACAGAAATTCAATCTTTCATTCAACATAAATTGACCATTCCGAAAATTGGCGCGGCTGAATCTTTAAATGCTGCCGTTGCAACCGGAATAATATTGTCACACATTTTGTAACCAAATGAAACAGGCCGGATAAGCATCCGGCCTGTTTTTTAATTTCTTTTAAAGCGCTATTCTTTGATTTCTCCTTTGTTGGCTTTTTCTTTCATTTTGTCATCAGCATAAACGCCAATTTCCACCCTGCGGTTTTTTACGCGGTTGGCTTCACTATCGTTCGGAAACTTGGGCTGTGTTTCGCCATACCATTTTTTGATAAGTCTGGCCGTATCAACGCCCTGAGTAGCGAGATAGTCGGCTACAGATTCGGCTCTCTTTTTAGACAGGTCCATATTAAAATCATCAGGACCTGTATCATCGGTATGACCTTCCAGCAAAATTTTGGTGTCGGGATATTTGTTGAATACGCCCGCTACTTTAGTAAGATCCTGTTTTGCGCTGTCGCTTAAATTAGCTGAGTTGATTTTGAATAGTAAGCCAGAATTAAAAGTCAGGTTGATGCCTTCTCCCACTCTTTCTACTTCAGCGTTGGGTACTGCTTGTTTCAATTCTTTGGATTGCTTGTCCATATCCTTGCCAATAAAATAACCAGCCGTTCCGCCAACAGCCGCGCCCACAAGTGCACCTACAACGCTGTTCTTTGCCACCAATGCGCCAATGGCCGCACCGCCCGCAGCGCCAATTCCAGTGCCTTTCTGCGTATTATTCATGCTTTTGCAACTGCCTAAAACAATGATGGTTATTGGAATGCTCCAGAATATTTTTTTCATATTTGATGTTTTATTATTTACAAATCATTGCAGCAAAAAAATCAAGCTGCATATTTTTCATGCCAAGTTCGTTTGCTTTATTCAGCTCTTTGCAGATAAGCGATTTATCATTCGAACTCATCTTGGATGCAAGTTCATTTGCATTGGTTGTATTGTATTTGCCCTGCATCTGTCTTATTCGCGTGTTGGTTCTGATCTGGTACATGGATACATCATTTTTCCCAAGAGAAACTGCGGTGTCATAGTTGGTAAAAGCCTCATCATAGTTTTTTTCTTTTGCATATATATCGCCCTTCAGAACGTAGAAGTCCGGGTTCTTGCTGTCAAGTTGTATGGCAGTTGCTACATTGTTCTTTGCATCTTCAAACATGCCATCCTGAAGATCCATATTAGCCATGTCTGCAAACATGGTGGCCCTGGCTTTTACATTTTTATTTTTGGCTGTCAGTTCTGTCACTTTTTGCAGATCGGCTTTGGCTTCATCCTCCTGGCCAAGTTTTCTATAAGCATAACTTCTGTTGTAGTATGCCATTACATTGGTGCTTTTACTTACAGTGATAGCGTTGGAAGAAGCTTCAACTGCTTCGTTATAGCGTTGCAGCCCGTTTAGGGCTCTGGCTTTTCCAACCTGTCCCTGTTCTTTGGCGTCCTTGGTGGTACAGTTGGCCAGCACATCGGTGAATATGGTAAGGGCATCATCGAACCTGGTGCTATCGAGCAGTTGGTTGCCTTTCTTTACCTTGTCGTAGCATTTGTTTGACATGGTAAATAACTGCGCGGATACCATCAGCGGGGCCATAAAAAAGAAAAAGATAACTGGTAGAGGTTTTGGTTTCATGAATGAAGGTTTTATTGCTATCAGTATTAACAAGTTGAGCCCTTGTTTGTTTTGGCGGAGAAAGAAAAAAAGAAGCCAAAGTACGAAGTACAGAATATAAGTACGAAGTACGAATTACGAAGTACGAATGTGCAACTGCGAAATTTTAATGAGGCAGGATGATGGTGCGGTTAATATCCAAGGATAAGATCGATTTATTCGAATTAAATTTCTATTGATATTAACTGTGCTGCTGGAAAGAGAAGCAGGTAGGAAATACGACATTTTTGAAGGATGTGCTGGCTCGCGTGTAGATCTGTCCTACACTTTCAAAGTGTAGGACAGATCTACCCGGGGAAGTACACGTCGACCAAATTCCAGAATTCTCCCGTATCCTTGCCCGTAGGGCATTAAGCTCAATAGAAATAAATGATTAGCTTAATATTATTGTCCGTAGGACATTAACAGTATTAGTTCTCTCTACCTGAACTGAATCGCCTTCACCGGCGAAATGTTCTTTACAAAAAGCGTTGGTAACAGCAACGATAAATGCAGACAAACAAGGTTGCAATACACACCAGCAACACCTGCCACCAGATAATATCAACCGGCGCGGAACGGACATAATATGCACTTTCATCCAATTTTATAAAGCCGGTGTATTGTTGCAGCAAACAAATGCCCAGGCCAAAAAGCAACCCAATGCCAATGCCTCTCACGGCAATAATAGCCGAGTTATAAAGTGTAAATCTGTCCTACACTTTCAAAGTGTAGGACAGATTTACACGGGAAATACACGTCGGCCAGATTCCAGAATTCTCCCGTATCCTTGCCCGTAGGGCATTAAGCTCAATAGAAATAAATGATTAGCTTAATATTATTGTCCGTAGGACATTAACAGTATTAGTTCTCTTTACCTGAACTGAATCGCCTTCACCGGCGAAATATTCTTTACAAAAAGCGTTGGTAACAGCAACGATAAAATGCAGACAAACAGGGTTGCAATACACACCAGCAACACCTGCCACCAGATAATATCAACCGGCGCGGAACGGACATAATATGCACTTTCATCCAATTTTATAAAGCCGGTGTATTGCTGAAGCAGGCAAATGCCCAGGCCAAAAAGCAACCCAATGCCAATGCCTCTCATGGCAATAATAGCCGAGTTATAAAGGAATATTTTCTGAATGGTCCAATCTCTTGCGCCCACCGCTTTTAAAACGCCGATCATCCTTGTTCTCTCCAGCACAAGGATCAACAAGCAGGTGATAAGATTAATAATGGCCACAACGGACATTACTGTAAATATTACATCCCTGTTTACGTCCTGTATATTCAGCCAGTCAAAAATATTGGGGTAGATCTCCTTAATTGTTTTACTGATCCAGGCATCCGGTAGCTTGTTAAACAACATGGAATTTACTGTGTCCAGCTTTTTGTAATCTTTTATAAAGATCTCATAGCCGCCGATCTCGTCAGGCTGCCAGTTGTTAATCCGTCTTATCAAACGGATATCTGCCAGCGCAAAAAGTTTGTCGTACTCTTCAATGCCACTTTTAAATATGCCACTTACTACAAGCTTTCTAAATGTGCTTTTACCCTCGGAGGGAGAAATAAAATGCACGATAACCGAATCACCCATTTTAATCTGTAATTCGTTAGCAATTGGTTGGGATATAATAATATTCCGGCTATACAGACTATCACCGAAATTCAACCACCAGCCTTCCTGCATAAACGATTCAAAATTGGTGGAATCGTATGCCTGGTCAATTCCCTTTATCAGCACTCCTTCAATTTCCTTGTTCTTTTCAATTACGGCAGACTTTGTTGCAAAAGGCTGAACGGACCGGATCTCGGGTATTTGTTTTAAGATATGAATAACGGAGTCATTTTCTTTGAGGGCCGTCTCCTCAGCAACAATGGCCTTGGCAGGCTCATACTGCTGAACACGGATATGTCCCCAGAAATTAAACACCTTGCCGCTTACTTTTTGCTGAAAGCCATTCACAAAAGCCAGTGTAATGATCATAGCGGCGACGCTCAGCGCTGTGGCTGCTGTTGCCAGTTTTATTATAAATGCTGAAAATGACTTCTGGCCCTTAAATGCTATGCGGTTTGCTATAAATGAGGCAATGTTCATAAAGGGTAAAAGTAATGAAATGGGCGGATGTGCAAATGTGTAAATGTGCGGATGTGCGAATGTGCAAATTTGCGAATTTGAGAGAATTGACAATTGACAGGTGATAATTGAAAATGAAAGTGCGAAGCGGGTTTCTTACACCTCATGCGAAATCTGCATACCTGCTTCATAATGCGTAAAGCTGATCGCATATTGACCACCAGGATTACCGGACGTTGAAGTGAGTGACACAACGGACGATGATAGTAGCAGTGCTGCTGATGAATAAGAAAAAATGAAGATTTGATCTATCTACGGGATGAGGTTTTGTATGATTGTTGCATACAAATAACCACTCAATTGGCGTTGATTATAATTATATTAGCGGCATGAACGCCCTGCAGTCTTTTACTGCCTGGCTTGTTGCTGGCAGCAGGAAGCTGCAGTATGTTAAAAATCTTGAGATGAAAACAGTAAGAAAGTTAGCAGTATTGTTGATATTCTTTTTGCCATTTGCAGGTAAAGCTCAGTTAAGGGATAGTACTTATATGCCCAATGTGCGGGGGATAAAACTTTTTGTGACCGGCGATCAAATGACATATCCCATTATGAGCCTGGGAGCGTTGAATACACTTGAATTGCATTTTGATGATGCCGATAACTATGTGAAAAATTTCAGCTACACATACCAGCTTTGTAACGCGGATTGGAAACCGGTGACGCTTGGCGCGCTGGATTTTATTCAGGGTTTTACGCAAAACAGGATAAGTGAGTACAGGCAATCTTCCATCGCCAAGGTTCCTTATGTACACTATGTAGCCCGCCTGCCGGAAAGAAGTTGTGTGCCTACCAAAAGCGGCAACTATATTTTAAAGGTTTTTTTGAATGGAGATACAACAAAACTGGCTTTTACAAGGCGCCTGCTGATCTTTGAAACTTTAACGGCAGTCTCGTCGCAGATAGTGCAACCTTACAATAGCGACCTGTTTCAGACGCATCAGAAGATCCAGTTTTTTGTTGATAAATCCAGGCTGAACCTCATAAATCCGCTGGACCAGCTAAAAGTGGTAGTGATGCAAAACTATCGTTGGGACAACGCGTCGTATATGTCGCAGCCTACCTTTATGCGCAATAATCTTTTTGAATACAGCAACGAAACAAATTGTGTTTTTCCGGCAGGGAAGGAATTTCGCTGGGTTGACCTGAGGAGTTTTCGCTTTCAGAGCGAACGTATTAACAGTGTAGATAAAAATGCGACACCCTTTTCTGTAGTGTTGAAACCGGATGGCGACAGGGCTCAGTCAAGATTTCTTACCTATCGCGACCTGAATGGATTTTGGGAAATCAGCACGTCCGATCTGATAAATCCGTGGTGGCAGGGAGATTATGCTAACGTTCGTTTTATCTACCGGCCAACGAGCGGTCAACCATATGATGGAAAGGATGTGTATATCATTGGACAGTTCACCAGCTATAAATTAAATGATTCAACAAAAATGACATTTAACGCGGCCGATGGCGTATATGAAAAAACTATGTTATTAAAACAGGGCTACTATACATACACTTACGCAACAGCCAACACTGCGGACAAAAATAAGGTGGCGGATGTTTCGTTAACAGATGGTAATTATTGGGAAACAGAAAACGATTATACTGTACTCGTTTATTTTAGAGACCTGAGCGGAAGACATGACAGGTTGATTTGTGTTTCAACGATCAACTCAAAGGCTACACGGGTTGGTTTTTAGCTATCAAAGCATCATTAGAAGGTACACAGTGTTGTTAAAAGTTTTATTTGATTGATGTGAAAAGCCCTGAAAATCAGGTGTAGCGCGGGATTTGTAAAATAATTTTTAGCGCGAACAAAAAAAAATGAAAAAAAACGGATGAAAAAAGTGCCAACCCTTATCTTTGCGCCGGCAGGTCTTACACGACCAGCTCCTGCTGAACCCTCCCAGGGCAGGAATGCAGCAAGAGTAGGCGGTTGTAGCGGTGCGATGTAATCAGCCTGCCATTTTTTCCCCTTTCTTAAGAAGGGGTTTGTTCTTTCATAGCAGATGAGATCATATTGATCATATTCATTGCCTAAAGGCGTTAAAACTAACTATCATGAAATTTTTTATCGACACGGGTAATCTCTCTCAAATTCAAGAAGCTCACGATCTGGGTATATTAGACGGTGTTACTACCAACCCATCTTTAATGGCAAAAGAAGGCATTAAAGGTGAAGAAGCTATTACTAATCACTATAAGGCTATTTGCGATATAGTTGATGGCGATGTAAGTGCTGAGGTGCTTTCTACTGATTTCAATTCTATTATTGAAGAAGGTAAAAAACTGGCTGCGATCCATCCGAACATTGTTGTTAAAGTTCCGATGATCAAAGACGGCGTTAAAGCTATCAAATGGTTTACTGATAACGGTATCAAAACAAACTGTACACTGGTATTCTCTGCTGGTCAGGCAATCCTGGCTGCAAAAGCGGGCGCTAAATATGTTTCTCCATTTGTTGGCCGTATTGACGACAGTGGTTGGGACGGTATGGAACTGATCGGTCAGATTTCACACATTTACCAGTTACAGGGCTTTACTACGCAAATCCTGGCGGCATCTATCCGTAGCGCTTTGCACATTGTGAAAGCAGCTGAGCTGGGTGCAAATGTTTGTACTTGTCCATTAGAGTCAATCTTAGGATTATTAAAACATCCGTTGACTGATATCGGTCTTGCAAAATTCCTGGAAGACGCAAAAAAATTATAATCAAAACAAATTTGTTATAGTAAGAAGACGCCCGTTGATCGGGCGTTTTTTTATTCCAGCTATTAGCTGTCAGCTATTAGCTTTTGGATTCGAGGCAAGAGTTAATCGTTAGTTGTCAATGAAGTATCGTGTTGGCATGCTCTGTGGTTCTCCTTGTGTTCTCTGTACGCCTCTGTAACTGTATTTAATTTGTTTATAAAAAGCTGCCCACGTCGTAGGATAATGTTTTATTTTTAGTCATGCATTTACTTAATGCACCCTGTATGAATAAGGTTACGGTACCGGATTTATGTTACTTAATACCTACATACCAGCTCCACAATTAAGACCATTCATTAAATCTTTCCTGGTTATTGAAAGTTCTGATGATCTGGTGAACAGAATATTGCCCGGTACTTCAATGGCTATTGCTTTTCGTTATAAAGGACAGGTGAATTATTTGAAGGATGATGCATATGATCATCTACCTGTTTCAACCATTACAGGGTTAAGAAAATCAGTCCGGTTAATTAACTATCAAAAAGATTCAGCAAACATTATCGTCGTGTTTAAAGAAGCAGGTGCAAGTGCTTTTTTCAGAGAGCCACTGAATGAACTGTTTGAAGAAAGTATTTCGTTGGATAATTTGATTCCGCGACAGGAAATTCTGGATATAGAGGATCGGTTAGCGACCGCATTCGATACGCCACAACGGATTGCCATTGTTGAAGCTTTTTTATCGTCAAAATTGAAAGCGCAGGAGACTGATAAACTCGTGCAGACTGCTGTAGAAAAGATTTACAATACTGCAGGAATTATCAGGATGAAAGAACTAGCTGATATTCTCTACATCAGTAAAGATGCTTTTGAAAAGCGATTCAGGAAAACTGTAGGCGCTTCGCCAAAACTCTTTTCTTCTGTTGTAAGAATGAACGCTGCAATTCATCACCACAAGCCTATACATACTATGCTTGATATTGCACTCGATGCCGGTTATTACGATCAGGCGCATTTTAATAAAGCGTTTAAGCTTTTCACCGGACAAACACCGCTAGACTTTTTCAAATCTCCTCCTTCCTGGTAAATCACTGATTTTTTACAATGATCCGGTTCTCTTGTTTTTGATCTTTGTTCAAGAATACAAGACAATCAGTGTACTGCCAATCGTTGTGATTCAAATATTCGTTTCTTAAGATTTTAAGAAGATGAACTTTGTTAACAATGTTGGATCTAATCTCTGTGCAACTCAGTGCCTTCTTCGTGCATCTCTGTGTAACTGTATTTTTAAACAATCATTAAATAATTCATTATGAAAGAATTTATGTTGTTGGTAAGAGTGCCATTAAGTTACTCATCTGAATTAGCAAAAGCAGTCGGTCCGAAATGGGACAAAGTTCTTGAAAACTGGAAAGCAAATGATGTTTATGTCACAAGCTTCCCTTTTCCTCCTGAAGGCTTCTCTATTACCGGTATCGAGCGGACTATTAAGAAAGAATGGATAATTGCAGACGATCGGAAAGTTGTGAGTGCTATTGTCCTCCGCGCGGCCACATTTGAAGCTGCGTTGGAATTAGCTAAAGATTGCCCTATTCTTGATCATGACGGATCAGTTGAGGTAAGAGAAATAATGCCAAGAGTAGTGACGGTTAAAAATTGAACCGACTTAATTGGTTTTGTACATTTTCTTTTTAAGTTTCGGATGCAAGATGAAGATGTCCCTAATGGAGGAGGTTTCGTTCGATTTCAGACAGAAATTGTTCGTTTGCGGACATCTTTTTAAGACAAACTTCCTCAACTTCCTTATCCCTATTGTGTTATAATATTGGCATAAGCCTTGAGGATTTATAATACAGCCAGTTATTTTGGTAGTGCTACACTCGTCGCATTTGTCCCAACACCTACGTGACTTTGTGCTTTCCAAACTGAAGAATTATGCTCAAAAACTATTTTACAATTGCCTGGCGCAATATTGTGAAGAATAAGACATTTAGCCTGATCAATATTGTAGGTCTCGCCGTAAGCATGTCCGTCTGTTTTTTAATCATGCTCATCATTGCCGATCAAAAAGGATATGACCAGTTTCATGCTAACAGAGACCGTATTTATAGAATTGAAACGGCCGGTAAAAATGGCAATGAAATGAAAACAGCCACATCGGCAATGCCATTGGCTGATGCATTGCAAAAGGATTATACGGGTATAGAGGCCAGTGCGAGATTGGTCAAAAACATAGGTGGAGATGTTTTGTATAAAGATAAAATAGCATCCGGCGGCGGTTATTTTGCTGATGGCAACCTGTTTAAAGTAATGGATTTTAAATTAAAGCAGGGAGATGTTCAGTCTGCACTGGAAAATCCGTATTCGATGGTCATATCAGAAGAAATGGCTGCCCAGTTGTTTCCAAATGAAAATCCTTTAGGCAAAACGATAAAATTTAATGATACCGGCATTAACCCGGGCGGCCCTGAAACCGGCAATAAAGAAACTCCTTACGGAACGTTTAACATAACCGGCGTATTAGCTTCAAATCCTGGCAAAACAACTTTGCCATTTAAGCTGCTGGCTTCATTAAGTACGCTGAATGGCCTGGCAAGAGATTCTATCTTAAATTATGCATCAAATGACTGGAACAATGTGTGGGCAAACTATACATATGTTTTATTGCAAAAGGGGCGGTCTAAGGCAGATCTGCAAAATACTCTCGACCGCATTTCCCAAAGACAATATCCTAAAGGAAACGACAATCAGTTTGCGTATAAGGCAAGGTCGATAACAGATATTACCCCAGGCGATTTAATCAGCAATCCTACAAATACTGCGGTGCCTAAAATGGTGCTGATTGTTCTAAGTGTTTTGTGCACGATAGTAATGCTTTCTGCCTGTCTCAATTATACCAATCTTTCTATCGCCAGGTTGTTGACAAGAGCTAAGGAGGTAGGTGTACGTAAAGTTTCGGGTGCCACACGTAAGCAGATATTTACACAGTTTATAACAGAAGCTGTTGTTGTTGCATTGGTGTCATTGGTTCTTTCGTTGTTTATTCTGCTACTGCTGCAGCAATTGTTCTCCGGCTTATGGCTTAACACGATCTTCAATATTTCATTTAACCACAGTCCGAAGCTTTACCTGGCATTTATCGGCTTTAGTATTTTGGTTGGGATTATTGCAGGATTATTGCCTTCTATTTATGTATCACTGTTTAAGCCGGCAGATATCTTTAAAAAATTAAACAACATTGTTCTTTTCAAGCGCCTCACGCTGCGAAAAGTACTGCTGACTATTCAGTTTTGTGTTTCCTTAATTTTCATCATAACCACAAGTCTGATTTATCTGCAGGGCAAGCATGTGCTGAATTTTGATTATGGATTTAATAAAGAGAATGTCGTAAATATTAAACTATTTAAAAGCGGGAATTACAGCAGGTTTGCGCAGGCGGTTTCAGCCGAAAAGAATATTCTTACTGTTTCGGCATGTGCTTCTTTGCCTTCTGCCGGCGCTCAGAATTCGACGATTGTGTACAAAAGTGAGAACCTCAAGGATAGCATAAGGTCAAATTATTTAGATATTGATGCCGGTTGTCTGAATGTGTGGGGACTGCAATTGATTGCAGGTAAAAACCTTCCAGCTATTCCAACCGAAGCGACAGATCACTATGTACTGATCAATGAAAAAATGGTGAGTGATTTTGGCTATGCGTCTGCTCAGCAGGCAGTCGGTAATCATATGTTGCTTGATGGTAACGATGTAGAAATTGTTGGCGTTGTAAAAGATTTTCAGTTTTTAGATGTGAGCCGGGCAATTGCGCCGCTCATGCTGCGTAATCGTCAGGGTCAGTTTGGTTATGCGACGGTACGGATCAGCGGTAGCAATATTCCATCCTCGGTTGCTTTTCTTCAAAGCGCATGGAAAAAAGTAAATCCGGACACGAAATTTGAATACCAGTTTTTTGATGAGCAATTGTCGGCTACATATTCTCTGCTTGGCGATGCTGCGTCTATAATTAGCATGTTGTCTTTCCTGGCCGTATTGATTTCCTGCATGGGATTATTGGGCATGGCAACCTATACGGCCGAAACACGGCAAAAAGAAATAGGCATCCGCAAAGTGCTTGGCTCCAGCGTTACGCAAGTGATTGTGTTGCTGTCAAAAAGTTATTTGATCTTGCTTGCCATTGCTGTGGTAATCGCAGTTCCTATTGCTTTTATAATAAATACTGTGTGGTTGCAGGCATTTGCGTCAAGAGTAACAATAAGCCCCTTGTTGTTGCTGATAAATGTTCTGTTGTTAACTGTAATTAGTTTGGCTATCGTTTTATCGCAGGCATGGCGCGTGTCCGTAGCAAACCCAGTGAAAAGTTTGAGAACGGAATAAAGCTGCGGTTGCAGTCTTGTTTTTCACCGGTCGGCAGCGTTATATTTTAAGTACGAAGTACGATTTACGAAGTACCTGGTCGATGTATGATGTACGGTGTTAGATGTACGATATAGGAGAATTCGTTTACTTCTCGTAGTCTCTTATGTTGATAGATTGATTAGCGCTCGAATCGCTATCCATTAAATCAGCGATCTCCAAATCAGCCATCGGACATCACACATCCGGCTTCCGTCAAATCAGCGATCCTCAAATCAGACATCAGACATCAACCACATCTGCCTCACCAGGCATTTGCATATCCGCACATTCACACATCTGCATATTTGCACATTCACACATTTGCACATTCTCATTATCTTCGCACGCTATGACACAAGAACAAATCAAAGTTTTAAGGGACCGCGTTAGTGTCCTAAGGAGGTTTCTTTGACGTCAATAACCGCACTCAAAAAGTAGAGAACGACCGTCAGCTTTCAGTTTCGCCCGGCTTTTGGGACGACAACACCCGGGCTACCGGGATTATGAAAGAGATAAAAATCAATGAATATTGGCTGAAGCTTTATAAAGAAGTTGAAACGGCAGTAGAGGATTTTGCCGTGCTGTTCGATTTCTGGAAGGGAGGAGATGCTACGGAAGACGAAACCAAACAGTCTTATGACCGTGCTTTGCAGTTAATAGAAGATGCTGAATTCAAGAGTACATTGAATAAGCCGGAAGACGAGCTTCCTGCCGTTCTGCAGATCAACCCGGGCGCCGGTGGTACCGAAAGCCAGGATTGGGCAGAAATGTTGCTGCGTATGTACCGCATGTATGGCGACAAGCAAGGCTGGAAAGTTACCGAACTGGACTACCAGGAAGGTGATGGGGCAGGTATAAAAACCGCAACGTTGCAGTTTGATGGTCCTTTTGCTTATGGCTTCCTCAAAGCAGAGAGTGGGGTTCACCGCCTGGTTCGTATTTCTCCGTTCGACAGCAACGCCCGCAGGCATACCTCTTTCGCCAGTGTGTTTGTATATCCATTGATTGATGACAGCATCGAAATAGAGGTAAACAACGCCGATCTGGAATGGGAATTCTATCGCAGTGGCGGTAAAGGCGGACAGAACGTAAACAAGGTGGAAACAGCGGTGCGTTTAAAACACATCCCCAGCGGAATTATTGTTGAATGTCAGCAGAGCCGTACACAAGGGGAGAACAGGGAACTGGCGCTAAAGATGCTGAAAAGCCGCTTGTATGAAGAAGAATTGCGCAGGAGGGAAGAGGCCAAGAATGCGACCAACGCCAACAAGAAGAAAATAGAGTGGGGCAGCCAGATCCGCAGTTATGTTTTCCATCCTTACAAAATGATCAAGGATCATAGAACCGATTTTGAAGTGGGTAATGTTCAACCGGTGATGGATGGCGAGCTGGATGGGTTTATAAAGGCATACTTGATGGCTAATGTTGAGAGTAATTGACAATTGAAAATGGATAATTGAAAATGAAGGAGGATTTGCGAATGAGGAGATGTGCAAATATGCGAATGAGTGGGAGAGATGTCTGATTTATTGATCCCTGATTTGAACGAGGAAACTGGTAGGGAAAAGATTTTTTGAAAAAGTTTCAAAAAAGTTTTGTTTCGAAAAAACAATTCCCCTTATATTTGCACTCCCAAACGATACAGCGGTAACGTTGAAAACGGAAAAAGGGAAGAATAAATAACTGGTTAATAGCTAATTAAATATTCTAAAAAGTTCTTGGATCGGTAGTTCAGTTGGTTAGAATGCCGCCCTGTCACGGCGGAGGTCGCGGGTTCGAGTCCCGTCCGGTCCGCAAAGAGCCTCACAGAAATGTGAGGCTTTTTCGTTATCCTAAACCTCAAACCCTTCTCCCATGTTTTACGTCTACATTATCCGAAGCGAAATTGATAATTCGTTCTACAAAGGTTACTCTGAAAATCCAGCCCAGAGACTTATTCAACACAATAACAAAGAATCACATTATACCTCTTCAAAAGTTCCATGGAGACTAGTGTATGTTGAATTGATGTCGTCCAAACGGGAGGCATTGATCAGAGAGAGAAATCTGAAGAAAGCAACCCGTGAAAGATTACGAGCTTTAATTGCGGGTCCTAAAAATATTGTCGGGCAATTTCTATAATTGTAAGAATGCCCCAACAGTACTGTTGGGACGGTCCTCCCCACAATACTGTGGGGACTCACAGAAATGTGAGGCTTTTTCATGTAATAGTATTACCCTTCAAACCCAACCCCATGTTTTACATCTACATTATCCAAAGCGAAATTGATAATTCGTTCTACAAAGGTTACTCTGAAAATCCAGCCCAGAGACTTATTCAACACAATAACAAAGAATCACATTATACCTCTTCAAAAGTTCCATGGAGACTAGTGTATGTTGAATTGATGTCGTCCAAACGGGAGGCATTGATCAGAGAGAGAAATCTGAAGAAAGCAACCCGTGAAAGATTACGAGCTTTAATTGCGGGTCCTAAAAATATTGTCGGGCAATTTCTGTGATTGTAAGAATGCCCCCACAGTACTGTTGGGACGGTCCTCCCCACAATACTGTGGGGACTCACAGAAATGTGAGGCTTTTTCATGTAATAGTATTACCCTTCAAACCCAACCCCATGTTTTACATCTACATTATCCAAAGCGAAATTGATAATTCGTTCTACAAAGGTTATTCTGAAAATCCAGCCCAGAGACTTATTCAACACAATAACAAAGAATCACATTATACCTCTTCAAAAGTTCCATGGAGACTAGTGTATGTTGAATTGATGCCGTCCAAACGGGAGGCATTGATCAGAGAGAGAAATCTGAAGAAAGCAACCCGTGAAAGATTACGAGCTTTAATCGTGGGTCCTAAAAATATTGTCGGGCAATTTCTGTGATTGTAAGAATGCCCCCAACAGCATTGTTGGAACGGTCCTCCCCACAATACTGTGGGGACTCACAGAAATGTGGGGCTTTTTCGTGTAATATTATTACCCTTTAAACCCAGCCCCATGTTTAACGTCTACATTATCCAAAGCGAGATTGATAATTCGTTCTACAAAGGTTATTCTGAAAATCCAGCCCAGAGACTTACTCAACACAATAACAAAGAATCACATTATACCTCTTCAAAAGTTCCATGGAGACTAGTGTATGTTGAATTGATGTCGTCCAAACGGGAGGCATTGATCAGAGAGAGAAATCTGAAGAAAGCAACCCTTGAAAGATTACGAACTTTAATCGTGGGTCCTAAAAATATTGTCGGGCAATTTCTATGATTGTAAGAATGCCCCCAACAGCATTGTTGGGACGGTCCTCCCCACAATACTGTGGGGACTCACAGAAATGTGGGGCTTTTTCGTGTCTGTTATTATCTTTTAAATCGGATCAAGTTGAAAATCTGGGATCAAGTCAAATTTATGTCTCCAAACCTGCAATAATGGAATAATGTGTCACCAAGCCGGGTCGTATCACTGGCCGGTGTAATTGTAAAAGGTGTTATGAACTTAAGCTCTACAAAATCATCCTTTTTATGTGGAGGAGTACAGCTAACAATAATAAGTGCGATAACCGCTATCAAATACTTTGTCATGAACAACTTTTAAAGCTGGGTTGTTAAGCTTCTACTTTACAACAAAAGTATATGTGGCTTCTTTCTCGTAATTATATTCATCGTTAAAAGCGGGGGGATTATAAATACTTCCAACTTTTGTATGTTGTTCATACAGACAAAAATTGGTATTGCCGTCATTGATTATATTCCAGATGTTATTTAGATAGGCAATTTTCTTGCCTCCTTTATCAGACGGGCCGAGATGGATATTCTCAAGTCCTACTCCTTTACCAAGGAGTCCATACAAAAAACTTATTGCATGAATACCCCTTTTCTTTGGAACAATCTTTATCCGTAGTTTATAATGGCTATCCTGGTATACATATCTAACAAAGCCCCAAGAGCCAGCGTTTACGATCTTACCGACCTCATTAAAAATATTAAAATCGTTTATGTTCCAAAGTTGGTCAGTAATACACTTACTTGAATCAACCAATTCACGAAAAATTACTGTTTCATTAAAATCAAAATTTTCCAGCCTGTAGTATTTTCCACTCAAAATGTCCTTCACAGAATCTGAAAAGTTTGCTCCGAGCGTTAATGTGTCGCCAAGCTGAATTGTGTCACTTGCCGGTGTAATAGTAAAAGGCGTTATGAATTTAAGCTCTATAAAATGATCTTTCTTGTGCGGTGGAGTACAGCCAACGGTAATCAGTGCGGCAATTGTAATAAAATACTTTGTCATAAACAAGTTTTAAGGCTGCGTTTGCAGCTTTGAATAGTTAGTACCGATAAGAAGATACAAGTTGGTTAACCTGTGTGGACTGCACGTTTCCATTATTTGACAAAACAGCTGATCTAAAATCCTGTACGGATGACACAGAAATTGTCATTCCATTATACAATTGCCTGATGGTAAAATTTGAAGCATTGTCTATCACTCCTGTTGCCAATGGCTCTCCGTTATCCATCATATCGTGAAACATACCTGCTGGAATCCATCCACGTGAGGTGTTATCACTATTGAGAATAAAATCAACATTGTCAACAGGTGTTTCGAATTCCAATTGTTTAGTAAAGGCATCAGCACTTGAATTCCAATTTAACGCTCTATATTTTCTCGCTGCATATGTATTTCCAATAAAATATGCCCAAGCTTCCGATATGGCTATCCTTCCGGATCCGCTTGTCGTTTTTTCACCATATCCATTATTAAGGACAACATAGGTAATGTATTTATTCCAGAAGTCTGTTCCTGCCTGGCGGTAGTGCACACTGTGAGCCAGTTCATGAAATAGTACATTGTTTACTTCCTGACTGCTTTGTGTTAATCCGTTACTGGTAGTATACCTATATGTAACATCGGGCAAAATACTTTGTACTATTTTCTTTATTTCTGTAGTGACCTGAAAGCGTGCATTTGAGAAAAACCTGTCGACGACTTGTGTAACCAATGACGGCGCTCCTATATATCCTAACATTGGGGTAGAGGCATTGTTTGTAACAGCAGATGAAAGCCAGATGGAAAGACGAGCCGGTGGAACGGCTATGCCATCTGCCTGGCAATATTGATACATATCCCAAAGACTATTCATTGCAGAGGCGCCAGCCCAAGTCATAGCCTCAGTGCTACCAGCGTTGCTGTTATAGCTGAACGTATATGAAATATTTTCCATGCCGGTTGAACTGTACAGGCCGATGTTCTTTTTTATTGGGAAGACGTACTGCCATACTTTTAAAGCGCCGTTAATGCCCCTTACTGATGCAGCGCCGCTTTTCATCTTAACCAATACTGTAGCCTTTTTACGATAGCTTCTATTAACCTGAAAACGTCCGTTTGCATCTGTAGTTGTATTAACCAGGTTGAACCAACGGCGAGTTTTTACGGTTACTCCACGCAATGGTAAATCCATTCCTATAGTATTATCCTGTACTCTTATAATTCCCGCCGGTTTGTACTTTCTGCTATTTGTAATTACTTCTTGTGTTAATGTTTCGTCCTCATTACCTGTTATACGCATAGCTTCATTATACAAATCGAACGGGCTTATGCCAGCATGTTTCAAATTTTCGGTTGCCTTGCGTATGGCGCTGTTAACCTTTCTATAGTTAAGTCCGCAATCATATGGCATTCCACTAGCATCATAACACGGGCCAGTATATCTATCCCATGGATTCGGATCAGGCTCCCACGGATCAGCGTCCTGCGTATCACCGTCATAAGTATCTGTGTTTTCTTCTGTAAATAAATACAGATCTGCCAGCTTAGTAACCATTATGCCATTGGGTAATGGTTCGTCTATAGGCAAAACGGTATATAAGTAGGTTGGTTGGTCAGCAGGTATTGCAGGATCCTGGTACCAGTCGCCCAGATATTCGATTTCAGAGTCAAACGGCACATCCGAGAGTTCGTATCCCAATAATTCTAGCCTTGTTACATCTTCGGTAGAAGCGGGTTTAAAGCGCAGGTATTTGTGCGTTGCAGTAATTACGCTATTTGCGACGACTGCATTTGTTCTGGAGCCATTTGATTTTGATTGAAGGCTAACAACTGCGCGACGAATATTTTCAACTGTGTATGGATTCTCCATTTTATTACCTAAGATGGTTGCAGTACCTGCATTAGATGGCTCTTGGGTAACAGAGGCATGGTCGGGTTGTGGGATTTGCTCATTTGACATTTTGTTACAGCTATTTATCATTGCTGTAAATAGCAACAGTGCAGCGATCCTCACCAGTGAAGTTTTGGGAGTCATGTTTAAGGATTTAAAGATTAAGCATGGAAGGTAGAGAGGCGAATTTTTATTTGGTTGTCGAGCCAATCAAAAAAATAGCCCGAAAAATGTGCCTTGCGAAGGTGTTATATTAATAATTTCCGGTGGTTCGTGTATGCAATAATATCATCTATTCATTTTAGACAAAAAATCGCTTTCGTTATTGTTCTGGATGTTTGGCAGGGGATGTCGAATTAATGATGAAGCGATGTTAATCCCAATATATGTAGGTCTTGTAAAGCATGTTATATCTGGCCGTTTCAAAGGCAGCTTTTAGTTGGCAGCAGTAAAAATGACAAAGAGAGAGGCGGAATAATGCTTGTCAAAGGCAGCTAGAGCTAGTAGAAGAAAGATCGACTAACATTGATGACGGATTGCAAATGTTACTCAGAAAATCGTGTTCACAGACTTATTCAACACAATAACAAAGAATCACATTATACCTCTTCAAAAGTTCCATGGGGACTAGTAATTTCTCAAAAAAAATTTTTGAGAAATGAATATTAATTGTCAAATTTACAATTGAATGCTTGCCGGTTGTGTTTTGCGCTGCAAAATTTTCGATTTGCTGGCTGTAGCTTTTATGCGCATTGATTTTTGATGCATTCTTTAAAACGAGCTGTTGTGTGGGCTTATTCACTTCATGTTTAATGGCGAAGGGTAATTGGATACAATTAGGCAGAACATGCAAAGCACTGCGAAGGCTTGATGGGGGAGCAACAGATTTGGAGACGTGATAGCGAAATTTTATAGCACAGTGTTAAACATTCGCAGTTTTGTTGTTCTACTGGTTCGGCTTATGCGAGACATTTATACAAGCCTGAATATTCTGCAGAATGATTCCGCGAATTTTCATTCTGCGGTTAAAATTTATATTGATGCACTTGAGTGGGGAGTATCGGTTTGATAAAATCAGGCACAAGCTGGTGATCACGTAATATTTTAAACCAAACACATAGCATATATATGAAAAGGCTACTCTTTTATATTTTCGCTTTGCTTTATTGTGCAGGAGCCCTGCATGCACAGGATGTTATTCAACAGGCTCCAACAGGCTTTGATACACTGCGTGCAAATATTTCGCATGGAACAATAGACACTATCACCTACGATTCCAAAACGGTTGGTGTTAAGCGCAGGGCAATTATTTATACGCCTCCCGGCTTTTCAAAAAAAAATAAATATCCTGTGTTGTACCTGTTGCATGGCATAGGTGGCGATGAGAAAGAATGGCTGAATGGCGGCACGCCGCAAATAATACTGGATAATCTTTATGCAGAGGGTAAGATAGAACCCATGATTGTAGTAATGCCCAATGGACGCGCCATGAAAGACGACCGTGCCGTTGGCAATATTTTCGATAAAGACAAAGTGGAAGCATTCACCACTTTTGAAAAAGATCTGCTGCACGATCTGATACCGTATATTCAAAAGAAATATCCCGTATTTACAGACCGCGAGCACCGCGCTATTGCGGGCCTGTCTATGGGGGGCGGGCAATCGTTGAATTTTGGATTGGGTAACCTGGACGTATTTGCGTGGATAGGCGGTTTTTCTTCTGCGCCCAATACCAAACCTCCGCAGGAGTTATTACCTGATGCAGAAGCCGCCAAACAAAAATTGAAGCTGCTCTTTATATCCTGTGGAGCGAGTGATGGCTTGATCAATTTCAGCAAGCGTACGCATGATTATTTGCAAAAGAATAGTGTACCGCACATATACTATGTAGAGCCTGGTGTACACGATTTCAAAGTATGGAAGAATGGCTTGTATATGTTTTCCCAACTCATCTTTAAACCTGTTGATACATCAACCTTTTCCAAATATCCTGTCGTAGGTGCGCCTGCCGCAACCAATGTGCGTAATGCAAAATACCCGCAGATATTACCGGACAGTCGCGTTATCTTCCGCATTAAAGCGCCGGAAGCCAAAAATGTGCAGGTTGATCTGGGTAGGAAATATGATATGGTAAAAGATACAGGTGACACCTGGACGGTAACAACAGATTCCATCAGTGAAGGCTTTCACTATTATTCACTACTTATTGACGGCATTGCTGTTGCAGACCCTGCCAGCGAAACCTTTTACGGGATGGGGCGCATGGCCAGTGGCATTGAAATACCCTTTGCCGGTGGCGCTTATTATGCACTGCGCGATGTACCACATGGCGATATACGTATAAAGAAATATTTTTCAAAAGTTACCAATTCATGGCGGCAACTGTATATATACACGCCTCCCGGTTATGACTCTGCGATAAACAATAAGTATCCTGTACTCTATATTTTGCATGGCGGTGGAGAAGATGAACGTGGATGGGCTACGCAGGGCAAGACAGACCTGATACTGGACAATCTTATTGCTGCAAAGAAAGCAACCCCTATGATTATTGTAATGCCCGACGCAAATATTGGAATGGGAGGCTTTAACGCAAACGGCATCGAAACCTCATTGAAAATTTTTGAGAGGGAAATGAAAGAAAGCCTGATTCCTTTTGTGGAGAAAAATTTCCGTGCATTGCAAGATGCTAAAAGCAGGGCATTGGCAGGACTATCGCTGGGAGGTATGCACACACTTTATACCGGCATTAAGAATACCGATATGTTTTCTTACCTCGGTGTGTTCAGTTCGGGATGGATTATACCAATGATGAGCACACTTGCTGATGCTCAATATGCATTCATAAAAGATAATGCAGATAAAATCAATGGTAATCTAAAACAACTTTGGATTGCCATGGGAGGCAAAGAAGACATTGCCTATAAAAATTGCCAGTTGATGTTGGGCAGGCTGAAAGACCTTAATATCAAATATACGTACAGCGAATATCCCGGAGGTCACACATGGCCTGTTTGGCGCAACAACCTGTACAATTTTGCGCCTCTGTTGTTCAGATAAACCTTGTGCTATGAAATAAAATACATGTACTTGATTATAAAAGAAACACATTTTACGATAAGCGGGCAGACTCAGCTGTCTAAGATTGACAGTTAGATGTTTTAGAAATAATTCCGAAAAAGCCAACCATGATTCGAATCTATTCTCCACTATTGATCCCGGTTGTATCCTTTATCAAATGGACCGGACAGAGCCTGTTTTATTTTTTTAGATCGATAGCTGGGCTGTTCTTTCTTTCATCAATGTTTAGCGTTGCGCATGCACAAACAGCGCATAACCCTATCATATTCGCGGATGTTCCGGATATGTCCATGATTCGCGTGAACAATACTTACTACATGAGTAGTACGACGATGCACATGAGTCCCGGCGTGCCCATAATGAAATCAAAAGATCTTGTCAACTGGCATATTGTTTCTTACGCCTGTAATGTTTTGGACGGCACTGATGAATTAAACCTTGAAAACGGTAAAACTGCTTATGGAAAAGGTTCCTGGGCCAGCAGTCTGCGTTTTCATAATGGTACTTTTTATGTCAGCACGTTCTCCGGCACTACCGGTAAAACCTATATTTTTTCAACAAAAAATATTGAAAAAGGGCCCTGGCAGAAAGTTAGTTTCAAACCGGTTCTGCATGATCACTCTCTTTTTTTCGACGATGATGGCAGGGTGTATATGGTATATGGCAGTGGCAGGATAATGCTTGCAGAGCTGGCAGATGACCTCTCCGGTATTAAGCCCGGTACAACAAGCCAGACACTTATAGAGAATGCAAGTAAACCAGCAGGCTCTAATATAGGGCTCCCGGCGGAAGGCTCGCAGTTGTTTAAAGTCAACGGGAAATATTACCTCTTCAACATTTGCTGGCCTAAGGGTGGTATGCGCACTGTAACCATACACCGGGCAAACAACCTCGCGGGGCCATGGGAAGGAAGGGTGGCTCTGCAGGACCGGGGAATTGCGCAGGGCGGACTGATAAGTACCCAGACTGGAGAGTGGTATGCTTATCTGTTCCGCGATTTTGGATCGGTAGGACGTATTCCTTACCTGGTACCTGTAAATTGGATAGATGGTTGGCCTGTCCTGGGCATCGATGGTATTGTGCCGGATACACTTCCTCTGCCTGCCAGCCATGGCCTTAATCCGGGTATTGTCATCTCCGATGAGTTTAGCCGTAACGCTTCTAAAGCAACACTGCCGGCCGCCTGGCAATGGAATCATAATCCGGACAATGAACACTGGTCGCTGTCTCAAAGGCCAGGTTTTTTACGACTTACTACCAGCAGGGTTGATACTTCTGTGCTTCTGACCCGGAATACGCTAACGCAACGCACCTACGGGCCGGCATGCACAGGCGAGACAGCTATCGATATCTCCAACATGAAGGACGGCGACTGCGCAGGCCTTATACTGTTGCAAAAAAAATTCGGATGGGTAGGGGTAAAAGCAGAAAATGGGAAAAAGAATATCGTTATGGTTAGTGCTGAATCAGGAGATCCCAAAGAGATTGCACGTGTGCCTCTCGAACAACAAACAATTTGGCTAAAGGCGACATGCAATTTTGAAAACCAGGAAGACCGGGCCCTGTTCTATTACAGCACGGATGGTAAAGCGTGGAAGGCCATCGGTCAGCCGCTTCATATGTCCTATACATTGCCTCATTTTATGGGGTACAGGTTCGGCCTTTTCAATTATGCAACAGATCAGCCGGGAGGTTATGTGGATTTTGATTTTTTTCATACGTTTCACGGTATTTCAGAAAAGTAATTAACTGCGCTTTGCTCAAAATGTAAACATTATATTTGTCGCAACATAACCTACAATTATGGCACAACAAACTACACACCTGGGCGAAAAAATAAAGCGCGTAAGAGAAATGATGGGAGTGAAACAAGATGCCCTGGCAATAGAACTGGGTGACGATTGGAATCAGAAAAAAGTATCGATGCTGGAAGCCAAAGCTGAAATAGATCCCGCATTGTTAGAACAGGTTGCAAACGCTCTTAAAGTACCCAAAGAAGTAATAGAGAATTTTGATACGGAAAAGGTGTTTAATGTTTTTTCCAACCACAACACCTATAACGATGCCTCTTTCATCGTAAATGGAACTAATAATTATGCGGCCAATGACTATTTGGATAAAATAATTGAGTTGCATAAAGAGAAAGAAGCATTATTTGAAAGAATGCTGAAAGAAAAAGATGAGATGATTGCGAGGTTAGAACGGATGATGGAAAATAAATAGTCCTGATAGAGGAATACATACAGATCTACAAATAGACATCCCACTATGCGCCTTTAAAAATCGTATGATGCATAAGACTTGTTGTAAGTTTTACCATCACCATCGTTGTCATTATTGATGCCAATACTTTTTTGCGCATAATCGCATTTTATTATTTTTGGCAAATATTAATTATGAACAGAAATACCTGTCCTCCGCCGGCAGAATTTTAATTCTTCTTCCCATCATCAAAGAAGAGAACGTGTAGCGGTGATATCTCATCGGCACGTTATACTATGCTTTAAATTTTCAACTTTTTTAATTGCGGTTAAATTTTGCTTCCTTAGAAATGGAGTTCATTCTTTATGAAAAAATCATATTTTCTATTGCATACTGCTGTGCTATTTCTTGGGCTTTCTCCCGTGTTTGGTAAAATTATCTCGCTTAATGAGGGATTGCTTACCTGGTACAGAGTATGTTTCTCTGCGGTTATTCTGTTTCTAGTTTTGAAGCTATTTAAGGTAAATACCCTTATCAGTTTTCGGGAGAAGTTTGATATTGCAAAAATTGGAATGCTCCTTACCTTATCCTGGGTATTCTTTTATGCGGGTATCAAATACTCCAACATTTCTATTGGCGTGGTTTGTTATTGCGCGGCGAGTTTCATTACGGCTGTATTAGAGCCTTTGATTAATAGACAAAAATTCAGGTTGTCGGAGTTTTTGTTGAGTGCCTTAACAATAGTAGGTATTGGTTTGATTTTCCATTTCGACACCTCTTACCGGTTGGGAATTGCATTGGGTGTGATTTCCCCAATATTTTATGCGCTTTATTCGATTTACAACAAACGGCTGGCCGGACGCTATGACAGTAAACTCATCAGCTATTATCAAATGGTTGGAGGAACGGTTGGTTTGGGAATTTTGCTCCCGGTTTACCTGTTTTTCTTTCCTACAGAAACCGTTATTCCCGATTTGAAGAATACTGTTTATCTGCTTTTATTATCATTGTTCTGCACGGTGCTTGTTTATGTTTGTCTTACAGAAGCACTTAAAAAGATCTCAGCATTTACGGCAAATCTTAGTATGAACCTGGAACCGGTTTATGCGATTATTGTGGCGTTTTTATTCTTTGGAGAAAGCAAAGAAGTGAACTTTTCATTTTATGCCGGATTGTTTTTTATAGTTCTTTCCGTTGTTTTGCAAACGCTTATTTCTGCCCGGAAGGTCAAATAAAAGTTGCAAAGAAGGCACAGGTTTTACGCTTGTGCTTTCTTTGCAGTTCATGTGGGATTATGCTTTCGTTTCAAGCTTTTTGATTCAATGAAGATGTTAACCTGGAATGGCTATTGTTTGTTTAGAAAAGGCTGTGAGCTCGCGAATAGTGAATCAACTTCAATCTAGGAGCAGGTCTGTCATCGATTTTAATCTATAAATCTTTTGTAATATTTTGATTTTAAATCTTCGCATTGTACCTTATCAAAAAACTCTTATGAACAAAAGCATCTTAGGTTACGCCCTAGCCCTAATTGTGACCCTGAGTAGTACAAGTTGTAAAAAACTAATAGATTTTGTAAATCATCCGCCTAGTCAGGCCGGCACTAGCGGGTGTAAGGTTGTTAGTACAACGGAAATGGTTAGGTTTTACATCTTTGAGAATGGCGCCGCTTGTGGCTATGGGCCTGATTGTGTTAAAGACATTGTCGCGCTACCGGTTGTTTATAAAGTTTATTACAATGCACAGGGAAATCCCGACAGTATAACATGGAAGCCATTTGGGGTAGATACTGTGGCTCAGGCCCAGCCTCAAAATCACGGTGGCTTTAGAAACCGGTATTTTAAGTACGACGCGCAGGGAAGACTCATTGCCTATGTAACGAAAGGCAGTTATAGTACCGCTCCCATTAGTTCTTTAAATTGGGAAAATTATACATATCCTGATGCGCATACGATGAAAGTTAATGGCACCGGAACGATTAAGTTAGATGATTCAATGCGGGTAATTTCTGATGTCACTAGAACATTTGAGTATGATAGTAATGGCAACTTAGAACTCAACCCTGCTAATGAGTTCCAAAGCAACGAGTATATGTCTCAAGTCTGGGGTGACAATCAGCGCCTGACTTATTCTTTAGATAAAAAAACACCAAGGCAGCTTAATTGGGTGTTTATGTTTATAGACCGGGATTTTAGTAAGAACGCTTCCAATGAATTATGGTTCAATTTTAATTCAAACGGCTATCCGGAGGAAATGGATGGAGACGGACCTAATGCAAATTATCTGCCCGGTTACCAAGAAATACTTTTTGGCGCTTATTCAAATATTTTGTCTTACGAGGAACTTATGGGCCATCATAGTATTCAATATGCATGCACAGAAACGCCTCCTTCAAAGAAGTAAGAACAATGTTTCTGACAACTGATTTTGTTAAACCCACCTCTTTATACAGGTGGGTTTATTTTTATAATTGCATGTGTTGCTGGACGTATCCTTTGCCCAGATTAATATCAGACAATCATCTATAAACCGCTACAAAGCGAGAAGCAAATATGTTTTATGAACAGGCATATCGTATGTGTAAACTGGAATATACACTGGCAAAAAATTAAATCTTTTCCCCAAAAAAAGACCTCACCTATAAAGATGAGGCCAACTCTAAATCATATTTCCTAAATCCTTTTTTGTTTGATCGCTTTACTGCTTAACTATTTTCTTTGTTTCTTTTATTGATCCAATTTGCGTTTGTACCAAGTAAACCCCTGCAATATAAATGAAAGAGGAAAAATGCAAATTAAAATTTAAGCCCAACATAAAAATGTCAGGCTTCACCAAACTGACTGCCGGGAGATAAACTGCAAGTTGTATTTTTCCGTAACAAAGAATATAGTGCAGTCGCCACGCAAAGCTGTCGCTAAGCCCAAACTGCTGTACCAGTTCAATTTAACAAGACGCTCTCTTTACAATAATCACTACGTATTTTCAAAACTCAGTACCTCTACTTAGAAAAGCCCGTGCCGGTGCGGATAGTTTTGCTGCATAATAAAACTACTATGATCAGAAAAAAATCAACACGACTTATGCTGGCTATGTCGTGCATAACTATTCTGCTTCTTTCTGCTGCCTGTAGAAAGCACAATGACCTTGAAACAAATAAAAGCCCGTATCAGAATTTTCCGTCAAGCCCTATACCCGATGAGCTCGAAGACGTCTTATGGTTTTGGGGCGGTCTGGGCCCTATTGAATATTATGACCGCGATGGACATGAGGTAGGCAACGGCACCGAATCTGCCCGCCAGTATAGTTTTACAGAAGTAGGAGGACAGGGTAGATTGGAATTCACCCAATACCTTGGACTGCGTAATGCCTCTGATTGCGTAACAGAGATTTATACAACGAAGAAGGCGACTGTGAAATTTGAAGGCAATGATAAGTTCACCTTCTATCCCGTGGAAGGCAATTTTAAGACAGTGAAGAAAGGGTATTCAGATAACGGCACTACCACACGCAAAGCTGAAGGCGATGATCTGAAAGCAGAAACGTATTTGTGGGAAGTAAAAAGCTTTGATGGTCTTCCGCTGCTTTATATCTACAATGAAACTGACGTCGCTAAGCTCGATCCCGTCTTTGTGTACGATTTTACGAGATAAAATTTCTTGCAATCAAATTAGTATAACATGAAAAAGATTATTTTCCTGCTTGTTATTGCCTTGCCTGTTGCAGGCTTTGCGCAATCAGGACTGCTAAGTAAACTCAAGCAAAAAGTAAAAGACCGTATAGAGCAGCGCACCGATGAAGGGATGGATAAAGCCATCGATAAAACGGAAGAGGGCGTAAAGAAAACAACAACTGCAAAATCGAAAGACGCGAACAAAGACGAACCAACAGCAACAACAGAGGCAACATCCACAGACCCGCAGTCATCATTTGCAAGTTATTCGCATTACGATTTTATTCCGGGCGATAATATTGTGTATGCAGAAGATTTCTCTCAGGATGTGATTGGCGAGTTTCCATTGAAGTGGGCCACTAGCAGCCGTGGCGAAACCGTTACCATCAAAGGAACTGAAGGGAAATGGCTGCGCATGTTTCAAAATGGATTGTTTCTTTCACCTTACATTAAAAACCTTCCTGAAAATTTTACCGCCGAGTTTGATCTTGTATCTCAATGTTAGTGAAGCCACGGAGAGTGATGTTTTTCCTGAAATAGATGTATTCCTGCTGAATGACGCTGCGGGTGATGAAAAAGGGAAAAACTTTTTCAGCTCGCAATCGGGGATCAGCGGTAATTTGAGATAACATATTAATAAATTTTGGTAGCATACCGGTAATTTCGGGCGGACTACAGTTAGAAAACAGGGTTGTTTAAGTTTTACCGCTTTTAGATAGATGCTTAGCGCTATGCCTGACGTAATCAGCGGCTGAACCGAGTCGCTCCAAAGGTAAAGCCACTCATTTTTTTGCACACTGGCATTTGTTTGTAAAAGTCACTATTCACATGGATCACAGGATTTGCATATAATCTGGTATATAGTTTCGTTGTTCCCGAAAGTATAGAATCAGAAGCATTTTCGAGCGCAAGAGCTACAACTAAAACAGAGTCAGACTGCCATGTGTTTTCGAATTTCCAATAATCATACTGATTATTTCTATAATAAACAGAATTGTAAGATGTTGCCGGCATGTGTTGATAGTATATATATTTTGACGCTGCCTGATAAGAGTCAAGGAAATAAACAGGATATCCTTTTGCTTTTTCTTTTATTTGAGCAGTTCGCATTTCATTGCCGTGCAGTTCCCCGTTAAGGCCTATTTTATCACTAACAAAATCCCAGATAAAAGCCGCGCGTATCAACAATATTAATCCCAATGAAAGCGGAAATAATTTATATAAGATTCTTTCAAGCTTATAATTTTTATCCAGGTAGTTATGTAATAACAGCATCCCGGGGATCAGTGCGATAGATGTCCAGTAAGGTTCTATGCGTCCTTTAAACGACGAAAGAAAAAAGAAACCTAATGTGCCCAATACGATATACTTCAAAGTACGTAACCATACGTCACCGGTTGCTTGCCGTTTGTATGCGGCAAGTAAAACCATCCAGCCAGTCAAAGGTCCAAATATAAACAGTTGCCCAAGCATGTAATCGGTCGTGTAAGATAAATGATAGTCCTTCGGATAACGTTCTATAAGATGATATACAAGAGAAGGAAATCCGTACTTGTATTGCCAATACAGATGAGGAAGAAATAATACCAACCCCAACAAGGATGCTATCCAAAATTTCTTATCGGCCAGCAACTGAAAATTTGCCAGTACAGTAAAACCTATAAGCAATATGCCGTGATATTTGCTATACATTAAAGCAGCCATGCAAATACCCAGAAGAAAAGTATTTCGCCATGTTTTACTTTGCAAAAACGAGCGGTATACCCATAAAAACAGCGTAGAAAATAAAACCAGGAAAACATCCGGAACTGCTAATACGGCTCCAATTTGTATGAGCCCGGTCGACAGTATTAAAATAATCAGCCTGTTAGGCTGGTAGCTTTTTTGTAAAGCGTACATTACCATCGTACAAACAAAAAAGGCAAGTACGGAAAACAAACGTATCCCGAGTGTCCTGTGAAAAATGAAACTTCCTAGTTTTATCATTAAAGCTACCATTGGCGGATGGTCATAATATCCCCAATCCAAATGTTGTGAATACATCCAGTAATAGGCTTCATCATCAAGTAATTCAGTAAATCCTGCCTGTATCAGATTCAACACCATTAAGGAGACCATCACGATAATATAAGTACGTTTTTCTTTCATTTTCTCGCGTCCAATGAAAAAAGAACGTAATGATTGAAGTTTTTTATCGATGTTTAGTTCTAACACAGCGTTTGGTGATTCCTTTTTGAGCGCTTTGATTCCTTTAAAGATAACTTGTTCCAACTACTTTTTATAACTGTAATTATCACCATTGCATGCCCCGCGTATTTGGCCAGCGGGTTTTCGATAAGTGATCTGCAAGATTCCGGTTCACGGATTATAAACCAATTAAAAATATTGATTAAAAAGCCGGCTGCATATTAACTATCCCACCCTCAAAAGCATTCCAAATAGAAGCGATTTTAAGAGAAAATATACTTTTGTAATGCTAACGTTGAGCTGAATAAAACAGAATAAAGTATGGCGTTTTTGCCAATCAATTATAAACTTCTGAAAATCTGCAAGATACATGGCCGTTGACACAAAAAAACTCACAGTATTGTTGGCCTTTTGTGTCATGTCATTATACGATGGTATCGCTTTTTAAGGTAAGCAGCGATTAATGGCATTTGCAACGAAATTTTCTTCTCGCAAGACCGTCCGCTAAATCTCCTCCCAAACCTTGTAAGACAGGCAGAGACTTTGCATGCAAAATTAAAGAAGCTTAATTTCAATAAAATTTAAGATTATAGCATTCTCTCCTCCTACAACTCACTCCTCTGCATATGCTTCATCGCCACATATTCCGATGGCGTCATACTAAATTGCCTGTGAAAATCACGGCCAAAGTTTGATTGATGTGCATAGCCAACAAGGTCCGCCACTTCATAAATTTTGTAATCTTTTTCTGCAAGCAATGCTGCGGCTTTTTTTAACCGGGCCAGGTTAATCAGCTCATTGGGTGACATATTTGAAAGCCCCTTTATTTTCCTGTACAATGTCGCTTTGCTCATATGCATCAGCTTTGCGAGTTGTTCAACATCAAGGCTGGTATTCTCAATATTCTGCAGAATGATATCATTTAAATGATCGAGGAAATGTTCATCTGCTTTTGAATAGGCGATGCTTTTTATGTGGGCTAATGGAGATTTGGCAAAATACTCTCTTATCTTGTTCCTGTTGTTTAAAAGACTTTGGATCTGTGCCTGCAAATGATGTTGGGAGAAGGGTTTTTCGATATATGCATCGGCGCCCAGTTCCAGTCCTTCGATCTTTGATTGCAGTGTATTTCTTGCGGTGAGCAGAATTACGGGTGTATGACTGAATTCAAAGCTGGTTTTTATTTTCTTACACAGATCAAAGCCATCCATCACCGGCATCATTACATCACTTATTACCAGTTGAATATTTTCAGCCTCCAGGATCCGCAACGCTTCTTTGCCATTATGCGCTTTGGTAACGGTATACTGATCGTTTAGTTCTTTAGCTATGAAATCAAGGATCTCTTTATGGTCCTCAACAAGCAGTATAGTTGGTTTTGTTGATGTTGTATGCGCTTCTTTGTATTGCTCAGCTACGGCTTCTTCTTTGTCTTCATTTACTTCTTCGTATAACTGGAATTCTTTTTCCTGGTGAATGGGCAACACCAGCACAAACAGGTTTTGCAAAGCATCTGTTATGTTAAGGCTTAGCGTGCCGTTATGTAATTCCGCAAGCGAACGCGATAGGGGCAAACCGATCCCTGTTCCCGGTTGCTTTTCCGTCTCTTTCATTCGATAGAACGGTTCGAATATTTTTTCTTTCATCTCTGCAGGAATAATGAAGCCGTCATTTTTTACCTCAATACTAAAGTGTGTGTCCTCGCTGTTGAAAGGCATTAGACGTAAGTGTACAGTTGTATCAGCATACTTAATGGCATTGTTTAACAGATTGCTGATGATCTTGGTGAACGCTTCTTTGTCGATATATGCATGAAGGTGAATACCCGGTAATTGTAATTTGAATGACAGCTCTTTTTGTTCGGCAGCAGGACGAAAGCGGCTGAATATTTCTTCCAGCATTTCAGATATGTCTGCCTTGACAAAGCTTAAGCTAAATCCGTTGGTTTCAGTTTTCCGAAAATCAAGCAGTTGATTCGTTAGATCAACAAGCCGGTTGGTATTCTTTTCCATAATCTTCAGGTTTTCTTTTATTTCCGGTAAGTGGGTTGCTTTTTCAATTGTTTTTTCAAGTGGCAATTTTATCAGCGTAAGAGGTGTTCTTATTTCGTGCGCCACATTGGTAAAGAACTCAATTTTGGCGTGATAGATTTCTTTTTCTTTTTCATTCTCCAGCAATTCAATTTTTCTCCTGTTCTTTTCTTCAACTTTTTTATGGTAGTTTCTAAGCAATACAAAGGCAAGGAGTGTTCCACTCAGAAAATAAATTAAATAAGCCCAGTCGCTAGCCCACCATGGTGGCAATATTTCTATTTGGAGTATTGTGGGAACGTCGTTCCAGATTCCACTGCTATTGGACGCCTTTACTTTAAATGTATATTTTCCTGGTGACAGCTTTGTGAAATAAACTTTGCGGTTCGTTTTTAAATATACCCAGTCTTTGTCAAGTCCTTCCATTTTGTAAGCATATTCAGCCATTTCCGGCGCCGTATAACTTAATGCTGCAAAGTCAAAACTAAACGATGACTGATCGTGCTGTAAGATGATCTTGTTTGTATAAGAGACAGATTTTTTTAATGGTGAATTGTTTTTGTTTACCGGCAGTTCTTTATTAAATACCTGTATGCCTGTTAAGTAAACAGTGGGGACGTAGGTGTTTCTCGTAAAGTCGGCAGGATTAAAGCAGATCAAGCCTTTTAATGACCCGAAATATAATTTTCCACTTTTATCCTTATAAGCTGAATTGTAATTGAACTGGTCTGTGAGTAACCCGTTTGCCTTTGTATAGATCTTCACGGCTTCAGTAATCGGATCAAAACATACCAATCCTTTAGATGTGGTGATCCACAAATCTCCTTTGTTATCTTCCAGTATGGAATAAGTGACATTGCTTGGTAAGCCATTTGCCGTGCTGTATCTTTTAAAATTATTTTTGTCCATATTGTACCGGCAAAAGCCATTCTCGGTAGTGATCCAGATGATGTGGCGGCTGTCTTCAAATATATTATTGATGGTATTGTTGCTCAGGCTGGCATCATCATTCAAATTGTATCTGAACATGCCATTTTTTTTGGTTGCCGTATTATAGTAATAAAGACCTTCTCTGTAAGTGCCAGCCCAGATGGTGCCATTCTTATCTTCCAGAATGGTTTGCACCAGAGATATGTCAGGTACTTGCGGCACCGGCATAAAGCCACTATCCGTCATGTTATAAGTAAATAACCCTCTGGCAGTGCCGACAAGAATCTCTCCATTGTTTTTTTTATAAAAGCATTCTATAAAGTTGCTCTTAAAAGTATTGTGTTGCGTATCTGCGTTATAATGCTTGATCACCTGCCGGCTTTTTATACGCATGATGTCAAGCCCATGTTCGAATGTGCCTATAAATAATGTGTCGCCCAATGCAAGCAAACCATGAATATTCGAGTGAGAAATGCTGCCGGAGCCTGAAGGTTTGTAGGTTTGAAAAATGCCGGTTTTAATATCAAGTCTGTTGAGTCCGGCATCTTCGGTGCCAATCCACAAATGGCCATAGTTGTCAGCGCAGATTTCGCGCACAGACGTTCCACTGATGGAACTTGTACCGAACTGCGGAAAATATTTTTGAAAGAAAGTGTACTGTTTAGGCAGATAGTTGATACCGCCGAAATAAGTTCCGCACCAGGTGCCGCCTTCTTTATCTTTTAACAGTGTGTAAGTAGCATTGTCGCTTAATGAAGAAGGATTATTGTACTCTTTGATAAGATGCCTGCACTTTTTTGTTTTTACATTGTAAACGTATAAGCCGGATTCTGTCGCGGTCCAAAACTCGTCATCATTACTTTGTATAAAGTCTCTTGCAAAAATTTCGGTGTTATCGTCATTGTATGTAAACACATCTTCATAGATCAATGTTTTTGTGTTAAACATTTTTACTCCCTGCGTTGATGTGCCAATGAGGATCATATTTTTGCCGAATGGTCTTATTTTTTCAATCCATTTTGCTTTAGGTATTTTTGAATGCGAAAAGACATCGTAGCTGTCAAAGCTCCTATGGGTCGCGTTATAAGCCATAATGCTTCCTGTAACATTCGCAATCCAAAGCCTGCCATCAGGTGCAATGCACAATGATCCCGCGTCAATGCCTGGCTTGTCAAACGCTGTCAGCGATTTAGTTAGGATGTTATATTCATACAGTACCAGGCCGGCAATAAACCAAAGGTGCTGATTGTCGTCCATAACAATATCTCTTACTTCCATTTCCGGTACATGAGCAATACGATTGAAGTCCTCACTGGATGGGTTATATCTGAACAAGCCGCGATCGGTACCCACCCACAGGTTCTCGTTTTTGTCTTCATAAAGTGAATGTATAAAGTTGCTGCCAATGCTCAGGGAATCACGGGGTATATTCCGGAAAATCTTAAATGAGTAGCCATCAAACCTGTTGAGGCCGTCTTTTGTTCCAAACCACATGAAGCCTTTTTTATCCTGCAGGCTGCAGATAACAGAGTTGTTGGACAGGCCATGCTCTACCTGGTAATGCCTGAAATAAAACGATTGTGCATCAAGCACCTTTGACATAAGCACGCACAGTAGTATGGTTACTATCTTTTTCAATGACTTTCAATCATGGATGAACTTACAACTATCCCGGAATATTCAGGCGTATTTTTTATAAGTGGTGACTAATATTGTTGTCAACATCGAAATTGAATCAGTTTGATAAACTTGTGATACGTAATGATAAATGCCTTGCTTATGGATGAACGTACTTTGTAGCCGGGTTCTTATAGCCGTAAATCCGAATGGTTGCTGCTGCAAGAAACTATCACCATTACATCATCAAACTGATTGACTGCCATGAAAGTTATTAAACACTTTTTGAAGGCAATGTTATATGCATTCCCTTCACAGGCAATGAGAAAAGCGACATTGCTTCCCCTCATTCTTATCTCCTCATTTGGTTCCGTTTTTAGCCAGACAACAACTAAAGTTTCGGGCACCGTTGCAGATAGTAGCGGAAGTGTTCTTTCAAATGTAACCGTAACAGAGAAAGGTTCATCCACAAGGGCTGAGACAGCAGTTAACGGAGCATTTACCATTAGCATAAGTAACCCTAACGCCGTGCTTGTTTTCTCATTACTTGGCTATGCGCCAAAGGAAGTAAGCGTAGCAGGGCAAACGATGATCAACGTTTCACTGCAACAGGTTTCAAATAGCCTGCAGGATGTAGTAGTTGTAGGTTATGGAACGCAGAAAAAGTCGAGTCTCACAGGTGCTGTTTCAGTTGTAAGGCCTGAAGAAATTCAAAAGCGGCAGGCCACTACCGTTGGGGAAGCGTTACAGGGGCTTGCCACCGGCGTAAATGTACGGGGAGGAGGGCAACCAGGATCAGAAGCAAGCATCCAGATCCGCGGGCTGAAAAACATGTCTAACGCAAATCCACTCTATGTTATTGATGGCATGATCACCACTGCCAACCGCGATTTTAATCCGGATGATATTGAAAGCCTGCAAATATTAAAAGATGCATCTGCTGCTGCTATCTATGGTTCGCGTGCGGCAAACGGCGTAATCATTATCACGACTAAAAAAGGAAAGTCAGGGCCAATGCGCATTGATTTTTCCGGTAAGGCGAGCGTGCAACAAACGCCAAAATATAGCCTCACTGCAACCCCTGCTTTTGTTAAGCTGAATGATACTGCATATTCCAATGCTGGCATTCCGCAATCAAACTGGCAAAAACATAATCTAAATAACAATACTGACTGGCAGGATGCTGCTTTTCAAACCGGAAACATGCAGGACTATAACCTGAGCTTTTCAGGAGGAGGGAACAGTGGTAGTTACCTGGTGTCTGCAAACTATTTTGACAACAAAGGAACAGTGATCAGTACAGGATTTAAGCGCATTGGCCTGCGTGTGAACACCCAGGGGACGAAGGGTATTTTTAGTATCGGAGAAAATGTAGCCATTACCAACGCGCAATCAGATGAAATGAGTGGTAACCCATATGTTGATGTTGTGCGCATGCTTCCAACTATTTCTATTTATAATCCAAATAATCCCGGTGGATATGGTTATGGCAATGAAGACAGCGCCCGCACGTTCGGTACCAATCCGGTTGCACATGCTGATCTCGAAGATCAAAAGAATGAGAACTTCAGGGTGAGAGGCAATGTATGGTCCGAGTTAAAATTTCTTCCTTATCTGAAATACAGGCTTAACCTTGGTTATGAAACCAGCAACGATCACTATAACTATTTTAGAAAAAAAGGAAGCTGGACATTGAACCAGCCCGATGATCCCTCCATTGCGAACGAGAACCGTGCAAGGTTTCAGTCATCTCTGATCGAAAACACGTTGAACTTTAATAAAACCTTTGGAAAACACAGTGTGGCGGCAGTTGTGGGGCAGACTTATCAGCATGACTATTACGAGCAGATCTGGGGCAACAAACGCAATATGTTATATAACCCCACCACCAATACCTACTATAAAGTGCTGGATCAGGGTAATACGCCAACTACCGGCGGTTATATTAATGAGGCAGTCTTGCTTTCTTACCTGGGTCGTGTAGAATATAGTTATGATGATAAGTATTTGTTGAACGGCGTAATAAGACGCGATGGCACTTCCCGTCTTGGTGCGGCGAATCGCTGGGGTAACTTTCCTTCTGTTTCAGCCGCATGGCGCATAAGCCGTGAGAAATTTTTTAACGTGTCGTGGATTGATGATCTTAAGCTGCGCGCAAGCTACGGTACACTTGGTAGCAGTAACATCGGTTACTGGGATTATATACCTGTTATTAATACAAACTCCACAATGGTGGTTGGTACAGATCAGCATCTGGAAGCCGGCGCTACACAGGTAAAACTTGTAAACTCAGACCTGCGTTGGGAACAGCTCGTTCAACAGAACTACGGATTTGACGCGGTGTTTTTGCAAAACCGGTTAAGTGTAACTGCGGAATATTTTATTGCCGAAACAAAGGATGTATTAACGCCAATGCCTATACTGCTCACTACTGGCAATGACGGAGGTAACCCCTATGTAAATGCGGTAACGCTCAGAAACAAAGGCTTCGAGTTTTCTGCAACATATCGTGAAAACAGAACGCCGGTTAAATACTTTGGAACTGTTAATGTTACAACGCTTCGCAATAAAGTCTCCGACCTTGGCTATAACAGGAGCCGTTTGTTTGATGGTAATACAGTAACTGCGATTGGCAATCCGATTGGTATGTGGTATCTGCTACAAACCGATGGACTATTTCAAAATCAGGCGGAAATTGATGCTTATAAAAACAAGGACGGCAAAGTAATTCAGCCGGATGCAAAGCCCGGCGATATACGCTTTTTAGACAATAACGGCGATGGACAGATAACCAACGATGACAAGGCCATTGTTGGAAGTCCGTGGCCCAAATGGGAGATGGGGCTTAACCTGGGGGTTTCCTACAAAAACTTTGATCTTACAATGAACTGGTTCGGTTCTTTCGGAGCCAAGGTGTACAACGGATATCACAGCGTGGTTGACAGGTTTGATGACAATTCGAATTACAGGAGTGATGTAAGTCCATGGTCTCCAACAAACACGAATACAAGTTTTCCAAGAATTGTATATGCTACCACACTCAATTCAAGGGGTGACACAGAAAGATGGCTTGAAGATGGAAGTTTCTTCCGAATGAAATACATCAGTCTTGGTTATACAATTCCTGCAAGGGCGCTTAAAACGATCGGCTTCTCAAGTGCACAGATCTCGTTGTCTGCTCAGAACCTGATTACGTTTACAAAGTACCAGGGATTAGATCCGGAGTTTGTGAATACCAACATTTTTCAGAAAGGGTTCGACAATTTCGCTTTTCCTAACCTAAAAACATATACCGTGAGTTTACAATTTGGATTCTAGTGGTGGTAAGAATGTGTCCTACACTTTTGGACACATTCTTACCAATTTGAAATCTAACGGTAACGGTTTTATGTAAGTAGAGTCGCGATGCATCGCATTTCTACAATTCAAAACGACAATTATTATGAAAAATATGCTCACCAAAATAACATGTTCCTTTATTGCGCTTTCCGCGGTATTGATTTCATGTAAAAAGGATACACTGAATATTGATAATCCCAATACACTCACCGCAACACAATTCTGGAAGACCGAAGCAGATGCTCAATCGGGGCTAAATGCAGCGTACACAATGTTTTATAAGCCAGGTATCTGGAGCAGATGGATCTATTTCAGGCTTGATCTTACTTCTGATGAAGGCTGGAGCCAAAGTCCATGGATTGAGCTCGGTGACTGGACCCGTTTTCAATATGTAAATTATGATTTTTGGGAAGGAAATGTAAACACGTTCAGGGATACTTATAAAGCTGTGTTCAGATGTAACCAGGTACTTGATAACATTGAAAATATTCCCTTTGCTGATAACAACAAGAAAGAGCAGATAAAGGCGCAGGCGAAATTTTTACGCGCATTGCATTATTACTATGCGGCGTTGCTTTGGGAAAATGTTCCGTTGGTTTTGGTTACATCTAAAGCTGATGATATGCCCCAGCAAAATACTTTGCAGGAAGTGTGGGCCCAGGTAGAAAAAGATCTTACAGAGGCAGCGCAGGCATTACCGGCGAAATGGGATGATGCAAGTGTGGGCCGCCCAACAAAAGGAGCTGTTATGGGTTTTCTTGCAAGAACCTACATGCAGCAGCATAAGTGGACAGAGGCAAAAAATGCATTGGATTATTTTTTTACAGGTGATGGGCGTGGCATGTATAGTTTGGTCCCCAGCTTTAAAGACAACTTTACACACTACAATGAAAACAACAGCGAGTCTGTATTTGAAATACAATTCTCTGATGCAAATATAGGTGGTGGCGATGGTGATGATCCCAACCAGGGAATGGGTAACAACCGTGAACAGTTCTTTGCACCGCGCGGAATAGGCTGGTCAGACGGACAGGCGAGACACTGGATGGTCGACGAATTTAAAAAGGAAAAAACAATTGATGGTAAGCTTGATCCGCGTTTACAAAGTACATTGTTCTATAAAGAAATTACCCAGGATTTTGGTGATAAGATCTATGGTCGCGACTGGCAGTGGGGAGATGATGAAGCCTGGTTCAGAAAGTACCAGCGCGATTATTACCGCACTACAGAGGATTATTATGCACAGGTAAATAACCGGTTGATCCGCTATGCAGATATTTTGTTGTTGTATGCTGAAGTGTTGAACGAACTGGGACAAACGGCCAGTGCATATCAATATGTTGATCAGGTGCGTGCGCGTGCAACGTTAAACAAGCTTGAAGTTACACATCCTGAAATAGGAAATGATAAGGCCAAATTTAAAGAACGCCTGAAAATGGAACGAGAGCTTGAACTATGCGGTGAAAGTGTGCGTTGGGCAGATCTGAAACGTTGGGGTGATCTTGATAGCCAGGCTGCGGTGGATAAAGTGGCGCAGCGTGATCCTGATTTTAAAAACTTTGTTGTTGGTAAGCATATAAGGTTGCCTCTTCCGCAGCAGGAAGTAAATAATAATACGAACCTTAAACAAAACCCCGGTTATTGATCAAAGAAATTAAGCGCCTGTAATAAGGCGCTTATTATCGCTCATTTTAAAACTACGTGAATGAAATTGCTGAAATTTTCTTTGGTTGTTTTGGTTGGATATTGCCTGTTACAAAGTTGTGCATCGCACAAAAAGCAAGAAGAAAGTAAACGCGATATCTGGACCGGAAAAACGGCAGAAGACTGGTATAAAAAACAAGGATGGCTTGTGGGCGCCAATTTTATTCCGAGCAATGCTATTAATCAGCTCGAGATGTGGCAGGCCGAAACTTTCGATACTGCAACCATTGACAAGGAATTATCATGGGCAGAAAGTTTGGGAATGAATACTGTTCGTGTTTTTTTACATGACCTGCTGTATGCGCAGGATTCAGCAGGCTTTATTCAAAGAATCAACACATTCCTTCAAATAGCAAACAGGCATAAGATCAAGCCATTGTTTGTATTATTTGATTCTTGTTGGGATCCTTTTCCAAAACTGGGGAAGCAGAGAGAGCCAAAGCCTTTTGTACATAATTCGGGATGGGTGCAAAGTCCGGGTTACGATGCATTGAAAGATTCTGCTCAGTATCCCCGGCTTGAAAAGTATGTGAAAGGAATAGTGAGCCACTTTGCTGGCGATGACCGCATTCTTGGATGGGACATTTGGAATGAGCCTGACAATCCTACGGGAGCATCTTATGGCAAGGTAGATCTTCCTAATAAGGTGCATTATGTGTTACCCCTGCTTAAAAAAGCTTTCGAATGGGCTCGTCAGGGCAATCCTTCGCAACCACTTACCTCTGGAATTTGGGTTGGCAACTGGGTGGCGCAAGACAGTATGAAGCCCATTGAAAAATTGCAGATCGAAGAATCAGATGTTATCTCATTTCACAACTATGATGATCCCGGTACATTTGAGCAAAAAATCCTCCAGTTACAACGTTACGGTAAACCCATTTTGTGCACTGAATATATGGCAAGGCCAAACGGCAGTACTTTTCAGGGCTTTCTTCCCGTTGCAAAAAAATACAACGTGGCCATGTATAACTGGGGCTTTGTAAATGGCAAAACGCAAACTATTTATCCCTGGGATAGTTGGACAAAAAGGTACACAGCCGAGCCTCCCTTATGGTTTCATGATATATTTAAAAAAGATGGTACACCTTATCGCACACAAGAAACAGATTCGATAAAATTGCTTATCGGAAAAAAGTAAATGAGTTAATGTAAGTCGTACAATGGACTGCTTCCAGGCGACAAACTGATTTAAGAATAAGCGATAGATCTGTATTTAGCAGTTTTTACTTTTGACTTTACCTGGCTTATGTTAAAGAATATCATTTTTACTGTTGCTCTTATTGCAAGTGTTCAGCATGTAACATCTCAAAAGATCAATAACCCGGTGCTGCCAGGTGTTGCGGATGCTGGTGTAATAAAATTCAACGGCGAATATTATGTTGGAGGTGTTTTTACCAAAGGCAGTTTTTACAGATCGAAAGATTTGGTAAACTGGAGCGGACCGCAGCATGTGTTCAGTATGAATAATGATTGGGCGACCAAATTCGGGATCGGTGATGAGCAGATCCATGCCAATGACATTAACTATATCAACGGCCTGTTTCACATGTACTGGTCAGTAAACTATTGGGGAAAGGACAGAAATGTGATCCATATCGGGCATGCTGTTTCACCAAATATTACAGGCCCTTTTGCTGAGCCCGACAAAACTAGCTGGCTTGATAACCGCATAGATCCAAAACTTTTTATAGACGATGACGGGAAGCTTTATTTATACATGGTAAAGTTTACTGAGGGGAATACAATATGGGTACGGCCAATGAAAGATCCGCAGACATTTGAAGGCGAACCAAGTTATGTCTTCTCTTCCTTACCCAATACCTGGGAGACTTTAGATAACAGGGTGGAAGAAGGGCCATGGGTCATGAAATACAGAAACCGTTATTACCTCATGTATAACACCAACCATACAGCAACTGAATGGGGTAATTACGCATTAGGCGTTGCTGAAGCGGCTTCTCCACTGGGATTTAATCATGGAAATAAATATCCATATCCTGTAGTACAATCCAATCAGTGGGATCTCGATGAAAAGTATGTTGATCTACTGAAGTTTCAGAATAACGGCGACTACCTCTATGTTACAGAAAAGCCTGGTGAAAAATGGAACGGTAAAAATTTTAATGCAGCTGACTGGCAGAGCGGAAAAGCTGGTTTTGGCAACCTTGTTATACCCAATTCAACCACCCGGAAGGTACAGACGCTCTGGCAGTCAGACAATTTATGGATAAGGAAAACATTTGTCTTTAATATGTCCGCTGCAGGTAATTTGGCCTTGCGCATACACCACGACGGACCTACGAAAGTATATATTAACGGACAGGCGATTTATGAGAGTGACAGCAACAATTATGCAATGATCCCGCTTGATCAAAACACAAAACAATCTTTGAATAATGGCGAGAATGTACTGGCGATTAGTTGTATTAAAGGAAGGCATTCTGCTTTTTTGGATGTATCTCTTTTTGATATGAAGGGTGATGTTACTGACGATATTTTAATAACACCCGGTCAGCCAAATATTGTTCACGGTCCGAATGGCTTCGATTGGTGGCTGGTTTATATGGCAAACAAAAACAAAGAGCGGAGAGGGCAATTTATTAACCAGGTACATTTCTTTGATAAAACGATGTATGTGGACGGGGTTACCTCCGGCAATACAATAGGTTATCATGCGGCGCCGTCAATGCCTACGTTTGGCGATTTGTTTGATGATAGCCTTTCGTTGCGAAAAAAATGGCAGGTGGAATCGGGTAGCTGGCAGATAATGGGCGGCGAATTGCAGCAACTGAATAACACATCGTCTCGTAGTTTTATTAAAAGTACTGCGGCTGTCAATTATTTATTTGAAGTAAATATTAAAATAGGGGGGGGTAATTCTGCAAAGGTCGGAATTTATGCCTATTACAAGAGTAAACAAGATTGGCTCAAAATATCATTGAATCGGCAAACAATGTCATGTCAGTATGAACTGATGCAAAATGGTAAAAGTCAGACGCGATCTTTTTCGCTTCCAAAAGGTTTTAATTTCAAGGCTTATCATAAAATAAGCTCGTATAAAAATGCAGCGGGTTTTACGGTTAGGATAGATGATCTTCCTGCACCCGGCAGTGATGTTATAAAAACCGGATTTGCACAAGCGGGATTGCCCGGCATCTTTACAGAAAATGCAAAAGCATTTTTTGATGGCATTATCTACACCATAGGTTGGGATGAGTTTGATGGGACAATAACAGGCTGGCAATCAACTACGAAAGGGAAAAATAGCTGGAGTGTTTCTTCACAAGGGTTGAATCAATCGAACGCAACTGGAGAACAGAAAGTTTTTAAAGGCGACAATCTTTTGGCTTATGACTTTAATGTTCAGATAAAAAACAATTCGGATCAGGGAAGCGCTGGTATGTATGCGATGTATGCAGGTGAAGGCGATTATATTAAGGCGGGTTTTGATTATCAAAGAAAATCGCTTGTTATATCCGGCATGATAAATAATAAGGCGATTGAGGAAAAAGTCATCAGTCTTGAAACTATGCAACCTGTATATGCAGACATGACCTACAGCGATTTTCTTGAAAAGCATTTTTCCTTTAAAGTACCCGTGTATCTAAATGCACTAAAACTCAATAAGAATGGCTATTTGAAAAAGGATACACTCATAGATAAGATATACGATAAGGTGGATATCTGGTATCATGATCACGACAAATGGCTTCCATTAAAATACAAATTGGCGGAATCGGATCATCCCTTATTTGATAAAATAGTATTTGATCAGATCAAAGCAGATGAGCTGAAGTTTACGAACAAACAGGCAAGTGACCATAACATTTATATTTATAAGTTGTGGGCAAACGAAGTGTTTAAGCAATCATATAATTTAAGAGTTGTAAAGATGGGTACACGTATTTTGTTTTTTGTAGATGGCAAACATGTATACGAATTAAAACAAACAATGCCGGCATCGGGAGTTGGATTATATACCAATAATTCAACAGCGAGTTTTAACGGAATTACGCTGCATGATTTGAAATAACTTCAACTATTGAATGGGTTCCTTTGAATAAGATGCGTTTAGAACCCTGGGAGACAATAATTGCAGTTGAATTTCCAATGAACAAATCCCTTCGGGCAATGTCATTAAGTTAAGGACATTTAATGCTCCAGCGGAGCTTCCTGTTTGTAGAAAATCAGGATTTTAATATCATCCGACTCCAGCGGAGTCTCCTGTAAAGCTTGACAGGTAGCTCCTAACGGAGCTTGAACGATCTATTTTTTTTCTTTCTACAAACGGGATGCTCTTACGGAGCAACACCTGCGAATCATCCTTGACTTAATGACATTGCCCTTCGGGATTGCATGGGAATAGCTCACTATTCTTGATTAAATTAAATTGCCTAACGTTACTATTGTCGATAGTTTTTATCAATGCAAACATTGTCCAACATGAAATTAAAAGCTGTTCTATTGATTGCCATTATAGCAATCAATACAGGCGCATTTTCCCAGTCGCAAACAATAATCAACTGGAATCAACAAGTGCTTATTAATAACATTCCTGTTTTCACAGATTCAGGTAAGGTTTCTGAAGCTGGCGGTACCAATGGAAGAAAGCATGGCTTGTACGGATCGCAATATGCACGCTTGTTGCATCTTACAAATGGTAAGTGGCTTGCTGCTTACACAGTCTCAAGAAACAATGGTTATGCAAAAGATCCGGACGGTGGCCTTGAGCTTGAAGTTGCCCAAAGCGGTGACAATGGTCAGCATTGGGAGCCGGTCGCAGTTATTACAGATCATGGTCGCGATCTTGATAATGCGGAAATGATACAGAGCAAAGATGGATCGATCCTGCTCGCCTGCCGTTCCGTTAGATGGCAGGAGTCTTATCTTTTACCCGTATACAAAAGCAGCGATGCAGGCAAAACATGGAGACGGATTAGCATAATTGACAAAAACGAAGGCAAGCGGGGTGAGTTGGGTAAACCGGATAAAGGCGTTTATGAACCACATTTGTACTTGCTGGATAATGGTAAATTATCAGTGATGTATGCCAACGAAATTCATGTCACAGAAAATCCCTCTTACAGCCAGATCATTTCTCAGAAGATATCTGATGATGGCGGCGCTACCTGGGGCAAAGAGATTTGGGTTGCGTATGAAAAAGGTCATAATGCTTCCAGGCCAGGAATGCCTGTCTGGACAAAAATGAAGAATGGAAAATTTATAGTGGTCTATGAAATTTGTGGTCCTGAAAAATGCAATATTTATTACAAGATCAGTAACGACGGCATCAACTGGCCGGAAGGATTGGGCAATGTTATTCCTGACCAGCTGGGCGGACCTTATATTTTAAGTTGCTCAAATGGTAGCCTGATCGTTACATCTAACTCAAGCAATATGTCAGTAAGCGATGATTATGGGGTGCATTGGCGCAAAGTTCAAAGCGCCTGGCCTAAAACGCTTTGGCCTTCTCTGTACGAATTTGATGAAATGAAGGTTGGGGCTGTTAATTCCGTTCCAAGGACAGAGGGCGGTAATAATATACAGGTTAGATTTGGAGAGATAGCACAGAGCAAGTAATCCGCAGTTCGGGATGTTCCGCAGGGTATTCCGAACTACAGATAAATAGGGATGTTAATCCCGTTAAATGTTGATGTGCGATTAAAGTAAAAATGACCGTAAGTCCTGATAAAGAAATTGGAAATCCATTTAGTCTCTGGTTCGACATGTGATGCGCTAAAATACCGAATAGCCTGTGCTTCTTGCGTTAACTCCAAATGTTCTAGCTTTACATCCGAAAACGCAATAAAATCTCTCACTCATGGATCGCAGATCAACACTTGGGCAAAACGGTTCGTTCCTGCAAATATTGACGGTTTGTTTTAACGAAAAACAAAGGGCCGATCTGCTGTTCGATGATAATGGTCTCACCAGGGCGAGCGGATATATACGGTTGATCAACGGCACCGCCAACGCGCCATATCTGGAAATGGAGGATGGTCAAAAGATCAGCATAAGGAGCATAGTTGCCGTGAACGGAACGTTTTCTGATAACTATTGTGAATGTTAATGAGGGCATTCAACCAATAACTTTTTGCACACGTTAATGCTCCGGTCAATTGGCCATTGGGATGTATTACGGCACATAAACAGCTTTCCACAGTCAGTTCATTACCCGAAAGATCAGCAAATAAATCAGGGGACAAACGATACGTCCGTTCACTACTTTGTAGCGATGGATGGCCCTGGCAATTTGCTATTTATTGTTCCGAATAGCATGCCATAGTAGTAAGGTGGAAAATACCTTATGTCGCTATTGATTAATAGTCAATTTGATTTATAGTTCGACATGCGCTACGCCAAAAGGTCGAACAGCTTTAGGGATTAAATAACATGATCCCTTGGGAGCATCATTAACTTTGGAATATTTACATGTGCGGGTTGCCGTATAATAAATTGAACAGCATCCACGATATCTGCCGTGGTTAATGGTTCTTTGATATTCATGCTGTCTTTGGGATGCACAGGCCAATTCTTATGTAATTCGGTTACCACTAAGCCGGGTTCAATACATGATACACGAACTGCCGTGCCAGCTAATTCCATGCGAAGCGCTTCTGACAATGCTTCCATTGCAAACTTCGAAGCAGCATATGCTCCTGCAGTGGGCCTCACCTTTGTTCCAAGTACACTGCTGAAATTAATAACGTGTCCCAAACCTTGTTTTTTGAATATTTTCAAAAAAGCGTACGTTAATCTGAAGGTGGCTTCTACATTCAGGCGGATCATTGCGACCATTTTCTCGATATCAATTTCTTCAATAGAGCCAACTTCAATAGAGCCGGCACAGTTGAACAAGTAATGACACTCACCATACTTCTCCATTATATGTTTTTCAAGATCATGCTGAAATTCAGGCAACATAATGTCGCCTGCGATAATGTCAACATTCTCTGATTTTAAAGCATTCAGGCGATCGATCCGGCGTGCAGTAACAACCAGCTGATAGGCATCATCATTTTTAAGTGATTCTGCAATTGCATGCCCGATACCGCTACTAGCACCCGTGATAAGGCATATCTTTTTTGACCTCGTCATATAGTTTTTTGAATTTGCTTTAGTGTAAAGAACTTAACAAAGATTGACGGAAGATAACAAGATTAAGTCACGTTTTCCTTCTCAGCATTCTTCGCTGGCCAGGAACTTTCATTCAAAATATACTCAAAAGCTTTGTTGTATTAATCAGGTGCTTTATAGATCTCACCGATTCGTTCAGGATGCTATATGCCGGAATTTTTTTTGAAAATCAAAGCGCATTGCTAATGTGGCACAACCCATAAATGGACCGGCATTCAACTGTCAACGTTATTTATATTAGCCAGGTTGCTTTACTGCCGTGCCCCAGGTGTAAACTCTTTTTATTGAAGGATTTTTTTTCAGGTTGGCCACGGCCACATCTGTTATTTTAGTTTTATTTAAGTTAACGGCTTCGAGGTGCTTAAGTAATTCGAGATTATTACTCACATCATCTGTAACCGGGTTATTTTCTATCCGTAATTTTTCAAGATTAACGAATGACTTTAAAATGTGCAGATCGCTATCCGTAAAGTTATTGCCGGACAGGTTTAGCCAGATAACATTTTTGGCCAACGCCATCAGATCGTTGCTGATCTCTGACATTTTCACGCCCGAATTGGCCGGAAGTGTAATGTCCAGCATCACCGGCTTATTTAACATCAACCTTACCATTAATCCTTTTGTTCTTAAGCGCGCCATCGCCAAAGTGTCTGTCTGCATTGGGATATCAGGATTGACAGCCTGAGTACTCATTTCGTCGTTACTGGTTCCATTATCAGGTTGATGAAAGCCCAGGTAGGTGCCTACCTGCATTTGTATAGAGTCCGGGTTTTTTAACTGTGCCATCGTTTTACCTTCCACTGCACCGGCCTTCTCTATCCACCATTTAATTATCTCGATCTCATTTTTTGAAAGCGGTGGTTTGCCGTCTGCGGGCATATAATCTTTGTGCTCAGGATCGAGGGTGACACGCTTATATAGTTCGCTTTCGGCTAATTTTCCGGGAACGATCGCCGGGCCACTCTTGCCACCCTTTAATAATGCTTGCAGGTTATCGACCGATAATTTTCCCTTCCGTTTGCCACCCTGGTGACACTGGGCACATTTATTCTGTAATATAGGCTCGACAACATCTTCAAATATCATGGCGCTTTGAACGCTTGCCGGCTTTTCACGCACCTGCTGCATTAGTGTACGCATACTGATGTACTCGTTACCGTGCGTAAGGCTTGCGCCCTGATGACCACTATAGCTCATAAGCGCTATAAGACTGATCAGTAAAACGGAGAATAGTTTTCGCGGAATGTGTACCTCAAGCATCACTTTTTCCGTAGACAAATAATATAACACACCTGAAATAATTGCAAGGGCAATACCAGACAACTTATGGTTGATTAATACAGTCTTGTCATAATCGCCGGATATGGATAATATGTAACCCAATAAACAGGCTAGCACTGCTGATACAAATCCAATAAATAATGTTACTGATACGGCTGGCTTTAAATTCTCGTATTTTTTCCTGTAGGATAAAAGGTTGAGAATTGCTGCCAGTATTATAAAACCAATTGGCAGATGCACAACAAGCGGATGCAAATGGCCCGAAAATGTAGTGATGTTGCCTAGCGTCATATCAATGTGGTTCAGTTAAGAGTTGTCGATTTCAAACGTTATAAAATATAATTGTCGCAAAAGCTCTGTGGTACTCTGTGTCTTCTCTGGCTGTTTCTCCGTGTAACAAATTTCCTGCTCGAACTTTCCATGAATCTCTGTTATAGTATCAACTTAATATATCCTTTACAACTTTTCCCTCCACATCTGTAAGTCTGAAACGCCTGCCCTGAAATTTGTAGGTAAGCCGTTCATGATCTATACCCATGAGGTGCAGGAGTGTGGCCTGGAAATCGTGTACATGCACCGGGTCTTTTATAATGTTATAGCTAAAGTCATCCGTTTCGCCATAGGTTACACCAGGCTTAACTCCCGCGCCCGCCATCCACATGGTAAAACAACGCGGATGGTGGTCACGGCCGTAATCATTTGGTGTAAGCTTGCCTTGTGAATACACGGTACGGCCAAATTCGCCGCCCCATATCACCAGTGTATCTTCCAATAACCCCCGTTGTTTAAGATCTTTAATTAGCGCCGCGGTCGCCTGGTCTGTTGCCTTACATTGCGCTGCTATGCCTGATGGAAGACTGGTGTGCTGATCCCAGCCCTGGTGATACAGCTGCACAAATTTTACGTCTTTTTCCAACAGCTTACGTGCAAGTAAACAGTTGGCTGCATAGGTGCCGGAATCCCTGCTATCCGGGCCGTACATTTCAAATATCTCGTTTGGTTCATCTGCTGTGCTCAACACGTCCGGTACGGAGGTTTGCATACGATAGGCCATCTCATATTGCGCTATACGGGCATCCACTTCCGGATCGCCGTAAGCAGCGTTTTGCAGCTGATTTAGTTTTGACAGATAATCCAGCATTTCTTTACGGTCCTCACCATCGTATCCATCAGGGTTATTGAGAAATAACACCGGATCTTTCCCCGCTCTAAACTGCACTCCCTGGAACTTAGATGGCAGGAAACCGTTACCCCATAGCCGCGAATAAAGCGGCTGATCTTTCTGTCCGTTTTTGGAAACAAGCACAATAAAAGTTGGCAGGTTATTGTTATCAGACCCAAGCCCATAACTTACCCAGGATCCAATGGAAGGCCTGCCGGGTAACTGATTACCCGTTTGAAAAAAAGTAATAGCAGGATCATGATTGATGGCCTCTGAATGCATCGATTTTACGATACATAGCTCATCAACAACTTCTGCTGTAAACGGCATCAACTCGCTCATCCATGTGCCGGTTTGGCCATGCTGGTTAAATTTATAGTATGATGGTACTACAGGTAATGCACTTTGATTGGCGCTCATACCGGTAAGCCGTTGCCCTTTCCGCACCGAATCCGGTAGGTTTTGACCCATCATTTTGGCAAGCATGGGTTTGTAATCGAAGGTTTCAAATTGCGATGGACCGCCGCTTTGAAACAAATAAACCACCCTTTTTGCTTTTGGTGCAAAGTGAGGCAAGGCCCTTAATATATCGGCCTCCAGGTCGCCGGTAGCAGCAACTTCCGCTTTGGAGGCGCCGCCAAATAAACTGTTGCCGAACAATGAACCCAGCGCCAACGCCCCAATACCTAATGAGGTCCTGGTTAAAAAATTCCTTCGGTCGAGCCTTTTATTGAGCTCGTTAAATTCTGGTGTATTGAGCCTAAACTCATCATCATGATGAAAATCAGACATACAATTATCTTTTAGTTAGTGATGCATCTGAATTAATGATAGTACTGGCAACCACCGAGTTGGCGGCAATCATAGAGCTATCCAGCGTTTTATCTGTTTTATATTGCCCTGCATTAAGCCAGCCGGCCTGCTTTTCAGGATGCAGCCTGAACTTTTTAAGCTCAGCCTGTTGCATGGTTAAGAGCAGATTTATTTCGTTTGGCATAGGCCTTCTCCCGGTAAGCTTACGGTAAGTTGTAATGATGGCTTCGCGGCTGTCGGGGATCCGGGTCATTTGCTCACCCATTACCTTGGCCGCTTCCACAAAGGTTGGATCATTAAGGGTTACCAATGCCTGAAGGGGCGTGTTGGTTTTTTGCCTCCGCATGATGCAGTAACTGCGTGCCGTGGCATCAAAGGTTGCCAATGTTGGGTTGGGCACCGAACGCTTAATGATCACGTATAAGCTGCGCCGGTAAACAGATCTGCCGGTGTCTGCGCTATACGTAGTATTGTTAATCTCCCAAAGGCCTTCAGGCTGATAGGGTTTCACACTTTTGCCGCCTATTTCTGCGTTAAGTAATCCACTTGCAAAAAGCGCATTGTCGCGGATCATTTCGGCCTGCATGCGATAAGCCGGGCCATGTGAAAGGAAACGGTTGTCTGGGTCTTTTTCTACGGACTTTTTGCTTGCGCGGGAATCCTGACGGTACGTGGCTGACATCACAATCATTTTATTGAGCTTCTTTACGTCCCAGCCCGATTCAATAAAGGTTGTAGCCAGCCAATCCAGCAGCTCGGGATGACTTGGCATTTCGCCCTGGTTGCCAAAATCCTCAGCAGTTTTTACTATACCCGTTCCGAAAAAGTTTTGCCAAAAACGGTTTACAGCAACCCTTGCAGCCAGTGGATTATTGGGGTTGGTTGCCCATTGTGCCAGGCCATACCTGTTTTTAGGCAAGTGTTTATCAAAAGGTAAAATAGCCTCCGGCGTATTTGGATAAACCTGCTCCCCGGGCATATCATAATTGCCCCGTTTTAGCAAGAATGTTTTTTTAGGTTGGGCCATTTCCCGCATCACCATTACTTCATCAATATTCTCTGTCGAATCTGATAGTTGGGTCCGCAATGCGGTTAATTTTTGTTCCTCGGATTGTACATTTGGGTCGATGGCTGAAACATAATAAGCCCTTAAATTATTTAAATCATCAGGCGATAATGCCGCTTTATTCTTGAATGTAATTTCCGACCAGTTTGCTTTTTGAGCTAATATCTTAATTTCATATGGAGTTAATGCCCGGTTATAAACGGTAATGTCATCAACCTTGCCATCCTTAAAGCCACGGCCACGCCACCAGGCGCCTATTTGCAGGCCCGGGCCGCCTCCGTTAAAGAGGATGTCTTTGGTAAGCTCATCCATCGTGGTCTCCATGGGTAATTCAAGGCCATCCATATATAATTTAAGACCGGCAGCCTTTGACGAACCATCGTAAGTAACAGTGAGCTGTATCCATTTATCGCGCGCTACATCATTAATACTCACTCTGGTAATAGCATTTGACGGGGCCGTATGCGCCATATTCAGCTCCAGTTTGTTGTTCTTCAAATAAAGATGGTATCCTTTAAAATTATACAAACGCTCGGCGGTGCTTTTATGAAAAATAACGCCCTCGGTAAGCTGCTTTGGAATGTTTACCCATAAGCCTATGGTAAAAGGCTGCGACCGCCTGAAAATGCCGGTCTTGTTCAGATCAAGCCAGGTGTCACCATTAAGTACAATGGCTTTGCCGCTACCCCGCTCCTCAAGCACTGCTTTATCTCCCGGTTGACCGGTTTCGCGTTTCATTGAGGCTATATCTTTGGGATTAATGCTATTGACCAGGCTTCCTTTATCAAAGGTGTAAAAAGCCTGTATACCGGTACGCGGAACTTTATCTTCAGATAGTTTTTTGTAGCCTCCGTCATTCATCCATTTATCAAAGCCTATGGTAGCGTTGCGTTCGGTTGCAGCAAGTTTTTTAAGCTCATTGTTGATGTTGTTATTGATGAACAGGAGGAGCTTTTCTTTTTCTGCAGTCGGCAGCAGCAATGTTGGTGTAGGCAGGGCGTCGTCAAAAGAGATCTGGCCGGCTTCTTTTATATTGTTGAAAAAACTGAACAGCTCATAGTAATTCTTCTGGGATATCGGATCGAATTTATGATCGTGACATTTAGCGCATCCTACAGACATGCCCAGTATTGCATTGCCAAACGTATTTGTTCTGTCTACAACATATTCGGTTTGGAATTCCTCCTCAATAATACCTCCCTCCATGTTTTGCGGATGGTTGCGATTAAACGCTGTGGCTATTATCATATCGCGGGTTGGGTGGGGCATCAGATCGCCGGCCAGTTGCCATTGGATAAACTTATCATAGCTCATATTGGTATTGAAGGCCTTGATTACCCAGTCGCGGTACGGTGACATGTCTCTGACCCTGTCAACAGTATATCCATGTGAATCGGCATATCTCGCGACATCCAGCCAGTCAACTGCCATTTTTTCTCCATAGTGTTGGGATGCGAGCAATCTGTCGACCTGTTTTTCATAAGCATTAGGAGCATTGTCATTTACAAAATTATCTATCTCGGACAGGGTAGGCGGTAGCCCTGTAAGATCAAGTGTAACACGGCGCAGCAGTAATTCCTTGTCTGCTTCTTTTGACGGTTCCAGCTTTTGCTGTTTTAACCTGGCTAATACAAAATTATCGATGGGGTTGATTATAATGCCATCTGCTTCCGGTATCTCAGGCTTTACGGGTTTTACAAAAGCCCAATGGGGTTTGTAAACCGCACCATCTTCAATCCATTTGATCAGCACCGCTTTTTCCTGTGCTGTAAGGGTATGGTGCGATTCGGGTGAAGGCATCATATACTTCGGATCATTTGACAAGATACGGTGAAAAACTTCGCTGCCTTCTAAGTTTCCGGGATCTATTGCCACTTTGCCCGGGTCCTCCGGTAAACTGCCATAAGCGAACTTGTCGATATCCAACCGCAGACCTGCCTGTTGTTTAGCTTTATCGGGCCCATGGCAGGCAAAACATTTATCAGACAGAATAGGTTTTACGTCCATGTTATAATCTGGTGAAGCAGGTAAAGCATTGTATGCTTCCTTTACATCAGGAAGTAAATCAATGGCTGTTGAATAATGGTAGAAGCCGGCAAACAACAATAAGGCAACAAGCAATATAGATATAAGCCTTCTCATGAAGCAATGTTCTTGTTTATAATTTAATTTATTACATATTGCGCAAATACCCCTGATATAGTGTATTGCTAATCAAAATCTATCCTGTTGCCAACGCGTAAAGCAGGAAAACTCCTGTGCTAAAGGTGAAAAATCTGTCCTGAATTCTTATGGCAAAAAGCTCAGCAGATTGCCTGCTAAACTATATGTTCTTATGTATAAACATACGAAAAGTTTACAATTGCAATTCAATGCCGTTTAGTTATGCAAGCATTGCCAACTTTAGGAGATTGTTCCTGAGGTGTCGATGAAGGATTTGAAGCTTAATTCATTGCCGTCTGCTTTAGCTGACGGGAAACGAAACTAATTGAATATGGCTTTAGCCCGCAATCCATTTTTTAGGCTAAAGCCCGGTTTAAAAGATAAGCCACTGTCCGTCAGCTAAAGCATAATGTCGTTTAGTTAAGATGCTTTAGTGGTGTTGCTCCGTAGGAGCATCCTGTTTGTAGAAAGAAAAAAAAGATCGACCAGCTCCGGTAGGAGCTACCGGTTAAGCATTACAGGAGACTCTGCCGGAGTCTGATGACATTTAAAAATTCTGATTTTCTACAAACAGGGAGCTCCGCCGGAGTGGCACATAGCAGACACACAGAATCCCAGAGACTATACGATGCCTGCTTAGCTAAGCGACATTGATTATTTAATCTTAAATAATTTATCTCTAAACCAGAGATATTGGTATCTTTTGCCTTTTTGAGAAGACAAATAAATATACTGTTCACTACCTTTTTGACAACCACTCAATCATGAATAAAAACTTTCTTCGCTCTGCATTCACCTTACTTTACATTGCTCTCAATTGTACTGGTCCATTTGCCCAGACAGCAGTTTTGCCAACGCAATGGACAAAAGCTGCGATGGATGCTACGGTGCCTTTTTCAGAATATCCAAGACCACAATTGCAGCGCGACGATTGGATGTGCCTGAATGGCAAATGGGATTATAGAGGGGGAAAAAATGTTGCCAACGCACTGGATCCAAAAGAAGCGATAACATTTGATAGCGAAGCGGAACAGATCCTGGTTCCTTATTGTCCCGAGTCTGTATTGTCCGGTATTCAACGTCCCCAGGAGATCAACATGTGGTATCGCCGCAGTTTTGAAATTCCTTCCGCATGGAAAAGCAAGCAGGTCATTATTCACTTCGAAGCAGTGGCTTATCAGGCAACACTTTTTGTAAACGGACATAAAGCAGGCACTCACGCCGGTAGTTATGATGCTTTTAGTTTTGATATAACACAATATTTAGTGAATGGTAAGAATACATTGGTAGTAGCAGTTCTGGATCTCAATGATGGGCGTGTTCCATCTGGCAAAAGCGGGCCAAGAGGTGATTATACTTTCTGTTCAGGCATATGGCAAACCGTGTGGTTAGAGCCGGTAAACAAAACATATATTGAAAACATCCGTCTGCTGCCTGATCTTGCTAATAGTCGCCTGAAAGTGCAAGTAGCCACTAAGGGTGAGGGAAAAGTATCAGCAATAGCACTCGATGGAAACAACGTTGTTTCGCAAGCGGAATCAACAAGCGGCAACTATTTTTATCTGCCGGTGAAAACACCAAAGCTTTGGTCGCCGGATAACCCTTTTTTATATGACCTTACGATCAGCTTAAAAGATGCGAAGGGAAATGTTGATAAGGTAAAAAGCTATTTCGGCATGCGCGATATTAAGTTAGGCAAGGTTAATGGCGTCGTACGGCCGTTGATCAATGGCAGTTTTATGATGCAGCTTGGCTTGCTTGACCAGGGTTATTGGCCGGATGGTATATTGACCGCGCCGACGGAAGAAGCACTTAAGTTTGATGTTGAATTTACCAAAAAGGCCGGGTTTAACCTGATCCGCAAGCATATGAAAACCGAGCCGCAGCGTTTTTATTACTGGGCCGACAAACTGGGATTATTCGTTTGGCAGGATATGCCTGCGATATGGTATCAGCATGAAGATTCTGCCGCAACAAGAACTGAATTTCGTAAAGAGTTAAAACTGTTGATTGACGAACATTACAATTCACCATCCATTATCACTTGGGTGCCTTTCAACGAAAACTGGGGAGCGTTTGATGTGAAGGAGATTACAGATTGGGTGAAGCAATATGATCCGTCAAGACTTGTGAATGGTAACTCCGGTTTCAATAATAATCCTTCTTATCAAAAAGCTTATGGCGATCCCGGGAATGGAGATTATGTTGATACGCATATTTATGTGGGGCCGTATAAGGCCTCGGTGCCGGATGAACACCGGGCTGCATCGTTAGGCGAATTTGGAGGCGTAGGTTTATTTGTTCGTGATCATATGTGGCCCGTTGAGAATAATGCATATGCCTATGAACCGACAAAGCAACGGCTAACGGAACGGTACGTCTTTTTATTAGATCAGGTAGAGCAGTTAATGAAATACAAAGGCCTGAGCGTGGCTATTTATACGCAGACAACAGACGTAGAGCACGAGGTGAATGGTTTGCTTACTTATGACAGGGCTTTTGAAAAAATGGAGATAGAAAAAGTTAAAGCGGTGAATGAAGCTGTGATTAAAGCAAGCTATAAATTGAAGCCTTAGGCGAATAGAAAATCGTTTCGTGAAAAGCCTCGCGGAAATGCGGAGCTTTGCATTTCCCCAAAATTAATTTCCATTTCCCGCTGTCCGGGATGTTCCGCAGGGCATCCCGGACTACAGATATAAAGGGATATTAATCCCCCTGCAACACTGATGCGTGGCTGGTAAAAAATATTTATAGCTTGATTAAGGATTGAAATTCCATTTAATCTGGTGTTCGACATGCGTTGCGCTAACATGTCGAACGGCATGAAGCATATCGAACACCATGAATTTCATCAACAAAAAAGCCTCATTCAGGAATGAACAAGGCGAGTTAAACCAAAAAACATGTATCTGTTCAAGCTTTTAGTAACACTTAACTTCTTTCGAGCACACTCTGCAATAGTTGTCTTGCAAAAAAAATGCGACTTTTTATTGTTCCCATTGGCTCATCCAGCAAACTTGCAATCTCTGCATATTTATAGCCCTCCATGTGTAATAGGAAGGGCGTTTTAAACTTGTCCGGCAATTTGTCAATTTGAGATGAAATAGTGCCGGAGTAAGTATCTATATAATAGCTTTTATCCAATCTGTTTGCCAGTTGCAGATTTTCTATTTGTGTATAGAGTGGTTGAAATGACTTCTTTTTGCGCCGGTAGATATTGATAAATATATTTCGCATAATGACGTAAAGCCAGGGGCGAAGATCTATTCCGTTTTTGTAGTTGTCCCGGTACTCCAGGGCTTTGCAGAGCGTTTCCTGTTGAAGGTCATCTGCATCCTGTGCATTTCGGGTAAACTTCAATGCTTGTGTTTTAAGGAATGTTGCATTTTGCAACAATAATTCGGAAAATTGTATTTTTTCCATAACCAGAATTTAGGCTATCAAAAGTTATAAAATTTAAGCAATAATGTGTTGGTTTAACCGTAAAGCGGAAGAAGATAAAATATTGTATTGGTAATCCTCATCAAAAACGGATGAGGCATTCAACCTGCAGAAAATAGTCGCGGTATTTGTATAATGCATCGCCCAAACGGCCGATATGATCAACAAATTTTAGAGATGATGTGCTACACGATGAAGGATACGCAACAAAATTTTGCTTTGCTGGAAGATGGAATAAACTATCACCAATTTTAAGAGTTGCAAAAATTTCGTTTGGACAGAAGTGAACAACTGGAATACATCTCGCTATGGGTAAAATAATGAAAGGGATAAAGTAACTCCGCGAAGCCGGATCTTCGCGGAGATGAATTTGTTAGTAATCTTCATTGTTGATTGAGATCACTAAAATATCGATGTCAATGCCAGGGTTGTTTTTAATTCATTGCCGTTGTGCTTCTGATCTGAGATTTTGATTTCTCTCCTCACTAAAGAGGAATGGCAATGAAAAAATGTTCTTATTGATTGCAGCTATTTCCACTTAGAGATTATGCGCATAGTATTCGCTTTCAAATCCTCCGTCTTCGTATAACTTCAAAATAGAAAAGCCTGGTGGCGTTTCAAAATAATACCCTGGTCCTGCCGAATCTTTGTCACCCTGTCCCCACCAAAATCCGCTCATCGCACCATTGCAGCAATACCAAACGTTATTGTAAAACGTTTTGTCGTATAAATGATTGTGTCCGCTGAGAGAGGCACGTACTTTGTCTTTATGTTTGTAAAAAAGGTCTTTCAGCTTTTTATGGTCACTGTGATTGCCACCCACGAGTGTTGGTGTTGCTCCAAATGTTGGAAAGTGAGACATTATCAGGGTAGGCGTATTCTCCGGCGTACTGGCAAGATCAGCCTCTAACCATTTGAATTGTTCTTCGTCCAGTGAGATGTCGTGTGTGTTGTTCCCATCCAATACAATAAAATGCCAACCAGTGCGGGTGAAACTATAATACCGGTGCGGAATCTTCAGGCGCTTTACTACATAGTCTTTCCCATACATTTCATCTTTTGTATCAGGTGCTGCCCACCAGGGATCGTGATTGCCGATGCAACTATAGATGTCATACCCCTTTATCTGTTTGAGGCAATCATCCCAGATCTGCCACTGCTCTGTAACGCTTTCTCTTTTTACATTGCTGTACGATGCGTCGTTGATGGAATCGCCGGTGTTTAAAAAGAAGTCAATTTTTAGCCCCTTTATTTTGTTCAGGCAATCCTTAAACCGTTGTGGTGCATTGTCTCCGGGACGTATATGCACATCGGTAATGTGTGCTAATGTTAGAGCAGGTTTTTTGGGGTTTAGGGCTGAACTGTTATTCGCGCCAACAGACAACGGCAACGTTGCTAAGGCCGGCAGGCTTGTCAAAAATTTTTTTCTATCCATAATGTGGAATTATATAAAGAAGCGTTTCAATAGTTAGAGAAAGTCAGCGCAATAGTGCATGTCAAAAACTAATCCATTGAAACGACTTCCTGATATTGTTATGTTGATTAATGTTTGTTATTCCCAGCCAAAAGGTTGCTTTAATTTCGGGTTTTGAGTTATTTCCAAAACCGGTATGGGCAAATAATAATACTTAGGTGCTACAAAGTTTCTTGGTGCAAGCCCTGTTACAATTGCGCCACCATTCTCTCCATTTTGGAGATAAACCGTTACGCCCTGATCTCCGAAGGATCCTGCTTTGTAATAGATCAGCGTTTGCCCTAGTGAATTTTGCAGTTTGTCGGCTTCTGCCGGTATCGCATCAGATTTTTTTATTAGAATAATGTCCGCAATGCCATCTCCGGTAAGGTCATACTGGCCAAGACCGGGGAAATAAAGACCTTGTGCGTATGGTGCAAAACAAGTTGCTCCTGCGTTCCAACGTAGCAGGTCGTTGTAGCGTTGGCCTTCCAGTGCAAACTCCACTCTTTTTTCTCTTCTGATCTCCAGGATTAGTCCCTTGTTTGCTCCGGAAACATCAGGATATTTGGCCGCTAAAACTGCGTCCGGGCTGGCGTTTGCCGCTGCCATGTTCAATGCAGGCATGCCGGCACGTGTTCTTAGCAAGCCTATTGTTTGATCAATATCCGCCTGTGTTACTGTTCCTAACTCGGCACTAGCCTCGGCATAAGTCAGTAACACTTCTGCATAGCGAATGGCTGCCACGTCAACGCTGCTGACAATTGTGCCGTCTGTGCTATTATTATTAAATCCTTTCAACTGATGGTACCCTGTAAAATTGTTGTTTAGTTTCTGCACATAAGGTTTGGTGCCCGGTATTACTGCTAACCCCGGGTATATATATGTAGCATACAAACGTAAATCCCTGTTTTGAAATTCTTCAACAAATTGTTTTTTCTGATAGTTAGGAATGTCCGTATATCTCGTTCCATCTTTCATTAAATAGGTCTGCACTAAATCTTTTGAAGGGGATTGCTCGTAATCCAGTAATCCAAAATTTCCGGAACTGGATACACCTTTTGCAACATCATACGCAGTATTTAAAATCACTTCCTTATTTCCGCTGAGGTCTGCAGTGTTAAACAGATCGGCATAGTTAGCAGTCAGCGTAAATTTTCCGGAGGCCATAATATCACCTGCCTGTTTCTGCGCCATTTGCAAAAATCTGGCAGCAGTGCTTTGCAGGTTCAATTCAGCGTGATATTTACGGTAGGTTCCTTCAAACAACGCCATACGTGCGTACATCGCTTTTACAGCCCAAAGACCGGGAGTGCCTGCAGGAACTTTCTCCATTACATTGTTGGCAGCAAAATCCAGGTCCGCAAAAATGCTGTCCACTACAGCGGTGCGCGGATCGCTGGCCTTGTATAATTGAGCGGAGTCAGATGGGTTAATGGTGTAGCTATACCACGGAACATCCGAATAGTTTTTTACTTTGTCTAGATAGAACTTTGCACGATAATAACGGGCCAAACCCGCGTAGTGATTTTTGGTATTTTCCGGCACATTGGCTTTTGCATAATTGTCCAGAAAATAGTTAATGGATCTCAATCTGCCCCATGTCCAGTTATTAGGTGTATTCTGAGAACTCACGTTACCACCCATCAGGTTTTTCATGGTTACGTTGCCCGTTGTTGCATAATCATCTGTTGCCTGTTCATTTCCATTTACGAAGAGGGATGACCCGGGGTGATCCAGAAGTCCATTAATATAAAGTGATAAGTCACTTTCTGTATTAAAATAGAGTTGAGGTGAAATAATGGTTTGTGGATAGCGATCCAAAAAATCCTTCTTGCAAGAACTCAACAATACAAACGTGGTGATGATTGTTATGTACTTTTTCATCTGTTTATTATTTCTAATGATCTGATATGCCTGGCCAAATAATTTTTTTAAGTGAATTATTCTTAAGGCCCATTTCATTTATATGTTTTTTAATGACCGGTAATTAAAAGTCAAGATTTACACCAACTGAATATTTTCTCTGGTATGGATATGCCCAGCCATAGCCATCGACAATAGCTTCAGGATCGACGTATTTTTTAATCTTTGAAAATTCAAACAGGTTTTCCCCGGTGAAAAATATCCTGAGTTTTTGCATGCCTAATCGCCTGATCACATTATGTGGCAAACTGTATCCTACAGTTAAATTTTTGACTCTCAGATATGCGGCGCTTAACATGTACTTTGTTTGCGGAATATCAAGGCCTGAACCATAGTTGTTATCTGCAAGCCATGCCTGCAACACGGGGTAATATGAGTTTGTATTTGCATTCGACAGGCCCGCTGCATTGTATGAATTGGAGTAGGTTGCTTTTTCTGCATCCGTTGCCGCTGTCTCTCTGTAAAAATCAAGGTTCCAGGGATAAATATTCGCATAAGGTTGTTGGTAAGGTCCCCAGAATAAATAATGATGAGGGTAATAATCCATTTTAGCAACACCCTGTAAGAATACCGACACATCGATATTGTTCCATGCCATGCTTACATTGAATGAATAACGATACCTGGGTCTTGAATTACCAATAATGCGTAAATCACCAGGATCTTTATCACTCGTGCCTTTTGTGATTTTCTGATCGCCATTTTGATCTATGTACCTGGGCCATCCGGGTACAATATTTAGTGCTCCCCACGGAACGATGGCGCTCTCATCCAGCTTGGCTATTTCATTCGTATTTTTAAAGAATCCATCGCTTACCAAACCCCACATTTCCCCGATAGTTTGTCCCTGGCGATATGGAGCTGAAAACAATCCCAGGGGATTATCATATTTGGTGATTACACTTTTATCATCCCAAACCTGCGCTTTCAGATTTAATGAAAAAGGTTTAGCAGCTACCGTGAACGTGGTATTATATGCGGCTGAAAATTCCCAACCTTTGGTAGACATATCTGCTGCATTTTGTTGTGGAGCTGAAGTACCTAAAACGGCCGGAAGAACTTTCGATGGTACTAACATTCCTGTTGTATTGCGCACATAGTAGTCAAACGTAACGTTAAGATGATTGTTGAGAAATCCTAAATCCGCTCCAAAATTGCGAACACCAACACTTTCCCATGTGTAATTGTCTGGATCCACATTCAGGCCAGGCACAGTGGTAATGGGTTGCTGACCAGCACCGTTGATCAAATATCCTGAAGTGCCTAATCCAAGCCCCTGGATGTATCCATAATAGCTTACCGACTGATTTCCCTGCTTTGCGTAAGAAGCGCGTAGTTTAAAGGTAGAAACTGCTGGAGCTATGGGATCCCAGAAACGCTCTTTGTTTACTACCCAGGCACCGGAAACGCCGGGTGAAAATGCCCAACGTCCATTAGACGGAAATCTTGATGAGCCATCTTTACGACCTGTGAAAGTAGCAATGTAGCGGTCTTTAAATGTGTAATCTGCCCGTCCAAAATAACTTCTGATAGCATAATCATAATAAGAAGATCCAAAACCTGATTGTGTAATACCTGGATTAGTGCCCAGCGTAAGACCTATATATGGAAGGCTGGAAGAAATTAACTGGTTTCTGCTTACAGATAGTGGATTCCATTGATAATACTCCTGGTTGTAGCCGGCGGTAACTTTAATATTATGAGATCCGAATGTCTTATTATAATTCGCAAATACGTCATAAATGTCCTGTTTTACAGTTCCATTGACATTGGTAATAGAGCCCGGCGCATTAACGGATCTTACATCATTAGGTCCATATCCAACCTGTACGGGAAGATAGGAGTAATAGCCATTCCAAAGTTCCCGTTTATTGCTGGCAGTTCCGGTGATCGTTAAGTCGCCGTTCAATAATATTACTGTTCCTCTTAAAATATTATTGAAGCCAAAACGCGTTTCTTTATTTCTTCCCCCATCAACTAATTCTGCTGCAAGAATACCCGCAGTATTATTTCCCCAGGAGCCATCAGGGTTTTTAGGCACGTTAACCGGTTGCGTATAATATACATCGGTTACATTGTAGGAAGGCATATCCTTCACCAATTGATAAACACTCATATTGTCTTCTATCTTCAGCCATGATAAAGGGTTGATGCCGATATTAGACCTCAGGCCATACCTGTTCCAGTCGTTTTTTGTGAGTTTGATCAGACCGTTTTCGTTGGTATAGTCAGCCGATAATAAATAATTAATCGGTGTTTTTCCCGCAGAAGAGCCGCTGAAAGAAAGTGTGTGATATTGTGAGAAGTTACTGTTACTAAAGAAATAGTTATTAAAGTTGTAATTACCCATATATGCCCATTGTGTAGGATTATCAGGATTTGGCATTACTTCTGGTGCTGACGATGGGTCATCTGACCGTTGCTTGGCCCAGGTTTGTTCCCATGGGGTAAAGCTGGCATAATCCCACGGAGTATTTTGGGTAGCGGTTTTCATCACCTTTTTATAAATAAACGGATCAGTTATGGGTTCAGGCATCACTGTTCTTTTCGATATAGCGAAATAATCGTTGTAGGAAACAGTTTGACGGCCACCCGATTTTCCTTTCTTGGTAACGATCATGAGCACGCCGAATGCTGAACGGGCTCCATATATAGCGGCAGATGCACCATCACGTAATGTAGTGATGGATTCTACATCTGATGGGTTTATTCTTAATAGATCATCCGTCTGGGCAGCAACGCCATCGATCAATATTAAAGGAGACCCGCCTCCTCCATTGATGGATCCAAGTCCACGAATGTTAATGTTGGGAACGCTTCCCGGTGTACCGCCTGAATAAGTAATATTTAAACCTGCGCTAAGCCCCTGCAATCCTTGCAGTATATTGGCAACCGGACGTTCTGCAATTACGCGTCCTGCGATCTGATCAACAGCTCCGGTAATCTCATTTTTTTTACGGGTTCCGTAACCAACATTTACTACTACATCCTGCAACTGATCACTGCTTCCATTCAATTGCAGGTATACGTTTGCCACATTGTTTCCATTCACCCGGAGCTCTTTTAACTCATATCCTAATGAGTTAAATATAAGGGTGGCATTCTTTTGACAGGAAATCGAATAGGTTCCGGATTCATTGGTGGTGACACCGTTACTCGTGCCTTTTATTGTAACAGCAACTCCCTGTAGTAAGCTGCTATCCTTGGCTGACCGCACTACGCCGGTAATTTTTACGTTCTGAGCGCTGGCATAAATACACAACACGTAAAACAGAATCGCAAAAGACAGTTTTTGCATTGTTTAATTTTTAGAGATTTACGATAGTTTTTAAATTTTGAAAGAATAAGCAGATTATTTGTTTATGGTATTTCACTATCTACATATTACTTCACTATAGCCAGCGCATCATGTAAACAGAATGCAAAAATGAGTGTTTTGGGTATGTTCGAACATTAATAAATCATTAATTAGTTTGATTGAACGTTCATTTAATAAAAAAATACGGGAAAGCCCTTTAGATTGCAGAAAAAAACATGTAACGGGTAGCTGCCAGTAGAAAAATGAAGGTCTGGAAAACGTCTGCCTGAAGGTTGAAATACTCAAAAAATGATCACCCAATCTTAGGTTTTAATTGGCTTATCAGTTAAAAAACATTATTTAAACATTAAACTTGAGTTAATTAGTAAGATTCTGTATTTTCATCCAAAACCAGGATCGTCGTAATCAACGATGTTAAGAGACTTAATATGGGAAGAAAAAGCTTAAAGGAACCAAGGCAAAAAGAAATTATAAAAGCCTTTTATAAAGTAGCGAAGAAAGAGGGACTGGAAGAAACCTCCATAGCGAAAATAGCGGAAGTAATGAACGTAAACCCCAGCCTCATTGTGCATTATTTCAAAAACAAGCAGGAATTAGTGTATGCCCTGGTGACCTACATATTAGACAAGTATATGCTTATTTACAATGTGGACAACACAAATACGCCCACTTTACAGGACCTTAAGAAACTGATTGATAATTTATTTTCAAAAAAATGGAATAACCTGTTTGATGACGGATTATTTTATAGTTGTTATGCACTCTCCTTCAGAGATAAAAAAGTCAGGCAAATGTATTACAATATCGGCAGCACGCTTCGCAGCAAACTGGCTGCCTTTATTGAATTGTGTACCGCTGAAAAAATATTATCTGTGAAAAATATTGAAGAAGTGGCTGATAAACTCTTTGTGCTGGTTGATGGCTCCTATTTTTATGTAAGTATTATTCCTGAGAGAAAAGAATATGAAAAAATAATAGAGCGACATAAAGCTGCCGCCTACAATTTACTTGGAATTTCCTGATCCATTTTGTTTTTAAAATATTTGATGATCCCCACAATGGCAATAAGGCCCCATAAACTGTTTGCTGAGCTGTTTGGTCCGTCGTGAAGGTTGTAAGCTTTAATTGCCAGGCCTGCACCGCCGATAAGATTGAGCAACTGAAAAAGCCATCCATCAAAAGGGATGCATCGAAAGTTTAATAATAAATAGGCGAGCGTGCAACAACTAAACCCTATCCAGCCAATGTAATCAATCAGCATAAATTTTTTTTGCTAAAAATAGAGTTTTATTTAAAAAATCGTCAGGTTGCTCCCGGCGTGTTGACATAGACCTTGGATATATTTTGCTGAGTATTTCCATGATTTTTTAAGAGGAATCCGTCCGATAATTTGAACGCATATATAATCAACGAACAGAGTGGAGAACGCTTGCCTTTTACTTAAGAAAGGTCAACCTTAATTCCGGATCCGGATTGGACATATTTATTGTCTCGTGAATTGCATAGCTGGTATTTTTTATTAAGCCCATTCTGAAAGGCTCTAAAATCCACTGTTTTGTAGAATTGGTTCAAATTTTAAAGCCTGATTGAGATCGCGCTTTTTGGTTTCTATTGGTTGAAAAGATCTTATTTCTTTTATGGATAACAATTGATAACGATTTGAAAAACTTATTCAGCGTAGCCAGCCTTAAGTTGTTCTGTTTTGTCTGACAATAGAGGAGCGATGGGCGGTTTGGATTTTTTGTGCGGGTAAAATAATCAAACGTTTGCGTAATTTTTTAGCGCCGCCGGCACCCGGAGGTTGGAATCGTTTTCAATTACAGGTAGAAAATATTGAGTCGGTGGTAGAAGATCTTAAGAAACATGGCGCCACATTCAGAAACAAAATTGTACAGGGTGTTCGAGGCAAACAGATACTTCTTGAAGATCCTTCAAAGAACGTAATTGAATTATTTGAATTTCCTTCCTGATAAGATCAACGATCCGGGACATTTTATTTCACCATTATTCATTCATCGTATTAAGACGACTTTATCATAGGGTGAACATTTTACACACAACAAATATTCCAATCATCATTTGATGATTAGCTGCCGGATTGTTTTTTATTCCTGAGAGCGTTCAAAAACTACTTTGAGGCCTGGATCCGTTTCTCATGAACCATTACAGATGAATGCGATTTGACTTTTATGCCTGCCCTTTAGTATCTTCGGTTTCTTCATTCCCTGTTAATTTATCCCATAGCTTTTTGGCGCCTTCTTTAATGTCGTCCAGTTTTTCTTCTATTTCCTCTTTAATGTGACCTGATTTAACATCTTCCCAAACTTCTTCTGCTTTTTCTTTGATATCACCGGCTATTTCCGTTGCTTTTTCTTTAACGTCGCCGGCCAGATCTGCAGCCTTGTTTTTCCATTCGTCAAAAGTGCTTTCAGCTTTATCGGCGGCCTCTCCGGCCACATTTTCGGCCTTGTCTTTGGCATCGCCGGCAGCGTCCTTTACCTTTTCTTTCATTTCATTAAATGTATCGGCGGCTTTTTCGTTGGATTTATCTTCCGGGAAAGTTGCGTTAGTGTCTTGCATAAAATTTGTTTTTAATTGTTGATCATAAAAAGTACAATTTGCAAACAAAAATGTCAAGTAGTTGTTCACTGTTTTTAATTATTTAACGGGTATTACCGCTGCCGGGTAGGGTGAAGGATGTTTAAAGACCGTATTGCAACATCAATTGAATGTTTGCTACCTTTAACCGCTATTTTCCAGCATATTGCATAAAAATTTGTTTCATGCCGAACGCCAGTGTTTTAATTATTGATGATGAGGACAAATTGAGGGGACTATTAAAACGTATCATTACACTTGAAGGTTATACTGTTTTGGAGGCACCTACACTTAAGCTTGCACATAAAATATTAGAAAAAGAACCTGTTGACGTTATTCTGTGTGATGTAAAATTACCGGATGGTAACGGGGTAGACTTTGTGCAGCAGATAAAACCTCAGTACCCGTTAATAGAAACTATTCTGCTTACAGCCTACGGAAATATTCACGACGGGGTGCAGGCTATCAAAAACGGCGCATTTGACTATATAACTAAAGGTGATGACAATGAAAAAATCATTCCCTTGCTGGCCCGTGCGACAGAAAAGGCGCAATTGCAAAAACGCATTCAGCAACTGGAGAAACAAGTTGGCCGCAAATACAGCTTCGATACCATCCTGGGGAATTCGTCTTCCATAAAACAAGCGATTGCGATGGCGCAAAAAGTAAGTGCTACAGACGCGACCGTATTGCTGATGGGTGAAACTGGCAGCGGGAAAGAAGTATTTGCACAGGCCATTCATTTTAACAGCAAACGGACGAAAGGGAATTTCGTCGCGATTAACTGTAGCGCATTTACGAAAGATCTTTTGGAAAGCGAAATCTTCGGACATAAAGCCGGCGCATTTACCGGTGCCGTAAAAGATAAAAAGGGGTTGATTGAAGAGGCAGATAATGGTACACTCTTTTTGGATGAGATGGGGGAAATGCCGCTGGAGTTGCAGGCGAAATTGTTGCGGGTACTTGAGAACAATGAATACATCAAAGTGGGTGACACAAAAACGCTGAAGGCAAATGTGCGCATAATAGCTGCCACCAACCGAAACCTGGAAGAGGAGGTGAACAACGGACATTTCAGGGAAGATCTTTTTTACAGATTAAATGTGTTTACCATCACCCTGCCGTCGCTGAATGAACGAAAGGAAGATATTCCGCTCTTCGCAACTTTTTACGTAAAAATGTTCAGCGACAAGTTGGGTAAGAATATAAAAGGTATCGACAAAGAAGCTCTGCAATTATTGAAGAACCATAATTGGAAGGGCAATATCCGTGAATTAAAGAATATCATTGAAAGGGCGTGTATTTTGGCTGACGGGCACCAACTTATCGTAAATGATCTGCCAATTGATTTCCAGGAAGTTCATGAACCCAGGTTTCTTTCGGCCTTCGACCTTGCTGCCGTTGAGAAACTACATATACAACGCGTATTAAATCATACCGGCGGAAATAAAACTGAAGCCGCCAGGCTGATGAATATCGGTTTGACGACGCTGTACAGGAAGATAGAGGAGTATGGAATTAGGTAAGACGTGTAAGACGTGTAAGACAGTAAGATAGTAAGACCGTAAGACAGTAAGATAGTAAGATAGTAAGATGGTAAGATGGTAAGATGGTAATAGGTATAAGATAATAAAAGACTGATCAGCCCGAAGCATATTGACGCTCACACCTGATACCTGATACCTCACACCTGATACCTGATCGCTGACAGCTGACAGCTCTGTGTCAGCGGCAAAAGCTGCTTCTATCCATCACCTCCATACACGCACGGGAGTTGTGATAGGGACATTTCCAAAAGCCGGCTTTGTCGGCGTTTACCAGGCTATTGTCTTCTTTTCTGCCCCAGAACCATTCGCCATTTTGAAGATCAAGTATTTTCTCTTTTACAAACGACCAGGTTTTTAATGACTGATGCAGGTATTTTTCATCGCAGGTTAACTGATAGGCATTTATGTAGCCGACCATTCCCTCCGCTTGTGGCCACCAATCCCGTTGTTTATTTATTTTTCCGGTGGCAGGGTTATACTCATACCAAATGCTGCCATCACTGCCAATGCCCACGTGTACGGCGTCGGCAATTTTTACCGCATAATCTTTGAAAACATCTATCCAGTGCGCATCATTGATCACCTGTGCACATTGCAATAACAGCCATGCGGATTCTATGTCGTGACCGTAAGATATTACATCTGGCTGTTCCTTCCAGTTCTCATCAAAGAACAGGCGGTTAAAATACTTGTTGTGATCAATAAAGTAAAGATCAAATACTTCCAGTAAACCTGCAATTCTTTGCTTTAATGTTTCGTCCGGCCAAACTTTATACAAACTGGCATAAGCTTCAATCAGGTGCAAATGCGTATTCATTGTTTTCTTTTGCTTGGCATTTTTTGCTATGGAGCTGGCATTGTCAATATCTTTCCAATCGCGGGTAAAAACTTCCATATAGCCTTTCTTCACAGAATCATAACTGTACTTCTCAATGAGTGAAAACAGGTCTTTGGCAAAGTTCAATGCAGCTTCATTTTTTGACGCTGCATAATAGGCGCTCATGCCATACAGGCAAAAAGCCACACCATATATTTGTTTGCGGCTGTCCAGCATATTGCCTTTTGCATCTACGCTCCAGTAAACACCGCCATGTTCGTTATCTTTAAAGTATGCCATTATATAGTCATAGGCACGTTGCGCCATTTCAAGATATTCCTTTTTTGCTTCGCGGCTATAGGCAGTTGAAAATGTCCATAAAATACGCCCATGTAACACAATGCCTTTTTCTGCTCCAGGTTTTGGCTGGTTATTATTATTCACGCTGCCGTAAAAACCACCATCCGTTTTGTCTATGGTATATTTCATCCAGTAATTGAGAATACGATGCAATTCGGCCGATACTTCTTCTGAATATTGTTGCAGAAAATTCTTCATGGCAAGCTGGTTGTTTTAGGTGTTTGACAAGACAACGATGTTTATAAATGTAATTATTTTTTTGCTGTGAAACATCAATGAGATTCATCAAAAAATACTTGCATTAAATAGCTTTATGCGCTTGCAAATCTCATTTTATTTTTTGTACATTTGGTTAGATAAGTCACACAATTACAAGTGAATCACTTGACGAATCAGAGCTAACAGAACGGAAAAATCAACTGCCATTTTTATCCCTCCCAATGATTATTCTCTACAATTAATCATTTATTAAACTGGTTTGTATGAAAAAAATTCAACTACTGTATTATGTCCTTTTTGTCGGAATTGTTATCTCCTCATGTAAAAAAGATATGGATAAGGTTGACTGGCGTTTGCCAAGTACAACCTCCGGCCTTAAACATGATCGTGGCTTTATCGTAATCGCAAAAGAAGGGGCAAAACTTGAAAACATTGCTGCAAGCCTCACTAATCTTGGATGTAAAAAATTTGTTTTAAAAGAATCCATTAAAGAGTTAAGTCTTATTCATGTACAAACACCTGATCCTACTTTCCCGGAAAAAGCAAGGGCTGTTGCTGATGTGCAGTCTGTAGTAGTAGACGTGGTTGCTCAATGGCATTTGCCAACCCGTTTGAAGAGTTCAGGTTATTCTGTATCTAACACTCCCGCTTCAGAATATACGGATAAGCTGAACCGCAATCCCTGGAGCTTTTTACAATGGGATCTTCAGGCGGCTAAAGTAGCAAACGCATGGAATAAAGGTTATGAAGGAGCCGGGGCCAAGGTTGCAGTTCTGGATGGAGGCTTTCAAACTAAAAACCCGGACATAGCGGACAATATTATTCTTAAGCAAAATTTTATTGACGGCGAAACTATAGATTACAAAGGTTCTGAAGGTTTTAGTCACGGAACAAATGTTGCGGGAATAATAGCAGGCATTGACAACAATTTAGGCATAGTAGGCGTGGCGCCTAAAGCCAAGCTTATATTGGTTAAAGTGTTAGATGACGCAGGTAGCGGACCTTTCAGTGCATTGATCAACGGTATTTATTTTGCTGCAACACATGGCGCCAATATAATAAACATGAGCCTTGGTGCTGAGTTGCCGCTTAAGGCCTATAAAGACGATAACGGAACCCCGGATGACCCTTCTGATGATTTTATTGTTCGCCCCGACAAAGATGTTCGCGATCTTATAATTGCGCTTAACAGGGCAACTGTATTTGCAAATAACGTTGGCGCTACGCTGATAGCTGCTGCTGGCAACGACGGTGTAAATTATGACCAGGAAAAGAACTTTATTACTTATCCTGCAAACTGCATCGGTGTATTGGCTGTTTCAGCTACAGGGCCTATTGGCTGGGCAAAAAATCACAACACATTCCTGTATGTGCCGGCATCATTTAGCAATACGGGAAAGAACTTTATTTCTTTCGCCGCATCAGGCGGTTCTTATCCTGAGCATCTGGACGTAAGTAATGTAACTGTTGGACCGGTAACCGCCCCGGCTTATGTATTTGACTGGGTGTTTGGTTTAGGTTTTGAAGACAATGGCGATTTCCTTGTTGGCTGGGTTGCGGGTACAAGCCAGGCCACTCCACATGTTAGTGCTATAGCCGCAATGATCTATGGTAAATACAAACAGCTGTCATCTCCTCATTTGATTGCTGATATTCTCCGTCGGAGTTCAATAGATCTTGGTCCTAAGAACAGGGATGCAGATTATGGATATGGAGAAGTTGATGCCGGCAAGGCCATTACTTACTAATCAAACTCAAAGGCAGTATGAGAAATTAAGTGAGACAAAGTTGATGTTAACTCGGTTTTGATAACAATGAGCCGCTGTAATTAAAACAGCGGCTTATTTATTTCTTGAAAAAAGTATAAGCATAACCCACGAGTATTGTTGCAGCGCCAACATTGTTCTTGCCGTTTTCTGCTCCCTTCTGAATATTAAAGAATCCGTAGTTACCACCTATTTCAAAGAATACAAGATTTTGGTGTGATATTTTATAAGAAATACCTGCGTGCCCGTCAATGCCTCCGTTAAATGAATGTAACTGGCTTTTTATATCCTCTGTATTGTCGAATGATTGCGAACCAACGGGGAGGGGTTGTTGATGTCCTTCGTCAAGATAGATCTTGCTGTTGCCGGTTGTAACTTGTTTTGCGGATAACAGAAAGCTTACAAAAGGTCCTGCGCTGAGGAAAAAAGCAAATTTGGATTTTGAGTGATTGAAGGGCCAGGTAAACTTTGCGAGCATAGGTACCATCAGGTAATTGATTTTTGCCTGGCTTTTGAAGTTTGCATATAAATATTGCGGAACCTGGCCCGGCGGAAACATTGCTGCCCATTCCGGCGTAACCGGAAAAGCCTGGTAACCCTTTTTCTGGCCGCCCTGCGCTGAATACGCTATCGCAGGTTGTATGGAAAATACATCAGTAAGTTTAAACTCGGCAAAAATTCCGGCGTCAGGCCCGGTGCTGGACTTATATCCCGTATTTATCGGGTTTTTATAAGCAGTTCCGGTAGTTAAATTGGGAATGCTTATACCGCCTCTTACACCCAGCGAAACAAACTGCGCCCTGCTCGTTAAACAACACACAGCTACGCAACCGGCCAATAGTACTTTTTTCGTGATCATTGATTTATGAATTAACTGATTTGCTCAAAAAAATTCACAGCAAGGATATCAACACTTATAAGCAGGAATGGTTGTTCCCGTAATACTTCAACTATTTGCAGGAGTTACTCTTCAGCAGGCTTCTATCTGCACAGCGCCGTATTTTATTCGCCGGTCTGTTTTAATGATCTGTTGTACAGTAAAGTTATTAATACGTAAGTATTTATGCAAGGAAATGACGCAGGTATTCAATGAGAAGGTTAACAATAAATAAAAGCGTGTGGCATCTTTTATATTAAGCCTGTTTTAGAAAATCGCGAAACCAGTATCCGGAATTCTTTATTGTTCTTAGTTGTGTTTTGAAATCTACATGAATTAAGCCGAACCTGGCTTTATATCCTTCAGCCCATTCGAAGTTGTCAGTCAGCGTCCACGCATAATAACCTTTTATGTTCACGCCTTCATGTTTGGCTCTTAACGCTGCTTGCAGGTGCTGCTTAAAATAATCAACTCGTTGCTCATCGTTAACCACAGCATTTTTAACTTCATCCTTGTAGGCTGCACCATTTTCAGTTATCAGAATCTCTTTCACTGTTCCGTACAGCCAGAATCTTTTGATGATCCTGTAGAAGCTTTCTGCATTCACTTCCCAGCCAAGGCCGGTATGAGGCACCTTCCTTGTTGCGGCTTTAACTTCAGATGCATGAATGTGCGGAATGATGGAGTTGTGCCGCACCACAACAGGAAAATAATTCTGCAAGCCAATAAAGTCAAATTTAAAGTGCATGCGGTCTGTATACTTCCAGGCTTTATTGTGTATCTCCAGTCGCTCTATCAGTTTAAAATCGTCCTGCGGATAACCCCTTCCCAGTGCGGGTTCTATAAATAACCGGTTCAGAATTACATCAACTCTTTTTGCGGCCAAAACATCTTCTTCTTTTGTTGAAAATGGCAGGACTTCAGAACAGGAAAAAGTTGTGCCGATATAGGATTTGTGAACCAGCGCACGAAGGATCTCACCTCCATCAGCCTGGGCCAGAACAGCCTGGTGAATTGCGGAGAAATAGTTGGTAAGCCCCGTTTTGCCAGGTGCATGTTTGCCCAGCATGTAGCCAAGTGACGTAAAGCTTGCAGGCTCGTTCAGCACTATCCAGTTTTTAACTCTGTCACCAAACTCCTCGGCACAAACCGTCGCAAAACGCGCAAACCAGCGTTGCATCCTGTAGCTCGTCCAACCGCCTTCTTTTTCCAGTGGTTGTGGCAGATCCCAATGGTACAGCGTTACAAGGGGTGTTAAACCCAATTCAAGGCATTCATCAATCAGTTTGTTGTAGAACGCTATACCTTCCTTATTTACGCGGCCAATGCCTTCGGGCAATATTCTTGGCCAGGAGATAGAAAATCTGAAAGAGTTAAAACCGAGCGCTTTTGCCAATAGCAGGTCTTCTTTATAACGATGATAAAAATCGCAGCTGACTAAAGGGTTTGTGCCGCCTTTAATTTTTCCGTTCCTGCGGGAAAAAACATCCCATATACTTACACCTCTGCCCCCAACATTGTGCCCTCCCTCATTTTGTTGGGCAGCTATTGCTACTCCCCATAAAAAATTATCGCCAAATGCTTTCGCAGACAAACGGGCCGATTGAAATGGATTCATAAACTCCCTTTTGGACTTTAGATAACAATAATGTTGATCTGTTGTTTTTTAATGTATGAAGATGAACTTTCCCGCGCTAAATAAATATTAGCATAATATTACTATTTGGTTATTAATTTAATGATCATTTTTGAAATCAGACTTTATTAAAAGATCTAAATGTTGAATTGCAGGCATTATAAACCGGTTTTAAATATGAAAAAAGCAGTCTTATCTGTTTGCGCGCTGTTCAGCTTAAGTGTTTTGTTTGGGCAGAAATATGACAATATTTATTTTCATCTTTATACTGACAGCGTAAAAAAAGGTGTGTATAATTATATTAACGTAGATGGAAAGTTGGCGAATGGAAAGTATCTTCCTTTGGGAAGTGATGAGGTGCAATTTTCGTCAAGCTACGGTAAATGGGATGGTAACAGCCTTATTATCGATTCATCCTACACACGTGATTCGGTGGTGGTTTCAGCTTATCTGAAGTCAAAGCCATCTCTCAGATTAACTACAACTATCTATATTAAAAAGAAACCGGATGATGAGCTTCCATTGCCTTCAGATGTCCAGTTAAACCGTCCCGCGAAAAGAAAGAGCAAGAATTAAAAAAAATGAAACATAATTTTATTTTAAAATAATATTGTATTTTGCCGGTCTAAGTCAGAATAACGAGAAAAACTTTTACTATAAGGTACCCAATGTTCACTGCAGCAGTGGGTCGCCTTATCAGCATAACTCTGTGGATGAACGCCCTAATAGTAACAGAACCTTAAAATTTCATCCATATGCAAATTCATGTTAGCAATCAGTCCTTTCCTGGATTTGACCAACCCGCATCAAACCTGTCGGCGTTTTTGTTTTGCCTTGACACATTTATTATTTCCTTGCGAGGAGGCAGTATCGTCAAATTTTCAACCAGCAATGTTTCGGAATTCAAACAATGGCTCATTGAGAACAAAGTGAGGGAAGTTGCCACAGAATCCCGGCGGTAGCTAACCATGCCAATACTAAAAGCCTGTTCGTCGTATTAGCGTATCAGAAAAGCAGGGATAAGCCTCTCTTCATTTACAAAAAATAATCCGCAAGACAGGCTTTTTTGTGCCCTTAAGTCTGTAAAAAGAGGATGAAATATTTTGAACAACCCAATGCCTGCTTTTCTCGTATAATCTTGTATGTGGAAAAAACTATCCAGGAATATTTCAGGGAACATTTTACAGCAAATAATTAACCTGCTTTCAGGAATCGCAATTTTTTATATTCTTTCAAGAAATATGGATAAGACCAGTTTTGGAGAGCTTAACTGGTGCCTGGCCTTTTTGTTAACCGGCTTTTCGGTTTTGTCGTTTGGATTGGATCAGCTTACCGTGAAAAAAATTGCAGCCGGCGAAGATTCTTTCCGGGTAATTCCTCTTTTTGTTTTTCACACGGTCAGCACCGGTTTATTATTCTGTCTTTCTATATTAGCTGCATGTATCCTGGCACCGGGAAATAACTGGCTGATCACATTGTTTCTGCTTGGTACGGGAAAACTGATGATCTATTTTTCTCTTCCCTTTAAGCAGGCGGCCGCAGGATTCGAAAAGTTTACCTTGCTTGCACGGATGTCTGTTGTTTCAAATATCATTAAGAGTGTTGCTTTAATTTATTTCAGTTCGGTGCACATGCTCTCAAATGACCTGATCATTGGCATTTTTATAGCAGGCGATTTTTTGGAATTCCTTGTGTCAATTTATCTGTTCCGGCAAGCTTTTAAACATGCCGGACGTAAATTCATTAACAGGCAAGGATACCTGTCGTTGCTAAAAGAAACACTTCCTCAGATCGGCGTAGTTGTGTGTACTGCCGTCATGTCGCGATTCGACTGGATCTTTATAGGGTTGGTATTATCAGCATCTAAGCTTGCGGAATACAGTTTTGCTTATAAAGTATATGAAATATCCACGGTTCCACTGCTTGTAATCGCACCATTGCTGGTGCCCCGTTTTGTGAAATTCTTTCAGAAACAAAATGATTTAACCAGCGTATATGCCATCGTAAAACTTGAAATGATCATTTGCTCGTTCGTAATCCTGATGCTGAATATTTTATGGGCACCACTAACAGATGCCATTACCGTTAATAAATACGGCGCGGTAAATAGCTATACCATTTTCATACTTACCCTTTGTACGCCCCTGCTTTATGTAAACAATGTTTTGTGGGCTATTGCTTTTGCACAGGGAAAGCTTAAAAGTGTATTCAGGGTAATACTTATTACCTGCTGCGTGAATATTGTTGGGGATTGCATTTTAATTCCCTTGTTCGGGAATGAAGGTGCGTCAATTGCCTGTTTGCTGGCATTGATTGCGCAAACGGCTTTGTATCTAAAGCAGGATGTGCACTTTGTTTTTTCGAGAATAATCCAGTCATTGATTGGTTACCCCCTGTGTGCAATAGGTTGTATTTACGTGGCCGGCTATGCTGGTGATTATGTTGTATATAAAGTGCTTGCTGGAGCGGGCCTTTACCTTGTCCTGGTTGTTGCCACAAACAGGTTTATAAAGAAAGACGTGCATTCAGGACTGCGAATGCTGGTTCCGGATTTTTAAAGGCCCGCAAGCAACCTTTCAGCTATGTCAACGTATTCATTAATGAATAACATTCAGATAGTTGTATGAACAACGCGATTAAGGCGGCCTCCAGGAAATTTGTAAATTCCATAGACTGGAAATTATTGGTGTTCTTATTGCTTTTTCTGAATGTAAAGCTCATCGTCAAGCTGGCCGCCGTTATCCTCGCATATGTTTTCAGGCCGGGTTTTTCACTTGGGATAAAGAAAACAGATCGCGCAATTCCCCTCTTTTATTTTTTACTTATTGTAATAGCATGTTTTAATTTTCTGCTGTTTAAAGATTTTACCAATCTGCATTATGATATTGTATTTATAACCGGCATTGGCTTCTGGCTCCTTTGTCTGCTTGCAGTTAACCAGGTGCGCATTGCTGCCATGCAAAATCCCCCCGAAAAAACGCACAATACCTTGCTTGTCTTTTTTATTACCAATTGCGTTGCTTCTTTTATCCGGCTCGCAACTATCATTTTGGATGCCGGTGCATTAAACCCCTACCGTTACCAGGGCATGTATCAGAAGTATTTTATTGGAACAGGAGATTTGATCAGGGGCATTACATTCGATACTTCAACAACCAACGCCGTGATCTGTGCTGCAGGTGTGGTTTATTTTCTGTGCAGAAAACAGGCGTTGATGACGCTGCTTTGCATGGCAACACTGTTACTAACTGGCAGTAATTTCACCAACCTGGCATTAATTGCTGTAATGATATACCTGTTTGCATTCCGGAGCGACCGGCTGCAAAAAAGCCTGATGGTTATTTGCTGTATGTTGCTGGTTGTTTTTATGGCGAAGATTTCGCCACAGAATGATACTTATGCAACCGGCATTATAAAAAAACTGTTTTCTAAAAATAATTATCCGGGGCTATCAGCATCAAATACTTCAAAGCAAATAACCGCAGAACCTACGGATCCTGAAGCTGAGAAAAAAGCATTTGCCAAACATTATCTTGATAGCATAAGCATGTTGTTGGCGAAGCTGGAAGCCAAATCGGCGCAATCACCCGATGAAGTTGCTGTTGGCGGAACAGTACCGGTGTTTTCGGAGAGACCTGAAATTCCGCAACCCAGTATTCATTCCCAACCTTTTCAACGGAAAAAAGATACACTGACCGAACAGCGGGTATTGATCAATTATATTCAGCATTCAGAACCTGCAAACAACAAAGTGTCAGCGTTTCCTGAAAAGTATCCGGGTAAGCTGATCTCATTTATACAAACCGGTAATTACTTTAAACTACATCCGGGCAAAATGCTTACAGGTAACGGGATGGGCAAATTTTCATCCAAACTTGCTTTCAGGGCGACGGCCTTAAATATCAGTGGTGGCTATCCGTCCCGCTTTTCTTATGTAAACAATGACTTCAGGGATAACCATCTTGCCACATTTCTCAATTTCTTCAGCAAAGATGCTGAAATGCATTCCGTCGTTAATACACCTAATTCCGTTTACAATCAATTGATGGGCGAATATGGATTGATGGGTATCGCTGCTTTTGTTTTTGCATACATTTTCTATTGGATTGGCCGGTTTAAAAAAGGAGGTTTCGGATTTCCCTTGCTGTTGTTGCTGTGTGCAATATTTTTTGTTGATTATTGGTTTGAGCAACTCTCCATAGTTGTGTTATTTGAGTTGATGATGTTCCTCGATATAAAAGAAGAAAAGACCGCGCAACGCACTAAAGCTATGACATGGAAAGACCAGGTGTTACAGTACTGATGCCGGCTTATAATGCTGGTTGTTATATTGCTGAAGCAATAGAGTCCGTACTGTGCCAGACAATGAAGAATTTTGAATTGTTGATAATAAATGATGGCTCAACCGATAATACGGAAGAAGTGATCCGCTCCCTTGATGATAGTCGCATAACTGTAATATCACAGAAACATAAAGGCGTGGCCCAGGCCCTGAATGCCGGCTTGCACCACGCAAAAGGAGAATACATTGCGCGTTTTGATGCGGATGATATTTGCTTTCCTGAAAGATTGGAAAAACAGAAACATTTTCTTGACGTCAATCCGGACTACGTTATCACCGGCGGTGACGCGGTGTATATTTCTGAAATGGGTGATTATCTATGCCATTACACATGTCCTTCCCATGATGATGAGCAGTTAAAGGCATCTTTATTAACAATATGTCCGTTTATTCATTCAAGTGTGATGTACAGGAAAGCTGTAGTTATGCTATGTGGTGGCTATAACGAGCTGGCGCACAACATGGAGGATCATTTGCTTTGGGTGCAATTAAGCAGGAAAGGTAAGTTCTGCAATTTTGCTGAACCGTTGATCAAAGTTCGTTTTAATCCTGCTTCGGTAACAATAGATGAGCGATGGCGCGGCAAATACTTCAGATCATTAAAGTACGATATCTTGAAAAAAGGCTTTATCACAGAGTCTGAAGGTTATGCTTTGTGGAACATTATACACAGGCAGGATAACCAAAAAATTAAAAAGGGTGCCTACTATGCACTGTGTGGCAAAAAGTATCTCATCAACAATCATCAGCCGAAAAATGCAAGGGTGTATATCAAAAAGGCTATAAAGATCTCGCCATTGCGGTTGGATAATTATGCATTGCTGGTAGCTAGCTTTTTTCCCCCTGCATTGATAAAATGGCTGCACCAAAAGATCAATTAACATGCATAACGACGCCATACATATGATGGAGATAAGCGTGGCATTAATTGGCCGGGCAACCTTGTACGAGGCACCTGGCGGAGATACTGTGCAGATAATGCAGACAGCAGATTTTCTTAACAGGATTGGTGTAAAAGCTGAAGTTAGACTTACCGATGAAAAAATAGATTACGAAGCCTATGATCTGCTGCACTTTTTTAACATTACAAGGCCGGCGGACATCTTGTTTCATATAAAGAAATCAAACAAAAGATTTGTTGTTTCAACTATTCATATTGATTATTCAGCGTATGATAAAACACATCGCCGGGGCTTGTCCGGTATGCTGCTTAAGTATTTGTCCCCCGATAGCTGCGAATACCTGAAAACCATTTTTCGCTGGATTAAAGGGAAAGACAAACTTATCAGCTATTCTTACTTATGGAAAGGGCAATCCGAAAGTATACAGGAAGTGCTTGCTAAGTCGTCTCTCATATTGCCGAATTCCGCATCTGAATATAGCAGGTTGAAGAAAGTTTATGGAGCATTGCCGGGCTATAGAATTATTAACAATGGAATTGATCCCGGGTTGTTTTCTTCTTCGGGTAATGATATGCGCAGCCCTGACCTGGTTATTTGCGTAGCCAGAATTGAGGGAATAAAAAACCAGCTTAATCTGATTAAAGCACTGAACAATACCCGCTATAAATTATTGCTGATTGGATCTCCGGCGCCTAATCAATTCGCCTATTATACAAAATGTAAAAAATTAGCTGCGCAGAATATTCTATTTATTGATCATCTTCCACAGCAGGAATTACTGTATTATTATAAACGGGCAAGCATTCACATCCTACCGAGTTTCTTTGAAACAACGGGGTTAAGTTCTCTGGAGGCGGCAGCAATGGGTTGCAAAATAGTTATTACGGATAAGGGTGATGCCGGAGATTATTTTGGGGACATGGCAGACTACTGTGATCCGCATTCGCCAGAAAGTATTTACGATGCAGTAGTACGTGCGGGCATAAGACAATATGATGAAAGCTTGCAGCAGAAAATATTGGACTGCTATACATGGTACGAAGCAACTAAAAACACTAAACGTGCGTATAAAGAAGTAATACAATTATATGAAACTACGCATCGGAATTTTGGGTACGCGTGGAATCCCTAATAATTATGGAGGTTTTGAGCAAATATCCGCCTACCTGGCGCAGGGTCTTGTGCAGCGCGGACATGAAGTAACTGTGTACAACGGCCATAAACATCCGTATCAACTCACCACATGGAGAGGTATTAACATTGTGCATTGCCATAATCCCGAGCATTGGATGGGCATGTCGGGGCAGTTTGTTTACGATCTAAATTGTATTCTTGATGCGAGAAAACGGTCTTTTGACGCAATCCTGATAATGGGATATACGAGTAGCTCCGTCTGGGGAAAATTGTATCCGCGTGATTCTGTAATTATTTCAAACATGGATGGCCTTGAATGGATGCGCACCAAATACTCAAAGCCGGTGCAGCGGTTCTTGCAATTTGCAGAGAAGCTTGCAGTAAAATTCAGTGATAATTATATAGCAGATTCACTGGCGATTCAAAAATATTTAAGAGATAAATACGACATCTCGCCGGCATACATTCCATATGCGGCCGAGATTATGCCATTTACGGATGATCGTATTTGCAACGAATTCAGGCTTATTAAGCACAACTACATGTTGTTGATAGCCCGCATGGAACCAGAAAATAATATTGATACAATTCTGTCAGGTTTTACAAAAAGCAGTACATCACAACATATGGTGGTTGTAGGAGATACAGCCAACAAACATGGCAGACATCTGGTAAATATATTCAGGAATGATAAGCGGATCTTATTTGCCGGGCCGGTATTTGATACACAAAAGCTTCATTCATTAAGAAGTTTTTCAAGTCTTTATTTTCACGGTCATAGTGTTGGGGGAACCAATCCGTCACTGCTTGAGGCGATGGCGAGCAAAGTATATGTTGTGGCGCATGATAACGCATTTAACAGGCAAATACTGGAAAAGGATGCGAGCTATTTTAACACAGCGCTGGATATAAAGAAAATCATAGAAGAGGATATTCCCGCCGTTAAAAAGGAAACGGCCATTGAGGATAACTTTAATAAGATCATACACAGGTATAACTGGGACAGGATAGTTGCAAAGTATGAACAATTCATTCTCTCATGTTGTAATTCCGCAACCGTTGAAGAACATATTTATCATCCGGGATACATTGGCAAATAAGATCAGTTACTATCATCTGTTACTGTTTCTTGTAAGCCTGCCGTTCGACAGATTTTATTCCGAACTGGTGCTGATCAGCTTCAGCATGCATACACTGCTGCACCTGAGACGCCTTCGTTTTCCTTTTCTTCCTGTACGGAAGTTATTACTTGTTCTCTCACTGTTTTTGATAACGCTGTTTACTGTGCTGTACACTTCAGAAAACGAAGAAGGGCTCAGTAAAGCCGGCCGTCAACTGGCGCTGATAATTTTTCCTGTGATGTTCGTGTGCACAAAACTGGATCTCAATAAGTATAAACATCAGCTTTTCCTGGCTTTTTCCCTCACGATAACGCTTACTGTTATATACTTGTACTATGACGCGTTGCACACGATTGTTTATAATAAACTGCTTGTCGCAACCTTGTTCACTCCGGCATTTATCAATCAGAATTTCACTGCGCCAATTGAACTACATGCCACATATATGGCGATGTATGTTTGTTTTTCTCTCTTATTTATGATCTATTGCGCTTTACATTCAGCAATCCGGGTCCGTAAGGTACTGTATTTATCAGCCGCTGTGCTTTTAACCGGTGCACTTGTTCAGCTTGGATCAAGATCAGTGTTGGTCGCCGCAATCATAGGGGCTAATTGCATTCTGCCGATCACCATAAGTTCAGTTAAGCGAAAGATCATTTACCTGTCTGCAACCATCACAGGTTCTGCAATTGTAGTTATCGGAATTACAACGGCGCCGGTATTAAAAAGCCGGTATATTTCAGGTTTCAGACAGGATATTACGGCAAATATTGCCATCCCAACAATACCGGAACCCCGTATGGCGAGATGGGAATCGGCACTCCATGTAATCAATCAACACCCTTTGTTGGGTTATGGAGCTGGTGCGGAAATTCCTGTTTTAAAACAGCAATATTTTAAGGATGGTTTATACATTTCTTACTACAATGAGTTGAATGCCCACAATCAATATTTAAGTATGGCAGTAACATCGGGCTATGTTGGGTTGGCTGTGTTTATGCTTATACTGTTGGAATGTTTCAGGCTGGCGCTGAAAAACAGGGATGTAATGTTTTTAAGTTTTCTGGTAATTATAGCAGTAGCTTCTTTTTCGGAAAATATTCTCGATTTAAATAAAGGGATTTTTTTTATCGCGTTTTTTCTGTCGTTCTTCCTGCTGTCTGATTTCAGCGACAATTTTAAGGTCGTCAATGAACTGCCAGGCAGGGCAACCTTTGAACGCGCCTGATCGTTTATATTAAAGAAATAAATGTTTGATCCTGTAACGTTTTTTTTACTTCAATTTGTTATTCGTGCGCGATTTAGAAAAGGACATACTGGCAACGCTTACGTACTTTGATAACTTCAGGTATCCGCTTACGCAGAAGGAAATTTATTCATTCCTGCAGGAGCGTTGTACAAGGGACGTTGTTGGTGCCAGCCTGCAGAAGATGGTTTGCAACAACACCGTTTACCGCATGCAGGACTATTACAGTCTGAATAATGATATTGATTACGTAGTAAGACGAAAAAAAGGATACGAGCAGGCCTTGAAATTAATTTCGAAAGGAGAGAAGATCGCTTCTTTTATCAGTCATTTTCCATTTGTACGTGGCATCGCAATATCCGGCTCGTTATCGAAATATTTTGCTGATGAAAATGCTGATATAGATTTCTTTATCATTACTTCCACCAACAGGGTTTGGATTGCGCGTTCATTTACCCATTTGCTAAAGAAGTTAAGTTTTCTCTTTGGAAAACAGCACTTGTTGTGTATGAACTATTACATTGACGAAAGCAAGCCAGAAATTATTGAGAAGAATATTTTTACGGCGACGGAAGTTGTTACGCTGATTCCTGTTAAAGGCGTTAGTGCTTTTGATAACTTTTTTGAAGCCAACAACTGGACTGCTGAATACCTGCCCAACTTTTTTATGCCGCTCAGGCGCAATGCTGAAATGAGCACAAATGTTGTGAAACGGTTGGTAGAACTGCTGTTAAAAGGTAAAGCCGGCAATGCACTAGATACATGGTTGATGCACATGACAGATCATAGATGGCAAAGAAAAAAAATGGCAAAAAAAATGAACGGGCATGGAAATATTATGAGCATGGCGGTACATAAACATTGCTCCAAGCCCGATCCATCCATCTTTCAGCGCCAACTTCTTGAAACTTATGAAAAAAAGCTCTCGGAGATTTTAAAGATAAATGAACAAGTTTCCCTGTCTGCCGTTAAATAATAAAAGGACCCCGGGCATGTTAGATATTTCCATAGTGATCATTGCCAAAAATGAAGCAAGCGATATTGCCGAATGTATAAAAAGTGCGAGGACAATCAGCAATGATATTGTTGTAACAGATACCGGGAGCATAGATTGCACCACGCGCATTGCAAAAGAATGCGGTGCACATGTTGTTAATGCTACCTGGATTAACTATGGTGTGGCAAGAAATGTTGGGGCTGCAATGGCAAAACATGACTGGATAATTGCCCTGGATGCTGACGAACGCATTACGCCAGACCTGGCGGAAGCTATAAGAAGAATCGATTGTGATGATCCTGATCTTGCTTTTGGATTTGAGCGTAAAAATTATTTCAGAAAAAAGCGAATACGTTTTGGTGATTGGGGTCATGATATCGTTTACAGGTTGTACAATCGTACCTGTAGCAAGTGGCAAAATGTTCCCGTTCATGAAATTTTACAAGGAGATAACTTAGTAAAAAGGAAAATTCAGGGCCGTTTGCTTCACTATACAGTAGCAAGTATGCATGAATACACCAATAAGATTGCCCGATATGCTTTTTTAAGTGCAGGCAAATACATGGAGCAAAAACGCAGACCTAATTTTTTCAAAAAAATTTTTTCCGCTCCGGTGAACTTTATGGCTTGTTACTTTCTCCGGCTTGGTTTTCTTGATGGTAAAGAGGGGTTTATTATTGCTGTGTATACGGCATGGTATAGCTATCTTAAATACCATTATTTTTCTGAGATGTACAAAAAAACTCATGATCTTAACCTGGGAAGAGCGCTGTCAAAATCAATAGTGAGTAGATGACAGGAGTGTAAGTTCAGGTGAATTAATCATCCGTTTTTCTTTAGTACAATAATATAGTAGTCTCCTATGCAGTTCCATGGCCAGCATCGCTTCAGCTTGTTTTCTGCATTTTTAAGAAAAGCAAAAGAACCGGAATGGTTTTCTGCGAAATGCTCTACATAAGATGGCGGTACCAGTGTGCACAGCCCTTCCTGAGCCACAACAGAAAATTTGTTTTTCAATACTCTTTTGACAAAGTTGGCGTTGTAATACCAACAGGTAAAATAAGTGTCTTCTACCCTTGCTTTAGCTCCGTTGCTCTTGAAGAATCGGCGGGTGGCGGTTTTGAATTTTCCTTTTAGAACAAGTAGTGTTTCCCACAGGCAGAATTTGGGTAAAATTACCAGGCATGCAATTCCACGAGGTTTAAGTAGTTCATCAAAAGATGATAGTACTTTATCCAGTTCTCCGGTACAATTCAATCCTCCAAAATTGCTAAAGATGGCATCATATTTTTCCTGGCTGGCAAGTTGATTCAGGGAAGTAAAGGAGCGTTGTTCTGTTGAGATTTTGTCGGCAAGATTATGCTGTCGGATTTTTACGGATAGTTTGTTCAGCATGCCTTCTGCAATATCTGTTGCGTGAACAAAGTATCCTTTTTTTGCAAAGTAGATGGCGTCTTCACCCGTGCCGCAATTCAGCTCCAGCATTTTTTGTCCGGGTTGTACGTATTGCTCAACTACGGATCTCACCCGGTCTCTTTTGTATTGAACAATGGTGTTGTTGATATACAATTCATCAAATACTTCAGCCTGTTTGCTAAACGCGGATGCCGCAAGCTGCTCATTATTGTTTTGCAATACTACGTTCATGCCTGTACGTTTTGCAGGGTGAAGAGTTTTATTTTGTCAATAAAGGTTACCGGCATATAGTAGAATACGGATAACGCTTTTTTGATATCGCTGATGCTAACGGCGCCGGGTTGACTGATCATTTCACGCAGTCTTGTAACGGCAATCCTGCATTTATAATTGTTATGGACAAAGCGGTGTAACTGTTTATAGAATGAGGGCGCGTAAGTATTTCGAAACATCAGGGCCAGTTCACCGGAATCGGTCCAGTTGGTTTTTTCCCGCATGGCCTCCTTTACTTTTTCATAAAAGCCAGTACCGGGCAGCGGATAAGAAACGGATATGCCTATTTCATGCGGTAGCAACTCGTTGATCATTTTGATAGTGAGTTTAATGTCCTCTTTTGTTTCTCCGAGGTAACCAAACTGGATGAATAGGGAAGGCTTTATGTTGTGTTTCTTTAGCAGATTTGTTGCCTGGTGGATCTGTTCAATGGTAATCCCTTTATCCATTGCATTTAGAATTTTTTGAGAACCGCTTTCCGCACCCATCCACGCATTATCACAACCGGCCTGTTGCAGCGATTGAACGTAAGCAGGTTGTAGCAGAAGATCGGCCCGCGATTGGATCTTAAACCTGAACCTGAGATTTTCTTTGTTTACAAGTGCCGCAAATTCCTGTACCCAGCCGGGCTTTAGACCGAAAATGTCGTCGCAGAACCATACGTGATCAAAGCCATAAGTCCTCATTAAATACTTTAATTCAGTAACTACATTTTCGGGCGAACGCGAATTGTAGCGATTGCCGTAAATAGGCTTTGCGCACCAGTTGCATTTAAACGGGCATCCCCGTGTTGTGGCAATGTTTATGGAGAAATACCCTTCGTGTTTTAGCCAGGTGCTTTTGTATTTATTCATGTCTGCCAGATCCCACGCAGCCATTGGCAATGTGTCAAGTTCTTTCAGTACATTTCGCTTAATAGTTTTTATAGTATTGTTGCCATCAAGAAACACAATGCCGGGTACGTTATAAAGATCGTTTGCTCCGGAAGTAATAGTGTTGATCAGTTCCAGGAGTGTTAATTCTCCTTCGCCAACCAAAACAAAGTCAGCGCCTGCTTGCAGGTATTTTTCAAAATGATCCGTTGCGTCCGAGCTGGAAATGATGATTTTGCAGTTAAATGCAGACGCCAGTTCAATCATACGAACGGCAGCCTCACGCATATTTGTAAGACACATTTTTGTGAGGTAGTTAAATCCATCATCATAAATAACAAGAAAATCGGGAGATGAATTTTTTAAACTGTGAGTAATTTCATCCGGGGATTGAGCGAACATCGTATCAAATAATGAAACTTCATACCCATTGGCTCTCATTAATGCTGCTGCACACAAAGTACCCAACGGAGCATAAGGCCTGCCAATGTTCTCCTGCTTTTTATCAAAATGCAAAAAATAAGAATGTGTGAATAAAATCTTCTTCATAGCTGGGAGTTTGTTTAATTGGCAGCAGGATTTACCCCTGGCGGAAGATTGAGTGAACAAACGCATCGTTTGCATACCGGATTCTCACAAGTATTCAGATCTTTTCTGAAATGGATAGCTTTTTCGCTGTTGAGGATCTGATCAAACGTGTTATTTTTAATGTTTCCAATGACGTTATGAAAGAAACATGGTTTAACAGAACCATCCGCCTCAACTACAGCAGAAACCCAGGGTGCGTTACATTTCCTGTAAGGAAAATCATTTAACCCGGCAAACGCCGCATAGTACTCGTAGATCTTCCATATTTTTTCGGGAGTCTCTTTTATATAACCCCTTGCAAAATCGCCGGAGTTATATTCTATCAGCTCTTCAACAATCTTCTTAAGTTCTGGTAACTGTGATTCGTTTATGAGAAGCTGATTTTTAACCGCATCATCCCATCCCTCCGCATGGTTAAATGCTGTACTCGTAACATCTGCAGGCAGGAAACTGATGCTGTCCAGTTTCATTTCTTTTGCGGCTTCAACAATTTTCGGCCATATCCTAAAGTTGAGTTGATGGATAACTGTGCGGCCGGAGATCTTGTATCCTGGCTTTAGAGACTTTATCAGGTGAACGCTTTCTTTGGTTTTGGCAAAAGCGTTCTCCACGTTACGAATGCTGTTGTGAACAGGTTCGTCACCATCAAGCGAAATAATTATATCATCCACATATTTAACCAGCATTTCAGCGTGGCGTTTAATGGCATGTCCGCTCGTAAGCAAAGTTATTTTGAGATGATGTTTTTTCAGAATGCCGCACAGCGTGAAAAAATTGGGATGAAGAATCGCTTCTCCTCCGGACATTACAACCTGCACAGTCCTGAGTTTTTTTAAGGAACGCATCAAGCCCGCAACATCAGTCTCGGTCAGTTGCTTCAGGTTTTTGTTGCCTTTCCATATATCGCACATCACACAACGGCAATTACATGCACTGTGCGGCATTAATATTACAATAGGCAATGCTGTTATAATATCGGTTTGCAATGTTCTGTACCGCTGATATGTTTGATATAAAGACTGTCTTCTCATTGTTAAATCCTTAATCGATTAGCTTTGTTTGATGAGGCTGCTGCCTCTGTGCAACTCTGTGTATTCTCCGTGAAACTCTGTGTAATTGCATTTTTTTATTACACAGAGAAAAGGCAGAAGTAGACACAGAGTTGCACAGAGAATAAATCCAGATGTTCAAAACCCCTGTATTTCCGGTTGCCTGTATTTCCATACACGCTGCAACAGCTTAATTTCATACGGATACTGATAGATATTAACCTTGTAACGCATTGCAGCCAGCAACTTAATAGCAGCTTTTCTTATTCCACTTAGCCGTATATCCGTAACCGTAGGGTAGTATCCGTTCAAAACGGTTTCAAAATTCCTGATCTTGTCTACCATTGCAGGCGTTAGCCAGGGTGTGAGTGGATTTTTTCGCAGATCGAAATTTGCCCAGTGTGGACTAATCCAATCATCAAGCGTCTGCGGAAATTGAAAACCCTTTGCCTGTGCTTCAGCAAACAAGCCCGATCCTTCCGTTGGGACCGGGGTGTATATATAAATAACAATTTCAGTTGAAGGATTTATCCTCTTTATTTTTTTGATAAAGGCAATGTCGAAATCTATTTGCTCATCCACCTGCCCAGCTGTTGCGGCCGGAGTTCCCAATACGAAAGAGTATTCAGGAATGATATCGAACTTTTTCATGCGGGCTGCAAATGCTGCAATCTGTTCTCCGCTTTGTGTTCCGCCTTTGTCCATCTGTTTCAACACTGCATCATTGCCACTCTCTGCGCCGAAGAAAATAATTTTGCAGCCGGACTCTCTGATCAATTGTAATGATGCATCCGAGAACTTTGTCATGGTATCAATGCGCGCCATTCCCCACCACGTCATCTTTTCCGGCTTAATAAGTTTGGCAAATTCTACCGCACGCTTTTCTGAAACAAAAAAATTGTTATCATGAAACTCAATGGCGTCGGCGCCCCATTTGTCCTTCACATATTTTACATCTTCATAAACTTTTTGAGCAGATTTGGCCTTCCAGCGTGCTTCATAGATAGGTACAACGGAGCAGAATGCACATGTAAATGGACATCCGATGCTGGAATGGTAGGCAAAGGTCTTTTTCCCGAGGTAGGTCTTGCCGAGGTATTTTTCCATGCCATACATCGTATCCAGTTTATCGTAGGGCAAAGAAGGCAATGTATCCTGCTCAATAAGATCTTCTTTTGCTGTTTTTACAATATCATCTCCGGATTTGTAAATAATGTTTTTGATCAGTTCGTAAGGCGTATTGTTTTCTAACGCGTCAATCAGCCGCGGAAAGCAATGGTCGCCAGGGCCATTTACAACAAAGTCAACGTAGCCAGATTGCAACACTGCCTTGTATTGCTGAGAAGGAAAATAGCCGCCCCATATCATAACGGTGTCCGGATTGTTGATCTTGATATGGTTTGCTATAGCAACAGCCTGCTTTAATTGAGGGCCCGGCATTACAGTAAATCCGATGTATTTGTATTCACCGGTTCTTAAATAGCTGCTGATTTTTTCAGCGGGATCATTCTCCCTGTTCCCATCCACAATAACCCAATCATACATGCCTTCTATGGATGCGGCAATGTTTAAAATCGAATTTGGAACACGGTATTTAAAATTTGCGCTCCGGGGGTTAAAAAGCAATACTTTATTTCTGGCGGGCATAATCCTGCATTTGATACCGCTAATAAATACGGAATCAAAAAGGAAAAGTTGCCTGCATTTAGGCTCTGCGGCCACATACTTTCAAAATATCTGTTGTGGTTGCCAAACGGAGGCAACTCTTATGGGCTTTGGCCGTACTATTTTAAATGAGCATTCGGGGTAAATGTTCAATAAAGGCGCGGAGGGGTACGAAGCAAGCCACAGTTCAAAGGGGAATACCTGCTTCCGGTTCTCTTCCTGCGCCTTTGCCAATTAGTTTTTTGCAATGGAGTCTTGTCAGAAATAAAGAAATCATGCGTGTCTTAAGTTATTTTAAGCAGTTACTTACACATGGTCCCGTTGAAAAGGCGCCCGAAAAAGCCTATGATCTATGGGCGGCATCCTATGATATGCAGCCTGGAAACCTGATGCTGGACCTTGATGAAATAGTTTTCACCAATATGCTGAGAAACGTTTCTCTTTCTCATAAAAAGGTTGCTGATATAGGCTGCGGCACGGGCAGGCATTGGAATCGCCTGAGACAGCAGAACCCTGCCTTGCTTTATGGTTTCGATGTCTCTTCTCAAATGCTTCAGCGTCTGAAAGAAAAATTCCCCGAAGCTGTAACGCAAAAAATATCCGGGAGTAAATACAGCAATATCCCCGCAGGCTTTTTTGATGTAATTGTGAGTACGCTTACCATCGCACACATGCCGCATATTCTGGATGTGATCTCAGAATGGGAGCGGATTTTAAAACCCGGGGGAGATATTCTGCTGACAGATTATCATCCCGACGCGCTGGCAAGGGGTGGCAAGCGGACCTTTCAATATCACAATCACCTTATCAGTATCAAGAACTTCATTTACCCGGTTGAGTTAATTATTCGCCTGGGGCAACAGAAAAATCTACAGGCGATGGATCTGCAACAGATCAATGTATCCGGGGAACACCGGCACTATTATGAGCAGAAAAATGCGTTGCATGTTTATGAAAAATTCACAGGTACTCCAATTGTTTATGGGATCCATTTAAAAAAATCAGATGCAGTTGCGTAATGTGTTTATAGAAAATCAGTGTGATCTTTTCGATATAGAGATATCAGGAGATTGTATTGCTTCGATAAAACCTGCAATGCAACGACAAGTTCCTGCAACGGGAGAAATTTACCTCAACAACGCAATAGCAATTCCTGGTTTGATCAATTCGCATGATCATCTTGACTTTAACCTGTTTCCCGCGTTGGGTGACCGGTATTATAAAGATTACCGCGAATGGGCGCAACATATACACAGTGCATATAAAGCAGAAATAGATAAAGTACTTGCCGTGCCCGTGGAAATGCGTGTGCAGTGGGGGATGTATAAAAATTTATTGTGCGGTGTTACAACTGTTGTTAATCATGGACTGCCTCTTTTTTGTGCGTCTGATATCGTAGATGTTTTTCAACATTGCCAGTCATTGCATTCTGTTGGGTTTGAAAAAATGTGGCGGTTGAAATTGAACAACCCGCTGCGTTTGCGTAAGTCAGTGGCAATACATGTGGGAGAAGGAATAAATGGCCTCGCTGAACGGGAGATCAATAAACTTCTGGCGGCGAATGTGCTGGGGCGCGAGCTTATTGCTGTGCACGGTGTTGCAATGAATGCTTTACAGGCACGAAAGTTTAAGGCACTGGTCTGGTGTCCGGCTTCCAACTATTTTATGTTTAACAAGACGGCTGATATAAACAATTTGAAGCACGGAACTGTTATTCTTTTTGGAAGCGATTCTGTACTAACGGCAGACTGGAGTATGCTTCGCCATATTCATCTGGCCAGGCGTTTAGGTGTACTATCGGATGAAGAACTTTTGCAATCACTAACAACATCGCCCGCTGCAATATGGGAGTTGGATAGGCTGGGAAAAATTCAGGAGAGTTATTATGCGGATATTGTGGTGGCTGATCAAAGAAATAAAAAAGGACTCGATGCCGCGCTTTCAATCACTTCGAAAGATATTTTGCTGGTGATAAAAAAGGGTAGGGTTCAGTTGTTTGATGAAACGCTGGTAAATCAAATACTATCATCTAAGCTTGATGTGGAGGATTTTAACTGCATTGTTGTAGAGGGGCAGGTAAAATACGTACGTGGAAATATTTCGCAGTTGATAGATCGTATTAGGTCTTATTATCCTGAAGCATCTCTTCCTGTAAAAAAGTTAAAACCTAAAGAACAAATAAATGCTTACGCTTCTTGACATTACATTTTTTTCAAACCATGAATTTAAGACCGGTAGCGAGTTAATCAGGTCACAAGCTTCCGCATTGGGCTATCTTGACTTTATCGGGCAGCAGATGCATGTTGAAGTGATAAAGCATATACGTTCTGAAGAACATTTGGAAGTAAATAATATTCCCTTTCATTTTTTTAAAACAACTAACCGGTTTTTTAGTGTACCATTTAAAACCTTGCAGTACGTAAGGAAGATAAAGCCGGATGTGGTACTAGTACAAGGCCTTATCTTTCCTTTTCAGGTTATGCTTTTAAAAGCTGTTCTGGGAAAACGGACTATTATACTTGCGCAGCATCATGGAGAGCAGGCCAACAAATCAATCCTTCGTAACTTCTTTAATAAGCTGGCTGATAAATGTATAACAGCCTACCTGTTCAATACTCCTGCTTATGCTGAAAAAAGATTGCTGCAGAAAACAATAGCCCATAGCAGAAAAATAAAGCAGCTGCCGGAAGGTTCTAATTCCTTCACCCAAAAAAATAAACAGCAGGCAAGAGTTGAGCTGAACATTGACGCAAAAGGACCTGTTTTTTTATGGGTTGGCAGGCTAAATGAAAATAAGGACCCGCTTACTATTTTAAAAGCTTTTGAGTTATACTCATTTCTTGTGCCCGGTGCCCGGCTTTATATGATCTATCAGACCGATAATTTATTGAGGCAGATAAGAACTGTGCTAGGACAAGATAGCCAGCTGCAGGAACGCGTCCATTTGGTTGGGAAAGTTGACCATGAGGAATTGGAATCCTGGTACAATGCGGCCGATTTTTTTCTGAGTGGCAGCCATTCTGAATACGGAGGATTTGCTGTGTTGGAAGCTATGGCTTGTGGGTGTATTCCGGTTACTACCAATATCCCTACCATGCAACAATATTTGCAACACGGAAAACTGGGATTTCTTTTTGCTCCTGGCGATGTTGCAGCGTTAGCTAACGTATTACTTGACCTCGAAAACTATGATATTGAAAAAATGTCAAAGGATATTGCGGCACATTTCAGACATACATATTCCTTTGAGAAAATTGCAGATGGATTGAAAGAAATATGTTTCGGCTTATACTTCGAACAGGTTCAGCACTTCCCGCACGGTGTCGTGAATGCTGTAAGTGCAAACGGGTGAGTGATCCAGGGATTCATCTTTTAAAATCTGTATCGCATGTTCGGCCATTTCCTCCGTAGAACTAACTATTGTCCAATGATTAAAATCCTTTCGCATCGGCTTGCAAAAGCTGATAACATATGCCCCGGCCCGTAATGCTTCTGAACAAACGGTACTAAATCCTTCATATGAAGATGTGTGCAGAAAAACTTTGGTTTGCTGCATTAATAAAAGCGCGGATCCGTGCGATACTTCTCCTGCTACATTTATGTCATTTTGCAATCCGTATTGGTCAATCAGTTCATACAAATGGTCCCGTTCCGGGCCTTCTCCGCAAAGAACCACATTTATAGAACCCAGTTTGCTTTTCACTGCCCGGACAACATCTATAAACAGGTCGTATTTTTTTAAAGGAATGAGTGATCCTGCACCCATTATATCAATCGTTCTTTCGCTCTGCATCGTTCTGAAAAGACTCCCATCCATACCTATTGGAATTACTGACGGAATTTGTATGCCGTAACTTTCATAGAAGGTTTTTGCAACAGCGTCGGATATTGCTATCAGTTCTTCGGGCAGGGTATTCATCAAATATTTGTAGCGGTTATTCTTCTTCGCGTCCTGGCCCAGCAGCCATGTGTAATGTTTTACGCCGTACCGTCTTCCGAATTTTTTACCAATCAATGCACATTCGCCAAGCCATAAGCTTAAAATGCCAATGACATGGTTTTGCCTGTTCAATGTTTTTAAAGTTTGCCAAACCTGCATCCACACCCATAATCTGTTTATTTTTCCTTTGTTGGAGCCACCGAGACCAATTACCTGGATGTTGTGCCACTTGTATTTTTTTGCAATAAAAGGGTATTGAAAACTGATAATAACAATATTCAGCAGGGGGCGTTCTTTTTGAAGATTTTTTACAAATACCTGTATGGAAGGCAGGCAAGAAGTGTCTGCTTCGTTTACCGGGAAGCCAGGAGTAAGGATGATGAATGTTTTTCTATCAGCCAATTTCAATTGTTTTATTGCAATATGCCAGACTTTTTTTGTTGTGTGTGATGAGCAGGATGATTTTTCCCTGTGCCGCCAGCGACTGGAAATATGTTAACAGTGCAGCTTCTGACGCTGTATCGAGCTCTTTAAATGGTTCGTCAAGAATAATCAGATCTGCATTTTTATAAAGTGCTCTGGCAATCGTTATTCGTTGCCGTTGCCCTCCACTTAGGTTTTTACCCGAATCCGAAATGCCGGCGGTGGTTGCAGTAGCGGTGTTTTCAATTATTTGTTGCATGCCGGTTGCCGAAATAATGTGCTCGACTTTGGTTGTGGCCTCCTGTTCCTGTCCAAACGTGATATTGTTCAATATTGAATCCCTGAATATAAAAGGCTGTTGTTTTACATAGGCGATAAGATCGCCAGCCTGTTGGCGCTCCTGTGATGAAGTGTTTCTGCCGTTTATTTTTATGCTGCCTGAAGATGGGGAGAGGAAGCCTAACAACAAATGCACGGCCGTTGTTTTGCCTTTGCCCGACAGGCCATGAATGCCTGCCATGTCTCCGCTTTCAAGATACATGTTCATGTTATTGAGAATAGGTTTGGAGCTGTATCCAAAAGAAACCTCTTTAAATTCAATGCTATTTATTTGGCCTGGTAATTGGATTGTGGCTGTTTTAATAGCGTCAGAATTTCTTGAGGAGATCGGGTGAATGGAATATGCATATGCCTTAATTAAACCTGAGGCATTCAGTATTTTTACAATGCCAGGTATTATTTTGTATGCCGCAGCAAGAAATGCACCGAGCATAACAATTTGTACGTGCGTAGTTCCGGAAAGGAATTTGTTCAGTGCAATAAGTACAAACAGTCCGGCAACAGCAAATACTTCCATAAATCCGGTAGGCATGGATTGAATGCTTTGTTGTTCGGCCAGGCTATAGTTCATTTTTTGTTGGTAGCGGGCAAACCGGTTTACAAAGAAGGGCTGCGCATTGTACAGATTGGCTTCAACAAAGCCCGCTAATGCCTCGTGTAAATGTTGCAACGATTTCTCACTGCTTTGCTTTACTGACAGTTTGAGGCGGCTTGCCTTTTTTTTAATGATAGAAGCACATAAAACAACCGGCGGCGCCAGTACTGCAAATAGCAATAAGAACATTGCGGGGCTGTATGTAAGTATCGCGCCAACAGTAATTATCAGCAGCAAAACCTGTCCCGTTATTTGTTGAAGGCTTCGTAAAACATAGTAAGCAAATTCAATTGGTTCCTGCGAAATTTTTCTTGAGTAAACTGCTGAGTCAGTTTGAACATAATCTGTATAATCTGATTTGAAATAGTTGGCAAGATTTTCAGCGGAAATTCGTAAGGCTACATCGTAAACAAAATGATACTGTTTTTTGAGCGTGATTGCCGTGAAAAAGTTTTTCATTACAAACAGAAGTAACAGTATAAAGACCGGTAGTAAGGATCCGTCGTTAAAATAACTATTGCCGGTAAATTGACTGGCTCCGGAATAAATGCTGGTTAACCATACCAATGCCGCCATAAATCCAACATCAGCGATGCTTAGCAGCACGTCAAAAAAAGTAATGGTAAGAAATTGCCTTTTCTCATGTGTTGTCAATGCCTGGAAAATATGTTGTGCGATGCGTTTCACGGATTTTACAAGGGAATTTGTTAACGGAAAAGATTGATGAATGTCCGAAGTATAATAGTCATATCCATTTTTAATGACCAGTGATAAATATAGTGCAGATCCATGTCCAGTCTGGCTTTAAGCATATTGGCGTCTTCTGTAAAACCATAATGTCCCAGCGATTGCGCGAGGCCCGTAATGCCAGGCTTTACATCATGCCGGAGTTTGTATGATGCAATCAGTGTTTCATTTCTCCGGTTCTCGGCTATCATATACGGGCGAGGACCCACAAAGGACATTTCACCTCTCAACACATTAAAAAACTGTGGCAGCTCATCCAAATGTGTTTTGCGAAAGAAATTGCCAACTGATGTTATTCTTTGATCATTTTTATAAGCACCCTTTCTGTCTGCATCAGCATTTACCACCATGGTTCTGAATTTAATGCAGTTGAAAACCTCGCCATTTTTCTTATTTCGCTTTTGCACGAAGAATACCGGACCTTTTGAATTTAGTTTGATAATACATGCAATTAAAGGAACCAGCCATGATAATATAAATAGAACGGCTGCAGAAGATACAATGATGTCGAACGCTCGTTTCAAAAAAACATTGTATTGCTTTTGTAATGGCAATAAAGGTTTCTCAAGTACCAATAGTGCCGGTGTATCATCTGTTTTATGGAGAACCGGCTCGATTATTTCATTGTAAATTTCAACGCGACCATTCATACCTGTAGTCTTAAAGTTTGCAGCCGTAAACACGTAGTTTGACAATACGATGCTGACCGGATAGTAATTGTAAGATGATAGAAGTAAGAAGAGTTAATGTTTTATCCACACAATGCAACAGCTTCATTGCTTTTTTTTATAATTTTTTGTAGCAGTACGCGGGCCTTTGAAAGGTTGGACTTGGAGGTACCTTCTGAAATACCCAGGCGGGCCGCAATTTCCTGGTGCGTAAATCCGTCAATTACAAACATGTTAAACACTGCCCTGTAACCGGGGGGAAGCTTCCTTATTTCACCAACAAGCTCTTTGTAAAGGCATGACTGGTCCGATGTCATACTGCTTGTTTCTGCGGCCCAAACGGCATCGAAATTTCCTCCTATTTCCGGAATGAATTCATGTTTACGTAAATGATCAATTGCCGTATTAACCATAATAGTGCGCATCCATCCCATCAGCATTCTTTCCACATGCTCGGTGTCGCTATTCGAAAATTTATCAAAGTGTCTGAAAACTTTTACATAACCGTCATTCACAATGTCCACTGCTTTTTCATAGCGATATACATACCGGAAAACGATTTTCAAACAATAGCCATAGTATTTGTTGTATAACAGTTTTTGATCGCGGGGATTGTTATGGATACAACCGGCTATTATTTGTTGAATATTTTCCAACGGACACTCGTATTTATACCCAATGAATACGATGAGTTTAAAAAATGGTTGCCTGTTTGTAGAATAATTTTATGCAGTTTATGCATAGTATTTTTCTGTCGGTTGCGTCATAAATCCGACATAGTTAGATGACTACTTCTTTTGCCATTCGGATAATTATTATTTCTCTTAATAATTGATTAAATTAGTCACACAAAATTGCACCGTGAGATCCGTCCGCTTCCGGTATATTATTCTTTTAATCCTCGTATTTGTTGTGTGTGTAGTTGTGTATAAACTATCCACCCGGAACGCACAAAAAAAACTATATAGCTCCGCTTTTGATTCAGTTAAATCTTCTGCAAGCGGTATTCACTGGCACGCGCCGGATACAAGTCTGATACCGGATACAGAAGACGGAAAGATGATAAAGTATGGCCGAGAGCTGATTTTAAATACAGCTTATTATCTCGGTCCGAAAGGAAAGGTTGCGAAAGTATCCAACGGCATGAACTGCCAGAACTGTCATATTGATGCGGGCACAAAACCTTTTGGAAATTGTTTCTCAGCAGTGGCTTCTGTTTACCCGGTATTCAGACCCAGAAGCGGCATTGTAGAATCAATTGAATATCGTGTGAACGACTGCATGCAAAGGAGTCTTAACGGAACAACGATCGATACAACAAGCAGAGAAATGAAAGCCATGGTGGCTTACTTAAAATGGGTGGGAAAGGATGTTCCCAGGGGCGTGAAACCTGCAGGTGCCAATATTGAAGAGCTTGCTTTTTTAGACAGGCCGGCTGACGTAGCCAAAGGTAAGATTGTGTACACGGCGCAGTGTGTCCGCTGTCATGGAACTAACGGACAGGGGCTTGTGTCGGCAGATTCCGCAGGATATGTATATCCTCCTTTATGGGGAGTACACAGCTACAATACCGGTGCCGGGTTGTATCGCTTAAGCAGGTTCGCCGGTTATGTAAAAAATAATATGCCTTTTGGTACAAGTCATGAGAAGCCGGTCCTCACGAATGAAGAAGCCTGGGATGTTGCTGCTTATGTCAACTCTCAGTCAAGGCCACAAAGATCTTTTCCCAAAGACTGGCCAAACCTTAAGCTAAAAGCTATTGACCAGCCTTTCGGTCCTTATGCAGATTCGTTCTCGCAACAACAACACAAATACGGACCATTTGGGCCGATAAAGCGTGCGAGAGAGAAAGCTAATGCTACAGCTACCGCCGTGAAGTAGCTGGTAATATTCAATATTTTTTATTTCCACTAGCCTGCGAAGCAATAAGCGCATCCGTGTTCCTGAGCGCGGCCTACAGCCCATACGCCAGATGGCACAACCTGTATGTTGGGTAATACACCTGCAGTCCATTCTTTTTTAATAGCGACGGCATCGCCATTCATTCCCATCGCTGCCATGCCGCTGTAAACAGTAAGTGCCATATCGCATACGCAGAACATAACACCACTTTTCTGCAGGTCTTCAATACCGATTTGGATTTCACCAACGCCCGGTATTTTATCTGCAGGTCTTTGTAAAAAAGGATTGGATGTAGCAGCTGCTTTTGTTTGAGGGTCTTCTACCTTAAACATTTCACCGAATTTGTATTTCTGCCACAAATCGTTATTCATTGCGTAACCGATTGCCGAATGACGCAACACTACAACTGCCGAGCACATGTTTTCCGGCGTGCCGGTGGCAGCGTTCGTTACCAGGTAAACTTTAGTCCATGCGAAAGGAAAAATTTCGTGTGGCTGTGTTACATCAAATACAATACGATGTTTGCCCTTTATGGTGTTGAACCAGGCATCAGCGTCTGCAGGACTGCCTGCTATCCCGGTTTCGGCATTCAGTTGAAACGGATTAACAAGAGAAGCCATTCCTAATGTGGCAGCTCCTGTTGCAATAGAACCAATAAATGCACGGCGGGGCGTTTTTGAAGAGGTACTTTGGTTAGACATATGTGCTTTTTTTAGTGAGAGATATTTTGGCAAGAGTCAACAAAAAGTAATAAAAAATAATGATTCTTAAAAGCAAAATGAAATCTATTTATCATTAGGTGAAAAGTTTAGAAAATGAATGTCTCATAGTCTTAGGGCCAATTTTTCCGTGATTGCAGACGAGGTGATACCTATAAAAAATTGTTTGTTCCGATCAGAAGACGGAATTGATAATCAACGGCATATTTTGTATATTTTATGTCTGTTAAAGTCTTCAGCTATGAAATATTACCTTGTATTATTTGTAGTTGCCCTGTTGTCAATACAAATCGCAGTTGCTCAGTCCCGTCCGTACAACGTGGTATTCGACCTTACAACAAAAGATTCTGTTAGCCAACAGTCTGTAATTCGCTGGATAAATTTGATTTCAAAAAACAATGCCGACGCAAAACTCGAAGTAGTGATGTATGGTCAGGGGTTGGATCTTGTTACGAAAGGAAAATCAATTGTAGCCGATGATGTTACAAAGCTGGCTCAAAACAAGAATGTATCTTTTGCAGTTTGTGATATTGCCATGAAGCATCAGAATGTTGACAAAAGCCAGTTATTACCGGGAGTTACAACGGTTCCTGATGGAATTTATGAGATCATTACCAAACAAGGCGAAGGGTGGGGTTATATAAAAGTTACGCACTAACAGCTTTTCTGCGTTTGCGGGATAAAAACTTCCAGGTGTAGTCTATAAGAATAACCCAAAACTTGCACCGCTGGTGCAAGAAATTGGGTCGGGCCAATAATGTGCTCATTATGGAAAAATGTAAAGACAAGAGAATTTCGTTTCCAAATGAATAAATAAATTGATAACTGGATTATTCGCAGGGGGATGTTATTTTGTAATGGTTTTGAAATGATCGCATCATCAAAAAAGGATTACAAACATTGTAATCCTTTTGCCAATCCGAGGACTCGTATGCTTTGTCCTCAATAAAAAAATTGCTCTGAAATTATTTTTCCGTCTTTCACTTCATATAACATAATCTGGTCAATTCTAACTCTGCCAAAACCGTTGACGTCGATGTCCGTCGTTCTCCCTACCGCAAAGTGATTGCCGGTTACAATCGGGCCTGAAGTTTTAAGTTCATGTGCTGCTGTAACATGCTTTAAAAACTCCTCGCCCTTTGCACGTATTGCAGTTTTACCCTCGGCATTTTTGAAATAGGGAGATGCTGGCGGCTCAATGCTTTTTGCATCATCAGCAAAAAGTTCATCCTGTATCTCAAACCATTTTTCCTGCTGCGCAAGTTCATTGAACCGATCGGCAACCTCTTGCGTTGTTTGTATGATGTTTAATGTGTCGTTCACAGTGTTTTTATTTTTTAATTTTAACTTTTGAATTGCTAGTTTCCGCCATTCATTCTTGCATCAATTTCTCTTTGAAATTTATTCGCCTCTTTTTTGTTGGGCTCGCCTTTGCCGGTGGTAACCAGCTTGTAAAGGCTGTTTCTGATATAGTTGGTCCAGCTGTCTTTACATACGTCAAAACACTCATATTCCGGAACCAGGCCCTGGTGTGTAAAGCGGAGTTCTGTTTTATTGTCTTTTTCAGAAATGTCGAAAATTACATAGGTATCCGTCCATTCGCTTTTGTCTTCCGTAAAGTTGAAATAGTTCTCTAAAACATGCCATACTACTTTCTTGCCAGGTACTACTTCTGTTAATTTTATGCGACAGCTATGAACATCTTTATAATGATAGTCGAACTCGTCATTGAGTTTTTCAGTGCCGCCTTCAATTTCTTCAGACCACCAACCGCGAACATTGGTGACTGCTTTGAAAACTACTTCCGGAGATTGATCTACCACAATTGAGGTAGTAAAACTTTGGTTGTCCATAACCCTTTGTTTTTGTTTGTTAATTGTTAATAGTTGTTGGCTGCGATGCTTGTGTTCAGCGCATTTAAGTGAGTGGTCAAAAGTCACATGCACCGGGCAGAGATAGATATGGAACAAGCGCTGATTTTAATTGCTCTCAACTGCAGCTTTAACTTTGTAAGGCTGACCTTTTCCTGTCGTGATGAAGCTGTACAAACTATTGGATATATAATCCTGCCAGGCGTTAGAGCAATCAGTGTAGCATTGAATTTTAGGAGCAAGCCCGATATGTGTAAAACGCACCTCCGTTTGGTTTTCCTTTTTTGTAATGTCGAAGCTTATTTTTGTTCCGTTCCATTCCTGCTTGTCCTGCAAAAAATTAAGTTGACTGTCTGTTATAAGCCATACAATTTTAGATGAAGGAACAGACTCAATTAATTTTTGTTTGGAATAATGTATGTCAGCAAAGCGGACTGCAAATTCATCATTCAACTTTTCTGAATTGCCTTCAATCTCATCTATCCACCATCCTCTTACATTATTGATAGCATTGAAGACTTCTTCCGGAGTTTTATCTACGAGGAAGTTAACTGTAAAATCTTGTGTAGCCATTGTTATGTGTTTTTGATTGTGAAAATTGCTTGGTAAAAGTATTGTCTAAATATGGCTTGAACAGGGTGGGTATTGGACTTTGTTGCGGGGCAATCTGGCCAGATTGTTTTAGTATTCAAATTGTATCTGACAGCAGATGTCGCATCCGGCTTTGAAAGGTCGGCCGGAAAGAAAAATATTCGCACCTTCCTTTATAAAGGCCTTGACAGTGGGGCTGTCCACGGTGTTATCGCCGTAAATAAGGCCTGCTTTGTTTTCGGGCTTTTGCATTTGTTTTTAGTTTTTGGTAAGTTTTTGTGTTACGGATTTCAAAGCTATTGTCTTGGCCCCAAAAAAGTCGGGTGTGAAATAGACTTTCTGTTGGGTTGATTTGGCCATTGCTTTTTTATACATTTAGGTAAATTTTACTTATGAAATACGTTACGATAGTTGTGCCGGACTGTGAGTTGAACCTGAATAGTATAGCTGGTGCGTATGAGATCCTGACAAGGGCTAATGACTATTGGCAAAAGATCGGAAACCGGTCACGGCTTGATGTACGGATTGCCGGGTTCGTTTCGGAAAGCAAAATCAATGGCGGGTATTTTACAGTTCATCCGACAGATATAGGCCAGATTAAAAAGACGGATCTTTTGATCATTCCATCCATATTTGGTGATTATGCGAAAACGGTTAAAAAGAATGACGGCCTCATCGATTGGATCGGCGATCAGTACAAAAGAGGTGCTGAAATAGCCAGTATGTGCTCAGGCGCATTTTTGCTTGCGGCAACAGGACTTCTTGAAGGTAAAACCTGCTCCACTCATTGGAATGCGATAGAAAAGTTCAGAGAAATGTATCCTAACGTTAAGATCGCTGAGGATAAAATTATCACCGATGAAAACGGGATCTACACTAACGGAGGAGGCTATTCGTTCCTGAACCTGATGCTTTATTTGGTGGAAAAAATTTTTGACAGGGCCGCGGCTGTTTTTTGTTCAAAAGTTTTTCAGATTGATATTGAAAGGACAACGCAATCACAGTTCACAATCTTTCACATTCAAAAAGGACATGGTGATGATGTGATCAACAGAGCACAGATGTACATTGAAGAGAATATTGATGCAAAAATATCTTTTGAAAAACTGGCATCACAACTTGCGGTCAGCAGGCGCAACTTCGACAGGCGGTTTGTGAAGGCAACGGGGAATACGCCGGTGGAATATCTTCAACGCGTAAAGGTTGAAGCTGCAAAGAAAGAACTGGAGAAAGGTCGCAAATCAGTATTCGAAATTATGAATGACGTCGGTTACGCCGATGATAAAGCTTTCAGGGAAGTTTTTAAAAAAGTAACAGGCTTATCGCCTTTAGATTATAAAAACAAGTATAGTAAGGTGGAACTTGCATCCTGATATGTAATATCAATCATCCTTATTTTAAATGCACGCCGCTTAGTGCTGCACATAGTTCAAAAAAACGGTCCTGCACTTGCATATCCGCGGCTGCGGCAAGAAAATTTTTCATTCGTTGGTGGTAAAAGTAGTTGCCTGTAACCAATGCATTGCTATCTGAACTTACAGCCAACCAGCATTGCGTAATAGCGCCTTCTTCAAGGTTGTCGGGAGCGGATTGGCCGCCCATTTTGGTAGCAACCCATCCGGGTTCAACGGCATTTGAGTAAACATCTGGCCATAGTCTTGCCACAGCCTGCGAAAGTATAAGGTCATGCAATTTTGAATCAGAATAAGCCTGGAAGCCATTCCAGTGACGTTTCTCCCACGTTATATCCTGCAGGCTGGTATCACCTTGTGTATGTAAACCAGAACTAAGATAGATCAGGCGCTTAGGTTTGTTAATTAATGCGGTCAGCAGATAGGGTGCCATGCTGTTAACTGCAAACACGTCCGGCAATCCATCTACCGTTACTTTACGTTTGGGCTCTCTGTAACCCATTGCGGCATTATGTATAATAGCATCAAACGCGCCCAACGAGTTAATTTTTTCCGCCAGTTGTATGGTCTCTTTAACAGACGAAAGATCGGCCGCAATAGCTGTCTCTGCGCCGGGCAAAGCTGCTAACGCATCGTGTATTCTTTTTTCATTCCTGGCATGTAATACTACCTGGTGCCCTTCTTTTATTAAATTTCTTGCCGCCATTTGTCCAAGTCCATCAGGAGAGCCTGTGATAAAAATTCTTGCCATAATTTTTGTTTTCTACAAAATTGAATTTCAATAGCTGAACAACCCTTGCCAATTGGTAAATCTACCTGCTACAACGGTAAATTAAATCATGATGGCTAATTGTGCTGCATTTATTTATGAACTAAATTGATTGTTGACGGCGAGCCTGGTTGAGTTAGGTGAAGGGGAATATGTATTGATAGGTGGCTTAACGCCGAAATTTCTTACTCATAAATGATGAAGGGTTCTCTTTTCAAAATAAAAAGGTGCATATTGCGCAGATTGTAAAGCAGAATTTTGCCAGAATTAAATTTCGGCTTTACAAACCCTTACAAGTAAACAATATGCGAACATCCAACAAATCCGCCATAGGCTTTATATTCATTACCTTATTGATCGATGTAATGGGCTGGGGTTTGATCATCCCTGTGATGGCTGATCTTATCGCCCAGCTGAAAGGTATCCCTGTTAATGAGGCCAGTACATATGGGGCGTTGCTTTTGTCAGTGTTTGCAGTAACTCAATTTTTGTTCGCGCCAGTTGTCGGCAATCTAAGTGACCAATATGGACGCCGGCCGGTATTGTTATTTTCCCTGTTGGGTTTTGGTATTGACTACATTGTTCTTGCACTGGCACCAGCTTATGGATGGCTGTTTGTAGGCCGCGTTGTTGCCGGTATTACAGGTGCAAGTTTTACAACGGCTTCTGCATATATCGCAGACGTAAGTACAAATGAAACGAGAGCAAAAAATTTTGGATTGATCGGAGCGGCGTTTGGTTTAGGTTTTGTCTTAGGTCCTGCGCTCGGTGCCTTGCTGGCTACCTGGGGTATACGTGCACCCTTTTACGCAGCAGCAGGGCTTTGTTTGTTAAACTGTTTGTACGGATATTTTTTATTACCTGAATCTTTGGATAAAGACAAGAGAAGAAAGTTTGAATGGAAGAGGGCCAATCCCTTTGGCTCGTTGAAATTTCTTACAAAACATCCTGAAATTGGCGGCCTCGCAATTTGCTTTTTCCTGATTTATCTGGGCGCCCAGTCGGTGCAGGGCAATTGGAATTTCTTTACTATTTACCGGTTTAAATGGAGCGAGAAAATGGTAGGCATTTCGCTCGCTGTGGTGGGCGTGCTGGTGGGTGCCGTGCAGGGTGGCCTGACACGCGTGATCAATCCAAAAATCGGAAATGAAAAAAGTATCTATCTGGGGCTTTCGTTATATACACTTGGTTTAATCCTGTTTGCTTTTGCCACACAGGGGTGGATGATGTTTGCTTTTCTTATTCCGTATTGCCTGGGTGGTATTTGTGGACCTTCTTTGCAATCAGTAATATCCGGGCATGTACCCACCAATCAGCAGGGCGAATTGCAAGGCGCGCTTACAAGCCTGATGAGTCTTACCACCATCATCGGTCCGTTGATCATGAACAACACTTTTGCATATTTTACTTCTGACAAAGCTCCTTTCTATTTCCCGGGGATCCATTTCCTTATCGGAGCAACCTGCATGTTATTGAGTGTGATTATCGCAAATAAAGTTTTAAGCCGTGAGAAGAAAGAACATCCCGAACTAATAAGTGTAATTGAAGGGAAAGGAGAGAGTGGTCAGTTTAATGCGCATTAATGCCTCAAACTACTTCACAATTAATGATAGCTCAAATTCTCCTGTATTAGAAACAGCGATAAAATGTATGCAGCGATTTTCATCTGACCATTATTTGGGAGTAAGTTATGAAATGGATAACAGTAATTAATCCCGAACTTAATTTATTGCATAAAAATATTTTTGAATGTGATTTGATATTTATCTTTGCCGGTATCCTAAACGCTTAAATATGCCAGTACAAGAAGTTCCTATTGAAGGTCTGCAAGTGATCCGCAGCATACAAAGTCGCATTTACGAAATAAGAGGGTTTAAAGTAATGTTAGATAGAGATTGGCTGCACTCTACCAGGTTCCAACGAAATCCTTAAACCTTTCAGTTAAAAGGAATTTAAGGCGATTTCCGGATGATTTTATGTTTCAGTTGACTAAAGAGGAAGCAAACATCTTAGAATCACAGATCGTTAATAACTCATATTCTTTGAGGTTTCAATTTGAAACCTCAAATCGTAGGGGTGGGGCGAGGTATCTGCCGTATGCTTTTACCGAACAAGGCATAGCTATGCTCAGCGGAATTTTAAACAGCGATAAGGCTATTGCTATGAATATAGCCATCATGCGCGCTTTTGTTGAAATAAGAAAGATCGTACTAGCAAAAGAAGATGTTAGGGAGCAATTGCGGCTGATACAACAGCGGATTTGCGAACACGATACACAGCTTTCAGCCATTTATGATGCAATTGAAAACCTGCTGGATGACAAGGCCGCTGAACGTAAATGGGAGGAAAGGGCGCGAATAGGTTTTGTGAAATAGTCCAAATACTTTTATGCTTCGCGATAGTTTATTCATAGCGTGGTGCCCGTTAAGAAATGCAGCAGCTGCTTATGCTTGTGCATGGGGCTCGTGAAAAGCCACGTGTTTCCAGATTAGAAAACATACAATTAGACCGCGCCATTGGTGTCTGCAATAAACTTAAACAAGCCATTAATGGAAATATATGGCTGTAAATCAGCAAGAAGACACACATAGTGAAATCAGCAATCACCAAATCAGACACCAGACATTTTACAAATGCTTACAATCCCATAAACTTGAACGCGGGCGTGTTTACAAAAGAGTTTACGGCATTGCCCGCATAAGTTTGGTTGGGAATTGTTTGATGGATGGGTAGAGACGTTGCATTGCAACGTCTCGGTTGTTGAAACGCAACGTCTCGGTTGTTGAAACGCAATATTTTGATTGTTGAAACGCAACATTTTGATTGTTGAAATACAACGTCCGGATTGTGGAAATAAAAAATGTTGCAATGCAACATTTTATGATGTTACGTTGCAACATTTTTGTTTATAACATGATAGAGACGTTGCAATGCAACGTCTCTACCCACCATTATTCAATCATCACCTTTTCTTCAAAAACACCATCCTTGCAAATTACCTGTATAAAATAAATTCCGGACGATGCGCCCGATACATTTACTGGTATTGTTTGCATTTTGCTAAATCCCTTCAATATTTTGTCCATAACCATTCTACCGTTCGCGTCTGTAACGCGGATCCTTGCATCTGCTGTATTAACGTTGTTCAGCCTGATTGAAAATGCGCCTTTATTCGGATTGGGAAATACACTGATCTTTTGATCATTATTCAAATAGTTGCCAATAGCCAAAGCTGCAGCATTTACAGTTCCCTTCACTGCAAGATTTTTTGTTGATGCGCCCGGAGAGCTTAATGTGATGTTGCTATTGTATGTGCCCGCGGCATCTGATGCTTTCAACCGTACATATATTATTTTGGATGCGACTTCCTTACCTGTTGGTGCAAATGCCAGGCTCGGACCATAGCCACCTCCTGATGTTAACGATATCTCATAACCTGCGGGTGCTGTTACTGTTGCGTTGCTTGTTAAGTATAGTCCGCTAACAGAGAATGATTGCGCCGCTGAAGCAGTTCCTGATGTTGTAGTGAAAGTCTTTAATACTGGTACTGACATCTTGCGGATGCGATTGTTATTCGCGTCAGCAACATAAATATTTCCTGTTGCATCAACTACAAGACCCTTAGGCTGATTAAATTTTGAAAGCGTTCCAATGCTGTCTTTAAAGCCTGCTGTAGTTCCTGCCAGTGTTGTAACCACACCCAGCGGTGATATTTTACGAATGCGGTTATTGCCGGCATCTGCCACAAATACATTGCCGGATACGTCAATGGCCACTCCGTTAGGTTGATTAAACTGTGCTGAAGCACCGGTTCCATCCGCGAAGCCCTTTGTACTGCCTGCCAGGGTTGTTACTACGCCTGTAGGTGAAATTTTCCGGATAACGTGGTTGTCAATGTCTGCAACATAAATATTGCCACCTGGGTCAACTACTGCACCAACTGGTCTTCTGAACTGGGCGTTTCCTCCCGTATCATTTACAAGACCCGCTACACTGCTGCCCGCAAATGTGGAAACTGCAGCCGCCTGAGTAATTTTGCGTATCCGGTTATTCAGGCCATCCGCCACATAAATATTGCCGGATGTATCTGTTCCCACACCTTGCAATGCATTGAACTTGGCTACACTGCCTACGCCGTTTGCAAAGCCTTTGCTGCTACCGGCAAAAGTGGTTACAACGGCAGCCGGAGTAATCTTGCGTACTACATTGTTGGCATTGTCCGCAACATAAGTATTGTTTGCTGCGTCGGTAGCTACTCCCATCGGCTGGTTGAATTGTGCCGCTGTTCCGGTAGCATTCACCAATCCCGGTGTTCCACTACCTGCAAACGTTGTAACTACGCCTGCTGTTGTTACTTTGCGGATGCGGTTGTTACCCTGGTCTGCCACGAGGATGGTGCCTGTTGTATTGATGCCTATTCCTCGCGGACCGCTAAACTGTGCAGCAGCACCTGTTCCATCAGCAAAGCCAATTGTGCTTCCTGCAAGCGTGGTAACAGCTATCGGATCAAATCTTAGTACCGGCCCAAATGTAAATCCCGCTACAGGTAACATTTTTGTTGTAGCCCCCGTGCTGCTTAAGCTGATATTGCCGTTGTGCAGGCCGGCGCCCGATGAGCTTTTTAGTCGTATGTAGATAGTAACAGAAGGACGTTCTCCAGACATTGGTGCTAGCGATAAGCTATTTACGTAACCTCCTCCGGGCGATAAGGATACTTCATAACCAGCAGGTGGAGTGACTGATATATTAGCTGTTAAATTATTTCCGCTCACACGAAATGACTGGCGGGCAGAAGCAAGCCCGGTTGATGTGATAAATGGATTTAACTTAACAACACTTAGCTTTCTGATACGATGCTGATCTGCTATGTAATAGTTGCCGTTTTTATCTGCTGTAATGCCATTCAGGTTAAAGAAATGCGCGGCAGGTCCCACACCGTCAGCAAAGGTGGGATCGGTGCCACCGCTGCCTGCAAGCCTGCTCGCAACCCTTAATGGTGTAATCTTCCGGATAATATTATCTCCCGAGGAAGAAGCAACATCTACAGTTAAGTGGATGTTATTGAGTGAGTCGATCGTTATTCCGATCGGAAACCCGAAAATATCTGACCCACCTTCCGAAGTTGTTTCCAGGCTGGTTAGCACAATGGATGTAACCGTAGTATCCGGTGTAATCTTTCGCATGGGCCCATAATATTCCAGCACATATAAGTTTCCTGTTTTATCAGCCATTATATCGTGTGCCGACCCGAAGCCTGAGTGCGTTCCTTTTCCATCGTATGAATCTGTTCCTCCATCACCTGCAAATGTGCTTACTGCGCCGGCTGGTGTAATCTTCCGTATGCGATAGTTATACCGGTCTACAGCAAAAATATTTCCCGCGGCATTGATGGTAATTCCTACCAGTCCGTCAAACCTCGCGGCAGCTCCTGTGGCATTTACATAACCGGACGCAGCAGCCCCTGCAAGTGTTGAAACAGTGCCGCCTGGTGTTATTTTGCGAATGCGTGTGCCGCCGTCTGCAACATATACATTACCGCTATTGTCAACAGTTATTCCTGTTGGTGAAGAAAACCTGGCGGATGCGGCGGCGCCATCCAGATATCCGGCAACTCCGGTTCCTGCATAAGTAGTTACAACGCCATCTGTTGTCATCTTTCTTATGCGATTGTTGTTGCGGTCGCATATGAAAATATTTCCAGAGATTTTATCGAATATCATATTGGCGGGAAGATTAAATCTTGCAGCCAGGCCTGTGCCGTTGGCAAATCCAGACGCCGAATCGCCTGCAATTGTTACTACTGAATTTGCGTCAAAGTTGACCACCGTTTGTGCGCTGCTTTGTAGCTGAAAGAACAATAATAAAAAAGGAAAAATAATTATCCCTAAAACACTACGGAAGGCAGATTCTGCAGCTCTGCCAACTTTAATCGTATGTTGACAAAACCGATAAGGTATTTGTAGTCGTCGTTTCATTTTTTGTTTGTTTAAGCAATTGAAAAGAATTGATTAATAACAAGATTCAATACAAATTGATCTTACTACAGTAACCGGATGTTCTGTTATAGATTTAGGGAGCCTCTCAGGAGAAGCCACTATTGCGATAACCCGGTATGAAGAATATATCAGCGCGCATTATTGAGGTAGTAACTAACATTAAAATTCAGGATGGATTTAAATGCAAAAAATTCCGGCAAGCAGTATCAAACTTTTGTCCAGACAAGAGATGATTTTGTATCAGGCAATGAAAAAACGGAAAATGCTCTGCTGATTCCATTCTCCACAGATGATGTTATACTAACAGCGCAGCTTCTCCAGTCGCTTTCGCTTAATGTAATGAGGAACGGGGCAGTTAACATTGTTTATGAGGTTACAATATGATTTATTCATTGCGAACAGGTTTGTGTTTACTTATTTGACAGGCTTTTCGGGGGACGTTGGAGTGCTGAAGTAAAGGGGATTTGCGCGTACAAGGGAATTGATACAATATTAAAAATGTTTAGGCAAAAAGGCCAGAGCACAGCACATGACGCGGCCTTTTTAATTTTTCTTTAATGGATGTTGTTATACATGGTAGAGACGTTGCATTGCAACGTCTCTACGTTTTGCAACGTCTCCCCGTTTTGTGCCGTTTGAATATTAAGAGGTGTTTCATTGCAACGAAATATGACGAGACGTTGCGTTGCAACGTCCCTACCATTTTTTTGCTGTATCCCATTGAATTTGAAGGTAAAAAGGTTAAAAGTTAGGGTTCTCTTGAACTTTTATCAACTCCGCATGTTGTATAATATTCAGCCGAATGTTTTGTGTGTACGGCAGTTCTGTTAAACAAACAAGCAATTGCCTGCTTATGGGACAGGTATTCTGTGTTCGTGCCGTGCTGTTAAAAGCAATTCTTTTCCGTTCGCCTTCCATTATTGAAAACTGCAACCGCATCTTTTAAAACAAAAAAACACTCATTATGGTAGCATGCACCATCCTGCGCAAAACGCTAGTAGTATCAGCTCTTGCGGCGTTTACAATCAATGCCGGACTGGCTCAAAAGAAACCCAATATTCTTGTCATTTTTGGTGATGATATCGGTATTCCTCAAATCAGTGCATACACTAAAGGGTTAATGGGGTATCAAACGCCTAATATCGATCGTATTGCAAATGAAGGATGCCTTTTCACTGATTCATACGGGCAGCAAAGCTGTACGGCTGGCCGCGCATCTTTTATTCTTGGTGAAGAACCTTTCCGTACAGGGTTATTGACCATTGGAATGCCCGGAGATCCTCACGGAATTACTTCGTGGATGCCAACCATTGCAGACATCATGAAAACGCAGGGTTATGCAACAGGTCAGTTCGGAAAAAATCACCTGGGCGATCGTGATGAACATCTGCCAACCAAGCATGGGTTTGATGAGTTCTTTGGTAATCTCTATCACCTGAATGCGGAAGAAGAGCCGGAAGGATACTTCTACCCCAAAGATCCTGATTTTAAGAAAAAATATGGACCACGCGGCGTTATTCATTCTACCGCTGATGGTAAAGTGGAAGATACTGGCCCCCTGACTTCAAAACGTATGGAAACTGTGGATGAAGAATTTTTGGGTGCAGCGAAGAAATTCATCGATAAATCAGCTAAAGCCGACAAGCCCTTCTTTGTATGGTTCAACAGTACGCGTATGCACGTGTTTACACACCTGAAGGCAGAATCGATGGGTAAAACAGGTAAGGGAATTCATGCAGATGGTATGGTAGAACACGATGGAATGGTTGGCGAATTGCTGAAACAATTGGATGATTTGAAAATTGCTGATAATACTATAGTAGTTTATACCACAGATAACGGCGCTGAAATTGCGCTATGGCCAGACGGCGCCATGACTATGTTCCGCGGTGAAAAAGGAACTACATGGGAGGGAGGTTTCCGCATTCCTATGATGGTTAGATGGCCCGGCGTTATTAAACCAGGAACAGTAAGCAACGAAGTTATTTCGCTGATAGACTGGTTCCCAACTTTATGCGCTGCCGCAGGCGCTCCTGATATCAAAGAAAAACTCGCTGCGGGCTTTTCTGCCAATGGCAAAAACTTTAAGGTTCATCTCGATGGATACAATTTCCTTCCTTATCTGCAAGGCAAGGAAAAAACTGGTCCGCGCGACGCCATCTATTATTTTGACCAGGCTGGCAATCTGAACGCCATCAGATGGAATGACTGGAAAGTGAGCTTTGCTATTAACTCACGCGGAAATATTGCAACCTCAACAAGAGAGGTGACTGCATGGGCTACGATCACTAATCTGCGAATGGACCCTTACGAGCGCGGGATGGAAGAAGGGGGAGAATCTGTAAAGTTTTTTGGTCAGCAGATGTGGTTATTGGTACCGATCCAGGGAAAGATCAAAAGCTTTTTCAGTGATTTTGATAAGTATCCTTATCAAACTGGCAGCACATTAAATGCAAGTAATATCAATTATGGTTTGTTGCGACAGCAGGACGCGCTTAAACGGCTGAAGGAATTAGAAAATATGTCTGCGCCGAATAATTAAATGATTCATTAGTAACGATTTTTTCAAACCACAAACATTTAAAATGTAATTATGAAAAGAAAAGGACTACAGGGTAGATACTATCTGCTGCTAACGATAGTATGCCTCATGAGCAGTGTTTCATTTGCTCAAAACAAACCCAATATTCTGGTAATTTTTGGCGATGACGTTGGGCTCACCAATATCAGCGCATATGGCCAGGGAGTTGTAGGCTACATGACTCCTAATCTCGACAAGCTGGCTCATTCCGGGCTTATGTTCACAGACTATTATGCAGAAAATAGTTGTACCGCCGGGCGCTCTACTTTTATAACAGGACAGTGTGCTAAACGTACAGGAATGTCCAAGGTTGGTATTCCTGGTGCTCCTGTTGGATTGCAGGACAGGGATATTACTATCGCGCAGGCATTGAAACCACTTGGTTACGCAACAGCGCAATTCGGTAAAAATCACCTGGGAGACAGGGATGAATTTTTACCCACAAGGCATGGCTTTGATGAATTCTTTGGTAATCTGTATCATCTGAATGCGGAAGAGGAACCAGAGCATCCTACATGGCCAAAAGATGATCCTGCATTTACGAAGGCTAACTCCCCACGCGGTGTGATTCATTCAACAGCCGATGGTAAAGTGGAAGATACTGGTCCGCTTACAATCAAAAGAATGGAAACCATTGACGATGAAACTACCTCGGCCTGTATGGAGTTTATTAAAAAACAGGCACAGAATGGCAAGCCATTTTTTACCTGGATGAATTTTACACGCATGCATTTTAAAACGCACGTTCGTCCTTCCATGCTTAACAGAGCCGGAATGCCCGGTAATTTTTATGCAGATGGCATGCTGGAACTGGATGATAATGTTGGCAAACTAATGAAGCTATTGGATGATCTTAAATTAACAGATAATACTATCGTTGTATTTACAACCGATAATGGTCCTAACCAATTCAGCTGGCCCGATGCAGCTACAACTCCTTTCCGCAGTGAGAAGAATACCAATTGGGAAGGTGCTTACCGTGTACCTGCATTCGTACGCTGGCCAGGACATATACAGCCCGGTGGACTGACCAATCAAATGTTTTCCGGAATGGATTGGTTCCCTACACTACTGGCTGCAGCAGGCAATGCCAATATTAAAGACGAGTTGTTGAATGGTAAAAATGTAGGCGGAAAAACCTTTAAAGTTCACCTGGATGGTTATAATCAACTTGATTTCATTACTGGTAAGACCGATAAGAGCGCAAGAACTGAGTTTCCTTATTTTAATGACGATGCGCAATTAGTTGCATTCAGGTACCAGGACTGGAAAATGGTTGTTCGTGAACAACCCAAGGTCGGGGGCTTTGAAGTCTGGTCGTATCCTTTTACCACATACCGGGTTCCTAAGGTATTTAATTTGAGAATGGATCCGTTTGAGCGGGCTGATCTTGTTTCTGACAATTATTATCAATGGCTGGTAGACAATGATTACAAAATAGGACAGATAAGTACGCATGCTGTTGGTTTTCTTGAAACCTTCATTAAATATCCACCTTCGCAATTGCCGGCTTCATTCTCGGTTGACGGAGTGGAGGAAGATATTAACAAAGCCACGGAGTCAAATATGAAACATCCCTCAATGGTTACGCAGCCGGATAAAAAATAACATAACTACAAAAAGCTACATTCTGAAGTATCCCGGATGTAGCTTTTTTTATAGGCTTCTAATCCCTGACTATAAACAATTCCAATAAATATATTATTACGATATGAAAGGTATTCTTGGTGCATCTATACCTGCTTTGATTTTGGCTGCCTGCAGCCAGTCCGGTGAAGAAAGATCTTGCAAAAGAACCTTCGGTTGATCTGTATCTCGGACCTAAAGCGCCTGCGGGAAAAGAAAAGCAATGGATTAAAACCATCCCCGGAAAAGGCTGGTTTGTGTATATAAGAATTTATGGTCCGGAGCAGGCAGCTTTTGACGGAAGCTGGAAGCCGGGAGATTTTGAAGAAGTCAGGTAAGTGAATGGTGAATAGTCGGTCCATGTCGTTTCCTTAAGAATAAGTGTCATTCATCAAGTACGATTTACGAAGTACGAAGTACGTGATTTTGGGCTTGCTTTGTTTTTCCTGACCTCTTAAGGAAACGACGTTGAATAGTCAATAGTGAAAAGTGGATCAGCACTGCTTTTTGGGGTAGTGATTACTGTTTGAATAAGAAGAATAACTGAGAATGCCAGCCATAGCCATTAGGAGCTTAAAGATTAAAAGAAAAGCAAGCAATACTATTTTCCTATTGTCCGTAGGATATTAACCTATCTGTCATCTCATTTTTGATTAAATGCACGTAGTGAATAGTCAATAGTGAACTAAGACTGTTCCATTATGAACAATGATGAATCAATCGAGCCTGTTCGAGATTAAGTACTTCGTACTTCAAACTTCTTACTTGGCGTCGTTCTGACAACAATATTTTTTATAATCAAAATAAATGATCCGCATATGAAGCATCTCTTAGTGTTTGCGGTAACAATACAGGTATTTGCAGCATGTAATTCTTCCGGAACCACTTCCGGCAGTGCGCCGGCTTCGGATACAGCGCAGACTGCAACGTTTAAGCCTGCTAACGTGAATGAGCAAGTGTTATATAACCGCGCATTCAATGCTGTTATCTGGGGTATGCCTGCTGTTAATTCAGAGCTTATGCACGAAAGTTTGTTACAGGCGAAAGGTGATTATAACCAGATTGTGTATTGGTCAGACCTGGTTAATTCAAAGAATCAGACGCTTACTCCCAATCCTGATGTCATTTATGTAAATCCGTTTTATGATACACGTAAAGGACCTGTTGTATTGGAGATTCCTCCGGCTGAAGGTTGGTCATCCATCACGGGTTCGCTTGACGATGCATGGCAAACCGCAATAGAAGATGTTGGTCCTGCCGGCGTTGACAAAGGTAAAGGTGGTAAGTATCTGATAACTCCTCCGGGTTACAAGGATAAGGTCCCGGCAGGTTATATATCCATGCCATCCTCAACCTATACAGGTTTTGCTATTTTGCGTTCAAATATTGGCGCCGGTACCAAAGAAGATATTGCAAAAGCTGTTGAATATGGCAAAAGAGTTAAGATCTATCCTTACGCGCAGGCAGCCAATCCACCTCAATCTGTAATGGTAGATTTGATGCAAACACCTTTCGGAAATATCATTCCCTATAACATACATTTCTTTGAATCACTTAACAGTTTTGTGCAAAGAGAGCCCTGGCTGACCCGCGATATGGTGATGGTTGAACAGTTAAAGACAATTGGAATTGAAAAGGGGAAAAACTTTACCCCTGATGCCCGCACAAAAGAAGTGCTTACCGCTGCTATAGCTGACGCGCATAAATGGCTGGACGGGCAATATGAAATGGTTTTTAAGCCTCCGTTTTATGATGGCACAAATTGGGCCTTGCCTGCAAACCCTCAAACACTGAAAGCGATAACTGAAAATTATACAGATGCAAATAATTATCCGGTTGATGGAAGAGCTATTGCATATTCAATAGCTTATTTCAGCGCAAAACATCTTGGATCGGGACAGTTTTATCTGATGAGCATAAAGGATAAGGATAAAAAAACTTTTGATGGCTCCGCTTTATACAAGTTGCATTTGCCTGCCAATGTACCTGTTAAATTATATTGGTCGGTGACTGCATATGACCGCGAAACGCATGCACTGATTGAGGGACTGCCGCACGCAAGCAGGGCTTCCACATCGCCCGGTCTTCAAAAGAATGCCGACGGATCAGTTGATGTTTACATTGGAGCAAAGGCTCCTGCAGGTAAAGAAGCTAACTGGATCCCCACTGATGCTAAAAGCGGATTTGAACTGATGGCTCGTTTTTATGGTCCGGAAAAAGAATTCTTTGAGAAGAAATGGACAATGGGGGATGCAGAGAAGGTAAAAGAATAAGAAGCACTTTTTGTAAGTGCGCAGCTGCTCCTTAAGCTGCAGCACCCCGGCGCAATTTTTGCCGTGCAGGTGGTGCCTAAATCAGCTTTTGTGAAAGTTATCATCATAGCAGGCATTTTACAATATTGCAAGACCTGATTATGTAGGAAACTGGCAGGCAGTGTTTCAATTACGGGTGATTTTTTAGTGGAATTGTGCAAGCGTAACAGCAGTCATAATCTGGAGCTTTGTTTTGCAGCGATTGACTTTGCACCCGGACTGAATAACCGGACTTGTGTTGTTGCAACAATTTTGGGTGCATTGTTGTTGTTGTTGTTGTTGAAAGTTGTTGTACCCGTAGTTAAGAAATCTACTTTACGTAATTTACTTTCTTCAACAATTGCAGCATATCGTAAACAGTTAAAAAATACCATATGAATTACAAATCGCTGCTGCTCCAAATAACAATGATTGTCACATTGTTAGCATGCCAGAATAAACATGAGGCACATGAAGTGAATGACGCTGACGAGGTTAAAGTGAACAAGGTGATGATATTGGCTGATAGCGTATTAACAGCTGATCAGCAGGCAAAACTTACACCTGATGAAATTATTGCTCTGCTAAAAAAAGGGAATGATGAGTTTGTATCCGATAGCTTAACGGTAAGGAATAATAGCGCAAAAGTGCGCAGGGCTGCACTTGGCCAATATCCAAAAGCTGTTATCTTGTCCTGCCTGGATTCGCGGGTACCTGTTGAAGATGTATTTCATCGGGGTATAGGCGATGTATTCGTGGCCCGTATTGCAGGGAATTTTGTAAATGAGGATATACTGGGCAGCATGGAGTTCGGTTGCAAAGTGGCTGGCGCCAAGGTAATTCTTGTATTAGGGCACGAGTACTGCGGTGCAATTAAATCAGCTATTGATGATGTAAAGCTCGGTAACATAACTGCAATGCTTTCCAAAATAAGGCCCGCTGTAACAAGCCTGACATCCTTTACAGGAGATAAGACTTCTAAGAACAATGATTTTGTTCATGCAGTTTGCGAGCAGAATGTCAAGCTGACCATGCAGCAGATCACTGCAAAAAGCCCTATGCTAAAAGAGTTGGTGGATAAGAATCAGCTTAAGGTGGTAGGTGCTATTTATAACATGAATACAGGTAAGGTCGATTTCCTTTAATAGTAGTAATAAAACTCTGTGGTTCTCCATGTATCCTCTGTATTTTTCTCTGTGTAACGGTTCTTAAATTAAATTATTATTACACAGAGCAACACTGAGAGCACACAGAGTTCCACAGAGACTTTATGCTGTCTTCATTTTCAATTATCCCCGCCTGAATGACGTCAGTCGGGCAGGCACTATCAATTATCCATTGAATTACTCCGTCCTCAAACTGTTTACCGGATTTGCAATGGCAGCTTTAATCGCAGAATAGCCCACTGTCAGCCACGCTATCATAATTGAACAAATAAGTGTTATAATAAAGAACCCTAAACCAATATCTATTCTGAAACTATATTGTTCCAGCCAATGATGCATGAAATACCATGCGACGGGTGCTGCTATTAAAAACGCTACAGCAATAAGTAAGGTAAACTCGCGCGACAAAAGCAAAAGAATATTGCCAAGTGAAGCGCCCAATACTTTGCGAATACCAATCTCTTTTCTTTTTCTTTGCGCCATAAAGCTCACAAGCCCATATAGACCGAGACATGAAATAAAGATGGCAATGCCTGAAAAGATCTTATATAGTTGACTAAGCTGCTTTTCCTGTTTGTAATAATCCGCAATGGACTGGTCTATAAAGTCGTATTCGAAAACATAGTCCGGAAACACTTTGTTCCATGTAGCTTCCATCCCGGCAAGCACCTGTTTTGTTTTGCCTGGTTTTATCCTGACGTTAGCTACTCCAAAGCTCCCTTTGGCTGACATCATTACAACAGGGTCTATCGGGTCTTTTAATGAATGCATGTGGAAGTCTTTTACTACGCCGACAATTGGACTCAGCTTGCCCGCTACATTTATTTGCTTTCCGATCGCATCCTGTGGGGTGCCAAAACCAAGCGCTTTTACCAGCGTCTCGTTCACTACAAACTCACCTGCCGTATCCGAAGGGTAGTACACGCGGCCCGCTGCCATTTTAAAATTATAAAGACTGAAATAGCCGGTATCTGCCGGTTTCATATTAACAATCAGGTCAGCTTTCTTTGTGTTGTTCGAAGCCAGTCTGAGATCTGTTGCCCAGCCACCGTTGGCCGCGGGCGTAAATGTGCTGAAGCTTAGTTCAGCAACGCCCGGTATGCTGCTGAGTTCATCACGTAACCGCACATACTTAGTGCGGCTTGCACTGTCGCGCGGCAGACTCGCATTCACGATCGCTTCTTTGCTGAAACCCATGTCTGCATTGCTGAAATAATTCATTTGCGCCACTACCACCAGGGTGCCAATGATAAGCGTTTGCGCTATCACAAACTGGAATACCACCAATCCTCTTCTGAGCGTAATGCCTTTGCCTGCTTCAGAAGTTAGCTTGCCTTTTAACACATTTATAGGGTTGAAACCGGCAAGAATAAGTGCCGGATAAAAACCTGATAAAATTGTAACTATAACTAATGAGAGCAGTATGAATAATATTGTTGACGGTGTGAATAAACTACCTGCCGTTAGATTGATTTCAAGCAGCCTGTTTAAGAACGGAAGAAAGATAACAGACACTATTATCGCCCCGATCATTGCAATAATACAAGCGGCACCGGTTTCGCTGAAAAATTGCACTACCAGTTGCTTGCGTGTGCCTCCTAACACTTTTCTCACACCCACTTCTTTCGACCTGATGACAGCATTGGCAGTAGAAAGATTGATGAAGTTTACGCAGGCTATAATCAGGAGGAACATTCCTATAAGTGTAAGCGCAGTTACCATTTGTTTGCTGAATGTGCGACCGTTGAAATTGCCCAGCCGTTCATCAAAGTGCATTTCTTTTAAAGGTTGAAGCTGCAATTTGTAACCGGCATGTTCCGGAGGTATATGCCTGGTGATAAAAGCCGGTAACAAGGCGCTCATTTGCGCTGCAGAATAGTTGGGTGGCAATTGTATAAAACAATAGTTGTTATCTTCAATGCTAACCCAGTCGTTCATGTTGGCATCCATAGTGGGATAAGAAATCACCATCCCCAGCGGAAAATCTGTATTGACCGGAGGATTTTCCAGAATGCCGGTGACTTTTAAATTGAGCCCGTAAGCTTTTACCACTTTACCTAAAGCTGTATGCCAGTCCCCAAAATATTTTGTTGCAAATTTCTTTGAAAGCAAGATTGTATTAGGTTCAGTAATAGCATTGTTTGCATTGCCTTCCACGATCTTGAAATCGAACATGTTGAAAAAGCGTTGTTCCGCAATGAATATACCGCTGGCTTCCTTGAATTTCTTGACAGTCTCGCCATTGTTGCCTGGAATAGTTACCTGCACATTGTTGTCCGACATTATAGCGGCGGCATTTTTTAATTGGGGATAATCCAGTCTTAAGCCATTGGTAACTGGAAAAGGAACGCCGGTTCTGTAGTCGCGGTCATCGCCCGTTTTGCCGGCCCTTACAACACGGTAAATATTTTTTTTGTTTGAATGGAAATCGTCAAAGCTGCTTTCGTATGATATCACAAGAAATATCAGTAAAAATGCGCTGAACCCTACAATGAGTCCTGTAATGTTGACGATCGCATGCACTTTATTGCGCAGCAAATTTCTAAAGGCTGTTTTCAAATAGTTTTTGAACATGGCTGATGGTTTTGACCGGTCGAAGTAGGACGGACTTTTAGCTTCCAGAACGGTGCCAGTCATATTAATTTATTTTAATCACATTATTATATATGAGGATATAATTCATGTGTTCGTTTTTGATACGCCGGCTGTCCGGTTATAATCGCTGACCGGAGCCATATTGCAAACAAAAGAAGAAAAAGACGCAGTGATTTAAAGAGATATTATGGCAATCCGGATTTTGTTCAAATATTAAATCGCTCAAACAATTTCAAAAATGCATTGTTGTTTTTTACGTGATTAAACGATGGATGATTTGATTTTTTCTTTTCATAAAAATGCCTTCATGAATAAAGTACTATTTATTTTCTGCTTTCTTTTTTTGATTGCTTCATGCGGCTCAGATAATGGACAAGGCAATAATGCTTCGTCTTCAAATGAAGTTGATACATCTGTTGTTCAAACTGCCAGGCAGGCATACATATTTTCTGTGCCACTTGCGTTAATGGATATCACACGCAGAAAGATGACGGATGGAAAAAATAAAGACGCGGCAGCCATCAATACATTCGCACACAAATCAGCATTTCCTGATGCAGATTTCCGGGATGTTGTGAGGCCCAATGCTGACACATACTATTCTACTGCAACGCTGGACTTAAGTCAGGGAGCCCTTGTATTATCAGTTCCTGATACAAAGGGCCGCTATTACATGATGCCGATGCTGGATGCATACACCAATGTATTTGCCTCGCCGGGAAGCAGAACTACCGGAACAAAAGCCGGCAACTTTTTGATCACGGGACCAGGTTGGACAGGAACAGTTCCTGCTAACATGCCGCAACTGAAATCGCCAACAAGCCTGGTATGGATAATTGGCCGTACGCAGGTTAACAGTAAAGAAGATGGAAATAAAATTGTTGTTCCCATTCAGCATCAATATAAACTTACGCCTTTGAATGAATGGGGTAAAGCGTATACTCCTCCCGGGCCCATGCCAGATAACAACCTTTCAAAATTAAACCCGAATGAGATTGTTAAAACTATGCCCATCGATGAATTCTTTAATTACACGAATAATTTAATGATAAAAAATCCGCCGGCAGAGGCAGATAAACCTGTAATGGAAAAATTTGCATTATTAGGCATTAAACCTGGTGGAAAGTTTGCATTGGATAGTTTTAATGCGGCAACCCAGGAGGCCTTAAAGAAAATACCTGCTGAGTTCTTTGCATCTGCAAGTAGTTTTTTTGCTAAGCCCAAAGAGCTCGTAAACGGATGGGTGCCTATGCACAACACCGGTGCTTATGGCACGGATTATCAATCCAGAGCGCTTGTTGCTTATGGTGGTTTGGGCGCCAACCTTCCTGAGGATGCAATTTATCCTTCTGCTGCGTTTGATGAAAGTGGAAATGCTTTGAATGGAGCAAACAATTATGTTATTCATTTCGCTAAAGGTGAAACACCACCAGCCAATGCATTTTGGTCGCTCACTATGTACGATCCTGAAGGTTTTATGATAAAGAATCCCATTAATCGCAATGCAATAGGCGATAGAAGTAATCTAAAGACAAATGCAGACGGTTCTACAGATATATTCATTCAACACAATTCGCCGGGTAAAGACAAAGAAAGTAACTGGCTGCCTGCGCCGGAAGGAGCATTCAATGTTTTGATGAGAGTTTACTGGCCAAAGCAAGAGATATTAAGCGGCGCTTGGAAAGCACCGGGAATAATGAAAGCAAAATAGCAAAACTGACAGGTGTTTTTAATATACTGAAACACAGATTTTTTATTGTATTTAGCTCATTGATTATCTAAAATAAAATCAGGAATGATGAAAAGTTTAGACAAAAAAATTGCCATTGTTACCGGTGCAGGATCTGGTATTGGTCGTGCTATATCATTGCTCTATGCATCCGAAGGAGCCAAAATAGTGGTGTCTGATATTAGTGAAGCGGGAGGGAATGAAACTGTAAAGGAAATTGAATCAAAAGGGGGAAAAGCCCTTTTTGTAAAAGCAGATACATCAAAACCTGGCGACAGTGAGCAATTAGTGAATGAAGCTGTAAAACATTTCGGAGCGCTGCATATAGCTGTGAACAATGCGGGTATTGGCGGCCCAATAAGTTCAGTGGGCGAATATCCGGTCGACGGATGGGATAAGGTGATCTCAATTAATTTGTCCGGTGTTTTTTATGGTCTGCGTTATCAAATACCTGCGATCATTGCGGCAGGCGGAGGAAGCATCGTAAACATGGCATCTATTTTAGGTAAAGTAGGAACAAAGGGTTCAGCCGCCTATGTTGCAGCGAAGCACGGTGTTATCGGACTTACCGAGACTGCTGCACTGGAATATGGGGATAAAAACATTAGAATAAACGCTATTGGACCAGGGTATATTGTAACACCATTGCTAAGTGGAATGGATGAGGCAGCAAGAAAAGCATTGATCAGCCTTCACCCGATGGGTAGACTTGGAACAGCCGAAGAAGTTGCTGAACTGGCATTGTGGCTCAATTCTGATAAAGCATCTTTTGTTACCGGTGCATATTATAATGTTGATGGCGGCTATCTCGCGCAATAATGTTTTATCATGTTGCTGTGGCCTGCATCTGTCTGAAACAGGATACTGCAAATAAATAAAGAATCAACAGCGGGCATCGAACTATAAAATCAGATATCAGTGCAGGATTCAGCTCTCTGTGCTCCTCGGTGTCTTCTCGGTATTTTTCTCTGTGAAAGAATTTCCTGTCTTCTAAACTTTCAAAATCGCATTCAGTATAAAAAATAAACAAATCAGCCCTGCAATATATTGAAGAAGAAAGTATGCAACTGTTTGCAGGTTTCCGAACCTGATCTTCGTAAAATCTATTTTGAATGAAAAAAAGATGAAGGATGTGTAAAGGAAAACAAGGCTGGCATGCCGTACGTAATTTTTGTTTTCAAATGCGTCTTCCATTTTATCGATAATAGAACTTACAGGATAAATCAGTTGAAGGCGTTGCCATGTAAATAAATTAATGAAGAAAAAAATCAACAGTAATATCAGGCTGATCCAGATAACCCTTCCTTTGTTATAACCATAGTTCCACCATGTGCGGTTTACAAAATTCAACGTCTTTTCAACGATGCCGCCCCTGGATGCCAATTGATTTCTATAGTCAATGTCTACTTGTTTGTAAGATTCCGTTTTTGCTTCCCCTTTAAGTTTTTCTAACAAAGAAACATACACGTTATTAATGTCATCAGTTCCCTCATTATCGTCAAAAAATAAATGCAGGCCTGCAGGATACTTAAAGTTTGAAGCCGTAATATCGGTGCGGACAATTTTTAAATAACAATCCTTATTGTTAGGGATAGGAGAGAAGGCTATGCCGGATGGTAGTTTGCCACAATCTTCCAGTATTAATGTGTCAAAACGTAAATCAGCCAGTGAAGCCGATGGACCAAATTTGCAGGAGACAAAATATAAATTCTGGATCCTGGAACCTTTGCAATTGAAGCTTCCGTTAATAAAACATTTATTAAAGAAAATAGATTTGACGATGGACGCAGCATCTTTTGATGTGAAAATAGAATCGATAAAAGTAGCATTAAGTGTGTCTTCTACAAATGTAATATCATTAAGACCGGAGTTGCTAAATGTAATGCCATTCAGGTTTGAATGCTCTATAAGGATGGAGGATGTGTCTTTTAGCGAGCGGATATTTTCAAACCAGAGAGAACCAGTGGATGAACTGTCTGAAAACTCCGGCAAATTTGAAAGGAACACAAAGTCAGTGGTGTCATTTTTAAAGGACATATTTCCCGTGCAACCGGAAATAGATAAGGTGTCGAGATAGCTGTTGTTAATATTCAGTCCCAAAAAACTACTGAAAGCATTGTTCATTAACGTAAATGAATATGGCTTGTGTTTAGGGCCTGAATTATTGAATGCTTCGATAGTTATAGAAGAACTAAAAAAAGTGTTTCTGAAGTATGGAGGATCAGGATTCGGACTATTGTAAAAATTACAATGGTCAATAAAAAGGCTGTCTGCGAACCACACATTTCCGGTAGCTGAATAAAGCTTTTCAAAGATTTTGTCATAGGGCAAAACACTTAAGAGAAAATCCTTGCCGTTGACATACGGAATGAGCTTGTCCGTTATTTTTCTTAGAACCGGTTGGGAGTTGTCCGGCGGATTGTCGTTATTAATTGCCAGTTTGTTTCCAAACATTATTGGGTGGATGGTGTCGTTCTGGGCATAAATACTATTTAACAAAAGCAAAAGCAGGGCCGTTAGACGGAGTTGTTTCATATAACCCAATTTACTAAACTCGTTTGCGAATTGCAATAGGGTGTTGAAGAAGCGTGGTATCTGTTTATTTCACAGCCAGGTATTTTAACCACGGAAGTAAAAGAGTTTGGTTCACCGGGTTTCACGGAAGAATACAAGATACTTGTTTCAGTAGAAACGTTCCCGGGCGACTCTGTGAGATAAACCCCTTTGCCTCTGTGGTTAATGTGCTTTCGTATCTGCCTTGCGAGGCCATTTGATGCTTTTAAATCACCTGGATATTTGCTAACTTAGTAGACGGGTTCCATTCCCTGCGACTATGTTTGCTGCGGCCGTTTTGATCACCCGCACCACTTGTTTAACGGACCTTTCCATTCAATTGATGTCTTCTGTATCGGGTAAACTATTTGCCGCCAGCCAGCAAACTATTGCTGCACCTTCCTAATCGATTTCATAAAGCTTACCTATGAGCAAAAAAAAGATTAAGCAATTGCGAAAAATAGCAGAAACAAGAAAAGCTGTTTCACTTTCACGCTTGTCGGTCAGGGTAGATAAATCATCACGTCACCCTGCCCGGAATATACTTTTTAAACTGTTGCTCCCTGTGCTGGTAATAATGATTTTGATAATCTCTATTCCTTACCTGCGTGACTATTTCTTCAAATCAAAAAGACAAATGGCATTTGAACAGTATCATCGTATCGGATTGACTATTCCCAAAGAAGTTCAGGTAAATCAGGGTGTGATACAATTAAAGCTGGGTAAGGGGGATGGGGAAAGCCTGCCTGTCTCGAAGCTTAAAGAGGGATTTTATGTCAATGGAAAAATTTCTTCTGCCTGCTCTAATGATCCTTATAAGATCTATCTGAAGCTGGAAGATCAAAAAGTTTTTATTTCGGCACAGATTAAGTCGTTTGATGGAAAATTGATAGGAGAGATCCGCAATAATAAATGGGTGTTAAAAGATGAACAGATTTTGGACTATCATGGAGATGGCTCTACCTATTTTGAAGTAATGGATAAAAATAAAAGAATACCGCTAAGCATAACCAGCAACGGAACAGAAATATTGTTGAGCGGTTTTTTTATTGATAAGGACTGCTTTGTTGTATTGGGTGAGGATGCACTTGTGACAAAAGATTTAAATGAAGCGCAAATCAAAGCTGCAGCCATTACACCTTATATGGTTTTTGATAGTGTTGTTGAAAATTAACGGGGTCGCTTTGATGCAAACAACAATGCGTTTAATGCTTTGTGCCTGTACTGCATTAAACGCATTTTGTTTCGTGATCGAGGTTCTGTTATGCTGTGTCAGGGCTGCTGAATATCAGCTTGTTCACATGTTCAATCTCATCCTGAACAATTGTATGCCCCATATTAGGATAAATTTTTTCAGTCACATCAGCTCCCATTTCTCTTAAAATGTTGCTGGTTGCATAAACCCTTTGAACCGGAACGTGAAAATCAGGATCACTTGTGCCTATAAAAACGGGCGTATTATCGAAATTGCCGGCATAGTTCTCTCTGTAGATATGATCTCCTATAAGGCCTCCGGTGAACGCCGCAATTCCACCCCATCTAGTTGCATTGCGTGTTGCAAATTCCAGTGTAAGGCAGGCTCCCTGGGAAAAGCCCATCATATAAATATTGCTTTTGTCAATGCCAGCCGTAACAATATCCTGTACTATGTCCTTCAATAGATCAATTGCTGAACTGAGCCATGGCTCGTTCTGTTGCACAGGTGCGATGAACGAAAAAGGATACCATGTGTTATTTGTTGCCTGCGGTGCGAGCAGTGCAAAGTCCGTAAGTTTAAAATACTGAGCCAGGGATAAAATATCAGAAGCGCTTGCTCCCCGTCCGTGCAGCAGGATCAATGCTTTTGATGCTTCAGACAATGGCTTGCCCGAAGTGGTTATATTTTTTTGATGCATATCATTATTTATAATTATCAGCAAGAAAAGAAACCGGGTCCACTACGTTTTCAATCTCTTTTCTCATTGGTTCATATTGTGGTGGAAGTTTTAAAGCTTCACCCAAATGTGCTGGTTCTTCATCTACCGCAAATCCCGGTCCTGATGTGGCTATTTCAAATAATACACCTCCGGGCTCTCTGAAATAAATGGATGTAAAATATTGTCTGTCCAACACAGGTGTGGGATTAAGCATGCGTGCGGAAATTTTCTGCCTGGCTTCCAACTGTGTTTCTGCATTGGGCGTTGCAAAAGCAATATGGTGAACGGTTCCGTTGCCTCCCAAACCTCGCAGCCTGTCAGGCATGCAAAGAATGTCCACATAATTTCCGGGTTTATCGTTTGCGGCGAAACGGAAGCGGTTTCCTTCCTCTGCTATCAGCGTGTGATCCATTTGTTCAGTAAGTAAAGCCGCGGTCCGCTCATAACCTTCTTCCCATATTTCCACATTATAAAAACCTTTGATAGCATGTTCTTCCGGTATGTGTCCGTAACTGAATCCGGGCCTGCTGTCTTTGTCAGTAAAAATCAACTCAAGTCCCAACCCGTCATGATCCTCAAAGTAAATAAAAGCCTCGGTTTTAAGTCTTTCCTGCACAGGCTTTTGTTTTATATCATATTTGGTTAATCGTTCCTGCCAGTATCCAATGCTATTGTACGGAACAGAAAAGCTGGTTGTATTAAGCATGCCCTTGCCATGTCTGCCGCTTTGAATGTGGCCATAAGGGAAAAATGTGAGTATGCTTCCTGGTGAACCCTGTTCGTCGCCGTAATAAAAATGATAGACTTCCGGTGCATCAAAGTTTACGGTTTTCTTCACAAGTCTCAGTCCGAGGATACCAGCGTAAAAATCAATGTTCTTCTGCGATTTGCCTGCAATGGCTGTTACATGGTGAATACCGGTGATTAATTGGCTCATATAATTGATTGATAAAAAATGATTGGTAAGTAGCTTGCTGGCCCGCACAGCTGTTCGAGGGCAAAATAATTATCTTTTCAAAAAAAATCAAATACCAGCATTGATTCCTGCAACAATTGCCAGCATTTGTACGATAAAAAGTTTGTTTGCCCGAGTATAAGTATGCCAGGCAACAAGTTTGTTTGGATTTTTAAAATTCGTATCGCAACAAGCGGAGCATGTTGTTGAACGGCGGCATTGTTGTCATGAGGCCATAGAGTAAGCGGTATCCTAACGGAAGTTCCTTTATGTAGGGAGATTGGAATACAGACAGACCGGAAATTCTTGTAAGTCTTAGGTCCAGTTGGTCTAGATCAGTAAGGTCGTTCACTGCCCATTTATGAATAGCGCCTGTTGTTGCTTTCAATTTCTTTTGCCCCGACCGGATGGCAAAGGAACTCATCACATCAAAGATCAATTGTCCGTGCGGAAAAAAAGTTATTAGCCTGTTTAGTAATATTCTAACCTCTTCTTCTGTTAGGTATTCAAGCAGGCCTTCAGCTATTATTATCGCGGGGCGATCTGTTGGCAATTGTTTCATCCAGCTAAGCGCGGTTACAGGAGAAGCAATCATCGTATAGCCATTCCTGTCTTCGAAAAAGTTCTGTCTTAGTTGGATAACTTCCGGGTAGTCCAGGTCAAACCAACGGATATTCATTGGTGGATTAATTCTTGCAATCCTCGAGTCCAATCCACAACCAAGGTTAAGTACAACTGCGTTGGGGTTGTTTGCCAGGTATTCTTTCAGCCATTCGTCATATTGCCTGGCTCTTACAACGATAATATTGTTGTTGGCAAGGCTTGTTAATTTATTGAAATCGTAATTGATCTGTTGCGCAATAGCTTCGGCGGTTTTGTCACAAAGTATAGAGCGTGACGAACGACTGTCGAGTGCTTTGGCATACAAAGTAATAAGTAAGGTTTCTTTCTCCTCTGTGAGAAGAATTTGACTTGTCTTTGGCATGGACAATCACTTTAAATCTGGTCTTTGTAGATAACGGTACCGGATTTATGTCAAGCTTCTGTGGGTAAGAATAAGTGATTCAGATAATATGAAAGATAGTAATTTTTGTAGTTATTTCAAGATGATTATGGTTAAAAATATCCTTTTGTGAAGAATGTTTAGCGATTGATCATGATGATATGTGCGTGCATATGTTATTTATTCAATCTGTAGTGAAACCTTGTATAAGGAATATAAAATCCCAATTTGGAAAAGCCTTCATAAGCTGCTTTGTTCTTCGTTGTATCTGGTAATTCAATGTCTGCGACAAATAATCTTGCGCCCCCTTTTATTCCTTCATTGATAGCTTTCCGCCAAATGGCAAAGTCCGGCGCGTGATCATCTGTCATTACACCGGGTACAGGCGCATCTACCCCTGAAAAGACGGTTTTTTCACTTGTCGTGAAAAACGAACGGCAGGCAACTATTTTGTTGTCACGTTAGGCTACATAAAGCCTCCATCCGTTACGAAGCGCAAAGGCGCGCGGCCATTCGTAAAAATTGAATTTATACGTGTTAATAAGGAAGTTTACCCAGTCGTTTTTTAAAGACCCATCTACCTGTTTTACAATGATAGGATCAGAAGTATTTACTATCGGCCTGTTATTCCTCACAAATTTTCATATAATGTTCTTTTTCTTTCTTGTCAAATTTTTCGATGGAGTTCCGCAGCATTGTTCTGGGCATCGTTGCGGCATGTTTATCCAAAAAGGCACGAAGGCCCTTGGGGTCTTTATCTCCGGCGAAGCGCAGCATCCAACCAGCAGCCTTGTGAATCAGGTCTTCTTTGTCGAGCAACAGGATCTCTGCAATTTTGAAAGTATCTGCAGTCTCACCTTTTTTTATAAAATAGCAGGTGCCAAGGATGGAAGTTCTCCGCTCCCAGATATTTTTTGATTTAGCCAGTCGGTATAAAATCTTTCTTGGTTTATCAATAAGATAACTGCCTACCATATGTAAACAACCGAGATCTACAAGATCCCAGTTGTTTACGCGATCGTGTCTGTTCATGTAAAGGTCATACAGTTCTTTGAGGCGCGGTCCGGTGATTGTTTTATCGCGCGATGCTTTATCCATAATACTCAGCGCACCGGCTCGAACTTCATGGATCGGACTCTCGAGTAACTTTTCGATTTCTTTTGCCGGCATGGCAATGACCGTTTTCGCCAGTTCAAAAAGCTGGCCCATTTTCACGCCGATGAACTGATCTCCTTCACCGTATGAACCGGCTTCTGATTTAAAATAACGCTGAATTTTTTTAAGTTCATCATCGGATTGCAGCGCAGTGAGTCTGATGATGAACTGGCGAGCCGTTAGATCTTTTGTTGCAGCAAGGGATTTTGGCATCGTGATTATTTTGACTGAAGTTATTTAGGCATCTTGCTGAGATCCATGTAAAGCATGTTCCATTTGTGCCCATCGGGATCGCTGAAAGCAAATCCGTACATCCATCCCTGGTTTAATTGTGGTTTGGAGTAAATGTTTCCTCCTGCCTTTTCAACTTTTGCAGCCATTTCATCCACTTCCTGCTGACTTTCGGCACTGAATGAAATTAATACTTCAGAATTATCGGTGCCGGTGATCACATTGTTTGATGTAAAGCTTTTGAATATGTGTTCTGCGAAAAGCATTACCGCAACATTTTTTTCACTCATCATCAGGCAAGCGGAATTAACTCCGTCAGCATGTTGTGCGTTGAATGTAAAACCAAGATCAGTGAAAAATGTTTGGGCCCTTTTTACATCTTTTACAGGAAGATTGAGCCATACGTCTTTAACCATAAGAGTTGTTTTTTTTGTGTTTGAATTTTTATAATGAAATTATTTTGCCAGCAGATCATCAAGCCGGCTAAAGCCTTCGCTAAGTCCTTTCTCCATGCCAGATTGAACAAGACCGTCCCTGTCTGCCACTGAGCGAAACACAGAATGAATGGTTACTTTGGTTCTGTTGTCCGGCAATGCTTCAAAGAAGGCGCTGTCCAGGCTAACATGTCCTCTTTCAGGCAAGCCTTCAAACTCAAAAGTCTGAATAACCCTTTCAGGTGCAGTAACTTCATGCACCGCACCATTAAAGGCATAGTCATTTCCATTCTTATCGGAATGAATGTACCTGTAGGAGCCGCCTGTTCTGCAGTCGTATTTTTCAATTCTCATTGCCAGATCTTTTGGACCAAGCCATTGAATAACAAGATCCGGATCTGTGTAGGCTTTAAACACCAGCTCTCTCGGAGCATCGAACTCTCTTGTGATGTGCAGTTCCTGTTTACCTGGTTCGGCGGTTACTTTTGTCTGATTTTTAGATGCCATGATTATTTGTTTTTTCTTTTTTTCGAAGATTGCATTTGTGCCAGCAGATCGTCCATTTTGTTAAACCGGTCTTCCCATGCCTGGCGGAATGGTTCAAGCCAGTCCGCAACTGCGGCAAGGTTATTAAGCTGAGCTTCGCAATAACGTTCCCTGCCTTGTTGTTTGATGGTGATCAAACCACATTCATGTAAAATTTTGATATGCTGGGAAATGGCCGGCCTGCTAACGTTAAAATTTTCGGCAATAGCATTCAGGTTCATTGACTGAAACGCTATAAGCGCAATGATAGCGCGCCGTGTTGGATCGGCTATTGCCTGGAAAACATCTCTTCTTGCCTGTGATCTCATAAAATATGTAAGTATTCGCTTACTAAATTAAATGTAAGTATTCACTTACGCAAGTTTTTTTGGGGGAAAATTTTGAAAAAGGTATCAGGTGTCAGGTATCAGGTATCAGGTATCAGGTATCAGGTATCAGGTATCAGGTGTCAGGTATCAGGTGTCAGGTTTGAGGTATAAGGTCTGAGGTATAAGGCCTGAGGCATGAGGCTTGAGGAGTAGGGGTGAGAAGAAGGTTTTATTGGTTATTTCATATTGAAACTTGTATTCTCTTTATTGGGTTTTGGCGAAAATGAGAACTTTTTTCGCAATTGGTTTTCGTGATTATAGACTGATTTTTTTTGTAAAAGATATCCTATACACGTGTGCAAATAAACTTATTTCACGGCTGGCTTATAAAAGTTTAAGGTCAAACCACAAACACAAGGTTTTCGATCAAAAATTAAACAGCTCCTTCTTCTCTCACGACTTTAAACCTCATTGAGACCTTATACCTCAAACCTGAAACCTGATACCTGACACCTTTCTTCACTCCCCCTTATACCACTCAATCACAAATTCACCAATAGCTTCCGCCAGTTCTTTGTTATCGCCATGTTGAAATGTCCACATTTTGTTATCGCACTGTAGAAGGCCAATTGATTTGTCTTCTATTACAACATTGAATTGCTTGGGGTAATCTTTATCATTGTCTCCAATAGGTATCAGCGTTCCCGAAATAGTGTCAAGATTTGCTGTTACAACAAAGTCAAAGGGGTCATATTTCATGATTTTACTTTTATACATAGGGCCACAAAAAAAACGCCAGAATAAAATTGTAAAAAGCATCAGGCATGGCAGAAGTCCTGTTCAACTATTTTCAAACCAATACGATTGATTGTTTAAGAATATTTCTGATTAAGGCTGAAAGCTGGATCTTTTAATTTTATTTTTGGCCGGTAAAAATGCGCGAAGGGCACATAATGACGGATTTCGCGCCAAATTAATTTTAAATAGATACTTTTCTGAATGAAAGAACAGTTAATTACATTGGTCGGTAGATTAAAAGACAATTCACTTACGTTTAAGGAGGTGATTGAATTTATTGAAGCGAGTTATCAACATCAGCCCACTGCATTCAAAAACGGAGAGACGTACAATGAAGCAACGCAAAACCAGGGGAGCGCGAAAGTTTTTGCGTTTGCCCAACTAAATAATCTAAGTAAAGAAGACACGCTTTACCTGTTTGCAGAACATTATCAGTCGGTATTAAATAATCCCAGTGGTATGGATCATCAGAATATCAGGCAATTTATGGCGCACGGATGGGACGGTATAGCTTTTGAGGGGCAGGCGCTGCTTCCCAAATAATTGAAATTATTAAAGGCTATCAATCATCGATAGCCTTTAGTTTTAATCATGATAGCAATTCACTCTCTGATGGTCGTTTTGTCATCAAGTGTCATCCTTGCGATTTCGTCTTTTCGTTTGAACGATACACCTTTATGTTGCTGTATATATCTTATTAGTTCGTTGGTGGTTTTTACCATTTGCGGAGTGCCTCCAATGCGGTCGTGAAAGCTGATGGACATCAGTCTGCGGCGGTTTTCAGACTCGGGATATAGCTGGTCAAATTCCATTTTAACCTGGTTAAAGAACTGATCTGTTGAAAAGTTTTTTCCTTCAATCAAAAGAATATCATTGTTGCGGAGCGTATAAGGCACAACTGCAAAATCTTTATTGTTCACTTTAATAATAAAGGGCTCGTCCCGACTCAAATCATCAATGTGATAAATAAACCCGAGTTCTTGTAAAATGTTTAATGTGTTGGCACCACGCCTTAACCAGTTGGCATTGTACCCAACGGGTTTTACTCCTGTGATTTTTTCGATAGCATCCGCACCATCTTTTTCGAATTTTTTTTCTTCTTCGTAATTCATGTTGTATTGGGTTGCCCAGTTCATTCCATGTGCCGCAGCTTCATGTCCACGCTCAACTATTTCTTTAGCGAGAAATGGATTTTTAAGTACTGCTGCGCTTACCATATGCGATGTGACTTTAATGCCAAGCCTTTCCCAATTGTCCAGCATACGGGGAATACCCTCCTTATAACCATATTCAAACCATGTTGCGCCGGGAAGGTCAGTGTAGCCTTTTTGCATGTTTTTCGGGAAAGGGCTTTCTGCATTATCAGGCTGTCCACCTGCTTCAAATTGCATAGATATGGAGACTACCAGTCGAGATCCATCCGGCCAGTATGTTTTTTCTTTTGACTGCATAGATTGTTTGTTTTGTGAGATACTTTTTCCTGTGAAGGATTGAACTGTACTCGTTAAAGCCAGTATGCCGCTTTGTTTAATAAATTTTCTTCTGCTGCTCATCAGGTACTATTTTTTAAACAATATATTATCGATTGCTAACGTGTTATAGCCAGATGCGTTGATCAGTGCAGCAAATATGGCTACATGTATTAACTGTGAAGGCAGTGCATCCCAATTTTCAATCAATGCCGTGCCGGTTATAAGCATGATCATGACAATAGATCCGGCAATTAATGCAGGTCTCGTAAATAAACCGAGCATAATAAGGAGACCAATAGTGAACTCCGCAACAGGCAATACATAGCTGAACGGCAATACCAGTCCGTTAGGCAGCATCGATTTTTCAAAATTGCCTGTCATCCACTTACTAAAGGTTTGTAATTTGGGTAAGCGTACAAGTCCGTGCCCCAGCATACTTGCGCCAATGGCCAATCTGAGTAATAAAAATGACGTTGTGTTCATGTTATCTTTTATTTATGATGTAAAATTCGGGACCACTAACTGCTTTCGCTTGTATTTAGGAAGGATTGATTTGTATTTTTGCAGGAATGGAGATTAGAAATATTTATCAGCCTTTTGAACTGGATGTTCTCGAAATAAATGAATACGCTGCGAAAATCCATAAGAATACTTTCTTTGAAATGATCTTTGTATTAGAAGGTGAAGGTGTTCAGATCGTCAATGATCACCGGTTACCTTACAGTCCTGATAAATTATTTCTGATCTTTCCCAGTGACCGTCATGGCTTCGAAGTAAGTAAGCCAACCACGTTTTTGTTCATCAGGTTTAATAATAATTACCTTAAAACGCAGAGCAGAGAGTGGGTGCAGAAAGTGGAGTATATTTTTCATAATCACAATCATTTACCTGGCTGCATTCTCTCAAATGTTTCCGATAAGCCGTTGGTGAGGGCACTTGCAGAAGCTATTATTCTTGAAAATGAAAGTCGCTTTCCAAACAGGGGAGAAGTGATCAGCCAGTTTATCAATACGATCATAACCATCGCCGCCCGTAATATTTCTGTAAAAGAACCGGCCATTGCTGCAGACCCAACAAACGAGGCCCTGGCGTTGATAAATTATGTACACAGAAATATTTTTTTGCCGGACAAGCTAAGAGCTGATATTGTTGCTGCGCATTTTCATGTTTCCCAGAATTATATAGGTGAATATTTTAAAAAGAATACTGGTGAAAACATGCAGCAATATATAGCCTTGTACAAAATGAAATTGATAGAAACGCGGCTGAAGTATACCAATATGCGCCTTAAAGAGATTAGCGATGAATTTGGTTTTACTGATCTGAGCCATCTCAACCGGATCTTCAAAAAATACAACGGCCTTAGCCCCACAGAATTCCGTAGAAATCATTTGGTTACAGAAGATTGATTTTTTTCTTTGTTAAAGAGATAAAATAAATTTTGTAAAATAATACCAATCGGTATAATTTTGTGTGATAATTCTTTCCTGTTATGACAAAGGCGGAAAAAACCAGACAGTACATTATCGAAAAAACTGCTCCCATTTTTAATGTGAAAGGTTATTCGGGCACGTCTATGTCTGATATTACAGATGCCACAGGTCTTACAAAGGGTAGCATTTACGGTAATTTTGAGAATAAGGATGCCGTTGCATTGGCGGCATTTGAATGTAACCTGGAAAAGATCAACTCTTACGTAAAACAGGAGATCAGCAAAAGAAAAACCTACAAAGACAAATTGCTGGTGTATGTTACTTTCTATGAGAATTTTTTTAAATCTCCATTTCCGGAAGGTGGTTGTCCAATCCTTAATACAGCCATCGAATCTGATGATACGCATCCTCAATTAAAAGAAAAAGCCAGTGATGCAATTGTATCATGGAAGAATAGTCTTTCTGCAATTATAAAAAAAGGTATTGAGGCAAAGGAGTTCAGGACTGATGTTGTTCCTGAGCAGTCTGCTATAGCTTTAATTGCATTGATAGAGGGTGGAATAATGATATCAAAGCTTACAAACAAGCTCAATTTCAGGAAAATGATCATGGAGTCTGTTGAAAAAATGATCAACGATCTCACTTAAATTTTTTTGCTTTAAAATATACCAATCGGTATATTATAAGAGTAATCACATTAAATAAACAAAAAATGAAAACTTCAGGAAACACAGTACTTGTAACAGGCGGAAGCGCAGGTATTGGATTTGCAATTGCAAAACAATTTTCAGAAAATGGTAATAAAGTAATTATTACGGGCAGAAATCGCCAGAAGCTGGAGCAGGCAGCAGCATCATTGAAAAATACCGTTGCAATTGTCAGTGATATTACAAAAGACGCGGACGTTGACGGGCTCGTTAAGCAGATCTCAAAAGAATACCCTGGGCTGAACGTAATTGTGAACAACGCCGGCTTTGCCGCAGCCTATAAACTTTCTGCAGAAGCAGGGGCTTACGAAAAGGCAAGTGCTGAGATGTTGACTAATTACCTGGCTATTGTTCGCATTACTGAAAAGTTATTGCCTGTATTACATTCAAATGCTAATGCGGCAATTGTAAATGTTACGTCTATTGTAGCGTTTTCGCCCAATCATTTTATTTCTACGTATGCTGCGAGCAAAGCGGCATTACATTCTTATACGCAATCATTACGTATAACGCTTGCGCAAACAGGGCATATCAAAGTATTTGAACTGATGCCGCCGCTTGTTAATACAGATTTTTCACAGTCAATTGGTGGTGAGAAGGGGATACCTGCGTCACAGGTTGCCGATGAGCTTTTCGATGCATTAAACAGTGATGTTTATGAGATACATGTAGGAGGAACTGCTGATCTTTACAGGTTGTTTCTTTCCTCTCCGGCAGAAGCATTGAAAGCGATGAATAACTAAGAATGAGTTCCTTAAAGATGATGAAAACAATAAAGGCGGGTATAATGAATACCGCCTTTATTGAAGTTGCTGACGGGTCTTTATCTGTCGATCACGCTGCTGATGATTGGTGAAGTGGATAATCGGTATAACCATGTTCAGCTCCGCCATAGTGCAGATGCCGTTCTGGTGGAGTTAAAGGCCAATCGTTCCTTAGCCGGTCCGCAAGGTCCGGATTGGCAATAAAAGGCTCGCCAAATCCGGCAAGATCAATGATTCCGGCAGACAGGTATTCGTCTGATTTCTTCTTATCCATTCCGCCTGCCAATATGACGATTCCCTTGTACCATGATTTGAAGCGTGACATAAATCCTTCAGGTAGTGCAAAACTTCCGCGGGATTTTTGATCCATGATATGAACGTACGCAATCTGTCTTTCACTTAACTCTTCCGCCAAATACTTGTATGTTGCTTCAATCTCATCATAATGCGGAAGTTCGTGCAGGCCCCCGTAAGGCGTTAAACGTATAGCGACTTTTTCAGCGCCAATTGCATCAACGCAGGCATCAATAACTTCAAGGAGAAAACGGCTGCGGTTAACGATATCGCCTCCGTATTCATCCATTCTGTTGTTTACAAAAGGATTTAGAAATTGCTCAATTAAATAACCGTTGGCTCCATGTATCTCAATACCGTCAAAGCCGGCTTTAACTGCGTTGGCTGCTGCTTTCGCAAAATCATGTACAATATCCTTGACCTCAGAGGTTGCTAACGGACGTGGTTTTGTGCAGGGGACAAAATTTTCTTTACCATTTTCATCGTAACCCCACGCAAAAGATTTTATAGCCTGGATATCTGAGCTGCTCACCGGTGCAATGCCGCCGGGCTGGTTAGTAACATGCGATACACGGCCAACATGCCACAGCTGGGTGAATATTTTGCTACCTTCTTCATGAACGGCCTGTGTTACAAGTTTCCAGCCTTCCACCTGTTCATCTGTATACAATCCCGGGATATGCAACACGCCCATTGAAGTTGGTGATATAGCTGTGCCTTCAGTAATGATCAGGCCAGCACCAGCGCGTTGTTTGTAGTATAAGGCATTCAACTTATTGGGTATGCCATTTGGGTTACGTGCCCTGGTCATTGGTGCCATTACAATCCTGTTTTTTAATTGTAAGCCTTTATCGTTAAAAGGTTTAAATAAACTCATACGATTAATTTTTATAAAATGGATAATCTGTATAACCAATGTCACTGCCACCAAAAAACTTCTTTCCGTCAGGTGAGTTTAATGGTAGATTGTTCAGCAAACGATAAGGCAGATCGGGGTTGGCAATAAACGGTCTGCCAAATGCGATTAGATCCGCCCAACCATTCGCAATCGCCTCTTCGGCTCTTTGTTTAGTGTATTTGCCGGCATAGATTAGCGTTCCCGAGAATGCCTTGCGATAGGCTTCTTTAAATTCGGCCGGCATTATAGGTGCATTTTCCCAGTCTGCTTCTGCAATATGGATGTAAGCAACTCCAATCTCATTCAGCATTTTTGCAGCAGCCAGGTATGTTTCTTCAGGATTATCATCAATCGCACCCATCAATGTAGTTAAAGGCGCCTGTCTTATACCAACTTTTTCTTTGCCCACAGCGTTTACTACGGCGGTGGCAACTTCTTTTAAAAATCTCAAGCGGTTTTCAAGTGATCCGCCATATTCATCAGTTCGCTTGTTTGTTTGCGAATCGGTGAATTGTTCTAAAAGATATCCATTTGCGCCATGTAGTTCAACGCCGTCAAATCCTGCCGCTATTGCATTTTTGGCTGCTTGTGCATAGTCATTCACGATGGCTTTTATTTCATCTTTTGTTAATTCCCTGGGCATGGAATGCTGCAGCATTTCTCCTGCACCAGCCGAAGGACCTTTTCCTTCCGGATCAACAAATACTTTTACACCGTCCGCAAGAATTGCGGAAGGCGCAACAGGAGACTGTTGATTTTCCTGGAGCGATGTATGAGAAACCCGGCCTACGTGCCAGAGTTGCGCGAATATTATTCCGCCTTGTTTGTGCACAGCGTCGGTTACTTTTTTCCAGCCATCGATCTGTTCTTTTGTATAGATGCCGGGCGTCCACGCATAACCCTGGCCCTGCCGGCTGATTTGTGTTCCTTCGGAAATAATAAGCCCCGCAGTTGCGCGTTGGCTGTAGTATTCAGCCATCAGATCTGTAGCTACATCTCCGTTTGCAGCACGGGAACGCGTCATGGGGGGCATGATGATCCTGTTTTTTAGCAGATGATCACCAAGCTGGTATGTTGTGAAAAGCATGTCAAATTCAGTTTAATTGTTGAATAAAAAATGCGTTAGTTAATGAGGGAAAGTTCTTTGTTGATAAAGGCCATTTCTTCCGGAGTAATATCAATGTCCATTGATTGTGCATTGCTGACGGCTTGTTCCGCATTTCTCGCACCTGCCAAAACAACGGTAATGCCTTTTTGTAAGGTGGTCCATCTAAGCACCAGTTGCGCAAGCGTAGCATTTGTGCCTTTGGCTATCGGTGTGATCTTTGCCAGGAAATCCGCTACTTTATCCAACTGAAATTGTTCGAAGTAGCCATTGCGGTGGTCATCGTTCTTTAATTTGCTGTCCTTAAAATATTTGCCGGTGAGTAATCCTCTTTCCATTGGGCTGTATGCAATGATGCTGATATTTCTTTCAATAGAGTAGGGCAAAACATCTTTTTCTATGGCACGGTTTAACATGCTGTATGAAACCTGGTTAGATGCAAGACCGATTGTATTTTCTGCTTCGTGCAGTTGCTGAAGATTATAATTAGATACGCCTGCAGCTTTTATCTTGCCCTGTTGAATCAGCCGGTTCAGCGTATCCATTGTTTCATCAACCGGCGTTGTATTATCCGGCCAGTGTAATTGAAGCAAATCAACATAATCAGTTTTCAGGCGACGAAGACTTTCTTCCAGTTCCTTAACAATATTGGCTTTTGCCCCGTACTTGTAGACAGGAATATTGCGGCCATTGTCTTGAGCATCAAAAAAGTATTCACCATTTCCGCTATTGCTGCCGTCCCAGACAAGGCCGAATTTCGTTAGTAACTGTACTTTAGTTCTGTCTTTTCCTTTCAAAGCTTCTCCAATCATCTCTTCGCTTAGTCCAAAACCATAAAATGGTGCTGTATCAATTGTTGTGACACCATTATCAAGAGAGGCGTGTATAGATGCAATGGAGTCTTTCTTTTCGTTTCCGCCCCACATGTTTCCGCCAATAGCAAAGGCTCCGTATGTTATTGCTGATAATTGCAGTTCAGTGTTTCCTAGTCTTCTGTATTCCATCATTTATTTTTTTTGTCAGGGCAAAATTCACTCAAAACATATTATTATCATAATAACTTAAGTTTTACATTTGTATCATAAAAATGATAGATAAAAATGCTCAATCTGGAATGGCTACGAACATTTAAAGCGATTTATGAAACCGGTACACTTACAGGCGCTGCGCAGGCCCTGTATATCTCCCAGCCGGGAGTGAGTCTTCATCTGAACTCACTGGAAGCATATACAGGATATAAATTATTTGACCGTTCGGCAAAAAAGATGGTACCAACAGAGCGGGGAAAAGTATTGTACAATTTTATACTTGAGCCGATTAATAAACTGGGTACTGCAGAACAATTGTTTCATAAGAGTACGAAAGAGGACAGGGCAACCATCAGTATTGGAATGTGTTTTGAAACGTTTCAGTTCACACTGGAAAAGCATATTTCTTCACTACCTTTTAATGTAATCATCAAGTTTGGCGAGTATCCGCAAATGCTGCAGGATCTTGATAAGGGGCTGCTGGATCTGATCATCACTCCTCAAAAGGGTGAACAGAAAAATCTTGAATACAAAGCTTTTTCCAAAGAGCGGATTGTATTGGTTTGCGGGGCTAAAACAGATGTAAAGCAGTTAACCTCACTACTTAAGAAAGATAAAATTAAAGAAGCCATTCAATGGCTTAAGCAACAGATCTGGTACAGCACTGCAGCTGATATGGAGCATTTGAAAAAATTCTGGCAAATGAACTTCAAGACAAATATTGATTTTAAGCCTAATTACATTGTGCCAAATATTAGCTCCATCGTGCGTTGCTTAAGTGGCGAAGAAGGCTTCTCGGTAGTGCCGGATTTTTTATGCCGCGGAGAAATTGCATCAGGTAGTTTGAAGCTTGCGTGGGAAGGCAACAATATCATTGAAAATACATTGTATTTCGGCACAAGAAAGAAAACGATGTACGAGAATGAAATCAATCGTGTGAAGGAAATATTCGAGAAACAAAAGCTTTAAAGAAATGTCTGATGTCTGATGTCTGATGTCTGATTTTCCGATCTCTGATTTCGGACACGATAATATTTCGTCAATTGTTGAAAATAAGAAGTGCTAAGTGTGATTTTTTGATGTCTGATCTGGACGCGATGATTACTTATGTCTGATGTCTGATTTTCCGATCTCTGATTTCGGACACGATAATGTTTTGTCAATTGTTGAAAATAAGAAGTGCCAAATGTGATTTCGGTGTTGCACATAAAGAAATCAGACATCAGCGATCAAAAAATCAGCGATCAAAAATCAGCATGTTAAATTTCATAAAGCTCCAACGGTAGCCCATCCGGATCGGTGAAAAATGTAAAGCGTTTTCGGGTGTATGGGTCTATTCTTATAGGTTCGGAGATAACATTTTTTGAAGCTAGTTCTTTAACTGCAATATCTATGTTGTTCACCTGGAAAGCGAGATGCCTTAAGCCGCAGGCTTCCGGCCTGGATGGTCTTGGTGGCGGCGCGGGAAAAGAAAATAATTCAATCACGTAATTGGATCCCAGTGCCAGGTCAAGTTTGTAGGACTGCCTTTCTGTGCGATAAACTTCCCGCACAATAGTCATGTTCAGTACTTCTGTATAAAATTTTTTTGATCGTTCGTAATCCGAACAGATAATCGCTATATGATGTATGCCTGATAACTCAAGACTCATGTGGAAATTGTTTGAGAGCGAAATTACAGGATGATATTGGTTTTTATGTGGGTGTTAGTTTTTCTTTGCTTAGAGCCGGACTAAAATGCATAAATATGGTGGGCGTTATTTCTTCTATTTTGAATGGGTTAATTTCCACATTTTATATCGCTCTTTCAGGCAATGTCCGCATGGCCGGTAACCAGCCAAAATGGCTTCCTCTTCATTGGAGAAAAATATCCTGTTCTTAGCTTTCATTCTTTTGCCGGATGAACAGGATAGTCTTCCGTAGATTTTTCCGGGTATATAACCTGCGTATTGAATTGTCCCCTGCCTGATGAGTTTGCGAAGCTGCTTTTTCTGGCTGGCTTCATCAACGCCTGCGTCAATTTGCCTGATCATATAATAGTCCGGAATGTGAGGTTAATTCTGCCTTCAGTTATTTTGGGTTCTTTAGGGATGCTGTGTAGCCAATGGTGTTGCGTTGCGCCCTTCATTAACAAGAAGCTGCCACTATTGAGTGTTGCTTTTTGAGTAGGCGTTTTTTCTTTTGCGTGTTTGAAGCAAAATGTTCTGTCGGAGCCAAAGCTTACTGACCCAATTACCGGGTTAATGCCCAATTCCTTTTCATTGTCTTTGTGCCAGCCCATGCTATCATAACCGTTGCGATAAAAGTTAAGTAGTGCACTGGTGAAAATATGGTTAGCAACGCTTTCAATTCTGTGTTTTATTTCAAGAAGTTCTTTTGACCAGGGATGCGGATGCATTGTAATGCCTGAATAGCTGTACGGTTTTTGCTCGTCGCCGTACCATGCAGTTAATCTTGGTTGCATTATTTGCTTACCGAAAATAACAATGGGTTCCTGTTTCCATTGAATGCTTTCTGCAAGCAGATCATATAATTTGCTGCTTTCCTCCTTAGTAAACAATGCCGGAAATAAATATACTTCTCCATCAAAAGGCAATAAGTTCTTCGGTTTGGTCATCGAATGTTGTTTTAAATCTATTATTTATGCCATGGTGGGCAATTCAATGTCGTTTGTTAACAATATCAAATGCTCATAAAATATCACAATCAGCTCAAGATTCGGGAGACCTCTCCTGTCGTCGACATGACGATGCGGGTGCAGATTTCCTTATCATTACGGACCAGGCGTTTGTGCTGCAGCATCTATTTTTTCTGATGAGCCAGGATCGTCATGTCGACGTCAGGAGACATCTCCCAAAATTGACGATGTATGCTTTAAATATCCTACATTAAACTAAAGGATGAATCTAAGATGCTTCAGCATGAATTACACCTTTCGCAGCTTCCCATCCAATCATTGCAGACTTGCGTGTGCTTCCCCAATGGTATTGTCCAATTTCTCCGGTTGATCTGATCACTCTGTGACAAGGTATGAGGAATGCCACCGGATTGCCGGCAACTGCTGTACCTACCGCCCGGGATGCGCCTGCATACCCTGCCTGCTCAGCCAATCCCGAATATGTGGTAAGTGAGCCAAGCGGAATCTTTAGCAGCGTTTCCCAGATTTTAATTTGAAAAGGCGAACCCTTTAGGTGTAGTTTGATTTGCCCGAGCTTACTCCAGTCCTGGCCAAAAATAAACAATGCGTTTTGTTGAATGCTGTCCACTATTTGCGTGTACTGTGCATTGGGGAATTTTTGTTTAAGATCCCCTAAAGCCATATCTGCTTTCTCGTCCGCAAAAGCCATGTGGCATATTCCTTTTGATGTGGAAGCAACGATGATGTTGCCAAACGGACTTTCGGCAAAGCTATAATTGATATGCAGCAGTTCACCTCCGTTTTTGTATTCACCTGGCGTCATGCCTTCCACTTTGATAAACAGGTCATGTAATCTTCCTGTTCCGGATAATCCTGTTTCAAAAGCTGCATCAAAAAGGGTAGCTCCGTTATTTTTTAACATCTGCTTTGCATGCTCAATACTTAAATATTGGAGGAATTGTTTGGGACTTACCCCTGCCCAATCCTTAAACATCCGTTGAAAATGAAAAGGGCTTAGATGTATATGTTCTGCAGCCTCTTCAAGGCTTGGCTGATTTTTAAAATTGTTTTTTAAATAATCAATGGATGCAGCTATTCTTTTGTAATCTGTTTCCTGTTGCGTTTCCATGTTAAAATATTTCATCTGTTAAAGAATATTTCCTGCAGGTTTGTAAAACAAAGTTATCATTATGTGTGCGGGCTTTAAACCCGTTTCTTGCTAAGATTATTTGCGCGGGTTACATTGTTATTAATGTGATTTCTTTTGCAAATATTAGGAAAGTGCATCGTGAAAAATAATGCCCAGTGTGTGTCTGTTGCCGCTATGTACCGGGCTTACTCCATGTTTCACGGTTGCACGGTAATAACCCTTTGAACCCTTTACAGGCCGGAAGTTTGTCGTAAACAATAACATGTCTCCTTTTTTGGGTTGAATTACGCTGGCCCTGGATTGCGCCCGCGGCACAGATTCAGTCAAAACAAATTCGCCGCCCGTATAATCTTCTCCGGGTTCGTTAAGTAATAAAACCAGCTGAAAGGGAAACCAAACCTCGCCATAAAGATCCTGATGTAGTGTGTTAAAACCATTCTCCCCGTATTTTAGGATAAGGACGGTTGGCTTGTCCTGACCGTGGTCGTAACAAATCTGTTTAAATGCGTCATGCGTTGATGGATATTCTTTGTCAATTTGCAGTGCTTTCATCCACCTGTTTGCCACGGGAGCAAGATAAGCGTAAACAGTTTCCCTGATAGCTGTAATGAGTTGCGGCAATGGATATTTGAAATATTTGTACTCACCGCTGCCAAAACGATAGCGTTCCATTACAATTGTTTTGCGATATAAATCCTCTTCATTGTACCGGGCAATAGATTGTTCGCATTCTGAAGGGGTTAATACATTTTCTACAACGGAGTACCCGTTATGTGTAAGGTTCTCTCCAGCGCTTATCCAATCTTTGCCGTCAAGTCTGTCTTTTATACTTACCATAATAAAATTTTGTAAGACAAAGTTACCTGTGGTTATTGCCGTTGAAGAACCCGATTCTTGCGGTGTTTGGTCATTGAAAAATAGCTGCGGAAGTGGCGTGCATTTTGATTTGACGATATACTGCCTTTGCTGTATCTGTTGAAAAATAAAATGTATTTTATGCCGGCAACAAAAACTGCAAAAAAGAAAACTGCAAAAACAAGCAAACGCAAGTGGTCTGCACGGGTTATGCAAACCAGTGACGCGCTTGATCTCGAAAAATCCATTTTTAAATCAGATGATCCTAAGAAAATAGCATCATCGTTGAAGCGTTCAGCAAAAAAGAGTCATCGCAGAAAAGGAACGCCCTTTCAATCCGCCATGTCTATGCTTAATTTTTATATCAATCGTGCAGGTCATAATTTATCGGCTTCTCATAAAAAGGTATTGGAAGATGCCAAAAATGAGTTGCGCATTGCGTTTGACAGACCAGCTAAGTGACGTCGTAAGTTGTACGTTGTAAGTTGTACGTTATACGTTCGGGTTATATGGAGTGAGTGTGTGCCTCTCCGAAAGATATTGCCAGTGCCGGACTGTCGTGTGAATTTTATTCCGCGCCGAACATTTTCAATTGTCCCCGCCTGAACGGCTTCAGTCGGGCAGGAATTTTTACTTGTCAATTGAAAAAATCGCTATTGCATAAGTGCAAAATAATGACCATTTTTATTGTAGCATCTATAATAATCAAAGCTGCTAAGCCGATACGTTTTGCTTAAGCTGTTATCGCGATGAGATATGCCTGAATTCAGGTGCTTCGTAAATCGTACTTCGTACTTAATACAGGTGCGGCTTTGCCAGGCTGATGTTCTTTTTTCAGCCGGTGTTTATTTAAATACACTAATATGGCAACCAGTAAAAAACTAAGCAGGTTATTGAGGGGATATTCATTAGATCCCGGCTTTTCCACGAGGCTGGATACAATGTCCATCAACGAAATGGTTTATGAAATAAGATGGGAGGATGTAAGTAAAGGTCCTATAGGCGAATATTTCGAAGTGATCGATTATGATCCTGCCAGTAATTGTTTTTATGATCCTGTTGAACTTAATTCGGTTGAAGTGCTTGCGCAGAACGGCCTTCCTCCAAGTGAGGGTAATCCGGCTTTTCATCAGCAGTTTGTTTACACTATAGCGATGCAAACGCTGGAACATTTTGAAAAGTCACTGGGACGCCGTGTTATTTGGTCGCCGCGCATAGTAGTAACCGGAAAGAATGAAGGACAACGCGAGCGCCTCGCTGTTAAGCAGGAATACGTTCCTAAATTGCGTTTGTATCCGCATGCATTCCGCGAAGCAAATGCTTATTACGATCCTGAAAAGAAAGCTGTTCTATTCGGCTATTTTGAAGCCGCTGCAACTGCAAGAGGAAGCAATCTTCCGGGCGGGGTAATATTTTCTTGTCTTTCGCCAGACATTATTTCGCACGAGCTTACACATGCACTTCTTGATAGTATCCATCCGAGATTTATTGAAAATACAAATGTTGATGCACCAGCTTTTCACGAAGCCTTTGCCGATATTGTAGCGTTGCTTCAACGTTTTTCGGTGCCTTCTTTACTGGAGTATTCTATTGCTTCAACAAAAGGTAATCTGGGTGAATACAGTTTTCTGGGAGAGCTGGCCACGCAGTTTGGTACCGCTTTGGAAAATGGAAGAGGGGCTTTGCGCGGAGCCATAGGAAAAGTGGATGAAAAAACAGGAAAATGGCAGAAATATAAGCCTGATCCTTCTTTGTACCATACAGTGTTTGAGCCGCATGAGCGGGGATCGGTTCTTGTGGCTGTTATTTTTGATGCATTCATCAGGTTGTATAATGTGAAGACTGCAGATCTGCTCCGCATCGCCACTAACGGTTCCGGCATTTTGCAGCCGGGGGCCATTCACCCGGATCTTGTGAAACGCCTCGCCAGGGAAGCTGCAGAAATAGCCGCGCATCTTTTACATGTTTGTATAAGAGCACTTGATTATTGTCCGCCGGTTGATATTACCTATGGCGATTATCTGCGCGCATTGATAACTGCGGATGTTGATACTGCTCCAAAAGATGAGAGTGGCTATCGCATCGCATTGATTGAGGCATTCAGAAGCTGGGGTATATTTCCTGACCGTGTGAATACATTATCTGTTGAAAGTTTATGCTGGTCCAAACAGGATAATCTTACCCAGGCAGAAAAGAAAGCGGTTGCTTATATAGCCCGCCAGCTAAAAGAATGGGTTGCACCAATTGTTGAATTGAGTTATACTGATGGTGTTGACAGAAAAGAAATTTATATGGCATCTCAAAAAGTGCAAAAAGACCTGCATGATCTGTTGGTGCAGAAAAAAGTGAACATCATTAATAGTGGAGACTGGTCTTCTTTAATGAAAAAATTTGGATTGGCAGACGGGCGCGTTGCATTCAGGTATGATGATGAAACCATTACTTCAGATGCAATGCCTCCTATTGAGGTACATAAAGTGCGGCCCGTTTACCGTGTTGGCAGGGAGGGTGTTGTCGTCGATCAGGTGATTGTTACCTTAAGTCAGACTGTGCGCATTAACAAAGGAAATCTGAAAGGTTCAAAGTTTAGAGGCGGCTGTACTTTCATTCTTAATATATCAAAGGGGTATGATCTTGAATATGTCATTTATAAAAATGTAGCAAGCCAGCAAAGATTTAAAAGACAAATGGATTACCAGATGGGCAAAACAGAAGAGTTTGTTGCACTTTCTGAATCGATGTATGAAGAGGAGTCTGGCTTTAAGAATATCAGTTTTGCCAAACTACATCTTCATTAAAAATAATATTATGGCAAAAGATCTGACAGCAAATGTAAGAATGTACCAGGTAGGCGAGCTGGGTGATTGTTTTTTGCTCACTTTTATTGAAGATGCGGATGAAGTAAACGTGCTGATCGATTGTGGTTCGTTTCGCAATTCTTCAAAATCGCAGGAGCGTTTAAGTGCAATCGTAAAAAACATCAAGAGTAAATTAAACGGCAAAAAACTGGATGTTGTTGTAGGTACACATCAGCACAATGATCATGTGTCCGGTTTTGTTCATTGTAAGGAATTGTTTAAAAATAATATTAAGCAAGTGTGGCTGTCCTGGCTGGATGATCCTAAAAGTGCTCTTGCAAGGAGGGTGAATGATGATCAGAAGAAATTACTCGGACAGTTACAGGCCATTCATGCACAGATAGCGCGTTTAAATGTAAAGGGCGACTATTCTCCTGTTAAAGATATACTTGGATTTTACGGTGTTGATGCGCCCGGATCAGCCGTGCCTGCAGAAGGTATTGCCAATCTGAAAATACTTGGTGATGAGAAAGTTGATTATCTGACGCCTGGTGAAATAAAACGGTTACCCGGCATTGGTGTTAACGTGTATGTTTTGGGACCTCCGAGAAATATGCGATTGCTTTTTGACAAAGATCCTGATAAGGATGAGACATATGATCCTGCGCTGGCTCTGGCCAATAAAGATGCTGAAAAGTTGCTTTCTGCGCTGCGGGCCAAAGTGGGATCGGCGGACAAGCAGGAAGAGCAGTTTCCTTTCAATAAAGTTTACAAAAAAACAGAAAGCAAAGCAGATCAGGAGATTGTCAGGGTGTATAACAATCATCTGAATAGCTGGCAAAAGATCGATGCGGACTGGCTTAACCAGGCAAACAGGCTGGCTTTGTTTCTGGATTCATTTACCAATAATGGAAGTCTTGCGCTGGCATTCGAATTGGTGAAATCGGGCAAGGTGTTGCTTTTTGCTGCCGATGCGCAAGTGGGCAACTGGCTGTCGTGGCAGGATATTAAATGGCCGGTGAAAAATATGACGACAAATGATTTGCTGACCAACACTGTTTTGTATAAAGTTGGGCATCATGCCAGTCATAATGGCACACTAAAGAAAGCATTGGAAACGATGAAGCATGAAGAACTGGTAGCAATGATACCGGTTGATAAAAGCGACCCTAACATTACCAAGAAGAATGGCTGGAAAATGCCGGCCAAAAACCTCTTTCAGCGTCTGAAAGAAAAGACACATTTTCGTGTGCTTACTATGGACGACGGATTTGCAGACGGTTGTAATCCTGTAAAAGACAAACCAAAAAGCAAATGGAACGAGCTGCCCTTCAAACCAAAGATTGATAAAAAGAATTTTTTTGTTGAATACAAAATTCAAGGGTAGTGCAATTGATAATGGATAGTTGATGATTGAAAATGAGGGGGGCGAATGTGCAAATTTGAGAATGTGCGGATGTGCGAATGCGTTGCGAAGTTAAACTTGTTGAAATTTGTGTAAGTAATTTATGCCACATCAAATTCCAATGATTAAGTAAATTACGCCCGAATGCCATTCATCTGCACATTTTCATATTTGCTCGTCTGCATATTTTCACATTTGCACATCTGCACATTCGCAAATTTGCACATTCGCACATCTGCACATCCGCACATTGTCAATTACCTCCAAGCCACAGCAGGCTGTTAATAATTAACTGGTTCTGTGTTTCGTTGGCAAATGTGAAAGATAATTCCTTGTTTGTTTTATGTTCATAGTCAATATCGTTGTGGCCCATGTTCATGTAAACCATTTTATACTTTTTATTTGTCCATACAACAGGATAGTAGCCGTTGTGCCATATTTCATGCTGCTTTGGGCCCGTGCCTAATGGGAAGCTTGTAGAGTCTATTGACAATAAAATCGTGATATCCGGATTTTTTCTTAGATCGTTGGACCATCTGTACCATTCGTTGGGAGAGGACTTGAATGTTACGGGTAATCCTTTCGTTATGACATTATCTGGCTGCTCAACGCGCAGTACAGCTGACGTTGGCCGCCATGTGTTGCTTACATAAGATCCGGACCCGAGAAACTCATTGTGATACCAATCCCAGTTTTGAGGAAAGTCAGAGGGCGTAAGCGCAAAACCCGAAAAATGAAAACCCATCCATGCACCGCCATTTTCCATATACTTTTTAAATGCCTCGCGTTGCGCTGGATCGTCCGGGCGTGTGTCAAGAAATAAAACCACTTTGTAGTTAGCAAGAAAAGTTGCATTCAGATTATTCCAGTCGTTGGTAGAGTCATAAGAAAAATTATACTTACGCGCCATTTCAGGAAACCATTTATTTGCTTCATGAACAAAACTGATATGTGCCTGGTCATTTCTGGCCGTATAAAATGCGATCACTTTAAATTTAGTCTGCGCAAAAGATTCAAATGTGGTTAAGCAAATCAGGCATGCAATAATGGAACAAAGAAACAACCTGGTTACACGGTTAACTGAATGCATCGATATAGTTTGTTTTACGGGATTAATAGTTATTAAAACTAAATGTTTTAATAACAGGATGCAAGAATTTATAAGAGTGTGAAATGTTCAGCGTAAAAAAACTTCGGGACGAATTTCATCCCGAAGTAGTGTGAATATATTATAGCATATAGCAAAGCCGGAGCGGTTGGTATGCTATCTCTGAATCACCATTTTCTTGGTATCTACAAGTTTGTTGTCAATATACAGGGAGTAGTTATAAATACCTGATGCAAGCAGGTTGGCATCAACATTTATATTGCCTCTGCCGCTGCCACTCAGGCTCATTGTCTTTAGTACTTTACCGCTTTGGTCAGTCAGTACCATTTGCGCTTTTGAAAAAGTTTGCGGTAATGAATAAGTGATGGTTGTGTTCCCTCTGAATGGATTAGGAGAGTTTTGTTCCAGTAACCCGTTGGTAAGAGATACAGCGCCGGTAGAAGGCAGCTTTAAAGCAGCTTCAATCTTTGCGATACGTGCTTCAAGATTGGCATTTTCTACTTTCAGACTATCATTCTGTAGGCTGAGTTGTTGTACCGCTTTAACAAGAGGCACAACAAAATCTGAATAACGGAGGCCGTAAAAATCCTTATCATTTTTTGGTGCATCAACACCACTAAAATCATAGTGGATCCTCTTTGCTACCGCTTCAACTTCCTGGGCTACAAATCCAGTGTATACCACTTTGCTCTTTTCTGATGCAGCCTCTTTTTCTGCTGCCATTGCCTTTTGTTGAACTGCAGGGTCATCATCTGTCTTAGGTCTTGCTGTATAAGACTGTAATGTTGAAGTAATGCCTGCTGCATCAAGATTGTAGGTGATGGGGCGAAGTGCATTGATAAATTCAAGGCCAGGTACATCTTCCTTTATATTCTTTTTAAAACGGCCATCGGAGAAAGAAGTAAAGCCTACTGCGCCTCCTATGCTTGTTACATTAGCGTCACCAAGCCTTACCTGGTTAGACGCAGTGGTGGGAGCGTGATAACCAACAGCAGTACTGTTTATAGGAGTAAAGGTTGCCCCATAGGTATCCCATCCAAGAAATGTACAGTTGTTGCTGGCATAATATCCTGCGTATGCTCCAAAACCCGAGTTGTAAGAACCTGTGTTAGAATAAAGCGAATAGGTTCCTGCTGCTGTGTTGCTTGTTCCCGCTGTGTTGGTATAGAGTGAATAGGTTCCGAAAGAGCTGTTGTAAGAGCCTGTAGTATTACTGTAAGATGCACGTGAACCGGTTGATGTATTGTACAGGCCTGATGTGTTGGCGTATGAAGCTTTGCTACCCACTGCTACGTTAAATCCGGCAGTAGTTGAGTTGAAGTACAATGCAGAGTCTCCAACTGCAACAGTGTTAGTTGCGCCAGTGCTGCTGAATAGCGCGTGTGAACCAATGGCAACATTGCTGAAGCCTCCTGAATTGTAATAATTAGCATAATATCCGCTCGCTACATTATCGTTCCCGCTTTTGTTTTGTTGTAGCGCATATACACCGTCAGCTACATTGTTGCTTCCTGTCGTGTTGTTTAATAATGCCCAAACGCCGTTGGCAGTATTGCGTGAGCCGCTTGTAGTATAGTATAATGCCTGGAAGCCTATACCGGTGTTGTCGTATGCGCTGCCGGTGGTTGCAAATAATGCCTGGTATCCTACGCCTGTATTGTAACCGCTTGTGGTGTTAGAATATAATGCCTGGTAACCTACAGCCACATTGTAATATCCTGTTGTGTTTTTGTACAATGCCTTGCTGCCTATACCTGTGTTTTGATAAGCGCTGGTACTGTTAAGTAATGCGGAGTCGCCAACAGCCACGGAGTTGCTTCCTGTCTGGTTCTTGCTAAGCGCCATAATGCCAACAGCAACATTTGAATGTCCCGTAGTGTTTGCTTTAAGCGCATAGTATCCAACCCCAACATTTGAAGAGCCAACTGTGTTGCCAAATAAAGATAAAAAGCCAACTGCGGTGTTGTTTGCTCCTGTCGTGTTTGAAAAGAGTGTCTTAAAGCCAGTGCCCGTGTTGTTTGATCCGGTTGTGTTTGAATACAAGGCAGATTGCCCTAAAGCCGCATTGTTACTTCCTGAAGTTATTTTAGCCAGGGAGTAGGCGCCAAAACCCGAGTTGTAGCTTCCTGTAAGCGCGGTGGTGCCTGCATTAGCTCCCGTGAAAATGTTGCCCGTACCTGTTGCGTGCAATGTTAATGCCGTGTTTACGTACACGCGGCCACCGAGGTAAATATATCTCCAGGCTTTGGTGGATGTACCAAGGTCTAACGTGTTGTTGGCATTTGGAGTAAGTGTTTTGTTAATTGATGTGGTTACAAGATTGGAAAGTGCAGTGTTGGCTTGTTCAAAACTTTGTGTGCAAAAAACACCTGACGTAATTGCAGCAGCCATCAGCATGTAGAATTTTTTTTTCATACAAGTTAAATTTTTTGTGTGAAGCGATAGCAGATAAAGGAGATATGTATGCCGCGGAGTTATTAACCGGACAATGCTTCTTAAATATTAATTTCGACTTTTATACCCTTACTAGTGCTTGTGCAAAATGCCAGTCTTATGCAGTACGGATTATGTTGCCAGGTATACAGTAAATATTGTTCCGGTTAATAAGGCCGTTCCATTGGGGAGCCAAATAAGACAAACCATGAGGATCGATAACAAAATAGAAAGAAAAAATAGTAGTTGCAAGAGGTATTTTCTCAACATTTTTCAATGATTGAACGTTTAGATTATTATTGTGAAGCTCTTGTCTGATGCTGGTTCCAATAAAATTAAACAAGCCTGTTGTGCGGAAAAAAATATAAACTGCCAGCATAAACAAGAACGTGTAATAGTTTTGCTGACTAAATATTTATACTGTAATAAAAAGCGTTATGAGAAAGTCCTTGTTATTGCTGCTATTTTGCGCGGGCATTCAGCTATGCCTTTTCTCTCAAAATAGTATTCTTGTTTTTCAGAGTGATTTTGGTTTAAAAGATGGAGCCGTTTCTGCTATGAAGGGCGTGGCAATGGGGGTTTCACCTCAACTGAAAATATTTGATCTTACGCATGAAATCCCGGCATTCAATATCTGGGAGGCTGCTTACCGCCTGCAACAAACAGCCCAGTATTGGCCTGTGGGTACTGTATTTGTTTCCGTTGTGGATCCTGGTGTAGGGTCTGAAAGGAAATCGGTGGTGCTTAAAACAAAATCGGGACATTTTTTTGTAACGCCCGATAATGGTACGCTTACGCTTATCGCGCAGCATCTTGGTATTGACAGTGTAAGAGAGATTGATGAGGTCAAAAACAGGTTGAAAAATTCAAATGCGTCATACACATTTCACGGCCGGGATGTGTATGCTTACACAGGTGCCAGGCTGGCATCGGGAACGATTCGGTTTGATGAGGTTGGTGGTGTGCTGCCAGCGCAGGTGGTTACAATCGATTTTCAGCAGCCGGTATTTGAGAATGGTGTGGTAAAAGGAAACATTCCAATTCTTGATATACAATACGGAAACGTGTGGACGAATATAGATAAGGAGACATTTAATAAGCTTGAACCTAAATACGGCGACAAATTGAATGTTCAGATCTTCCATAATCAAAAACTGGTATATAAAGGTGTGTTGCCTTACGAGACTACATTCTCAGGCGTGCCAAATGGTAAGCCGCTGTGCTATCTGAATAGTTTATTAAATGTGTCGTTTGCTTTAAACCAGGGAAATTTCTCACGGGTAAATAAAATCTTTAGTGGTCCGGACTGGAGTGTGACTATTTCAAAATAATTAAACGTAACAGCTGTTTGTTACTTAATGCTGAAGAATCGTTTTCATAAAACGATTCTACGATTTTCAAAATCTTAAAACCTGGAAAATGAAATCATTACAACTGCTTATTGTTATGTGCGTCATATATTGTGTACCTGTTTATGCACAAAATGTTGCTGCGGGTAAAGTATTGGATGCTCATACAGGAAAGGCTTTGGCTGGTGCGATAGTGCAGACGCAAAATGGTAATAAATCCGTTATAACCGACAATGAAGGAAATTTCAAGATCAATGTGCCCATAGGCCAAATGCTGCAGGCAAGTCACCTGGGCTTTACAACACTTGCCTTCCAGGCTGAAACTTATAGTGAAGTGCGGCTATCTGAAAATGTAAATGATCTTTCGGCTGTAACAGTTGTGGGAAGCAGGAATTTGAAAAGGTCAATTGACAATTCACCTGTGCCGGTTGATGTAATTGAATTGAAGTCTGCAACTAAAACACTACCACAGGTAGATTTGAATCAAATGCTTAACTACCTTGCCCCGTCCTTTAACTCAGCCAGGCAATCTTCATCTGACGGAACTGAGCACATTGATCCTGCGTCCTTGCGCGGACTGGGACCGGATCAGACACTGGTGCTTATTAACGGCAAGAGGAGGCATACTACTTCACTTTTAAACAACCAGGGAACTTTCGGAAATGGTTCAGTGGGCACAGATTTGAATGCAATTCCTGTTTCAGCAATCGATCACATTGAAATACTGCGTGATGGTGCTTCGGCCCAATATGGTTCGGACGCCATAGCCGGCGTTATAAATATTGTTCTGAAAAAGAATACCAGGACATTTCAGGCCGGCGTTACGGGCGGTGTTACTTCACGCGGAGATGGCGGTACAAGTAATGTGAACCTTAACTGGGGTGGCACACTGGGTAAGAATGGCGGCTTTATCAATCTCACCGGTGATTTTTTATACAGGGGAAAAACAACAAGAACCCAGGAGCACAACCTTACCATCTTCAACCAGTTTGCATTGCCTGAAGATGCAGCCAACGGTGGTGCATTTACGTACGATTTTAGTGCAGATCCTGCTGCGTTGCGTGCTTATGATGACAGCGTTCTGAAAGCCAGGAACCTTAAAAGAGCTGATTTTAACTTCCAGATAGGCGATGCGAAAATTTTGAATTCAGGCGTTTTCTATAACCTGAGTCTTCCCTTTAAAAATAATAAGGCAGAATTCTATTCTTTTGGCGGATTCAATTATCGCGATGGGATGGGTTTTGGTTTCCGCAGATTGCCGAGTGAGGAATGGAACATGGTATATTCAATTTTTCCTAATGGGTATCAACCCAATACTGAGTCGCATATTTATGACGAGTCAGTCGCAGTTGGGTTAAAATGGAAATATGGCAAATGGAACATGGATCTCAGCAACAATATTGGCAATAACCGATTTGATTACATCGTAAACAATACGGTAAATGCTTCAATGAAAGAAAATAGCCCCACTACCTTTAAAGCAGGTGGTCACGCTTTTTTGCAGAACACGGTTAACCTCGATGCGAGCCGCTATTTTGAAACAGTTGCACAGGGATTGAACCTTGGCCTGGGGGCGGAGTTCCGGTACGAAAAATATACCATTCGTGAGGGTGAAGAGGCATCATGGAAAAATTACGGATTATACACCCAGCCTGACGGAACAACTATAGATACCTTGGGTCTGTCCGGCGGGTCTCAATCATTCGGAGGTTTTACACCATACAACGCCGGAACACACGACCGGAGCAATATTTCTGTTTATGCAGATGCCGAGCTGGATGTAACGAAATCATTCACCCTGGCAGGATCTGCGCGGTTTGAGCATTACAGTGATTTTGGAAGTACTATAAACGGAAAGCTTGCTGCACGGTATGCCATCAATAAAGTGTTCGCTTTGCGGGGGGCAATCAGCACAGGTTTCCGCGCACCGTCACTTCAACAGCAATTTTTTAGTTATGTAAGTACAGATCTTGTAAATGGCAAAATCGGGCAATCGGGTTTCTTTCCAACAAATAGCGACGTTGCAGCGTTTATCGGAATTCCGAAATTGAAAGAAGAGACTTCAGTTAACGCAAGTGCAGGCTTCACTGTTTCGCCCGGTAAAAATCTGCGGATCACTGTTGACGGTTATTATATTAAGGTGAATGACAGAATAACACTTACCGGAAACTTCGGGCAGGATGCCTACGGCAATGTGGACTCCGTTATTGCTGATTACCTGATTCCTTATGGAGCCAATACCGCACGGTTCTTTGTGAATTCAGTTGACACAAAAACACTGGGGGTTGATCTTGTTACTACCTACACCTATCGCATTAACAACAATAACAAGCTCGATTTTACGCTTGCCGCCAATTATAATAATAATGAGGTTGTGCAGGTAAACAGCATTCCTGAAAAACTGGCTTCCCAGCCGGATGTATATTTTAGCCCGGCGGAAAGAGCATTGATAGAGACGATCAATCCGAGAACGAAGGTCAACTTTACGATCAATTATAAAGTGCGCAATCTTACCGTGCTGCTGCGTAATGAGTATTTTGGTGAGGTGACAAAAAATGGTTTTCCATTTGGTGAAGTGCAGCTACATAAAGGCAAAACTGTTACCGATATTGCACTGAGCTACGACTTTTCCAAACACTTCACATTATCCGCCGGAGCCAATAATATTTTCGATATTTTTCCTGACAGGCAGGTGTATAGCAACAGCTACTTTGGTGTATTTAAATATGCACCGGTGCAAATGGGTACTACCGGCACTTTTTATTTTGTAAGACTGCTTGTAAGTGTGGCGGGAAAAGCCAAATAAGGAAATCTAATGCCTTAGCATTTTCCTTGTTTAATAAATGATTACGAAATAGTATAAAAAAAATATGTTTTCCCAATAGTAAATCTCTCCGCTTTTTTTCTCCTGTAGTAAATAACCATTCAATCCTGTTTCCCTGGCCTGTCGATAACCAGGAGGTTGTCTAAAGCCAGGTACTTCGTACTTCGTAACTCGTACTTGACGTGTGACAATTTATAAAGAACAGGCATTGGATCGTGATATCAACTTTATGGACTATTTACTATACGAACCGGAAGACTTTGCTTCAGACGAATCTTATCTCAGGTATTATTTTAAACTGAATAAGAAGGATATCGCGTTTTGGGAAAGCTGGATAAGCAATCACCCGGAAAAACTGGATGTGATCGTTAATGCCGATGAACTGATCAGTTTACTTTCTTTTCATGTGTCTGAAGATGCTGTGGAGAAGGAATTGGGCCGGCTGATGAGTGATATCAAAGCTGGTGCCATCAAAATCACTCCGGATAAAACTAATGCAGCTAAGAAAGTTTCCGCAAAGGCAAGGCCGTTAAGATATCTTAAGATCGTTTCTTTTACGCTTGCAGCCGCAGTGGTTCTGGTATTTCTGGCAAGGATAACAATTCTTGCGCCGTCAGCAGTAGTAGATGCGGAAACACCCGGTATGACCGCAAGCATCACAAAAACAAATAACGGTGCCGGCACTATGCTGCTGACGCTGGAAGATAGTTCTGTTGTGACCCTGAAACCCGGAAGTTCCGTAACCTACGCCGCTCATTTTGCTCCTGATAAACGTGAAATAATGCTGGATGGTGAAGCCTTTTTCCAGGTTTCTAAAAATCCTGCGCGACCATTCTTTGTGTATTACGGCAACCTTGTAACACATGTGCTGGGGACAAGCTTCAATGTGAAGATTGATAAGGTACAGAAGAAAATTGAAGTGGCCGTCCGTACAGGCAGGGTAGAGGTGTATGAAAAAAATAATAAAGGAACAAGTAAGCAAAATACGCCCCAAAAGGAAAAAGGAGTGGTGCTCACGCCAAACCAAAAAGTCATCTACACAATAGATACAAAAAGCTTTGAGGCAACACTGGTTGACAAACCTATGCCTCTGCTTGCCCATCACGACAATGTTGACACCGTTACCACGGTCTACAACATCAGTAAAGAAACTTTTGTATTTAAATCAGAACGACTGGCCGATATAATAAAGGTATTGGAAGATGTTTACGGAATTGACATACAGGTTGAAAACGACCATTTGAACAACTGCCATTTTTCCGGCGATCTCACGAGGATGGACCTGTATGGTAAGCTCGATATTATTTGTAAAACGGTGGGGGCGTCTTATAAAATAACAGGAACCAGTATACTTATAAAGGGAAAAAATTTGCAGTAATGCAGCCAGGGTATTGTTTTCAGTATACCTGATATCGCCGTTTCTTAATTCTACCTGAGAAAAAGATTGCTATTATTTAATCACTAAAACCATTGCCATTATGAGAAGATCCGCTGTAAAAAACACTTAACAACCAACAGCCGGAGCATAAAAAAACCGGTAATGTTCCAGCATTACCGGCTTAAGGCTATGCGCCCGGTTTTATCCGCGTACACATTTATTAACGAACAAAACCATGCTAATTTATGGAAAAAAAGCAATTGATTGCTTCAATACTGCTTGTAATGAAAGTAACCATTCTACAAATTGCGCTGGCGGCTATATGTTGTTTCTCGGTATATGCCAACAAGGGGGAAGCGCAAGTTTTACTAAATAAAACTGTCACCATATCTGCAAAGGAAAATACGCTTGCAGAAGTTTTGGTGACAATTCAAAAACAAACCGGTGTTAAATTCATTTTTAGTGCCGAAGGAATACAGGTTGACCGCAAAGTGAATTTTGTGGTAAAGAATAAAAAACTGCTGACCATTCTTTCAGAAGATCTGAAAGCGCTTGGCATCGGCTACAGTATTGTGGATGACCAGGTGCTGTTGTTTGCACTCGACAAGGATGACGATAAAACGGCAGAATTGCTAAGCTATTTTAATGCCGCGCGTCAGCGAAAGATAACGATAACCGGCCATGTGCTGGATGACCGGAATATGGCACTCCCAAACGTAAGCATACAGGAGAAGGGTACTTCAAACGGCGTAACATCTAAAGAAGACGGCTCATTTGAAATTGACGTTGAAGGCAATAGCTCCGTGTTGATTTTTAGTTTTGTCGGTTTTTTGCCGCAGGAGGTTGCTGTTGCCTCTCGCCATGATATAACAGTCAATCTTCAAAACGAAGCTTCCAAACTTGGGGAAGTAGTTGTGATCGGTTACGGAACACAAAAGAAGGCAACGTTAACCGGATCTGTGTCAAGTATAACAGCCAAGGAACTAAAGACTGCAACCAATGCCAACGTGGCCAATATGCTGGCAGGCAAGTTGCCGGGCTTCAGGGTAACACAGCGCAATAGTGAGCCGGGTAGTTATGCTACAGACTTTGATATCCGTGGGTTTGGCAGTCCGCTGATGATTATTGATGGTGTGCCCCGCGACAATTTTACCCGGCTTGATCCAAATGAAATTGAAAGTGTTTCCATTCTGAAAGATGCATCTGCCGCGGTTTATGGGGTAAAGGCTGCCAATGGTGTGTTGCTGATTACTACCAAACGTGGTAAAAGCGGCAAGACTGATCTTACCTATTCCGGTACATTCGGATGGGCGAGCATTGCCAACTCTCCGGATGTAATGAATGCTTATGAGTATGCAACTCTTATCAATGAATCTGACTTTAATACCGGAAAAACAACGCCCACCTATTCACAGGATGCCTTACAAAAGTTTAAGGACGGAACAACGCCAGGCACTGACTGGTACGGCCTGGTTGTACGTGACAGGGCTCCGCAAATGCAGCACAATTTAAGTGCAAGCGGCGGTACAGATAAGATTAAGTACTTCATGTCTTTAGGGTATTATGATGAACAGGGTATCTGGAAGTCCGGTGATCTCAATTACAAACGTTATAACTTCCGCTCCAATATCAATGCGCAGATCACAAAGAATCTTGATGCTGAATTGTTGATCAATGGCATTTCGGATAAGAAGATGGAACCGGGTGAACCAACCTGGGTTGTCTTTAAATCCATGTGGATGCAAATCCCTACCATTCCTGTATATGCTAACAACAATCCAGCATACCTGAGCAATGTTGCCGATGGTACACATCCGCTTGCAGTTACCAATGCAGATATCTCAGGTTACAATCAAACATCAACAAGAACTTTCCAGGGAACATTTGCGCTTAATTATAAAATACCTTTTGTTGATGGCCTAAAGGCAAGAGGATTGTTTAGTTATGACAGCAAATACATGTTCACCAAGAACTGGAGAAAACAATTTGCATTGTATGACTACGATAATGCAACAGATCAATACAGGCCAACTTATTCTCACAGTCCTTCCAATATGTCAGAAGGTTTTGATCAGGTGGATTTTACAACATTACAGGCTTCTCTTAACTATGATAAACGTTTTGGAAAACATAACGTCAAGGGCTTGCTGTTGTTTGAAAAGCTGAATCAAAAGGTTAACAATTTCAACGCTTCACGTGAGTTTTCGCTCGATGCCATTGATCAATTGTATGCCGGTAATGATAACAATACGCAGGCAAGCTCAAGCTCGCAGTCTCCTGGGTTTAGCGGTAACGGACCATTGTTTGATTATGTGCGTGAGGGTATTGTCGGTAGATTCAATTATGATTATGAAGGCAAATATTTAGTAGAAGGAAGTTTCCGTTATGACGGTTCCTCAAAGTTTGCCGAAGGGCATCGTTGGGGATTCTTTCCTGCTGTATCCGGTGGTTGGAGAATATCTGAAGAAGAATTCTTCCGCAATCTGCTGCCGGTTGTCAATAACCTGAAATTACGTGCATCCTACGGTAAGCTTGGTGATGATGCTTCTTCAGCGTTTCAATATCTAACAGGCTACAATTACCCAGGTGGTTCTTACTACATGTTCGGTAGTTCATTGATTGCGAACTTAACGCCGCGCGGTATGGCCAATCCCAATCTTACATGGTATACTTCTCAGCTAACCGATATAGGTCTGGATATGGATTTCTTTCACGGAAAGTTACATGCTGAGTTTGATGTTTTTAAAAGAAAGAGAGAAGGTTTGCTCGCAACACGCGTGCTAAGTCTGCCTGGAACAGTTGGCGCAGGATTGCCCCAGGAAAATTTGAACAGCGATATGCAGCATGGCTTTGAATTATTGTTAAGTCATAGTAATAAAATAGGCGGTGTGCTGTATAATGTATCGGGAAATGTTTCTTTTACCCGTTCTAAAAACCTGTATGTTGAACGTGCTGCATCCAACAATAGCTATCGCAACTGGCGCGATAACAATAATGACAGATGGTCTGATACTTATTGGGGATATCATGTGTTGGGTCAGTTCGGGTCAATGGATGAAATAAAGAATTCGCCTGTACAGGATGGTGATGGTAACAGGAAATTATTGCCCGGTGATTTGAAATATGAAGATGTAAACAAAGATGGCATTATTGACGATAATGATGTTAAGCCCATTGGTCGCAACAGTACTACTCCTGAAATAAATTTTGGTTTTACACTGGGTGCTCAATGGCGCGGTTTTGATATTAATATGCTTTTCCAGGGCGCTGGAAATTTCACAGTTGACTATCTTGGTTCTGATCAGTTGGCGAAACCATTACCCTGGGGCCGCAACGGTCTTGCAATTTTCACTGACAGATGGCATAAGGCTGATATGTTTGATACAAAAAGCGACGCATGGATCCCCGGCAAATACCCTTCAACAAGACCTAATGGCTCAGCTCCATGGAATTACCTTACTTCTGATTTCTGGCTTCATGACGCAACTTACCTGCGTTTGAAAAGTGTTGAAATTGGTTATACAATACCGGCAAAACTGCTGAACAGGATTGGTATTAAGGCATTTCGCGTATATGCGAACGGATTTAACCTGTTTACGTGGAGCGGTCTTAACAGCGTGGTGGATCCTGAGCATACCAAAGACACATACGGGTATCAATATCCTATCACCAAGAATTATAACATTGGGTTAAACATCACGTTCTAAAAACGTGATGAAATGTTGAACATGTTAAAACCGAAAAGAATGAAGAAAGTAAATTCCTATATAATGTTCCTTGTCCTTTCGCTTGTTATATTCAACTCATGCGATAAGGATCTGAATGTTCCTCCTCAGAATATATTGCAGGATGATGACCTGTATTCCAATGAATCTGCGGTTACCGCCTATTTTGCTACATTGTATAACGATCTGCCTGTTGAAGATTTTAATTTCAGCAAGAACGGATTCAATACATGGGCTGATGGCGGAGGTTTTCTGCACGATTTGAGTGACGAATCCATCACAAACCAGACCGATAATAAAAGCAGCATTGGTGATGGAACCTGGCTACAATACTGGGCATACGGCTCTGTTAGAAATGTAAATGATTTTATTGCCAAGCTGCCAACATCCAGCTTTACTGATGATAAAAAGAAGCAATGGATGGGTGAGGCGAGATTTATTCGTGCGTACTATTATTTTGGGATGGTTAAACGTTACGGAGGTGTTCCTTTGATTACGGTTGTGCAAAACTACACAGGCAATAATCTGCAGGAATTGCAAGTGCCCCGTAATACCGAAAAGGAATTGTATGATTTTGTTGCGGCTGAACTGGACAGTGCTGCCAACTTACTTCCTGATGCGGGTGGCCAGGGCGCCGATCAGTTGGGTAAAGTAAATAAATATACAGCACTTGCTTTAAAATCACGGGCCATGCTTTATGCAGCATCTATTGCGCAATACGGCACTGTTCAGTTGAATGGCCTGGTAGGCATACCTTCGGCAGAGGCACCCAAATACTGGCAGGCTGCCTACGATGCTGCAAAAAAAGTGATCGACGCAGGCCATTATTCTTTATACAATAAGAACCCGGACAAGACACAGAACTTTACTGCGTTGTTTCTTGATGCATCCAGCAGCGAAAACATTTTTATCAAGCAATTCAGCTATCCTAAAAAAACACACAGTTATGACAACTGGAATCTGCCTTATTCCGTTCGTGGTACTGCTGGTTACGGAAGCCGCACCAATCCAACGCTGGAACTTGCTGAACAATATGAATACATCGATGGATCAGATGGTAAGCTGCAGTTAAATGATGCTTCCGGTAATCCCAAACAATATGCTTCTCCTACAGATCTTTTCAGGAATAAAGATCCCCGTTTCGGAGCTACTTATATCTATCCGTTTGCAGATTGGAAAGGGACGACTATTGATATACAGGCTGGTATTATAGATAATGGCCAGGTAATCACGTCAGGCCGGTTTGATGATCTTTATAATGGCAAACATATCATCGGCGCAAATGGCATTGGTGGCGGTGGTGGAGAGGTTTCTCAAACAGGCTTCTATATCCGTAAATATCTCAATTCAGCCTATGACCGTTCTAAGGTTGCTCCATGGACATCAGCCCAGGCTTTTATTGACATGAGATATGCTGAAGTGTTATTGAACTTTGCGGAAGCTGCAATAGAGTTGCATAATGTGACTGATGCCAAATGGGCCTTGAATCAGTTGCGTGACAGGGCCGGCATTGCTTTGCTGGCTGATAACCAGGTAACGCGTGAAAAAGTGCGCCATGAAAGGCAGGTGGAACTTGCGTTTGAAAGTCACCGCTATTGGGATATCAGGAGATGGCGTATTGCAGATAAAATACTCAACAATAGCAAAACATCTGCACTGTTGCCATATCTCGTGCTCAGCAATAATTCATACATCTTTAAAACATCACCGGTGGGATTTCCCAAAACATTTACTACCAATCTGTACTATGAACGTGTAGATCCGAACGAAATATCAAAGAATCCTAAGCTGGTGCAGAACCCGGGCTATTAGGGTATGTATGATTATGAGCCAATCATTAAATGCGTTTTTACAATCAAATTGATTAAGAATGAAAAAAGTAAATATACAATTGGTTATTATCTGCATGCTGGCATCGCTTTGTGCCTGCACCAAGCAGGATAACTATAGTGCACCTTCAGCAACAGTTATGGGAAGCGTGATAGACGCCACTACCGGAAAGCCAATACAGACCGAACAACCCAACGGAATAAAAATGCGCTTGCTTGAAGAGAAGTATGGCGCAAATGTTAGTCCGTTAGATTACTGGATAAAAGCAGATGGCACTTTTGATATTGCAAATGTTTTTTCCGGGCAATACAAAGTTGTTCCGATAGAAGGCGCCTTCTTTCCTGCAGATACGGCTGTTGTGGATATCGAAGGTGTAAAAGAAGTGAGTTTTACAGTTACCCCTTTTTTAACCTTAACCACAAGCGCAACAGTTTCAGGCACAGATGTAATTGTTAATTACAAGTTGTCGAGAGCTAAGGTTGCAGATAAGATCCTCGATTGCAAATCATTGCTTTCTGCGTATCCAACAGTAAGTTATGCTATCAATGAGATGTCTGTAACTCATGATCTGACGCTTGTTCCTGACGAAACTGCGTTAAGTACATCTTACGCGGACACATTGCATAACGTTGGCGCCGGTACTTATTATGTAAGGGCTGCAGCAAGAACCAACAATGCCAACAATAAATACAATTATTCAGAAGTGATTGAAGTGAAGGTGCAGTAAGATTTTTTCTCTCATCCTTATTCAGAACAGGGTTATCCTGCATGGTTTACCTTAAGCCGTATAGCTAAATGCTGTGCGGCTTTTTTATGTTGTTCCTGCAGCGGTGTGGAAAGGGCACCAATAACCGGTTTAGGTCTTCAATGATCCCCGAAAACCGCAAAGCACAATATTTATTGATTGACGAACAAAGCCACCAGGAGAAGAAGCATCAAAAGAATAAGATCTTGAAATATTTCCTCAAAATGTTTAGAGAGGTATAAACCTGGTTATAAACCGTGCGTGGTGTTGTTTTGGTTATTGCGGCAATTTCATCGTAAGATTTGTCTTCAAAAAATTTCATTTCTATTATTTCAAGTTGCCGGGGAGAAAGTTTGCTTATGGCTCGTTTTACTTTGTCCTTGTTTTCTTCATCAGTTTGTGCCTGGATAAGTAATTGCTCGTACGAAAGTTGAAAGTGCGATCTTTCACTTTCTTCTGAATGACCTGTAGTGGTTTGCTGTTGCCTGATCTGTTTGTTGATGCTGTTTCTCAGGCAGGTTTTAAGATAAGCCGGGATTTGCTGAATGTGAAGATCATGTCGTCTGTTCCATAGCTCAAGAAATGTTTCGTGAATGCAATCCTTGGTAACATTAATATCCCGGCTCAGTTTCAATCCATACCGGAAAAGCATGGCATAATTTTCCCTGTACATTTCCGTAAATGCATCAAGGTTGTCATGTTGAATGGATGTCCACTGGCTGCTGGTCTCTTTGTTCATTGTTAGTTCACATGGTTGCACTCAGTTTGCTTAAGCATAAAGCAGTATGGCAATAGCACCGGTCTGATGTATGTAGCAAGTTAAAAAGAAAGTAGAAGAATATACTTCCTTTCCCACAATTTTTCTTAAAAAAACGCAAGAGTTGCTTATCTTATAAGAATTGAAAACACCGGGAAATATTATGGAAAATCCGGCGCTTACAATCTCATTAAGTTTAAAAGTTTCAGCATGCGCAAAACCATTCAACTAACGTTGGCTTGCATGATTCTATTGCTCCAGCTAAGCCAGGCTCAAAACAACAGTCAGTCATTACAGATAAAAAATAAAATATTATGGGACACATATGGGGTACCACATGTGTATGCCGGCTCCGTTGCCGGAATGTATTATGGTTTTGGCTGGTCGCAAATGCATAGCCATGCCAGCCTTTTGTTGCAATTATACGGCGAGGCAAGGGGTAAGGCGGCTGAATATTGGGGCGAACGATATCTTATGCTCGATAAAAAGATTCTTTCTTTTGATGTTCCTTCTATTGCAGATAAGATGTACACCAAACAAAATGCTTTTTACAAAACTTATCTTGATGCTTTTGCAAAGGGTATTAATGATTATGCCGCAGCACATCCTGAAGATATTGATACTGTTTACAGACAGGTACTTCCGGTTAAGCCGCAGGATGTGCTGGCGCATGGTGTGCGTGTTTGCTACCTTGAATTTTTAGCGCCCAACGATATTGGTGACGTTTCCCATATGATTATGGCAGGTTCAAATGCCTATGCGGTTGCTCCCTCCAGGTCTGCTAACGGTCATGCCTTGTTGTTGGCAAATCCGCACCTGCCCTGGGAAGATCTGTTTATTTTTTATGAAGCGCATTTAAAGGCGCCGGGATTTAATGCTTACGGTGCAACGCTTATTGGTTTTCCAATGCTGGCAATTGCTTTTAATGAACATCTTGGCTGGACACACACTGTAAATACGATTGATGGTTCGGATAAATATGAGCTTACGTTAAAAGATGACGGTTATTTGCTGGATGGGAAAAAAGAAATGTTCAGCGATAAACCTATAATGATCCGTGTTAAAAAAGATGATGGTGGTTTTCGTGAAGAATCATTTATTATAAGGAGTTCCAAACACGGCTCGGTATTGGGAACGAAGAATGGGAAAGCTTATGCTGTGCGAATTGCAGGAATTGATCATCCAGATATTTTCTATGAATGGCACCGCATGGCAGCAGCTACCAGCCGGAAAGATTTTGAATCGGCATTGCGGATGATGCAACTGCCTATGTTTAATGTGGTATATGCGGATGATAAAGGCAATATAGCCTACAATTTTGCGGGCAATGTTCCGGTGAGAGATACGGGAGACTGGAGGCTCTGGCACAGCAATATTGATGGGACCAGATCAAAATTTATTTGGAACGCCTTCCACTCTTATGAGCAATTACCCCGGTTGGTAAATCCGGCAACGGGATTTTTACAAAATGCAAATGATCCGCCGTGGACATGCACTTACCCCACTGTGTTAAAACCCGACAACTATCCGGCCTATATGTCGCCACTGGAGATGGACCTTCGCCCACAGCGGGCTGTGAATATGATCAAAGACCAAAAGGCCATCACTTTGCAGCAGTTGATCGATGACAAATTCAATACAGGAATGGAAGCTGCAGACAGGCTGGTTCCGCTATTGATTGAGGCTGCAGGAAAGTATGGCGATTCTCTTGCACAAAAAGCAGCTGAAGTGTTAAAGCAATGGGACAGAAAAACAGATAGCAGCAGTTCCGGTGCTTTGCTGTTCATGCGTTGGGCCGAACGGAATGGCAGAGATCCGTTTGCTGAACCGTGGAATTTTAAACATCCGGTGGAAACACCATCAGGCCTGAAGGATCCACAACAGGCTGTTGCAGCCTTAGACTCCGCGGCAAGAGACCTTATCAGGTTTGTTGGTCGTATGGACATTCCTTATGGCCAGGTGTTCCGGCTGCGGTCCGAGCATTTTGATTACGCCGGGAATGGTGGGCCCGGTACCTTTGGTATTTTCCGCACACTGCATTATAAGCCCGACAAGGACGGCCGATTCAAAGCAATTGCCGGCGACAGCTACATTGCCGCCGTTGAATTTGGCAGCCAGGTAAAAGCGAAAGTGTTGCTTAATTATAGCAATTCATCCCAGAAGGGCAGTAAACATTCTGAAGATCAGTTAAAGCTGGTATCGCAAAAGCAACTTCGGGATGCATGGTTTACTGATGAAGAAATTAGTCAACACACAGAAGCCGAAGAAGTGTTGAAGTTTTGAGAAAAGATACGTTCTGTGGGTAATAAGAAAAGTTACACTGAGTTGCACGGAGGAGACACAGAGTTGCACAGAGTTTTTGTTAAAAAAATAACTCACTAATAAAAATCCATTGATTAGCCCTTCTTCTCTTGCGAATGTTAAATAAAATTCCAATCTTGTTGGCAACAACCTAAATCAATTAAAATATGGCTAAATCCGTAAACACGGGCGGTATAGTGCCCGGCGTTACCCTGCTAAAACGCATTGGCTACTCCAATATCAATACACTTGAAAATAACAACAGCGCTTTCTTCTATGAAGCAGGCATGATGATAGACGCTGACGGAGCCTATCATGCTTATCACCCCGATAATAAATCAGGACTGGATTATTTAGGTAATGCGGGTGTTCCCGGTAACTGGTGGGCGTTGGTGACCAATAATGGAAAACCGTCGGGTACCCCCGTTGTTCAAAAAAGCACAGATCCTGCTCCGGGATTTTATATCTCCACCACCTCGTTGCAGGACGCATCAAAAAATGCAACCGATGCAAGCCGTTATGTTGATTCTGAGTCAATCAACTTTATTGTATTGCCAGGTGGTTTAGGGTTGTCGCAAAAGCTGGGCGACTTTGCAATTGTAATTAATCCTGCAACAGGCGCATACGAATATGCGGTTTATGCGGATGGTGGTCCGGCAAATAAAATAGGTGAAGCTTCCATAGCGCTGGCAAAAGCTTTGGGTGTTCCATTCAGTCCCAAGAATGGAGGTGTGGCCAGTGGTATAGTGTACATTGTTTTTCCCAACAGTAAAGCTGGCTGGCCGTTAACACAGGTAGACATAGATCACCATGCTTCTGCTTTGTTCAGTGGGTGGGGAGGTATAGATCAGGCAAAAAAAGTATTTCCGTTTATGAACTGGGGAGTGTGAAGATTTGAGATTTGAAATTTGAGATTTGAACTTCCAGGTCGTTGCGCCGCCGCTTCTTTGCGTTCTCCGCGTGAAATAATGAAATGCCATGTCTTGCGCCGTTGCCTCTTTGCGCGCTTTGCGTGAAACCCAATTCGGGTAGGCTTCGTTTGCAGTCGTTCTTAATCAAACAGTATTTGATTTGAATTTCGAGGTCGCTGCGTCGCCGCTTCTTTGCGTTCGCCGCGTGAAACAATGAAATGCCATGTCTTGCGCCGTTGCCTCTTTGCGCGCTTTGCGTGAAACCCAATTCGGGTAGGCTTTGTTTGCAGTCGTTCTTAATCGAATAGTATTTGATTTGCACTTCCAGGTCGCTGCGTCGCCGCTTCTTTGCGTTCGCCGCGTGAAACAATGAAATGTAATGTCTTTGCGCCGTTGCTTCTTTGCGCGCTTTGCGTGAAACCCAATTCGGCCAGGCTTCGTTTGCAGTCGTTCTCAATTAAGCAGTATTTGATTTGCACTTCCAGGTCGTTGCGCCGCCGCTTCTTTGCGTTCGCCGCGTGAAACAATAAAATGCCATGTCTTTGTGCCGTTGCCTCTTTTCGCGCTTTGCGTGAGACCCAATTCGGGTAGGCTTCGTTTGCAGTCGTTCTTAATCAAATAATATTTGATTTGCACTTCCAGGTCGTTGCGCCGCCGCTTCTTTGCGTTCGCCGCGTGAAACAATAAAATGTAATGTCTTTGCGCCGTTGCTTCTTTGCGCGCTTTGCGTGAAGCCCTCCCGCGGAAAAAAACAATACCTGCCTGAAGCAGCCTTCTGCATTTTTTGTATCTTTATTGCTCACCAAAAAAAAGGAGGTATTCATGAAATCTACAGATCAATCATGGAAGCCTTCGGTTATTATCGCGTAACCGGGCGAATACCATAGAAATAATCTGCCGGCAGGATTTGCCGGGAAGCCGCTGGAAACAGTGGCTTTTTTATGGATACTATCGTTGATATAGCTCTATAAAACCATTATGCGCTCAACCGTCCAATAGGCGGCGATCATCGCGATAATTACTGAAAGCGGGTAAACAATTCTTTTCCTGTAAAAATATTTTTTCCCAAAAGGCAGGATGATCAGTCCGAAAACAAGTAGTATTACGATGATCTGCCCTGCTTCCACCCCAAGGTTAAATGATAGTACTGAAGTAAAAAATTGATTGCGCGGCAACCCTACACCGTTAAGTGCGCTCGCAAACCCCATCCCGTGTATTAATCCAAACATAAATACGACAAGTATGCGCCAGGCCTTTAATTCATTCAATACAATATTTTCTATCGCCACAAAAACAATGGATAAAGAAATGACAGGTTCTACAACAGCTCCCGGCGCCACCAGTATATTCTTCATGCTCAGTGCAAGGGTAACGGAGTGCGCCACTGTGAAAGCTGTTGCCTGCCAAAAGATGGTCCTGATCTTGTTGCTGAGCAGGCAAAGGCTGATAATAAACAAAATGTGATCAAATCCTTCCGGAATAATATGTGTAACGCCCATTCTGAAATAATAACCAATCACCTCATGTGCCGGCGCTTTCTCCATTGCATAGTTTATAATGGTGTGGCCCCACACTGCACTGGCAATACAGACGGCGATCAGGAGGAGTACTATGTGTTTGGTTCCAGGCATCAGGTATCAGGTATCAGGTGTAAGGTATTAGGTTTGAGGCATCAGCTGCGATGACACATTCGCACATTTGCACATTTGCACATTCGCACATTTCCATTGTCAACTTTCAATTTTCAATTATTCCTTGCCAGTTCCGACTTCGATTGTATCAACTGCGCCCTGTGTAACAGTGTCGGATTTTTACTGTTGGTCTTTAACGCCGTTTTTAAATAGGGCAAAGCCTTGTCGTATTCTCCTCTGTTATAATAAACCCATGCAACAGCCTCATTAACATCTATGTTGTCGGGGCGCCTGTTGTATTCCAGCAATGCATGCTCCAGCGCCTTGTTATAGTCATGTATGTTCAGGTAAGCGTATGCAAGTTCGCGATCAACATAGTGTCCAATGTTTTCATCGGTATTGCCGCTTAATGCTTCTTTGTTCATTTCATTAATAATACTGTTTTCAAGTGTAGCAGCTTTGTCCGGCTGGCTGGCGAGACGGTATGCGTCGCTAAGTCCTTCCTGTATTGAAAAATCGGTAACCTGTGTATTCGCGTCTGTGTAATACTTAATGGCTGTTTTATAATCTTTCTGCGCTACAGCAAGACGGGCAAATCCGGCGAGCGCGTAAGCATACCCCGGTCTTTCATTGAGTGCTATGGTGTACTGCATTTTTGCATTTTGAAGGTCACCGGTATTTTCATATAAATGCCCCAGTTGTATTCTGGCCCATTCAGTAGTTTCATCACCCGGAGGGCCTGCATCTACCGCAAGTTTCATTGCTTCAATGGCTCCGGCATAGTCGCCGTATATTTCCCGCAAATAAGATACACGTGAATAAGAACGGAGATCCGGTCTGAGGTCAATCATTCTTTCAGCGCTGCTTACGGCGGAATCATAATAACCCATTTCAACATTGCCGTCAACGATCAAGCCGTACACATACGAACTGTATGGATTTTTGATAAGTATTTTTTTTGCTGTTTGTAATCCTTCTGCAAAATGATGCTGAGAAAGATAGATTACGGATTCCGTTACAGACGCTTCAAAATTGTCGGGCTCCAGTTTAAGAGCGTCTTTTGCATATTTCAAAGCAGCTTTGTCATAGTAGGCATAGTTTCCTGTTATTCTTCCTTCCTGAATGTATAGCTGTGCCAGGGATATCAATGATTTTTTGTCGTTGGCGTCGGCGGCAATGCTTCTTAATAATGCGGCTGCCTTTAATCTTGTGTTCTTCCACTCTTCTGTTGTTGCTGCAACCCCCTTTCTTGGAAGCAATACATAAACTGAACTGTTCTCCTTATAGAGGTTTTTTTTGTATTTAATCAATACAACAGCAAGTATACTAACACATGCCAACGATGCAATTATATATAAGGTAGCTTTTTTCATCATTCAATTTTTATGGCTGCAAATCTTTTCAGATCACAAAAGAAAAATAAGCCCGGCAAAGCCGGACTTATTTTAGCACACAAGCCACTATTCCTTTAGTATGCGTACGCTTTGTTTCAGGCTCCCGTTTATAATAGCACTAACATAATAAACGCCTTTTGCTATTTTACTGCTATTCCAGTCGATTGAGTAAGTTCCGGCATCCTGCTGTTTATTTACCAGCACATTTAATTGTTTGCCTGTTGCGTCATAAACTGCAATCATAACTTTTGAAGGAACTGCAACATGGTATTTAACAGTGTTTGTACTGATTGCAGGATTAGGGTACGCTGTAAGAAATACTTCCGGAGACGTAAGTGCCAGTTTGTCCATCGGCTGGTTAATGTCCGCTACAGGGACATCGTTTTCCTGTCTTGACCGGTTCATGTTGGAAGCCTCATCACAGGTGCAATGACTTGTTCCGGCCCATGGAAGTTGTTCGTAAGGAAAATGCCTTTTAAACGTTGTGTCATTTTCGTTTACGCCTGTGCTGTACGTAAGAACATTTATCAAGTCCTGAGTAACCGGACTCTTACTGGGCACAAAATCATCATACCATAATCCCAGGGCGGCAAGAACCATACCGCTAACGGCTTGTAATTCTATGCGGGTAACATCGTCTTCCAGTCTTCTTCCGTTGGGAAATCCATCCATGTTAGGAATCCACTGAATGTTTTTTGTTTTGTTGTAAGCAGTGTCAGTAAGACCAAGAACTGCAGCCTGTATCAAGCCAAGAGAACTAAATTTAGGGTCATCTCTCTTGGTCGGGTTAACGGCCATATTTAAGCGCAGCATGTCTCCTCCATTAGGTAAAAAATTGCTGACGAAAGGTTTGCCGGGTGCAAGTGGATTTCCGGCCTTACCGGTTGCCAGTTGATAAGGAGGAAGATTAGGGACGCCTGTATTGAAGATTGGCCATAAGTCAACAGATCTTGGGGACTTTGGTGCTGGTAACAACAATTTCCCAAAAGCATCTTCGGCAAGGGCAGTACCATTAAGTGCTGATGATCCCTTCAAGCTAAACAAACCGTCCTGCTGATTGCCAAAGCCGAATGCGCCCAGTGAATTGCGTTGAATGCGAAGTTGCTTCAAAGCGGGTATAGCGCCGCCGAAAAAAGTATCATCCATGTACAAGGCCAGCTCGGGATTATAAAAGTATTTGCCGAAAATGTTGAGGTATGTCAGATCCTGGTAAGGAGTTAATGAGTTCCAGAAATCTTTCCATCCGATAGGAATCACGGCTTCGTTGGTTAACGGCATACCCAGTCTGGAAACCTGTACCCATTTACCGGAATGCGTTTCTGTACCATCTCCGTTTAATACACGCATGCTTCTTCTGCTGGCTGATGCCCATACACCAATTACATAATCCGGGTCGAGAATGTTCTTCGCCTTTCTTAATCCAACATGATTTTTTTGTAAAGTTTCAATGTCAATTTGTAATGCAATGGTTGATACGTTTTTACATTTTAATGCGTCAGAAGAAGGGAGCGTATTCCGTGTAGTACGCGGCGCATCTCCCAGGTCAAAAATGCCTCCGAGATCAACAAAGAAGGGATCATCAACGGGGCCGGCAAATACCTGTTCTCCGGTGGTTGCCGTAGTAATAGCTGAAGCATATAACGTTCCATAGTCATGCGCATTTAAACCTACCGGTGAACTTATGGATCTTGGACCAATATTGTACGGCGGAACAACGCCATCCTGTACAATGGTTTGAAAGCTGGAGCCGCCATTCATGCTTCTTTCAAGTGTGTAAGTAGTTTTGAGATTTTGTTTCCCTAACCTGATGTTGAAGAATGTTGTTGGATCTTCGTTTGCTTTTTTGAATGTAAAGCGATACACAATGTCATCACCGGGTGTACTTACATTGTTGTCAACGTGGATTTCATAACGGATGTTTTCTCCAAACTGATAGTAATTGGGCCCGCCATTGGGTAATTGTCCCGGATAATAATTGGCGATGATCGTTATTTTATCCTGTTTGTCAACACTTCTAAAAACGTAAAGGTCAGTGTTATCAGCCTGCGGATCATTGGCTATCAATGGTGCTTCCCTGTGGCTGGAAGACATTAGGAATGCAGCAATACCCGCAAGGCAGCCTACGGCCCACAGCCGTTTGCCTGCATTTAAATGTTTTTTCATAAACATGTTTTTTACGGAATACAGAAAATGAAGTAGCAGTAAATGAGAAGGGGTCGAATTCTGTTTTACGTCATTTAAAGTTTCGTAAAAATCTACGAGAAACGCAATGGCATAGATTTCAAAAGGCAAAAAAGATTTCCGCATCTTTTCCGGATTTTTATAAGGCGGTGTTCGAATCCCGCGCCCGCCATTCATTTACTAATCCAAAAATTAGCATATCTGCACATTGTGCATTCGCACATTCGCATATTTGGATACTTCTTTTGAGTAAATTGTACCTCATTAAACTTAGACATATGTTTTCTGTGAAAAGGGTTTATGCTTCAGGCATCAGGTCTGCACTGCTTCTTACAGCTTTTTTGTTCATGGTGAATTGCCTGAATGCTCAACAATTGCTGAGAGTTGCGGTAGCTGGCCTTACGCATGATCATGTACATAACATAATGAATCAGTATAAAAGAAAGGAAGTGGTCATTCTTGGTATCGCGGAGTCTGATCCGCAGTTAGTAGCACGTTATAAAAAAAGCTATCAGCTGCCTGATTCTCTTTTCTACACAAATCTTGATGACTTATTGCGTCATGTAAAACCAGATGCAGTACTGGCCTATAATGCCATTTCCGAACATTTAGCTGTGATTGAAGCCTGTGCACCTAAAGGCATCTCCGTTATGGTAGAGAAGCCATTGACCACCACAGTTAAAGATGCAGAACGGGTTGCGGAACTTGCAAAAAAATACAATATACATGTGCTGACTAACTATGAAACCACATGGTATAACAGCAATCAGCAGATTAAAGATATTGTTGCACAGCAGTCAATAGGGGATATCCGGAAAATGATCGTTCACTCTGGCCACCAGGGGCCAAAAGAGATCGGATGCAGCAAAGACTTTCTGCAATGGCTTACTGATCCTGTAAAGAATGGAGGCGGAGCCATTCGGGATTTTGGTTGCTATGGCGCTAACCTTATGACATGGCTTATGAATGGAAAAGCACCCATCGCAGTTACTGCCGTAACACATCGCATTAAACCAAACGTTTATCCAAAGGTGGATGATGATGCAACTATTTTACTTGAATACGCAGATGCAACCGGAATAGTCGAAGCTTCATGGAACTGGCCATTTGGAATAAAAGATATGGAAGTGTTTGGGGTAACAGGGTATTTGCATGCATTGAACGGCAACACACTCCAGCAGAGAATGAAAGATAAATATGAAGACCTGCCGGTAAAGCAAGCTGCCTATAAGGATAACCTGCCTTATCTTGCCGATGTGCTCAGTGGAAAGATCAAGCCAGGCAATGATCTTTCTTCGCTCGAAAACAATATTATTGTCGTTCGCATTTTAGAAGCTGCAAGCAAATCTGCCAGGGAAGGGAAAAGGATTGTTCTCTAGGTATCATTAATGACATAACGTTGCCAGATTTATGTACATGAATCTGGCAACGTTATTTATTTATAATTGGTTGAGAATACAAAACTTAACATAGAATCGTTGGCTGAATATTAAATTTATATTACCTTTTCGTTAAGCAAACACAATAATTTATGTCTAAAGCAATCAGCACGGTTAAAGCTGCAGTTCCTACAAAAAAAGAAGCCCGCAAACTAATCTCCGAAAAAATTGAACAAGCACTGCCCGAATTGAAAACTGCTCTTGGTGATAAAAAATTTCAACATCGCTTAAAGAAAGCCGTTAAAATATTGAGTGAGGATTTTACAGCAGTATCCGCATCCGCATCGGCGCCAAAAGTAAACGAAACTCCTTCTTCAGCCGAGCCAGCTAAACAAAATGTGCCTGTAAAAAAAGCAGCCAACGCAAAACCTGTGCCCAGCGCCAAAGCTAAAAGCGTTAAGCCCAAGGCGGCAAAGGCGGCGAAATAGGATATAAATGGGCGAATGTGCGTATGTGCAAATGATTTCCATAAGTGAATTTAATGGGGTTGGAACTGGCGGTGAATAGCTGACAGCTTATAGCTTATCTTTGCCGCGGCATTGAAAATTAATGATGACGCATGAAATTTGAGCAGTATAACATTTCCCCGGAAATAAAAAGAAGTCTTTCAGAATTAGGTTTTAAAAGGCCTACAGATATTCAGTTTAAAGCAATTCCCTCCATTTTAAAAGGTGATGATGTGCTTGCAGTTGCTCAGACAGGAACCGGGAAAACTGCCGCTTTTGCTATTCCTGTCCTGGATATTCTTCAACAGCAAAAAAAACGCTTTAAAGCAGACAAACACGTCAGATGCCTTGTAATGGTGCCGACACGTGAGCTCGCGATACAGATTTCAGACGTGTTTAAGCAGGTTGGTAAACATACAAAAGTGAGCATTCTTGGGTTGTATGGTGGGGTTGAGCAGGAACCTCAAATCAAAAAGCTTGAAAAAGGCGTTGATGTTTTGATAGCTACTCCGGGAAGAATGTTTGACCTGGTTAATCAAAAACACCTGGATCTAAGCGGGGTTGATATCCTGATTTTGGATGAAGCAGATCATATGCTTGATCTTGGCTTTATAAAAGACATCCGCGATGTGATCAGGTTTCTTCCTAAAAATCACCAGACCTTATTTTTTTCTGCTACGATAGATAAAACGATCAAAGATCTCGCCTATTCGGTGTTGAATACGCGTAATCCCATACGCATCCAGATCTCCCCGCAGGATCCTGTTTCAAAAAATGTAACACATTCGGTTGCGTTCGTTGAAATGGATGACAAGCGTTTTTTTCTTGAGCGACTGATAAAAGAATATCCGGAAAATAAAATATTGGTATTCGTTCGTACGAAAGTGCGTGCGGAACGCGTGTTTAATGCTATGCAGCGTGTTGGTATTCAAACCCTAACAATGCACGGCGGAAAGGAGCAGGATGACAGGCTTACAGTAATGGATAAATTTAAAGATGGCAATGTAAAAGTATTGATTACAACAGACGTTAATGCAAGGGGAATAGATATTCCCAACGTTGAATATGTTGTGAACTACGATTTGCCGGACGAGCCTGAAAACTATGTTCACCGTGTGGGACGCACCGGTCGTGGCGTTCAGAAGGGAAGAGCAGTATCTTTTTGCAGCCCTGAGGAAAAACCTGTGCTTGACAAGATCCAAAAATACCTGGGCAAGGAAATCACTGAAATGAAAATTGATAAGGCTGATTACCGCGAAACGCTTGCCTTTACGGAAGATACGCCTAACGACAACTGGCGTTTGCTTTTGGAGCAGGAGGAGAAAAGTAAGTTGAAGAAGAGGAAGAAGAAGTAGTTTTAAGCTTAAAGCCTAAAGCCTAAAGCTTAGAACTGGTTGTAAGTTATACGTTATACGTTTATTGAAGCGAAGGATGGAATTTTGGCCTCAAAATTCAAAACGCCGAAGTAGTTGTAAGTTTTAAGTCAATAAAAAAGTCCAAAGTTTATTGCCCTTGCTTTAAACTTTGGACTTTCTGTTTTTTCGGTTTTAGGCTTTACCCCTTACACCTCATGCCTCACACCTTACTCCTTTATAAATATCTCTGTCTTAAATCCTGTCTTGCTCTTGACTGAAACTGCATATGATCCGGATGGCAATTGCAGGTTGCTGAATTTCTTGTGATAGTGGCCGCTGAAATTACTTAAGCTTTCCGTATAGTAAGTACGGCCATCGGCAATGCCAACAATTCTTAATGTCATATCCTGTTTGTCGGCAACACTAAAATCAACAGTAATAATGTTGCTGGTTGGATTAGGATATACTTTCAAAGCTGTTGGCGCTGCGACATCCGCTGTTGCGTTATTGACGGCTCTTGCTGAATCGGTTGCCGCTATACGGGCACTGGTTTTATTGATGATGATCTTTGATTTGTCGAACACCGCGGTTGTCTGTTTTGTGCTGTTATGACTATTCACTGCAAACCCAACATAAACACTTTTTCCATTCAAGCCCATTCCAGGCAAGTAGATTGGCCTTATAAGAAGTGACCATGTAACACTGTCCGGTGAAATATAAGCACTGTAAGTATCTCCTTTTTTAACTATGCGCAGATAATAAGGCGCTTTTATGCCACTCACATATTTAACGGATGTGGATGCGCCGTTTTCGGCCCTGTATTGATAAAATGCACCCATTCCGCTGGTGACTCCTATAAAAAAGTTTCTTGACTCCGGTGCAAGAGATTCTCTGAACATAAGGCCGGCCTCGTTACCTGCATTGACTTTGTCCTGGGATGCAACTCTTGTATCAATTTGGCCGTCGCCGGCAAATGGCCTGTAAACGTAGCGGAAGTTGTCGGCAAATTTAATGGCATCGTCTCCTGAGCCTGTTACTTTGTAGCTGTCTTTAGACTTGATGAAGCATACTGATCCAGCCTGAGCAACATTGCCAATATCCAGCGTGTTTATACCATACATTAAAGGAGAGCAGGTAGTATCAACCGGTGGCATTATAATAGTATCTTTTGGCACCAGGCTGAACTCATTAAATATAACTGTTGACGTTTTTGAATTGTTGTGGCTGGTTACTGCCAGGCCTGCATAGATCGGATAATCACCGCCGCCAAAGTTGGGTATTTTAATTGATCCAAGCTGTGTCCAGTTTATACTGTCCTTTGAAATATATGCTGTGTAGGTTGTATTTTCTTTTGCAAGGGCCAGGTAGCATGGTGCCTTAAAGCCCGGTATAAGAGCGTTTGTGCTGGTAGCTCTTGTAACATATCTGTACTGGAACGTAACACCGCTGCCACTTGTAATGCCAACAAACGCAAAGCGTGAGGTTGCATCCAGTGATTCCCTGAACATAATGCCTGCTTTATTCAAAAGATCTGCATCATCCTGGCTGGTTACTTTTACAACCAACCTGGTGCTTCCGCTGACCGTTTTGTATGCATACCTGAATGCGTCACCGTTATTTCCTATATCGACACCCGATCCTTTAATAGTAAATGATGTTTTAGGCGCGTCGTAACAGGCTTGTCCGCCTATCGCAATATCGCCAATATCATTTGTGTAGAACCTGGTTGGTAAAAGTCCGCAATCTGTGCATGTCAGTGTATTGAAGCTGGCTTCTTCCGAGTAGCTGCTTACGCCGGTTTTGGCACAGCTTGATTGAACCCTGTAGCTGTAGTAGTTGCCACATGTTAATCCGGTGATCACCAACGAATCACTTTTGGTTGTGAAGGTTTGCCATTTGGAGCTGGACTGCGGTTTAATCTGCACATAGTAAGAAGGTGAGTTGGTATAGTTCCACCGGATGGTAGCTCCCGTGGCAGTGATATGGTTCACCGTTACCCCGTTTGGCGTAATGCATCCCTGTATAGGGTTCCCGAATACTTTCATTTCAAGAACAGAATATCCGCCGGCAGTAGCTTTTGCTGTGCAATACAAGCGGACATACCGGCCAAGTGTCAATGCATCAAAACTATTATTTTGCGTGTTGTTGTTGGTAACAGTTGCAATGGATTTCCATGAAGCGGCATCATTAGATACCTGCACCTGGAAGTCTTTAGCGTAACTGGCGTTCCAGTTAATGGTTACATTACATATCGAATCAATCTCTCCCAGATCTACATAAAGCCACTCTGGCGTACTATTGTTTGCACTGGCCCATCTTGTTGTATTATTTCCATCAAAAGCCAGCCCGGGTAATAAGGTTGTGTTTTCATTTGAGGATGAATAAGCCGGCTTAGCAAGTGCCACGTTTGTACTGGAGTTGCACACGGGCTTTTGTGGAGTAGTATCAATAATGCCATACACGTTAAGTTGATTGCTGAAAGTAGCAAGGTAAACTTTTCCGTTAGCAATAGTGGGAGAGGAGAATTTAGCATAAAAACCAACCCCATCGCGATTAGCGTTTTGATTGGAATTCCAGAGCTCATTTGTTACATCATTGGCGTCAAATGCACGCAGAATGCCCGGTCTTAAAGATTGGTTGGCGTCGCCGTTAGCCGAATAGCTTGTCCATACTATGCCGCTTCCGTCTTTTGAGTTGTTGGACGATGTGCTTATCATAGCGCCATTTGCCCCGACAGGGCCTTGCGGACTGGCGGAGACAACATTGTCAACATCCAGCGTATTGCTTGTTCTATCGAAAGGATAAGCTTTAAGCTGCGAGTTTTCGCTCCACACATAAACAAATTCGTTTGTGCTGCTTTTGTAGTAAGATGGCTGGCACCTCATTGTAGCGTTATTTCCTAAAATGATCGTCTGCGCCACATTGTTATAAGTGCTGTTAAAACCACCGAGATTATCAGTGTTTAGTACATATAGATTACCGTCTTTACAGCCGGTAACATATCTTTTGGCCCCGGGAATAAGAAAGGCTGCCATACTACCGTAATCAAGGTCGGCCATTTCAAGTGTTATGAAGTTTTTTGGTGTAAAAAAGCTTGTTACAGCCAGCGTGTTGTTGGTTGGTTTGAGCTTGATGGCACTTTCTCCTCTATTTGAAAGGTCATTCACATCTTTGTTGGTACCAACAGCGCCGTTACCCGTAACCAGGTACATAAATCCTGCTTCATCTATTGCAGGTCCGCCGCCGCTCTGCCAAAGACCGGCTTCATAACCATTTGCGGTTGCGTTATATACATATTTTAAAGCAAGCGTTTGGGCATCATATCCCAATACCCATCCATGATAGGGCTGCCAGTCGCAATGCGAAGAAAAGGTAACATACACAATACCGTTATGTAATGTAAGCGCCTGTCGCTGGTTGTTTTTCTGAGGGTCAAAACTAATCACACCATTTACATTTCCAGATCCGACGCCATTTGAAGTAGCTATTATTTCAAGCGGACTATTTGCTCTTTCGTTGCCCGTTGTTACATCAAGCGCATGAAAATATTGCGTATAGGTTCCGGTGGTACCGGTAGTGGTTCTCGTTACAAAATAAATTGTTTTGGAAACGGAATCTATTACAGGCGTACCCAGGATGCCCATGTTGCCGAAAACATCTTTGTAGTTTCCGCCACAGGCGCCTGTCATGTCTGTGTTGCGTGGAGGTCTTTGTCCTGCAGGTGTAAAATTCTTGTTCCAGTAAAGAGTGCCATTGTCAGCGTCGGCTGCATAAACGCTGTTGTTGGTTGTAGCAAGAAATACAACATTGTGTTTGCCATTGGCAATGTTCAGATTTGAAAGCACCAACGGCTGAGCATACAACTGGTCGTCAACCTGTACTTTAAAAATCTTCCCGAATTGTTTTACGTTAACATTGCCTGGGTTTAAAACAGTTTCGTTGTTGTTCCAGCCTGTCCGGGCGAGGTCATTGTGCTGGGTTACAACTGAAACCTGGCCGCTAGCTATAATGAACGGCACAACTGACATAAGCAGAAAACTGATTTTCCTTACCATAAATGCGTTTTTGGTATTAGTTCATGGGCTGTAAAAAGTATGTGAGGTACCGGTTTTTCAGGAGATGGAGAAAATAGTCAATCAAGGAATATTAGTAATTACGGGGCGTTTAAAACGCAATTCGAATATAAAAAAAAGTTTGAAAATTTTAATCGTCTGCAGCCGGTAAAATTAGCATAAAGGCAGCCGGGGATTACTATGCCTCCTGTGTTTTTAAAAAATCACTCGTCCCTTTTTTGTTTAGAATGATTAAACACAGTCAAACGATTGCGTGTATTAACAGGCCATTTTCTTAATAATATTGTCCTTATTCACTTATGAAATCTTGCACAATGAAACTACGGTACTTGCTACTATTAGGTTTTCAGGTAATGTTTGCCAGAGTAGCCTTTACTCAGAAGGGTACAGCTTCCCAATCCCAAAATCTTGTGGTCATTACATTTGATGGCGTTAGATGGCACGAGATATTTAAAGGCGCCGATTTGTCTTTGTTGAAGGATAAAAAATTTAATTCATCGGACTCCTTGTTAAGAATTGAAAAATACTGGTCGGACGAACCTGGTGAGCGCAGAAGTAAACTAATGCCTTTTTTGTGGAACTATATCGTAAAGAATGGTCAGTTATATGGAAACCGCGATGCCGGCAATTTCGTCAATGTAAAAAATCCATATTGGTTTTCTTACCCGGGAAGAAGTGAAAGCTTTTGTGGCTATGTGGATACAGCTGTTAATTCTAACGATTTTCCGGATAACCCAAACACCAATGTGTTTGAATTTATCAACCAGCAACCATTATACAAAGGCAAGGTAGCCGGTTTTGCCAGTTGGAATGTTGTAGCGCATGCACTCAACAGAAACCGCAGCGGTATGTATGTAAATGTGGCGTATGAAGAAATAAAGGGGGATAAACTAACTCCGCTTGAACAGTTTGCAAATGAAACGCAGCGCTACGAACCAACAATATTCGGCGCTTCTGAACGTGTGGATGCTTCAACTTTTATGCTGACGAAAGCTTATATACAGGCAAAGCATCCGAAAGTGATCTATATTGATCTGGGTGATACTGATGAATATGCTCATGAAGGTCATTACGACAAATATCTTGATGCAATACACAACTGCGATGCAATGATCAGCAGTCTGTGGAACTACATGCAAGGCGATGCCTTTTATAAGAACAATACAAGTTTTGTGGTAGTTCCAGATCATGGAAGGGGTGAAGGTGATAAATGGACCGATCACGGCTCAAAAACACCACATTCTAATGATACATGGATATTGACTTTCGGTGCCGGTATTAAGCACTCAGGTGAAATAAAAGCCAAAGGTCAACTATACAATGAACAGTTTGCTCAAACCATCGCCGGATTATTAGGACTCAGGTTTAACGCCACGCACCCTGTTGCTCCGGCCATTGATGGTATTATAAAATAAGACGTTGACGTAATATCTTGCAGTTTCATTCCAAATGCAATATCTTATTGACATTTGGAATGAAACTTTTTTTATCTATGCCACAACCGATGCTTATGAGGTTTAGAACTTTTTTTGTTTGCACTCTAGGTGTGTTCAGTCCGCTCGTTATGCTTGCGCAGGATGCTCATTATTGGTCCACAGATTATAGTGCCGGTGGCTTTTTCCTGCCGGGAGCAGCGATTGCAAACAATAAAGACAGCGGCGTTTATTTTTATAATCCGGCTTTGATCGGGGTGTCTCCAAAATCAACCATTTCTATCAATGCCAGCTTATACCAGTATGAATCAATTAAAATAAAAAATGGAGCTGGTACAGGCTACGATTTGAAATCTGGTGTTGCAAGCTCTGTTCCTCAAATGCTTTCCGGAAGTTTTGCGTTTAAAGGGAAAAAGCCTGTAACTATTGCGTACGCTTTAATCCGCTCGCCTAATCTTAGCTATCAGGCAACACAAAGAAGGGATGAGAAATTTAATGTATTAGATGATAGTTATAGTCCGGGAAGTGAATATTTCATTGGACAATATGTTACGCAAAATCTTGTGAGTGAAACGTCTGGCCAGATCAGCACCGGATTCAAGTTAGATAAACATTGGTCTGTGGGGATTACGATGGATGGCAACCTTCACAAACAGAATTACAACGTTACTTATAATGCCCGTGCACTTGTAAATCCAGGTGGTGATACCACTTTCCCAATTGTAAGTAACGACCTTTATTACTTAGCTAACTACAATAATGTTGGATTGCGTTTTAAGGCCGGCGTTGCGTATGATGCGGGAAAACATCACCTTGGAATGATTGTCAATACCCCGCTCATTCATATAGCAGGCAGTGGCCTTATAGTAAGTGATTATGTACTTAATAACATGAAAACCGGCGATGGAGATTATGTGAGCCTGCTTGCAAATAGCCGGCAGGAAAATCTTCCGGTAAAATGGAAAGTGCCAATGAGTGTTGGTCTTGGATATAATTACGACTACAGAAAAGGACAGATTTATTTTGCAGCGGAATATTTTAATAAAGTAGATGAATATAATATCATAACACCCAGAAATGATTATTTTCTGCGGCCGGATACCGGCGACAATAATGCCATTACATCTTCCTTATTGCGTTTGAAAGATGTAAGAAAAAGTGTGCTGAATGTTGCTGTTGGTGCCAGTTATGCACTGATGCCTGATATAACCGGGTATATCGCATTGCGTACTGATTTTGCTTATACAAGTCCCGGTCTGTTTTTTAGCCTGGAAGGCTTCGAACCTTATACATGTTATTGGAATAATTACCATCTTCAAATAGGTTCAAATATTAAACGCCAGAAATACAATCTGCGCGCAGGCTTTTCCTTTGCATACGGATCTTCAAGGAATTATTTACAGGAGGTGAACTTCGATCATCCCAATGAAGATAACTTTCTCCTGGGCGACGCGGGCCAAACAAAAGCAACGCATTTTTCTATGGGATTTATTTTGTCGTATATACATAATTTGTAGGAGGAGCTATCAGCTGTCAGCTATTAGCTATCAGCCGCGGGGGGCAGGTTTCAGGTTTCAGGTTTCAGGTATAAGGCATGAGGCATGAGGTATGAGGTGTACGGTAATGGCCTAAGGAATAACTCAAAGAGAATATGATTTGAGAATATCGTATCGGGAGTGTGAGTACCCACATCGTACACCGTACACCGTACACCGTACATCACTTCACATCGTATATTTTTCTCAGACAGTTCATTTCGTACTTCTTACCTCGTACTTCGTACTTGCTTAATCGTATTTTGGCAGCGAATACTCCTTCTGCTTTTTATTATACTGCTTAATATATTTTTTGCTGCTTTTTATTCCTACGCTCGACATAATTCCGTGTAAAGTAGTTTTTATCCAATAGTTAAATACAAACTTCTCCTGGTCGCGTTCAAAATAGGCTACTGCGTATTTGTCATTTTTCTTGCGTAGGATGACGTTGTTTGCAAGCCAGTTTTTTACGTTGAGCATCATGGTTGTTTTGGAGGTGTCGTTAGGATTTAAAAGTTTTACCTTGAGATCACTGTAATAAAAATTCATATGGCCTGCGGCTGCATATTTGTTGCCGGTAAAACGGGCAAACAATGTATCTGATTCACCATCGGAAACACGCACAGCAGCGAGAGGGGTGGTTATATTGCTTAGCGGCAATAATTGTTTGGGAGATGCGTTTACGCTTAGCCTGAAATACGAAAGAGAATCATTGTAAGACTCCTGGTAGTGCATGTTCCTGATGCGCTTGTCAAATAATTCAGCATTTGCAGAAATAGTCAGACTATCATTGCCATTATCTGTATTCCGGATGTTTGTTATTACAGCATTAATATTGGTGAGTGGAATAATACCTTCTTTCTTTGTTGTTGCTGAAATCTCGTGTATGGTCACACTGCTTTGTTTTAACGTGAGTGAGTCGATTTGCATCGGGTAAGAGATGTTTTCGATCAGCTTTGTGGGCATGGGCTTAACGGAGCCGTGGTTGAATGGAACGTTCTTGTCTCTGCTTGTTTCCAGTGCAATGCTATACAACGAAATATTGCGGATGTTCAACAAGGAGTCTCCGTTATGCCTGTTGAATTTCACTCCTGCCATAGTTGCCGAATCGCCACGGATGGTCATATAATCAGCTTGCCATTGTGCGTTTTTAAAAGCTTCATCACGTGAAATATTTGGATGCATGCTAAACGTTCCGATACTTAGCTTTTCTGCTGCCGGATTCCATTTAATACTTGCGGCTTTTAGTGTTGATCCGGGTGTTTTGTAGTAGAAGCCTGTTTCATTAATGGTAGTTTTGGGTAGTAATTTTTCAAGTGTATTGTTCTGATAACGCTGTAGGGAAAAATCTTTGTCTTCAAAGCTTCCTGTCGCGTTATTTAGCGTAAGCCGGGAACCAGAACGGTTTTGAGAAATGTATATTCCGTTAAACCACCTGATAAACAACCCGGTATTCAATGTAAACGTGTTGCCCGGCTCTTTCACTATTTTCCCTTTGGTAAGTGTAATTGATCCAGTGGGAAGAGACAGGTACATATTTTTTTTGGTAAATCGAAAATCATTAACAGTAAGTGCTGCTGTATCATACATGAAGCCGGCAGCTGATTCTTTTTGACTGTTGAACTGTCTTATATGGAAATTGACGTTGGCATTTAAGGATGTAGTGTCATGTTCGTTTTGGGCAATATACCGGACGTTTGTATTGTTCAGCAGCATATGTTCTATCTTAATGTTTGCGGGAAACGCCGGCGTTTTGCTATGATCCGGGTTGTTTTCACTTCTTGTTAGCATGGTAAGGGAAGCTCCGTTTGTAGCAAATGAATGCAAACGAATATCAGACATGTCAGTGGAATGAATGCTGGTTCTTGTCTTCAGAAATGGAATATCCAATGACATAGAAGTACTATTCCTGTTTGTGTAAACTGAAGCTTCATGAATTGTCACTTCATCCTTGCTGTTTAAATTGATCCGTTTAATGATAGCCTGCAAACCCTTATTGTTAAGATGTATATTGTTGAGCTGACCTTCAGTGTTCCCCCAGTTGAAAAATTGTTTTTGCGTATGAATATGATCCACGCACAAATTCTCTGCATTGAAATTCAGTGATAATTTTTGTGCAGAGTGTTTATAAAAAAGAAGATCATCTATATCAAGCCTGGCGACGTTTATTGGCGGAAGGTATTTTGTGTCGCTGTTAACAGTTGGACTATTTTTGTCGGTTGTATTCACGGTCAATTGATGTACTTTCAATGCATCGATTTGTATAATTCTGCGTTGCGCCCAAAGATCCCAGTCAAGTATCTCCCAATACACATTGTCTGCGTTTACAGAAATGCCGTTGTTAATGGTGAGTTGAGCATTGCCAATTGAATTGTGCCTTCTGAAACCATCAAATTGGTAGTTGTTCACCACCAGATTGATTTTGGGAGAATTTAGTTTAGCCTCCTTTATCAAAAGCATCGGCAACGAGCGCTTGATATCTATCAGTGAATCGCTGGTTAAAAAGTGGTCAAGCAAAATATCTGCATTCAGGCCTTTAACTTGCAGATGCACGGGAGATTCTCCTGTTGAATTGTAACGTAAATTACCATTGATAACACGAAAATCTTTTACATTGATTAGCTCACGGAGTCCGTGCAACGTCTCATAAAATTTGTTAACTTTTCCTGATGAGTCCGCTGCTATTGTTGTAGAAGATTTACTTTTCTTCGTATATACTATAATTTCTGGTCTTGTAAGTTCTGCGCTATCCGCCACCAGTTTCTTCCTGATCAGGTTTTCAATACTGATGTTTTTTAAATAAAGCAAAGGTGTATTGAACGTAAATCCTTTATCAGGATGGTTTTTTAAGGTTGGAGTAAACGATGCGTTCCGGAAAAAAATATCATTATTGTGGAGCGTAAATTCATCAATCGTCATTTGGAAAAGACTATCAGGTGTAACAAATGTTATTTGTTTGAGGTTCAACTGAACACTGTCTGCACCTATTTCTTGACTGCTGTCTGGTGATAAGCCCAGGTTATACAACTTTAGATTTGTTCTTTGAGTTATGTATGAACTTGCGCCCTGGTTGTTTGCGTTGAATATGATTTGACCTTCCTGAATATCAATATATTTAAAGTTCATTGACTTAAACAGTCTTTTTACGGATTCTGTGATAGCAGCAGATGTGTCATGCACGCTTGTCTTTGGGGCATTCAGCCCAAGAACAGGTCTTATGCAAATGAGCGTATCAAGAATCAATTTTTCCTGTTCGTAAATAGCCGGCAGATGTTTTGATTTGAAGAAGAGTTTTTCTGCGCTGAATGTAAGCCCGTTGTTTGTTTCGTTGGGCAGAATGGTCAGCTTGGAGGAGTCTATTTCAAAATAACCGTTTTTCCCGGAGAAGTGCAGCTTCGAAAAGGCTACTTCATGATAACCGTCCGGCAACATCCAGTTTTGATCAGTGAGGGAAAGATCAATGTCCTCAGACGAAAGAACATAATTTGATGACTTCTCCTTTTTTGAAAAATTACGTATCAGCAGGTTGATGTGATTGCTAAAAAATGGATGACTCTTGTGAAGGCTGCTATAGGCAAAGGTGCCGTTCTGTAAAGTGAATGATCTTACATTTAAGTGATTGATGACCCTGCCAAGTATATTAACAATTTCTGTTGTCTGAAAACTTACCTGTGTGTTCTTTTTAGTCTGCTCATGTGCATGTGTTCTCAATTCTGGTAAAATAATCGCGAGACTGTCTACTGAAACACGTTTATGAAATACAAGATCTTTCCATGAATTGATCGCAAGGTATATTCGCGGAATTTTTACGTCGTGGTGAGGATCTGTGTGTAAAGTGTCATGACACGATAACACAGCATTGTTAACAACCAATGTCTTGTGCCAGAGAGATACATCAATATCAGAGGCGTTAAATGAATAATTCTTTTTGGATTCCCTGCTGACAACAAACTGCACAATGTCTTTAAATCGATATACAATTATATAATATGCAATACCTCCAAGTATAAAGCGTGCGACGATCAAGACAAGGATTCTTTTCAGCCATTTTCTTTGGCGGGAGGAAATCTTCATATTGTAAAAGATATACCTGCAATGAATTATCCCTTACAATATACGGTCGGAACTGTTAAAATAAAATACTGTATTTACTTTTCCATTGTTTGTTTTGGTTACTTCTTTCCTGGTGTTAGAGGTGTAACTTTGTTGACAATGTCAAGGGAATAAAGATAGCCGTCTGCACTGCCAAAATAGATAGTTGAGTCTCTTATAACCGGAGAAGAAACGATCGGTCCCAGCGTATAAAATTCATCCATTACTTTTTTGTTCGGGGCGTAAAAAGACAGATCCGCGTTTTGGGCTTTATACATAAAATTAAGTGTGTCATTCTTTAGAACGGTACCAGCTTTATGTAGCCTGGCACTTGTGTTGAATTCTGCTGCACGTGCCGTTGTGTCTGCCAAACTCAATCCGTAAAATTTGCCCGTAAAATCTCCGAAGAATGCTGTGTTGCCAGCAATAACGGGTGATGAATAAACATATCCGCAGGTTTTGAATTTCCTCTTTTCCTGGCCTGTCCTGGCATCCAATGCCAGCATAAGGAAAGTGTCAGACGTGCCGACATATATCACGCCATCTTGCGCCGCAGCTGTGCTTAATATCCAGGAACCATCGGCCGGATATTTCCATACTACTTCTCCTGATGTTGCGTTTAAGGCGTAGAAGAAAGCGTCTCTTGCGCCAAAATAGATCAGGTCATTATAAACAGTTGCGGATGCCTGTATACCGCTCATCGGCATCTTGTCGCCGGTTTTAAATTTCCATTTTGCTTTTCCGGAGCTTGCATCTATCGCATACATATAGGTATCCCAGCTTCCAATATAGATCGTGTTTTTGTATAACAGTGGAGATGTGTGTATTACGCCGTTGGTTGCAAATTTCCATTTTAATGTGCCGTCTTTTGCGTTAACAGCATATACATTTCCGTCGCTGCTTCCAAAATAAATTGTTTCATTCTGAACGTTATTGTCAGATAACGGTGATGAAATAAAAAAGTCCCAGAGATCCTCTGTATAAAGGTCATCAGGCTTAAGGCCAAAATATCCTTTTCCGCCAATCCATTTTTCTCCGCCTGTTTTAAACTTCCATTTCATTTTTCCGGAAGTAATATCTACTGCATAAAAATTGCCATCAAAGCTTCCGAAATATACGGTTCCATTAGATACCGCAGGTGATGAATGGACAGCTCCGCCTGTTTTGAATTTCCATTTTAGCTGTCCTGTTTCTTGAACGGCGTAGAGGTTCCCGTCTTCACTCCCAATAAAAATGCAGTCTTTGTAGATGGCAGGTGAAGAGAATATTCTTCCGCCTGTTTTGAATTTCCAATGTTCTGTAAATCCAATTGCGGAAGCCGGGTTAAAGTGGCCAATACTTCTGTTTTTGTCCTGAAACATAGAGGTGGTAACCGTTGTGCCTTGCTGTGCCTGGGCTGCGATTGACAAGGTTACCGCTGCTGCCAGCAGTACGTTTTTCTTCATGGCGGTTTGATTAGTTTAAAGGGAACGTTGACAGGAAATTTTATTCGCCGGTGAAATAGTTTGTAAAGCCGTGTAGTTTATAGGATATGTCTGCAAATTCAACCGTGCACTGTGGTCCTTTTGGTGATTGGGCATAAAAGCCCAGTCGCATATTCGTTTTGTCGTATGCAAACGTTCTTAAAATATTCCATTGTTTTCCGTCTGCTGAGTAATAAAAACAAAAAACGTTTCCGGCTGTAGCTGCCTTAATATAGACCTGCCTGGTTGTAAGTGCAGCATGGTAACTGTCGTCTGTAATTTTATTTTTAATCACAGAAGAGCTTACATGAATGGTTCGCTCGTCGCTTCGCTCAAACAAGAGTTTTGCCCAGTTAGATGAATCGCTGTAGATGATGATGGCGCCTGCATCGTAAACACTGTCAAACGTTGTAGACAGGCGGGCTGAGAAAATGAAATTGGAATCGGGTGTGAAGAGCAATTTTGGTGCGTTATTAATATAATAACTTCCGTCAAGGGCTACATACTGATCCGTTTTGGCCTGTGCGACAATTTTAATACTGTTGCCGGACGTTACAGTGAAGCTTTTTGGACTATTGATCCATGTAAATGCATGCGGAACGGCGGATAACTTAACATCTTTTTGTTGCTGTGCAAAACTGAAATAATGTGCCGATAAAAAAATCAAAGTAGTAAGCAATGCAGGTTTCATGTTGATTTTTAGTTTGCCCCGTCAGGTTTGTTAGTAATGGTATAGTATTCAAACTTACTGCAAACAATATTTTATGCTATTAAAAAATGATTAGAGGCAAATAAAACATGCAGTTGGTAACGTCAATCCTCAATTCATCAGCGGTTTTCCGCAATTCAACAGAAAAGTATCCTGTTTGTGAAATTTCACATTCCACAAGGGTTGCAGGCTGTGTTTCTTTGCATTCATAAATATCAACTATGCATGGTTGGTATAGGTTATCAACCCAATCCCTGCTTTAAGGCAGCGTAAATTCCATGTTCTGTCCCGTGTAAACCGCTAAACCCGATTAAGTATTTTTAACGTAATGTAAAAATGAAACCCTTCCCTTATCTAACGGTAATCGTTATTGCTGTCTGCTTATTTTTTGCATCCGCTACCTATGCAAATGACAGCCTGAGCAGTTTTAATAATTATAAAATTGCTTTCGTTGAAAAGGCGCTGGCGCACAAAACAACGCTTGGTATCAGCAAAAACGGCAAAGCTATTGAAGGCTTTTACTTTCCCGGAAAAACAGGTAAAAAAGCGCTTGTAATAGCAGGTGTGCATGGCTCGGAATTGTCCGGTATTGAAGTTGCAAGACAACTGGTAAACGAACTGATGCAAGACACCGTCCGGGACTATAGCACGCTCGTTATTCCCTGCTTGTTTGTAGATAATGCGCTCATGGCTATGGGAGCACCTGCGCAAATTGGCAGCGTAAAAAATCTAGGGCGTTATACCGCTTCCGGTGCGGTTGATCCAAACAGGCAAATGCCTTCTCCGGGAAAAGCCTACAACCCTGCAACGGGGCTGGATCATTTGCATCGTTCAATTGAGAAGGAGAATGGATTGTTGTTGCAGATTATCGCTGCATTCAAACCTGACCGCATAGTTAGCATTCATGCTATCAGAGATACATCACGGGCCGGCATTTATGCAGATCCCCGTACTGATGCAAGGGGTTATGCACTTGGCTTTGAAAGAGACAGTACACTGGCTATAAAAATGGCCGCCCATATTTCTGCAAACGGGGGAGTAGTTCCCGGGAACTTGTTAACGCTACGGACCAATGCAAAATATCCGAGTGATCCTGCCATTGCGAATGCCGGTGAAAAGCAACCACGGGCGTCCTGCGGATCATCGCTTCCGGGGAATGTTGGCTGCGGCATTTCTTTAGGTACATGGGCAACTACCGCAGTTGTGGACGATGATGATCCAACCAATAACAGGGATGCGATAACGCTTATCACAATGGAATTCCCGGGCTCAAAACGTACTGTTGATTACGACATAGCTGCTGATGTCGAAGCTTGCAAAAAGAATGTACACGCTTATGCGGGATGCATAAAAGAGGTGTTTTTGAAAAATTAGATTTGTTTGAAAGAATGGCTTTTTTAAATTTGAAAAATACAGTTACACATAGCTGCCCGGAGGCGGCACAGAGAATAGGCCCCGGGCCCAACAGACATTCAGCGATGCTTATAGGTCCAGGCCGCACTGAGTCATAAAATCATTGCAGAACACTTTTCTTGTTTGTTCGTCCAGCAATTGTTTTCTGCACTGCAGCCATTTATTAACGTTGGCTTCTCCATACATATTTTTGAGCCGTTGCGGGGTAAGATTAAAATTGATCTTGCCCCAATGGAGGGTATAGGGAATGTTCAGCTCTTCAAGCCTGTCCCATACTTTCTGGAAGAAGTCGCGGGTTACTTTTGCCTCAACTCCATCCAATTCCAGCACACAGGTTGACGGGTATCTTGTAAAGCCGAGCAGCGCATTTGTTCCTTTTACAAAACGCAAAGCCAAAGCGCCGGGGAAAGGTGTTTCTTTATTTACGTCAATAATAACGTCAATTACTTTTGATGCATCGGCCCTGTTTACCGCAATAGCTCCGCTGGCTGCTTTGCCGCGGAATTTTGTATTGCTGAATGTTTCCCCCAAAGTACCAAATGCCGGCGGTACGGCTTTAAAAGCGAGTGGCATTAGCTTGTTTACGAGAGGAGGAACCAACAAAGTTGAGATGGTAGATCCCAGGGTGTCAAGTATTGTCTGCACAAGACCAAGTGTTGTTTCGCCGTAAGTGTGTCCTTCGGAATCTCTTACACGCCTGGGGTAATCTTTTGTGTAAGGCATCTTGTACAGAACTTTAAAGAATACGCCTTTGGCTGCATTCCCGGGCTCAAAATTGTGCGGGTTTAATAGTACTTCAAAATGGTATAACGATTTGTCCGGTCCGTCAACGGGGTATGGCAGTAGTGTACTTATTCCGTCGAAGATAGTATTGTTAATGGCATTTACCAGCGCATCGTTGTAAGTGATCTGATCGCTTCTTCTTTCTTCCAACAAAAAAAGCGGTTCTGTCTCTATCAATACACCATGAATAAAACCGAAGCTGCCAAAACTAACAACAGCAGAATTAAACATGTCATCATCACTTATTTTTTCCGCGCCAAGCCATTTAATGAATTCGTCGGAAGCAACGGGGTTGGATTGGCGCTGAAGGAATACATGCTTGTCGGGGCCGCTAATTATATGCAAGCCAACAATTGTATCATGCACAGCGCCCACGCGATATGCTGAGCCATGTGTTCCGGTAGATGTAGCTCCTGCCAGGGATTGCATGTTGCTGGCGCCCGAAGCTTTGGGTGATCGGCCACGTTGCTGAAGGATGTCTTCCAGTTGCATAACGCTCATGCCGCACTGCACAAAAAAGAGATCATCGCTGTGTTTACCACTCTGCAAATATTCAGGTGCTACGAAGGAATTATTTAACGCAAAGGAAAGCCGGAGTGACTTCGTATCTACTACGCCACCGGGACAAACAGCTACTTCCGAAAATGACCATCCGTTACCCATGGCGCGCATGGACAGATTATTATCAATGGCATATTTCACCAGCCACATAAAATTGGAGGTAGTGGCTTTATATTGTTCTTCTTCGTCTGTAATGGATGAAGGAAGCACCAGTTTAAAAGATGCGTCTTTTTGAAATTTGCACGTAAAGTTTTCGTGTCCATTGGTCCACTCGTCAATTTCCCAAAGTTGAATTCCTTCCGGATAGGTTAGTGCCATAGGTCAAACATTTTACATTGAGAATATGATTTCAATCAACAGAAGTTTTCATCTGCAATTTCTGGTTTCTCTCCATGTTAGTTTGTCCCGAGAATTTTTGTCTTTGGCTCAGGCGGAGCACAGCACCATTCAACTTTTTGTGGTATTACAATGCCAAGTGTTGCTACCGTAATCAATGCATAACCAAAATTATTCTTGACAGTCACGCCATTCAAATGGTTAAAAGAAGCATCACATTTGGGATCAACATCTTTTGGCTGTACCAGTCCCCAGGCAAACGACCATGTAGTTTTGCTATACGCCGGATTGTTGGCAACTGTATTGCAATCATATTTGGTAACAACATGCGTGGTACTGCAACTATATAATAAAACGATAATGACAAACAAGCTTGCAGTTTTCGACAAACGATCGGAGTATTTCATTGTCTAAGGTTTTGAGGAGTATAAAAAGGAAAGCCATAATAAAAATAGAAAAAAGCGTGGTGGATTGCAATGGGGAAAAACACAGGGAGATGTGTGATGTTAGATGCCCGCCCGTACCGACGGCACGTTCGGGCGGGTACGGTGTACGATGTGAGGTGTCAGGTATCAGGTGTGAGGTTTTAAAGTACGAATTACGAAGTACGAAGTACGTTGGGTGCAGCACGTTAAGAGAATGTAAGATGTACGGTTCTAGGTTATGCCCATACTGACGGTGCGTTTGGCCAGGTACGATGTGATTGGCAAATTCAAAATTCTAAAGTTAAAAATATTACAAGGGCTTCGTTTATTATAAAAAAGGATCGAAAAGAGAATCAATGACTACGTCTTTGGCTCATAGCTGAAAGCTGATAGCTCACAGCTACTTGTGTGTTACCACATTTCCTTCTCCATCCAGCTCCACAAAAGGATTGTATACAATTTCCCAATAATTGTTTTCAATATCGGCAATGTAACCCGCATAGCCGCCCCAGAAAATTTTCTGTGGCTCTTTAACAACGGATACGCCTTTGCTTATCAGTTGGGCAAAAATGTCGTCAACCTCTTTTTCGGAAGAAAGATTAATAGCAAGTGTAAATTGTTTAAAGCCCTGCCCGTCATGATGAATGCCGATATCTTCGGCCAGCTCATCGGCCGGAAACAACGCCAGTATAAAAGAATTCATCTTGAAGAAAACAATTCCGTTTTCATCTTTTACCGGCTTCCATTCAAAAACATCTATATAAAATTGTTTCAGTTTCTCAAGGTTCTCCGCGCCAATCGTAATAAAGCTGATGGCTTGTTTCATATGCAAATTTTTTTGGAAAGAAAAAGGCAGTCTCTTCAGAACTGCCTTATTATTTTATGCTGTCAGTAACCACCTGGTTACGGTTATGTTTGTAGATTTTTGTGCTAAAGTATTATGTGTCTCAATTCCTCTCACGCTGCTACACCTAACGTACTTCGTACCTCGTAATTCGTACTTGGCCACATTCATCAGGATCGTGCCCACGTCGTACACCGTACCCGCCCGAACGTGCCGTCGGTACGTTCGGGCGGGCATCTAACACCGTACATTCCTAGTCCCAAATCTCTTCCTTGCCTTCAAGCCACAACTTAACTGACTTGGTAGTGACGCTCTTTGGTCTTTCGAGCGGAAGTCCCAGGGCTCTGTCCCAGCAAAGGCTTGCAAGCACGCCAAGTGCGCGGCTAACACCAAACAATACGGTGTAAAATTCATATTCAACCAGGCCGTAGTGTACAAGCAACGCACCGCTATGCGCATCTACATTTGGCCAGGGGTTTTTAATTTTTCCAAGCGACTGCAAAATCGGTGGAACCATTTCATAAATGTTCCATACCGTGCGGCAGAGTTTGTCCTGAGGCATGTGCTTTTTACCAAACTCCATTTGTGCTGTAAAGCGGGGATCGGTTTTGCGAAGTACAGCGTGGCCATAGCCTGGCACTACTTTTCCGGCTGCAAGTGTCTTTTTGGTATATTCAGCTATCTCTTCACGTGCAGGAAGGTCGGTACCGAGTTCTTGCTGCATTTCATATATCCATTTGATTACTTCCTGGTTAGCAAGACCGTGAAGAGGGCCCGCCAGGCCGTTCATGCCGGCAGCAAAGCTCAAATACGGATCGCTCAATGCAGAGCCAACAAGGTGTGTAGTGTGTGCAGATACGTTTCCTCCTTCGTGGTCGGCATGAATGGTCATGTATAAGCGCATGAGTTCTTTAAAGTCTTCGCTTTCATAGCCAAGCATATGTGCAAAGTTTCCAGCCCAATCCAGCATACCGTCAGGATGTATATGATCGCTATTTTTATATTTCCGGCGATAGATGTAAGCTGCGATGCGTGGCAGCCTGGCTATCAGGTTCAACACATCTTCAAATGTTGCATGCCAGTAGTCTTTTTTATTCATCCCCTTGGCATATTCACGTGAAAAAACACTCTCTGTTTGAAGAGCCATTACGCCGGTAACAAACATTGTCATAGGATGTGAAGTCAATGGCAATGCATCTATCATGTCAAATACGTGATTGGGCACATGTGAGCGTCTTTGTAGCGTAGAAGTAACAAATTCAACTTGCTCTTCATTAGGCAGCTCATCCATTAACATTAAATAGAATAAGCCTTCAGGTAATGGTTCGTTTCCGTCTTTTGCTTTAGGAAGTTTTTCCTGCAGTTCCGGAATGGAATATCCTCTGAAACGAATACCTTCCTGTGCATCGAGCAATGAAGTTTCCGAAACAAGGCCGGTGATGCCACGCATACCCTGGTAAACCTGAGCAAGGGATACCTCACCAATTTTTTTGGTGCCATGTTCTTTCAATAAATCTTTGATTTCGGCATTGGCTGCATCGGCCTTCGCCTTAAACCGTTCTTTTAATAATTCCATAAACTCAAAATTTTTTTCACCGGCTTACAAAGAAATGAAGGGTATGTTGTGCCGATGGGTAAAGGTAATTGAAGTTGCTTTTGAGAACAAAAAAGAAAGGAACAAATGTTGAAAAGCTTGTGAATAGTGATTGAGAGACGATTAGCAGATGATTAAAAGTCAGTCATGAAAGGCCCTGCAATCCAATAACAGCCGGTAGGAGTCTTTATATTATTGAAGGCTAATGATTGATAGTTAATTATTTGATAACAAGAAAAATATCTGCTTGCATAAATGCGGTAACCGTTGCAGCTTGATGCAACTATCCAAAATCAATTGCGCGTTTCTTTAACTAAACGGATGATGCGGGAAGGACATACTGATATTATTTAGGTGCTTTGCGGTAGAAATAATAAGCTACAAACGAAAATATTATGTTGGGAAGCCATGCTGCAATAAGCGGAGGAAAGTTTCCTTTTACCGAAAACATACTTGAAAAACGGTCGGTAATAATAAATGCAGCAGCAGTAAGAAAGCCCAAAGCCAGGTGCGCGCCGCTGCCTCCACGCACTTTACGCGCGGCCAGAACGGCTCCTATTATGGTAAGGATGATCACCGCGACAGGCGTTGCATCTCTGCGGTACTTTTCTATTTTCAATGCGTTGATCGTCTCAGAACCTCGCAATTCTTCCAGTTGAATAAAGCGGTTTAGCTGAGGTGAAGTCATTTTATCTTTAGTGAACTCATCCTGGCTAAGGTCAAACGGAATGAAATTAAAACGCATGTGTGTATCGGGAGTAATGCCTACTGTTTCTTTAAGTCCGTTTACCGTGCGCTGAAAAACATTTCTCATTTCCCAGCTTCTCTTTGCAGTATCCCACATGATCCTTTCTGCACGCAGGTTGTAGACTAACTGATTGCCCTTAATACGGTATAACGAAGCTGGCCCGCCCGTTTTCCCTGCCGTATCATAATAATGAATGCTCGCGTAGGTAAAAGAATCAAGCCTGAAATATTTATTCACCTGCTTTTGAAGCAAAGGATTATAACTTGAATTGGCATTAACATAATTAGTTTCAAAATATGTTCTCTTTACTTCAGCACGCGGAATAACATACTGGTTCGCGAACCACAATATTGTTGCAAGAAAAATTCCGCCGAGCCAGTAAGGAACAAGAAACCTTTTGAAACTGGTTCCGCTGGCCAGAATTGCGATCACCTCGCTTTTGCCTGCCATTTTAGAGGTAAAGAAAATCACCGCAATAAACACGAACAAAGGAAACAGCAGTGCAATGATATGCGGTATAAATGCGAGAAAGTAGTCGGTAACAATCTTATAAAAACTCCATCCGCTTTTTACAAAGTCATCAGTTTTTTCACTGGTGTCAATCACCACTGAAATAATGGTAAACAGGAATATCGAAAAGAAGAAAGTGGTTAAAAATTTCTTTAGTATGTACCAGTCTAATTTCTTCATTTAGTGGATGCTCGTTTGTCAATGGACAAAAGTAATGGAAAACTTGTTGCGGAGGTGTGAAATAGCTGTCAGCTTTTAGCTATCAGCTATCAGCTTGGGGTGTCAGGTATCAGGTATCAGGTTTCAGGCATAAGGTGTAAGGTGTAAGGTGTTAGGTATAAGGTGTTAGGTATAAGATATAAGGGCGTAAGGTATAAGGTGCATTAATCTCTCGTATTAAATATTTTCCGCCCAACAGAAAAATCCTGCCAATCTCCTAATCCCATAAATCTTGGTCCAGACAAAATCCCGGTCCTAATCAGAGGCGTTGTTTCAATCTCAGCACCATCCCGTTTTTCCAGGCTCTGAAATCGCCGGCTATTATATGTTTCCGCGCTTCACCGACCAGCCAGAGGTAGAAAGTAAGATTCTGAAGGCTTGCCAGCTCCAGCGCCAGAATTTCGTTGGCTACGAAAAGGTGGCGCAAATAAGCCTTTGTGTAGTAATTGCTGGTTTCGCAATCAATGCCATCGTCAATAGGAGTGAAATCGGTGGCCCATTTTTTATTGCGGATATTTATTACACCTTTTGAAGTGAAAAGCATGCCATTGCGGCCATTACGCGTTGGCATTACGCAGTCGAACATATCAATACCAAGACTAATACATTCAAGTATATTCCACGGAGTACCTACGCCCATTAAGTATCTCGGCTTTTCGGAGGGTAAATGGCCACAGCATAGCTCGGTAAATTCATACATCATTTCTTCCGGTTCGCCCACGCTTAAACCGCCAATGGCATTGCCCACGGCTCCCTTCGAAGCAATGTATTCACATGATGCCACACGCAGATCCTTGTAAATGCTGCCCTGAACAATTGGAAAGAGATTTTGCGAGTAGCCATATTTGTCCGGCGTGTCGTAAAAGTGCTTGAAACCTCTGTCCAGCCAGCGATGTGTAAGCTCCATGCTTTTTTTAGCATAAGCATATTCGCAGGGGTAAGGTGTGCATTCATCAAACGCCATAACGATGTCAGCACCTATGCTGCGCTGTATATCCATCACGTTTTCAGGAGTGAACAAATGACGACTACCATCTATATGACTTTGAAAAAGTGCTCCTTCTTCTTTTAACTTTCTGTTTTCGGCCAGGGAAAATACCTGGTAACCGCCGCTATCTGTCAAAATTGGCCTGTTCCATCCATTGAATTTATGCAAGCCACCGGCTTCTTCCAGTATGTTAGTTCCCGGTCTTAAATAAAGGTGATACGTATTTCCAAGAATGATCTGGGCCTTTATGTCACGCTCAAGCTGCTGTTGATTTACAGCTTTCACACTGCCTGCAGTGCCAACGGGCATAAAGATCGGCGTTAATATTTCGCCGTGATCCGTTGTCATTTTTCCCGCCCGGGCCTTGCTGTTGTTGTCTGTATGCTGTAATTCGAACGCTAAAGCTGCCATAGCGCGCAAAGATAAGAGAAGAAGACCGTAAGATTGTAAGAGCGTAAGACAGTAAGACAGTAAGACCGTAAGACGTGTAAGACCGTAAGACAGTAAGAACGTAAGAGAGTAAGAGGGTAATCGTCGTGTTTCGCCTTGTCGTAAGTGGCTTCGTGGTTCAAAACCTTTGTGCTTCTTTCCGTCTTTGCGACTTTGTGGCAAAAAACGCCGTGTATCGTATTGTCGCGGTGTCTCCGTGGTTCAAAACCTTTCCACTTCCTGTGGAAAATCTTCGCCCAAATCTGTCAATGTTAAATTACTTTTGCGCCTATGGACTTTATTTTTGCCCTGGCCTGGTGGCAACATTTAATCTTTATTGCTTTCTGTGTTATTATAATTATACAGCTTTTCTATTACCTCCGTTACTTTAGAAAGCTGGCCAATTATGCTGCCCCCAAAAAAGAGCAGTCGCAGGAATATCCCGTTTCGGTGATCATTTGTGCGAGAGATGAAGCGCCAAATTTAATTAAGAATCTTCCGGGCATCCTGGTCCAGAATTATAAGACAACGCATGAAATAATTGTCGTGAATGACAATAGCGTGGATGATACAAAATACCTGTTGGACGAATTTCGCAAGTCATTCAAGAATCTCACACCCATCGCATTAACACAGGAAGCCAAATTGATCCCGGGCAAAAAGTTTCCGCTTTCAATGGGAATCAAGTCTGCTAAATATGAGATTGTACTGCTGACAGATGCGGATTGCGTACCTGCTTCGGAATACTGGATCCAGCAAATGCAGGACGGATATCACAATGGGATAGAAGTAGTATTGGGTTACGGCTCCTATTACAAAATGCCCGGACTGCTTAACAAGATCATCCGTTTCGAAACATTTCATACAGCGCTTCAATACTTGTCGTTCGCACTTGCCGGAAAAGCATACATGGGTGTAGGACGAAATCTTTCCTATAAAAAAGATGTGTTCTTCAGAAACAAAGGTTTTTCTGCGATCAACATGATTCCAAGCGGAGATGACGACCTGTTTATTAATATGGTCGCAAACAAACACAATACCGCTATCGTAATAGATCAGGATGCGCATACATTGAGTGAACCGAAGAAAACATGGACAGAGTGGTGGCGACAAAAAAGCAGGCATTACACAACTGCTAAATATTATAAAAAGAATCACAAGTTTTTGTTGGGATTGTATTCGCTGTCCCACGCTTTGGTTTATCCGTTGTTAATTGCGTCAATCATCTTTTTTAACTGGTGGCTGGCGCTAAGTGTGTTTACTGTGCGTTTGGTTGTACTCGCCGTTATTTGGAAAAAGGCTATGAAGAAACTCAACGAAGAAGATTTATGGCCAATGTTCCTGCTTTTTGATATCTGGATGTTTATCTACTATACCTTGTTTACGCCAACGCTGGTGAAGAAGCCGGGTAAGAATTGGAAATAGTGAACGGTTCGCTCTTTCGGAATAGAAATACGATCAACTTAATTCAAGCTTTTAATGGACATCATACTTAAGTATTTTTCTGATTTCACAGAGACACAAACAAAACAGTTTGCCGCTCTGGGTGAATTGTATAGCGATTGGAACAGCAAGATCAACGTGATCTCGAGGAAAGATATTGAGGGTTTGTACGAAAAGCATGTATTACATTCATTAAGCATTGCTGCTGTAATTGAATTTAAACCAGGTACTCAGATCATTGATATTGGTACCGGCGGTGGTTTTCCAGGTATTCCGCTGGCCATCATGTTTCCTGAAGTGCAATTTCATTTGGTAGACAGTATCGCCAAAAAACTAAAAGTTGTTCAGGGTGTGGCTGACGGTGTCGGCTTGACGAACGTGACCGTTCAGCATACAAGAGCGGAAGAAATAAAAAACAGGAAGTTTGATTTTGTTGTGTCGCGTGCCGTTGCTCCGCTGAAAGAGTTATGGACATGGGGCAAGCCGCTGATCAAAAAAGGCAACACGCAGGAATTACCCAATGGTTTAATCTGCCTCAAGGGCGGAGATCTTGCCCAGGAAATCTTCGAAAGCGGTCTTCGTCCCCGCATGGTCCCCATCGATCAAATCTTTAAGGAAGAATATTTTAAGGAGAAGTTTTTGTTGCACGTAACGGCGTAGCCGTTGAAGTCAAAATTCAAAAGTAAAAATTCAAAACTTTAGTTTTGACCTTGTTATCTTTTTGCGGCTACTGAATGTCGTTAAAAAAATAAGCAACAGTTTGACCTGCGTTTTTGAGTTTTAAATTTTAACCTGTAATAGTTCTCTAAACCTGCCGCACCTATTTTTTGATTTTTACTTTTGAATTTTGACTTTATTTCTCAATCCTGCTCACACTCGCCAACACCGTCGTACAAAATCCTAACAAAGCGATTAATGAAAACGACCACCTGAGGTTGGAGGCTTCGGCAACGAAACCGATGAGTGGCGGACCAAATAAGAATCCGAAATAACCAATTGTGGAAGTTGCCGCAATTGCAACGCCTGCGGGCATTGTAGATGATTTGCCGGCAGTGGCATACACAAGCGGAACGACAGAAGAAACGCCAAGACCCACCAATAAGAATCCGATGGTGGCCGGAACCAGGAAGGGAAAAATTACCGACACCAATAAGCCTACTGCAATAACAAGACCGCTGCATTGGATCATTGTTTTCTTGCCGAGTTTTTCGCTTAACCAATCACCGGCAAAACGTCCGCCTGCCATGGTACACATAAATGCAGTGTAGCCAAGTGTTACCATTTCTTTTGGAGGCATCACAACTTTCCTGAAATAAATACCACTCCAGTCAAACATCGTTCCTTCGCAGATCATACAACAAAAAGCAATCAATCCGAGTTTTAGTAAGAACTTGTCCGGCTTTGCAAAAAGGGGATGTTCGCCTTCGTGTTGGGTGTCTTCTTTTAAGGTATACCTGTAGAAAATTAAAACAGTTAAGAGTTCTGCTGCAGTAATAATACAGAAATGAACAAATGGCGTAATGTTATGCGACACCATAAATGTTCCGATCAATGCCCCGGTGAAACCGGCTATGCTCCAGACACCGTGAAACGAAGCCATGATAGATCTTTCATAGATCATTTCAATACCAACAGCCTGCGTGTTGATGGAGATATTCATAATGTTTCCTGCAAAGCCATAAGAGAAAAGAATGGCGCAAAGCTGCCAAACATTAGTAGCCAGGCCAAGCAATGGAAGAATACATGCATATAAACATGCGGAAATAATTACCATGCGACGGCTGCCGAAACGTGCAACCAAAATACCGGAAAAGGGAAGGCTCACCATAAGTCCAATTGGTAATGCCAATAATATTCCGCCCCAGGCAGCTTCATTCAATTGAAGTTTTTGTTGAATGTTTGGAATGCGCGAAGCCCAGCTTGCGAAACAGAGGCCGGCGAGGAAAAAAAATACACTTACTGCTATACGGGTTCTTCTTTGTGAGACATTTTCAGCCAGTTTAGCCATTGTTTTGGTTTCGTTCTTTAAAGTGGCAAAATTAATTCAATTGAGGTTAAAAGCATTAGGAAACAATTATCAAAAAATATTAAGTTTGACCTGTATCAATCGGAAACGTTTCCATTCACGTTCAAGAAACAACAGGCAGTCAATACCAGTAACCGGTACCATCATTAGTCATCCGTAAAATAAATTTTATGGCAAAAGCAACTGCATCCTCAAAAAAAGAAACAAAGCCCATCAAATACGCAGATAAGTCTGAAGGCCAGCCTGAACTCGTGCCGGTCTTTAATAAACTTGTAGAACTGCTGAGTCCTTACGAAAAAGGGTCTATCATTAAGGTTGGCGGTAAAGAGGGGCAGATCTCCCTTATCAGTAAAAAAGAAATAGAAGTAGCCGGACGTAAGCGGCCTGAACAGTATTTCGCCTCTGCATTGGTGCAAAAAGGTTACGTCGGGTTTTATTTTATGCCTGTTTATTCAGATACTGATATTAAAGAAGTATTTAAACCTGAATTGCTAAAACTTCTGAAAGGAAAGAGTTGCTTCCACATTAAAAAAGCGGATGAAGAAATCTACAAGCAAATAAAAGATGCTTTGAAGATGGGATATAAGATATATAAGGATAGGAAGTGGATTGACTGACGATGTACGATGTTAGATGCCTTCCCGTACCGGCGGCACGCTCGGGCGGGTACGATGTTGGAAGATGTCTGATGTCGGATTTTTTGATGTCTGATTTGTTCTGGTGCGGGCTGCGTAACTAAACACTATTAGCTTCAAAATTTAGATAAGTCAGGATCGAATTTTTTATTCTTCCATAGGCCTCAAACCTCAAACCTCACGCCTAAAGCCTGATACCTGCTCGCTGATAGCCGATAGCTAATAGCTAATAGCTGACAGCTGACCGCTCACAGCTAATTTAATTCTCAATCAATACTTTTCTTTCGTATTTTCAGCCTGCACTAAAAAATGCTGCCATGCCTATGTATATTCTTTCTAACGATGAAGTGCAGACATTCCACAACGATGGATATGTGATTGTCCGGAATTTATTTTCTGCAGAAGAGATAAATAAATTATATAGTCTGGCCACAGGTGATGATGTTGTAAAAAACAATGCTTTTGATCTGAATGATCAGACCGGTAAAAAAACAAAACTGACGCTCTGGTTTAAGCCGGGTAACGATTTATATAGTTTACTGATCAGAAGTGAACGCATGGTGTATTCTGCAGCCAAACTGCTGGACAGTGAAGCACCGGTTTGTCATTTTCATACCAAGCTCATGCAAAAAGAACCGAAAGTCGGAGGCGCATGGGAGTGGCACCAGGATTATGGTTATTGGTACAAGAACCAATTCCTGTTTCCGGATCAGCTGATAAGCATAATGGTTGCACTTACTGAAGCAAACAAAGAGAATGGTTGTTTACAGGTGATCAAAGGCTCACATAAACTCGGCCGCGTTAACCATGGATTTGCCGGAGAACAGGTAGGTGCAGATATGGTAATGGTAAATCATTGTTTAGATACAATGGAACATGTTTATGTAGAACTGCAACCGGGCGATGCATTATTTTTTCACAGCAACCTGTTGCATAGATCCGAAGCGAACTTAAGCGACAGACCACGATGGTCACTGATCTCCTGTTATAACTCACTCTCAAATCCTGCTTATAATGATGACTCCACAGCCTGGAAAGAACCGGTGCAGGTTGTACCGGATGAAATGCTGATGCAGTCAGAAGCCGTGGGAGCAAGCAATGAAGGAGATTTTTTAAGAAAAGAAAATGATCCTGCATTGAAGGAAAGTGGTTGGGAGAAGGAGGTGGAAACGAAGCTGTGAGCTATTAGCTTTCAGCTATGAGCCTTTGACTTAGTTGCATAGCCATTATAATATTATTCTCTTTAAAATAAAAAGCAACCTCGCCTCGCGATCTGTTGCACCAAAGCTAACCTGTTTGAATTATAAGCTAATAGCTGATAGCTAATAGCTGATAGCTAATAGCTGACAGCTATAAAAACACCAATCATGAATCTATCCATACGCACCAGGCTTTCTGCTATGATGTTTTTAGAGTTCTTTATTTGGGGCTCGTGGTATGTAACAATGGGCACTTACTTGGATAAAGTGCTTTCTGCAACCGGAGATCAGATAGGGGATGCCTATAGTGCAATGGCAATTGCTACAATCATTTCTCCGTTTTTTGTCGGTATGGTAGCCGATCGTTTTTTCAATGCGGAAAGGGTTTTGGGTGTGCTTCACTTAGCCGGAGCCGCGTTGCTTTGGTATATAACAACTATCACCAACCCCAATTTCTTTTACTGGCCCATGCTGTTGTATTCGCTCATGTATGCGCCTACAATGGCACTGGCGAACTCCGTAGCTTTCCGCCAGATGAGCGATCCGGGGAAAGAGTTCGCATCTGTCCGGGTGCTGGGCTCCATCGGCTGGATTGCAACGGGTTGGCTGATTGATAAAGTCTTCAAAGTATCAACCGATCAACTGGTGTTCACTTTCAAAATGGCCGCTGTTGCTTCCGTAGCATTGGGATTACTTAGTTTCTTCCTTCCTTCAACGCCGCCAAAGGCAAAAGGTACAAAAGCTTCCTTCGCGCAAACACTGGGCGCTGACGCATTCGTGTTGTTTAAGGACAGATCATTTACTATCTTTTTCATCTCATCTATATTGATCTGTATTCCGCTTGCATTTTATTACAGCCTGGCTAATCTGTACCTAACGGAAGCCGGCCTGCCGGACCCGACAAGTAAAATGACATTAGGTCAGTTTTCAGAAGCTTTCTTCATATTGCTCATTCCGTTTTTCTTTAAAAGATTTGGCGTAAAATGGATGATTGCCATTGGCATGATTGCCTGGGTGTTGAGATTCATGTGCTTTGGATTTGGTGACAGCAGTTCAGGAATCTGGATGTTGTATGCAGGAATTATTCTGCATGGCGTCTGCTTTGACTTCTTCTTTGTAACAGGTCAGATCTATACTGACAGCAAAGCTGGAATAAAGATTCAAAGCTCTGCACAAGGTATGATCACGATGGCGACCTACGGAGTAGGTATGTGGATCGGTTCGTTATTGTCTGGTTATGTGAAGAGTTTCTATTCCGCTGGAGATATTGTTCATTGGAAAAGCATCTGGATGGTGCCGGCAGGCATCGCGTTAGCTGTGTTCGTATTATTCCAATTGTTCTTTAAAGATAACAAGAGAACGGCAGTGCAGGCGGAAGCGGTGGGAATGGTGTAGAGGGGTAAAAAAGTGAATGGTGAATGGTCAATAGTGAAAGGTGCGGCACGTCGCTGTTTGTATTAGCAGATTTAGGATTGATTGCCTGATGCAATAATTTCGTGTAGGCATATAGCTATATTAATGGACGGATACGCTCAAAGTAAAAAGTCAAAAAAATGCAGGAAGATAGATGACTCTTTTAATTCCGGCGATAGAAGGGGGGAATAGCCTACTGCCTTTCAAAATATAACGAGTAGAGCCTGGTTGAAAAAAGGAACAAAGCTGCACTTTGGAGAGGCGTGGGCGGCAAAACGGCCGGAGGCATTCGTGTTTGCCTTGATCTTTTGGTTCTTTTGGATCAAGCCAAAAGAACATGAAAAAAGAGTTTCTGCTTTCACACTTTAATGGCATCGTTAATGAATTCGTCATTCTATTTTCCCCAAGATGCCTTAACTTGCTCAATCATCATCTAACGAAAAAAACACGTACAACGTATAACTTATAACTTAAAGACATTGTCATGAAAAAAATTGCTATGCTCGGCGCCGGATTCATCGGCCGTTTTTACGCAGATGCTTTACAGGGTTTAAGAAGCAGGGATAAAGTAGTATGCATTTATGCAAGACGGGAGGAAAGTGCAAAAAAGTTTGCTGCCGATTATAATTGCGAGCACTGGACTACGAGTATGGAAGAAGCTGTTGCTAATCCGGATGTTGAAGTAGTTTGTATCGCGTTGCCCAACAACCTGCATGAAGAAGCTGTGATGCTTTGCTGCAAGCACAAAAAAGCTGTTATTACAACAAAGCCGCTTGGCCGCAATGCCGAGGAAGCAAAACGCATGTTGCTTGCTGTGGAAGAGGCCGGCATTTTCAATGGATACCTTGAAGACCTGGTATATACACCCAAATTCATCAAAGCGCATGAAAGTGTGAAGAACGGTGCTGTTGGCCGTGTGCTGTGGGCGAAGAGCCGCGAAACACATCCTGGCCCGCACAGCGAATGGTTCTGGAATATTGAACAGGCAGGCGGTGGATGTATCCTCGATTTGGGCTGTCACTGCATTGAGATTGGCAGAAGCTACATTGGAAAAGATATTAAACCTGTTGAAGTAATGTGTTGGGCGGATACACAGGTAAAACCCATCGATGCAGAAGACCATGCTATCGGTTTAGTGAAATATGAAAACGGGGCCATCGGTCAGTTTGAAGTAAGCTGGACATTCCGCGGTGGTATGGATCTGCGGGATGAAGTAATGGGAAGCGAGGGAACAATCTGGATCAACAGTTTTTTACGTACCGGATTTGAAATGTTTACTACAGGCAAGGGCGCTGACTATGTTGCTGAAAAAGCAGAAAGCAATACCGGCTGGCTTTTTCCTGTCGGTGACGAAGTAAATGAACTGGGTTATAATCATATGTTCATGGACATGTTCAACAGCATGGAAAAAGGCGTGGATCCCAGGGAAACATTTTATGACGGATATGTTGTTAATGCCATCATTGATGCTGCTTACAAATCAGCCAAAACTAAATTGTGGGAGCCTGTGAAACTGGATATCTGGCGTGGTAAAGAAGGTCTTACAAAAGACAGCCACCTTGTTGAATACGATGCAGATAACTATCTGATCAAAGAAGAAATGACACATTACGGAGCAAAAAAAGTGATCGTTAAAAATAAACATACAGGAAAGATTGAGGAAAAAGAAGTGAAGTAGTGAAGCCGTGAATGGTGAAAAGTGAATAGTGAAAGGTGGGACAGCTTTTAATTCTTTGAGCAGCTTAATTGTAGAAAGTACGAAGTACGAATTACGAAGTACTTAGGTTCAGGCGGGTTTATTTTTCTCAATTCCTTTCAACGATTATGAAGATCGAAATTGATAAACTTGTTAGCACTTAAGTACTTCGTACTTCGTAACTCGTACTTACAGGAATGTGAAGACTGAAAACAGTAAACTTGTTCGAGCCAGGTACTTCGTACTTCGTAACTCGTACTTGACCATGGTTCATGTTTAGTTAATAATACACCGGAGCTTGGTGAATAGCTAAAAGCTCATAGCTCATAGCTTACAGCTCCCCAACATCTAACGAATGAAGCAAGCATTGAGAAGCCAGAACTGGTTTGGTAAAAAAGGTAAAGACGGTTTTATATATCGTGCGTGGATGAAAAAGCAAGGCATCCCGGGGCATGAATTTGACGGCAGGCCTGTCATAGGCATTTGTAACACCTGGAGCGAATTAACGCCTTGCAACGGACATTTCAGGGAACTGGCGGAATGTGTTAAGCGCGGCGTGTATGAAGCAGGCGGATTCCCGGTTGAATTTCCGGTAATGTCATTAGGTGAGACGCTGATGAAACCTACGGCAATGCTCTTCCGTAATCTTGTGAGTATGGATGTGGAAGAATCTATCCGGGGCAATCCTATCGACGGCGTTGTATTGCTATGCGGTTGCGATAAAACTACGCCGGCATTATTGATGGGTGCATGCAGTGTTGATATCCCTTCAATTATTGTTTCAGGCGGTCCCATGTTAACTGGTAAGCATCGCGGTCAGAGTATCAGCACCAGTGATATCTGGCGTTTTAGCGAAGCGGTTCGTTCTGGTAAAATGACCAACGAAGAATTGCTGCTTGCTGAGGCTGGCATGTGTCGTAGCGATGGGCATTGTGCTGTTATGGGTACCGCATCTACGATGGCTTGTATGGCTGAATCTTTGGGAATGACATTGCCGGGCAACGCAGCTATTCCTGCTCCTGATGCAGCAAGAAAAGTGCTGGCACATATGTCAGGAACAGAGATCGTAAAGATGGTAAAAGAAGATCGCAAACCTTCTGATATTCTCACAAGACAGGCATTTGAAAATGCAATCATGGTGAACGCTGCTATAGGCGGATCAACCAATTTTGTGATCCATTTGTTGGCGATAGCCGGGAGGGTAGGCATTGATCTTACTTTGGAAGACTTCGATAAATATTCAAAGGATATTCCACTGATCGCAAATTTGCAACCTTCCGGTCAATACTTTATGGAAGATATGTACTATGCCGGCGGACTTCCTGCTGTGATCAAAGGTCTGCTGGATACACTGAACAGTGATGCTGTTACAGTAAATGGAAAAAGTATAAAAGATAACTATGCAGGTTCGGTCAGCTACAATGAAGAAGTTATCTCTGGTGTGGACAAACCATTCAATCCAACATCCGGCATCATTGTGCTGAAAGGAAATCTTTGTGAAACAGGCGCTGTTATTAAACCCTCCGCAGCAAGTGAACACCTGATGAAACACAAAGGCCGGGCCGTTGTGTTTGACAATATTGAAGATTACAAGGCAAGGGTAGATGATCCTAACCTGGATGTGGATGAAACCTGTGTGATGGTATTAAAGAATGTTGGTCCTAAAGGTTATCCCGGTATGCCGGAAGTTGGCAATATGGGATTACCTCAAAAAATACTGGCAAAAGGAGTGAAGGATATGGTCCGCATTTCCGATGGACGAATGAGTGGCACCGGTTTCGGAACAGTTGTATTGCATGCTACGCCGGAAGCAACGGAAGGCGGCAATTTTGCGCTCGTGCAGAATGGAGATATCATTGAATTAGATGTTCGCGCAAGACTTCTTCAGTTGCATGTTTCCGATGAAGAGTTGGCCGCAAGAAGACAACAATGGAAAGCGCCGGCTCCTCATGTTGAAAGAGGTTATGTAGGGCAATACATCAAACACGTCGAGCAAGCCAATCAGGGCGCCGATCTTGATTTTCTGAAAGGAAAATCCGGCAGTGAGGTAACGCGGGATTCTCATTAAGCTATCAGCTATCAGCCATCAGCTATCTGATCAATTTTGATTAGCGTTAAATTATTCAAACGGTCAATACCTGACATCTGATACCTGACGCCTGATACTTCATACCTCATTCCTCACCTTTTATTCACTGGGCTGAAAGCTAATAGCTGACAGCTGAAAGCTTAAAACATGTCTAACGATTTTTCTCAAAAGGTTGCTATTGTTACCGGTGCCGGACAGGGCATCGGTTTTGAAATTTGTTGCCAGCTTGCCAAAAATGGCGCAAAGGTTTTATTGAATGATATTGATCAGCAGTTAACGGATCATGCTGTTTCGGAGATAAATGCCAAATATCCGGATTCCTGTATTGGCCTTAGTGGTGATTGCGCAGATATCAATTTTATCCGCGAAATGGTCAAAACGGCTGTAAATAAATTCGGTCAGCTGAATATGGTAATGGCTAACGCAGGTATTACTTTGTTTGGAGACTTCCTTACCTATTCACCGGATGCGTTTTACAAAGTATTGCATACCAATCTTGGCGGCAGTTTCTTCCTGGCGCAGGAAGCCTCTAAACAAATGATCAGCCAGGGAAATGGCGGAAGCATTCTTTTTATGTCATCCGTAACTGGCCACCAGGCACATAAAAATCTCGCGGCTTATGGAATGACCAAGGCCGCTCTTGAAATGCTTGCAAAAAACCTGGTGATTGAAGTGTCTCAATACAAGATCACAGTAAATGCTATCGCGCCTGGTGCTACCGCTACTGAACGCACGCTGGAGGACAAAGATTATAACAAGGTATGGTCAACAATTACCCCAATGGGGCGACCAGCTAAAACCTCGGATATTGCCAATGCAGCGCTATTCTTCCTTTCTCCCTCTTCAGGCCATATTACAGGTCAAAGTTTAGTGATTGATGGTGGATGGACATCTGTAAGCCCTTCTCCATATGATTGATTTATAAATTTTAAGGTGAAAATAGTTTAATAAAGGGCCAATTTTCAGGGCCCTTATTTTACCAATACTCCACATTTGTTAACTAAAAGTTATTCAAGAAATTTCTCAATTCCTTAGCTATTATTCAACACCTTTCACAGAAAATTGGAAAATATTAGTTGTTTAAATAACTAATTTCGGCGCCGTTAAAGAGAGATGAATTCATGCAGACTATTACGCTTGCAATCCATGGCGGGGCAGGGACAATTTTGAAGGAGGACATGACACCCGAACTAGAGCAGGCTTATTATAACGGACTGCAGGAAGCATTGAACGGAGGATATGCTGTTTTGGAAGAAGGTGGTTCGGCAGTCAATGCCATAAAGGCGGCCATCGTTATTTTGGAAGACAACATGTTGTTCAACGCGGGAAGGGGATCTGTCTTTACAAAAAAGGGTGTGCAGGAAATGGATGCAGCCATCATGGATGGAAAAACATTAGATGCCGGTGCAGTAACCGGCGTGAGAAATGTTCGAAATCCGATTGAGCTGGCGACGGAAGTGATGCGAAACAGCAACCACGTGTTTTTGAGCGGAAAAGGTGCTACTGATTTCGCGATCAAACAAGGTATAAAGCTGGAGCCGGATGAATACTTTTTCTCGCAGTTCCGCTATGATCAATGGAAGGCCATCAGGGATTCTGATAATTATTCTTTAGATCATACGCATCAACACCTGGAAGAACTGATGAAGGATAAAAAGTTCGGTACAGTTGGTGCAGTTGCGCTGGATGCAGAAGGAAATATCGCTGCAGCTACAAGCACCGGTGGCATGACGAACAAGAAGTATGGCAGGATAGGAGATAGTCCAATTATAGGTTCAGGAACTTACGCCAACAACAAAACATGCGGCATTAGCTGCACCGGTCACGGAGAAATGTTCATCAGATCTGTAGCCGCTTACGACGTAAGTTGTTTGATGGAATACAAAGGAATGAGTTTGAAAGATGCAATGGAAGTGGTGGTGAATGAGAAACTGGTAAAAATGGGCGGCGAAGGCGGAATGATCGGAGTGGATGCCCGGGGGAATGCTGTGATGGTTTTGAATAGCGCCGGAATGTACCGCGCAGGACGCAGCAGTAATGGATGGAATGAACTAGCTATTTATAAATGAACCCATCGTGGGTAGTCACATGAGAACAAACCCCGTTCTGTTTAATTACAGGCGGGGTTTTTATTTTGGAGAACCACGGCGGCACGGCGACAAAGCGGAACACGGAGTTTATTAATTGAAAATTGAAAGGTGACAATTGAAAATGATTGCCAATAAAAAAGCATGAGCCGTTTTGATGAAGACTCATGCTTTTAAAAAAATACATTGTTACACAGAGAAAAATACAGAGGATACACAGAATTTCACAGAGCAACGTCTGTTCATTTGCACATTCGCACATTTCCTCATTTGCACATCTGCACATTCCCCATCATTTTCAATTTTCAATTCTCCATTATCAATTACTTCACCTCTACCGGTATAAAGATCAGCGGCGTTGGTAAGCATGAAGCTCCCGGAGGAGAATAAGTCAGATGTATGGTCTGCTCTTCGCCATTGGCTGCCGGTTTAAAGACCTGTACCAATATCGCCTCAGGTGCTTTTCTTGTAATCAGTGTATTGGAAGGAAGCTGAATAACACCTTCTTTGAATTTGCCCCCACTAACAACCATTGTATTCGCCATTCCGCTGCACCATTGGTTGTTATCGCTGCGCGAGTTCCAGGTTACAAGTGCCAGTCCTTTGCCGTCGCTGCTCTTCCATTTAATCTCCATATTATACATTACACCATAGTTACCGTCAAGTCTTGCCACTTCCGCGGTAGAGCTTTCTTTGCCAAGCACCCAGGGATCTTTGTCGCCGTCGGCCACTATTATTTGAGACACACCATTTTTTGTATCCAGCACAGTGTCATTAAACAACCTGTAGTTGCTAACGCCAAACACACCTCTGCCAGCGCCGCTGTGCGATTTTGTAGGTATCACAGTTTTGATGCGTTCCATCGCAACGGGAGCAGGCGTTTTAGGATCAGTTTGTACAATACTGATCTCGCCTGGCTGATCAATCACAAATTCATACAATCCATGAACAAGCTCATCATACTTCACTACAAACTTTTCCTGGGCCGGGTCAATAGCAACGGCTTCGCCAGCTTTAATCGTGCGGATATTATTGTCTCCTTTAGAAGCAAAATAATCAGCAAGTCCTTGTTTACCTATCTGGAAATAATTAGCGCTTGGGCGCTGTGAGGAATATTTCAACATGCGCAGGTGCATTGGCGCTTTCCCGGTATTCCTGATCACAGCAGTTATCTTGCGGTCGATCTTCGCAGGCTCTTTTATTCCGTTTACATTATATACATACAGGCGGACTGTCCCCGGCTGCACAGGCTCTCTGAATGCAATGGCTTCAGGAACGCGGATATACTCCGGATCATCGGAGATCAGGAATTGTGGCCCGGGCTGTACTATTTTCTGATAGCTGATCAATGGCAATTTTTCAGTCAGAAATCCCGGTAGTTCTACAATATGACCCTGAGGAGTATTTAGCAATGTTTTTGTCTGCTCTTCAGTTATTTGTTGTGAGAAAGACGAAAGGCTACAGCTAATAGTGAAGCCAAGCAAAATTGTCCTGGAGGTTAGTTTCAGGTTAATTCTTTTCATGGGAGAAAGTTTGCCTAATTAAGAAAATAATTTCGTTATCAGACAAACTTAATAATTTATTTTATAAACTAAGTTTATTTTATACTCAATTTTTAATAATAAGGGCTACTTTTCAATCAATCCACCGGAAAGTAATTTGTTTCTTGCAAGCAAACAGCCGCCAATTACCCCTGCTTTTTCGTGTAGTTTTGACATGCGTAGCTGTGTATCATTATTTACAAGGCTTAGCGAGTATTTATTAAGGGCGCTGCGTATGGGCAATCGTATATAATCGCCGGTTTCTGCAAGTGTGCCGCCTAATATTACCAGTTCGGGGTTGAAGATATTTATCAATACGGATATACCGCGTCCGATCTTTTCACCAAGTTCAGCAATCAACTCTATACACAGAACGTCTTCATTATTGGTTGCCTCAATAATATCTGCCAATCGCAAGTCTGCCGGCAACGATTTGTTCTTTAATAATACAGAGGTAGAGCCATGTTCTATTCTATCTTTAAATAATCTTATGAGTGCCTGTCCTGAAGCTTCTGTTTCCAGGCAACCTTTCTTTCCGCAATGGCAAATGATCTCATTGGTAAATAAAGGAATGTGGCCAAACTCTCCGCCAAAGCCTGACTTGCCACGGTAAATATGACCATCTATCATAATGCCTAAACCAATGCCATAGTCAAGGTTTACAAACAGAACATTCTTCTCATCATGTACATTACCAGTATGAAATTCGCCATACGCCATGGCGCGCGAATCATTCTCAAGAAAAGCCGGAATGCCTATAGTTCTTTCAACAACTTTGCTTAACGGCTCTTCATTAAAGTGGAAAAAGCTATAGCTGTAGCCACTTTCGCTATTGACGCGCCCGGAAAGATTGAGACAGATGGCGAGTATTTTTTTACGGTTGACTGAAAGTCCACCGATAAAAGTCTGTATAATGTGAATCAACTGGTCGAACGATTCGTTTGTATTCGCTAACTTAAAAGGCACATGCATTTGTGAAGTGACCATGTTCTTCTTAAAGTCCAGGAGACCAAGGTTGATATAGAAATTCTTGATATCAACACCCACAAAAAATCCGGATTCAGCAACGAGCCCATACATGCTTGCCCTTCTGCCACCCTTCGAATCTACTTTGCCGTAATCCTTTACCAGGCCAGCAGTGATCAATTCGTTGATCAGGCTCGTCGTCTTCGGAACACTTATGTTTAATGCTGTTGCAAGGTCTGTAATAGTGGAGTCACCGGTATCATCAAGATAATTGATAATGGCTCTTTTCAGCGACTTGTTTTTAAAGGCTACCCCGGCAATATTATCGTCAGAAAATATCTCGAGTATACTATGTTGAACTGACATGAATAGATACAGTTATTAAATGTGACTCTTTAAAAATATAAACTTCCCCACGAAAAAAGACAAAATTATTCTATTAAAATAATTTTTTTTATCAAGATTGATTTTTAAATAAAAATTATTATAAATTTACCGTCGAAAGTAAAAAAAATTAGAAAGATACATGCAGATCGTAGAAGCTAAAGCTAATGGACAGTCAAGAGTGGACATTACCTCCTATGCAGAACTATATAAAAATGAGTTGCTCCACAATGTGCTTCCGTTTTGGGAAAAGCACAGTCGCGACGAAGTGAACGGCGGTTTTTTTACCTGCCTCAACCGTGAGGGTAAAGTTTATGATACCGACAAATTTATGTGGTTGCAGGGACGGCAGGTTTGGTGCTTCAGTTATATGTATCATAATATAGAATGGAGGAAAGAATGGATGGATATGGCATTGCTGGGTGCCGGGTTCATGGAAAAACATGGAAGGGATGAAAATGGCAACTGGTATTTTTCAACAACTGCGGAGGGTAAACCGCTGATACAGCCGTATAACATTTTTAGTGACTGCTTTGCTGCGATGGGATTTGCTGCGTTGGATAAAATATTGCCAACAGACAGGTACAAGGAGATTGCCGTGAACACGTTTGAAAATATTCTTCGCCGCCAGAACAACTGGAAAGGCAAATACAACAAAAGCTTCGAAGGAACGCGTTCGCTTAAGAGTTTTAGCCTGCCGATGATTCTCTGTAATCTTTCTATAGAGCTGGAACATTTACTGGGAACACAAAGAGTGAACTCATTTATACCCACAGTGATCCATGAAGTAATGGATGTTTTTTACCAGCAGGACCATGGTTTGATATTGGAGAATGTGTATGCCGACGGCAGTTTCTGCAACAGCTTTGAAGGCAGGTTATTAAATCCTGGTCATGCAATTGAGGCGATGTGGTTCATTATGGATCTGGGTAAAAGGCTGAATGATCAGGCGCTGATCCAAAAGGCATGCGACATTATGCTACATACGCTTGAGCATGGATGGGACAAAACATTTGGTGGCATCTTCTACTTTATGGATGTGCTGAACAACCCACCACTACAATTAGAGTGGGATCAAAAATTATGGTGGGTGCATGTGGAAGCGCTGGTTGCACTGGCTAAAGGCTATGCACTAACCGGTGATGACCGTTGTTTGCGTTGGTTTGAAAAAGTACACGACTATAGCTGGAAACATTTTAGAGATGAAGCATATGGAGAATGGTTTGGTTACCTGGATAGAAGAGGAGATGTGTTACTGAATGCCAAAGGCGGTAAATGGAAAGGTTGCTTTCATATTCCCCGTGCCCTGTACCAGGTTTGGAAAACATTTGAAAACATAGATTAAGGACCGTTAGATCAAACATCCCTTTCTGCCGTCGGGCAGAAGGCGGATGTTGAATACGATTGCCTGTAGACCGGAAATGCCTAGAGCGTAGTGTGTGCCATAGTTCTTATTGTATAACTAACGATTTGCGCCCAATGAACAATGGAATTTGTCTTCGATGCCAATTGTCATTTGATTACTGCATACATCAGATGCGTATGACAAAAACAAATGTGGTAATGACAGTTAAAAAAAATGTATTGCTGCTGCTTTTGCTGCTTATTAGTACTTCTTTTTTGCAGGCTCAGCAATCAATCAAAACAAACATATTGGTAGTTGGTGGTGGCGCCAGTGGCAGCGCTGCGGCTATACAGGCTGCAGGCATGGGTGTGAATACTTTGGTGGTTGAAGAAACAGCCTGGCTTGGCGGTATGCTTACATCTGCCGGTGTATCTGCAATTGATGGCGATCATAAAATGCCTTCCGGGATCTGGGGCGAGTTCAGGCAACAATTATATAGTTACTACGGCGGTCCAAATGCAGTAGCAACGGGATGGGTTAGTAATACCTTGTTTGAGCCGCATGTAGGTAATGCAGTACTGCAAAAAATGGTTGCTGCGGAAAATAAAGTACAGGTATGGTTCAACACAAAGTGGAAGTCCGTTAGGAAGACAGCCAGTGGTTGGGATGTTATTGTTGAAAGAAATAAAAAGCAGCAAACAATAGCCACAGATATTTTAGTTGATGCCACTGAACTGGGCGATGTAATGGCCGCCGCCGGTGTGCATTATACTATTGGCATGGACAGCAAATATGATACCGGTGAAGAGCAGGCGCCCGAAAAGGCTAACAACATTGTACAGGATCTCACTTATGTTGCTGTGCTCAAAGATTTTGGCAAGAATGCCGATAAAACAATCAGGAAACCGGAAGGGTACGATCCTGCTGAATTTTCCTGCAGTTGCGATGTGTCAGATCCTGCATCTTTTGACAGCCCGGATAACAACTGCCACAAGATGATGCAATACGGCCGTTTGCCGAACAACAAATACATGATCAACTGGCCGAAGTGCGGCAACGACTATTACTTAAATATTATTGAGAAGACACCCGGACAACGTGAAGATGCTTTGCGTGAAGCCAAACTGCATACGCTTAGGTTTGTGTATTATCTGCAAACTGTACTGGGATATAAAAATCTTGGTTTAGCTGATGATGAGTTTCCTACGGCCGATAAACTACCGATGATACCATATCACCGTGAATCACGAAGAATGGATGGCCTTGTACGTTTATCACTTCCTTATGTTGCCACTCCTTACGACAATGCACAACCGTTATACAGAACTGGCATCGCAGTAGGCGATTACCCAATAGATCATCACCATGAAAAAAATAAGGATGGCCGTTTGATTGACTTTGTAAAGATCAGGGTGCCTTCCTATAACGTGCCAATGGGCAGCCTTATTCCTAAGGGTATAGATGGATTGATCGTCGCAGAAAAAAGCATTAGTGTTACCAATATCGTCAATGGTGCAACCAGGTTGCAGCCAGTTGTGCTGCAGATCGGACAAGCCGCCGGAGCTATGGCTGCTTTGTGTGTGCAACAGCATGTTCAACCCAAAGAACTGGATGTGCGCCAGGTACAACAACAGCTGCTAAAAGCAAATGGCTACGTTATGCCTTTTGTAGATGTTAATCCGGCTGATCCTCAATTTGAAATTATTCAAAAGATTGGTGCTACAGGCATCTTGCGTGGAGCCGGTGTGCCTTATCAGTGGGCCAACCAAACATGGTTCTACCCTGAGCAGCCGGTAAGTGGTTACGAGCTTGTAAAAGGTTTAAGACCATATTATACTTCATTAAAAAATTATTGGGCAGCATCCGGTGAAATGCTTACCGCAGAAGCGCTTGCGGTGATATTGAAAGCAATAGGGATAAGTGTATCTGCATCACAATTACAGAATGACATAAAAGAAGCAGGCATTACTAATAGCGACAAGTACCTGAGCCGAAGGGCAATTGCAGTACTGCTGGATAAATACGCGCATCCTTTTGAAAGAAAGATAAGTATTACAGGTGAGTTGCAATAGCTGACGATTAGGTTCCTGGCGGGAAATTATTCAATAGTAGTTCTGCTACCGTTTACATGAATTAAGATTCGAAACAATATTATATAACCTCCAATTTAAACCAATACAATGTATATGAGACAATCATGGTATCAAGTATATGATTGGCGAAGGATATGGTCGTTGATCATATTCCTCACATTTCATACTTTATCATTTGCCCAGACAAAAACTGTGTCCGGTACTGTTTCCGGCACCGATGGAAAACCTTTAGAAGGTGTTTCTATTCTTGTAAGAGGAACTACAAGAGGCATTGCTTCTGATGTAAATGGTCACTTTAGTTTGGCTGTTCCATCAGATAATGTAACACTGATCGTTTCTATGTCAGGCTACAAAACCATCAACGTTGATGCAAAAGCCGGCGAGCCGGTAAGCATCACACTTGCAGAAAATCCCAAAGATCTTGATGAGGTAGTTGTAGTAGGTTACGGCAAACAGCGTAAGGCAAACGTCATTGGTTCTGTTTCGCAGATCAATTCAGAACAATTGAAACAGATGCCGACAATGAACGTAACCAATGCACTGGCTGGCCGTATGCCCGGTTTGACTACGTTGCAGCAATCCGGTCGACCTGGTGCTGATGATGCAACATTGCGTATCAGGGGAGTCGGAACTTACGGCGCAAGCCAGGGGCCGTTGATCATCATTGACAATGTGCAACGTCCTTCCTTTAGTAATTTGGATCCTGAAGAAATTGAGAGTATAACAATATTGAAAGATGCAGTTTCTACTGCTGTATATGGGTTGCAAGCGGCGAATGGTATTATACTTATTACTACCAAACGCGGCAAAACGCAAAAAGCAACTGTTACCTATGATGGTGGCGTTACGCTTAGCCAGAATACGCGTTTCCCCAAATTTCTGAATGGTCCTGATTACATGACCTGGTACAATAAGGGAACGGACATGGATAATGATTATCTCTCGCATACCGGTGCAGATCCTGTTCCTTATGTGTACACACAGGATCAGATAGATGCCGTTAAGAACGGCACAAATACCAATCCGTTATTAGGTAATACAGATTGGATCGGTCAGCTGATCGGAAGAAATGCTATGTCGCAACAACACAATATCAGCGTGCGTGGCGGTACTGATAAAATGAAATACTTCACTTCAATCGGTATGCTGGACCAGGATGGTGTGGTAAAAAATACAGGCTTCAAGCGCTATAACGTGCGTACGAACCTGGATGCAGAATTAAATAAAGTGCTTTCAGTTTCTGTTGATCTTGGTGCGCGCCAGCAGCTCACTAACACACCGGGTATTTCTCCGGATAACACAGCCTACATGAACCCTTTTTACCAGGCTGTTCGTATGTTGCCTAACATGCCAATGTATGCGCCGAATGGATTGCCAACCGGCTATTACAGCAATGCAGGCTGGGTTAACCCGATTGCTTCTGTTGATCAATCCGGTTACCAGAACGGTATTACTGATGTGTTCCAGGGGAATGTTACGTTCAATGTAAAGATTCCTTGGGTTAAGGGACTGGAAGCAAAATTGCTTACTGCCTACGACAAGAGCTCAACAGAGAATAAAGGATGGTTAACGCCTTATACTTTAATGGGCCGCCAGCGTGACCAGGTGACAGGTGATTATGTTGAAATAAACACTTTACCTGGTATTACCAAAACATCTCTGCGCCAATCATACAGCAAATACGACAGAAAAACATTCCAGCCAAGTATTACTTATAATGGGCGGTTTGGTGATCATTCAGTTTCTGCTCTTGCATTGTATGAATGGTCTCAGCAAAAATCAAACGTGTTCTCAACAGGCGCCAGTAATTTCCCGCTGAAAGATCTGCAGGAAATCGATTATGGAAGTCCTGCCGCAATAGATCAGATCGCTCCAACCGGATCAAGCAATATTGATGATTCAAGAGCGGGTTATGTTGTTCGTTTGAACTACTCATACAAAGACAAATACTTGTTGGAAGTTGCAAGCAGATATGATGCATCTGTAAACTTCCTTCCTGCCAACCGTTGGGGTTTGTTCCCTGCTGCGGCTTTAGGCTGGGTAGTAAGTAAAGAAAAGTTTTTTGACGGGATCAGCACTACGCTTAATTATCTTAAGCTAAAAGGTTCTGTTGGTAAACTGGGTAACGATGTTGCCAGTCGTTTTGCCTACATGCAGACTTATGCACTTACCAGTGATCCTGTTGTTGTTATTGGTGGCAAACCGGTATCAGCATTGTATACAAGCGCTCCGCCAAATGTGAACATTCACTGGGAAACATCTGTGTTGACAAACGTTGGCTTTGAATCTGTTTTCTGGAGAGGATTACTTGGCGTTGACTTTGAGTGGTTCTACAAGAACACAAAAGACATCCTCGACAATCCGGGTACATTATACCCAATGTCGCTTGGTGGTTATGCGCCTGCCAGCATCAACTACGGTATAGTTGATAACAGGGGCTTTGATCTGCAGGTAAGGCATCGCAATAAAATAGGTAAGATTAACTATAGCGTTACAGCTAACGTTAACTGGGCAAAAAACAAGATCATCCGTTTAAATGAAAGCCCGGGATTACCACAATGGCAGCGCCGCGTAGGCAGAAGTATTGGCGATAAGATGGGCTTTATTGTAGATGGTATGTACCAGACATGGGATGAAGCTTCCAACGGAACATCACCCAGCAACGGCGTTGTTGCCCCGGGCTTTTTCAAATACCGCGATCTGAATGGCGATGGCCGCTTAACACGTGAAGATGATATGACTTTCGTTGGGCATAGCAATCTTCCACAGTTAATGTATGGTTTGAACCTGGATTTCAGCTATGCAGGATTTGATTTCTCTGCATTGTTCCAGGGTGCTGCTATCAGCAACGTAAATCTTGCCGGTACTTATGAAGGTTCAAGCGGAACAAGTGGTATTGATGACAATACGCCATTTACTAAAACTTTCTATGGTTACGGTAATTCACCTTACTTCCTGGTGGAAGATTCATGGACGCCGGATAATCCCAATGCGAAATTCCCCCGTCTTACTGCTTACAAAGCATCACTTTCTTCCAACAATGCGCACTCTAACTCAGGCTGGATCAGAGATGGTTCTTACCTGAGATTGAAATCAGTTCAGTTGGGATATACGTTGCCAGCAAAAGTGTTAAGCAGCATGAAGTTGCAACAGATCCGGTTTTATGTATCCGGCTTCAACCTGGTAACATGGGATAAACTGAAATACATGGACCCTGAAATGCCTAACGTAAACAATGGATTTTATCCGCAGCAACGTTTGTACTCTGCCGGTGTAAATGTCACATTCTAAAATCAACATGTTTATGAACACTATATCATCTATTATAAAAAAGACATTTTTTGCTGCAGGCATCTTCATGATTGTAAATGGCTGTAAGGTTGATATATCACCCACTGACCGTTATACGGAAGACGCTGTATGGAGCAATCCTGCTAACATGGAACTGTACATAAATGGTATGTACAGTGAATTTTCAACATTCAAATTCGGCGCCTTTCCGATAGGTTATGACAATGCTACGGATGCGCTTTCTGATATTGAAAAATATACGTCAACGCTCGCTGGTAATGGTACGGTGAATATTCTTGCCACCGATGCGTCAAGGGTAAACGCCGCAGGCCCACAGTTGAACTACTGGCAGGCTGGCTATACCCGCATCCGCAGGCTCAATGAATTTTTAGATGGCCTGGCCAACTATGCCAAGGTTGATGAAACAGCTAAAAAGCAATATGAGGCGGAAGCCCGTTTCATAAGAGGTTATGTTTATTTCTGGCTGGTAAAGCTGCACGGAAGCGTGATATTGCTGGATAATATTGGTGAATACAATACCAAGTCGCACGAGCGATCCAGTGAAGAAGATTGTTACAAGTTTATTGCCGCAGACTTTTCTTTTGCCGCAGAGAACTTACCTAAAGTTTGGGATGCAGAGCGTTCCGGACGTGCGACCAAAGGCGCGGCTTACGGAATGCTGGCCCGTACATGGTTGTATGCGGCATCTATTGCTGAATATGACAAGAAGCAGTTCAACAAAGATCCTTTAACAGGCGTTTCTGCAAGCAATGCAAGTGCTTATTACAAAAATGCATCCGACGCAGCTGAAGCTGTTATTGCACTTTCTAAAGAAGGGTATTACGAATTGGAATCTGATTTCGCTAACATTTTCACCAATAAAAATACCTCAGAAGCCATCTTTAAGATCGATTTTGTAGCACCACAGATCACGCACAACCTTGATCTTGGTTTTGCTCCTGCCGCTGATGCGCCCGGTCAATGTCTTGTGTATGGTGTGCCAACAGCCGAACTGGTGAATGAATTTGAAATGAGTGATGGTTCTAAATTTTCCTGGAGCAATGCTACACAAGCCGCTAATCCATATGAAAACAGGGAGCAGCGTTTTTATGGTTCAGTGCTTTACAACGGCGCAAGCTGGAAGGGGCGCACGATCAACACAACGCCTGATGATCCCATTGAAGGATTTTCAGAGTATGGTGTGAATACAGATCCACACAGAACCGTTACAGGATATTATATAAGGAAAGGGATTAACCCGACCGTGAATGATTTTGTGGTGAATAAAAGCACCCAAAGCTGGATTGAATTGCGTTACGCAGAAATACTGTTGATTGAAGCCGAAGCAAAAGCGAAACTGAATGATATCGGTAATGCTCAAATGGCATTGAATACGCTCCGCAACAAAAGAGGCTTGCCTAACACTGCAGCAAGCACTGTGCCCCAATTAATGGATGCAGTGGAACACGAACGTAAAGTTGAACTGGCTTTTGAAGGACAACGGTACTGGGATCTACGTCGTTGGCGCAAAGCCCACACCGTTCTGAACAATGTTCGTTTTACCGGACATAAAGTAACACCAACAGGCAGCGGATTTAAATATGAGGTTGTTAATTGCGACAATATGAATCGCCAGTTTACACCTGCTTTATATTATATCCCGATCCCTGTATCTGAGCTGCAGAACAATCCGGGGCTTACACAAATCCAGGGATGGTAATCTCTGGTCAGAAGGTGCAATTTGGCCGGTATGTGAATGTGTAAAGCTGCCGGCTTTATAAAAATTAATGACTCAAACTAAAAATACTGGCATGAAAAAAATGCTGTTTTTGTCACTGGTATCGGCTTTAATGCTGGCATCGATCAGTTCCTGCCGCAAAGCCGATGCTGTTATCCGCAAGGAGCAAAGCGCTCTGAGCGATATTTACCTTACTACTGAAGGAAAGGGCGGCGAACGCTTATTTGATCCCCGCTACAGCGCAAATAATGATACCGTTTATTTTGATGTTCCGTGGTATTACCCGGTTGATTCGGACAACGAAGTTGATCTTACCAAAATGATTATAAGGTCAACGATACCAACCGATGCGAAAATGGCGCCAACATTAGGCACTGTTATGGATCTTACAAAACCTGTTACGTTAACTGTAACTGCAGGTAATGGCAAACAAAATACTTATGTGGTGGTGGCTAAGAAAGTAGGTGACGTCTCTATTACTTCTGCCGCTATTGCTTATGAAGCTGAAGGTGCTACGCAAAACCTGGAAGGTGTTATACAGCAGAATGAAATTTTGTTTTATGTACTGCCGGGAACAGATGTAACTAAATCAACTTTTACTTATGAGATCAACAAACATTCAAAAGGCTCAATTGCTTCAGGTACCGTGATTGATCTGACCAACCCCGTGCCGTTTACTGTAACCGGGGTTGATAATGTTCCTAAAACATATACACTCAGGGCAACCGAGCCGGTAAAGCTGGCTTATGGTGTTGGTATTAACCGAAAGCTCTTTACTAAAACAGCGGCTGAATTATCATTCGGTGCCAATATGGAAACAAGCATTGCTGTGAGTGGGGATTATCTTGTTCTGGTAAGAAGAACATCTCCTTCAAAGTACAGCGTGTACAACAGGTTTACAGGTGCATATGTGCAGGAAATGATGAATCCGTTTGGTTCTACACTTTCATTCCAGATGGTAGAAGATAGTACGGGTAATTTACTCGCAGCTTCATGGGCGCCAAAGAATGCCAACTTTACGTTGTATAAATTCAAGAGTCCGCTGGATGCAAGTCCTGTGAAAGTACTGGAGTGGACAAACAATAATCCGGCCGGAATCACGGCTGACGGTGGTGTTGGCAGAAGAGTGAATGTGTACGGTGATCTGAATAAAGATGCGATCATTATGGCCCCTGCCGGATTGTCTGATGTAATATACAGGTGGAGAATCGTAGGTGGTCAGGTTGTTAGCAACACACCTGAAGTGATTAAATACAAATCAATTGCCGGAGGTTCTTCTTCTTTCCTCGGTTATTATGCAGAAGCGCAGCCTGTTTCTGCCGATGCAAACGCCAACTATTTTATCAACTACCAGTTTGAAGTGGCATTGGTAAATGGTTCTACGCACGAACGTATCACCGCGCTTAATTTAGGCTGGCCTGTTGTGTTTACCATGCCTACAGCCTATGCACGTTTTAACAACGCCAATTACCTCGCCATTGTTAAGTACCTGAATACATATGATCTTAACCAGGTACAGACGAGCCTGTATGATGTAACACAGCAATCAAAAATATCAATGGATCCAGCAAGTGATGATTACAGTTCTTTCAATGTGTATAATTCCACTTTGCTTACAGGTACTACCAACGGTAATGGTACTGCTGACATTTGTATAGGATTCTCCAATAACAAGGAAAGAATGCAGGTGTACACGCTGCTCACTAACGGTGGCATATCTGCACAGGAGTTCACGAATTACGCTAAATAAAATAAACATCCGGCCGTGTTGCAATGGCATGGCCGGATGCTTGCTAACTACTTCCTCACCTTACAACAATAAATGATGAAGCGCTTATTAGTTGCATGCTGTTTGCTGGCTGCCTTGAGCTCAGTCTCAATGACAGCCTGTAAAAAGACCAGTGATAACCCAACGCCACCGACGCCAGGCCCGGGAACCGATACAACCGAAACGCCGGTGACAGGGCGGAACGTGCTTGCATGGGTTGATTCCCGGTCCAATGTGTTCGGGACGTACGGAAGATTAAATGACACGGCACAAATAAAAACAGTACTCGACACGCTCAAAATGGTTGGTGTAACCGGCCTGGTAATTGACGTAAAGGGAAGCAGTGGCTATACCATGTATCCCAGTGCTTACGCCAAACAGGTTACAAGTCTTGATGGTAAATCGCTGCCCGCGGGTGTTGATTATGTTGGTTTCATGATTAAGGAGGCGAAGAAACGTTCATTTAAGATCTATACATCTATTGTAACATTTGTGGAGGGCGAAGGTGGTACGAACCGGGGAACAGTGTTTGATGATCCGTCTTTTAAAAGTAAGTATGAATCCATTGTATGCGATGTAAATGGCAACCGTGTGCCTATTACAACAACCGGGCGCAATGCATTTGTAAATCCTGCAATGCCTGAAATGCAGGAAAGAGCATTGAACATTATCAAGGAAATTGTTCAGAAATATGATATAGATGGCTTTATACTGGATTATGCGCGCTATAGCGATATTGATGCTGATTTTTCTGATTTCAGCAAAAACAAGTTTATCGACTTTTTGAAAGAAAAGTACAGCGATAATGATGCTTCGGCGATGAAATTCCCAACTGACATCGTTGCATCCTGGAAAAACAGCAGTGGACAAATAGTGCCTGACGGTACCGGTAAGTATTACAAAAAATGGTTATTGTACAGGGCCTCTGTTATTCATGACTTTTTCAAGAAAGCAAGAGAGGCAGTGAAAAGCGTCAAGTCTTCCGTTTCGTTTGGCGTGTATGTTGGTGCATGGTATTCGTCTTATTACCAGGTAGGTGTTAACTGGGCCAGCCAGGATTATGATCCTTTTAATGATCAGGCCATCCGTTTCGACTGGGCATACCCCGGCTACAACCAGACAGGTTATGCCGAGCAATTGGATGTTTTGATGACCGGAAATTATTTTACACAACTTATGCTGGCCGATAATCCTGCCACTGCATCCCTGACTTATCACTGGTGGAGCGTGGAAGGTTCTTTGAATGGAATAAAGTATGTAACAAAGAATAAAGTGCCATTGTACGGAAGTATTGATATGGGAAATGTGGATTGGCCGGGTAAAGCCGATATTTCAAAAACAATTAAATATATTCTGAATAACACTTCGGGTGGTGTGATGCTGTTTGACGTGGTGCATGCTTACGCACCGCAATACAACAGGTTAAAACAACCATTGTGGGATGCTATTAAAGAAGGTACAAAACAATAACAGCAAACATGAATTGCGTAAAAAATATCATTCTGTTTTTGTTTTTGCTCCAGCAGTCGTTATATCCGCTGCATACGCTTGCGCAGCGGAATAACGGCTTTGTTCACATTATTGTAAAAGGCAAGGTGAAAGATTCTAACGGACGTCCCTTGACGAATGTTCCGGTAACTGATGGTACTAATATTATCTATACAAATGCGGCCGGAGAATACCAACTCCAAACTACGAACGAAGCCACATTTGTGTACCTGACTGTTCCATCCGGTTATGAAATCCCGGTAAAAGAGAACATGGCTTCTTTCTACAAAGAGATAAAAGCGGTTAATGGATTATTTTCTGCAGATTTTACATTAAAAAAGCTGGAAAAAGATGATACGCGCCACTTTGCAATTGTTTGGGCCGATCCGCAGATTAACAATGAAGATGATGCTGCGCAATTGATGACCACAGCTGTTAAAGACACAAAAGCTTTTGCAGCGGAATTGTCTAAGCAAGCGCCGGTTCACGGTCTCGCAGCAGGCGATCTTTCCTGGGATTCACAAGCCATTATTCCTGCCTATAAAAAAGCCATCAAAGAAACAGGCGTTCCATTTTTCCAGGTACTAGGCAATCACGATATGGATTACAATGTAAGGAGCGACGAACAGTCTGATCATACTTTCAGGAAAAATATGGGGCCAGCTTGGTATTCTTTTAATCGCGGGAAAGCGCATTACATCGTACTGGACAACGTTTTTTATTATTCTGACGGATATAATTACATGGGCTATATCACAGAAAAGCAATTCAGGTGGCTGGAGCAGGATTTGCGTAGCGTCAAGCCCGGTTCGTTGGTGTTTGTCTCCATGCATATTTCAGCTTACACAAATGAAAGACAGCGTAACAGTGCAAAGGAAGATCATCCGGGCGCTGTTACAGTCAACAGGCGTTTTCTGTATGATTTACTGAAGCCTTACCAGACACATTTACTGACCGGTCATACGCATTATAATGAGAATGTAATTGGCAATGGTGTCTATGAACATATTCAGGCAGCAGTTTGCGGCACATGGTGGACTTCTTCATTGTGTTGTGACGGAACTCCAGCTGGTTATGGTGTTTATGAAATAAATGGTGACAGCCTTAGTTGGTACTACAAATCAATAGGGAAGGATAAAAACTACCAATTCAGTATCCATAATAAAGGAAGTTATAAAAACCGGCCCAATGATGTCGGTGTAAACATCTGGAACTGGGACAGCTCATGGAAAGTTGTTTGGTATGAAGACGATGTATTAAAGGGTGAAATGCTGCAGCAAACCGATTATGATGCAGATGTTGTATCATTCCTCAATGGAAAAAATAAGCCTGCACGTTGTTCATGGGCTGCGCCCTTGCTTACAGATCATTTATTTTTTGCAGCACCTTCCTTAGTGGCAAAGAAAATCCGGATTGAAGCAACAGATCGTTTTGGAAATGTTTATCGTGAGACGGTTGAGGTTAATAATTAATAAAGAGGTATAAGCAGTAATGAAAATTGTTCAACAAAGGAATAAAAGTCTTGATGCGTTAAGAGGAATGGCAATACTCGCGATGGTGCTTTCGAGTAGCATTGCGTTCGGTATTCTGCCGGAATGGATGTATCATGCGCAGGAGCCTCCTCCATTTCATGCATTCAATCCGCAGCTTCCCGGAATTACCTGGGTTGACCTGGTATTTCCTTTTTTTCTTTTCAGCATGGGAGCTGCAATTCCGCTCGCGTTGAATAAGAAGTTAAAAGAAGGTGCGTCGTTTCTGTCAATACTTTCTATTGCCGGAAGAAGATATTTGCTACTTGTGTTTTTCGCTCTGTTTACAATGCATATCAGATCCGTAGTGCAGGGTGTAGAGCCTCAGTCTTCAAAACAACTGTTACCATTACTTGGATTTGTATTGCTGTTTTTTCAATTGTATAAACCTGCCGGCGACAAAAAAGCCACGCTGTTTTCAACCCTGAAAATAATTGCATATGCAGGTTCTGTAGCTCTGTTGTTTGTGCTGCCGTATAAAGATGGTCAGCAGTTTTCATTGTATAACAGTGATATCATCATTATTGTACTCGCCAACATGGCCCTCTTCGGAACAATTGTTTGGTGGCTCACAAGAAATAATCTACTCCTTCGGTTAGGCATTCTTCCGTTCGTGATGGCTATTCTGTTGACGTCGAAAGAGGCGGGAAGCTGGAACGAAGGGCTGTTTAACTGGACTTCCGCAGCATGGATGTACAAGTTCTACTATCTTAAATATCTCTTCATCATTGTTCCAGGCACTATAGCGGGCGAGTGGTTATTACAAGACGGTATTCAAAGCTCCGAAAATACTAAACAGGAGAAAGGCAATGCTTTGGTGGCGCTCGGGTGCTTTTTGATCATACTCTCAAATGTTATTCTGCTTTTTGCAAGGTACACGGCCTTAAATCTGTTCATAACTGTCACCCTATGTGTTTGTATATATCTTATACTGTCAAGAAGAGAGCGCGAAAATAAATTGACGGATCGTTTTTTTAAAGCCGGCGCTTACTTGCTGTTGCTCGGCCTTTTCTTTGAAGCATTTGAAGGTGGTATTAAGAAAGATCCTTCTACTTTCAGCTACTATTTTGTGACGGGTGGACTGGCGTTTTTGTTACTAATTATTTTAAATGTGTTACAACACGTAAAGGCTGGTACCGTAATAATCAACTATTTTAGCACGAATGGGAAAAATCCGATGGTTGCTTATGTGGCAGGAAACCTGGTGCTGCTTCCATTGTTAAAATTTTCTGGCGCAGTTAAAATATATTCGGCAATGCAGCAAAGCCAGTTTTCCGGGTTTCTAAGTGGTGTGCTGTTTACTGCATTGGTGTCAGTAATTACCATATTCTTCACGAAGAGAGGTTGGTTCTGGAAAACATGATCTACATCTTTTGTGAAATTTCTTTTCAATTCACCCTTAGCAAGCTTTAAAATTTTGAGTATGCAATTGAAGCGTTCAACTGTGAAGATGATCAAACAAAAAATATTGTTAGCTGGGATAACTATCGCGTCCGCGTTGCCAGCGCGGGCTCAGCAGGTTGACAGCTCGTTTCACAATTACCTGTATGATAGCCGGCTGGCCTACTTCAATCAGCTACCGGTAGTGGATAATACAATTATTTTCTGGGGAGACAGTATTACCCATTGGGGCGATTGGGCAGAGTTGCTTGGTTTTAAAAAGGTGCTGAACAGGGGAATTGCAGGCGACAATACTTATGGCTTACGTGGCCGCATTGATGAAGTGTTGCGGCACAAACCAAAAAAGTTATTCATTTTGATCGGAACAAACGACCTTAATAAAAAGATCCCCGTTTCATACATCATAGATAATTATAAAAAGATGATCGCTGAAATAAAACAGCGTTCGTCTTCAACAGCCATCTACGTTCAAAGTGTTTTCCCGATTAATGATAGTCTTATTGGCAGGCAATATTATTCCGCCACCAATGAGCAGATTTCAGAACTGAACAACGCATTGCAAAAAATGTCAGCGGAACAGAATGTTCCTTATCTGAACATTCATGATGCATTGATGGACGATAAACGTCAAATGGCCGCCTCTTACACATACGACGGTCTGCACCTTTCAGGCAAAGGCTACCTCGCCTGGATTGGCTATCTGAAGCGTAATAAATTTTTATAAATAATTCAGTTAGCACCAAATAGAGCTGACTGATCCTTTGACTATTCACTATTCACCATTGACTATAAGTTTTACCCCTGATGAATCTATCAACAATCGACATTTTAATCATCCTCGCTTACCTGGTCATCATCATTGGCCTCGGTTTCTGGATCTCCAAAAAGGCTTCCAAGAACATTCAGTCTTACTTTCTTGGTGACAACAATATCAAATGGTATTGGCTCGGGTTCAGCAACAGCAGCGGCATGTTTGATGTAAGCGGCACCGCGTTTTATGTAGCGCTGTTGTTTATTTACGGCTTTAAGGCTGCATGGCTACCATGGCTTTGGCCCATCTGGAACCAGATCTTTGTGATGGTTTTTCTTGCCATTTGGATCCGGCGAAGCAAGGCTATTACCGGCGCTGACTGGATCATTAAACGATTCGGCGACGACAAGGGTGGACGGTTAGCGCACATGATTGTTGTGCTGTTCGCTATTATCAGTGTGATTGGTTTTATCGGCTATGTGTTTGTTGGTATCGGAAAATTTGCTGCAAACATTCTTCCATGGGATCTTTCAAACAATGTTTTCACCAATCAGCAGATGTACGCCTTTATCATTATCGCATTAACTACGATGTATACTATTAAAGGCGGTATGTATAGCGTTGTTGCTACCGAAGTGCTTCAATATGGCATATTGGTGGTCAGCTGTATTCTTGTGGTGACGTATGCTGTGCGGGACGTGGATTACACTACTTTGCATCAGCACCTGCCAAATGGCTGGGCTTCTTTCTGGCCGGATTGGAAACTGAATATCAATTGGGGTAGCACTTTTCCCCAGGCTAATCAAAAAATTGAAGAAGACGGATTTATGTGGTTTGGTGCGCTTGTATTGATGATGACGGCAAAAGGAATCTTTTCAAGCCTTGCAGGTCCTGTGCCAGGCTTCGATATGCAGCGTATCCTCAGCGCCAAGAAACCATCGGAAGCGGCATTGCTAACAGGGTTCACCAATCTTGTGTTGTATATCCCGCTGTTTATGATGGTTAGTGCGCTTACTTTAATAGGATTCACTTATTTTATGTCTGATCTTCAATCGCAGGCACGGCCTGATTTTGAGATGGTGTTAAGTCGTGTTGTGGGAAGTTATTTGCCCGCAGGTATAAGAGGCGTTGTGCTGGCGGGTTTGCTGGCTTCTTTTATGAGCACGTTCTCGGCATTTGTAAATGCTGCTCCGGCATATCTTGTAAATGACTTTTATAAAAAATATTTCAAACCTTCCGAGTCGCCTAAGCACTATGTGAAATGCAGCTACTTTGTATCCATAGGCATTATCCTGATAGGCTGTATTTTCGGACTATTCGCAAATTCTCTAAGTTCTCTGACATTGTGGATCTCGTCAGCATTGTATGGCGGTTACGCGGCAGCCAACGTGCTTAAATGGATCTGGTGGCGCTTTAATGGCTATGGTTATTTTGCAGGAATGCTGGCCGGGCTTATCGCTGCCACATTTGTTCCAAATCTTATGGCATGGTTAAGTGCCAATTATTTTACAGAATATAAGGACTTGTTCGGAAGCGGAATAGGAACGCTGATCTCCTTCTTTATAATCCTTGTGTTGTCACTCTCTGCAAGTATTGTCGGTTGTTTGTTAACACCCCATGCAGACAGGCGTACGCTGGAAAATTTTTATGCCAGCACTAAGCCATGGGGATGGTGGAAGCCTGTATTGCGTTGGGTGAAGAAAATTGATCCCGCATTTGAGCCCAATAAACAGTTTAAATGGGATATGCTGAATGTGCTTGTTGGCATTTGCTGGCAGATGAGCATGGTGTCTATGCCAATGTTCTTTGTATTTGGCTATGTGCAATATGGGTTTATCGCTATGTCCGTTTGGTTAATCTGTATGATCACTTTAAAATTCACCTGGTACAACCGTCTGAAAATTACTGCGCATGAAACAATTGAACTGGCTAACTATAGCCATGCTGACGCTTTGCATTAAGAGTAATGCGCAGGATCCGGCATCGCCTGATACCAGTTATGCCAATGGTTATTACATGGCAAGGGTTCATTTTTTTGAAAAGCTTCATCCTGCACCTAAACCGATCGTGTTTTTGGGTAATAGCATAACTGAAGCCGGAGCATGGAGTGAAGTGTTGCCGGGTAGAAATGTTGTTAACCGGGGAATCAGCGGCGACAATTCTTATGGTGTATTAGCAAGACTGGACCAGGTGCTTGCAGCACATCCTTCAAAGATTTTTTTGCTGATTGGCATCAACGATTTGAAGAGAGGTACATCGCCAGTATTCATTGCCGGAAATTATGTAAAGATTGTTGAGAAGATTAAAAAGACATCTCCCAAAACAAAACTTTTCTTACAAAGTGTTTTGCCGGTAAATGAAGGTATGTTGCCGTCGATCTATTCAAAGATCAATAATGAGATAGTCCGGAATTTAAATGATAGTCTTAGCGCAATCGCTAACCGCTACAAGGTTCCGTTTATCGATCTGCATGAAATTTTTGAAGACGATAACCATCAGTTAAAAAAGGAGTTTTCGACGGATGGATTGCACCTGAAACCAGACGCTTATATTCTGTGGGCCGAATATCTGACACGCAAAAAATATTTATAAATAAGTTCAAACTCAAAGTACAATGAGATCATTGTTGATTTGTTTTTTTCTCCTCACGTCAGTATCTCTGATTGCTCAAAAAGTTCCGGGCAAAATTGACAGTAGCTATAACAATACGTATTACCAGGGGCGTATGGAGCTCTTTAATAATCTCCCCATAACTAAAAATGCTATTGTGTTTCTTGGGAACAGTATAACTGAACGAGGTGCATGGAATGAGTTGTTGCCCGGCAAAAAAATAATGAACCGGGGCATAGGCGGTGATAATACTTTTGGTGTTTTGGCAAGGCTGGATGGCATTGTAAAAGCACAACCGAAAAAGATCTTTCTGTTGATCGGGATCAATGATCTCAGCAGGGGATTGCCATTGGATGAGATTGCAAATAACTATCAGAGAATTCTTGATTATTTTAAAACGTATTCTCCCAAAACAAGGATCTATGTGCAAAGCGTATTGCCGTTGAACGAGGCTGTAGTTACGGCGGATTATCTTAAGAATAAAAAGGATAGCATTCTTCAATTGAACATCCGGATCAAAGAGATTGCCGGCAAGTACAATTTGCCGTATCTCAACCTGCATGAAATATTTGCGGATCAGAATGGTGACTTGAAAAAGGAACTTACTGCTGATGGTATACACCTTAAACCCGCTGCGTATGTTATGTGGGTTAAATATTTGCAAGAGCATAAATACCTGTAAGTATGAAGAAGATTGCCTATGGCCTGTTGCTGATGCTGTTGCCGGTTTGTGTAAAAGCACAACAGGCAGAAAGAATGGTATACAGTATTAAGGACGCCGATACACTTTGGATTGATCACTACAAGCCAACTGCTTCAGCCAACGGAATGTCTGTATTGTTTGTTCACGGTGGTGCATTTACTGGCGGAGATCCGTCAAACCAAACACCGTTAGCGGAAGGATTGAATAAACTGGGCTACCGGGTTTTTGTAATGAAATACAGATTGTATTTAAAAGGTAAAAGTTTTGGTTGTGAAACAGCTACTCCCGAAAAATTGAAAGCCATACGCATTGCTATAGAGGATGCTGAAAATGCAACGGCTTATCTCGCAACTCATTTTAAAGATCTTGACGTTGATACGACAAAGCTCTTCCTTACCGGTAGTAGTGCTGGTGCAGAAACAGTTTTAAACCTTGTATGGAATCCCTTCAAGCCAAAGAAAGATACATCTTCACCAAAATTCAAATATGCCGGCGTGCTATCGTTTTCAGGGGCGTTGCTGGATCTGACTCGACTGAAAAATGCGCCCGTAACTCCGCTGTTAATGATGCACGGAACCAATGACCAGCTTGTTCCGTTTGGTACAGATGCACACAGATTTTGCAATGCATCAGACAACGGATGGTTAATGATGTTTGGATCTTCTACCATTTACCAGGAAATGCGAAAAAAACAGTTGCCGGTTATTTTATACACCTACGAGGGATTGGGACATGAAGTAAGCAATTTTATGTTCAGGAGATTTGCCGAGATGGATACTTTTATGAAAGCGGCTGTCAATAGAAATGTGGAATCAAAATCTATTGTTATCGCAAAACAAGCTAAAGACTAGAATGAAAAAGTATTTTCCGTTTCTAAGTTGTGTAATGGTTGCCGCATTTGTGTTTAATTCATTGAATGCGCAATATGATAGCTCCTTTCAAACCACCTATTACGGTCAAAAAGTAACTCAGTTCAGACTGATTGCTGATACGGAGGAAGATGAAATCATCTTTCTTGGCGACAGCATTACTGATATTGCCGAATGGGCGGATCTTTTTAAAAACTATAAAATAAAAAACCGCGGCATCAATGGCGACAAAACTTTCGGTGTACTTAACCGGCTGGATGAAGTAACCAAAAGGAAACCCTCTAAAGTGTTCATCATGATCGGCGTTAATGATATCGCATCCAATGTGCCAGATAGCTTCATTCTGCGTAATTACGCATCCATCGTTAAAAGAATAAAGCAGGAGTCGCCGGCTACTTCTATTTGTATTCAAAGCATTCTTCCTACAAACGACGCTTTTACTGAATTTAAGCGTCACCAGGGAAAGGATGAGCATATTCGCTCGGTAAACAAAGGGTTGAAGCAACTTGCCTTGGAACAGCATTGCACTTATCTCGATCTGTATTCATTGATGTTGGATACAGAAGGCAAGCTGGACAGAAAATATACCAACGACGGGCTGCATCTGACAGGTGAAGGATACATGGTTTGGAAGAAGGCATTGTTAGATAATAAGCTTCTTTAAGAAGTGTACGTGTTCACTTTATTAATAAAGAATTTTAATAAGACAAAATGAAGATCACTGGAACTTTCCTGGATGAAATAAGTCACGACATCCCTCATCAAAACTGGGGCCCAAAAGAATGGCGGAGGGATTTTGAATACATGAAAGCCGTAGGAATTGATACGGTAATATTGATCCGCAGTGGTTACAGAAGGTTCATTACATATCCGTCAACATACCTGGTAAATGAACATGGTTGTTATACCCCCCCGGTAGATCTTGTTGAGCTGTTTCTCTCACTTGCCGACGAACTAGGTATGCAATTTTATTTCGGATTGTATGACAGCGGTAAATATTGGGATACTGGCAACATGCAGCATGAGATAGATAGCAACCGGTTTGTTATTGATGAAGTATGGCAGCAATATGGTCATCACAAGAGTTTTAAAGGCTGGTACCTGAGCATGGAGATCAGCCGTAAAACAAAAGGCGCAGCGGGAGCTTTTCGCACATTGGGTTTGCAGTGTAAGGACGTGAGCAACGGACTGCCGACATTTATTTCGCCATGGATTGATGGCCGCAAAGCTGTAATGGCAGCTTCCGGTGCGCTTACAAAAGATGATGCGGTGTCTTTAAAAGAACACGAAGAGGAGTGGAGTGAAATATTCAGCGGTATTCAGGGCGCCGTAGATGCCGTAGCTTTTCAGGATGGCCACATCGATTATCATGAGCTGGATGATTTTTTCCGGATCAACAAAAAGATGGCTGACCAGTTTGGTTTGCAATGCTGGACCAACGCCGAGAGCTTTGATCGTGATATGCCCATTAAATTTCTTCCTGTAAAATTTGAAAAATTACGTTTGAAACTGGAGGCAGCGCGTCGTGCAGGTTACAATAAAGCAATAACATTTGAATTTTCCCATTTTATGAGCCCGCAGTCTGCCTATCTGCAGGCCGGTCATTTATACAACCGGTACCAGGAGTACCTGCAGGAACTTGAAAGTAAAGATTTTAAATAGCTGTGTCACGTCGATGAGACGTAACTCAATTTTGGTTTGAAAAAACACGCCCCGCCTGTCCAGGCGGGGTTTATTTTGAAGATATTTAGCCACAGAAGCACAGAAGTACAGAAGCTTAGAGGTGAATTTCTGTGTTTCAGTGCTTCTGTGGCTAAATCAACTCTTTCGCTTCGATCAACGTACCACGTATTACTTATCACGTACAACTTCCAAAAACTTTGCCTGTTGCTTCCGTTTTTTATCTTTCTTTGACGAATGAAAAAATATGCGGTAATAGTAGCCGGCGGCTCCGGTGTAAGAATGGGGAATAGTGTTCCGAAGCAGTTTTTGTTGTTGCACGGAAAGCCGCTCCTATGGTATACGCTGCATTCTTTTTTGCGTTCTTACCCGGATCTGCAGATCATCCTGGTATTACCGGAAGATCATATGCCAAAAGGCCGGGAGGTTATTAATATGCTGGACGCCTCTGACCGCATAACCGTTACTTCCGGCGGCAAAACAAGATATCACTCAGTCCGCAACGGATTACAACTCGTGCCGGATGACAGCGTTGTTTTCGTTCATGATGGCGTTAGATGCCTGATTTCAGTTCCTTTGATCCACCGTTGCTATAAACAGGCTGTAGAAAAAGGTAGCGCTATTCCTGCTGTGGCTGCGACGGATAGCATCCGCATTGCATCAGGCGAGGAACATCATGTAGCTGACAGGCAGCAGGTGCGTATTATTCAAACCCCCCAGACTTTTTTAAGTAATATTATCAAACCAGCTTTTGAACAGGAGTATAGCGATGATTTTACAGATGAAGCAACTGTGGTGGAAGCTTTTGGAACAAAAGTGTTTCTTACCGAAGGTGACTACGATAATATCAAAATAACGCGCCCCGTGGATATGATGATCGCCGAGAGAATTATTGAAGAAAGGCTGGCGCTACGCCAGGCGTGATCGGTGAACCACGGAGACACGACGACACGGCGAAACACGGCGGGTTACTACTATAATAAACAGATGAACAGGATGACTTTCCTGATATTTTCGTTGTGATTCTTTATGTCGTAATGTCTCCGTGGTTCAAAACCTAGTTTGAGCCCGTCAGGGCTTTCATCGGGGTTTTGCGTTTGCCATCTTTCGTATCGTCTGTTTCCGGGGCGGCGACTCCCTTCACATTCACCTTATACCGCATAATTACCCGGTCGTTGTACACCACATTCAGCCATTCGGTTTGCGGTTCAATAACGAACACGGCGCTTACTTTGCTGCCGGAAGATGGCCTTTCAAGGTATTCCCAACAATCAAACTGAAATAGTGAAGAGCTATCCAGGTACGGATCGCTGGAGATCCAAAGCCGTTTAATCCTGTCAGTACTTTCTACTTCAAATAGTATACTGTCACCTGGTGAAGCTTCAACCAGGCCTTTTTCGGGTTTAAATGAAAGAATGGTAGAATGGCTGAATTCGCTTGTCTTGAATGGTGTGCGATTGTATTCAGCAAGAGATGGTGGTTCCGGCAAAAGCGCCCATTTCACATCTTCAGGATAGTGATCCCAGATAAATGTTTTAGGAGAAGGCAGAAAATAGTTAGCATCATACTGTCTTTCAAACTCATTATGACCATTAATGTAACCCGCAGCCCAAGTGGCATCCAGCAGATACCAGTTGCTATCGATCATAACGGCGTTCCATTTGTGATTGCTGATAAATCGCTGACCAACACGGTTCATATTGGTTTTTGCGTAACCTGTTATTACCTCACTTGTAATTCCTGCATGCTCGCAAAGTGTTTTGAAGAGCCTTGCGTAGCCATCGCATACTGCAACCTTTCTTTTGAGGACAAGCCGGGAAACACGTTCGTCAAGAGATGGCAGGACAGAACTCGTGTCATATTCTTCCTCATCCTTGTTGCCTTTTCTTACATAGCGATTCTGGTAAAATACGTTTGTATTGTAATCGATGTTATTTACGATCCAGAAAAAGATAGCTCTAACCTTTTCCATTTCAGTCTTTGCGTCGGCGGTGAGAAGTTGAGAGAGTGTATCTGTTGATGTTGTAGCATAGGCGGTATTATCTACGATATAGTTAGCTAATCGTACCTGGGCATTTGTTACAGAAACAAGGAAAAATAAAGCAACAGCCAGCAAGCCTTTCATAATCACAATGTGCAGTTATGCGCACTTTCTAAAGTTCCGAAAAACCGCGAATAAAAAGAAATGGCAGGGATTTTTTAATCAGATGAGAATAGTGTTGTGACTGGTTTTGATAGCCGATCAAACTTGTCCTACACTTTCAAAGTGTAGGACAAGTTTGATCCGGATCGTTTTATTGGAAAGTTTGTTGATTTGGTTCAGATAAATAAGATCGAATCCCACGATAGGAGGGGGCTCCTGAATAAGAATCTGATTGCGATAGTTTACGGACATAAAAAAAGCAGCGAAATTTCATCTATCCCGCTGCCTTTTTTGTCTTTTGCTTTTGAATTTTTACTTAACGCCTTACGCCTCAAACCTCAAACCTCAAGCCTTTTCTCTTCCTCTCTATCCCTTCGCCACCGCTGCATTTATCTTGTCCAGTATCTGGTGCGCCACTTCCATGGCAATAAATCCGTCTATTTCACTTACAACGGTGGGGGTATTGTTGTTGATGGCGTCAACAAAAGCTGTTAATTCTTCTTTTATAGCGTTAACAACATGCGTTTCGGGATTGGAAATGGCGATGGTTTTGGTGCCATAAGGCGTTTCCAGGTCGAAAGTAAAAGCGTCTTTGTCTTCATCAGTTTTTAGCTTAATGATCTCGCTTTTCTTTTCCAGGAAGTCGATGCCGATATATGCATCTTTCTGGAACAGGCGCATTTTACGCATTTTCTTCATGCTGATCCTGCTGCTGGTAAGGTTGGCAACGCAGCCATTATTGAACTCAATACGTACGTTGGCAATATCCGGTGTGTCGGTCATAACCGCAACGCCGCTGGCTGAAATATGCTTTACATCGCTGTGTACAATGCTGAGAATGATATCAATGTCATGGATCATCAGGTCCAGGATAACACTTACTTCAGTTCCCCGGGGGTTAAACTGTGCCAGCCTGTGCACCTCAATAAACATTGGCTGGAGCTTCAGGTGTTTTACCGACTGGTAGGCCGGGTTAAACCTTTCCACATGGCCAACCTGCACTTTAACGTTGGCCTCGCGGGCCATTTCCACAATCTGCTTTCCTTCTTCGATGGTATTGGCCAGCGGTTTTTCTACAAACACGTGCTTGCCACGGCGAATAGCTTTTTCACACAATTCAAAATGAAAGTTTGTGGGAGCAATAATATCAACAGCATCAACCAGTTTCAGTAGTTCGTCGGGAGTGTTAAACCGCTTCAATCCATATTTTTCAACAACTTCTTTTGCAGTGCTGTCATTAGGGTCGAAAAATCCAACAAGTTCTACGTTTTCAATTTCTTTCCAGTTATTCAAATGAAATTTTCCAAGATGTCCAACGCCAAATATTCCAACTTTCAGCATAGCAAATTATTTAAGGCGGTAAAGATAGAGTAATTGAAAATTGAAAGTTGAAAATTGATAATGAGGGACAGCTTTCGATTTCCGGTAAGAATGCAGGACTAAAAAAGGCAACAGAAAAAACTGTTGCCTCCATATACTAAAAGTGTTAACTAATTCTTCTACCCGATCATTTTCAATTTTCAACTGTCAATAGAAAAAAGCCTTTACAAGAGAATAGTTTTATTTAATCACTCGCTCATGTCGTTGTCAATTTTCAACTATCAATTGTCAATTACTTAGAGGACAGGATCTTGTGCCCCAGCTTATCTCTCTTTGTAGTCAGATACTTTTCATTGTGTGGATTGGGTATCACTTCAATCGGTACAATTTCAGTGATTTCAAGGCCGTAACCGCTGAGCCCGGCGCGTTTGCGCGGATTGTTGCTCATCAGTTTTAACTTGGTGATATTAAGCTTGCGGAGGATTTGCGCGCCTACACCATAATCTCTTTCATCCATTCCAAAGCCCAGGTGAAGGTTGGCTTCAACAGTGTCCATACCCTGTTCCTGAAGTTTGTAAGCTTTCAGTTTATTCATTAATCCAATACCGCGACCTTCCTGGTTCATGTAAAGAATCACGCCTTTTCCTTCTTTGTCAACCATTTGCATGGCTTTGTGAAGCTGTTCGCCACAATCGCAACGGAAGCTTCCAAGGATATCACCTGTGAAGCAGCTGGAGTGTACGCGGGTAAGTACAGGCTCATCTTTCTCCCATTCGCCTTTAATTAGTGCCAGGTGTTCACCTCCTGTAAGTTTTTCCTTGAATGCAACCAGCGTAAAATCGCCATATTTAGTAGGCATATTAACGCGAACAACCTCATCTATAAGAGAGTCGATTTTTAACCTGTATTCAATTAGGTCCTTGATGGAAATAATCTTCAGGTCAAATTTTTCGGCAATTATCTTCAGCTCAGGCAATCTTGCCATTGAACCATCTTCATTCATAATCTCAACCAAAACGCCTGCCGGTTCAAAACCTGCCAGTCTTGCCAAATCAACTGTAGCTTCAGTATGTCCCGTTCTTCTCAAAACGCCACCTTCTTTCGCCCTTAAAGGAAAAATGTGGCCGGGTCTTCCCAGGTCTTCCGGTTTTATATTCGGATCAATCAATGCCTGCACGGTTTTAGCCCTGTCGTGAGCGCTAATTCCGGTAGTGCAACCGTGTCCCAGTAAATCGATGCTAACGGTAAAAGGAGTAGCGTGCAGTGCGGTGTTGTTGTTGACCATCAGGTTCAACTCCAGTTCATCCGCTTTTTTTTCTGTGATAGGAGCGCAGATCAAACCGCGGCCTTCCTTACTCATAAAATTGATGATCTCGGGGGTAACATTTTTTGCTGCAGTAACAAAATCACCTTCATTCTCACGGTCTTCATCGTCCACAACAATAACCAGTTTTCCTTGTTTTATATCCTCAATAGCACTTTCAATCGAATTCAACATAATCTATAAATATGCTGCAAAATTACGACAACCACGTTAATAGACCGCAACATTTAGGTGTCAGCAGCGAGTGGGGACATTAAAATTCTGCTTTTCATAAAATTTATCGTTGAAAGTTAATAAATTGTTAACCGTGGCAGGCATTGTATATTACTGTTAATGGCTTTTTTTAATACTGAAATGTTTAATTCTATGCGACTTGTCAGGCTGTTGTATATGTTTGCGGGCTTAGTGTTTCCGGCGCTGCTGCTATCTCAGGTAACTACGAGTAACATGAGCGGGCTGGTTAAAAATCTTAAAGGAGACCCTTTATCCGGCGCATCAGTTACAATTACGCACCAACCTACAGGAACGGTGTATTCAACCAGTACAACCTCCCGGGGACATTTTAGTGTAAGCAATATGCAGGCGGGTGGGCCTTATTCCGTCGAAGTTTCTTATATCGGTTATGAAAAGCAAAAGAAAGATGATATCTACCTGAATCTGGGCGAAACCGGAGATGTGGATCTTGTACTCACCGAAACGGCGCAGGAGTTAGCAGCGGTGACCGTTAGTGGTGCAAGAAAGAGCGCTGATCCTGCCGGAAAAGGCGGAGCGGAAACAATTATCGGAAGAGATAAAATGACAAATCTGCCAACTGTAGGCAGAACCCTGGGGGATTACCTGCGTGCAGTTCCGCAGGCAAAACTGACCACAGCCGATGGAGGTATTACTATTGCCGGGCAAAATAACCGTTATAATTCTTTTTATATAGACGGTGCGGTAAATAATGATGTGTATGGTTTGTCAAATTCCGGAACCAATGGCGGGCAGGCGGGGATTACGCCTATTTCTATTGATGCCATTGATCAGTTCCAGGTAGTTGTGTCTCCTTACGATGCATCTATCGGCAATTTTGTTGGCGGAGGTATCAATGCGATAACACGTGCCGGAACCAATACTACACAAGCTTCTGTATATGGCTTTTACCGCAACCAGGCGCTGGCGGGTAAAACGCCCACTGGTCCAAAAGACCAGGCGACAAAGCTGAATAGTTTTACCAACAAAACATATGGGTTCAGAGTAGGCGGTGCGCTTGTTAAAAACAAACTTTTTTATTTTATTAATATAGAACAACAACGGGATGTAAGGCCGCAACCTTTTGACGTTAGTGCATACCAGGGCAACACAAGTATTACAGACATTAATGCACTTTCAGCTTATTTGAAAAATACCTATGGATACGATGCAGGCGGTTATGTTAGCAACGATGAAAAGGTTAAGGCTGATAGAATAGCTGCAAGAATAGACTGGAACATCGATACCAAAAACAAACTCACTGTAAGCTATCGTTATCTTAACGGAGAGCGGAATAATGTAACCGCAAGCAGTACAACAGCAATTAACTTTTATAATAACGGATATGTGTTTCCCACAAAAACAAATTCCATATCAGCAGAATTAAAAAGTAATACAGGAACACGAACAAACAACAAATTACTCTTCACTTTTACGAATGTTACAGATGACAGAAACCCAATAGGGCAGGCTTTTCCGCGTGTTCAGATCTTTGACGGAACAGGAACAAGCTCTGGTCAGGGCATTATTTTTGGGCCGGATAACAGCTCTACCCAAAACAAGCTGGTGCAAAAGAATTTCAGTCTTTTTGATGCCTTTAAATGGAGCATGGGCAGACACAATTTTACCTTTGGAACAGATGATGAGATCAATGATGTGTACAATGTATTTATACAGAATACTTTTGGAAATTATCAATACAAAAGCCTGCAGGCGTTCTATAATAATGATACCGTGAATCAATACTCGGTTGGTTATCCTTTGGTGGATAACAGGCTGGATGATAACACTGCAGCTGCTGCTAAGTTTAAAACTATGCGCCTTGCTTTTTTTGTGAATGATGAGTTCAAAGTGTCTGAAAATCTAACGTTGAATTTTGGTCTGAGAGCTGATTATACCCGTTTTCTTACGAAGCCTGCAACTGATGCCTTTACTAACGATAGTGCCTTGACGAAGTTTGCCCGGTACTATGATCTTGAAGGTGCGAGATCTGGTCTGCGACCTGAGATCCCCGTCGCCGTTTCTCCAAGGCTGGGTATTACCTATAAAATTCCGGAAGAGAACCTTATTATACGTGGTGGAATAGGTTTGTTTACGGGCCGCATTCCATTGGTTTGGCCAGGCGGTATATACAATAATAACGGTATAAACCAGGGTGGCTTTACCGTAAGTAACAGTCAGAACAAGGCGGCACTTGGTCTCATTAAATTCCGCGATGACCCTTACGGACAATGGCGGGCAAATGAAGTTGGCATAACGTTAAGTAAAGGTGCATTGAACCTGATCTCTGAAAAATTCAAAATGCCTAAGTTGTTGCGCACATCGGTGGCCATTGAAAAAAGACTACCTAAAGGCTGGTCCGTTATCGGAGAGGGAATTGTCAGTTATAATATTAACGAGATCTATTATACCAACATAAATTTGTTGCCGCCGGTTGATAAAATAAACAGTCCTGATAACCGTAATGTATATCCTTCGCCGGTTACCATTCCAATAACTGCCGATGGAAAAAATCCTTACGACAATGCTATCTTGTTGTCCAATGCAAAAGGCAACAAGGGCTTTGCTTACAACTTCACGCTCACTGTAAACAAAACAAACAACAAAGGTTGGGGCTTTAACTTCAATTACAGTTTCGGCGATTCGTATATAACCAATGAAGGTACAAGCTCGGTAAACTTTAGTCAGTGGCGGTTTATGGAAACAGTAAATGGCCGCAACTATATAACCAGGTCAAGATCGGATTTTAGTGCGGGCCATAGAATATTTGCATACGCAAGTAAAAAGTTTACGTATGCAAAGAACAAGCTGGCTACCACAGTTTCACTGGTATATATTGGTCAGTCAGGTGCGCCATTCAGCTACGTGTATTCGGGCGCGCTGGTGAGAGATGATGCATCCGGAGGTAATGATTTGTTATACGTCCCCACTTCGGAAGAAGTCAATGGAATGGAATTTCTGAGCAATACTGTCGGCTCGGGTTCTAATGCGGTTACTTATACACCTGATGAACAACGGGCCGCATTCAACCGGTATATTGATAACGATAAATATCTAAGCAAAAGAAGAGGTGAGTATGTTGAAAGAAACGGCAGCAGGCTACCTTTTACGAACATTGTTGACCTGAAGATTGCGCAGGATTTTAATGTGAAGATTGGCAAAAACAAGTACCAGTTTCAGTTGACTTATGACATGTTCAACTTTACCAATTTCCTGAACAGGAACTGGGGAAGAATGTATTTTTTAAGCAATGATCAATATGCGCTGGTCGGCTTTGCGGGGTATAAATCTGCTGCGGACTTCACTCCAACCTATAAATTTAATCCGCAGAACAACACAAGAACACCCTGGGGAGTAAGCACCAGCAATGTTCCGCAATACAGTGCCAGGTGGGTTAGTCAGATTGGGTTAAGAATTAGTATGAATTAGAACAGATAGCCTACCGCGGTTTGAGGATCGCTACAAGCGATAGAGAAAGCCTGCGAAGCCAGGAGGCATAGCAGAGCGGAGCGGAGGTTAACGTTCGGTGCCGCTTCAAAGCTGTGTGGCCTTACGTTGCGGCTTTCAGCGCGTTGCTGTAAGAACTTTTCTTTTCCATTATAAAATCTTAAATTTCACATTATTTAAACCCCAAAAATCAACTCATGAACTTTTTTACACGTCTGTCTAATGGATGGACACTCGCAAAAACCAGCTTCCAGGTTTTAAGCAATAACAAGCAACTGATTGCTTTCCCCATCTTGTCCGGCATTTCACTTATCCTGCTTATCGGATCGTTTATCGGAGCCATGTTCGGGTTTGGCGTTTTCGGAGAAAATTTCTTTGAAGAACAGGCGCAAAACAAATTGTTTGTTTATGGCGTTACATTCCTGTTTTATGTGGTCAACTATTTTGTGATCGTCTTCTTTAACATGGCGCTCATTCATTGCGCTGACCTGTATTTTAAAGGAGAACAAAATATTACAGTTCGGCAGGGACTCGCATTTAGCGTAAGCCGTATCGGCGCAATATTCGCCTGGGCATTGTTCGCAGGAACCGTCGGTGCTTTGTTGAAAATAATTCAGGAGAACTCCGGTCTGCTGGGTAAAATAATTACAGGCATTATCGGCGTTGTCTGGAACGTTGCTACATTTTTTGTTGTTCCGGTCATTGCATACGAAAATGTAAATCCGGTAGATGCAGTTAAGCGTTCATCTTCCATAATGAAAGAAAAATGGGGCGAAAGCATTGCTGCTAACTTTAGTTTTGGGCTGGTGCAGTTTCTCCTGATATTGGCAGCGTTGGCAATCGGATTTGTTTTGGCCGCCGCTATTCACCCTATTGCAGGCATCGCCGCAGGAGCTGTCCTTGTTTTTCTTGTCATGGCTATTGTCAGTGCCACACAAACTATTTTCATTAGCGCAGTTTACCGCAATATTAATGGAACACTGGATGATCACTTTAATCAGCAAATGATAGACGACCTGTTTCAGAAAAAATGATAATGTCGTCTGGAATTCAGCGCAGCTTTTAATTCAAGCTTTCAGCCACATATTTCGTTTTCGGATTATGTGGCTGAAAATTTATAGGCTCGTAGCCGTTTAGGGTTTATATCGCTACAAGTGATAGCGTAGGCCTGCGAAGCCAGGAGGCTTAGCAGAGCGTGAAGAGCGTGACCAGCCAGGCCTTCGCTAAGATCTTCGCTTAATAGCTGATAGCTGATAGCTGATAGCTGATAGCTGATAGCTGATAGCTGATAGCTGATAGCTGATAGCTGATAGCTGATTGCTTTTTCCTCCCATTCCGCTAATTTTATAGCCTTCATTTCTAAAACAAACAATTTATGAGCTATACACCAGCAGCCAGCCGGTACGAAACAATGAAATATAACAGGACAGGAAGAAGCGGATTATTATTGCCTGCTGTATCACTCGGCCTGTGGCACAATTTCGGATCGGTTGATGTATTTGATAACGGGCGTGCCATTGTGCGCCGCGCATTTGATCGTGGTATTACACACTTCGATCTTGCCAATAACTATGGCCCTGAGCCCGGCAGCGCAGAAGAAAATTTTGGTAAGATCCTTCAGAAAGATTTCGGTGGCAATTTGCGCGATGAGCTGATCATTTCATCCAAGGCGGGCTATTTAATGTGGCCTGGTCCTTATGGTGAATGGGGCTCCAGGAAATATTTGATCGCAAGCTGTAACCAGAGCTTAAAAAGGATGGGACTTGATTATGTAGATATATTTTATTCCCATCGGCCTGACCCAAACACACCACTTGAAGAAACCATGATGGCATTGGATTCGATTGTAAGGCAGGGGAAAGCGCTTTATGTCGGCATTTCAAACTATAGGCCCGACGAGGCAATGAGAGCCATTGAAATTTTGCAGGAGTTAGGTACGCCCTGTTTAATACATCAACCTAAGTATTCCATGTTTGAAAGATGGGTGGAAGAAGGGTTGCTGGATGTGCTGGAAGGGCATGGCGTTGGATGTATTCCTTTCTCACCTTTGGCCCAGGGTATGTTAACTGACAGATATCTGAAAGGCATTCCTTCAGATTCCAGGGCTGCAAAATCGCATGGTTATTTAAAAACTGAAGAGATTACAGAAAACAGGTTAAAACAGATTTCCCAACTCAATGATATAGCCGCTAGCCGCGGGCAATCTTTAGCTCAAATGGCGCTGTCATGGTTGCTCAAAGATCATCGCATTACGTCCGTTCTGATTGGCGCAAGTTCAGTAGCCCAGTTGGATAATAATATTGACGCAATAAGCAATCTTGAGTATGCTCCTGATGAACTGGAAGCAATCGAGAAGGTATTGAAGATTTCATAGATAAGCAGACAGTACATCATAAACAAATCTGTCCTACACCTCGCAGGTGTAGGACAGATTTGTTTAGCGAAAACTTGCTATTCAAACAACTGTGCCCTCCGTGAAAAAACTCCCTGTCCTCTGTGGTTAAATATTAGCTCTTTAATGGCCAAAATCTTTTCTATAGCACAAAACCTTCGCTACCATCATTTTCCCCCGCCTGACTGACGCAGTCGGGCAGGAATTCTCCATTTTCAATTATTTTACAAACTGCAACAACCACTCCCTCGCCTCCTTATCATCCGTAAAGGACTTCATGGGTATAGGTGGCGGCTTTAGCTTGAACAATATCTTCATGATAAATTGCGCCAGGCCGGGTTTTGAAACCATGGCCATCGCAGAATAAATATTGGGCAATTGCTCCGTTGAAAATTTCCTTGTTGCTTTATCAGGCACCGGAGAATTTTTCAGGTAAATCAGCAACGGCACTTTTTTATTGCCGGTTATCCTTTTTACTAATTCTACGTTATTAGAAATATTTTCAACCGTTCTAAGTACACTTTTAGAATAGGAATACAATATCCCTTCTTTATCAAGATAGTAATCTGCAATCTCGCCGGGAATAAGCTGAATTTCGGATGGAGGATTCATGAAGTTTATTTGTTGTGAAGGCAAGATACCGAAGAATGAACTACCGGGCAGGTGAAACTTATCTGTCCTACTTTCAAAGTGTAGGACAGATAAGTTTCTGCAGGAATGCGATACATGCCGCGTGGATGCTGGCTGAAACTTGTCCTGCACTTTCAAAGGGTAGGACAAGTTTCAGCTATCTCTTTCCGGCGCGAATACGGACACAAACCGTATCAAAACCGTACAGTTTTTTCCAAAGATGTTTATTAACCAATTGATTTTCAAGTCGCTGACCGTCTGGCATTTTCTTAGTTGCGCATCGGCAGTGTAGTGGCATTTGCTAAAAAGTAAGCTTACGGACCTGTCACTATGCAAAAATTAAAACGTATAACGAGCAACGTATAACTTACATCTAACTTGGCTAGCTATGTTCAGGAATTATTTCAAAATTGCATGGAGAAATTTGTTCAGGAACAAAGGATTCTCAATAACAAATATTTCGGGCCTTACAATTGGTATGACCTGTACCATTTTTATCATGCTGTGGGTGCAGGATGAGCTAGGCTACGATAAATTTCACGCCAACTACGGAAATATTTTCCAGGTGATGGCCAACCGCGATTTTAACAACCAGGTATTTACCGATCCTAATATGGTACTACCACTTGCGGCTTCATTGGAAAAAGATGTTCCGCAGGTAAAACGTGCCGCCGTTGTAACCCACCGATATCCTACTGTTTTCACCAACGGGGATGTGATGCTAAAAAAAGATGGCTACACGGTTAGTGAACATTTTTTTGATATGTTCACCTGGAAGTTTATCAAAGGAAATGCGGCATCTGCTCTGACTGATCCTTCCTCAATTGTGCTTACACAATCCACTGCCAGGGCTTTATTCGGAGATGCAGATCCGATGGGTAAGATGCTTAAGATAGACAATAACTCCAATGCAAAAGTTACTGCCGTTGTGGCTGATGTGCCGGGCAATTCAACTTTTCAGTTTGATTATATAAGACCATTCAATTACTCTTCAGACGATGTTAAGAGAGCAATGGCCAACTGGCAAAGCTCTTCATGGGAAGTGTATGTGCAAACTGACCCGGGAGTGAATATTGCCACACTGGAGCAAAATATCAATAAGGTTGAAAAGTCACACAATCCCAATGACAAGGTGAGTACGTACTTCACTTTTGCCATGAATAAATGGAGACTTTACAGCGATTTTAAAAATGGCAAAAATGTTGGCGGGATGATAGAATATGTGCGATTGTTCTCCATCATCGCCGTAATTATTCTGTTGATAGCCTGCGTAAATTTCATGAATCTTTCTACCGCCCGTTCTGAGAAGAGAGCAAAAGAAGTTGGGGTTAGAAAAACATTGGGATCGGATAAAAGGCAATTAATTATCCAGTTCTTTTTTGAATCAATGATCCTGGCGCTGATCGCATTTATTTTTTCCATCATTGCAGTATTTGTGCTATTGCCCGCGTTTAATACAATGGTAGATAAACGTCTTGTGTTAGATCTCACTCAACCTTTGTTCTGGGCAGGTTCTGTATTAATTATTCTGATCACAGGCATTGTCGCAGGAAGTTATCCCGCATTGTACCTTTCTTCATTTAATCCTGCAAGGGTGCTTAAAGGAACTTTTCTTCCCGGCAAACAGGCTGTATTGCCAAGGCGCGTGCTTGTAGTAACGCAGTTTGTGATCTCAATTTTACTGATCTCAGCTACGATTATTGTTTACCAGCAAATTCAACATATAAAGGACAGGAATATTGGTTACAATCCCAATAACCTTATTATGATATCGACTACTGATGATGTGCAAAAGAACTATGAGGTAATAAAACAGGAGCTGACCCAAACTGGTATGGTGAGCGCTGTTACGCGCACATTGTCTCCGATTACTGATATCTGGTGGAGATCTCCGGGACCTGACTACAGCGGAAAACCTGCTGATGCCAATATTATATTTGCCGGCGAAAACACTGATGTTGATTTCACCAAAACAATGGGCATTAAAATGTTGCAGGGGCATGACTTCGCAGGTGTTCCGTCTGACTCTGGTGCTGTGCTTCTTAATAAGGCAGCAGTTGAAGCCATGAACATAAAAGATCCGGTGGGCATGCAGTTGCGTTATGGCAAGAATTATACGGTTATCGGCGTCGCGGATAATGTAATTATGGGCTCACCGTTTGAACCGGTTGATCCGATGATGATATTCTATAACCCTGCCGGTACAGCATCTTTAAGCATCAGGCTGAATGAGTCTGCGCAATTATCCAAAGCTTTACCCGCTATTGAAAATATCTTCAAAAAGTATAATCCTGCAAATCCATTTGAATACCGGTTTGCCGATAAAGAATTCGCTAAGAAATTTATTACCGAAGATCTGATCAGTAAGATCACCAACATTTTTGCGGGACTGGCCATATTTATCTGTTGTATCGGCCTGGCGGGACTGGCATCATTCACTATAGAAAAACGCATCCGCGAAATTGGCATCCGCAAAGTATTAGGTGCCAGTGTGCAACAATTGTTAATGCTGATCTCAAGAGAATTTTTGAAACTGGTATTGATTGCGTTCGTCATTGCCGCACCGTTAACCTGGTGGTTGATGAATAACTGGCTTGAAAAATACACGTTCCGCATTAATATAAATGTCTGGCTGCTGGGTATTGTAGGCTTGCTGGTATTGTTACTTACATTGGTTGTGGTAAGTCTTAATACTTTGAGAGCGGCGGTAGCGAATCCGGTTAAAAGCTTGCGGACAGAATAATTGACAATTGACAATTGAAAATGGACAATGAATTTGGCAGTTAAAGATCGATGAGCGTGCCAGCATTAGCGTACTTCGTACTTCGTAATTCGTACTTGGAAAGTCCCAACTTACCAATAAAAATTATTGATAAGTAAAATTGAATTTTATGTTGAAGAACTATTTAAAAATTGCCTGGAGAAATCTGCTAAAGAATAAGGCATTTTCTTTCATTAACATAATGGGACTGGCCATTGGTATTTCTGTGTGTTTTATCATTATGCTTTTTGTGCAGAATGAGCTGAGTTACGACCGGTTTAATGAGAAGGCCGACAGAATGTTCAGGATTGTTTTCAAAGCGGATATTAACGGCGGTAAGATAAATGAAAGCAATGTGATGCCTCCCGTTGCCGGGGCTTTGATAAATGATTATCCTGAAGTTGAGCAGGTAACAAGGCTGCAGGCAAGTGGTCAGCCAAAAGTTACTTATAATGATAAGGTCTTTAAAGAAGGACAACTGGCATTGGTTGATGCCAATTTCTTCAATGTGTTTACCATTCCGTTTGTAAAGGGCGATCTCAAAACGGCGTTGACTGAACCTAATACAGTTGTGATTACAAAAGCGTTTTCGCACAAATATTTTGGTAATGAGGAGCCTTTGGGAAAATTGATCAGCATTAATAACAATAATACGCTGTGCAAAGTAACCGGGGTTATTGATCAGATTCCGGTTAATTCACATTTTCATTTTGATCTCTTTGTTTCAATGGCAAGTTTACCGTCGGCTAAATCTCAAAGCTGGATGGAGTCGGGCTTCTTTACTTACCTGGTGCTGAAGAAGGATTATGATTACAAAAAGCTGGAAGCAAAGTTGCCCAATATGGTTGAAAAATATATGGGGCCGCAAATTCAACAGGCAATGGGCTTGAGTCTTGCGCAGTTCCGGACTAAGGGAAATCAATTAGGTTTTGAGTTACAGCCACTAACGGACATCCATTTGCATTCTCACAGCAATTTTGAATTTGAACCGGGAGGAGATATACGATACATCTACATTTTCGGCGTAGTAGCCATTTTCATGTTGCTTATTGCCTGCATTAATTTTATCAATCTCTCTACTGCAAGCGCTTCAAAAAGAGCGAAAGAAGTTGGCGTAAGAAAAGTCATGGGCTCAGACAGATGGGATCTGATAAAACAATTCTTGTTAGAGTCCGCGTTGATCACATTTTTGGCGCTGATAATTTCTGTTGTACTTGTGCGCCTTGCTTTACCGGTATTCAATACACTATCTGGTAAAGACTTAACATTGGGGTTCAGCTTGCAACGCCTTGCCGGTATTGTTGGCATCGGTCTGGGTGTAAGCGTTTTGGCGGGCATGTATCCAGCGTTTTTTCTTTCTTCATTCAGACCCATAGCTACGCTTAAGGGTAAACTGAGTGCAAGCACAAATACGTATGGGTTAAGAAGCGGTCTGGTAGTATTTCAGTTCTTTATTTCAGTTTGCCTGATCACAGGCACAATCGTGGTGTATCAGCAAATGAAATATATCCAAAACAAAAAACTTGGTTACGATAAGGATCAGTTACTGGTGCTTTCAAATAGCCAGGTATTAGGAAAAAATGAAACTGTTTTCAGGGATCAGTTGCTGCGCGATTCGCGTGTAGCGGATGCGACGATTTCAGGTTACAAACCCGCTGGGCCAAGCTATAATAATAATGCGCTTGCCTATCCGGAAGGAAAGGATAATGCAATAATGAAAACGCTGGAATACAAGATCGACGAACACTATATTCCAACCTTCGGTATGAAGATGGCGGCTGGCAGAAATTTCTCGCCTGAGTTTGGGACAGACTCAGCGGCCATGATCATTAATGAAACCGCCGCAAAAGCATTTGGTTGGGGAAATGATGCCATAGGCAAGCGGATCATTCGTGAAAACAGCGACCATGGAAAAAACTTTGCTTATACAGTAGTAGGCGTTGTGAAGGATTTTCATTTTAAATCTCTTCATGAGGCAATAACGCCATTGTTGATGGTGCTCCATCCTGAATCCGGAATTGTAGTGAAAGTGAAAACAAAAGATATTCCTGGATTACTTGCTGCAATGAAAACGCAGTGGGCCGCTTTTGGTCCGGAAGAACCTCTTGCCTATGATTTTATGGATGAATTGTATAGTGCCACATATACTGCTGAACAAAAGACAGGCCGGATCCTTAACATATTTGCAGTGCTTACCGTATTTGTCGCATGCATGGGATTGTTTGGCCTGGTTACATACACTGCAGAACAGCGCGCAAAAGAAATAGGCATCAGAAAAATACTGGGTGCAAGTGTAACACAGGTAACAACCATGCTGTCAAAGGAGTTTTTAAGATTGGTGTTGATCAGTTGCATAGTGGCATTCCCGTTATCCTACTGGGCCATGACGAAATGGTTGCAGGACTTTGCATACAGGATCCATATTTCCTGGCTGGTATTTGTTATTGCAGGATTGGCAGCAATTATGATAGCTCTGGTTACGATAAGTTTTCAGGCTATCAAAGCGGCGATTGCAAATCCGGTAAAAAGCCTGCGCACTGAATAACATACGATAAAAAGCAATGCAAATGAAACTGGAAAAAAGCATTACGATCCTTTATTCAAGAAACATATCCTCCAGTATTGCTTATTATACGGATAAGCTTGGCTTTACAGATAAATGGGAATGGGACAGCCCTGCAACATTCGGAGGAATATCGCGGGATGACGTGGAAATATTTTTCTGCAAGGAAGGACAAGGACATCCCGGAACATGGCTTGCAATTGTAGTGGATAGCGTTGATGAGTATTATGAAAGTATCAGGGATAAGGGGGCAAAGATCATTGCCCTGCCAGAAGATAAAGAATGGAATATGAGAGAAATGTTGATTGAAGATCCTGATGGGCATATAATCCGGATTGGTAACCGTATTAACTGTGATTAAAATATTATTTGTATTGTTGAAAACATTAAATGCATCTCATGTTAATTTCTTTTTTTAAGACAACATTCCGAAACCTGCGCAAAAATAAAATATACAGCATTCTGAATATTTTGGGATTGGCTATAGGTATTGCGTGTGCGGCACTCATTTTTTTATGGGTAGAGGATGAAGTGAACTGGGATAACGTACATCTGAAAAAAGACAACATTTACTATGTAAGAGAAAATCAAAAATACGATTCCTATACAGCAACTTTCAGTTCTACACCGGGCCTGCTTGGTCCGGCAATTCAGGAAGAAATTCCAGGTATTGAAAATACCTGCCGCACCCTGGAAGATACGAGATCACTGCTTTTTACAGTTAACGATAAGCCGGTTTATGCGAGCGGAAAATATGTAGAAGCTTCATTCTTCGATATGTTTACGTTCCCTTTTGTTGAGGGTAATGCAAAAACAGCATTCTCTCAGTTGTATTCATTGGTGATTACGGAGAAAGCTGCTAAGAAATTTTTTGGTGAGGATCATAATGTTGTGGGGAAGACAATACGCGTTGACAATAAACAGGATTATGTTGTAAGCGGTGTGTTGAAGGACATTCCTGAAAATTCTTCCCTGCAGTTTGAATGGTTATCGCCTTTCAAAATTTATTTTGATCAAAGTCCGTGGCTTAAGGAATGGAACAGTAACTCATTAAGCACTTATGTACAGCTTAAGCCGGGCGTGGATACTGCATCCGTAAATAAACAGCTGTATAATTTTATTCAAAAAAGAGAACCGTTGGCAATTGCACGACCCTTCTTGTTTAGTATGAAAGATTGGAAATTGCGCGACGAATTTGATGGAGGTAAACAAACAGGCGGTGGCGGTATTGTGTATGTTCGCTTGTTCTCTATCATTGCCTGGATCATTTTGTTCATTGCTTGTATCAACTTTATGAACCTTGCCACAGCAAGAAGTGAAAAACGTGCAAGAGAAGTAGGTGTAAAGAAAGTGCTTGGTGCGGGAAAGAGAAGATTGGTGCTGCAATTTATTGGTGAAGCTGTTTTTATGGCGATGATTGCTGCAGTCTTTGCATTGATAATTATCTCTCTGGCTTTGCCTGCCTTCAACACACTTGTGCAGAAAAATTTGTCGCCCGGGTTTGATAATGTGTACCACATAATCATCCTCTTGTTAATAACACTGGTCTGCGGACTTGTTGCAGGTAGTTACCCCTCCTTGTATTTGTCATCATTCAATCCGGTTGCTGTACTAAAGGGTTTTAAATTGAAGAACAGTAGCGCCGCATATATCCGTAAAGGGCTTGTGATTGTACAATTCAGTGTGAGTATTATTCTCATTATAAGTACCATAATCATTTACCAGCAGATCCAGCATGTAAAAAGCCGCGACCTTGGGTTCAATAAGAACAACCTGATTGCGATAGATGTGGTTGGCGATATGGCGAAGAACTACAGCGTGATTAAAGAAGATTTAATGACTTCGGGTTTGATACAGGATGTCGCCTTGTCAGATCATCCAACAATTTATGGCGGCAATAATACCAATGGTTTTGCATGGGAAGGAAAATCCAGGGATAATAAGATCCTTATTTCTAACCGCGGTGTAAGCCCGGGATTTTTTTCAACCTCCGGGATGACAATGCTGGAAGGAAGAGATTTTCGTGAGACAGATTCCATGAACCTGGATAGCAGGAAAATTGTTACAAATGTTATCATAACTGAATCTATGGCCCACCTGATGGGTAAAGGAAGCGCCATTGGAAAAATAATTTACAACCAGGATGATACAACGTTGCATGCAACGGTAATCGGCGTAGTGAAGGATTATGTGTATGGTTATATGTACGGCAAGCCGGACCCTGTTGCTTTTTTCTGTACACCACCGCGGGGCGAATCCGTTATGTATGTTCGTATTAAGCGGCAAAGTGGTTCTGGTACTGCACTACGCAAGATAGAGTCTGTAATGAAAAAGTATAATCCGGCTTATCCTTTCAGCTACACATTTGTTGATGATCAATTCAACAACCTGTTTTTGAATGAGGCGTTGATTAGCAAGTTATCCCGCGTATTTGCAACGCTTGCAATTATTATTTCCTGCCTCGGCCTGTTTGGTCTTGCTGCCTACACTGCTGAAAGACGAACAAAAGAAATTGGCGTTCGAAAAGTGCTTGGCGCAAGCGTGTCCGGTATAGCTGGGTTGTTATCAAAAGAGTTTATTAAGCTGGTAGTGCTTTCCTGCCTGGTGGCTTTTCCGCTTGCCTGGTGGATCATGCATAGTTGGCTGCAAAACTATCCGTATAGAATAGAAATAGACTTATGGGTATTTGCTGTTGCCGGTATAGCAGCTATTGTTATATCTCTGGCCACTATTAGCTTCCAGGCGGTAAAGGCCGCGATAGCGAATCCGGTGAAAAGCCTGAGGACGGAATAATTGAAAATGTGCGAATGTGCGAATGTGCGAGTGTGCAAATGTGCAAATGTGTAAATGTGCGAATGGGGAAATGTGTGGTGATTGTAAAATATTAAACTGGTTAAAATTAAAGAGATCAGCGATCAAAAAATCAGACATCAGACATAAAAGGCGTTATGACCTGAAACCTGATACCTGATACCCATCGCCTCCACAATGCAAAACTCTACTGTATGTTTAAAAGTTATGCTGTTACTGCAATTAGATCGTTATGGAAGAATAGAATATTCGCCATGATCAATATAATTGGTCTGGCCATAGGAATAAGCGCCTCGTTGGTTATTTATTTGCTTGCTCATTATCATTTTAACTTTGATAAGTTTGAAAAAGATAGCGATCGGGTTTATAGGGTGGTCTCCAACTTTAGTTTTTCAAATGAAGTCTATCATAATTCCGGTGTCACCGATCCTATGGCAGCGGCAGTGCGCAAAGACATAACTGGTCTGGAATCGGTTGTGCCCTTTCGCACGTGGAACGGCGATGTAAAAGTTGGTGTTCCTGGCGCAGCCGGAAAAGAAAATACAATTTTTAAGCATGAAGAGCATGTAGTCTTCGCCGACAGCAATTATTTTTCACTTATTTCTTATCGCTGGCTTGCCGGTTCGCCAAAAACATCTTTACGGAACCCCTATCAAACAGTACTAACGGAGTCTAATGCTAAACTTTATTTTCCTGGCTTAAACGTTTCAGCGGTTATCGGAAAAGAGATCTATCTAAACGATACAATAGTAGCAACGATCGCCGGAGTAGTAGAGGATATAAAAGAAAATACTGATTTTTCATTCAAAACCTTTATTGCTTATTCTACCTTAGAAAGTACTTCCTTAAAGCCCTCTAACTGGGATCAATGGAGTAGCACAAACGGTGCGCAGCAATTGTACGTAAAATTATATCCGGGGGTAAAACCAACGCAGATCCAAAAACAGATTGATCAGTTATATAAAAAATATAAGCCGAATGATCCCAGCGATCACAGTACCAGCTGGTATCTGTTGCAACCTTTAAGTGATGTGCACTTTAACGCCGATTATGGCACGTATGGCAAGCCCCTCGCAAATAAGCCAACATTGTATGGTCTTCTGGCGGTGGCTGCTTTTTTGTTGTTACTTGGTTGTATCAATTTTATCAACCTCACTACGGCGCATGCTTCGCAGCGGGCAAAAGAGATAGGCATTCGTAAAACAATGGGTAGTTCGCGAAAGCAATTGATTGTGCAATTTCTTTCAGAAACATTTATACTTACAGCTATCGCTACGTTGCTATCAGTGGGTTTAACGCCGTTAATTCTAAAAGCTTTCTCCGGATTTATTCCAAAGGATCTTCATTTTAACCTTGTTGCACATCCCGGCATTCTTGTTTTTCTTTTATTACTAATGATGCTTGTTACGCTTTTGTCAGGTTTTTATCCGGCTATTGTACTTTCTGGTTATAAGCCAGTGCTTGTTTTAAAAAATCAGGCTTACTCCGGTACAAGTAAAACAAGGGCTTCATGGTTGCGCAAATCCTTAACTGTTTCGCAGTTTGTTATTGCGCAGATCTTCATTATGGCCACAATACTTGTGAGCAAACAGATCAATTATTCGCTCAACAAGGATATGGGTTTTAAAAAAGATGCCATTCTGTACGTGCAAACGAATTTTTATGATACGGTGCGCAGCAATAAAGCTGTATTCATGAATAAGCTCAGAGAGATTCCTGAAATAGCAATGCTGAGCATGTGTACCAATCCGCCATCATCCAACAGTACATGGAGCGGCACGATCACATACAAGGATGGAAAGAAAGAGATAGAATCTGATGTGCAACAAAAATATGGTGACAGTAATTATATCAGGTTGTATCATCTGCAATTACTTGCCGGCAAAAATATTCAGACTACCGATACAGCTGTTGCGTTGTTGATCAACGAAACGTATGCGCATATTCTTGGTTTCAATAAACCGGCGGAGGCGGTTGGTAAATATCTGCAGTTTAACGATAAGCAAATGCCGATAGTTGGTGTTGTTGCAGATTTTAACCAAATGTCTTTGCATCAGCCGGTGAAGCCGCTGGTTATCGCAAGCTGGTCAACTAACGAACGTAACATCAGTATAGCGCTTCATCCACAAAACGAATCCGGAACAGTCTGGAAAACAGCCATCAGCAAAATCGAAAAAGCGTGGAAAGAAGTTTATCCGAACGATGATTTTGAATATCATTTTTTTGATGAAGACATTGCCAAATACTACACTCAGGAACAAAATATGTCAGGCTTGCTGAAGTGGGCAACCGGTCTTGCTATTTTTATCAGTTGTCTTGGCTTGCTCGGTCTTGTAATATTTACTACCACCCAACGTACCAAGGAAATTGGTGTGCGCAAAGTATTGGGTGCATCGGTTGCTCAAATTATATCAATGATCTCAAAGGATTTCCTTGTCCTGGTAGTCCTTGCATTTGTAATTGCAGCGCCGTTGGCCTGGTTAGGAATGAATAAGTGGCTGGAGAATTTTGCCTATCGTACAAGTGTAAGCTGGTGGATATTTTTAGTAAGCGGAACTATAATGATAGTAATAGCCTTACTAACCCTGGGCATTCAAACAGTGAAAGCTGCAACGGCAAATCCGGTGAAAAGCCTTAGGACGGAGTAATTGAGAATGTGTAGATGTGCGAATATGCAAATGTGAAAATGAGAGCCAGGTATATGAACGCAAAATGTGAAAACGTACAACGTATAACTTATAACGTACAACTACAAAGCTATGTTTAAAAACTATTTTAAAACCGCGTGGCGCAACGTAATGAAAAGTAAAACCTTTTCTGCGATTAACGTGCTGGGACTTGCGATAGGAATTGCAGCATTCTTGTTGATTGTAAATTACCTGCGCTTTGAATATAGTTTTGATAATTTTCATGTAAATAAAGAGCGGATCTATCGTGTGCCAATGGTGGTAACTGAGACCGGAGGCAAGCCGCAGAAGTTTGCTTTTAACTATCCTGCCCTGGCGCCGGCGATGAAAGCCGACTTTCCTGAGGTGCAGGAAGCAATCCGTTTTAGAAAAAGATGGGGTGTAGTTCAGCATGGTGATCAAAGAATTATTGAAGATGGTATGATCTATTATGTGGATCCGGCTGTGTTCAATGTTTTTTCTTTTGGTTTTGAAAAAGGAACGGCGGCTACTGCTTTGGTAGAGTTAAATGATGCAGCTATCACACATTCAACTGCGGTAAAATATTTCGGCACGGCCGATGTTGTTGGTAAAACACTGCATTATGATAATGAGGATTTTGTTGTTAAGGCTGTTATGAGTGATATTCCTGCAAATTCGCATATCAATTTTCATATTCTTCTTAACTACAATAAATATATCCAGATTACAAAAAACGATGCCAATACAAGTTGGGGATGGAGTGATTTTTATACATATCTGTTGCTTAAGCCGGGCGTTAACATAAGCGCCTTGCAAGCAAAAATGCCAGCGTTTGCGCAAAAATATATGGGTGATCTTATGAAGAAGAATGGCTTCGATAACTCATTTATTTTGGAGCCATTAAAGGATATTCACGCAAAATCTGATTATGATTACGAGTTTCCCGGCAATGGAAACTTATATTATCTCAGGTACCTTGGTATAGCAGCGGTACTTATTTTATTGATCGCGCTTATCAATTATGTAAATCTATCTACGGCGCGTTCTTTGGAACGTTCAAAAGAAGTTGGTGTTCGAAAGGTGATAGGCGCTACTAAAATTCAATTGGTAAGGCAGTTTATCTCCGAAACGTTTTTATTAAACGCACTTGGTATTGTTATTGGTTTTTGCCTTTTCAGGCTGGCGCTTCCCGGGTTTGCGAAACTGATCGGTCATGATGTTGTTGATCTGCAAACAAGCGGTTGGCTCTTCTGGGCAGGTACATTTGCCATTTTTGCTTTTAGCACATTGGTAGCAGGTTTTTATCCTGCTTTTGTGTTGTCTTCTTTTCAGCCGGCACAAACATTAAAATCTGTGACAGGTTTCACCGGTATAAAAGCCGGTCGCAATTACCTCAGGAAATTTTTAGTGATTGTACAATTTGCTACGGCTATAATCCTGATAGGAGGGGCGATAGGTTTTTATCGCCAGCTGCAATTCATGAGCAACAAGAGCCTCGGGATTGATATTGATCAAACACTTGTGTTAAAGCAAACAATAGGCCTGGATAGTACAAAGAAAAGTTCAGTAGAGGGCGTTATTAATGATTTGCAGAAGATTCCGGGAGTGGAATATGTAACTGTTTCGAGCAATGTGCCGGGTAATGAGGTGGGCGGTTCTTCCGGCTTCACGTTGCTTAATTCAAAGAATGATAAAAGGTGCCGGACATTTGCTATAGATGAGAATTTTGTACCTCATTTTGGTCTCACCATGATTGCCGGTAGAAACTTCGATAAAGACAGGCCGTTTAGTAACGATTCCACGCAAATTGTAAATATAATCATTAATGAAACCGCAGCTAAGATTTTTGGATTTAATAAGCCCGCGGATGCAATTAATCAATTGTTAACCAGTGCAGGTACGAAATGTAAAATAATTGGCGTGATGAATGACTATCACCAGGAATCGCTGCAATACAATTTTGACCCGGTTGTTTACTATCCGGAGCATCGGTATAATATGGACAATTTTTGTCTGAAACTCAAAACAAACAATCTTGCCCGGGTGGTGGATCAGGCAAAGAAAACATGGGCTGCAGCATTTCCGGAGAGCCCTTTGCAATATTTCTTTTTAGATGAATACTTTGACAGGCAGTATAAAAATGATCAGTTATTTTCTGCCATACTTTGGTGGTTTACGCTGCTCGCTATTATTATTGCCAGTCTCGGTTTGCTGGGCCTTTCCTTATATACCGTCGCAAAAAGAACAAAAGAAATAGGCGTGCGCAAAGTGCTCGGCGCAACTGTTTGGCAGATCACTACGCTTATCACAAAAGATTATATAAAACTTGTTCTGCTCGCGGGTATCGTTGCTGTGCCGGTTGCTTATTTTTTGCTGCAAAACTGGTTGGAAGATTATGCATTTCATATCAACATTGGTATCTGGTTTTTCTTCCTGCCACTATTGTTGATAGCTGTAATTGCGCTGGCAACAGTATTACTTCAATCTGTAAAAGCGGCTATGTCCAATCCGGTGAAAAGTTTAAGAACGGAATAGCAATCTAATTGACAATTGATAGGTGATAATTGAAAATGTGCGAATGTGCAAATATGAAAATGTGCAAATATGAAAATGTGCGAATGAATAAAGGTGGAAAACGTACAACGTAAAACTTATAACGTACAACGTATAACTCGAAAACGAATGCTTAAAAACTATTTTAAAACAGCATGGCGGAGCCTTAGCAGACAAAAAGCTTACAGTCTTATTAATGTGCTTGGCCTTACATTGGGTATAGCCTGCAGTATCGTGATCTTTCTGGTGGTTCAGTATGAACTTGCGTATGACCGGTTTCACACAAAAGCTGACCGTATTTACAGGGTCACGTTAAATGCTATCGATTTTAATCCGAGTGTGTCTATGGCCATAGCACCGAAGATTCGCAATGATTTTCCTGAGTTGAAAGCAGTAACGCAGGTCTGGTTTCATCAATCTGCGGTAATGACCTTAGGTGATACAAAGTACGAGGAGAAAAATCTTGCATTGGTCGATCAATATTTTACTTCTGTTTTTGACTATAAATGGCTGGAAGGCAACGCTAAAACTGCATTAAATGAGCCCAACACAATTGTGTTGACAGAAACAATGGCTCACAAGTATTTTGGCGATAAAGAAGCGATGGGGAAGGTTGTTCGACTTGATGATAAATTAGATTTGAAAGTCACCGGCGTAATTGAAGATGTGCCTGGCAACACGCACTTGCCTTTTAATTTTTTAGTGTCTTTTGAAACGGTGAGAAAAGACATGGAGAAGAGAGGTGCCATGTCAGAGTTCTATTGGATAAACAATGGTGCCTTTACTTACATTGTATTGCCGGAGAATTATCCGGTTAAGAATGTGCAAAGCAGGATACACAGTTTTGTTGAAAAGAATTGGAGCAAACAGCTGGCTGACGAAGCAAGATTGCCTTTGCAACCGTTGACTGATATTCATTTTGATCAGCGTTATCTCAACAATACGATCAGCTATACCACTTCCCGTGAAACTTATTACGCTTTGATAGCGGTTGCTGTACTGATCATTATTGTTGCCTGTATTAATTTCATCAACCTGGCTACTGCACAGGCTATTCGCCGCGCTAAAGAAGTGGGTGTGCGCAAGGTGTTAGGTGTACGGCGTAGCCAGTTGATATTTCAATTTTTGGGCGAAACCACCATTATGGTGTTTGCCGCATTGCTGCTTGCCTTGTTGGTGACTTGCCTTTTTTTACCGCAGCTATCAAAATGGCTGGATATCAAAATTTATTTCGGTCAGCTTGCAACGTTGCAAACCATTTCGCTGATTCTCGCAGGGACCGTTGCCATCATTGTTTTGGCTGGTTGTTATCCCGCGTTCGTACAATCTGCATTTAAGCCGGCACTGTCTCTAAAAAATAAGGCAGATATTTCTTCCGGTAAATTAACACTTCGTAAAAGCCTCGTCGCAATGCAGTTTGCGATTTCACAGGTAATGATTGTAGGAACGCTTGTGGTGGCCTATCAAATGGACTTCTTCCAGAATCGCGACCTTGGGTTTAATAAAGACGCCGTAATTTCTTTAGGTATACCCGATGCAAAGAAGGCTGCCACATTAAAACAGGAGTTGTTAAGAAACCCCGGTGTAAAAGCGCTAAGCTTTTCATCCGGCGGTCCTGTTTATGGAAATTTCTTCTGTCCTTTCAGATCGCCAGAGCTTGGAGTAGCAAAGGATGACGTTACCGAAATGAAATTTATCGATGAAACATATACAGACATGTTTCAGCTGAAAATGCTTGCAGGAGAAAAAATAGTTCGCACCGCAGCAACGGAAAAAGATACTACTTATAATGTTGTGGTGAATGAGGCGATGATCCATAAACTCGGTATTCAGAATCCGCGGGACGCAATAGGCAAGCCTGTTATCCTGAATGGTAACTGGTATTGCACCATCCAGGGAGTTGTGCAGGATTTTCAGAGTGAGTCGAAACATAAAAAGATCCGGCCATGTGCATTGTTGTATCGCGAAGATGTTTTTTTTAATGCCAGTGTAAAAATTTATCCCGCAAACATGGATAAAACACTCGCCGCAATTAACAAAACCTGGTCCGGTTTGTTTCCTGATAAAGTATTCAAATACGAATTTTTAGATGATCATATAGCCGCATGGTACAGGCAGGAGCAAAAGGAGTACACTGCTTTCAAGATGTTTGCGGGGATCGCCATTGTGATTGGATGTCTTGGATTGTATGGCCTTGTGGCATTTGCCGCAGCGCAACGCACAAAAGAGGTGGGTGTAAGAAAGGTGTTAGGCGCGTCGCTGACTGATATTGTTTTCCTGTTTTCAAAAGAATTTATCTGGTTAATTGCCATAGCATTTCTAATCGCTGCGCCGATTGCCTATTACGTAATGAGTAACTGGTTGCAAGGTTTCGCCTATCATATAAATATTGGTGCGGAAATATTTGTAATCGCCATTTTGTCGTCGATTGTTATTGCTGCCTGTACGATTGCCTACCAGGCGATAAAAGCCGCAGTGGCAAATCCGGTGATGGCGCTGAGGAGCGAGTAAGTTAATTGATAATGGAGAATTGAAAATTGACAATGGAATGTCTTTTAGTTAAGATTTGATCATATTCAACGCGTATAAAGTATCACGATCTGGTCAATATTTGGGAGAGCTCTCCTGGCGTGCCAATGACAGATTTTTTAGCAGCTACTATTTTTCCCGTAGGGAATTAAGCTCAATAGAAATGAGCGAATCGGGGACCTCATAGTCCTTTAGGACTTTAACCGAATAAAAGGGTTAATGTCCTACGGACAAGAAGGCCTTGTATGTTTTGGGTTTCTATTAAACTTAAAGTCCTACGGACTATCGGCGAAAAGTGTACTGTCATTCTATTTTTGATTGTGGTAAACCAAATTTCCCAGTCGAGGTAACGACGGGGTTCCAGATTTGCACATTATTACGTACTTGCTATAAGTGCTGTTGTGATTGCTTTCCTGATAAGCCAGGATCGTCATGTCGACAATAGGAGACATCTCCCAAAGTTGACGATGCCTGCTTAACTAAACGACGTTGAAGTGACAATGAATGTTTTTGCTACAAGCTGAAGGCTGATAGCTGACAGCTCAAAGCTCTCCTTTTTCACAAGCTAAAGGCTGATAGCTGATAGCTCAAAGCTAAATCTATGTTTGAGAATTATTTCAAGATTGCCTGGAGAAATTTGTGGAGGAATAAGCTATTCTCCGTTATAAAAATCCTTGGCCTGAGCATTGGTCTTACTGTATGTATGCTCATTTTGCTGTATACAAAAGATGAGCTGAGCTATGATCAGTTCAATGAAAATAAAGCACAGATCTTTCGCATCATTCAAACCTGGCAAATAGGGAAGGAGCAGTCACAGGTTATCGGCACGACAAACAGTATCATGGGCGAGACCTTTGCAAAGGAAATTCCGGAAATTCAACAATACATAAGGGTTAGCGGAGCCAATGTAACAGTTAAAAAGGACGATGAAGTGGTAACAGAAAGCCCCTTATGTGTCGATGAGAATTTTCTGTCTGTATTTACTTTTCCATTATTAAGAGGCAGCACGAGAACCGCGTTGAAAGACCCGCATTCTGTTGTTTTGTCAAAAGATATGGCGAAGAAATATTTCGGCACTACTGATGTGGTTGGCGAAACGATGCAGCTTAAAATAGACAATGAGTTTGAAAATTTCACCGTAGCTGCGGTTGCGGAAAATTTCCCGGAAAATTCATCACTTAAAGCGGGTATGTTGCTGCCGTATAAATGGTATGAAAAATTCAATAATAATGTTGATTGGGTTGGTGGCAGCATCAACGGCTTTGTGTTGATCTCTCCGCAGGAGAATATTAAAACAATTGTCGGTAAAATGCAGGCTGTGTTTGATAAGAACACGAAAGACCACTTGCTTGAACTGAAACAAAAACAAGATCTGACAATTAATATTAAACTGGATCTGCAACCACTTTTGGATATTCATCTCAGCACAAAAGCAGGTCCCGGGAACGGTATGTCAGATGGCAGCAAGCCGGTTTATTCTTATGTGCTCACCTGTATTGCTATTTTTATCCTGATCATTGCATGCATCAACTTTATAAACCTGGCAGTGGCGCAATCACTCAAAAGAAGCAAGGAGATCGGCATCCGGAAAGTGGTGGGGAGCACCAGGAAACAATTGGTAAAACAGTTTCTTGTTGAGTCATTTGTTGTCGCACTTGTTGCCTTTGCTCTGGCAATTGTGCTAACAATAATACTGTTGCCATTCTTCAATCAGCTTGCCAACAAGAAATTAAGTCTCTCATATCTTTCAGATGGTTATTTGTATGCGGGTTATTTTCTGTTGTTGATGCTAACTGCTTTTGTTTCCGGTTTCTACCCTTCCCTTGTGTTGTCAGCTTTTCAGCCGGTTAAGGTATTATACAGCAGGCAGAAGTTAACGGGCCGGAATTATCTTACAAAAGGATTGATCGTATTACAGTTTACGCTCGCCATCTTTCTGATCATCGGCACATTAACCGTCAATAGTCAGTTAGATTTCCTGTTACACAAAGACCTCGGATTTGATAGTAAGGGAATGGTTCGTTTGAATATCCCTGTAAATAATTCAAGTAACAATTTACCGGATCTTTTCAAAAATGAGTTACTAAACAAACACAACATAATAGCGGTAGCTGCAAAAAATGGTGGACGGAGTATTTCAAGCATGAAGGCAAATGGCAAAAAGTTGACTATTGAGAACAACCGGGTAGATGATCAGTATTTTCCCGCATTTAAAATACCGTTTGTAGCCGGAAGAAACTTCTCTGCAGACTATCCTTCCGACATAAGTGCATCTGTTATCGTGAATGAAGCTTTTGCAAAAGAAGCCGGTTGGAAAGCCGGTGAAGCTGTAGGTAAGGTTGTATATAATCATGATGATAAAAACAACCCGGTGACAATAATTGGCGTAGTGAAAGATTATCATTTTCTTTCTCTGAAGGAAAAAATTTCTCCTGCATTTTTTACGATGGATACCACTTTCAACTACGGAGAAATTTGGGTGAAGATTGGCTCGCAGGACGTTCCTAAAACGCTCGCATTGCTGCAAAATACATTCAGTAAGTTGGTGCCTTATTATCCCTATTCCTATCAGTTTATGGATGACCTGAACGCAAAGAATTATGAAGTGGAAACCAAATGGAAGCAGATCATCAGCATTGCTTCCGGGTTGTTCATTTTCATTTCTTGTATTGGATTATTGGGACTGGTTATTTTATCCATAGAACAGCGAACCAAAGAAATTGGTATTCGTAAAGTGCTCGGCGCGGCAGTTTCAAAAATCCTCATTTTAATTTCACGGGAATTTGTCGTTCTGATCTCCATAGCATTTTTAATTGCTGTTCCTGTCGGTTATTATTTCACTGACAAATGGTTACAGGCCTTTGCCTACAGGATCAATGTTGGTTGGTGGATCTTCGCAATAGCAGGTTTGGGAACGTTGCTCATTGCTTTGCTTACGCTAAGTTTCCAGGCAATTAAAGCAGCAACGGCGAATCCCGTTAAAAGTCTCAGAACTGAGTAAATACAAATAATTGACAATGGATAATTGACAATTGAGAATGATGGACCAGAAGGTTTAGAGGACGGATACCCTTAGTAACTGACAATTTTTATTGTGCGGTGACATGGCTGATAGCTAATAGCTGACAGCTGATAGCTCCCGCCCCTGCTCGCTTCCGCACACGAAGTGTTCGTTTTCGTACACCTGCTGATGGTGAACCACACTCAAATCCCTTATAAATAAGGGTTTCAGATATTGGCATACGTGTTGGATAATTTTACCGGCGAATTGTGCGCTGCCCAAAATTGTGTGAAAAGGATAGACTTAGTCAATTAAAATTTACAACATGTTCAGGAATTACCTTAGGACCACGTGGAGATCGTTGCAGAAGAACCGGATTTTCAGTTTTATCAATATTGTTGGTCTGGCCATTGGGATTGCTTGCGCGGCATTCATCTTTCTTTGGGTCGAAGATGAGGTCACTTACAATCATTATTTTAATAAAAGGGATAATCTCTATAAAATTAAAGATCGTCAAACCTATGACGGTAAGACCTTTACATTTGACGCAACCCCGGGTCCGTTAGCGGAAGGTATTAAGCGTGAAATTCCGGGTATAAAGAATACCGCCCGTTCAAGCTGGGGCGATCGTGTGCTGTTTTCACTAAATGAAAAAAATACCTACGAACAGGGCGCTTATGTGGACTCTTCTTTCTTTTCCATGTTTCAACTGGACTTCATAAAGGGAAACCCGGCGCATGTGTTTGATCAGTTGTATGCTGTTGTATTGTCCGAAACCCTCGCAAAAAAATATTTTAACTCAGCCGATGTTATCGGTAAAACGCTGAAGATAAATAATGATCAGGAGTATATTGTTACAGGGGTTATCAAAGATCTTCCCAAAAACGTTTCGTTCAAATTTGACTGGCTTTCTCCTTTTCAGATTGTTTTAAACAAAACCTCCTGGTTAAAAGATTGGGGAAGTAATGGTATTGTAACATACGTAGAAACCGAGCCCAATGCCAGTGTTGATGCGATAAATAAAAAATTGTACGGGTATATACAAACAAAAGGTAAGGACCTGAATGCAAGAATGTCCATTTACCCCATGAGCAGGTGGCGTTTATACGATAGTTACGAGGATGGTAAAGAAGTTCCCGGCAGAGTAAAATATGTGAAGCTGTTTAGCCTGATAGCATGGATCATTCTCCTGATAGCCTGCATCAACTTTATGAATCTTTCAACTGCGCGCTCAGAAAAACGCGCACGGGAAGTAGGTGTTAGAAAGGCGCTTGGAGCGAACAGGCCAGGCCTCATACTACAGTTTATAGCCGAGTCTCTGATCATGAGCTTTATCTCAGTGTTGCTCGCTATTACAATCATCTATCTTGCTTTACCTGCCTTTAACAACCTGGTAGATAAGCAACTTACCGTTCAGCTTTTCAAACCGGTACATATCACTGCATTGTTTGTTATTACCGTTCTTTGCGGATTGATCGCCGGTAGTTATCCTGCCTTTTATCTGTCATCCTTCCATCCGGTAACAGTGCTGAAAGGGCTCAACCTGAAACTCGGTAACAGTGCGGGTTTCATTAGAAAGGGACTTGTTATAGCACAGTTTGCCGTATCGGTGATTTTCATTATCAGTACAATTATTATTTACAGACAAATTCAACATGTTAAGAGCCGTGATATAGGTTATAATAAAAGTGACCTGGTTTATATGAACCTTACAGGCAACATGAAGCAGAATTTCGATGTGATAAAAAATGATCTTCTGCAGACCGGTCTTGTAGAAAATGCGTGTTTAAGTCATAACCTGGTATTGAATCTCGGTAGTAATTCGGGAAATTTTAGCTGGGAAGGAAAAGATCCCAGCAAGGAAATTTTGATCACAATCGAAGCTGCAAGCCCCGAATACGTCTCAACCCTGGGTATGCAGATTAGAGATGGACGGGATTTCTATGCCGATGTAAAATCTGATAGTAATAACATCATCATCAATGAGTCGCTTGCAAGGATCATCAATAAGAAAAATATTGTCGGGTCTGTTATCTCCAGGGGTGATGGCAGCCGTTATACCGTTGTTGGAGTGGTGAAGGACTTTCTTTATAATGACATGTATTCGTCGCCCGCACCACTGATCTTGTTTTCAGATAAAACAAAATATGTAAACGAACTCACTGTTCGCCTGAAGCCCCGGACAGACCTGAAATCTGCATTGGCAAAAATGGAGGATGTGGTAAAAAAAGATAATCCGGGCTATCCGGTTGAATACAAGTTTGTGGATGATACATTCAGCAAAATGTTTCAATCAGAAAGCCTGATCGGAACTTTAGCCGGCTTGTTTGCAGTGCTTGCAATTCTTATCTCTTGTCTTGGATTGTTCGGATTGGCTGCATTTACCGCTGAGCAACGCAAAAAGGAAATCGGTATCAGAAAAGTGTTGGGTGCCAGCGTGCAGGGAATGGCTGCATTGCTTTCAAAAGAGTTTCTGCAGTTAGTGGGTATAGCTTGCCTGGTCGCATTCCCGATAGCCTGGTGGATGATGCATAATTGGCTGCAGGGCTACAACTACAGGGTTGAGATCAGCTGGTGGATATTTGTTGCCGCAGGCGTGCTTTCAGTATTGATTGCATTACTTACCGTTTGTTTCCAGGCAATTAAGGCAGCTATTGCTAATCCCGTGAAGAGCCTTAGAACTGAATAATGTGCAAATGTGCAAATATGCAAATGTGCAAATATGCAAATGTGTGAATATGCAAATGTGTGAATATGCAAATGTGCGAATATGCAAATGAGTATATCTGGAATGTTTGATGCTGAGGATGAGACAAGAACAATATAACATACACAAGCTGAAAGCTGATAGCTGATAGCTCAAAGCAGATCTATGTATTTCAAAACTATTTGGAGACGCCTGATACGCAATAAAGCCTTTTCGTTCATTAATATTTTTGGACTGGCAATAGGCTTAACATCCTGTCTGCTCATCGTTATGTACATACTGGATGAAAGCAGCTATGACCAACACCATAAAGATGGCGACAGGTTATTTCGCATTGCATTAGTAAGCAATAAGGTAGAAACATGGGCGGCCGCGGCTGCGCCACTTGCTTTTACAGTAAAAAGCAATTTGCCGGAAATTGAACAATCTGCCAGGTTGATGACTTTTCCTGATATCGCTAAAATGCTTATCCGCAACAAGAATACGAGCGATCAAAAACAATTTTTTGAAACCAATGGCTATTATGTCGATTCAACTTTCTTTCAGCTTTTTACCTACAACTTTGTTTATGGAAACGGTATGGCGGCACTGAATGCGCCTAATACAATGGTCATTTCCAAAGAAATGTCCGAACGTTTTTTTGGAAAAGAGAATCCTGTCAACAAGCCGCTTTCCGTTAATACACCATTCGGTGAATTCAATTACACAGTAAAAGCTGTTTTTGACAACTCAACTTACAAGTCACACATTCCTGCGAACTATTTTCTTTCCATGCGCAACCAGGACATGTGGAACTGGGTAACACAGCAAACAAACCTGGTTAGCAACAACGTATTTTATACCTATATAAAACTGAAGTCACAGGTTGATGCAAAACAATTCGGGACGAAGCTGAATACATTCTTTGATAAACAAGCAGGTGAGGAAATGAAGACGTTCGGTTTTAAAAACACACTTTTTTTGCAGCCTGTTAAAGATATCTATCTGCATTCAGCTATAGGTAATGAGATTAGGCCCAATGGTGCCATTACTTATTTATATATACTCGGATCAATAGCCGCATTCATATTGGTTATTGCCTGTATTAATTTTATGAATCTTTCAACTGCCCGTTCTGAAAAACGCGCCAGGGAAGTAGCTGTGAAGAAAGTGATAGGGGCAGGCAGACGTTTATTGGTCTGGCAATTGTTGGGTGAGTCTTTTATTATGTGCATTGCAGCCCTGGTGATTGCGATAGCCTTTACAAGCATCTTGCTGCCTTATTTCAATGCGCTTACACATAAAAATATCCGGTTGGCAGATGAACCGCGTCTGATCGTTTGGATTGCCATCATTACACTGGCTACAGGTTTGTTTGCCGGCATTTATCCGGCATTTTATCTGTCCTCTTTTAAGCCGGTTCAAATTCTAAAAGGTAAAATCATTAACAGCTTTTCGGCAACGGCTTTGCGGAAAGGATTGGTAGTTTTTCAGTTTGCTATTTCTGTTTGCCTGGTGATTGCTGCTGTTGTTATCTGGAAGCAGTTGAACTACCTGGATCACCAGCAACTTGGTTTTAATACAGAACAGAAATTGGTGCTGCCGTTGCAGGATGGCTATCTGAATAGTGAAAGCAATTACACTGCTTTAAAAAATGAACTGTTACAACAGCCTGAAGTGAAAGCCGTAACATGTGGTTCGGCATATCCGGGAATTGTTAATCTGAATGATATGCTTTTCTTTGCGGAAGGCAAAGCAAAAGATGATAATGTTGATGTGCATACAGCTTCCATCGGTGAGAATTATATTGAAACGATGGGCTTTCAATTGCTGAGTGGCAGGTCATTTTCAAAAGATTTTACTGCTGATTCTTTAAGCATTATTTTAAATGAAACAGCGGTAAAACAGCTCGGTTACACTGCAGAAAACGCTATTGGCAGAAAAGCAAATTATAATATTGGAAAATATCATGGTGCCTTACAAATAGTCGGCGTTGTTAAAGATTTCAATTTCGAAAGCCTGCACAATCACATTGAACCTTACGGTTTTACTACAACTACTTTTGGCAGCAGGTTTGGTTACCTGATCGCCAATCTCAATACAAAAGATTATGCCCGTGCGATCAATAAAATTGAGCACGTATGGACCAAACTAAACCCTACAGTGCCGTTTCGCTATTCTTTTGTAGATAAGGATTTTCAGCACAATTATGAAAAGGAGCAGCTAACGTCAAGACTCGTAACATACTTTACCATCATTGCAATTCTGATCGCCTGCCTTGGATTATTTGGCCTTTCAATATTTGCCGCTGAGCAAAAAAGAAAAGAAGTCGGGATCAGAAAAGTACTCGGTGCTTCTGCAGGACAAATCTCATTGCTCTTGTCGAAAGAGTTTATCACATTGGTTGTTGTCGGTGTGGTCATAGCATCGCCTGTGGCATGGCTCATTATGAATAAATGGCTGCAGGGATTTGCTTATCGTACAAGTATAAGCTGGTGGATGTTCGCCGTTGCGGGCTTGTCCGCAGTTTGTATTGCTTTTTTTACCATCAGTTTTCAATCGATAAAAGCGGCGTTGGCGAACCCGGTGAAGAGTTTGAGGACGGAGTAATGCAATGAATGTGCGAATGTGTAGATGTGCAAATGTGCGAATAAGGAGATGGAAATCAATGTTAACAGGAACGAGGTACAATTATAATAACCAGGCTGAAAGCTGATAGCTGACAGCTCATAGCTAAATCTATGCTTAAGAACTATCTGTTACTTGCTGTAAAGAATTTCCGGAAACAGAAAATGTTTTCGTTGATTAATGTGCTGGGTTTAACCGTTGGTATAACCTGCTGCTTAATGATCTTTCTGTTTATTACCAATGAATTCAGTTATGATAAGTTTCATAAGAACGGAAACAACATCTATCGAATAATGCGCGTTGGCAATATAGATGGCGTTGTAAAGAATATTCCTTGGGTATCTCCTATGTATGGTCCTACATTAGCGAGCGATTATCCTGATATGGTGCAAAAAACAACGCGCGTCTCTCCCGATAATGACCTGGTGACCTATAATAACATTTCTTTTAATGAAAAGAAAATTTACCTGGTTGACAGTAACTTCTTTCAGTTCTTCAGCTTCAAATTATTAAAGGGAAATCCGGCAGGCGTGTTGAGTGAGCCTGGCAGCATTGTAATGACAGCCTCCGCAGCAAAAAAATATTTTGGCAATGATGATCCCATTGGAAAAACGGTTGAGCTAAATAAGAAGCTGCGCTTGAAAGTAACCGGTATTGCGGAAGATGTTCCGGTGAATTCTCATCTTGAATTTGACATGGTTGTGCCAATTGCTAACTGGAAGAATGAAGGTTGGATGAATCAATGGCCCGGCAACAACCTGTTTGTTTATCTCCAGTTAAATCCTGCGGTAAAGCCTGAGCAATTAATTAGCCGCTTTCCCGCGTTTATGGATAAATACCTGGGTAAGTTTTATAGAGAAAATGGTTTCAAGATGGATCTAACGATGCATCCGCTAAAGGATATTTATTTTGAAGGCGAATCGCCCTGGGATAATGTTAAGCACGGCAGCAAAAAGATGGTGTATGTTTTTATGAGTATCGCCGCGTTGATTTTGATTATTGCCTGCATCAATTTTATGAACCTCGCAACTGCGCGTGCAACAGACAGGTCTAAGGAAGTGGGGCTGCGCAAAGTAATGGGTGCAGTTCGGCGTCAACTGGCATTACAGTTTATTTTTGAATCACTGTTGTTCGCTACACTGGCTTCTGTTCTCGCACTTGTTTTATTGCAACTCATTATGCCGGCTTACACTAATTTCCTTGGTTATAAATTACCTTCTTATTGGAATGATCCCAGGGTATACCTGTTTCTTCTTGGTGTGATTGTAGTAGTCGGTTTACTTGCCGGAAGTTATCCTGCATTATTGATGTCTTCTTTTTCTCCTATTGAATCACTGAAAGGAAAACTGAGAACAGGAAAAGGAGGTGCATTTTTTAGAAAGACATTGGTTGTTTTCCAATTCGGTATTTCTGTATTGCTCATTATTAGTGTTACCATTGTAATGAAGCAAATGCATTACCTGCGTACCTCTGACATGGGCTTTGATAAAGAACAATCCATGATCGTCAGGTTAGACAACCACGACATCTGGGAGAAAAAGATCCAGTTTAAAAACCAATTGCAGGCTGATCCTTCCGTGGCGAATGTTTCGGTGATGACGGGCGAACCGGGAGGCTTTCATGACAGTTATGGATTTGACGTGCAAGGCAAGCCCGGTGAACGAATGATGTTTAATACGGAGTTTGCCGATTTTGAATATGTTCCAACGCTTGGATTGAGAATTATTGCAGGAAGAAATTTTTCTTCACAGTTTCCAACCGATTCAACTAACGCTGCCATCATTAACCGTGCAGCGGCGATTAAGATGGGTTATACACCGGAGCAGGCTATTGGTAAGTGGATCAAGAATTTAAGCCAGGATAGTTTGCCAAGAACAATTGTTGGCGTTGTAGAAGATTATCATTTTGCATCATTAAAGCAAGTGATAGGGCCACTGGTTATTTCAACAAAAAAAGATGATAGAAGGCTCGTGGTCATCAAACTTAAGTTGACAAATCTTCCTCAGGCAATTGATCGCATCAGAAAGATCTACACATCAGAGGTGCCGGATTATCCTTTTGAATACACATTTCTTGATGAGCGTTTCAATAAGTTGTATAAATCCGAAGCAAGCCAGGAAACGCTATTGAGTGTATTCTCCATTATAGCGATTTGTATTGCCTGTCTTGGATTATTCGGGCTTGCATCTTATACAGCCATAAAAAGAACAAAAGAGATCGGTGTTAGAAAAGTGCTGGGCTCATCCGTTGAAAATATTGTATTGTTGTTGTCTAAAGATTTGTTGAAGCCTGTTTTGTTGGGAACACTTATCGCTGTTCCTTTGGGATATTTCGTGATGCAAAAATGGTTGCAGAGCTTTGCTTACAAGGTGGATATTCATTGGTGGATGTTTGCTATTGCTGCAATGATCGCAGTAATGATAGCTTTGTTCACCGTGAGCGTTCAGGCTGTTAAAGCGGCGCTGGCAAACCCGGTGAAAAGTCTGAGAACGGAATAAGGGTTAGGAATTGGCTAATGTCGTTTCGTTAAGAAAAATGTTTTAAATGCTGATTGTATTTGTTGCGTTGCTGGTCATTGAATGTCATGTCGGGGATAGGAGACATCTCTCAACGTTCAACGGATTTGTGTTCGGGAGACCTCTCGTGTCGCGTCAATGACAGAGTAAGGCTGTTTTTCATTGCCGTCTGCTTTAGCTGACGGAGAATCAAACTAATTGAATATGGCTTTAGCCACACAATCCAATTTTTGGGGCTAAAGTCGGGCTTTAAAGATCAACCACTGTCCGTCAGCAAAAGCAGACGGCAATGAATCGAAGGCTATTAAGTAATAAACGAGAATTTGAGAATGCTACAGAACTATTTTAAAGTTGCTATCAGAAACCTGTTGAAAAATAAAACTGCGTCGGCCATCAATATTTTTGGCTTGACGATAGGGTTGACATGTTGTTTGTTGATCAGTCTCTACATCCGTCATGAAGTGAGTTTTGATGACTTTCAAAAGAATGGAGACCGCATCGCCCGTGTCATTATGGAATATAGTTTTGATGGTGGTAGCGCATCTGGAAAAGGCAACTATACAAGTGTGCGCGTGGCACCGGTATTGCAACGGACTTTTCCCGAAGTTGAATCAGCGGTCCGGATGACTGCTTACGAAAAAGTGGTCTATTATAACGATAAAATGATCAGCGAAAAACATTTTATGTATGCTGATCCTTCTTTCTTTAAAATCTTTTCATTCAGGCTTAAAGATGGAGACGCCAACCAGGCGCTCAATGCGCCTTATGATGTTGTTCTTACTGAGTCTGCTGCAAAGAAATATTTTGGTGAACAAAATCCAATTGGAAAAGCTTTCCGGGTTGGCAATGACAGCAACTTATATCATGTTACAGGAGTAATGCAGGATCTTCCTGATAACTCACAGGTCCGTTTCGATTTTCTTGCCTCATTTTCGTCGCTTGGTATTAGACCTGAGTCTGAAAATACTTACTGGAATGCCAACTACACAACTTATTTGTTGCTTAATAACAATCGGTCGATAGCCGGGCTGCAGGCTAAACTTCCTGCTTTCATGAAAAAAGAAATGCAGGGGGCAAACGCAACCATTAACTTTTACCTGGAGCAATTCAATAAGATACATTTGTATTCGCCGTATGACAGTTTCGTTCCCAACAACAGTATCTCCTACATGTTTATACTTGGTGCCGTTGCATTGCTTATTCTCATTATCGCCTGTTCAACTTATATTAACCTGAGTACTGCCCGGTCGCTGGAAAGAGCAAAAGAAGTGGGAGTGAGAAAAGTGATCGGTGCAGGGAAAAACCAGTTGTTCTGGCAGTTTATTGGCGAATCTGTTTTGGTTTGTCTTGCAGCGGTTGTATTAAGTTTGTTAGTAGCTTCTGCGTTGCTGCCCTTCTTTAATAAGCTTACAAATGCAACACTGGACGGCGCTTCATTGCTTTCGTTGCCATTCATTTCATTCCTGTTGGTGCTGGTTGTACTTGTTAGTTTATTGGCAGGGGCTTATCCTTCTTTTATACTGGCAGATTTCCGGCCGGTAACCGTTCTTAAAGGTTCCTTCAAAAACACCGGAAAAGGACAAACACTAAGAAGATCTCTCATTGTATTCCAGTTTGCTATTTCCGTATTTCTCATCATATCAACTTTCATTGTTCAGCGGCAGTTGTATTTTATTCAGCATGCCAAGCTTGGATATGATCGTGAACATATAGTGGTGCTGCCAATGGATGGCAAAATGGTTCAAAGCATTCCGCTGATGAAGCAACAGCTCAAAAGCAATTCAAATGTGCTGAATGTTTCTTATTGCTATAGAACACCGGTAGAAGGCGGCGGTGGATACAATATGCGCTCTGCGTCCATGCCGCAAACACAACAGATTGCTGTTACTGCAAATCCGATAGATGAAGACTTTGTTCCTACTGTCGGAATGCAAATTATTGCAGGTGAGAATATCTCATTGCAGGATGTAAAGGATGCTTCACTGGATTCAAATGCACGCTTTCATTTTATTTTGAATGAATCTGCGGCCCGCCAGTTGGGCTGGTCCGCACAGGATGCTGTCGGTAAAAGAATGTTCCTTGATGACACTCGCCCCGGTATCGTGAAAGCTGTTGTAAAAGACTTTCATTTCAGGTCTATGCGTGAGCCTATCAAACCATTTGTACTTTTTCCTGAAGCCAGCGGCCGCGAGATAATGGTGAAGATTAATGGTGCATACCTCACTCAAACCATTGCTTTTATTGAATCAAAATGGAAAGAGCTCGTGCCGCATCGTCCGTTTGAATATCATTTTATGGACGAAGATTACAACGAATTGTATAGTGCCGAATTAAGATTAGGTAAGGTGATGGATCTGTTTGCGGGTATCGCCATCGTGTTGGCGTGCCTTGGTCTGCTTGGCCTTTCTGCATATTCTGCACAACAACGCATAAAAGAAATAGGTGTGCGCAAAGTGTTGGGCGCTTCCGTAAGCAGTATTGTAATTGCATTGTCCAAAGACTTTATCCGCCTTACAGTAATTGCTATAGTAATTGCTTTTCCTGTGGCATGGTGGGCAACCACAAAATGGCTGGAAGATTTCTCTTACAGGACAGATATTTCGTGGACCATCTATCTCATCGCAGCAATACTAACTATTGTGTTGGCGGTTTTAACAGTGAGCCTGCAAACAGTAAAAGCAGCAATGAGTAATCCGGTTAAGAGTTTGAGAACGGAATAATTGAAAATTGAAAGTTGAAAATTGACAATGAATGATGATTTGCGAATGAGGAAAAGTGCGAATGTGCGAATGTGCAAATGTGTAAATGTGCGAATGTGAAATAACACAATATTGAAATGATATAGTAATGCTAAAAAGAGTAAAAAAGAGAACAATAGTGGGCAGCTCTCTGTGTAACTCAGTGTCTTCTCCTTGTGACTCTGTGTAACTTTTTATCGCCCTTTTTGGTTTTCAAACATAGGAACTAAAAAATAGCAGCATGTTTAGAAACTACAGTTTATTAGCAGTCAGAAATATCCTGCGTAAAAAGTTTTATTCAGCCATTAACCTCGCCGGGCTTAGCATTGCAAGCGCATTTTGTATTTTGGTATACCTGTATGTTAAGCATGAACAGTCCTTTGATAAATTTCATGCAAATGTTTCTCAGTTATACAGGCTGGAGCAGAATGATCTGTGGCAGTCAGATGAAAAGAAAAAGAGCAGTCTTTTTTCTTTCATGCTGAAAGATGAACAAGCTGCTGTTATACAACATCCGGCAATCTTGTCCGGCGAGCTGGAAAAAGTATTTCCCGAAATAGCGCAAACAGTCAGGGTGCAGCAATCTTACCAGGCAAAAGTTAGAGTAGGTACGCAGAGTTTTGAGGAGAAAAAAAACATTGCGTATGTTGATAAAAATTTTTTCACAGTATTCAGCTTTCCATTGTTGCGCGGTAATCCCGCAACCGCACTTGCTGAAAAGAACAACATTGTTATTAGTGAAAATGTTGCCTTCAAATATTTTGGCAATGCTGATCCAGTCGGCCGCACAATTCTTCTGCCGAATGATGATAGTACAGTGTGTATTGTAAGTGCTGTTGCTAAAAATTTTCCCGCCAATTCCAGTTATCGTTTTGATCTGTTGATGCCCAGAACATCAACTGCTGATTATGCAGAAAAGATGAGTACGGGTCTTAATACGTCAAGCGATCAGATCATCATTCAATTGAAAAAAGGAGTAGACGCTATAAATTTTGAAAAAAGGCTTGATGCGTTTACAAGAAAATATTATGAATCAGCGCTAAAAGAGTGGGCCGCTTTCCCCGGAAGCACCATCAAAACAGATAACTTTCATGTGCACATTCGTCCATTTGCAGATGCGCATTATTCCGCTGGTTCTGGTTGGGGACATTACACTGATCTGAAAAATATCTATCAGTTGATTAGCCTGGCAATTGTTATCCTGATCATAGCCTGTTTAAATTACATTCTGCTTACGTTAACCGGTACCGTATCGCGCTCACAGGAAGTAGGTATCCGTAAGACAATAGGCGCGGAAAGAAAACAGCTCGTGTTGCAGTTTTATATCGAAACACAGATGCTGGCGTTTATTTCAGTAGTCGTTGGCCTTGTGCTTGCCATTATTTGTTTGCCATTCTTTAACGGTCTTACAGGATCAGAAATAAGCATACAGTTTTTCTCAGCAGGTAATATAATCCTTTTGTTGGGCTCTCTGGCAGTAGTATTGGGTATTATTGCCGGCGTATATCCTGCATTAGTAATGTCCGGCTTAAAGCCACTCAATATGTTGCGTAAATTTTCTGCATACAGACTCAACCCCTATTTGTCGAAAATTTTGGTTACAACGCAGTTCGCTGTTTGCATCATTCTCATAATTTCAACGCTTGCCATTAATAAGCAGATAGCATTTATCAATCATAAGTATTTGGGTTTTGATAAGGAGCAGATCATCACGTTGAATAATCCTTTTAATAATGCTAACGACACGCGTCTGCTAAAGGAACGGCTGGAGAATTTTGCTGCAACAGATCCTTCAATAGCTGACTTTAGCAATACTTATCTTGGCTATAACAACACCAATAACTATCGCATCAATGATCAGAAGACAATGGCAGAAGTTTTTGATGTGGATTATAATTATTTTTCCTTCTTCAAAATTCCGATTGTAAAAGGCAGAAATTTTTCCCGCTTCATTCCGGAGGATAGCGCAAAAATTCAGCTTGCAGAAGGTCAATACATGAAAGGTGCATCAGCCACAAGGCAGGCTGTTATCGTAAATGAAACATTGTATAAAATGCTGGGAAGCCCCGAGCTCAATACGATCAATGCCTCACTTGGCGGAAGGATCATTGGTGTATGTAAAGATTATTATCCCGACGATCTTACCAAAACGATTTCGCCTTCATTGCACAGGATAGAAAAATGGTACGGAAGTTCATTTTCATTCAGGATCAGGCCCAATCAAAACATGCCGCAAGTGTTAGACAGACTTCATGCAAGCTGGAACAAACTAACTGGCGGAGAGCCTTTTTCGTATTCTTTTTTGGATGAAACTGTCGCTCAAAATTATGAAGCATATCTCCGCTGGATGAAGACTGTTACAGCCGCATGTATACTGGCCATATGTATTGCTTGCATGGGATTGTTTGGCTTATCTGGTTTGTCAACAACTGCACGCGTAAAAGAGATAGGTATTCGAAAAGTGTTGGGTGCCTCTGTGAGTGATCTGTTTTTACTCTTGAACAGGGGAATGCTTATCACTGCGTTTGTTGCATTTGTAATCGCAATTCCAATAGCCTTGTTATTGGTGAATGCGTGGCTTCAAAACTTCGCGTACCGGATAACGCCGGATTGGTCGTTGTTCGCCGGTGCAGGAATTATTAGCCTGGTAACAGCAATTATAGCCGTAAGTTATCACACAATAAAAACGGCGATTGCAAATCCGGTGAACAGCCTGAGGACTGAATAATTGAAAATGGAAAATTGACAATTGAAAATGAAGGATGAGTTGCGAATGTGCAAATGTGTGTATGTGCAAATTGTGAAATAGATCGGATAGTAATGATAGAAAGAATGAAAAGAACAAGAATAGTAAACAGCTCTCTGTGCAGCTCAGTGTCTTCTCCGTGAAACTCTGTGTAACTGTATTTTCATTTCAACGTTATATGTCATATTGATCTAAACCGTCCTATATGTTTAAGAACTATCTCAAAACCGCCGTGCGTGGTTTATTGAAAAACAAATTTTCCGCCTTCATTAACGTGAGTGGACTTGCCGTTGGAATGGCTGTATCAATGTTAATCGGGTTATGGATCTGGAATGAAATATCGTTTGATAAATACTTTCAGCATTACGACCGCATTTCGCAGGTAATGCAAAACCAGTCCTTCAATGGTGAAGTAAGTACAGGGCCGGGTAATGTAATTCCGTTAGCGGCAGAGCTGAGAAGAAGTTATGGGGACGACTTTAAATATGTTGTCCTGTCTTCCTGGAACATGAACAGTCTTATCGCAGCAGGAGAGAAGAAGCTTAGCTTACAGGGTAGTTATATGGAATCCGGTGCGCCGGAAATGCTTTCCCTCAATATGGTCGCCGGCACACGAAAAGCATTCAATGAACCCGCATCTGTTTTGTTATCACAATCAACTGCAAAAGCGCTGTTCGGGAATGATGATCCCGTGGGAAAGATTGTTAAGATAGATGGTGATCTGCAGGAAAAAGTCGCCGGTGTTTATGAAGACTTCCCTTTAAATACCAGCTTTAAAGACGTGGCATTTATTGCTCCGTTTTTTGATTTGAAAAGCTGGGTAAGCGGCAATGAGAACAACTGGTATAATTCATCTTTTCAATTGTTTGTAGAGCTTTCGGATAAGGCTGACAGGGAAAGGGTTTCAGCTAAAATAAAAGATATCAAACTGAATAAGATAGACGCTAAGACTGCACAGCTTCAAAAGCCACAGATGTTTCTGTTCCCAATGAGTAAGTGGCACTTGTATTCCGATTTTAAGAATGGCATAAGTGTGGGAGGAAGGATACAATATGTGTGGATGTTTGCGATAATAGGCGTGTTTGTTTTGTTGCTCGCTTGCATCAACTTTATGAACCTGAGCACCGCGCGAAGTGAGAAGCGTGCTAAGGAGGTGGGCATTCGTAAGGCAGTTGGTTCACTCCGTTCACAACTGGTAATGCAGTTTTTCTGTGAGTCGTTGGTAGTTGCTTTGTGCGGCTTTGTTTTATCAATATTGTTAGTATTATTCATTCTTCCCTTTTTCAACCAGGTAACCGAAAAAAATATTCATCTGCCTTGGAGCAATGCGTATTTCTGGATGATGATTATTGGATTTACACTGCTGACAGGATTGATCGCCGGTATTTATCCCGCATTGTATCTTTCCTCATTCCGGCCGGTAAAAGTATTGAAGGGCGTTTTTAAAGGCGGCCGGTATGCTGCGACTCCCAGGAAAGTTTTAGTCGTTGTTCAATTCACTGTTTCCGTTATTCTGATCATCAGTACAGTTACTGTTTTCAGACAGGTGCAGTTCGCTAAAAGCCGGCCGATTGGCTACACGCGCGAAGGATTGATCACCATTATCATGAAGACATACAATTACCACAACAGTATGTCCGCAATGCGTAATGATCTGCTGCAACAAGGTGCTATTACCGATATGGCTGAGTCGAATACACCGGTTACAGAAAACGATCATTTTGATGATAGTTTTAACTGGAAGGATAAAGATCCGCAAAGCTCCATAAAGTTTAATACTGTTGGTATAGCGGGGCAATATGGTAAAACGATCGGCTGGCAATTTGTGAATGGAAGAGATTTTTCCCCGCAAATGGCAACCGATTCTTCTGCAATTGTAATCAATGAAACAGCCGCAAAATATATGGGCTTTAAAAACCCGGTAGGAGAGGCTGTGAAATGGCAGAATAAGTCTTACACAATAATAGGTGTGATAAAAGATATGATAATGGAATCTCCCTATTCGCCAACAAAACAAACTGTATTCTATTTGGATTCAAGCATCGGCGGAATAGTAAATATCCGGCTCAGCCCAAACAGGTCAACTGCTTCATCTCTCGCGATGATTGAAGCTGTCTGTAAGAAATATTCACCAGAAGAGCCGTTTGATTACAAATTTGCGGATGAGGATTATGCAAGAAAGTTTGCGGATGAAGAACGTGTTGGAAAACTTGCCGGGTTCTTTGCAATACTGGCAATCTTCATCAGTTGCCTTGGTTTATTCGGTATGGCGTCATTTGTTGCAGAGCAACGTACTAAGGAAATTGGCGTAAGAAAAGTATTGGGCGCTTCAGTCTTAAGTCTTTGGGAATTGATGTCGAAGGAATTTGTTACGCTGGCTGTAATTGCATTCCTGATCGCTTCGCCTGTTGCATATTATTTCATGCATAACTGGTTGCAGAATTACGAATACAGGGCGCCATTGTCCTGGTGGATTTTCGCCGCTACAGGTATTGGTTCTCTCGTTATCACCTTACTTACCGTAAGCTACCAGTCAATTAAAGCGGCGCTTGCAAATCCTGTAAAAAGCCTTAGAACAGAATAATGGATAATTGAAAGTTGATAATTGAAAATGATGGGGAATGGGTGAATGAGCGAATGTGCAAATGAGCGAATGTGCAAATGTGCGAATGTATGAACTGCAACTTTGGGACTGTGCAAGTAAATGGTCAAAATTTTTGAACATTAAATTTTACTTCGCGTGCCGTTGCGTTTCGCCGCCCCTCTGCGTTCTTTGCGTGAAACCCATCCGCCGTGTGCAAAAAAGGCCCCGCTTTAGCGGAGCCCTTATTATTTCTATCTTCCACGAAATCTTCGCTTCAGATTTTTTACTTTGGAATTTTGACCTAATCTTACTTCACTTCCTCAAACTCTGCATCCTGAACATCTTCCGGACCTTTTGCTTCAGCTCCGGCCTGTTGTGCACCAGCACCAGCTTGTTCGGTACCGTTACCACCTGCAGCCTGCTGAGCCTTGTAGATCTCTTCGCTTGCAGCTGTCCATGCATTGTTCATTTCAGCCAGGGCCTTATCAATTGCATCAGCATCCTGGTTTTTGTGTGCTTCTTTCAGCTTAGTCAAAGCATCTTCAATAGGTGCTTTTTTATCAGCAGGGATCTTATCTCCAAATTCTTTCAATTGCTTTTCAGTCTGGAAGATTAAGCTATCCGCCTGGTTCAGTTTTTCAACTTTTTCACGGGCAGCTTTATCAGTTGCTTCGTTGGCTTTAGCTTCATTCTTCATTTTTTCGATCTCATCCTTGCTTAAACCGCTACCTGCTTCAATACGGATCTTCTGTTCTTTGCCGGTTCCTTTATCTTTCGCGTTAACGTGTAAGATACCGTTAGCATCGATGTCAAAAGTAACTTCAATCTGAGGAACACCTCTTGGAGCTGGTGGTATACCATCCAGGTTAAATACGCCCAGGCTCTTGTTATCTTTCGCCATACTTCTTTCACCCTGCAATACATGGATCTGTACGCCTGGTTGATTATCGCTGGCTGTAGAGAATGTTTCCGTTTTCTTTGTAGGAATGGTTGTGTTAGAAGAGATCATTGTAGTCATTACACCACCATAAGTTTCAATACCCAGGCTTAACGGGGTAACATCCAACAACAATACATCTTTCACTTCACCGGTTAACACCGCACCCTGAATAGCAGCACCAACAGCAACTACCTCATCAGGGTTAACACCACGGTTTGGTTTTTTGCCGAAGAATTTTTCTACTATTTCCTGTACTTTAGGGATACGTGTACTACCACCTACCAGGATCACTTCATCAATTTGTGAAGCAGAGTAACCAGCATCTTTCAATGCAGCCTCACAAGGCTTCAAACATCTTTCAAATAATTTGTCAGCCAGTTGTTCAAATTTGGCTCTTGTAAGTTTTATTACAAGGTGTTTAGGAACACCGTCAACTGCAGTAATGTAAGGCAGGTTAATCTCTGTTTCAGAAGAAGAAGACAATTCAATCTTAGCTTTTTCAGCTGCTTCTTTCAAACGCTGAAGCGCCATTGGATCTTTGCGCAGGTCAACTGCTTCCTGGCTTTTGAATTCATCAGCCAACCAGTCCATGATCACTTTATCAAAGTCATCACCACCTAAGTGTGTATCACCGTTGGTGCTTTTTACTTCAAAAACGCCATCGCCCAGTTCAAGAACTGAGATATCGAATGTACCACCACCCAGGTCAAATACTGCTATTTTCTGGTCAGCGTGTTTTTTATCCAAACCATAAGCCAGTGCCGCAGCAGTAGGCTCGTTCACAATACGGCGTACGTTTAAACCAGCGATTTCACCAGCCTCTTTGGTAGCCTGGCGCTGAGCATCGTTGAAGTAGGCAGGAACGGTAATAACCGCTTCTGTAACTTCCTGTCCCAGGTAATCTTCAGCAGTTTTTTTCATTTTCTGCAGAATCATGGCGGAGATTTCCTGTGGAGTATATAATCTGCCATCAATGTCCACACGAACAGTATTATTGTCACCTTTTGCTACTTTATAGCTCCAGTGGCTTATTTCTTCGGTCACTTCGTCAAATCTGCGACCCATAAAACGCTTAACACTCATTATGGTGTTATGCGGGTTAGTAATGGCCTGACGTTTAGCGGGATCACCTACTTTACGTTCGCCATTTTTTAAGAAGGCTACAACTGAAGGCGTTGTACGGCGGCCTTCATCGTTGGCGATTACCACCGGTTCGTTACCTTCCATTACAGCTACGCAACTGTTAGTTGTGCCTAAGTCAATACCTATTATCTTTCCCATATCATTTAAATCCTTTAAGGTTTGTATTAGAATGTCTCTTTTCTTAGTCAATGATTATGCCATCGACTGACAAAATGAAAAATTGGCAGATGCAAGCTTAAAGCTTAAAACCCAAAGCCTAAAGCAAGGGCCTAAAGCGTAATGCCTAAAGCTTAAAGCCTTGTCTTTCGGCATCCCTGAGTTTTACCGCAGTTATTGAAGTTTGCTTCCAGAAAGTTTTCGACCTGCCTAACAAATTCTGAAGAAAGTAAACGTCTCGAACACTCAACTGCAAGTTTTAGGCTTTACGCTTTAGGCTTTAAGCTTGCCTCGCCTTGGCTTCAATCTTGTACTCCTTTCCCTAAAGGCCTCATATGGTAAAAAAATATTTACCTGTTTTGACAGTGATTTTGATGTTTTCCTGCCAAAATCAGCATAAAAATACCACGGAAACCCCGGCTGACACCGTTCAAACGGCCATAAAACCGGTTGATCTTCCTGAACCATTTGCTACCAAATCCACTTCAAAATTTTGTAATGTCATTGGTTGGCAAGATTCAATTATACCAAAAGCTCCTGACGGATTCGTTGTGACCAGGTTCGCTTCGGGACTCAATAATCCGAGGTGGATTTATCAGGCACCTAACGGAGATATTTTTGTTTCCCAGGCATCCACCAATCCGGGCGCAATAAAAAAACTGGAAGCGCAGGTTTCCGGGAAGGCGAAGTCTCAAAACATGGGCAACAGCGCCAATTCGGTGATTTTGTTTAAAGATGCCAATAATGATGGCGTGGCGGATACATCAGAGGTGTTTTTGTCCGGCCTTGACCAGCCGTTTGGGATGCTTGTTTTGGGTAATTTCTTCTACGTGGCAAATACAGATGCGTTGCTCAGGTTTCCCTATCAACCAGGGCAGACGAGCATTAAAGCTGCTCCGCAAGAAATTTTGACACTTCCCAAAGGCGGATACAACAATCACTGGACGAGAAACCTGCTTGCAAACAGCGATAACTCAAAGATCTTCATTTCCGTAGGTTCAGGTTCCAATAACGCAGAACACGGTATGGATAATGAAATCAGACGGGCTGACATATTAGAGATCAATCCCGACGGATCTGGAGAAAAAATATATGCCTGGGGTTTGAGAAATCCGGTAGGAATGGGTTGGGCGCCCGGAACCAATACTTTATGGACAGCAGTAAATGAACGGGATGAATTGGGAGACGGCCTGGTTCCTGACTATCTTACTTCGGTAAAAGAAGGTGGATTTTATGGTTGGCCCTACAGTTATTTCGGACAGCATAAAGATCCGCGAATGAAAGGCGAACGCCCCGATCTTGTTGCAAAAGCTATCGTTCCCGATGTGTCTTTGGGTTCGCACACAGCTTCGTTAGGACTGGCGTTTTATGACAAGAACGAGTTTCCTTCAAAATACCAGGGTGGTGCGTTTATTGGTCAGCATGGTTCGTGGAATTCTTCCAAATTGGTTGGATATAAAGTTGTTTTTGTTCCTTTTAAAAACGGCAGGCCGATAGGAGAGCCGGAAGATTTTTTAACCGGCTTCATTGCAGATGAAGCCAGTGGTAAGGTTTATGGCAGGCCCGTAGGTGTGGCTGTTTTAAGTAACGGCGCGCTCCTTGTTGCGGATGATGCATCGAATACAATTTGGTGTGTGAGGAAGAAGGGATAAGCGTAAGCTTAGAGCTAAAAGCCTAAAGCTTAAAGCTTGTGTTGGCACACCTGAAACATCCTTGTATAAATGAAAAGCGTTCAAAACAGATGTTTGTTTTGGACGCTTTTTATAAATAACATTTTACGCCTTGGTTCGTGTCTCACGAACCAAATTGTTCATTTATGTTATGATGTCTCGTGGGGCACGAGCCATGGCTTTAGGAAGTGATAAGCTTAGAGCCTAAAGCTTAAAGCCAGGGTTGGCGCGCTTGAAGCAATTCCGACTAAACGAAAAGAGTCCAAAATCAGATAGTTGTTTTGGACTCTTTTCATGACTAATATTTTAATTACCGCGCCGTGGTTCGTGTCTTACGAAACACTTATAAATAAGGGTCTCGTGGGATAAGAGCCACGGCTTCAAATGCGAAAGGCAAATTTGATATTGAGGTCTCAGTTCTAAGCTTTGGGCTTTAGGCTTTAAGCTTCTCTCTAATAATACAAATTAGACAACACATTCTTCGGGTCGTTTGTAGAAGGTTTAAGCCCCAAAAAACTGGTGAGTTGTGTTGGTGAAATAAGCCCGCCAAGCTTTGTTTTTAATCCGTTGAACAGGGATGTGAACTTGGTATTGTAAGAGCCGGCATCTGTTTGTTGTAATGGTAATATTTTTGATTTCTGCGTCAGGAAATCTGTTATAGCACTCGTAACCCCGGGTTTCTGGGTATCGGTTAGTGACAAGGCCGGCACAAGTTTTCCCATGATGCTTTTTGTAAGGCTTTTTACATTAAATCCTGAAGAGGCTGCGCTTGTAAGATCGCCCGGAACTGTTTGCGCATGAACAGTTGTTATTATTAAGATGGCAGCAGCGAACAGGAAAAATAATTTTTTCATGGTAATGTGTTTAAAATGAATAGGAGTAAGGTAATAACAATTTTTGGGACGTAAAGTTCAGGCCCGATTAAAAATGAAATCGTTACCGACAACGTTTGCGTAAAAAAATCTTGTTTTTGCGCTTGTTTGCATTAAATATAGTTATAGACTTGTCATAATAGTTGTCTTTTTTAGTAGCTGTCGCTCTGAAATTTGCCACATGAAAAAAGAGTCTTTCTTCTCTGCATGTTCAATTGAATAGCACTCCAGGAGATCTTAATGATGGTTTTTTCAGCATAGCCAATTTTATTTATATACCTAAAAATGGAATATGCGAAAATTTTTGGATGAAAACTTTCTTTTGCAATCAAACACTGCACAACGGCTTTATCATGAGTTCGCAAAGGATATGCCTATCATTGACTATCATTGCCACTTGCCCCCCGCACAAATAGCAAAGAACTACCAGTTTAAAAATCTTACGGAAATCTGGCTATATGGCGATCATTATAAGTGGAGGGCCATGCGGACCAATGGTGTTGATGAAAGATACTGCACCGGTGATGCAACTGATTATGAGAAGTTTGAACAATGGGCGGCAACTGTTCCATATACACTACGTAACCCGTTGCATCACTGGACGCACCTTGAGTTGCAACGGTACTTCAATGTTAACGATATTCTGGAGCCCTCAAGCGCCAAAGACATATATGATACCTGTACTGCATTGTTGCAAACACCGGAATATACCGTTCAGAATCTTTTAAGAAAGATGAATGTTGTACAGGTTTGTACGACCGATGATCCTGTAGATACATTGTGTGATCATAAACAATTGAAGAAAGACGGTTTTGAGATTCCGGTTAATCCTGCTTTCAGGCCTGATGCCGCAATGAATGTGGATGATCCTGTTGTATTTAACGCCTATCTGAAAAAGCTGGAGACGGCCACGGGTATTGATATCACATCATTCAATCAGTTCCTTGATGCGATAAAGGACAGGCATGATTACTTTGCCGCCAATGGGTGTACCGTTTCTGATCACGGTTTGGAAGAAATGTATGCAGATGATTTTACTGAAAAGGAGATCATACTTATATTTAACCGCGTTCGTAACGGAGAGGTATTGTCGCTGAAGGAAAGAAGACAGTTTAAGTCGGCCATGTTAATATATTTTGCAGAGCTGGATTGGGAAAAAGGCTGGGTGCAGCAATATCACCTGGGAGCATTGCGCAATAACAATAAACGGCTGTTGCAAAAGCTCGGCCCGGATACAGGCTGGGATTCTATGGGCGACTTTTCCCAGGCAAGGAGCCTTGCCCGCTTCCTGTCAAGAATGGACAGTGATGATAAGCTGGCAAAAACAATACTGTATAACCTGAATCCTGCTGATAACGAAGTAATGGCGACAATGATCGGGAACTTTAATGATGGCTCGGTTGCAGGTAAAATACAATATGGTTCTGCATGGTGGTTCCTCGATCAGAAAGATGGAATGATCAGGCAGATCAATACGCTGTCCAATATGGGATTGATCAGCAGGTTTATTGGCATGCTGACAGATTCCAGAAGCTTTCTTTCTTTTCCCCGTCATGAATATTTCAGGCGTATTGTTTGTAATTTGTTCGGCGCAGAGGTCGAGAACGGTGAATTGCCCAATGATATAAACTGGATCGGAAAAGTTGTTCAGGATATTTGTTACTATAACGCGAAGAATTATTTTAATTTTTAAAATCAATATCTTCCAGCAGTAAACAAGTAAAATAAAATCCAAAAAGCCGGTGTAAAGATGTGGGAGGATGATCAAAACGCAGCCTTTGCTGATACCTGATACCTGACACCTGATACCTGGCGTTTTATACCAATGAAGAAAGTTTTATGTTTTGGAGAGTTGTTGTTACGCATGTCTCCGCAGTTGCACGGCAAATGGATGCATGATAACGTGATGTCCGTTTATGTAGGTGGTGCTGAATTGAACGTGGCTACTGCGTTAACAAAATGGGAGCTACCCGTTGGTTATTGTACGGCGTTGCCGCATAACTACCTTGCGACAGAAATAGTAGAAGAATTAAAGCAAAAGAAAATAGATACATCTTCCATCCATTTTGGCGGAGAAAGGATCGGGTTATATTACCTGCCACAAGGCGCAGACCTGAAACATGCAGGTGTTATATATGACAGGGCTTATTCATCTTTCGGAGAACTAACAACCGGCGTAATAGACTGGGATACAGTTTTAAATGATGTAAGCTGGTTTCATTTTTCGGCAATAAGTCCGGCTTTGAGTAGAAGAGCAGCTGATGTTTGTAAGGAAGCACTGGAGGTGGCGCATAAGAAAGGGATTTTCATATCTGTTGATCTTAATTACCGCTCAAAGCTTTGGCAATACGGAGAAAAGCCCGTTTCCGTTATGCGTGAACTGGTTGAATATTGCGATATGGTGATGGGAAATATCTGGGCTGCAAACACTTTACTGGGAATTGAAATTGATCATGACATTCACCAGAAGGGAACAAAAGAAGCCTACCTGGCGCACGCCGAAAAAACATCAAAGGCCATTGAAGAGACCTTTCACAAATGCCACACCGTTGCCAATACATTCAGATTTGATAATGGTGAAGAGGGTATCAGGTATTACACAACATTATTCACGAATAAAGCGCAACATTTTTCCGCAGAATATGTTGCCGACAGTATAACGGACAAAGTTGGAAGTGGCGATTGTTTTATGGCTGGCTTAATCTACGGGCTGTATCATAAACACCCGCCGCAGGAGGTAATAGATTTTGCAACTGCTGCGGCCTTTGGTAAGCTAAGTGAGACAGGAGATGCAACCAATCAGACAATTGAAGATGTACGTCAAAAAATAATTCATCATGGATAAGAAATCAGCTATACTGGATGTGATCCCTCAGCAAGGAATGTTGCCACTGTTTTTTCATGAAGATGCAGAAGTGAGTGCAAATGTTTTGCGTGCGTTGTATGCGGCAGGAATAAGGGCGGTTGAATATACCAACAGAGGATCGGCGGCACTGAAGAATTTTTCTGTGCTTAGAAACCTTTGTGATTCAGAATTAAAAGACATGTACCTGGGGATAGGTACCATTAAAAATGAACATGCAGCTGTATCATTTATTAATGCCGGCGCGGATTTTATAATTAGCCCGGGTATTATTGACGAAGTTGCCGAAGCTGCAAAATCACTAAGAATGCTTTGGGTTCCGGGTTGTATGACGCCAACGGAAATTATCCGTGCTGAAAATATGGGCGCGACTTTTATTAAATTGTTCCCAGGAAATTTGTTGGGCCCGCAATTTGTACAATCCATCAAAGAATTATTCCCCACATTGTTTTTTATGCCTACCGGCGGAGTTGAATTAGATAAGGAGAATCTTGAAGCCTGGTTTAAATCCGGCGTTTGCGCCGTAGGGATGGGAAGCAAACTGATCACAAAAAATTTATTACAGCAAAAAGACTATTCAAGCATAACTACACTAACGAAAGAAGCATTGGAAATTATTAATGCCATCAAAAAATAACGATTGATGTATACAACGAGCACGCCTCCTGCCATTGAAAAAATTGCCATCGGAAAATACCGATGGACCATTTGTGCACTGATATTTTTTGCCACGACCATCAACTACCTGGACAGACAGGTGATCAGCCTGTTAAAATCAACGCTTGAAAAAGAGTTTACGTGGAGTGAAACAGATTATGCTAACCTTGTAACCTGCTTTCAGCTGTGTTATGCTTTAGGAATGATAGGTGCAGGTAGATTAATAGACAAGCTGGGTACAAAGATCGGTTATGCACTAGCTACAGCTTTGTGGAGCATTGCTGCATTGGGTCATGGTCTTGTAACAAGCACGCTCGGATTCTTTGTTGCAAGAGGTTTCTTAGGTGTAACAGAATCCGGCAACTTTCCTGCAGCTATCAAAACAGTGGCTGAATGGTTTCCTAAAAAGGAACGTGCGCTGGCTACCGGTATATTTAATTCTGGCACAAATATCGGCGCCATAGTGGCACCGCTTTCTGTACCGTTTATTGCTCAAAAAATGGGTTGGAAAGCAGCTTTTGTAATTACCGGGCTAATCGGTTTTATCTGGCTTATTTTCTGGTTTCTGCTGTATGAAGTGCCCAAAAAACAAAAGAGATTAAGCAAGTCTGAATACGATTATATCCACAGCGACAAAGACGAACTACAGGAAACAACAGAAGTAAAACATGAAAAAGTATCCTGGGGTACATTGCTTAAATACAGACAAACCTGGGCCTTTGCAATAGGTAAAGGATTAACAGATCCTATGTGGTGGTTCTTTTTATTCTGGCTTCCTGATATTCTGGAAAAACAATACGGTCTGAGTTCAACTGAAAAGGCATTCCCGGTTGCTGTTGCTTACACCATTGCAACCCTTGGTAGCATAGGTGGCGGATGGTTGCCTTTGCGATTGATCAAAAATGGAATGCCTGTTTTTTCTGCACGTAAAAAGTCCATGCTCATCTATGCATGTTGTGCATTACCGGTAATAACGGCTCAGTACTTTGGTGGTTCTAACATGTGGCTGGCAGTGTGTATTATCAGTCTTGCAATGGCTGCGCACCAGGCATGGAGCGCGAATATCTTTACAACTGCAAGCGATATGTTTCCCAAACATACGCTGGGCTCCATCACCGGTATTGGCGGCATGTTCGGCGCAGTAGGCGGAATTATGATTGCCAAGCTGGCTGGTGCATTGTTTGATCATTATAAAGCTTTGGGACATATTCAAACCGGCTACACTATTATGTTTGTTGTATGTGGCTCTGCTTATCTTGTCACCTGGACGATCATGCATTTGTTAGTGCCGAAAATGAGGCGTGTGGAAATATAATACCTCTCAATGATTGTATAAAATCATTATTGTCCGACTAAAAGTGTGAAACTGGAATTTAATTGTCAATAGTAGTGTTAACCTATTATGATTTATAAATAGAGAAGATTGAGCTCAACGTAGGCAATCCCGAAGGGATGAAATTATTATAGAAGTGCGTAAATTATTTATTAAAACCCGAAGGGTTGACATTACATTATAGAATGTCAACCCTTCGGGTTTTAAATACAGGTGCGTATATTCTTCTATAATAATTTCATCCCTTCGGGATTGGATGGACCTGTTCTAAAATGTTTCTCTTTACAATTATTATTACCTTGGTTGTACGAAAAATAAACGGCTGTTGCATGGAAGGCGCTAAACTGATTCAGACAACTTAAGAAGACCGATTTGTTGATACATCTTCAAAAAATCAAAACTGTTCCATGCTTCTTTGATTTTTCCATGTTCGCATTTTGCCCAGCAGATGCCGGAAAAATTGACCTCCTTGTTAGTCGGAATATGCAAGGCGTGCACCGTGCATCTCACGGCTTCAATGCCATCTTCTTTGATGGCATCTTCCATCTGAATGTCGATGTTTGTGAAATCCTTTTTGAAGTTTGCGTAAAATGTTCTGAATCCCTCCGGGCCTGGCAGATTGGAGTCAATATCTCCAAGGCCATGCCTTGTGGCGTTTTCATGCATCAGGCTTTCTGCGATATCAATGTTTCCTTTGTTCCAGACCTCATTCAGCCATTTGTACACCAGGGTTTGTTCCAGGTTAGGCATTGTAGTAAGTTTTTAGGATTAAAAAATAGACACATAAATTAATCGATTTTAAATTGATTTGCAAATCGGTTAAGCTACCGGTATTCGCGTGTTATTGTTATACATCTTTAAGCTCATTTATTTGGGTCAGATGTTGAATGCGAGTGTCTTTACAAAGGATGCAATCACTATATTGAAGAAGAAGGCCAAAAAATCAGATCAACATACAAGATAATTTCGCTTCCGGCAATTGAAGGGGCTTGCAGTCATCTGTCTTTCCAAATTAATGAGTAGCGCCTGTTGCATAGATAAAACAAAGCCGCACTTTGGAGAGGCGCGGGAGGGCAAAACGGCCGGAGGCATCCGTGTTTGCCTTGATTTTTTGGTTCTTTTGGATCAAGCCAAAAGAACATAAAAGAGAAAACGGTTCCAATATGCTATGTAAAGACATTTTTCCCACCGCTGTTGAATCAAATCTCATACACTACCTCGCGCCATCCAAAAAATAAAGCTTTATATTTATCCCTCTGACAAAACTGCTTTCAAAAAAATCATTAATTCATTCCTCATGATTGCTTATAAGAAAGGCTTATTGCTCTGCTTAATATTGATTTTTGCAACACAGCGTTTAATTGCTCAATCAATCGAAAAAGTTGATGTATGCATTTATGGAGGAACCTCTGCCGGTGTTATCGCTGCCTATACTGCCAGGAAGTTACACAAGACTGTATTATTGATAGAACCCGGTAACAGATTGGGCGGACTGACAACAGGTGGTCTCGGATATACAGATATCGGCAACAAATATGCCATTACGGGTTTGGCAAGAGATTATTATCGCCGTATCGGTAAACACTATGGCCGCTTTGAGCAATGGATCTTTGAACCCAAAGTTGCACTGCAGATTTTTCAGCAATACATTGATGACGCCCAATTGAATATCCGTCTTCAGCACCGATTGGCGAGTGTAAAAAAGGTGAATGGCTCAATTACTGAAATAGAAGTAACGAACTTAAACAGCGGAAAAAATATACAGGTTAAAGCCGGCATGTTCATTGATTGCTCATATGAAGGAGACCTGATGGCAAAGGCCGGTGTCTCATACATGGTAGGTCGTGAAGCCAATGCGGATTACAATGAAACATACAACGGAATACAACTTCGTGAAAAACATCAATTCCCTGATAGCATTAATCCTTACAAAGAACCGGGCAAACCCGGAAGTGGACTTTTGTGGGGCATAAGTCCTGAACCGTTAGGGACAATTGGAGCCGGTGACAAAAAAGTACAGACGTACAATTTCAGGATATGCCTGACAAATGATCCCACTAATCGCATAGAGATCACCAGGCCTGAAGATTATGATCCTGCACGTTATGAATTATTATTGCGAGTGCTGGAGAAAAGACCTGCTAAAGATCTTAATGGTATTATGAAGGTAGACCTGATGCCAAATCATAAAACCGATATCAATAACAATGGGGCATTTTCAACAGATATGATCGGTGAGAACTATAATTATCCTGAAGGCGATGCTGCGATAAGAAAAGCCATCATTAAAAAGCATGAGAACTATACCAAAGGTTTTTTGTATTTCGTGGGTCATGATAGCCGTATGCCGCAGCATTTGCGTGATATGATGTTGCAATGGGGGTATCCGAAAGATGAATACACAGATAATGGCAACTGGACACCTCAATTATACATTAGAGAAGCCCGCAGAATGAAGGGCGCCTATATAATGACACAAGCGAATTGCGAAGCGCGCGAGACCGTTACCGATGGTATTGGGATGGCAGCTTATACAATGGATTCCCATAATTGCCAGCGCATTGTTGTAAACGGCATGGTAAAGAATGAGGGGGATGTGCAAATAGGGGGCTTTGGTCCTTATCCTATATCTTACAGATCTATTATTCCCAAAGCCGATGAATGTAAAAATCTTTTTGTACCGGTTTGCCTGTCTGCCACTCATATTGCATATGGTTCCATAAGAATGGAGCCGGTATTTATGGAGCTTGGACAGTCGGCCGCAGTAGCTGCAGTGGAAGCGCTTAACACGGGAACAACTGTGCAGAATGTAGATATTAAAAAAGTACAGCAATCATTACTAGATAATCCGTTGGTTAACGGAAAAATACAGGAAGTGCTTGTGGATAATGACGATACAAAGCATGTTGTTGTTACCGGCAATTGGAAAAAACAAAAAGGAGGTTCTTACGGACCATCCCTTTATGCAAATGATAGTAAGGGGGGAGAAGCGGGCTCCGTTCGTTTTAACGTTGACATACCAAAGGACGGGAAATATCGTGTCTACAGCTATTTACCTAAGCTGGAAAATGCAGCGTTACATACGCATTTCACCATTTTTGACGGGAACAACAAGCATGACCATGCAGTTGATGCATCAGCTATAAAGGTCGAAGGGCAAACGTCCGGTGAATGGATTGACCTTGGTGCATACAGTTTCAAAAAAGAGGGCAAAGCTTATGTTGAAATAAATAACGAAAAAGCAGATGGAGTAGTAGTGGCTGATGCAATCCTGTTCATACCTGAGTAATAAGCTGCTTTTTTTCTAAAGTTCGCCAGGGAAGCGAGTATTTTTGTATCTGTTACATCGTTTTTAATGCAATAATGCGTTGACTAACTATGGAGGTTTAATAGTAATTCTGACCGTAGATCTATCATTTGCTATCTTAAGGTTATTGGTACGCAAACAATATAAAGTTGCGCACCAATAACCAAAAAATACCGATGTTTTTTGAAAGCCTAGTTCAATTTAACAAGATGCTGTTCTTGTTCTTTTGATAATTGATCCTTCTCAATAATCTGAAGTGATGCATTTGCAGATTTTGTTTTCATCGTTTCAAAAATACCGTGATTATCCAGCTTGTACATTGCGCCTGTAGCAGGATCGATGATCAGCATTCCAATAACGCCACCCAAAAGAATGTTACCAAAATACCATCCGTTCAGTTTGCATTCAACCGTCATTTTTTTAGTTTCAAATCCACTTTTTGTCAAAGTAATTGTATAGGATTCCTTTGCAAAAAAAGAGGATCCGGACTTTAACTTGAACGCAGCCGGAGAAGTTCCTTTGTAAACTTCAATACCTTTTCTATTGGTCACTGAAATTTCAGCACCTGCCGGGTTGGTGTCAACTGAAAAAGGCCAATTAGATTTACTTACGATGGATGCACATCCTGTAGATAACATGGCAAATGCAACTGCAATTGCAGAGAGCCTGGTACGAGACATAGTTTTTCGTTTTAAGGATTAAGATTTTAAAATCCCTGATTAAAAAATAGGGCGCAAAAATAAAAGAATGTTTAACTCAAAAAAATATTTCTATTATTGATGAAGTCAGCTTGTTATTACAAACATGCTCATTTCGTGCTACAAGTAAATTGAATTATTTGCAGGTAGGTTGCGATACGCTTTTCGTTAGCGTTCTGCCAGAACGGTGAGCCATGGTAACTTGGCTCTAACGGCAAGGCATCTTATTTGTTGCTCTTTAGCGCTGATCATATTTGTTTTGGTCTTTTATGTTGAAGAATACAGGAGTCCTGCTTTTCAGATGAACGCAGATGTAAATGAACGCAAGAAAGGTGAAGTTTTCGGAGATGATACATCCACCGGTGCTCAGATTTTCACCCGAAAAACGCTTTGATGCAGAAAAAGAAAAATGAGAATTACTTCTGTTATATTCCAACTGATTAATATTTCTTTTGGCTTACTGTTTAAATCCACAGTTAAATAGCTTCCCGCTTCAATTGCTGATTGGCTGAATGTATATAATAGATTCAATAAAAATAAATGCATTTACGCTATTGCATAAATAAAAAAAAGTTGTTAATTTTTGTTCTTATTATCGCTTGTCATTACTGTCCACGCCATACTTCACTGTCCGGTATCCTCTGCAATAAAACCACGAGCAACACAATTTGTAAGTAACCGATGTAGTGCTGGTTTCGATAATGAAGCGTTGTCGCCACGGGTGATAGTGTGTATTCTAGTAATTAGAATTTTTCATTTGGATTCAAGCGTACACTATTATGTATTGTTATACCCCTTTAAAGAACAAAGAATGTTCCTTATCCCGGAAGCTAACTTTCAATACACGGTTTAAATTCTTAACCCGGCCCGTCAATTCTTGTATTCATACCTTTCTCTGCATAACAACTATTCTTTTCGTGAGGCATATTCGTTTGCGAAGATGGGCATAATATCTTTCATATTATGCCCTTTTAAATACCCTTTTCAAAATCAAATCCGCCCTATACACCATTCCTGTTTAATGTGTGTAGGGGCTATCTATTACCTCAACTATAATAAAACCGTGATCTATGTTTACTCCTCATAAAAGAAAAATTCATATCCCTTTTTTAGGGGGGCGATGTAACGAAATAAGTCGCTTCTTTAAAAAAGTAGTCCCGCTTTTGCTTACCGCCATATTACTTTATTCCTATCAGTCATATGCGCAATTGGCGCCCGTTTATCCGCCTGCCGGAGGATTTCGCATTGACGGTGGTTTAAAAGCCAACACACCTACTGCTAACCAGGGTGACTGGGTAGCAGGGCCTGGAGGCACCGGTGGCTTTGTGCTGACAGACTCTGGCGTTGCCGTTGTTGGCGCCACTACGGGCCTTAAACGTGATGCATATAACAGTAACCTGGACTTTATCTTTACAACAGGAAGTAAGTTTGACGACAGTATACCCGCTTTACATTGGACCCAATCTACTGCGCCGAATAAGAATGATATTAATAACGCGATGTACCACGTATCAAGAGACACTTCCAATAATAACCAGTGGATCATAATTGGTGGTGACCGTCTTTCTACAAGTGGGACAAGCTACATAGATTTTGAATTTTTGCAGAATACGCTGGCTAGAAATCCATCAGGTGGCGGCTTCACTGGTGGCGGTCCTAACGGCGGCAGAACCATCAATGACCTGGTTATTTCAATGGAATACACTAACGGCGGTGTTGCGGCCAATGTATTCTTTTATCAATGGAAAGCCAAGGCTGGTGGCGGTTACGAGTTTGTTCAATTTACTCCGCCCGCCGGTACTGCTTTTGCATTAACCAATGGTGTTAATGAATCCGTTCCTTTTGGGGCTTTTGGTTCTACCACATATCAACCATTTGCATTTGTTGAAGCAGCTATTAATATCACAAAACTGTTGGCTGCAACAGGAGATGCCTGTGCCGGCCTGAGCGTTAAAACGCTTTGGATAAAAACAAAAGCGTCAGCGTCTTCAACTGCTGCGCTGAAAGATTTTGTTGAACCAATACCTGTCTCCTTCACTTTTGGTTCGGCCAGCATCAAATATGCCGGACCGTTCTGCGCAAAAGGTACGGCTTCTGTTGACTTAACCGGTATTACCGGAGGTACATTCTCTGCGCCTGCAGGTCTTAGCATTAATGCCAGTACCGGGTTAATAGATCTTGCAGCTAGTACACCAGGAACTTATGAGATTACGTATACCTTCAATAGTGGCAATGGTTGTATTAAAACTGCAAAAGCAACAGTGGTAATCAATCCATTCCCGTCATGTAGTATTACCGGGCCGGACGGACCACTTTGTCCGGGGACAACAGGAAACACCTACACCGGATCCGGAGGTGTTAAATTCAAATGGACCATATCAGGTAATGGCTCTATTGTTGGCAGCGACAGCAGTTCGTCTGTAACTGTTACAGCCGGCAATAATTGTAACGCATCATTTACATTAGGATTAACAACTACCAACTCCAGTGGCTGTTCAAGCACCTGCAGTAAAGATGTAGTTGTTAAGGACACAATAAAGCCAGTGATTAATTGTCCGGGAAATAAACAACTCGAATGCGGTGCGGCTTCTGATACTTCCAAAACAGGAAAAGCAACCGCTACCGATAACTGCGGCGGAACTGTAACAATTAGTTACACAGATGCTGCAACAGCTGCGGGTTGTAACGGAAAAGCAGGAATTGACAGGACATGGAAAGCTATAGACGCTTGTGGTAACTTCAGTACTTGTGTACAGCACATTACGTTCATTGATACAACCAAGCCTGTGATCACATGTCCTGGTAACAAACAATTGACATGTGGCGCACCAACTGACACAGTACACACAGGAAAAGCAACTGCAACTGATAATTGCGGCGGTACAGTAATAATAACTCATACCGATGCAGCTACTGCAGCTTCTTGTGCAGGAATACCAGGTATTGACCGTACATGGAGAGCTACAGATGCATGCGGTAACTTTAGCACTTGTGTACAGCACATTACATTCATAGACACAACTGCTCCTTCAATTACCTGTCCTGCTCCGGTAACTGTAGAATGTGCTGGAGACGTGCCAACTCCAGATCCGAAGTCAGTAACCACTTCTGATAATTGTAGTGGTTCAGTTACAGTTGAATTTGTAAAAGACGAAGCTTCAGGCAGCTGTCCTAAGATTATTACCCGCACATATAAGGCAACAGACGCCTGCGGTAATACTAATACTTGTACACAAACAATTACAGTGAAGGACGTAACTCCGCCAACTATTGCTTGTGTGCCTGATGTTAAAGTTGAATGTGGAGATGCTACAGATACTACGGCTACAGGTACACCTGTTGCTACTGATAACTGCGGCAAACCTACGCTCACACATAAGGATGTAAACAGTTCTCAAAATTGCTACACACTAATCACACGCACATGGACTGCTACTGACGGTTGTGGCAATACAACAACCTGTGTACAGCATATTACTGTAACAGATCGAACAGCGCCAATTGTTAGTTGTCCGTCAGATAAAGTATTGTCATGTGGTGAATCAACTGATCCGTCTAACACCGGAACAGCTACAGCTTCAGACAATTGCTCTTCTGCAGCAGAAATCAATATATTCTATACTGATGCTCCGGTTGCAGGTTCAGCATGCCCTGGCAGCACAAATATAGATCGTACATGGACTGCTATAGACGGTGCGGGTAACATTGGTACTTGTGTACAGCACATTACTTTCGTTCAGAATGTTGCTCCTCTTACAAAAGTGAAAACAGCATCTGTTCAAAAACCTGTAAGGGCTACAACACAAAAGAGCACTACTCAGGCCAGTGTGAATAAGGATAAGAAAGTTGCTTCCGCAAGCAAAAACAGCAGCGGCTTACAAGTGACAGCTTATCCCAATCCATTCCAGAAAAAAGTAAACTTTAGAATTGTTTCTGCAACTTCCGGTAAGGCAGTTTTGGAAGTTTACAATATCTCTGGTCAAAAACTGGGAAATGCTTTTGAAGGTAAACTTGATGCAGGTGTTGCAAGGGATGTTCAGTACACGCTTCCTTTTGCATCAAATTCAATGCTGATTTATAAATTGTCTGTAGGTGGTAAATCAGCAAGCGGAAAAATTCAATCGCTCGAATAGTATTAAGTAAGTTTAGCTGAAATAGGGGCCGAAAAAAAGAGGGGTAGTATCATTTACTTGATACTACCCCTTCTTATTGGGTAGTTTATAATCCGGTTTTGCACTGCCAGCTGAAAGCTCTAAGCTGGCAGCCAATAGCTCATATATCATTTATTTGATACTACCCTTTCTTATTGAGTATTTACAAGTAAGTCTTTAGATAAAGCCATTGACAATCAATGCCCCGCGACGTTTGTAATTAAACTTTGCGGCTTGATCTAATAGCTAATTGCTGATGCAATGTCGTTTAGTTAAGAGTTTGTAGTATTTAACACGCATAAGGTATCACGATCAGATCAATATTCGGGAGACCTCTCCTGTCGTCGAGGTGACGATGCGGTTCAAGAATTCAACATGATCATGTACTTGTTACCAGTGCTGTTGTGATTAGTTTTTCCGACAAGCCCGGATCGTCATGTCGACGATAGGCGACATCTCCCAAAGTTGACGATGCCTGCTTAACTAAACGACATTGAATTGCTAATAGCTGATAGCTGATAGCTGATAGCTCTAAGACTTGGCAACCTTTGTTTTGAATGAAAAATAAGTCTGGCTGATATAACTGAAGATCACCACAAACACAGTAGTAACAATTTTTGCTATCGTAGGATACCAACCCATGTGATCCACGAAAAGTTTGAGAAAAACGTAATTAAGAAAGATGCAGCCAATAATTACAAGAAAATAACGGAACAATTGGATATGTCCTTTTAATCCCGATTCCTGGAATATTACATACCGGCTGAGATAAAAACCAAAAGGAAACGTAACACAAAATGACATGAAGAATGAGGCGATGTGCGGACTCAGTGTTACAATTCCAAGATCGACATTTTGTTTGTGCAGGATGAAATTATAGCTAACCGAAAACAGAATGATATCTAAAAGTGTGTTTGTTCCACCGCAGGCAGCATAGCGAAAAGTTTGCAGAGGAATAAACTTTTTAAACGGCGGGTAGAAAAAATCTACCAGCGCCAGAATTTTTTTTCTTATAGAATGGTGCAGTTTCTTCATTGCGGCGGCGAAGATAATAACTCAAAATAAGGCAACATTGTTAATAATAAAAACAATGCCATATTATATTTTAATAAAACTAACGTGTGTTAACCAGGGAGACCTGAGCCGACTTACGACCCTGAAACAGAAGGCTTAATATAATTACAGCTAAGGCTCCCACCACGTTCAGCCACAAAAATCCGAAGCCAATTATGCCTTTTTTGTCGAGAATAAACAGGGCTATTATCAGTATTTCGCCCAAAACAGCGGCCCAAAACACGGCGTTGGCGCCGATTCTTTTCATGTAAAAAGCAACAAGGAAGATTCCCAGGATTACACCATAAAACAACGAACCCAATACATTTACAGCTTCTATCAGGCTGCCCATCCGGTTACTGAACTGCGCCACCACGATACAAAACACGCCCCATCCCAACGTAAACCATCGCGAGAGATGGTATTGCCTGCGCTCGTTTTCTATTATGTCCTTTCGATGACTATTGAATCTGCAATAGAAATCAATCATGGTACAGGAGGCAAGCGCGTTTAATGCCGCTGCTATTGAGCCCCAGGCTGCAAGAAAAATTATGGCCACAAGTAGACCTACCAGACCCTTTGGAAGGTTGTCGATCACAAAGCGTAAAAAGATATAATTTGTGTCATTCGTATCAATTGTACTGTCCGCCTTGCTTAAGTAAGTTTTATAATCAGTCCTGATAATATTTAAATGATTATTGAAATAAGCCAGACTGTCGCGGTACAAACCGGTTTGGGTTTCGTTGTTGCTTTTTTCAGCCGCAGCATATGCCGTAACCAATTTCTGCTGATGCTGGCTTGCAAGATCAAAGTCCCGTTCAATTTTTCTTAATGTGTCGCCATAAGCGGTTTGGTATACTTTTTCGCTGACGCCACTGTTGAAGAAAACCGGGCCGCTTTTGAACTGATAAAAAGTAAATAAAAGCGCCCCAATTAGCAGTATCAGAAACTGCATCGGCACTTTTATAAGTCCATTCATCAATAATCCCAGCCTGCTTTCTGTCGTATCTTTTGCTGTTAAGTAACGCCCAACCTGGCTCTGATCCGTACCAAAATAACTGAGCGCCAGGAAAAATCCACCGATTATGCCGCTGATAAGGTTGTAGCGATCCTTCCATTCAAAGCCATTTTCTGTAAAGCCGGTAGTGATAACATTCAATTTTCCACTTGCGCCGCTTACTTTCAAAGCATCAACAAAACCTATCCCGTCAGGCAGTTTATGCACGATAAAATAGCCGGCAATGAACATTCCGGCGAAAATAATAATGAGCTGCAATTGCTGTGTGTACGCAACTGCTTTTGCGCCACCGGTTACTGTATAAATGATCAATAAACCACCCATTACGATGTTGGTCCAGTAGATGTCCCATCCGAACAGCGCCGATAAAATGATAGAAGGCGCATATATACTAATTCCTGTAGAAAGTCCCCTTGACAGTAAAAAAAGTGCTGATGTAAAGGTTCGTGTTTTTACATCAAATCTTGTTTCGAGAAACTCGTATGCGGTAAAGACTTTTAATTTATTGAAGATTGGAACGAAAGTAATACATAGCAAAACCATTGCTATGGGCAACCCGAAATAGTACTGAACGAAACGCATCCCATCAGTAAAAGCCTGTCCGGGGGCAGATAAAAAAGTGACTGCACTGGCTTGCGTGCCCATTATACTTAACAGTATAAGATACCAGGGCATGCTCCTGTTGCTCAGGAAGTAGCCTTCAAGATTTTTGGTAGTACGGCTTTTATACAGACCATAAATAATAATGCCGGCAAGCGTAAGTACTAAGACAATCCAATCGAATTGAGTCATGAAAATTGTTTAGTGAACCAATAGAAGAAAACAATCATTACCAACAATGCTATCAGTACCAGGAGGTACCAGCTTCGCCATTTTTTGAATAAAGGAATGTTTTCTTTCATATGTTGATTTGAGGTGTCAGGTGTTAGGCGTAAGGTATCAGGTGTCAGGTATCAGGTAAAAGGCATGAGGCGTAAGGTTTGAGGCATCAGGCAAATGTTGGATTTCAACTTATTGCCTTACCCCATTCATTCGCCACGGCATCTGCACATTCGCCCATTTGCCCATTTGCCCATTTGCACATTTGCACATTTGCACATTGGCACATTTTCAATTATCTCCGTCTTCTCCTGCCGCTGGCCAGGCCGCCTCCAAGCAATCCGATAATAAGACCGATAAGTAATCCGGCACGGACATTTTTGATCAATAACCCTAAAGCAACCCCAAGCACTATTAAAAACACAATGCCTACTTGTCTCCTGTTTTCCATAATAAGCCGCTAAAATCGGAAAATAATGTTTGTAAACGCAACCGCTGGTAATATTTTTGGCTATTAGCTGTCGGCTGTTAGCTTTTAGCTTGGGTATCAGGCGTCAGGTATCAGGTGTGAGGTGTAAGGTATTAGGTATCAGGTATAGGTGTGAAGTGTAAGGCGTAAGGTTTGAGGCATATTAAATCGAATTTGTTAAAATATCGAATGTCCAAGACTTACTTTACACCCTGAATCTTAATCCTGAATTACAGAGAACTAAAACCTAAAACTTGCTACCTCATATCTGATACTCACTGCTGTCAGCTACCAGCTTTTTGCCATGGAAGGCTGTAGTAAAAAAATAACCAGCCGAACCACGCGTACTTCGTACTTCGTAAATCGTACTTTAAAACATTCTGGTTTGACAATTCCTACACCGTACATCGTACCCGCCCGAACGTGCCGTCGGTACGGGCAGGCATCTAACATCGCACATTCTGACATGGAAAGCTGTAGCCAAAAAATAACCAGCTGAACCATGCGTACTTCGTACTTCGTAAATCGTACTTTAAAACATTCTGGTTTGAAAATACTTACATCGTACACCGTACATCGTACATCGTACATTCTAGTTGTTTTTCGGAAGCCCTATCAAATTTGCCATCAATCTGTACGCGCCGCCAACACCTGCTGGTAGTTCCCGGAAGAACACGATGCCGGTGTATACAAAATTGCCTTTGCCATAGGGCGCGATGATCAGGCTGCCTTTACTCTCGTTACTGTCCCACGAATCTTTCATGGAGAGTGGCGTCTGATAATGTGAATCTATTTGCTCCGCGTGATAAATGCTGCGTTCCTGGATCCAGCCATCAAAATCTTTCGAAGTTATTTTGTTGGGAAAATTTAGTGCTGAGTTATCAGGAAGTGTAATGTTCACTTTGGCATTTTCTTCTGTTACCCTTGTTCTGCTGATAAGGAAAGGGTAGGGGCCGATCCTGGCATCAAACGGTCCGGCAGAGCTGTTGGTATTGTACTGAACAATCAGGTTGCCTCCATTTTTAATGTAGTTCATCAGAACATCATACTTTAATGTGATCCAGGGATACACATTATAAGCACGGACGCCTGTGATAATTGCATCAAACTGTTTCAGGTTTTCGTCTGTAACCTCAGCTTCAGTTAAAATTTTCAGCTCATAACCCATTTGAATGAGTGACTGCGGCACTTTATCTCCGGCACCAACAATATACCCGATCTTTTTGCCTGCCGTTTTTATTTCTTCGTTCACGAGTGTTGTTGCATCACGATAGAAATAATTGATATGCGGAATGTGATCGTACTGAATTGTGCGCAGGTAGTGAGAAAACACCAGTCTCTTTCCATTGATGCCTGCGATAATGTCTACAGTCAGTTTTTTACCGAGATCTTTTTTGGCTATTTCCTTCAACGGCAATAAGGCCGCAAAAGTCTTTCCTTCTTCAAAATTTACAACGGTGTCTTTGCTGTATACGATTGAAGATTCCTGGTTTATTTTAATGGTAACCTTAACGTTCGCTGCATTTATGTTCGATTTGTATTGAACCTTTAGCGTAGGATTCTCTGTAAGAACATTTCCCGGTTTTATATTGGTGAGAACCACAGAGGGTGACATAGAAGTGATAACCGGTGTAATTACCACCAGCGGCTGGTATAGTTCACCTTTTACAGGGTCGGTGTATTTGTATTGCACCGGCCTGTTTACAGAAAGGCGCAGTCCGTTAATGTTAAGCACGAATGTGGCGGTATATGCAGGACCGTTTTCTGCATTGCCTATCAGGAACTGGTTGGCTACATCAAAGCTGCCACCGTTAACCAAAGGTTTTTCAAGCCAGTATGGTTGAGACGGTTCTTTGTGATCAGGAACCTTCATTCTTTTTAAAACAATCACGTTCTTGTTAACCGGAAGATCAACTCTTAATGCTGTATCGAATGCGGAAACAACAATGCTCTCAAGTGTCGCGCGTACGTCGTTTCTTTTATTAGCAAAGAACTGAAGATTTATATCGCTTTCAGGAACTACATACTCACTGCTGCTTGTAACATCAAGAAAAATTCCACTGCATGCAACAATCAGTTGTTGAATCTCCTTTAGCTTTTGCAATATCCACGGACTGTTTACAAACGATGATGTTTGCATTGCCTTATAAAGAGATACAAGACTATCAACAGAATGTTCCGGATGCTCAAAATTGTAATTGCTGATGATATTGTCAATTCTTGATTGAAGTGCGTCGTAGTTGGTGTTTGGTGTTTTCTGTGGATTTGCTGTGGCAATGGCTTTGAATTCCCCGCTGGTTGCCATTGGCTGATTATCGGAGTCACGTTCAGCAAGCCGCTGTGTTGTGGTAACGATCCCTTCCATCAGGTCCTCTTTTGGTGCAGAACCTCCTGTAGTTGTAAAAAACTCGTATGACTCACCACGCTGGCGGGCAACACCAAATCCCTGGCTTTTATGCTGGCTGCGGCTCTCACTAGCAATCTCTCCATAACCTTTGCCCAGAACCGGATTATAAACACCTACATCAATTTTGAACTGATCCGGAGATGTTGTGTTGGTGCCCCCAAAGTTGAAAGTGTTCCAAAGAATGCGTTTAGCTTGCCATGGACGAACACCATAGGTGAACTGTTCCGGGAACTTTGTACTGTCTGCAGCAATTTTGAATGCTTCATTCGCCAACAAGGCCGAAGCCCAGTGATGTCCGTGACCTGCGCGCTCATCGCCGGGGAAGCGGGTAATGATTACGTCGGGGCGGAATTTTCTAATCACCCAAACAACATCGCTTAATATTTTGTCGTGTCCCCAAATTTTCAATGCTTCTTCCGCATTTTTACTAAAGCCGAAATCATAAGCACGGCTAAAGAACTGCTCAGGACCGTCAATTCTGCGTGCTGCCAGTAATTCCTGCGTGCGGATCAACCCTAATTCAATACCCTGCTCGTCGCCAATCAAATTCTGGCCACCATCGCCTCTCGTTAAGCTCAAATATCCCGTGCGGTATTGTTTTTCTTTGGCCAGGTATGCCAGCAGCCTGGTGTTTTCATCATCCGGGTGCGCAGCTATATATAACACGCTCCCAAATACATTTAATTTCTTTAGTTGCTGATAAATTTCCGCGCTGGTATAAGTAACCGGAACCTGCGCAGTCAAATGACTGTATATAAAAGAGGTAAACAATCCAAAAAGCAGGTAAGCTTTGGCAACGGTATTTTTATTCATTAGCATGTTGAATTAAGGTTTACGAAGATAAGTTGATTCGCTGAGAAGTTGAATTGTTGGGAAAAGGGGGATTAATATAATTATTTGATAAAAATTGTATATGAAAAGATGCTGAAGATAAATGCATTCATATTATTTCTCCTGAACGCAAAGTCCCTGCCCTGCTCACATGGCCCTGGGAGGAGACTTTGCGAAATCAGAGAAGGCTCATGCAGTGAGAGGCATCTAATAAGTTTTAGAATGACACATGGCGAATTTGTTTGTTCTCCTAAACGCAAAGTCCCAGGCACACGCACAAAAGCCTTTGTGGAGACTTTGCGAAGAAGGTTCTGGTGAGGGGGGGTATTGTCGAAGTTTTTACTTAGAAAGAAAGGTGGCTCATGCAGTTGAGTATGTCAACTTCTTTATTTCAATAGTACTCCTCCAAAAACGCAAAGTCCCAGGCTTTTTCACAAGGCTTTTAGGGAGACTTTGCGGAGAAGCCTCTTGAAATAATGTTTGTTCTCGCCAGATCCCAGCGGTTTGAACTTCTCCGCAAAGTCTCCTTCCAGACTATGTGCGTTAGGCAGGGACTTTGCGAATTGGAAGAGGCTCGTGTAGTGAGAGGCATCTAATACATTTTAGAGCACATTAAACAGCTACAACAAGTAGCATCTGATTGTAATGCAATCTGTGATGATTTGTGTTATTTGATAGTTCTGCTAAATTTATTTATTCTCCTAAACGCAAAGTCCCAGGCATATGCACAAAAGCCTTTGTGGAGACTTTGCGAAGAAGGTTCTGGCGAGAGTGTTATTGTCGAAGACTTTGCTTAGAAAGAAAGCAATCTGTACTGATTTGTGTTATTTGATAGTTCTACTAAATTTATTTATTCTCCTAAAAGTGAGGAATTTAATCACAATACAAGTTCAAAGCATTCTTTCGCCCTTATTGGTATTGCACACTCACGCTGCCGTCGTTGTTGTGTGTGTCGGGCAGGTAAGTGAGCGAAAGCACACCAACAACAAAGTGTGCCGGTATATACTAATAGTAAACCAAATAGTCCGTTTGTCGAGTGGCTCGTTTGATTTTGCTTCGATATATGCGCTGCTGTTGTATTTTTTTTCTTGCCTCATTCACTGCTGCGGCCATGTTAGCGCAGCGTGTGTCGCCCGGCAGACAAGTGAGGATTTTTATCGTAATAGAAGTGCAAGAACTTCGTGAGATAGGAGGAGATGATGGCAAAAGCACCAATCATAAAAGTCGCTTGAACACCTCAAGCGGCTTTGTAATATTTACGAAACGGGAGTTCATTTGTTTAGAAAAGAACATGCAGTTCATTGACTGCTCGATTATCTAAAATGAGATGAATATCTGGTTGTCTCACTTGTGTTGTTGGTACGCTTTCACACCTTGAACTTCTCCGCAAAGTCTCCTCCCAGACTATGTGCGTTAGGCAGGGACTTTGCGAATTGGAAGAGGCTCGTATAGTGAGAGGCATCTAATACGTTTTAGAGCACATTAAACAGCTACAACAAGTAGCATCTGATTGTAATGCAATCTGTGATGATCTGTGTTATTTGATAGTTCTGCTAAATTTATTTATTCTCCTAAACGCAAAGTCCCAGGCACACGCACAAAAGCCTTTGTGGAGACTTTGCGAAGAAGGTTCTGGCGAGAGTGTTATTGTCGAAGACTTTGCTTAGAAAGAATGCCAATGTGTGTGGGAATGGACTTTGCGAAGAAACCCCTGGAAATAATGTTTTGCCTTCGCCAAATTCCAGCGGTGCAAACTTCTCCGCAAAGTCTCCTCCCAAGCCATGTGCGTTAGGCAGGGAATTTGCGAATCGGAGGAGGCTCACGCAGTGAGACGCATCTAATAAGTTTTAGAATCACACATGGCGAATTTATTTGTTCTTCTAACCGCAAAGTCCCAGGCATACGCGCAAAAGCCTCTATGGAGACTTTGCAAAGAAGGTTCTGGTGAGCGTGTTATTGTCGAAGATTTTGCCTAGAAAATGGGCTTAGAGAGACTTTGCGAAGAAGCCTCTGTAAATAATGCTTTGTTCTGCCATATCCTCACGGTGCGAACTTCTCCGCAAAGTCTCCTCCCAGACTATGTGCGTTAGGCAGGGACTTTGCGAAATCAGAGAGGGTTATTTTCGTCAGGTGTATCTAATCACTTTAAGATGAATCAGGCATCAATAAACTGCAAGCCATTTACTCAATATTATACATTAACTCTATATTTGAAAGTATTAAACATATAGCTCGATGAGTGTAAGAAAGCTCATTCCGGAAACAGATGGGGTTTATTTTATAACATTTACGTGTGCAAGATGGCTGCCTTTATTTAAGATAATAAATGGTTATGATGTTGTGTATAATTGGTTTAACGTCCTGAAGCAAAAAGGACATTTTATTATTGGTTATGTTGTAATGCCTGATCATGTGCATGCTATCATCGCCTTCCGCAACACTGGTAAACAAATAAATAAGACCATTGGTAATGGCAAAAGATTCATGGCATATGAAATTGTGCGGCGTTTAAAAAATCTGGGTTGTGATGAAGTGCTTGAGCAAATGCAAGGTATGGTAAATAATACTCAAAAGTTGCTTAACAAACATCATGAAGTATTTGAACCGTCATTTGATTGGAAAGAATGCAGAACGGAAAAGTTTATCATACAGAAGCTGGATTACATCCATTGGAACCCTTGCAAATCAGAAAACAGACTTGTAGAATTACCAGAGCAATATGAACATAGTTCTGCCAAATATTATATAGCTGCTGAGCAGGGAGCATATGCGATAACCAGTTATATGGAGTTGGAGGACGTAAATCTAACTATTTAACTGTATCATTTTATGTTACCGGGTTACGCCTAACGAATATGTTTGTTCTCCTAAACGCAAAGTCCCAGGCATACGCACAAAAGCTCTTATGGAGACTTTGCGGAGAAGCCTCTGAAAATGATGTTTAGTTCTCGCCAAATCCAAGCGGTTTGAACTTCTCCGCAAAGTCTCCTCCCAATCCATGTGCGTTAGGCAGGGACTTTGCGAATTGGAGGCGGCTCATGAAGTGAGAGGCATCTAATAAGTTTTAGAATGACACATGGTGAATTTGTTTGTTCTTCTGAACGCAAAGTCCCAGGCATACACACAAAAGCCTTTGTGGAGACTTTGCGGAAGGTTCTGGTGAAAGTGTTATTGTTGAAGACTTTGCTTAGAAAAAAGAACATGCAGTTCATTGACTGCTCGATTATCTAAAATGAGATGAATATCTGGTTGTCTCACTTGTGTTGTTGGTACGCTTTCACACCTTTTCTTTGCGGCATACCAACAACGGCGGTCTGCGTAGATGTGCAACAAGATCAATCCGAATTGTGTGTGAAACTAATTTTAGATTTAAATAAATTGACGATCGGGGTTTCCTATTTTTATTCCGTAACACCAACAACGGCTGAGATAAGATTTAATATTGGAGACTTTGCGGAGAAATAAAGCCTACTCAGGTTTAGTTCTTCCAAATAAGAAATAAATAGCATAGAAAAATTAGAAGCAACTCTTCTTAAAAGAAGAGGATTGCTTAACAAAGATAATGCAAAAATAAACATGTGGTCGAATGCGACCACATGTTTATTTTAAAATATTTCCACCTTGGTTTTATAAATGGAAATAGAAAACAAAAAAGAAATTAGAAAGCTATTCGGTGCTTATTTAAAAAAGCACCGAGAGGAAGTACTTAAAGTTTCAAGTATCCGTCAATTATCATTTGACTCCGAATTAGATTCAAGTAAGCTGACAAAAATAGAAAAGGGGCAAATAGATTTTCGATTTGACACCTTGCTGGAGATTGCCAGGACATATAAAATCCACCCAACGAAACTTTTTAATTTCAGATTCGATTTTGACGACTGATGTAGAGTCTCCTCTAAAAGCCAACAAGTGTGGGCAGAGATTTTGCGAATCAAAAAAGCAAAGTCCAGCTACTTACGCAAGGTCTTGAGACTTTGCGAAGAAGTCTATCAAGATCATGTCCGGTAGCATATGTCTATGTATCACTCTAAATCGGTATTGTTGCTGTGATAGCAACAGCTGTCTCGCTCAATTGAAGTTGTTTATCCAGCAAGTCTTTTTGCGCTTCCATCCGCATGTTATAATTCCAATCCGCAAACAAATTGTAAAATTCGACCGTAGCCTGCAATGCACTGGTGTTGAACGAATTTGCACCAATGTACTCGTAGTGCATGTCTTGCAATGCATTCAATGCTACAGGAATTGGTAGGATATTCAGATTGTCTATGCTTTTTAATACTTTAGTCGCGTGGAGTACTTTTAGTTTAAATTGTTCGAATTTGGTTTTCATATTTGTCGCCAATTCAATCGCTTGAGCTTTGGTGTTGTCTTGGCGGAACGCATCGAGCAAAGTCACCATTTCATTAAAGAAGACTAAATTGTCGAGCGAAAGGCGAAGTGCCGTAAAATATTGGGCATAGCAATTCTGAAGCCACGCGCTATTAGCAGGATTGAGGCGAAATGCTTTTTGATGGTAATAATGATATACCGTTTCGTCAGCAAAAACTTGCGCATTTTTCAGTTGCTTTAACGATTTTTCCAGGTCATTTCTAATCATCGTTGCATCATCTCGGCTGTATTTATTTCCATCAAAATCGAAATTGCGGATACCCGATGTTTTGTCTTCTACAAACTTCAGCGCAGCAATATCTTCTTCCATTGCTGCAGTTTTGTTGTTCAAATCTTTGTTTTCGCGCATGTATGCATAGATGTCTGTAAAGCTAACAGGCTTTATCTGTGCCGGATCAAACTCCTCAATGTTTCGATGGTTGTAATACCCATTGTAAGCTTCATTGTAATTATACTTTTCGCGCGCCAGTTTCAACTCCTGCTGAAAAGTTACATCGCAACCGATTTGCAAGTCATCAGGTTGCTCGAATGTTACATTTCGATAGATCAGATCCGTCATCGTTTCTTCCAGTTTTGACAAGTTGCGAAACAAACCGGTGGCAGGCGTATCTACAACTGTGCCAATAATGTTCAATTTTTTGAGCGCATCTTCACGCTGATGACGTGTCGGATGAGATGCCCACTGGTTGTTGATTACTACACGATTAAATTTCTGGTAGACGTTTGTTGCTGCATCATCGAAAACAGGCAGGCTGTTTTTTACCGGCAACAGAGATTCCTTTGCTAGTGCAGTTGCAACCAACTGTTGCTGTGTATATGCATTCTTACCGCGACGGTTTTCCTTTAGCCAACCATTATATTTATCGATCACAAAGTTATAGCAGGCGTCAGCGAAATCGATACGGCGCAACGCGTGAATAGCATTGTTGCTGCCACTTACTTTAGCAGAAATGGCATCCGCATGAAATTCCATTTCCCGAGATAGACCCAGATAATTTTTATTTATTACTTTATAAGCACGTTGTAGTATCCACTGAATGCATTGCACCACTTTTACCGTGATTGCAGCACATGCTGCAAACGTCTGATGTATATTTGCCCAGCTCTGTAAGACCGCGCTGTAACTATTGTTTTCATACAACATGTTGTATATTACCTTATTTACCTGGTACACATAGCTGCCCGCTTTCATACTCTTTTGGGAAAAATGTCCGAATTCATGTGCCAGCACAGCTTTAAACTCACTCAGGTTCAGCATGTTCACCAAACCTATACCTATGGTCAGATTTTTTCGTACCGGAAAAAATAAACTTTTGAAACTGGAATCATACGAAACAAATGCGTTTACCTCTTGTGTAAAATAAATATGCTTGGGAAAGCTGGTGCCTACCTCTTTGCTTACGTTTCGCACAAATGCAAACAGCTCCGGATAGTCGCGTTCTGTTGCTTCAATCTTATCGCCATGGTCTTCTTTTTTCGTTGCAAAAAGAAATTTTACCAGAAAGAAACAGATCATTAAGCCAACGCCCATCAGCCCGATACCAAGCAAAATAAACCAGATGTTGTGGATATTAATCAAAATAAATCCGCCGGCGAAAGCAAAGCAAAAGCCGACAAGAATACCAAGCGCCAATAAAATGAGGTAAAGGAAAAAGAAAGCGACAATACTGGCGACAACAATGCCAACGTTCTTTTTGAAACTATGATTCGGCACGATAAGGTTTTCCGGAATATCGGAAGGAGCAGCAGGGTAAGTATTTGGTTCCAATGTCTGGGTTTTAGAATTAAAGCAACAAATATGGTAAATAATTGGTGTTTTGCAGAGAATTATTTGTAGATCAAAAAAAGCCAGGCGAAAATCTTCCAGCTAACAAAGGAAGATTACCACCTGAATTCATTTTCTTCCCGCCAGTCCCAGCGGTGCGAACTTCCTCGCAGGCCAGGTGTGTCAGGCAGGAACTTTGCGAAATCAAAGGTGTTTTATGTAGTTGCTGCACTCCACGTCTTTTCCTAAATAGATCCTCCGCACAATTTTTGCATTCAAAAAATAATAACGTTAAATTAGTTGAAAATTAAACCAAAATGATAACCAGTACCCACCGCAAATTTGGGGCAACGTTGGTGTTGTCTGCTATATTACTAACAGGCATCTACGGTTGTGGCAACAATGCAGCCACCGAAGAGAAAAAAGCAGACACGACTGTAACACCCGCTGCCGACACAACAATGAAACCAGCTGATACTACTAAAAAGCTCGCGCCGGCAGACGTTGCACAGCCTTCTGATACAGGAAGAGATATTAAAGTACCCCAACCCACGCGCTAATCCAGGCTTTCATATATGATTATATCACTGGACCAGGCATGGCTTCACCTGCACCTTCTTCAGTGATATCTTCCTGATTGGCTTTGACTTCCTCAAAATGTTTGTGATGCTTCAGGTAGTTGTATTCTGCCAGTTTTGTTAGCAACCAGTGTTGTATCTTATGATGCGCCGGTGTAATAATGGCTGCTATGGCAACAAAAATTACGATCTCTATAACGGGCGAATGATGCGATTTTTCTGCAATGAACGGATGGAGCAACAATGTTATGTATTCGAAAAATAAGAGTACTGACACAATGCCCATAAATTCAACCAGGCGCTTGTGCACTTTCCTGCGGCTAATAAGAAGGCTGATTAAAAAGAAAATGGGAATCATAATGCCAATAAAAAGTAACTGCAGCTTTTCTTTCCTGTCTATAATTTGTTCTTGCCGTTGCTGTTCCAGTTCTGCCTGTCTTACCTGCTCAGCTGTGCTCATGTTTTGCAGTTCGCGTATTTTCTCAGTGCTTTCAATAGAATCCTTTAAGGATCCGGCCATTTGGAGGTAGGCATAAGCACTGTCAATGCTATTTTTCTTCTTATAAAGGCGCGATAAGAAATCAATAGCATTAAGGCTCCTTACAATAAACTGGTTATTCGCAGCAATTGAGAATGATTGTTTGCCATACCAAAAGGCTGAATCCTGGTACTGCGGTCCCATGCGTTCAAACACCTGGGCCATACCCAATGCACTTTCGGCATACGTGGAATAATTGTCATTGACTACTATATAAGGAAGACCTGCGCGATAATTTTTGAGGGCCAGCGTATCATTTCGCGACTTTCTATAAATGTTTCCGAGGTTATTAAGAGCAGTTCCGATCAATAATGTGTTATTTGCCTGAATACTGCTGTCAAGGCATTTTTGTGTGTACACAATTGCAGAGTCAAGCATGTTTTTCTTCTCGTAAATATCGCCAATGCTGAGAAGGCAATAAGGTGCGTAGCTATGTAATATCCTGGTAATTGAATCGGGTCTGTTTATGAATGCCTGTTTATCATTGATAATTGAATCTGCTTTTTTGGCGTATGCTAATCCTTTATCAAAGTCTTTTGATTCGGCATACAATGAGGCTATATAGAGATAAGACAGGGTAAGATCTTTCGCAGACTCCTGGGCTTCATCTATCTTTAATTTGGCAATAGAATACTCGAGTGATTTGGTAAAATTGCCCAAACTTTTATAAGCGATCGCCATTTGGCTCAGCGCATAAGATTCTCCCTTTATATCTTTGTTTTTCTTCGATAAAAACCATGCACTTTGCGCGAGTAGTAATGCAGAATCAGGCCTTGAATCCTGGTAAAAAAAACTAAGCGAATTCAATAGGTCTATCTTTTTATGATCTGTTTTTTCAATGCGTAAAAGTGCAGATAAGCTATCTGTTTTGCGGTTTTGAGTAAATGCAAATAGCATGTTTAGCAGGAGTACGAGTGTGAGGTTCAATTTTTTCATTGCGGCCGGCGTATGGTGATGTGGTACCTAAGTTAGCATTAATATTTAGAAGATTGTTGTTGTCTGGGCACTTGTTATCGAGCCGGAATAATCGTATATTGTTTGACGTGAAGCCGGTAGTACATCGTACACCGTACCCGCCCGAACGTGCCGTCGGTACGGGCGGGCATCGTACATCCCCGATGCTTTCTCATTTCCTTTTCGCAAAACAACTTAATACGCCGTTCCTATGCGAATACGTCTTTTGTCATCTTGCTTTTTGCTGCTTTGCCTTTTGTTTGTAAGTAGCCGCGTGTTTCCGCAAGCGCAAGGACCTGCAAAGGGCGAACGATACATGTTTTGCGTGGGCGTGAACAATTACCTGGCCAACGTTAATTATGCTACCTGCCAGATCTGTAAGGACCGCGGGATTAAAAACCTGAACGGATGCCTGAACGACGTAGATACTATTTCGAAATTGTTTATTAAATACTATGATTTTTTACCAGGGAACGTCACCATCTTTCGTGACCAGGAAGCGTCGCGCACAGCGATCATGCAAAAATTCAATCAACTATTAGCTAAATGCAGGAAGGGAGATTACTTTGTATTCTTTTATTCTGGGCATGGGAGCTATGAATATGAATCAGCCAACGACAATCAATTAAGGACAGGCAAAGGATATCGCAACACAATACTGTCTGCAGATATCACGCAGCCCGGCATTTCCGACATTAATAGTGCTGAGCTGAACAAGATCTTTTCTGCTTTTACCGACAAAGGGGTTGTACTGACTGTAATAACCGACTGTTGCCACAGTGCCACCAACACACGTGGCAGCACCATCTTCGAAGCAGATTCAGCAAGAGAAGTTAAGCCTTCGTTAGAGCCGGGGAAATTTATCTCAGCAGGCACTGCTACTACCCGTCGCCTGGATCAATCAGGTGCGCTCACTATTGGTTCATGCCAGGACAATGAAATAGCCAGTGAAGCGCAGGTTGCTGCCAAAACATACTATGGCGCGTTTACCATTAGCTTTTGCAGATCTGTTACAGAATGGAGCCAGGCGCCGATCGATGTATTGCTTGACCGCACTGTTTCAAAGTTGCGCCTGTTGAATAAGCAGCAAACGCCGAATATAGAAGCAGATAAAAGACGCAAACAGAATCTCATAGGTTCGGCGCCGGCACAGGTGAAAAAAGCGACCTATTCGCTTAAGTGTGCCAATTGTTCCGCAAAACAAATGCCTGTAATAGCAGCAGGTTTTACAGATGATATTTTAAACGATGATATTCTTGTGGACACCAGGACCAAAGACAGCATTAAAGTAACCAACGTTGGCCTGACGGAAACAGAAGTGACACTGATGAATCAGAGCGCCAAATGGAAAGCGGCTGACCTGACGACATTGAGCTTTACCGTATTAAAAAAACTGCCGAACCCCGATCCGCCACTGAAAATATATCTCGGAGGCAGTTTGAGCGAGGATGTTTATAGTGGCATCATCGACAAAGCGAAAGCGCTATATCAACAAAATAGTCCGGGATATGAATGGATGAACCCGTCGTATCAGAATTTACCTGATGCAGTGTTTTTTTACAACAATGGCTGGAAACTGAACAGGAATGGTGAGATGGAAACTGTTGCATTTGACAACCCGGATTCAACAGCGGTCAACAACCTAATTACAGCTGCAAAATCGCGCAACGTATATCTGCAATTACCGCCGCCGCAGGCGTTAATCGATCAGCTGAAAACGAAGCTTTCCGCAGAAAGAAACAGAAACATCAAAGTAGTGAACACGCCGTCGGCTGCAGATTATATGCTTGCAGGACATTTCATCAACAACGGTAACAATATTGCGTATGGATGGGAGAAAACGATTCTTGGCAGGGATATCAACAAAGGAAACGGACTCACTGCAGTGACAGATTTTTTTGCCGGAGGCAGCAGTTATCCGGTGGACAGCCTTGTGGAAAGGGTGAGACGGCTTTCGGTACTGGCAAACTGGTTATCCATGACTTCACCTCCGCCTGATAAAACGATGATCTTTCCCTACCACCTCGCCATAAAAAATAGCGGCAATAAGCAGAAAGCAGATGAGAAAACAACGGGTAGATCCGGCATCCAGGACAAGCTTGATATCGGCATTGAAAAAGATGCGGGCTCAACATTGCCGACTGATAAGATAACGCCGTTATTCATCTATGTGATGTCGATCGATCCCAAAGGAAATACCTATCTTTTGTATCCGCAACCAAGAACAAGTATCCTCACTTATCCCAACAGTATTTTGTATGATACCAGCTTTTATCACCTGGCTACGGTGAGACATACCACGCCCGGCACTTATCACTATGTTTTTATTGCATTACGCGAACCCGTTTCCAACCGCGATATTTTTACCCGGCGCGGCGTTGTAAAAGGCGATCAGCCTGAGTTTAGTGATAACCCGCTGGAAGCTTTGCTAAATGAAGAAGGGGCGGGGCAAAGAGGTGATATTAAATCTTTCGATCACTGGATGTTGAAACGTGTTGATATTATTACAGAAGATAAAAAACGATGAACTGTATGTTGTGCGCCAAAACATTTTCTTTGCTGTTTTTGATGACATGCCTCATTAATGCAGGTGCACAATCACCTTCTCTTGTATTACAAAAGGGACATTTGAGAACAGTAAATTCAGCAAGGTTTAGCCCGGATGGCAAACAAATGGTAACAACCAGCGAAGATGGTATTATAAAAATCTGGGATGCGTTTAGCCAAAAACTAATTACAGAACTGGGCGGAAACGGTCTTGTTTATCTCGATGCATCTTTTTCTTCTGACGGGAAAAAAATTACATCCATCGCCCAGCGATCATTGGGCATGCAATCCAATTCCGGAAAGGAGTTTAACAATGTTCCGTTTTATGTATGGGACATAGAAAGCGGCCGTCTTGTGTATGAAAGTGTAAATGGTTATGAAACGTCCACGCTTAGCCCGGACAGTAAATGGGTAGCCGTGCATCCGGATAAAATAAAAAAGTATCAGAACGACGCCACCTGGAAAACAGTAACCGACGGGCCGATCAATATTTACTATGCAGCAACGGGCAAATTATTTAAGCAAATAACCCGGTACGAAGATATAACGACAGAAGCAGAATCATTCATTGCATTTGCGTCGGACAGCACCCTGTTAATTGCCGTATACGCTGCGGTAAACCAGGCCCAGCCATTGTATATAACAAAATTCACGGTTCTTAATTTTATTACAGATACGGAAGTGGCCTCTTGTAGCGATACCAGCAAAACTTACAAGAGCGGCCAGTGGTTGATGAGTCCCGGACACAAATATCTTTTTCACTATAGAGAGGAATATAACTCATTTACAGTGCCTGTAGTTCATTATGATGCATTTACAGAGTTATGGGATGTACTGCGGCTTAAAATGATCTGGAAACAACCGATAGCGCTGGAAAATTGCAGCTTCAGTAAAAACGATTCCTCCATGTTGATAACCTACAACGTGCCCAAACCCCCGGTTGACAGTAACAACTTTGTGCCTTCGGCAAGAAAACTTGTTCACTTTGTTTTGAAAGATACGATGCAGGCAATTTTTCCGGAGGATGAATATGACATGGCTGTCGTTAGCACGAACGGTAATGGACAACTATTTTATGCAACGGCAGAAATGCAATTGCACAATAAAGACACCGTTTGCCGCTTCAATATCTTTAACGATGCGAATAAAATAATCAGCCACTATGAAAGCAAGAACCCCGTAACGGCCATGACATTCAGCCCGAATGATAAGTTTCTCGTTACGGGCCATGCTGACGGTAATTTAAGCCTTTGGGATTTTACAGATACAACAGCAAAAGAGATTGCCAACAGTGGTAATGTGATCGACCCGATCGTCAAAATGCACACCAGCAGTGCATCTTCGAAAGTATGGTACATAACAAGAACCATGTATGGCATGCAGGATGTGAATTCGATCAATAAATTATCGTTTCTCTCTTCCGGCCTGTCAACTGTACAGGATGTTCATTATTTACAAAAAGACAAATACAGCGTTCTGAACCTGGGAGAAGCATATCAGCCGACCGGAACGTTTCTGATCATCAATAATGACACGCCTTCCATCGTAAAGGAAATGCACTTTGATACAAACGGGGGCACAGAGCTTCTTTTAGGCAACAACGCTAATACGCCGGAAAATCCTGGCGAAAATAAAAAGTACATCAAACTTGATTATCCGGGGCTTCAGTCATTTACGGTATATACAACAACTACAGACATTGTGAACCCTAACAGGAACATGTTCATAGAAAGTGCTGTATTGACGTCTGGTGTATTGAAGAGCAGTAAAGGCACCGATACGACATTGCTCATTGCTGATCGGGACAACCTTCAATACAATGACGAATTGAAAAGTTACATTTTTACTTATGATGTACCTTATGCTATAAGGAAAGCCAGGCCAAAGGATATTGTAAATCCGCTTTCTCCTAAAGTCCATAACCTGTTTTTACCGGAGCCGGCTATCAGTGATGATGGCAAATATTTGCTGGGACGTCACTATACAGGCAAGCTCACCGACCCCAATTTTTATTATTGCCAGGACCTGCAAAGCAATCTCGTTTTCAAAACGCCTGTAGAATTTAAAGCAGAAAAAATTGGTAATATAAGCAAGTTCTTTATCAGCCCAAACAAAAAACTGGCTTGCATTTTATCTGATCCGTTATTTGCATTAGGTGCGCATTCAGTAAGAGTGGTGAATGCAAAAAGCGGCGCGCCACTCTATAATTTAAAAATGAATACTGCCGGGGTTGTTAACGGAGCGGTGTATACACCTGATAGCAAGTACGTATATACATGGTGTGAAAGTGGCACACTTACGAAGTGGAACCTCGCAAACGGACAGGAAGTTTTTACGATGGTGTTCTTTAAGGATCATGATTATGCCATCATTTTACCGGAGGGATATTATTTCATTTCTTCGAGAACCGACGCCAAATACCTGAACTTTAAACTCAATAACAAGCTGTATAATTTCAGTCAGTTTGATCTGCAGTTTAACCGGCCGGATAAAGTGTTGCAGGCGATCGGCAGCAACGACAAACGCCTGATAGATGAATATTACAAAGCATGGCAGGGCCGGATAAAGAAAAACGGCTTTACCGAAAAAGATTTTAACAGCAGCACGCTGCACGTGCCTTCTATTTTAGTTAACACGACGAATATTCAGCCTTTTACAGCAACACAACAGCTAACGCTTGCATTTACCATTTCCGACAGCCTCTATAACATACGGAGCTATAATGTTTTTATAAATGACGTGCCATTAAACGGCATTAGCGGCAAGCAACTTGTTAACGCTTCGCATAGCGCCAACATTATACAGACTGTTTTACTAAGCGAAGGCATGAACAAGATTGAAATAAACTGCACGAATGAAAACGCAGTCGTAAGCAGAAAAGAGGCCTTATACGTGACCTACAAGCCGGAAAAACAATCAACCGCAAAGACTTATTTTATCGGCATTGGTATTAACAATTACAGCGCACACTCTTCCTTTGTGGATCTTAGCTACTGTTTGAAGGATATACGGGATTTAAGTGGTGCACTTAAGCAGAAGTATAACGAGAATATGATAACTGATACATTAATGAATGAAGCTGCCACTAAGGAAAATATTCTTGCGCTTAAACAAAAACTCATGAATACCACTGTAGATGACAGGGTGATTATTAGTTTTAGCGGACATGGTATGGTGGATCCGGAACATCCGGATGATTTTTATTTTGTTACCGGCAATACAGATGTACACAATCCGTCAGCAAACGGCATCTCTTATGCACAACTTGAAGAATTGCTGGACAGCATTCCTGCAAGAAAAAAACTGATGTTGTTGGATGCGTGCCATAGCGGAGAATCAGACGGAAGTGCTAATAACAGCGTCAAAAATATACCGGGAACAAAAAAGGGAAGCGATGACAATGATAAAAACAACGCTGGCAGCATTGAAATTTTGGATGTCGTAGAAAACAATGATCCATCGCACAGTTCGTCGACTGATATTTTCAAATTGATGAAAGAAGCATTTGTTGATATCAGGAGAAACAATGGCGCCTATGTGCTCTCGGCTGCACAAAGTAATGAATCTGCCGGTGAAGGTGGTGGCATTACAAATGGCTGGTTTACTTCCTGCATTATCGCGCAGGTACAACAATACAGCAGCATGAGCATTAATGAGCTTAGTACAAAAGTGAATCAATGTGTAAGCGCAAAATCCGGCGGTAGTCAAAATACAGACAACAGGCAGGAGCTGGCAGAGTTTAATTGGTTGTTGTGGTGAGGAAATAAAAAGGGAAGATTACTTTATTGTATGCTGGAATCTGTGTGGCTTTTCCCTGTCGTTTTTTGCTTAAACACCATGAATAGCGGATGGATAGACTGTCTTGAATGGACGCATATACTTTATAAATCGCCGATACAATCGGCTGGAAATTAGTAGACACGAGAGGTCCTTCGGAACTCTCGCGCCAGAGGAGGCGATAAAAAGGGAAGATTACTTTATTGTATGCTGGAATCTGTGTGGCTTTTTCCTGTCGTTTTTTGCTTAAACACCATGAATAGCGGATGGATAGACTGTCTTGAATGGACGCATATACTTTATAAATCGCCGATACAATCGGCTGGAAATTAGTAGACACGGGAGGTCCTTCGGAACTCTCGCGCCAGAGGACCAGAGGATATGTTCGTCGCCCGTCCCGTTTTCAATAGGAAGTTAGTTGCAGACCTGGCTTATTTAAATGTAGCGATTATTGTGTTTTGGTATTGCGTGATCAACCATTTGTCATTTTGTTTGACTATCACCATTGTTGTTATTAGTCTTTCGTCCTGGTGTTTATTATTGCCCCTGTCTATACCATCAGGGAGATAGTACGCGCCTGTTTGCTGACTAAGAACAGTTGCGATCGCAACATCAGGTTTAATGAAGCGAATTGTCATGCTGTCCACCTTTATAGAAACATTCTTCAATAGCGCCTCGTGTACTTTTTTGAACATTGCTGGTGTCTCATTCGTATGTTTTCCATGCAATCCATAAGGATTAATCATATAACAGTCTTCGGTCGTATAGTTGGATATGTCACTATAATCATGTTTATTAAAGCTATTGAACCAGGAATTTGCAACTTGTTTTACCGACTGTTCGTCGGTTTGGTTTTGGGAGATTCCAGCTAAGCTGATGATAAAACCCGCACATAATAAAAATGTCTTCCTCATATATAGCATTTTAGAATGATTGTATTATGGGATTTATAAGTTTGCAGCTTACGTCCGGGCAATGGCGATATGGTATTCCGTGTTTCGTCCTTCCCTGACCGAAGTTGAATAGAATTACTACAATTTGATGATAAGTACTACAGCCGGCTAATATGCGCATAGAATAGCAACTAACCGTTCATAATATTGCCGTCTTTCTGGCGTGAGTGATCTTTAGGGACGGTTGTGCCAGAGAGGATCACATGCATTTTAACTCGCGCGATTGTACAGGAAAGGAAGCAGAAGTTATTATTGTTGCGTGATATCGCTCTTTGTATTCTTATGCCTCCGCTGTAGTCGGATCTATTGTATCATAAATTTTGGAGATTTTGTTGGCTGGAAAACCTCCTTTTTCAGCATGCTCAAGAATGGTTTTTTCGTCAGGTGCAATGTATACACAGTATATTTTGTCGCCGGTTACATAGCTATGTATCCATTGAATTTCAGGTCCCATAACTCTTAATACATCACATGATTTTTGAGACATGCTTGTAAGGTCTTGCTTTGAAGAGTTACCTACTCCGGGTACTTCTCGTTCAATAACAAATTTTGGCATATTCAACGCTTTAAAAATGAGTAATAAGCAGGAATTTAAATTTGAATCATTTTGTGGCCAGTACGGTATTTAATTTCTTGTGCGTTATACGTAAGTCAAATTAATTGATTTGATGGACTTTGTCAATAGGTGAGACTTTATTGAAATGAAGATTTAATGATCATGACTGCTGCAGAAAAGACATGTCTCCGGTTATTTCATCACTTTTTCGTCTGAAGCAACTTTTGGAGTATCTTTTGGTTCTTTAGGTTTTTTGCTGAAAACTTTTTCAAAATCCCTTGAGTAAGAGAGCCCAATTCCCTGGCGGGTTTTGCGTCCGATAGCACTACCTCCGGTTGCAATATCAAGGGAGCTTTTGTTGAAAACAATAAATCGCAACTTACGGTCCTGAGTTATCAGCCATTGTACGGAAATGTCCGGCAACCATTGAAAACTTCCCGTTTGAGTGGTGTTGTTTCCTACACCAAAATCAAGGCCCGTTCCAAATGATAGTATGATACGGTCGTTCAGGATCCGTTGATTTACTTTCAGGTTAATGTTCTGCCTGTCCATGCGGGTTGTTCCTGTAGTGGCCTCGTTCTGTGTAAGAATACTTGAACTGCTGTAGGTAGATGTTGAGATATCAAACTGCAGGCTTTTATCACCTGTAATTTTAAACAATACATCGGACAATATTTTATTGGCCTGATCGGCTATCTTCTGTGAAATCGTGTTGATGCCCAGCGACGCACTTAGACCACCAAAATTGCTGTTGTTCGGTCCGGTGCCTGTTGGATAAAATGAACCGAACACAATAAGCATACTGGCCTGTTTCAGCATTTCGTTCTGATCACTTTCCAGTCTGCGTATGTACATCGCCAGTTCCTGGTTATTCTTAATGGTACTGTAATCCGGAAAGTCTATGGAGAAGTCAATATCCGGCCTGCTTAGTTTTCCCGTCAACTGCGCTATTACATAAACATCACCGCGATAACTCTGCAGGTCAGTCGTTGCGCTTGATAATATGGCAGAGTTGCTGATCAGTTCTTTCAGGCTCACATTGTTTGCAGTATATTTTGCCTCTACATTAAGGCGGGCATCGTAAGGGTCGCCTGTCCATTCAATATAATTACCCGACCCAGCCAATAGCTCAAATGGTTTTCGGATGAATGACTGGAAGTTGAAGTTGTACAAGCCCCGTTCAATATTGTAGCGGCCTTTCATTGTCATATCTCCCTTGGATGGTACATGAATCAGCATGCGGCCATTACCTGTCGCCTGTATTACGTCACCGGTAAGTTCATCAAGAATTACATCTATCTGGGCTTTGTTGTTGGCGGTAAGATCAAGGTCTATATTAAGCCTTGTATTTTCTTTTGCAATTAATTTTTGTTCAGTTCCGTATTGTTTAAACACAATAAAATCAGCTTCAGCACTTTCCTTACTGGTAGTTGTAAGAATGTAGATATGTGTAGTATCATTAACCTCGCCGGTAATGCCCATTTGCATATTATCCTGCGGGCCTTTTAAGCTGAATGCTATTTTTCCGATAGCTCTTCCGTAAAAAGTGCTGTTATCCGCTTTTTTGGTATTTAATACCAGCAGTTTGTTCGACGTAATGTCAAAGTCATATCGCATGTCTTTGAATCCATGTTCATATAGTTTTCCTTTTACGGTAGCTGTTCTTTTTGCATCGTCCTTAATGGTAAACTGGCCAAAATCTATAAGACCTTCGGAAAAATTGAACACAGCAGAGTCTATCGTATAATGCACTTTGGTATAATCAACCGTCAGGCTGCCTTCTCTTAATGCTACTTTGCCAATAAGATCGGGAGCCTGGGGATCGCCTTTTACAATAAGCTTTCCGGATGCTCTTCCTTTTACATCAGAAAATATGCCTTCAAGAAACTGGTTCAGGATGACCACACGTGCATCTTCCAGGTCAAGTGTGGTATTCAATGCATTGCCGGTAGAATCTTTCAGATCATACGAGCCTTCACCTTTTAATTTATATCCGGCATTATCTGAGCTAACGTTGAAATTAATCAGGCCGCTTGCATTGTTTAAATGTCCTTTTACGAACACGGTGCCGATTGAGTCGTTGTTTAACCTGAACTCATCGGCCTTAATATTCGCGTCCGCTTCAAACTTGCCGAAGAAATCTCTCAGATAAACTTCGCCATTTGCAAGACCTTCCAGTGTCGGCTGCTTCATTAATAAAGGCGTAAAGTCTCCTAACACAAGGTTCTTGATCTTTACCACCAGGTTACTTGTATTGCCGCCATCTTCTTCCTGTGTTTCTACAGCAATTTCCTGGAAACCCTGGCTGAATTTTACGTTAGATGCAGAGGCAAAGCTTTTTCGGACAACTATTTCGCCTTCTTTTTCAAGATTCCATTTTTTATCATTGATAATAAATGAGGAAGGCCTGAACTTAACTCTTACACCATCATTGAGCGTGTACACATCTGCATTTAAACTGGCATTGTTTAATGTACTGTTAGCTTTTGTTGTAAGATGTACCACGGAATGGTCTTCAGCCGAAGCAACGGTTAAGTCTGTTCCCGGAAAATAAGTGCTGTCTGAAATATGAATGCTTCCGATATCTCCTGTAAGGGTAAGGTTCTTATAATCGCCGCGCCCGTTTACCCGGGCATTTTCAATTTTGTATTTGTCATATTGAACGAAAGGAATATCCATTCCTACATAGAACCCTGAATCCTCTGTATTTACGCCCCCGGCTATTACCGCATTGTCCAGCCCGGTCAGTTTTGCATCGAGTATAGATGCATATTTGGCGAACTGCCGCGTTTTAAATACAACAATGAATTTTTGATTTTTCGGAACGGTTACGGGATCATTAATTAATGACGGGTAATATTTATGCAGGAAACCCTGGAAGCTGGTTGAAAGGTCAAGAATGTTGTATTGTCCACGAACCAACAGATCAAACTCATTGCTTTGCACATGTAATATCTTTCTGTTAGCTGAATCAACAAATGCATTCAGCGTGAGCGAGTCAAAGCTCAGTTTGCTGCTGTCATGCATAAGGTTGGCGTTCAGTATTTTGGCCGTTCCTAAAAAGGCGTCGATGTTCTTTCCTTTAAAGTTAAGGTCAAATAAGCCTGTCAGCTCGAAGTGATCGTGCGGGGTAAAGTTGAGTTTTTGAAAGTTAGAGTTTACAAGGTCACCCAATACGTTGAAGCTCGGTTGTTCTCCGTTCAGATCTATTGCTATACTACTGGTGAAATTAAAATTGGGATCATTCGATTTGAATTCGCCATTAAACAGTTTTTTCTGGATATTACCGTTGATGATGAGATCAGAATAATTGTACCCGTTAAACTCAAACTGCTTGAATGTTCCATCCAGCACAGTATTCAGACGTGACAGATTAAAACTTCTTCCGTTGATCTTTCCGTCGAAGGTTACTCTTCCAAAAAGATCATTATCAATAAAACGGCCAAGATTAAACTGGCGCGTATTAACGGTTCCGGAATAGGAGGGGTCTCCTTTCCCGGGTAGTTTAATACTGATGTTAGTGTAGGCGCCGCCAAGGCTGCTGGTGATTGTGCCATTCGTTGTAAAATCATGGATGGTACCTTTATAGCTGCCGACAAAACGGATATCGCCAAGTGCCGCCAGATCTGGCGTTTTTATATCCTGCAGCCCTTTATACAGAATAGCAGATTCATTATAATTGGTTTGAATATTGCCATCCGTAAAATTGATCTGTGTTTTATCTATATCTGGCAGGCCGTGCATGCTAAGATGCCCACTAACGTAGGTAGCATTGCCGCTCTTTAAAAAGAGGTTTTTTACATCGAAATGGCTCACGGTTCCGTCAAATCTTCCGCTCATTAATACTTCCTTTTTCCAGTCTTTCATTTCCGGGGCAAAAAAGGCAATATCATCCGAGTGAACCAGCGAATTACGGAAACGTGCAGTCATCGTTACACTGTCAACATACTCATTCATATCCTCATTAAAGTCATCGAACCTCATCGCATAGTAATCGGTAAGGTGACTTTTGTTCGTCCTCAGATCCATCCTGGCAAACTCCATTATTTGTGGAGTAAGCCTGAACTGTGCAGTTAACTTTTTTATTGCCAGGCCACTTCTTTCCTTTGCAGACAATTCAATTTTAGCCTTAATGGTGTCTTTAATGAACGTGAGATTATTGAAGTTGGCGTTGATGTTGCTGATCCAGATGTTGGCCGGCTCAAAATATCCGGGAGTTACTGGCCTCCCGGGCTGTTCGATGGCTATATATCCGTTGGTGAGTTTTAATTTTTTTGCGCTAACAGAAATATCACCTTCATTAAAATACATCCCGGTGTCAATTTGTTTTTTGGGGCGAAGGCTGTCTGGTCTTAATCCTTCAAAATCGTACAGGGCAAAATATGGTTTATCGAGTTCTACTTCGTTAAAGGAGAAAATACTTTTCTCCATGTCCATTTTCTCGGCATCCATTACCATGCTGCCTATTTTAACTAGCATACGTTGCCCTATCCACTTGTCATTATAGAGGAAAGAGACATTCTTTAAGTCAACTTTTTTGATGTCGAAAACGGTGCCTTTGGAAGAATCTGCAGCAGTAGCAGGTTTAGACCCGGTCACCTTAGCAGAAAGCTGGCTTGTATCTTTTCCTGAAAAATGGTCCGCTATAAACTGGTAGTTCCAGGTTTTTGTAGTGCGTTGCAGTTTAATGTTCGCATCTTCCAGCCCTACATATTTAAAGTCTGCAGTTCTCTTAAAAAAGAACCAGTCAGTTATTCTTATCTTAAGCTTGCCGGCGTAAAGAAGCGTGTCTTTTTTTTCATCCCGGATAAGCGTTCCCTCAAGGTTGGCGCGATTAAAAAGCGAAAGGCTTACGTGTTGAACGCTGACTTCCGTATTCAGATCTTTGGATAAACGTTTGGTAACTTTACCTAATATGTAGTTCTGTACTGTTTCGGTTTGAATAAGCAGCCATACCAGCAGTAAAAATGCCAGTAAAATCAAGAGCGAACGACCCAATATCCTCAGAGATTTCTTAACTATTTTCATTCCTCAAAACAGCACACTAATTAAGGTGGCAAGATAATTCTAAAAATTTGAACGGTAAGTTTATTTGTAGAGGTGTTTCAAATATTAGGAAGAGTTTTATGTGAGATAAAAAAGGGCCGCATATTTTGTATGATATGCGGCCGGATATATAATAGAGGAGTCTGTCGTTGATTTGCCAGTTTTTATAAATCGCTTCTATACAACTAGTGAATAGTGAATAGTCAATGGTGAAGGGCACAAACTGGCTGAGTAAATATATGCAGCTCTAGCCATGACGGACCTCCGGCGTAACTTCTTGTACGTCCTTATATACCTTATACGGTTCAAAAAACTTCGCTTCGGTCAGCTTTAGGCTTTAAGCTTTATCAGTTGTTTACAAAGAAACGTTGGCGCGGCCAACATCCTACTTCTATAGTATCTTATTCAAACAGCTTGCCAGTTTTTCCAGATCACCGGGAGTATGCAACGCATTTAACACAATGCGTTGAATTTTTTTTCCGTTCGGATCCGGATAGGCGAAGGATGAGATAATTACTCCTTCTTCGGCCAGTGCCAGCTCATTGACAGACGATGGAAGAATAAAAATGGGAAGCCCGTTTGGAGAGCTGATCCTGGCAGTATCTCCGATCAACGATCGAAAATGCCTGATGTTCTGATCAAGCTTTTTTCGCCGTGACGCATACAACTCCTGTGCGTGTATAAACGCATATAAAAACGCCGGCGAAGGTGCAGTTGCGGCTGTATATTCCGGCATGTCCCTGAGTTTGGAGGCAACTTCTTTTGAGCAGCTTATTGCCCCTGCTATAATATTACAGGCTTTTGACAGGGAATAAGTGATCAGGCCCTTGTCTTTCGCAAATGGAAGGGATGATGCAATTCCTTCACCATTGGCACCCAGCAGGCCAAATCCGTGCGAGTCATCTACAATGTAGAAATCTGTTTGGGGCTTGAAAAAAGAAAAATTATTGACGGTGGCGTCCAGGATATTGACTGAATCTGTTGCAACAATATTTCCTTTTGAGGGCTGTAAATTGCCAAACCTTGGCCTGATTGCCGGATGGGCATTGGCTGGATATTGCAATTGTTGCTGCCAAAGCTCTGTAGAGAGTTTGCCAGCGATAAATCCGGATGACACCAGCACCGTTTCTGCAAAGCCGGTGATGGAAGAAAGCAGCTGTTCGCATTCTTCAAACAAGGCCAGCCTGGTATTGGAAATACGGGAAGAAGGAAAAAGTGGCCCGAATTTGCGCAGCCCTTCCTGGAGTAGTGCATTAAATTCAGGTACATGGCTCATTCCGAGATAGCTGTACCCGGAGAAAAATAAATATTCCTTTCCATTGCTAACGGCTGTGCGGCCGGGCTGTTCTTCAAAAATGAAAGTGTGCATTAGAAATTAAAAATTCAAGGTCAAAAGGTAAAGTGGTGTTAGATCGTATAATCCGCGAGTGGACAGGCTGGCTAATTTAACAGCAATTTGATTTGAGCCAGTGTAATATCCCGGTAGTCGTTGATAATAAGATCGGCTTCTCCCAGGTCTTCACGCGCATGTGTGGTGGAAAGTGCCACAACTCTCATCCCCGCGCCTTTTGCAGCCTTGATACCGGCAATGGCGTCTTCAAAGGCTACACATTTTGCCGGATCTGCTTTTACGAGTTCCGCCGCTTTCAGGTAAATTTCCGGATTGGGTTTACCCCTGGTGATATATGTTGAGTCGACTACTACTTCAAAATAATGCCGCATAGACAACCTGTCGAATGCAAACTGGATATTTACTGGCAGCCCCGATGTAGCTACGGCCATCGGAATGTTTTCTGCCGAAATAGATTGAAGCAGATCCATGAGCCCGGATATGGGTGCAATATGCGGTTCATACAATTTGCGATACAACGATTCTTTTTGATCAATATAATCCGCAAGTTCTTCGGTTGTCAGCTTGCGGCTAAATATGTCTTCAAATATTTCCCTGTTGACTTTCCCATTCATATTTTTTTTGTAGTGCTCCATGGTAAGTTCACGGCCAAGACCCCTGTAAAATTCCTGCCATGCCATAATATGATAGGGATTGTTGTCAATAAGCGTTCCATCCATGTCAAAAATGATTGCTTGCGGTTTCATGGCTATTTTTTAGTTTTTGGAATACTTAATGATTGCCAGTGCTGATCCTTCAGCATTTTGCCAATCATTACTATTTGGCCTACGTGATAGGCATAATGTGCCAGTTGTCTCAAAAATGCATCAAATGCAAATAACGGTTCAGACCTTATGTAGACGGTATTCATCAACTCTTCAGGCTTAATATCTGCAATTGCTTTAAACACGCAGTTCCAACCGGTCTGCCAAAAGTCAAGCAGATCTTTTGTTGTCGTATCTGACGCTTCAAATTCGGCATCGCGCTTCCGCCATTGTTTTTCGCCATCTTCTGTAAGAAAATTGGTAAACCTGCTCATCATGTTGCCGTACATGTGTTGTATAATAATGGCTATGCTGTTGCTCTCTTCTGAAGGCTTGAAGTAGAAGTCATTTTCTTCCAACTGCTTAAACGTTTCGTCGCCCAGGTTTTTGTAAGATCTGAATCTTTTCTCAAGGTCGGTTAGAAAGTTTTGTTCGAATTGCATGGTGGTGTATTTAGCCGTCAGCTATCAGCTTTCAGGCGATGAGTTATTTTATAGTCTAATTAAAAGCCAGTCTTCTAGTTCATATTATATGTCAATCAGTCATTTGAAACATTATGGTCTCCAATATCAGACATCCAAACATCAGACATCAGCGATCTCTGGTTTTCGGCTTTAAGCTTTAAGCTTTGAGCTTTACGCTTTCAGCTCAAAACCCCGCCACACTATCATCGCCTCTTTTATCCGCTGCTGTTTCCAGCTTGCCGCCGTTTATTTTAATGAGTTCTGTCCGGCCAATTGCGCCACGCTGCTCGATCGTATAACCCATTTGTTTCAATGCCTCACTGGTTGATGTTAAAAAAGTCTTTTCAATATATACGACATCAGGCAGCCACTGGTGATGAAATTTTGGTTTGTTTACAGCATCTTCAGCATTCATGGAGAAATCAACCACATTCACAATACTTTGAAAAACTGAAGTAGGAATTGTTGTTCCCCCGGGCGTGCCTACCACAACAAAAGGCTTATTGTCCTTTAGCAGCAAAGTGGGCGTCATGGAACTTAGCATGCGTTTGCCCGGCTGAATGGCGTTCGCTTCTCCGCCTATTGCGCCGTACATATTGGGGACGCCAGGTTTTATACTGAAGTCATCCATTTCATCATTCAGCAAAAAGCCGGCGCCACCAACCACGGTTTTGCTGCCATAGCCATTGTTAAGGGTAGTTGTAACAGCAACCATGTTGCCTTCTGCATCCATAATGCTTAAATGAGTTGTCTCCTCACTTTCTTTCAAAATGCCGTAGCTGATATTGGTGCTTTTTCCCGCTTTATCAACTGCATAGTCCTGCATCCGTTGTGTAAGGTAGGTATCACTCATCAGCATCTTTGCCGGCACTTTCCAAAAATCGGGATCTCCCATGTATTGAGCTCTGTCTGCATAAGCGCGACGTTCAACTTCTACCATTAATTGCACCGCTTTGGGCGATTGAAATCCATATTCATTCAAAGGAAATTTTTCAGCCATTTTCAGCATTTGAGCAAGCAGTATTCCGCCGCTGCTGGGGGGAGCAAAGCTCACAACCTCAACTCCGCGGTAGCTGAATGTTACCGGCTTTCTTTCTTTCGCTGAATAGTCTTTCAGGTCTTGCAAGGTTATTAAGCCATTTCCCCGTTCCATTTCGTTTACAATTAATTCCGCAGTCAGCCCTTCGTAAAAACCTTTTTGGCCATTGTCTCTAATGCGCTTCAACGTTTCGGCAAGATCCTTTTGAATTAAAGTATCTCCGGCTTTCCATTCACCATCTTTAATAAAAGCAGAGCGTTTGGTGCTATACTTAATAAAGTCAGCTTTATTACCGTTCAGGGATCTGGCCTCATGTTCGGTAATTACAAAACCGTACTCAGCAAGATCGATGGCTGGCTGTATCAATGTTTTGAATGGAAGTTTTGCATAAGGAAAGGTTGCAAAAAGTCCTGCGACAGTCCCCGGAACGCCGGAGGACAAATGACCGTTTTGAGAAAGCGTGGTCTGAGCCGTTCCTTCTTTATCAAGATACATATCGCGACTGGCACTGGCAGGTGCTTTCTCACGGTAATCAAGCCCGATCAAATTTCCATCCTTTTTTCTGGCCAATAAAAATCCGCCGCCACCAAGATTACCGGCACCGGGGTAAACAACTGCCAAAGCAAGTTGTGTTGCTATTGCGGCATCAAAGGCATTTCCCCCTTGTTGCATAATTGCAGCCCCAACCATACTGGCTAACGGATGTGCACTTGCGACGGAAGCTTTGTTGAAAGTTGCAGTTTTGGTAATCGTGTATTTATACGGGTCGACTTTATTTCCTGCTCCAACCAGCGGTTGCTGCGCTGTTATTGATTGTAATAAAGTGGTTAGTGAAATTAGTAGTAGCGTGTTCTTCTTCATATGGCAATTTAAAGAAAAGAATGAAGCGAGGTGTCAGGTATCAGGTATCAGGTTTGAGGTTTGAGGTGTGAGGCGTGAGGTATGGGGTATAGACCTCAGGATGAGGGAGCATTGCATGCCTGATTTATGAGGCGCATAATGCAGGTTTTGAAAGTTCCTATCAGAATAGCAGATGAAATAGCTGATCCAGTTTCATTTGCACAGACGAATTATGCCTTTGCCCAAATAATACTCTCAAACCACAAACCACGCACCTCATACCTCAATCCTCACGCCTCACGCCTTCAATCCTCAATCCTCAATCCTCAAACCTGATATCTGACACCTGATACCTGAAACCTGAAACCTGTCTCTCCATTCTCCCCAAATTCTCCTATTTTCACTCTTCTATTTCCACATATTATGAAGAAAATACTTGCGTTGCTACTATTGGCAAATGTTACTAACTGTCTTGTTGCTCAATCGCTTGAGTCTCCCGAGCAATTTTTGCACTATAAGGTGGGAACGAAATTTACACCCCATTATAAATTAATTGAATATTTCAAGAGGATAGCGCAGGCAAAACCGGATATGGTTAAGTATGAGCAATACGGCGCCACCAACGAAGGGCGCGAGCTTGCTTTGGTATATGTAGCACTTCCCGAAAATCTTAAGCAGCTTGAAACCATCCGGCAGAATAATCTGAAGATGGCTGGAATAGGAAAAGACAAATCGGCTACGGGCGCAGTAAAGTCACCCGTTGTTGTTTGGTTGAGCTATAATGTCCATGGAAACGAGCCCGCTTCTTCTGAAGCCGCGATGCTGACCTTATTTGCTTTAGTAGATCCGGCCAATACGCAGACAAAAGAGTGGTTGAAGAATACGGTGATCGTAATGGATCCATGTGTAAATCCTGACGGTCGCGACCGGTATGTAAACTGGTACAACACGGTTGCAGGAACAAACAACAATGTTGATCCGCAATCGCGCGAACACAGTGAGCCCTGGCCGCAAGGCAGGTCCAATCACTATAATTTTGACCTGAATCGTGACTGGGCATGGCAAACACAAATTGAATCCCGGCAGCGCATGAAAAAGTATAATGAGTGGATGCCGCAGGTGCATGTTGATTTTCACGAGCAAGGTTATAATCAACCCTATTATTTCGCACCGGCAGCGGAACCCTATCACGAGGTGATCACTCAATGGCAGCGTGATTTTCAAACCCTGATCGGAAAAAATAACGCAAAATATTTTGATGCAAACGGATGGCTATATTTTACGCGTCAGCGCTTTGATCTGTTTTATCCATCCTACGGTGATACTTATCCAATGTACAATGGTGCTATCGGTATGACGTTTGAGCAGGGTGGGATCCGCGCCGGACTTGGTGTTGTTAACAGTGAAAAAGATACGCTTACGCTGGTTGACAGGGCTACACATCATTACACTACCGGATTATCAACAATTGAGACTTCTTCAAAAAACGCAGACAGATTATTAACCGAGTTTCAAAAATTTTTCGAGAATAACCGCAACGGAACAAGTAACAATTTTAAGACCTATGTGGTTACTTCGCGCAGTTTCAATAATATTAAAGCGGTTGCCGATCTCCTGGATAAGAATGGAATTGAATATGGTTCTGTAACAGCATCCGGCTTCAAAGGCTATAACTATTTTTCAGGAAAGGATGAGGCATTTGTTAATGAAGGTTATCAGCTGGCTGTCTCTGCATATCAGCCGAGAAGCGCAATGGCAAGGGTATTGTTTGAGCCGGTTACCAAATTGAACGATTCTATTACTTATGATATTACAGCATGGTCCCTGCCGTACGTTTATGGTGTAAAAGCTTATGCGGTAAAAGAAAAGCTTGACGTTGGTGCTCTTAAGACTGCTCCCGCATTACAAAAAGTCAGCTCTGATTACGGATTGCTGATTCCTTATAACTCTTTTGACGGTGCAAAACTGTTGGCCGCATTGTTGAAAAGGAAAGTTCGTGTGCGGGTAAGTGACAAGCCTTTTACCTACAACAATAAAGTGTACAAGCAAGGTACTTTGATTGTTTTGAAAGGCAACAACACAGCCAACTGGAGCGATATAGTGAACAATCTTTGTGCAGAATTCAATATTCAGCCTGAAGCAGTAGCTGGCGGATTTGTTGACCAGGGAGCTGATTTTGGTTCGCCGGATATAAGATTTTTAAAGCCTGTGAAAGTGGCGATGCTTACCGGGGAACAAACTTCTTCACTCTCAGCCGGAGAAGTGTGGAACTTTTTTGACCAGGTATTGAACTATCCTCTAACATTATTAAATGCAAATGAACTGGGCAGGATTACACTGAGTAACTATGATGTTTTAATAATGCCTGATGGAAATTACAAAGCTTTTGATGATACCAGGTTAAGTGATAAGCTAAAGAATTTTGTAGCAGACGGAGGTAAGCTGATCGCAATGGAAAATGCCGTTAAACAAATGGCTGCCGGCGATTGGGGAATTAAGCTGAAGGACGATAAAATTGATGACAAAGGAAAGGAAAACAAGGAAGATTCTTTGCTGCTAAAAAGATATTCAGAGCGTGAGCGTGATGAAGTGGCAAACGAAATCCCTGGTGCTATTTATAAAGTCCGGCTGGACAATACGCATCCGCTTGCTTTTGGTTATCCTGATTTCTATTACACTTTAAAGCAGGATGGCAATATGTACGAATACACAAAGAACGGCTGGAATGTTGGTACAATTTCGTCCAAAGATCATGTGGCTGGTTTTGTCGGCAGCAAACTTATGCCGCATTTAAAGAACGGCCTTTTGTTTGGTGAGCAAAACATAGGCTCAGGCTCCGTTATCTATCTTGCCGATGATGTGCTTTTTAGAAATTTCTGGGAGAACGGCAGGCTGATGTTTGTTAATGCGGTTTTCATAGCCGATTAAGCTGTGGTTGAGTTATGGTTGAGTTGTTGTTGAGTTGTACGTTGTAAGTTATACGTTGTACGTTTATCGAAGCGGGTTGAGTTATACGTTGTAAGTTGTACGTGATACGTTTATCATAGCAAAGAAGAGTAGCGCATAGTGCGCACCGGAATAAACATTAGGCTGCACAACCCTTCGCTTTGATCAACGTATAACTTAAAACGTATAACGTACAACTATTTAGTCACCTGGAATTTACCGCTTTCAATAATGCGGCCTGTTTTATCGCGGAGTTGGTAAACATAGATACCACGGAAATACTCGTCCAGTTGAACGGTGATCTTGGCATTGGAGACCGGCATGTCAGCCATTTTTTTACCGGTGAAACTGTAAATCTGGAGCGTGGCCGTTTTTTCAATTGATTTGTCGAACTCAAAATTTACGAACGCCACGGCAGGGTTGGGGTAGCATTTGATAACTTTCGGTTCTTTGTCGTCGGCCATAAAACCTGTGGCATGACCGAACATAACATGGCTGCCGGCCATAAGCAGGACCAGCAAAAAGGCTTTTTTTGTTAAAGATGGTTTCCGGTGTAATAAATGTGCCATATTAACGTTCGCTCTAACAAAGTTAACCGAAAATTTCACCTGACAATGAGTTAGATATACTTTTTACATCTCATTTTAATTTGTTGAACACTGATAGTCATCTTATTCAACTGCAATTTTGTTCAAATGAGATTGTTAAAATTTGAAGAAAGGGCAATAAATGGCTGTCCGCTGTTAGCTATCAGCTATTAGCTTTTGCCCACCATTCCCCATTTTTCTAACTCTTATGATCGCGCTATCATATTCTCTTACCCTCTCAAGAATCATTCTCGCTACATAAAACATACGGTTCATACAACCCATTCGTTGCCCCTCTTACTGTCTTTTAAGCTGTCAGCTATTAGCTATTAGCTATTAGCTATCGGCTGAGCCCGTCTTGCCCAATTATCTAATCCTTGTGGTCGTACTATCGTATTTTCTTACCCTCTCAAAAATCATTCTCGCTACATAAAACATACGGTTCATACATTGCATTCGTTGCCGCCTCTTACGGTCTTTTAAGCTGTCAGCTTTAGCCCCTTTTTGCAAATTTTCTAACATCTCTATAAACATACGGTTAACTCGACCCGTTCGTTGCCCATTCTTACTGTCTTACGATCTTACGCGTCTTACGGTCTTTTAAGCTATCAGCTATTAGCCTGGGCCCGTCTTCCCCCAATTTTCTAACTCTTACAATCATGCTACGTATTTTCTTGCCCTCTCAAAAATCTTTCTCGCCACTTAACACATTCAGTTAATACAACTCATTCGATGCCTATCTTACTATCTTACTATCTTACTGTCTTACGGTCTTACGGTCTTTTAAGCTGTCAGCTTTAAGCTATCAGCTATTAGCCTGGGCCCGTCTTCCCCTAATTTTCTAGCTCTTCCCGTCATGCTATCGTATTTTCTTACCCTCTCAAAAATCTTTCTCGCTACTTAACACATTCAGTTAATACAACTCATTCGTTGCCCTTCTTACGATCTTACTGTCTTACGGTCTTACGGTCTTACATGTCTTACGGTCTTCTTAAACCTTCCACCTCTCCATCCCATACGCGCTATCCCAAAACATCCATTCCATTTTTGTGGTTTTGACAAACGCTTCGGTCATAGCCTGTTGCTGTGTGGGTGTTAGTTGAGCAGCTTTTTCATCAGCGATAGCGATTGCCCTTTTCACGGAAATGGCGAATTCTTCTCCTGCATATGTGTCTATCCATTGCTGGTAAGGATTGTTTTCTTTTTGTTGGTTTGCATAGATATGGTCACCCACTTTTTTGTAGATCCAAAAACAAGGAAGCACGGCGGCAATTGCCACTTCGACGGAGTCCAGGTATGCGCGGCGGAAAAGGTGATCTGTATACAATTGACAGGTCGGCGAGATCTCAGCTATTTCAGAGACCTGCCACGCAGAAAAATAATTTTCATGAAGCGCTCTTTCAACAACAACGGCGCCCTCGGCAAACCGAATGAAATCCAATGACTCTGCTGAAGGTAATTTGGAAGCAATGATGGCAAGCACCTTGCTGAATGCGCTGAGGTAATGCGCATCCTGCATCATATAAAAACGAAAACGCTCAGTAGTTAAGGTTCCTGCCATCAATTCTTTATTAAAGGGCATGTCCAGTATTTTCTCATAGATCTGTTCGATGCTGTTCCATGCGTGTTCACTCCAGTTCATAATTCAATGTAAGATGTTATTTAATGTGCGATGTTAATCAATGTACGATGTTAGATGTACGATGTTAGATGTACGGTGTACGATGTTCTGATGTCTGATGTTTTGATGTCTGGTGTGGTTGCGACTTTTTCAGGGTCGAATATTCATGGCGAAGCTATTTTCACCTCAGGCCTTACGCCTTATTCCTCAAACCTTATTCCTCTTGCCTCTCCTGAAACCTGATACCTCACGCCTCACCCCTCACGCCTTCCTTCCCCAATAACATATTTTTTCATGGCCTTGGGCGCATAAAAATGATTTAATGGTCCATTGCCTTTTCCGGTAAGTACGTCTTTGCCATGATCTATTGCATTGTAAGTGTAGTCATGTGCAAGCTGAATGGACTCGGGAATTGAGTTTTTCATTGCAAGAAAAGCAGCGATGGCTGAGGATAATGTGCAGCCAGTTCCATGTGTATTGTTGGTAGGAATATAAGGTGCTTCAATAATGATTTTTTGTCCCTTTTTGTGCATCCATACATCAAACAGCTGATCAGTTTTAAGATGTCCTCCCTTGATTAAAACAGAGGTACATCCTGATTGTAATATATGTTTACCAGCCTGTTGCATGGTCTCTGTATCATGTATTGAAGATCCGGTAAGAATGGATGCTTCATCCAGGTTGGGTGTTACAACCGCTGCCAGTGGGAACAAATATTCTCTTAAAGCATCAGAGATATTGCCCGACGAAAGTTTGTCGCCACTTGTTGCTATCATAACAGGATCCACAACAATTGGAATGTTGGGATAATTTTTCAAAGTTCTTGCAACTGCCGTTACAAGTGAAGGCGTATGCAACATGCCTATTTTAATGGCAGCGGGCTGAATATCGTCAATAACAGCGGTGATCTGTCCGCGGACAATATCTTCCGGAATGCTATGTATCCCGGAGACGCCCACTGTATTTTGAACGGTAATAGCCGTTATGGCGCTGCAACCGTAACATCCCAATGCGGAGAACGTTTTCAGATCAGCCTGTATGCCCGCACCGCCACCGCTGTCAGAGCCGGCAATGGTCATTACCGGCGCATAAGTAAATTTCTTCTCTGTCATGATCTGCTGTTTTTTTCAATTTCATTACGCAACATAGCAGCTGCTTTTTCCGGATCATCCGCACTGCAGATAGCTGATACTACAGCAACACAATCTGCGCCAGCTTTTATAACATCCGCCACGTTGGTTAGGTTGATGTTGCCTATGGCAACAAGGGGTTTTGTGGTTGCTTTGCGCATCCATCTTATGCCATCAAGTCCCCATTCTCTTACCGTGTCCACCTTTGTGGAAGTGTTAAAAACAGGACTGATGCCAAGATAATCCGAAGGTATTATTTCGGTATTGTTAAGTTGTTCTTCATACTCAATAGAATAACCAAGACAATTGCATTGGGGCCATGCTGCTCTTATTGCAGTCGGTGAAAGATCACTGTTGCCTACATGAACGCCGTATGCATGAATGTATTGAGCAACCTGCCAGCGATCGTTTATGATAAGCGGAATGTTGTTTTTTGAAAGCAGGGATTGCAGTTCGGTTGCCGTATTGGTGAATACTTCTTCAGTGGCGTGCTTGTCCCTGAACTGTACAATATCAACGCCGCCTTTAACAGCTGCAGCAACAACATCCAGTAATTTTTTGCCTTTACAGGCGAGTTCATTTGTTACCAGATAAAGCTTATGTGGAAATGCCATATTATTTGTTTAATTGTCCCAAACGTTGCTCAAATCAATTCCGCCATTGTTAAACAATGTGTACAGTTTCCATAAAAGTTGTTACATCCATTGTATAAAGCGCATCAAGAAAAGCCGTTTGCAATGTTGCTGGTCCGCCTGCTTTTTTCACTGCGACCTCTCCCGCAACTCCCATCATTGCCATTGCTGCGCAGGTGGCCAGGTGCGCATCTGCCTGAACTGCACAAAACGCTCCGGTCAGGGCAGACGCGGTACACCCCATTCCTGTAATCCGGGTCATAAGAGCATGCCCGTTCTTCAAGCCGGTAACCATATCATTGCTGGTGATATAGTCCGTTTCTCCTGAAATGCAAACCACGCATTTAAGTTGATTGCTCAGTTGTTTGGCTGCTTCGATGGCATCATTGCTGGAATGAGTGCTATCCACACCCCTGGTTTTGTTTTCAGCGTTAGCAACAGCAAGTATTTCAGAAGCGTTACCTCTTATAACCGCAGGCCTGTGTATCGCCAGCAATTCCGCGATAACCTGGTTCCGGTAGGCGGTAGCACCTGCACCAACAGGGTCCAGTACCCATGGTTTGTTCTTTGCTTCTGCTGCTTTAATAGCAATTTTCATGCTATTTACCCAGTTGCTGTCCAATGTGCCGATGTTAACTACCAATGCACCGGAAATATTTACCATATCATCCATCTCCTCAGCAGCATGGGCCATTATTGGCGAGGCTCCGGCAGCCAGTAAAGCGTTGGCGTTAAAATTCATTACCACATAGTTCGTAATGCTGTGTACCAGCGGGGATCTTTCTTTAACAGCCACAACCTGCTGCCATAATAATTCTTTTGTCATGAAACTTTTTTTAGCGCGATAGGAGGATGGCCGTGCAAAGAAAGGAACATAGAAAGCCTTTGCTTTTTCCTACGACGGTATTAACCGTATCAGGTACCAAGGGTATCATCTCAGTTCCATAAAAGGAACACCCCTAAAGCGGATGCAAAATAAGGAATTCAGGGGAAAGGTGAAAGCTAAAAGCTTAAAGCCTAAAGCTTAAAGCCTAAGGCGGAGAACCTTAATTTTATGAATGGACAATTGAAAGTTCCTGCCCGACTAACATCGTTCAGGCGGGGAAAATTGACAATGGAATGTGCAAATGAGGGGATATGCAAATGTGCGAATGAGAGAATATGCAAATGAGAGAATATGCAAATGTGCAAATATGGAATGAGTGAAAATGAGATGTGTATGACAACGCTTCCGGTTAGGAAGGCTCATAGCTAAAAGCTGATAGCTGATAGCTAAAATTAAGATCTGGATACGCAAATACAACCCCCGGCGTTAAAAACTAACCTGACACCTGATACCTGATACCTTAAAGCTCAAAGCTGAAAGCTGATAGCTGACAGCTCTACACAAACGTTTGCCTTAATATGCTTTCCCGTGATTTTTATTCGGGTTTATTCAAGAAATTAGCGTTTTACTGTACACACCAAAAAAAGTAGTAATGAAATCTAACCGTAGAAACTTTTTACGCAACATAACTCTTGGTTCAGGAGTACTTGCCGTTGGTTTGCCTTCCATTGGAAAGTCTGCAAATGTTGCAGAAGAAACATTTGATGCAGCACCTCAGAACGGAAAACAACAATTTAACATGAGCGGGTATGCTGCTCCAAAACTGGATAAAGTTCGTATTGGTATTATTGGTCTGGGTATGAGAGGGCCTGGTGCTGTACAAAGAATGTCTTATATAGAAGGTGTTGAAATAAAAGCTTTGTGTGATAAACAGGCTGATCGCGTTGCAAAAGCGCAGAAAATCCTCGAGAAAGCCGGAATTCCGAAAGCAAAGGAATATACCGGTGAAGATGGTTGGAAAGCATTGTGTGAAAGCAATGATATTGATCTTGTGTATATATGCACGCCATGGCATTACCACACGCCAATGGCTGTATATGCAATGAAGAATGGCAAACACGCCTGCACGGAAGTTCCTGCTGCAGTTACAATAGATGAGTGCTGGCAATTGGTGGAGACTTCAGAGAAAACAAAAAAGCATTGTATGATGCTTGAGAATTGTTGCTATGATTTCTTTGAACAACTGACCCTGAACATGGCGCGTAATGGTATGTTCGGTGAATTGATTCATGCAGAAGGCGCTTATTTGCACAACCTGCTTGATCTCAACTTTGATAAGAATGGCTATGCTGATATGTGGAGGCTGAAAGAGAATGCCACAAGAAACGGTAATCTGTATCCAACACATGGTCTTGGACCGATTGCACAATGCATGAACATAAACCGGGGAGACAATTTTGATCACCTGGTTTCTATGTCCAGCAATGATTTTCTAATGGGAGCAGAGGCTAAAAAGAGAGCTGCCAGCGATTCGTTCTACAATCAATTTGTTGGCAAGCCTTACCGTGGTGATATGAATACTACGATCATCCGCACAATTAACGGCAAGACCATTATGCTGCAGCATGATGTTACTTCTCCGCGTCCTTATTCACGTATTCACCTGTTAAGCGGTACAAAAGGCATGGCGAGCAAATGGCCTTCGCCTGAGCGAATTGCACTTGGTGAAGAATGGATGAAAGAAAGTGAATTGAAGGATCTGTACGATAAATACACCACACCATTGGTAAAACATGTTGGCGATATTGCAAAGAAAGTCGGCGGACATGGTGGTATGGATTTCATCATGGACTGGCGCACGATCGATTGTCTGCGTAACGGATTGCCATTAGATCAAAACGTATATGACGCTGCATTGTGGAGCTGTGTTTCTCCGCTTAGTGAAAAATCTGTGGCGAACAGATCTAAGTCCGTTGATGTGCCTGACTTTACGAGAGGAAGCTACAAGACAAACAAGCCTGTGGACCTTACACTTGAAGGTGGTGGTAATACAACGGTTCGCAGTGTAAAATCATAATAGGTTAAAAAGGAAGAAAGCCGGTTGCTTTAGGGCACCGGCTTTTTAATGCCCTGTTGTTATAGAAATTTCAAGAACTATTTTATTTTTTATGAGAAAGATAATTTATACCGCCGTTGCATTGTTAATGGCCAGCGTGGTTATTTATGCGCAGGAGCCCCAAATGCATGTGCCATTAGGTGGAAACACTTTTTTTGACAAGCAAAGCAAAAAGATAAAACTGAATGAAAATGGCATTTCAAACTGGACCGATAATGCCGTTCATCCGGTTGTATATGTGAGGGTAAATAAAACCGGCAGTTTAAAGATTGATCTTAAAGCAAAGTGTAGCTCCGGAAATAGTAAGGTTGGCATTTCCGCCGGAACATCAAAAGCTTCGCTGAACATAACGGATAAAGATTGGAAAGTATATGAAGGGTTTGCATACAACGTTACAGACACCGGTTATATCGCTGTTAAGCTGGAACTATTGAATGGGACTGCGCCCGATATCTCAGATTTAATTATTAGCGGTTCTGCAACAGAAGGGAAAGTGGATTATGTAAGAGATGAGTTTTATTGGGGAAGGAGAGGGCCTTCCGTACATCTCAATTATTTATTGCCGGAAGACAAACAGTTTGAATGGTTTTATAATGAATTAACTATCCCCGTTGGATCGGATCCGCTTGGTTCTTATTTTATGAGCAATGGATTTGGTGAAGGATATTGTGGCATCCAGGTGAATTCGCCTACCGAAAGACGGGTTTTGTTTTCAGTTTGGAGCCCGTTTAAAACAGACGATCCCAAAAGTATTCCTGATTCTGCAAAGATCAAATTGCTTAAACAAGGGGAAGGCGTGCATATTGGCGAGTTTGGCAACGAAGGTTCTGGTGGACAAAGCTATCTCCGTTATAGCTGGAAAGCGGGAAACACTTATAAATTTCTAACGCATGTAAAACCCGACGGCAAAGGAAGAACGGAGTACACTTCTTACTTCTTTGCACCGGAGCAAAATAAATGGATGCTGATAGCTTCTTTTTCACGTCCGCTGACAAATACATACTATAAACACGCGCATTCATTCCTTGAAAATTTTGATCCTGAAATGGGAGCGCACAACCGCAAGGTATTCTGCAACAATCAGTGGGCGATGGACACCAATGGTAACTGGACGGAATTGACGAAAGCGCGTTTTACTGCTGATGCTACAGCAAAAAAAGGTGCACGTTATGATTATGCAGGAGGGGAAGAGAACGGTTCTTTCTACATGACAAATTGCGGGTTCTTTAAAACGTATACGCCGATTAACAGCGTGTTTGAAAGAAAGGCAATGGGTAAACAGCCTGTTATTGATTTTAAAACATTACCGTGATAAGCTTAAAGCCTAAAGCGCAAAGCTTAGAACTGGATCCCGGGGGCAAGCCCGGGATTTTTTTTGAACCATTGAAAGAATTTTTTAAACCATATAAGGCATATAAGAAAATATAAGATGGGACGAAAAACGTACTGGCTCCGAATAGAATGGTTCTTGATACTAGAAAATTTGATTTGTGCTAATGTCTTTCATTCCCTGGTAAACTTTCTGCAACAAGCCCTGAAAGGGCGACCAGCATTAGTCCAGGGCAACGCCCGGGATAATAAATGCAATATCGATTAAGCCCTGAAAGGGCGAAAGCAAAACGAAAAATAGTTTGCATTCCTTTTTATGTTTACGCACTTGAAATGCGTTACAGTTCTTATCCTAAAGATAACCACTGCTCATTTTTAGCATAAAAAACCTATTATTTACGATGGTATAAAAAAGATTGTGGGGAGTTGCTAACGCCCTTTCAGGGCTTGACAAACATTTGTGACCTTGTCCATAGGGCGTTGCCCCATGCTAATGCTCCAAGGCCTTCAGCCTTGGCCATTGAAACTTTTCGCTGTCAGCAATGAACTTTCAACCTTTACATGCAGCCAATGTAGCGAAGTAACCGAAGTAGGTCAATCAAAACCTTTATATCCTTATATGCCTTATGTGCAACTAGTCAATGGTCAATGGTGAAGGTCCGAGCTGGTTAAGTAAATATATTGCCGTTTAAGTGTTATTATTATGATCCCTGGCAAAAGTTCTTATTTGCTCTTATATTTTTTAAATGGTTTAAAAACCTTCGCTTCGGTCAGCTTTAGGCTTTACGCTTTGGGCTTTAAGCTTTCTCAGTTGTTTACGAAGAAACGTTGGCGCGGCCAACACCTTACTTATATGGTTCGATAGTTTTAGCCTTTAAGCTTTGAGCTTTAAGCTTTCACCAGGATCATTAACTTAGCTAATCTTTTAGATGGTTAAATCAAATCAATATGCAACAACCTGAAGTTTGGATGCGTGGTCCCGCAGAGGGTGTGCCATCTTTATTGCAACCCGCGGCACATGCACTTTTACAGGCAAGAGAAGAAGTTAATGAAATAATGAACAACTTTCCGGATAACCTCTTGTGGGAACGGCCGGCAAATGTTGCCTCTCCTGCATTTCATCTGCAACATCTGAGCGGTGTAATTAACCGCCTGCTGACTTATGCAAAAGGAGAAATGCTTAACCAGGAACAATTGGACGCTCTTGCTAAAGAAGGCAAAGAAGACAGCTCCATAACGGTAGCCGGATTGTTGAAACAATTCAACGAACGCATAGACGAAGCAATCAGTCAATTAAAAAATACGGACGAAAAAACACTTACTGATTTTCGAGGCGTGGGCCGCAAACAATTGCCATCAACGGTTCAGGGCTTGTTGTTTCATGCGGCCGAACATACCATGCGGCACCTGGGACAGTTACTGGTAACAGTAAGGATTATCCGAAGTCAGGCAAAACAGCAACGTGGCTTATAAAGACAATCCCTGAAATAAATTACTCCAGGGATTTTTTTATTTGAGTGTATGAAACTGAAACTAAGGTTTGAGTTCTTCCAGTATAATTTCCCTTATTTCTGATTGCTGATTAAAAATATCTGTGAGCTGTAATGTAAGATAGTAAGTCTTCTTTTCTGAAGGCAGGTTGGGAACATGGATGGCTACATTTCTTGCGTCCGGATCGGTGCCTTCCTGCGTTGCGATTGGTTTTCCTGTATGCGCCTGGTTGTCGTACACTGCAATAGTGTAGGAAAGCTGCGGTGCGTTTGAGGTCTTAATTGACCAGTTAACATACATGTTCTTATCATCCTTATCGTAGTAAACACCGGCATCATAAATAGCTGCCGCGTTGATGATGGTTTTTCAATGTTTCATTTAAAAAGGAAGTGATTATCTTTCTTGATGACTTTCACTGCATGATTTTATTTGCAGTCGTTGCAGGCAAAAGGTTTTGCATAAGTTGCTACATCTGGTACAAGTAAATCTGTTGTTAGTAGTTTTTGTAGAAGGTATAATAACTTAAGTATAAATAAATAATATTTTTTTATTAAATAATAAGTTTTATTTATATTAGCAACGTCTAATTAATCTAAAAATATAATATGTCCATACGCCGTTTTTGTAAATTCTGTTTAGGCTATTTAATATTTAAACCAATCTTTAGATAAGTTGCCCTGTGAATTTGCGAAAATTAAGATTAGTTGACATGTCTATTAATTGAAGATGCTAGCGTGTGTTCAATGATCAAAAAATTAAACTTGTGAGCTATATCTATATTGTTTTTTATTGAATAATCATAACTAATTGAGTCCATCACCCCTAAAGCCCATATAATTTGAAAAGTAAATTAGAGTTTCAATCTCTCATATCGGTTGTTGTTCCTTTTTTAAATGAGGAAGATAATGTTGATCTAATGTATAGTGCTCTTTCTGAAGAATTACTATCATCTACCTATGAAATTATTTTTATAGACGACGGTAGTTCTGATAACACTTGGGGGCGAATAATGGGTTGTATCCATTTTGATAAAAAAGTAAAAGGTATAAAACTATCTCGATGTTTTGGGCATCAAAATGCTTTAAAAGCAGGAATTGACATTGCAAAAGGTGATTGTGTAATTACGATCGACGGCGATTTGCAGCAGCCCCCACATGTGATCAATAACTTAATTCAGAAATGGAAAGAAGGGTACAAGATAGTTAACGCAGAAAGAGTATCAAATTCAAATCAAGGTATAATAAAAGGTATTCTTTCTCAATTTTTTTATCTAATATATAAATACCTAAATAAATCTCAGACGCTCAATTGGAATGTTTCTGATTTTCGACTTATGGATCGGCAAGTTGTAAATATTCTAAAAGAAATAAGCGGACAAAATTTATTTATTAGAGGCACCATTCAGTGGATGGGATTTAGGCAATCTTATGTCAAATATCAGCTGCAAAAGAGAGCTTTTGGGCAATCTAAATTTACACTAAAAAAAATGCTTGAATTGGCAAGTATAGGACTAACTTCTGGAGGAATCACGCCTTTGAGATTATCCCTTTTTATGGGATTTATTTTCGCCTTTTTCGCTTTTATTTATTGTCTTTATGCGTTGTATGCGACCATTTTTTTGAAGTCAGTAATGCCGGGATGGGCGTCTGTTATTGCGAGTATATTATTACTATCCGGCGTTCAGCTAATAGTATTAGGGATAATCGGCGAATATATTGGGAAACTTTTTATTCAAAGCAAAAAACATCCTAGTTATATCATCGATGAAATAAGTAAAGATTCATCTGAATTAGTAAAGGATAAGTATTTAGTCAACCCATACAATAATAAAAACAAAAACGAATGAAAAGGACAAAAATCGTCGTTCTAACAGTTTCTATGATTTCTGGATTTATTTTATTTTTTGCTTGTTCAAAAAGAGACAACAAAGACTTATTTGAAGGTTTGAATAGTAACGGGAATCTAGAATATTACCGCAGCATACTCAATTCTAATAAGCTGAGTGGAAAAGAGTTTTATCTGGTGCTTAATAAATATGAAAAACTGGTAAGGGATAGTCTTATACAGGCCTCGAAGTCGGAAAATACACATGAAAATGATAGAGTGCTGGAGAACTCTTTACAGTATGTAACTACGTTAAAATACTGCTCGACGTCCGGAGTCATGACGGGTGCTGGTAATGGTATTTTGCTTCAAACTGGTAGCAACTCAAGTGGATCAATACAGGCTTCAGCATTTGCAATAAGCGGATCGCATGGCACGATCTCTCAAGTTGGAAGTTTGGAGCAAGGAAGTAATTTTCAAGGTGTAAGTACTGTGAGGTTTTACCTTCAAGGGGATTTCAGTACGTCTTCAACTATTAACGGAGGGTATAATACGACTATTGGAACAAGTAACACATCAGTCGGTGCCACCGCTGGGTATTCTTCAACAAGTAGTGGTTATCAATCAAACATCTATGTTGTTACTGCTAATATGCAGAGTGGTTGCCCTGTAGCATTGTCTGCAGTGATTTTGCCGCCCGGTACTTCAATAGAACCTTTGCCTTAAGGCAACTACATTACTTTACAATCGGGGTCGGTGATTAATACTGTTTATCGTTATTATTGTAAGGTTATTTTCGAAAATTAAACAGATAAGACCTGCGCTGAAGTGTCCGCCCTTATCTCGGGCTGTGCTGATTTAAGTAATTCTGTGCAAGATTTTCGGACTAACTCCTTAAAAATTCTTACACTTTCAATACTGCTATATTTTGATTAAAATAGGGATTAATTTATTTTGTATGCTTTGACTAAATCCTATTTTATGCCCGATAGTAGTAGAAATCGATAGATGAGTGCTTAGAATAGCAGCGGCAGGTCTTATTGATGTTTCGTAGGTTTGTTATCATGTATATTACCTCCATAAGTATTTAATCAGTAATGTCAAAAACTGGCACATATTGCGTTTTAAAATACAATGTGCTTGAATGATTATGAACTCCGCCTAAGAACTCAAAGCCACTGATGCCAGGCTATCTATCTATCTATCTATCTTGGTGTTTTATTTTTAGAAAAGATAAAAAAATAAAAATGTCTTTTTATAATCAAAATATTTCGAAATATTTTAGTTGCATTAACTTAGCAATCTTACTTTATTTGTTAATATTCCTTCCAATACTATCGACTAGTTTTATCCCAGATTCGGATGATATTTGGTATGTTGTGGACAATCCGCAATTGGAAAGCTTTCGCTTTAAAGAGGTTTTTTTTAGTTCATATAAGGGGCAATACTCTCCAATGAACACGCTTATTTTATTTTTGATTAAGGAGGCTTTTGGTTTAAAAGCCTTTTATTTCCATTTATATTCCGTTGCATTACATGCTGCTAACACTGTAATTCTCTATAATATCATTTTAATCCTTTTTAGTGGAAAAGAACAATGTAAACATATATCTTTTTTGATCGCATTTTTATTTTTATTCCATCCTCTACAAATAGAGGCAGTGGCCTGGATATCGGCAAGTAAGTGGTTATTGGTTACTTTTTTCATGCTTTTGTCAGTTTTGTTTTATTTACAATACACTATTCACTCAAATTCCGGTTGTTTTGTTTACAGTTTTTTGTTTTTTTTTCTGGCTTTCTTATCAAAAGAAGTAAGCGTAGTTCTCCCCTTATTACTTCTAGTTATTGAAATTTTCTTTTTAAAAAGAGGTTTTTTTGCAATGAGAATTCTACTTCCTTATTTTGGTTTTTCTCTGATTTTCGGAATTGTCACTTTGCAGTTCCCAATTTTTCAACCAGATATGCAGCAGCTAAGAATAGAGGGAACTTTTAATTTTGTGGATAATATTGTTTTTAGCTTCGGTTGTCTAGCTGACTATTTTTTTTACTTGATCATTCCCATTCATAGAGGATGGGCTCTTGGTCTTATTACTGGACAAGAAAATATGCTGCCTACCGCATCAGCAGTCGTGGTAATAATTTTTTGTGTTGGGTTATATTATTTTACAGATGATATCAAGTTGATGGGCTGTTTTTTATTTTTCGTTACTAGTGTCTTTTTTACATTGCCAATTTTTCCCGCAATAAAGACCTGTCTCATTGCTGATAGATATGTTTATTTTGCGGGAATAGGTATATGGAGCAGTCTGATCTATATGCTCCATGACAAAAATAATTATATAAAAGCACTTTTGTATTCGTATATGCTGTACTTGGTAATTTTTGATTTAATCGAAACCGGAAAGTGGTATAATGTATTGTGATTGTACTTCGTGGATTATTTAATTGGTAGCTGACATCAGTAAATTATTTATATAAATGCCAACACACAAAATTAATTGCACCTTTTGCGGTAGCAGCAACACACTCCTGCTTTATAAACATAAGTACCATCCATACATTACTCAACATGGGCCAATCGATTTTTATAAATGCAAATATTGCAAGTCAGGTTTTACTTATCCATTGCCAACATCCACTTCCCTCGCAAATCTATATGCTTCTTTTTGTGACGGTCTAAATCCAAATACTAAAAAGATGAGACTGGAAAGTTCTTTTGATAAGTGGTTTAACCAATGTATTAATAATGCGCTCAATTATAGCCAGAAGAAGTACACTTCGAAAGATTATTTTACATGGATAGATATTGGTGCAGGAGGGGGAGAGCTCTCGAAATTAATGTCAAAAAAATTTCCTAGATCGAAAGGAGTAGCGATCGATTTTCATCCTAGACCAAAATTTCTTGATGATTGTAAAAATCTCGAGTGGCTGCAAGTAGACTTAAATAAAAAAGGATTTGGATCTATTTTTAGATCAAAATTTGATTTAGTATTCTCAATCACAGTTATAGAACATATACTTATACCTAATGTATTTATATCAGACTGCTTGTCTATCATGAAAAATACAGGGACCTTTTACATCACGGCACCAGCATTTGGGAGCTTAGCTTCCAGAATTTTAAAGGGACGTTGGTCGTATTTAATATTTGGTGAACATATAAATATACCATCGAAAAGAGGGATTATATTGCTGATGAGTCAAGAGGCTAACAATAAACAATTTAATAAACCTATTATTTTTTCTCGCTCTATAATTCTGCCATATCCGTTGGTTTACTACTTAAAGCATTTTGGACTTAATAATATCGCAAATTTTTTTTCGGAAAAAATTTGTTTGTCACTTCCTACAGGAATTCTGGAAGCGGGCGTGTGTTTTAAAAATGAACCCCTGACTTCACGATAGCTATATAGTGTTTGAACGAAGCCGAATGATGCTATTCTTTTTTTGTATGATCATAAATAAAGTATCCTACTTGTGTTTTGTCTCCGCCTGTATACCACCTACGGACAACATTTGTATACCATTGTCCTGGCACCCAGCCAAAATCACAATATGAATGCTGGCCGATTCCTTCTCCACCAAATCCATCAAAAGTCATGGGATCTTTATACACAGCGTGGATTTGCACTTTATTCGGAAAATCCAAAATAGAAAAAATGTTGTTCAAGGGAATACTATGCTCACCTTTTCCATTTTTGTTTTGCAAGCCACAGTTGCCGCCGCTTTTGCCGATACCAAACTGTACCGCGCATGTGTATGTATAAGGCGCGTTGCCTTCCGCTGGTGTCATTACATCTGCCATCAACAGATCGGCAGTTGCGCTCGTTTGAAATTTAGCGCCAACATATGGTCTTCATTTTGGGCAGGATTGGGCCTTCAGTTTATCTGCATGGATAACTGACGCAAAAAGCAAGGCGAGTAAAAGAGTTCTTTTCATATTTGTTCATGCTAAAAAGAACTGCATCTTTCGGACGTCGCCGTAAAGATGCAGTTTTGGTTAAGATAATAAGCTTTACTGAAAATGAAGCAGTGAATGCTATCTATGCGTAATGTTTAAAATTTTCAGGTCAATCAGGTATGATCCGGGTACTTGTACACGCATTGGTATTCTTATGGAAAAATCATACCCGGTCATCTTTAAAAGAGCCAAGATAATGTGGGTCAGCTTTGTCCTGGGTAGTAGCCGCCACCAACATTCGCAGCCCATGTTGCTGTACTGTCTATATGAACAAATTTTGTTGGTATGCGATAATACACATTGTATCCATTACCCAATGATGCGATAGGAAATGGAACCAGCGGGAATTTTAAGAACATAGCTGTATCCAGTGCTTTGTAGATATCCGGTGCATAATCCTGTAAGTTTTGTAAAAAAGGCGGCGTTGGATTTAAACCTGAATTCGGGCGTTTTGCAACCTCACCTTTTGCGGGATTGAATACCTGGCCGTTCTTATCAGTTATTCTTACAATTACAACATTTGGTGTATCTGCAAAGCGGGTGATTTTTTCAACAACAAACGGATTGTTGGTTCCGTTAAAAAGCAAATTATTGGTTGGACCGCTTGCAGTATTAGCAAAGCCGGCCCAAGAGTCTACTTCATCAAGGATAGGCAACCTGTTGCGTGCAAAATTCTGCACGTTTACGCCAATCGCGTTGAGCTGTTGCTGCTGAGACTTGTTGATCACTGTTCTTTTCCACGAGAACGTGCATACAACGGACATCGAAAATTTTTTATAACTGATATCATTGGTGAAGCCGCCTGTGAACCTGGGGTTTCGGATTACTATATTTATAATTAATTAAATAATTTATATATTAAATATAAAAATGCAAACGTTTGATTATTAATTATCAAACGTTTGTGTTCTAATTTTAGTTTTAGACATTAAAAGCGGGTTATTAATAGAAGTTATTCTATTTTTATGCAGATCAATTATTGGGGAAATTGGGCTATGTTGATCGGGCATGTGCAGTATGCAGGTGCGAATTTTTCTTTGCGATATGGGTTGATGCGGGATAACGAGTTAAACGATGAGAAAATGTGGCAAATCCCTTTGTAAAAAGAAACCTTTGGCGAATGGGCTAAAATAAAAAATGCCACATCACTCAGATAAATGATGCGGCATTTTTATTTTATTGGAATTGTTTAGTAACCCCAGCTCTTCATTATTTTGAAATCTTCTTTTACAGTATCCAGCGGAGCCATTCCCTGGTAAGATTCCTGTTCAATGATGAATTGAGTTGTTCCACCTGATTTTCTTCCAAGGTCCACAATCTCTTTTACAGGAATAACGCCTTTACCAAGCACAGTGCTCTCATATCCGCCCATTTCACCTTTCTCACTTTTGATCTCGTCTTTTACGTGCATTGACTCAAATCTTCCGGGATATTTTTTCATGATGTCCAATGCTCTTCCGCCAGCGCCATACATATTACCGATATCAAGCTGCTGAACCACCAGTTTGGGATCTGTATTTTGGAGGATCAGATCAAACAGTTTTTCACCACCAAGTTGTGTGCTGAATTCAAAATCGTGGTTATGGTAGCCGAAGCGCATTCCTGATTTTTTACAAAGCTCACCACTCTTGTTAAACACTTCCATATAGCGTTTAAAATCGTTGATGTCTTTGCGCAAGCTTTCATCCAGCCACGGACTGATCACGATTTGCTGGCCAACAGTTGCAGCATCTTCCACAGTGTATTTCCATGCATCGGTAAAGTCTTTTTTACTTTCGTCCCAGTGGTTGCGGGCCATAACAGTATGTCCGCTTGGCATGGAAAGGCCAAGATCGCTCAATACTTTTTTAAATTCTGTTGCTGAATAACCATAAAATTTCCGGTTGATGTAATTAGCGTGCTCAACATTTTTATAACCCATATCAGCCAGCGCTTTTAGTGTGGCCAATGGATCTTTCTTCATATCATCTCTTACAGAATACAACTGAACACCTAATAATTCATTTTTGCTTTTAGCGGCAAACAGTTCGTTGGACAACATGCTGCTTCCGGCAACAAACAGCGCGCTTGTTTTCAAAAAATTTCTGCGGGATTGATGCATATAAGTTTGTTTTGTTTTGGCAAGAAAGGAATAAATATAATTGAAAATGTGCAAATGAGGGAATGTGCAAATGGGAGAATGAAATTGACAATTGAAAGTTGACAATTGAAAATGGGGGATGTGCAAATTAGAGAATGTGCGAATATGCGAATGGAGAAATGTAATTGAAAATTGAAAAGTGACAATTGAAAATGGGAGAGACAGAATGTGCAAATATGAGAATGTGCGAATATGCTAATGGAGGGGAGAGTTGATAATCGATGAAAACCTTATCGAACAGACGCTTTCACCACCGACGTCGTTACCCAGTTATAAAAAATAAATTCAGTGTCACTTCGATAAGTATCTGAAGGGGCGGTGGCAATAGCACAGGGCACCGCCCTGTGGACAAAAATCGAGGCCGAGTAACCCCTGAAAGGGCGAAGGCAAATAAGTCAATTAATTCGGCAATTGTCAAAGCCTGTCCTTCAGACCTTAGACCTCATTCCTTACACCTTACGCCTGCTGAAACCTGATACCTGATACCCGCCCAGCTCATAGCTCAAAGCTGACAGCTCATAGCTAAAATAAGAAGAGAGCTCATTGCTGAACTCTCTTCCCGGTTATTTTTGACAACTGTTGCAGTTGATGATTACCATCTGCTGCCGTTGTTGCTGTAAGAGCGTCTGTTGCCACCGCCACCGTTGTTGCTTTTTTCTTCTCTTGGTTTAGCAACTGTAACGTTGATAGCGCGACCTTCTACGTGCGCACCATTCAATTCTTTGATAGCTTTTTCTGCTGCAGCGTCATCAGTCATTTCAACGAAACCGAAGCCACGGCTGCGCTGAGTAAATTTGTCCATAATAACTTTTGCAGAAGAAACATCACCATACTCTTCGAAAAAACCTCTTAAGTCATCATCTTCAACGTTGAAGCTTAAGTTTGAAACATAAATGTTCATGATAAATAATTAACTTTTTAATTAATATCTGAGAAAAAACAGGGCGTAAAGAAGGCTTTATGGCTAAATGCGAAATGCGTAGCAGATGCGTAGCAGAAAGATCGATCAATTACTAAATACTGTAAAACTCAAATTAACGAGGCGAAGGTAAGCTTAAACTTATAGCGAACAAAATATTTAAAAAAGGCAACATAGATTTAACGTAAAAGAAAACCTATATTTAGTCCTCGTTTTTATACCAAAACAGCCTTAATGCCTGCTGCATTTGGATTTCTGCATTAAAAAACCGGCGGAAGGTCGATTTTTTGCAAAATTTCAATCGGTTGCATTCTGTTAACATTTATATTTGATACGCTCAAAAACAATCAATGAAAAACATTTTACGATTTAGCTTTGCCATTTTAGTGGTAAGTGCCTTGTTGCTTGGCTGTAGCCAGAAAAGGTCGGGAAATCCCAGGATTCTTGTTTTTACAAAAACTGCAGGGTTTCACCATAGTTCCATTCCCGCCGGTGTTAAAGCCATTCAGCAACTGGCTGCGGAAAATAAATTCGATGTTGACACTACTTCCGATGCCGAAATGTTTACAGAAGATACACTTAAAAAGTATTCGGCTGTTGTGTTTTTAAGTACCACCGGAAATTTATTGACTAGCTACCAGGAAGCCGATTTCGAAAGGTATATCCAGGCCGGTGGCGGTTACGTGGGGATTCACGCTGCCTCTGACGCCGAATATGACTGGGGCTGGTACGGCAGACTTGTCGGCGGTTATTTTGATAGTCATCCTGCCCAACAGGAAGCTGTAATAAAAGTGGTTGATGCCAATAATGAGGCAACCAAACACCTGCCGGCAACATGGAAAAGGTTGGACGAATGGTATAATTTCAAAAAGCTGAATCCCGATGTACATGTATTGCTTGCGATTGACGAGAAAAGTTACCAGGGAGGTACAAACGGAGACAATCACCCCATGGCATGGTACCATGATTATGATGGTGGCCGTGCATGGTATACTGAGCTGGGCCATACTGACGAATCTTACAGCGATCCCAATTACCTGAAACATATTTTGGCAGGTATTAAATATGCCATCGGTGAAAACAAAAATCTTGATTATGCAAAAGCTAAGAGCTTGCGCGTACCGGAGGAAGACAGGTTTACAAAAGTGCAGCTGGTTCAGGGTACATTTTTCGAGCCTACCGAGTTAACCGTGCTGCCTAATCTTGACATCCTTGTTTCTCAACGCAGGGGAGAGGTATTGCTTTATAAAAATGACACAAAAACAGTTAAACAGGCGGGCTTCCTGAATGTGTATTATAAAACTGTTCATACGCCAGGTGTAAATGCTGAAGAGGGTTTGCTTGGTATTCAAAAAGATCCTGATTTCGCAAAAAATCACTTCATTTATTTATATTATAGTCCGGTAGATACTTCTGTAAACAGGTTATCACGTTTTACCTTAAATAACGACACAATCGATCCGAAATCGGAGAAAGTGATCCTTCAGCTCTATTCTCAAAGAGAGATCTGTTGTCATACAGGCGGTTCCATCGCCTTTGGTAAGAACAGAGAACTGTTTGTTTCCACCGGAGATAACTCAACGCCGTTTGATGAGCCTAATCAAAAATATGTGAGCCATGGATATGCACCGCTGGACGACAGACCGGGCCATCAGCAATATGACGTTCGTCGCAGCTCCGGCAATACAAATGACCTTCGCGGAAAAATATTACGCATCATCGTAAATGAAGATGGTACATACAGCATTCCTGAAGGAAACCTTTTCCCGAAAGATGAAAAGAAAGCACGTCCCGAAATTTATGTAATGGGTGATCGTAATCCATACCGTATTTCTGTGGATCCTAAAAATAACTATTTGTACTGGGGTGAAGTAGGTCCGGATGCGAATACTGACAGCCTGGATACGCGCGGACCACGTGGTTACGATGAAGTTAACCAGGCAAGGAAAGCCGGTTACTTTGGATGGCCACTGTTTATCGGGAACAACTATCCTTATCATGCATACGATTATGCAACAGGTACAACAGGTGCAGCATTTGATCCTAAAAAGCCGATCAACAATTCAAAGAATAATACAGGTTTAACAGAATTGCCTCCTGCACAGCCGGCATTTATCTGGTATCCTTATGGTGAGTCGAAAGAATTCCCTTCACTTGGTTCTGGCGGAAGAACTGCAATGGCTGGTCCGGTTTATTATTCAGACCTGTATCCTAAGGAAACAAGGTTCCCTGATTATTACAACGGTAAGTTCTTCTTCTATGAATGGATCCGCGGCTTCATTAAACCAGTTACCATGTTACCAAATGGTGATTTTGACAAGATGGAATCGTTTATGCCCGACACGAAATTCAATGCGCCAATTGATATGGACCTTGGCCCCGACGGCAGATTGTATATCCTTGAATATGGTAACGGGTGGTTTACAAAGAATGCGGATGCTGGCCTGGTTCGTATCGACTACAACGGTGGTAACCGCGCGCCAAAAATTGCAGGCATTACTGTTGATAAAACGTCAGGAACACTTCCTTTAACTGTAAATATTGCTGTTGAAGCAAAAGACCCAGAGCGCGATGCACTTACTTATATATGGACGCTTGGTGACGGCACAACAAAGGAAACAAAAGAACCTTCTTTAAAATACACGTTCAATAAAGCCGGTGATTACAATATTTCTGTTGATGTGAAAGATGATAAAAACGCAACGTCAAAAAGCGATATTGTAAATGTATATGCAGGTAATGAAGCGCCGACTGTTAATGTGGCCGTAGAAGGTAATCAAACATTCTATTTTCCCGGCACGCCAGTAAAATATGCTGTTGCAATTGAAGACAAAGACGATACAGCAAAAGTGAAAGATCCGGCTGATCTTGTTGTGACTGCAAACTATATTGAAGGGTCTGATAAAGCAGCCATGCCGCAGGGACACCAGGTAATGAGTGCCGCAGCTAATGGCAAGAACCTGATGCTTTCTTTTGATTGTAAAGCTTGTCATAAGGTAGATGAAAAATCAATCGGACCAGCATTTACAGCTGTTTCCCAGAAATATGCAAAGAATCCGAATGCAATGGCATATCTCACCAATAAGATAACTAAAGGTGGCGGCGGTGTTTGGGGCGAAACTGCCATGTCTGCACATCCTGATATTAAAGAAGGGGACCTGAAACAAATTGTTTCGTGGATCCTTTCACTGGAAGCTAATAAGAATGTAAAATCATTGCCTGCAAGCGGTTCTGTTTCTCCAACAATGAATCAACCATTGAAGGATCGCGGCATACTGTATATTTCTGCTACTTATACTGACAAAGGCGGGGCTAACATTAAACCTTTAAGTGGCAGCGCGACAACGGAACTTCGCAACAGCAAAATGACTTTTGGCCGCATCCAGAAAATGCAGGACTTCTCTAAAAACTTTTTCAACGGGACAGCCTATATGTTGGTTCCAAAAACAACTGGATGGTTTGCTGTTGAAGATATAGATCTGACAGGAATTAAGCAGGCTGCATTAACATTGGGCTGGTTAACTCAGCCGGTTGGCGCGTTCACATTTGAATTGCACCTGGATGCACCTGACGGAAAGAAATTAGGCGAATTAACCTTTAATGGAGCTGCCGGAAAAGATGAGAGCAAGAAACCAAAATCCCAGGTTGTATCAGCAAAAGTAGAGCCTGTTACAGATGGTAAAAAACACACAGTATATGTTGTAAGCAAAGCAAAAGACGCAAGCGGCGGAAATAACATGCTTGCACTTTCTTCACTGGAGTTGATGAATAAATAATCATTTTTGAAACGATATAAAAAGCCCGGAGCAAATTGTTCCGGGCTTTTTTGCAAGTTTTGTAATTGCCCTACACTTCAAAAGTGTAGGACAATTACAAACCTTTGTTCAACCTCTTTCAATGCTGATGATGGAACTGGTTTTCAGGTGTCCTACACTTCAAAAGTGTAGGACACCTGAAACATGCATGATCATTATAGCTTTACGCTTTAGGCTTTACGCTTTAAGCTTGTCCTACTCAAAAATCTTCAAATACCTCTTCACCGAGTAATCAAACTTTTCTTTCGCATCTGTCGGAATATTCATCCATTCAAATGCACCATGAATTTCATCAAAGGGAAGATCTTTTACCTGTTCGTTGATATATAGAATATCTTTCTCGCGAAGTGGCAACATGTTGGGGTAGCTGTACATGAAGCTTAATTGTTTGCGGTCGCGACAAACATAAATGCTGTCGCCGGTCAATAATGTGCCATCACTACCATGATGAGGTAACAGTAATACAGTGCTTCCGGCATAATGGCCGCCTACGTGAATGATCTTTATATCATCCCATAACAGCTTTTCTTTGCCGTCAAATGTTTCGATAGAATCATCCTGTTCCATGATCCACTGGCTGTCATTCTCGTGCAGATAAATTTGGCAGTTAAAGATCCGTGCCCATTCAACCATCAGGCTATAATAATGCGGATGTGAAATAGTAATGGCTTTAAGACCGCCTTTGGACTCAATAAATGATACGGTTTGTTCATCCACAAAGGGCAGGCAGTCCCACAATACATTGCCGCCGGGTGAAACTACAAAATGAGCTTTTTGCCCTATGGCGAAATTTGGAAATAGTCTCAGGTCGTACAAATTCTTCTGCAATTGCGAAAAGCGGATGCCCCTGTTCCTGGCAATGGCATCATAGCTCGTCCAGGCCTGTCCTTCGTCTCCAACATATTGCCGTTCATCATTACAAATAAGGCAACTGTCTACAGGTGTTTTCTCCTTAGTATAACGTGTGCCGCAGGTTGCACAAATATTGGTTACATGGCTATCGGTTATAATTAGTGACATGGTATTTGCTTTTAAACCTGTAGCTAATTTAAACATTAAGCAATGAAGTAAGAAGACGTATGTTGACCCGACTGTGAAAGTTGATGATATAACCGCGACCGGACTTACTTATTGCTGATTCTCCTGTTGCGGGAATTTGAGTAAAGAGATATTTTTGAGGGATGGTACAGTTTAAAGCAGTAATAGAACAATTTGCAGCGCAAGGCGAAAAAACAGGCTGGAGCTATATTAATGTGCCTGCAGAAATTGCCTTGCAACTAAAGCCTGACAATAAAAAAAGTTTTCGCGTAAAGGGGAAACTGGATAATTATACAATTAAAGGCGTTGCGCTACTGCCTATGGGCGGCGGTGATTTTATTATGGCGATCAATGCTGATATGAGAAAGGGTATTGGAAAACGCAAAGGCGCCTCCGTTATGGTGAAGCTGGAAGTGGATAAAGTGATAATGATTGTACCGGATGATTTAATGGAATGCTTTAACGATGAGCCGGGGACTTTTGATCAGTTTCAGACGCTGGCAAAATCGCACCAGGGATATTTCATCAAATGGATCAATGAAGCAAAGACAGAACAGACGCGCACAAAACGTATTGCCCTGACTGTTTCTGCCATGGCGAAAAAGTATGATTACGGAACGATGATAAGGGAGTCGAGGAAGGAGGTCTGAGGCTTAGGGCTGGTTGTAAGTTTTACGTTGTACGTTTATCGGAGCGAAGGTTTGGAAGTTCAAATCGTGATTGCAGTTGTACAGGAAGAATTATGGTTACACAGAGGAGCACGGAGAAGACACGGAGTTGCACGGAGGGTGGGCCGAATCTTCGACAAGTTGCAGTCGGCAATAAGGCTTAAATCGCAAAGCCGAAAGCAGTGTATCGATAGATATTGCGTTTCATCCTTATTGACGGAAAACTTAGCGTGTATCCCAAAAAGGCGCCTGCCAAAAATCCTTCACTATTCACTATTGACTATTCACTAGTACACTTAAAACGCTTGAAAGACTAAAGTTGCATCCAAAAAAAAACCTGCCAAAAACCCTTCACTATTCACTATTGACCATTGACTTGCAGCTACCGTCTGCATTAGTTTTCAGCTTTCAGCTTTGGGCTTTAAGCTTAATTCATGTTTATGATACATCTTCAAATCCTCTAAAAACGCATCTATCTGTTCCTGCTTAACGCCGGGCATGCAGATGATGTGAGCAATATCTTCTTCAGATGCCAGTTGCCATTTGGCAATGATGTCTTCGTGTGGCTTTTTTAGTACGACTGTTATAGCGTTTGGATTTCGCCATGCGGGCCAGCCGGTTTCCTGTAATTTTTTTTCGGTATAAGCTGCAAGATCAAGTGACTCTTGCGCCCGGTATCTGAATCCTTCAATGCCCCATTTCTTGATAGCATACCACAAAAACCAGGGCGTGTGCCCATTGCGTGAACCGGTGATTGTCGTATCAAGCGAGCCAATGTATGGAACCATCTGGCCAATTCTATCTTTATAATTTTTCTTTACAATCACAAGTCCGCATGGAATAGGAGCACCGATAAATTTATGACCACTTATCGCAATACTATCCGCGCCATCAACAAAATCGAACGGATGATGTGGTTCAAGTAAAGCTGTATAAACGCCGGCGAGTGCGGCATCGCTATGAATATAATATTGACGGATAGCCATCTTTTTTACAACGGACTTAATGATGGCTACATTATCTTTTGCTTCTGTCATTGTAGTGCCTATGTTGGCAAATACAATGGCTGGCCGGTGGCGGTGTTGCGAAAGGATCTCTTCAAGATCCTCATAGTTCATTTCCCCTGAAGGCTGAGAGCGGATCACTATCCTGTCCATTTTCAGCAAATGCAGATTCTTTTGGACGCTATAGTGTGTGGCTTCTGAATGATACACCATTGCATTGGGATACAATTCGCGTGCGAGGTACAGGGCATACAAATTGCCTTCAGTTCCGCCGTTGGTAACATAACCCCAGTAATTGTGTTGTGGCGCGCGGAAAAGATTGGCAAAAAAATCGATCACTTCATTTTCTTCCTTTTTAGTGCTGAGTATGCTGGTTGATTCCACACGAGGGTCGCCGACATTATTCAACGGATAACGCATGATCTCATTCAACTCACTATAGTCAAAATCCCTGGATGTCGGATATCCCAGCATTTTATAACTGCTATCTACAATCCTGGCGAAATGTTCTTTGATGAGTGCGCTATCAGCACTGTTCAGTTCGAATTTCATTGGAGCGAAAAATTTGGCGGCAAAAGTAATGGCTTTAAACGGGTTTTGAAAGAAGAAAGTTACTGATTGTTAGTTTTTAACTCAGTATCAATTAATTGAAAATTGACAATTGACAATTGAAAATGAATGTGCGAATGAGTAAATATGCGAATGTGCAAATTTTTATATGCGTCAAACCGAATTCTGGATAGTCATTTTCAAAGCAAATCAGCCATCCTCAAATCAGAAATCAGACATTGCCGGTTACCATTTTCAATTGCCCCCGCCTGATTGACGCAGTCGGGCAGGAATTCTCCATTTTCAATTAAAAAAGCCTAACACCGGTTGCGCGTTGACATCGGTATTAGGCTTTGCGCTTTAGGCTTTAAGCTTTAAGCTACTATTTCATTTTAACTCCAAGCTGTGACCACATTGTGAGCCCGGATTGAATTGAGCGGTGTTCGGTCATCTGGCCGGAACTGTTAAATGTGAAAATGTCTGCGTCTTTATACTTGTATGATTTACCGTTGGCTTTCATGCCCATAAAATCATTTTTAAAAGTACCGCTCCAGTCGCCGATAATCACTACCTGATCGCCTTCAGCAAAAGTCATAAGGTTTTCACCTTTAACATCGGGGAATGATTTCAGGAATGTTTGAATTCCGGCCTTAATGCTGTCTTTTCCTTTTGTAGGCGGCATGCTGCCATCGCCGTAATCTATGGCATCCGCTGTTGCATCTTTCAGAACATCATCAGCGTTGTGATTGTTAAATGCCTGGATAGAAGCGAGTGCAGCTGCCTTGTTTTTTTCGGTCATACTTGTCTTTGATTCCATCGCCGGATTTGTCGACATGGCCGTGTCTTTCATCTTTGTCGAGGACGGATTGTTGCCGCAGGATGTTGCTAACAGCGCGATTAGCGCCAGAGGAATGAACTTTTTCATTTTTGTGAATTTATGAAAGGTTGAGAAAGAGCGAGGGAGTGAGCTGTCAGCTTTTAGCTATGAACTATCAGCTGATCATTCTCACAATTGGTATTAGTACTGGTGAAGACAATATCTGCGATCAATAAATCATTAAATCAGACATCTGCTTCACATCCAGCATCGCGAACGTGCCGTCGGTACGGGCTGGCACCTAACATCGTACAATTATTTTGCTCCTACCTGAGCCCAGAATACAGACATATTTTGCACGCCGCGGTGTTCAATTATTTGTCCGGCATCATTGAACGTATACAAATCTGCATCCTTAAATTTGAATGATTTACCTGTCGGTTTTTTACCCATGAATTCACCCTTGAAAGTGCCGCTCCAGTCCCCAAATACCACCACTTTATTGCCATCAGCTAAAGCCAGCAGATTTTCGCCCTTCATGTCAGGAAATGATGTGAAAAAATCTTTCATTAAAGCCTTAATAGAATCCCTGCCTTTCAAACCAGCGTCAGTGCCATCACCATAGTCAATCATATCAGGTGCAGCATCTTTAAATATCTGATCAACAGAATGTGTATTAAAACCCTGAATGCTGGCAAGTGCAGTTGCTTTATTTTTTTCTTCCATAGCCTCTTTATTGTCTGTTGCATTAGAAGTTGCCGCCGTGGTGTCTTTTTGTGTAGAAGAAGATTGATTACTGGTGCATGATGTTGTTAGTAACAATGCGATTGCAAGAGGAATGATCTGAGCTTTCATTTTTAAGTTTTATGAAGGTTAAATATTATGAGCGGTACTTAATAATGGACGGATATAACAAAGTAATAAATCTAACGTGTGTTTCAAAATCAAATTCGTTAAAGGAATAAATGGTTTGCAACGTGATTGATCTGTGTTTATAAAAAAATGTCATCATAAAGTGTTCGCTTGTTTCATTATCGAACAAAAAAATGTTCGGTATCGAACGCTTTTAAAAAATGACATTTTTTATTGATGTTGATTTTCAATCTGTTATGACTCGTTTTTCAATTGGCATCAACTTGGAATTGTTATATGCATCAAACAAAAAACAACATCTGACAATCTTTAAACTTAATTTATGAAACACCTAATGTTAACCTTCGCATTTATTCTTACTGTTGCTGCCACTTCATTCGCAGCAGAAAATGAAGTAAGCTTTAACATCACTAAGAGCCTTAATAAGAACTTCCCTAAAGCTGAAAATGTTAAATGGACTGTTAAGAAAGAATTTGTAAAAGCCAACTTTACATGGCACGATACAAAGATTGAAGCTTATTATACCCAGGATGGCGACTTGATAGGAATGGGCAGAAGTGTTGATAAAGATCGTTTGCCTCTTGCCTCGCTGAATGTGATTGATCAAAAATACGCTGACTATACAATTACTGACGCTGTAGAGTTTACTTATACAGATAAAGGAACAAGTTATTATGTGGCTGCAAACAATGGCACTGTAAAAGTTATATTGAATATTTCTGTAGAAGGTGAAGTGACCGTTTTCAAGAAAGAAAAACTGTAAACTGAATTACAAAGAGCGTTATGAATAGTTGGACACTTTTATAACGCTCTTACCTTAAATAGAACAAGTGGATACTAGAAAATGGACCAATCCTAACCCTTTTTTACATAAACGTTATTTTAGCGGCAGCAGCCTTATCCATAAAAAGACTAAAGCTGTTATGTTTACGGAGCAGGCTTGCCGGAACATCAGTGCTTATTTCTCCTTCAATCACTTTTTTTACGATCGATGCTTTCTTCTCTCCATTAACCATAAGTATCACATGCCTGGCTTTCATGATGGACGCAATGCCAAGTGTTAACCCGTGAGAAAGCGTTGTTTGTGACTTGAAATATTTCTGTCCCACCTCTTTTGTGACAGGTGCCAGCTCTGAGATGTGAGAATGAAGGAGTGGAGAAGTTCCTGGTTCATTCATGCCTATGTGGCCATTCAAACCGAGGCCCAGAACAATTACATCGATACCTTTATTTGCATTGATAAATTGTTCAACCCGGTGGCATTCATTTTCCTGGTCTGCGGCTCTTCCATCAAAAAAACCGATATGATCTTCTTTTATTTCAAGTGGTGTAAATAAATGCCTATCGAGGTAATTGCGACAACTCCCTTCATCTTCTCCGTTCATGCCACCCCATTCATCTAATCCAACGTAGTACCAGTCGCCTGCATTGATGATCTGTTGTTGATGCCTTTTAACAAGCTCCTTATACAGACCTGTTGGTGTATCGCCGGACGCAGGGCAAAACAATGGATGATCAGATTTGTTAAGATGACTGATCACCTCATCGGCAACTTCTCTTGATAATGCTTCGTAAGAATCCGCAATCGAAATGTTCATAAAGAGGGTTTTAAGGCCGGAAAGGTAAGAAATAGCTATCAGCTATTAGCTGTCAGCTATCAGCTTTTGGGTGTCAGGTGCCAGGTTTCAGGTATCAGGTATCAGGTATCAGGTATTAGGTATGAGGTATGAGGTATAAGGTTTTAGGCCTTACTCCCTGGACTTATATATCTATCCTTCGCACATTCTCGCATCCGCACATTTGCACATTCGCACATTTGCACATCCGCCCATCCGCACATTCGCGCATCCGCACATCCGCACATCCGCACATTTGCACATCCGCACATCCACAATTCATTTTCAACTTTCACCTGTCAATTTTCAATTGAAGTAGTATCGCTGCTCCATCATTTACTCCAACTATTATCTTATTGTTATTAATAACTGCAGCGCTTCTTACATTTCCTTTTAATTGCAATCCGCTTTTGTATTGGGGTGCGTAGCTGAAATTTCCTTTACCGTCACCCAATAATAAAACGCCATGGTTAGCTGTATATCTTCCAAATTTTATTCGTGTCCAGGAGTTGTTACCGGTGAGTAAAATATCTTTTTTACCATCGTTATTGGCATCTGTAATGACAATGCTGTAAACCGGAGCATATTGTGCTTCGACAGGAAGGTTGTGTTGTATAAACCCGTTAGTACCTCTGTTTTCCAGGTAGACGGTCCTCATGTTTTCAGCCTTAAGAAAACCGGCGCTGTTCAACTGTTCAGGAGGAAAAACATCTTTGATGCTTGCAGATGCATATTCGTGGTATTCCAGAAATTTCTTTTTTAACGAGGGAAGCTGATCGGTGAGATCATCTCTTGAATAAACCGGATATGACACGCCGTTGATATAATAGCAAACAATCGGATCTATAGATCCATTTCCATCAAAGTCTTTATAATAAACTGTCACCGGTTTCTTTTCTGAAGCTTTGAATTGTGTGTTGGTCCCGCAGTTGCCGACAATTAGATCAAGATCGCCATCTCCATCCATATCTTCAGCCGTGATCGTATTCCACCAGCCTGTGGACGGAAATTGAATGTAAGCAGACGATGCGTCAGATAAGGCTCCCTTGTTGTTGATGAAAACTTTAACCGGCATCCATTCGCCGGTAACAACCAGGTCAGGCTGTTGATCATTGTTTACATCCAACCATGCAGCACTGGTGACCATGCCAATATTTGCAAGTCCTGGTGCCAGTTTTGCTGTTTGATCGGTAAAAGTTCCTTTGCCGTCGTTTATCAGTAATTTGCTCGGTGGTGTTGAAGGATATTTACCCGGTATAAGCCTTCCGCCTACAAACAGATCCATGTCTCCATCTCCATCTATATCAGCTGCTTTAACGCAACCTTTACTGAAAGTTAATGCAGGAAGTGCATGTTGATTTTTAGTAAAGTTGCCTTTGCCATCATTCATGTATAACCTGTCCTGGAATAAAGGATCGTTCTCATTAAATTCATAACCGCCTGCTGCAACATACAGGTCCGGATCACCATCATTGTCTGCGTCAAAAAACGTAGCTGCCACATCTTCGCTTAGTGAGTCTGCTGCTATTGCAGGTTGATTGGTTTTAGTAAAACTGCCCTGCTTGTTTTGCAGGTAAACAGAAGATGGTTGTTGTTTGGCTCCTCCAACAAAAATGTCATCCAATCCATCTTTATTTATATCGGCAGATATTATGCACGGTCCTTGTCTTGACAAATAATTAGGCAGAAGTGTTTGTATGGTAAAGTCGTTAAACTGATTTTCTTTGTGGCGTATGTTATCCAGTGATGTGGATGAAAAATAACCAACAGGCCGAACCGTATCATATGTCCAGGTATCATGCGCGTCGGTTTGTTTTATTGCTAATGTTTGATTTGTTTTCACTTGTTGCAACTTCTGGTATTGATCATTGGGCCAGATAATGATAATAGAATCGACAATTGAATGCTGACCAAGTCCGAAATTTAATACAGGATCAACTGATGACTGAAAGCCTCTCACCGGCATTTGCTCCTGGTAGTACAAAGTATCCCTGCAATAAACTTTTACTTTCGTGCCGGTTCCGATACTGTTAGTTTTGATACCTGTTAACTGTATTCGCAGAAAATTATTTTTGCTGAGTGCTTCACTGTTATTTTTATATATGCCAGCAAAATCGTTGGTGTTGCAGACGATCATATCAAGGTCACCGTCATTATCAAGATCAGCATAAGCGGCACCTGATGAAACTGATTTATCGCTCATTCCCCAATCGTCTGTTTTCTTTGTAAAAGTTTCATCGCCGTTGTTTTTGAAAATGTAGTTGGCAATCTTATTAGCAGGCATTTTATCAATAAAATCCTTGTTGTTGCCTGTTCTGTTAAGTTGATTGCCCTGGGCGGCACGATCAATGCTGTACTTAATAAAATCCATGTCAGTGTAGTCCTTTACATATCCATTGCTCACAAAGAGATCTTTATTTCCATCATTGTCGTAGTCAGCCATTAATGCACTCCAGCTCCAGTCAGTATTTGATATGCCAGCTAATTGACCAATCTCACTGAATGTCCCGTCGCCGTTGTTTTTTTGCAACATGTTCCGGCTGTATTGATAGAAAAAGCCACGGCTGAAGAGATATTGAAATTTGTCGAAGTTCTCTGCGCCGCTATGCATTTTTTGTGTGAGGTTATCTTCGGGAAGCATGTCCAGAGTAATGATGTCCGGCTTACCGTCGTTGTTGAAATCAGCAACATCCGATCCCATTGAATACAAGGAAACCTGGTCCATGCATTTGTTTAGTGCTTCACTAAAAGTTCCGTTGCGATTGTTGATGAAAAGATAATCGGGTTCGTTAAAATCATTGGATACATATACATCTGGCCAGCCATCATTATTAATGTCCGATACTGCAAGGCCTAAACCAAATGTAAATACGTTGGATGTAATGCCGGCTTGTTCACTAACATTGGTAAAGTGTCCGTTGTCGTTTCTGTATAATTTATTAGCAAAGTCCGGATTGCGTTGATTTCTCAACTCGGGATTTTCTTGTGCTCCTGTAGTATATTTTTGTAGTGAGTGATTGATGATGAAGCAATCCAGATCGCCATCCTTATCATAGTCAAAAAAAGATGCCTGAGTGGAATAACCCTGATCAGCCAAGCCGTATTCTTCCGCTTTTTCTGTAAAGGTCAGGTCTCCGTTATTGATAAAGAGCAGATTCTTCCTTCTTTGAGGATTAACATCCGCGCTTCTGCAGATGTAAATGTCAAGCTTGCCATCACCGTTTACATCAGCCATTGTTGCGCCTGTGCACCATCCCTGCTTATCTGCAACGCCGCTTTTGGCAGTAATATCCTCAAACTCAAAATTCCCTTTGTTTAAGTAAAGCCGGTTTTTAACCATGTTACCCGTAAAAAGTATGTCCTGTAATCCGTCATTGTTAATGTCGCCGATGGCCACTCCGTTACCATTGTAGAAATAAGTATAATTCAATACACTTAAACCTTCTCCTTCAAACAGTGTGTTTTGAAAATGAATGCCTGTTTTGTCTTTGTCAAGTCTTGTAAAAAGGTGAGATGTATCGTTGCTGCAGCTACAAAAAAACAGTACTGAAAAGCAGGATATGGTCAGCCAATTTTTCACAGAAGTAACGATGGTATGCATTAAACTGTTGGTATTAGTAATGGAAAGAAGCTTCATTTAAATATAAAAAGATTCCATCAATTGCTGATGGAATCTTTTGAGTTGTACGTTGTACGTGATAAGTTTTACGTTATAAGTTTTACGTTGTACGTTATACGTTGCAAGTGGTGCAGGCTAATTACTCCATTAACCTGGCGCCTGAAACCTGAAGCTAATAGCTGATAGCTATTGGCTATCAGTTCTTATCCCACCACAACGGCGTAGTAACCTTATCCGGACCATTCAACAACTTAACAGCATCTTCAACAGCTTTACCGTTGGTTTGCGTTTCAGACAGAAGGAAAGGAATTCTTCTGATCCACTGTGTTGTTGTGTTGGTGATGTCCGGATTGTCTGAATTGGCAACGGGATATAATTTAAGTACATGGCTTCTTCTGTAATCTGCCCATGCTTCCATGCCATCAGGGAACAATGCCAGCCATTTTTGTGTAGCGATCTGTTCCTTCTGAATATTAACGTCTGCGGTGTTGAATTTAACCGGAATGGTTGTCATTGGCGCTGACTTCAGGTAATCATTAGGAGCTACTGGAACAGCAGTGCTGTTGATGTAATTATTGATAACAGTGGCGTCAATAATTCCCCATTGGTGAAGAGACTGTGTAATGCCTTTTTCGTACAGATCCTTAGCTGTTCCACCCATGTTCCAACCGAGTAATGCACCTTCAGCGCGTATAAAATATGCCTCCGCAGAGCACATTACGTTTTGCGGTGTGTTCAGGTAGTCGCTTGAACCCAATGAAACGCCATTCTTGTCGGTAACGTTTGGAGATGCCCAGCGTTTACCAACGTGAGAGTTATTGTCAGCTTTATTAATGTCTTCTGTTAATTGTGTTGCTGTTAATCCATTTCTTACGCCTTCATAAGTGCCGGTGTTTTTAGCAGGCACAAAATAGATAGACATTCTCGGATCGGCATAACCTTTCAGAACAGATTCCATTGAAGCGCTCATTCTGAACTCGTTCCAGTCAGACATAATGGATAGACCGTTACCGTCACTGCCTTTGGTACTTCTTGTTACAAGCGCATCATCATCGGGGCTGGTAGCAAGAACGCCTCCGGCGTATGCAGCTTCAGCTTCTGTTTTTGCACGGGCAGGATCAACTTTTGAAATCCTCATAGCCAGGCGTAAACGCAATGTATTGGCAAATAAGATCCATTTGTTTACATTGCCTTTGTAAATAATATCGTAGCTGCCTCCAAAAGCAGTAGTGCTTGTTTGCCCTTTTAAAACATTTACTGCATCAGTCAGGCGCTTAAAGAAATCATCATAGATCTTATCCTGCGGGTCATACGGTACTGAGCTGATAGGTTGACCAATGCTGAAGTAAGGTATAGGTCCCCAATAATCTGTTACTTTATGGAAAGTGTATACCCACCAAACATTGGCAATGGCATTTTCGACAGTTGATGGATCTGTGTTTTGTAAAATTGTCTGTAACTGTGGCATCACATCTGTATACATCGGGTTAAATGCTGCTCCAACCCAGTCCATGCGGATCACCAACCGGTCTGATGGGAAGTACGTTGCTACGCATGCAAAGTATTGCGCATACTGATCAGAGAACAGGTTTTGCGCAACCTGGTAGTTCCATTGGCTGTTGGTGGCCGTTGACTGAGCTTTTGTGAAAAGGAAAGGAATTTCAGCCGGACCTACAGTTGCCACGGAATTTTTATCTGTATTTATTTCGTCGAATTTCTTGGTACATGAAAGCATCATCCCGGTGAGCGTAACACTGAGGAGTGCCAGTTTAACTCGTGTTCCAGAAAATACTTGTATTATTTTCATATCGTAATAAGTTTAAAAATTATAGAGAGATCCTCAGGTTAAAGTTAAATGTGCGTGTTGCCGGAAGAGTTCCATATTCAACACCCTGGTAGTTTCCGTTACCAAGGCTCATATCAGGATCAAACCACATTTTGCGTTTGTCAAGTCCTGGTATATCCAATGTGGAACTACCTCTGTACAGCCAGAGCAGGTTACGCGCAGAAGCTGCTACTTTCAGGCCTTTGATAAAGAATCCCGGTTTAACTGGTATGTCATATCCAAGAGAAAGTTCCCTTACTCTGAAGCTGGTTGCGTCGTACGCAAAGAACTCACCATTACCATAACGTTTACCTGATGCTATCTGCCAGAAATCCTGTGCTTTAATAGTTGCACCTACACTGCTGCCGCTTGAACTAACACCATGCAGGTTCCATCCGCCTTCCCGGTATTTCTCAGTGCCTTCTGTTATGCCGCTAAATGCAAGGTTCATTTCTGTACCGGATACCATTGTACCGCCTACGCGTCCGTCCATAAGAATGCGGAGTGAAAACCTTTTGTAAGTGAACGTATTTGTAAAGCCAATGTTTTCTTTAGGATTAAAGTTGCCGATGTATTCCTGTGCACCAGTGGCAATCGGGCGTCCCAGTGAATCCACAACATAGTTTCCTTTACCGTCTCTTTGCCATTTAAATGCGAGCAGATCGCCATATGCACCACCTTCCTGGGCAATCGGAGTTGCAGAACGTCCGTAACCGCCGCCCAGATAAACGATCTTAAGATCGCTGCTGATCTCTTTTACCTTGCTGCGGTTTAAAGAGAAGTTCACTGTCATATCCCAGCTGAAGTTTGGCGTTTTAACAGGGGTAGCATTTACAATCAACTCAAAGCCCTGGTTTTGAATATTACCTGCGTTGATATATTTGTTAGCATAACCTGTTGCCACAGGAAGACCAATCTGCAGAAGCTGGTTGAAAGAGTTGCTCTTGTACCAGGTTGCACTGAATCCAATTCTGTCTTTAAGAAATCTTGCTTCAACGCCGGCTTCAATGTTCTTAACTATTTCAGGTTTCAAACCCGGAATAGGTAGTGTTGAGCTACGCGTAAGAGAACCGTTGCCTGCTCCCTGGTTGTAAGCGTATGTAGTTTTAAGTAAACCGAACTGACCGCCGTTACCTACTTCAGCATAGTTGATGTTTGCTTTCAGGAAAGAAATGCTTTTTGGCAGTGTAAACAGATCGGATAATACTGCTGATCCACCGACTGAATAATACTGGTAAGAGTACGGAGATGGAAGGCGCGAATCCCAGTCATTACGTATGCTCGCATCAAGGAACAACGCATCTTTAAAAGAGAAACTTGCCTGGCCGAATACGGATTGTGTCTGTACTTCATTTGCACTTGAGATCAATGCCGGGTTTGTTGCAAAGTTCAAACTGAATTTATTAGTCACATTCAAACCGTCAGCCTGTGATCTGTTTGATTCAAATGTAGCATCCTGGTAAATAGCACCTGCGTGATAAGTTACATTCAGGTCTTTGGCAATTTTGTTGTGTCCTTCCAGAATCAAATCATACCACTGTTGTGTCGTAGTAATGTTTGTTTTAGCATAGTAGCCACCGGCCTGTGTTGCCCACAATATGGTTCCCTGTGAGTAAAGTTCTTCAAGCTTGTCTATTCTTCTGTCGATGTTGGCGCGTCCTGTAAGATTAAGCCAGTCGTTGATTTGATATTTAGCTGAAATAAAACCCATGATACGATCCCTGGTTTCATTCAATGCTGTTCTGTTGATCATCCAGTAGGGATTCTGGTAAATAGATGAAAGCGTTGATGGCCATGCTGTAGGAACGGGAATTCCCAGGCTGTTAAACGTTTCTGAGTTTTGAGCGTCTGTAATTGCTACGTTGCGTGGTATCTGGTAAATGTCAATAACAGGGGCGTTTTCTTCACCTGTTCTTGGCTTATTCATGATGTGCTGGTTGATGTAAGTAACTTTTGCATCAGTTGAAAAATGCTTACCTAACTGGTTGCTTACTCTTAATGTAACTGTATTTCTCATCAGGTCATTCTTAGGTATAATGCCCTGAATATTATTGTTGGTGTAAGAAAGATATGTTTGCATCTTGTCGCTACCACCAGATATACCGATTGAGTTATTAAGACTTAATCCATCTCTGAAGAAGTCTTTGATATTATCAGGTTGAGATGAATAAGTACGGCTTTGTCCGAGATAATTTGTGTAAGACTGTCCGGTCATTTTCGCACCCCAGCTTTCGCCTGATGAAGGATCAAGTGTATTACCGTTACCTTGTCCGTAGCTGTTTTGAACTTTTGGCAGAGCGAACGGTGTTTCAATCGCAATGCCGGAGTTAACGTCAACAGCTATGCGATCTTTTCTTCCTTTTTTTGTTGTAATAACCAAAACACCATTACCGGCCTGGCTACCGTACAAAGCTGCGGCAGATGCACCTTTCAATACGGTCATAGATTCAATGTCATCCGGGTTAATGTTTGATGCACCGTCAGACCCTTGTACAGAACCAAAGTCACTGCCTGCGGTGCTGTATGTGTCATTGTTGATAGGAACACCATCAACAACTATCAGGGCGTTATTATCACCCTGTAACGACCTGTTACCTCTCAACACAATCCTCGCACCACTTCCAGGTCCGCCGGAACCTTGTGTAATTACGGCGTTGGCTACTTTACCTTGTAATGAGTTAAGTACGTTATTTGCATCCCTTACTCCTGTTAACTCTGATGGCTTAACGCTTTGCGTGGCGTAAACCAGTGTTTTAGATTGACGGGTGATACCTAATGCAGTAACAACAACTTCATTTGCTACACTTGTAGATTCAGCAAGCACAATATCTGGTACAGTGCTTTCTGAAGCATCTACAGATACTTCTACGTTAGTGTAACCAATAGAAGAGACTACAAGTATTACTTTGCCTGAAGTGCTGAGGGTAAAAGACCCGTCAGTTTCAGTTGCTGTTCCTTTAGATGTTCCCTTAACAAGTACGGATGCGCCGGGGATAGGTTTGTTTGTTGCCGACAAAACTTTCCCTTTAATGGTTCGCGTTTGGGCATGCAATAAAAGCCCTAAAAATAAAAGCGGGATAATGAGTGCCCCTTTTAATTTCCTCATAGCTGGTTTGGTTTAATTATAAAAGAAGTAGACTTTCAGTAGACAAGTAATAGAAGACAGGGTCGGAAATGTTTCGATCATGCACTCATCGTCAAGATGAGTCATCCTGATTTTTGTTTCTCATGTCCTAAGCTTTAGCAGTTTATAAGTAAAAATTACAATAAGCTTTGGGAACTAGCAAATTGTGTTCCATTAGTCAAACGTTTGCGTAAAAAATAAAAAAAGAATTTAATCGATTTTAAATCTTTGATATCTGTACCTTAAAAAAAGATTACAAAAACAAGGCATATTTTTTATGTAATCGGTTTCAAAAAAAGAATCATCAAATGAACGGATGTTTGATCAATGGAAAGATCAGTGTCCTACGCTTTTAAATTGCACAAGGATTTTTGTTTGATTGCGAAACATGGTAAGATATTTTATTTTAGGAGAATGTTTTCAATGATGCTAAGGATATGCATTGTTTTAGTTCTTCTATGTTTCCTGCAATTAGAAATTTAGTTTGTAGTTAAACAAATGTCGTATTCATGTATAAGATGCTTATGGGTAAGAAATACAGGCAAGCGAAAATGGTAAGTTGGTTCGCGCCGAAAATGCTTTTTCAAACCGGGATAAAAGTAGCTATCTCCGGACTCTTTGGAAACTATGCAGACAAACGCGAAATGGAGGCAGCACTGGCTGACAAGGCAACTGATGAAAAGGAGTTAAGCAGTATGGCGGCGGATTATTCACAACGTGATGAGATGTGGATTGATTTTGTAAGTGATACAGGCGATGGATTTAATTCCACATTTTCAATTGCCCGCAGCATTGCTCAACAACAACTGCGCGTTCAGGATCATAACAGTGTACACTTGTTGAAAAGAGGCAAGATCCTTCTGCTTGGAGGAGATCAGATCTATCCTGCGCCAACTGCTGATGCTTATGAAAATAAATTCAGAACGCCTTTTGAAGCAGCCTTTCCTCTTGAAGAAAATGATCATGATCGTCCTCACATGTTTGCTATTCCCGGTAATCATGACTGGTACGACGGTTTAGGAAACTTTTTAAAAGTATTTTGTCAGCAGAGAAACATTGGTAATTGGAAAACACTGCAACGGCGCAGTTATTTTGCTTTGCCATTACCGCATGATCATTGGATCTGGGCAATTGATGTGCAGCTTGATGAGGATATTGATAAGCCACAGTTGGAATATTTTCAACGCATTGCCGACAATCATATGAAACAAGGCGACAAAATTATATTGCTAACTGCCGAGCCTGCATGGATCTATCATGAACTGTACAAGACAGACAAGTCATATAATCGCTTTAATTTCTTTGTGGAGAATTACATAACGGGTAGTGATGACAGGCCGCTTGCAAAATCTTTTTGTTTGTCCGTTGTTTTAACCGGTGATCTTCATCATTACTCGCATTACGAGTCTTTAAGAGAAGGTGCTTGTTGCAAGCATTTTATTGGTTCCGGCGGTGGAGGTGCCTTTCTTCATTTTACACACAATCTTCCTGCAGAATTAACCACATTAAAGGGTGGTGCAAAACTTAAGAGTTGTTTTCCTGATGCAAAAACATCTTATACATTACTGCATGGTGTTTTGCTGTTCTTTTGGAAGAACCCATTGTTCGCCGCACTGCTTAGTGTTGTGTATTGCCTGTTATTGTGGTTTTTGCAAAGTGCCCAACCTAATTATATGCAAACGTTAAGCAGGGTTTCCTTCAGCGGATTTTTATCCGTTACAGGAAGAGCCATATTAGCAACGCCATTTGTGTTTTTGCTCTGCGCATTGATCGTTGCCGGATTTTACAATTTTACAGATAAGAAAAAAGGAATGCGTCGCGTAAAGTGGTTTGGCCTTATTCATGGAATTCTGCAATGTATGTTGCCTTTTTTAAGCTTTTGGTTTGTAGCAAGAACTTATTATCCCGTGTTGATGGAAGAAGTGTTGAAAGTATATTGGTGGCCAATATTTGCATTGATCATAGCCGTCACCGGTTTTATACAGGGCGGAATTTTTATGGGGTTATATCTGTACGTTTCCAATCTTGTTTTTAATAACCATATTGATGAAGCTTCATCGGCACTGGCTTGTGAAGATTATAAAAATTTTCTCAAAGTGCGGCTTAATAAAGATGGTTTGTGTATTTATCCGGTTGGTATTAAAAAGGTTACAAAATCGTGGAAGCAAAAGTATATCCGGGGAAAATTAATTGTTGAAGGTGAACTACCGGAATGTCATCTTATAGAAGATCCTATTGTTATTAAAAATAAATGAAAAAAGGGTGATGAAAGTCTTGTGCAATAGTTGAGGTGATTGATTTTCAGGTAATTTAAGTGGCATTAAACTTGCAGCTAATCCGGCTATAACTAACCGCTTATTGATAGATTGATAAATGAGGTAAAAATTTTTGCTGCAGTGCATACTAGAACGTATTTGCGACCGTTAGATATAATAGATTGTAAAACAGGACGCCCTCAAAGAAGCCATCAGAACCTGTGTTAAATGATAATGGCCTCTGCAAGATTAATTTTATCACTAAGACGTTGCTACAAAAAATATTTATTGTAAATTGATAATATCAATATCTACAATAGTATAAGCTTTTTTATCATACCTATTGAGGGTATATCCGGCTGCTGTTTCTACAGTAGCCTTAATTTTATTACTTAAATATATAAGCACTTATATAGTTAATTACGCCTTCTTGAGGTGCATTGTTTAAATGCCGGGTGTGTCTATTGCAATGATGCGCAGTGATTATCTGGAAAGGAAGTGTTGTCTCTGCACAAGTGCGGTAGACACAAAGCTGAGCCGCATACTTGCGCCAGGAATCTGATTTCCTATCAGCAGGAAGCTCTGTTGGTGCTTTAGATGTTCTTAACTAAATGACGTTGTCCACGATTTTGCTTTTTGCGGTTTGCTAAAGCGCAATGTCATTTAGTTAAGGATGGTTCGCTGGTGTTGCTCCGTAGGAGCATCCGCTTTGTAGAAAGAAAAAAACGCATCGTTCAAGCTCCTTTAGGAGCTACCTGTCAAGCGTTACAGGAGACTCCGCTCGAATCCGGTGATATTTTTAAAATCCTGATTTTCTACAAACAGAAGCTCCGCCGGAGCTATAAATATTCTTAACCAAATGACATTGTGCTAAAGCGGAACGGCAATGAAAAGAACTTGTACATTTGCTTCTCTCTCGTATTCATTTTTAGACAACGATTTAAAAGATACACGATGAAAGCAATCGGATTTAAAAAGTCATTACCTATAGCAGAGCAGGAGAGTTTTATAGAGTTTGAATTGGATAAGCCTGTTCCCGGCGACCGCGATTTGCTGGTTAGAATTAAAGCAATCAGCGTTAACCCTGTTGATTTTAAAGTCAGGCAAAATAGCGCAAAAGAAAACGTTCTTGCTGAACCAAAGATCATTGGCTGGGATGCAGCAGGAATAGTTGAATCGGTTGGGAAGTCTGTTACACTATTTAAACCCGGAGATGAAGTGTATTATGCCGGTGACCTGACCAGGCCCGGGTCAAATGCAGAATATCAGCTCGTAGATGAAAGGATTGTCGGCAGAAAACCTTTAAAACTAAACGATGCCGAGGCTGCTGCGATGCCACTTACTACACTAACTGCATGGGAAGTTTTATTTGATCGTTTTCGCATTGATGACAGGGATAAAGGTAAGTCTGTGCTCGTACTTGGCGGTGCCGGAGGCGTAGGTTCAATTGCGATTCAGCTTGCTAAGAAAATAGCAGGTTTACATGTTATCGCTACCGCCAGTCGCCCGGAAACCGAGGAATGGTGCAGGCAAATGGGAGCAGATGTTGTAGTTAATCATCATCATTTGATAGAAGATCTCGGGAAGGCCGGTTATAAAGAAATTGATTTTATTATTGATCTTGTTGATATTAACAGCTATTGGGATACCGTTGTACAACTTATCAAGCCTCAGGGACATATTGCTTCCATAACAGGTTCAGCTGCTCCGGTTGCATTGAATAAGCTGAAGAATAAAAGTGTAACATTCTCCTGGGAACTTATGTATACGCGTTCAATGTATCAAACCGATGATATGATCGAGCAACATAATATTCTTAATAAGGTAGCCGATCTGCTCGATAATGGGACTATTGTACATACGCTGAATACAACATTCAATGGGTTTACTGTAGATAATTTGAAAGAAGCACATCGCTTGCAGGAATCCGGAAAATCAATTGGCAAAACAGTTATTGTTTTTTAGTGTGAAGTGCTACGTATTAGGCGTGTTTAAAAACCAAAAGCATGAAATTATCAAATAACAAGATCCTTATTACCGGCGGAGCTAGTGGTATTGGATTTGGACTTGCACAAAGATTTGTACAGGAAGGGAATACAGTTATTATTTGCGGGCGCCGTGAATCGGCATTAAAAGAAGCTGCATCAAAGCTGCCTTCTGTTATTACAAAAGTGTGTGACCTGGCAATAGCCCAGGAGAGAGAAGATCTTTATAAATGGATTGAAAAAGAACATAACGATCTAAATGTATTGGTAAACAATGCCGGTATTCAAAATTGGATGTCGTTTGAGGATGAAGATTTTTATGAAAAAGCAAAAACTGAAATCATAACAAATGTTGAAGCACCAGTGCACTTAATTAAACTGTTTTTGGAACTTCCCGGGCTGAATACCATTCTTAACGTTACTTCCGGGCTTTCGTTTGTCCCATTAACAAAGGTGCCCGTTTATTCAGCAACAAAAGCTTTTTTTCATTCCTTTACACTTTCAATGCAGCACCTGTTAAAGCCAAAGGGAATAGAAGTTATAGAAGTAGTGCCGCCTGCATTAAATACAGATCTTGGTGGCAAAGGTATTCATGATTTTGCACCACCGGTTGAAGGCTTTATCGATGCAATATTTGCGCAGTTGAAAGAAGGCAAGACCCAACTTACGTACGGCTTCAGTGAAGCTATGGTAAATGCCGGTCCGGCCGATTTGCAAATGGCATTCGCCCGTATGAATGGAACCGAATAAGTACGAATTACGAACTACGAAGTACTTAAGTGTGACAGGTCTTTTTTTCTCAACACCATAAGAAGACATTATCTGAAACTGTAATTACTGTTGCAAAAAAAATGTTGGTATGTCCAGCCGTTATCAATTCCGGCTTACACACCAACATTTTATAATTCTTTATCCGTTCTTAAAAACTTTCTTTCTAATCTTTTATCCTTCTTACTCTCTTACCCGTCTCACGGTCTTACATGTCTTACGATCTTACATGTCTTACGATCTTACATGTCTTACGGTCTTACATGTCTTACTCTCTTACGGTATTCCTAATCCCCGTCCAGCAAATTCCCCAATCCACCCAATATGCTGCCTTCTTCTTTACGGTTATACGTGCCATATTGTAATATGCGACCGGCGAGACGACTAATCGGAAGACTTTGGATCCAGACTTTACCAGGTCCGCGAAGTGTCGCAAAGAAAACACCCTCACCTCCGAATAAAGTGTTTTTGATGCCACCTACGAACTGGATATCATATTCAACATTAGCTGTGAAAGCGACGATACAGCCGGTGTCAATTTTAATCAGCTCGCCAGGCATCAGTTCCTTTTCTACTACATGTCCGCCGGCGTGCATAAAGGCCATACCGTCGCCATCCAGGCGTTCCATGATAAATCCTTCGCCACCAAACAGACCCGTGCCGAGTTTTCGCTGAAATTCTATTCCGATGCTAACCCCTTTTGCTGCGCAGAGAAAGGCATCTTTCTGGCAAATTATTCTTCCACCCAGGCGAAGAAGGTCAAGCGGAATGATCTTTCCGGGATAAGGCGAGGCAAAGCTTACATGTCTTTTTCCTTGTCCTATGTTTGTAAAGGCTGTCATGAATAGGTTTTCGCCCACAAGTAACCTTTTGCCTGCGCTGAAAAGTTTGCCGAGAAGTCCACCTGATTGTTGCTGGCTGCCATCTCCAAAAATTGTCTGCATCTGTATACCATCGTCCATCATCATAAAAGCGCCAGGCTCGGCAACGGCTGTTTCCCCCGGATCAAGTTCAACTTCTACATATTGCATCTCTTCACCAAAGATCCTGTAGTCAATCTCGTGATTATTGATCATAAAATGAGTTTTAATATTTTAGGTTGAAAGTAGCAAAATGATGAACACGATTTCTGAAGAAAGGGAGATTTTATGCTATTGGTGTGCCAATTATATGAATGGAGAATAGGAGGGAGGATTGTAAGAGCGTTCGGGGTATTCATATTGATTCAATGTCGGTATTAATCGAATTTTATCTTTCTCTTTTTCATTTCCTCTTTTAGCTTGTCAGGAATGTCGCGGCATTTGCAATTCTTCGCATGTTCAAGATGCCATTCAATGCGTTGCTCTGTAGTGGCATTCTTCGGCATTGGGTGAGCAAGGTGCCATTCTTTGTTGAGTTTCATATGAGATTTTTGATTGTCTTATGGATAATTTTTTTCTGATGGTTTGAAATAACTGTTCAGAAACGGATTTAAATCCAACCACATTAATCTCGTTTCATGTATGTCATCTAATGAACCAAGAAAATCAAATCCATTTTTAAGGTAGAAGGTAGTTGCCTTTTTTTTGGCATCTACAATAAGAAATTTACAAGCACATGATTTATTACACTCAATTGCAATGCTGATAATGTAATTGAGTATTTCCTGTCCAATGCCTTTATTATGCAAATTTTTGTCGACGGCCAATCGGCCGATTTTAATCGCGCCGAAACTTTTTAAATGACGCTTTTCATAAGGAATTCCTCTTTTTTTCAAAAAGGCTTTTCGCTGATTTGCCGAAGTAAAGCTAATCTCTTCTACTCTTAAGGAATCATTGAACAGCGAAAAATAAGCAATCATTTTTCGGTGCTGATTTAGTACCATGAAAGTCTTTGCGAGGTGGGCCGACGCATAATTTATTGCATCTTCCTGAAAAAAGTCATTGAGGTCGTCATCTCCACAATCAAAAGCTGGTAATAATGTTTCTCTGGAAATTGGGCGTAGGGTAAAAATGGGCAAGGGATAATTTTTTAATTGATATGGCGTCGAAATTTTTTTGCGCTCTCAAAAATTGCATTCATTCTCTCGATGCTTATGATTTCGTGCTTTTTCTTTTCAATTTTTTTTAAAAAGATTTCAGCATCTCTGCCTTTTAAGTCAGGCGTATTCTTAATTGGTTTGGCCATCAGTATTCTTTGCAAATTATGAAAGCTCAAAAATAATAAAAAAATATCATATTAATATGCCTGTCAATTTAATGAAAACTCAAAGTAAACCGGCAAATGATCAGATATCAATCGTGCTTCACTCACATTCGCAAGTGATCTGTAAAAATGAATAGCGTCAGCCTTTAAATATGAGACCTTTTCCGGTTTAAAGAAGATATTATCAAATTCAGATGCCAGGCATTCCTGATTAGCGCATTTTTGCCTGAGACTGGTCTTTTGATTGGTCAGTGCAGGAATGTATCCCATCTGCTTTAAAGGATTAAAAACAGAATGCGATTGTGGCAAGTTGAAATCACCGCAAAACAGCAAATTCAGATCTGGATATTCATCGGGCAGGAACCTGAAATATTTTATTTCGGTTTGAGGTTGTTTGCTTTTAGTGATGGCGTGAAAATTTGCCAGTGTAAAAGTTTTGCCGTTAAAAGAAAAACTGCAATAAAAAGGTTCGCGGTCTATTTGTCGATGATAAGCTTGCTCCAGCCAGGGTTTAGTGATCCGTTTTAGGAGCCTGGGTTTCCATAAGTATGCATACCGTTCTCTTTTGTAAGAGTTATCGCCGCTTGTAGGTTCACTGATTACATAATCCCATTTTTCGCCTTTCCTGTTGAGTATATCAGCAAGTTTCGCGACAGCTTGTGCGCCACCATAACCAGCAACAACTTCCTGTATCATCAGAATGTCAAAATCTTTTACCGTGTTTGCAATGAAGTTGATAGCAGAATCGGATTTGCTTTTGCCAAAATCCTTGAGATTCCATGAACAAATGGTGATTGAGTTTTTCGCTGTGTATGCAGAAGTTGAAAGCTGGCATAGCACAACAGTAAAAATCATTAGTATCCGATAAGTAATTTTTTTCCAGATCTGCATATGTCTATCTTATTGCTACCTGAACTTTTTGAGATCATCCAGGGAAATTCCTAATGTTCTGAGATTGTTTTTTACAATCATGATCGGGACAGGATCAATATGGTCCTGAAGTACAATCGGTCGCGTAGCCTTTTCATGAATATAGACATAATGACGTTTGTGATGTCTTAGTAGCTGACAGCCGACACGTTCAAGAAATCTCAGGAAGTGTTTTAAGGGGAATATTATTAGGGTTCATTACTTTGCTGCGTTCAAAAGGTCAAATGTATGGGTTTGGATTTTTTCTTGTAATCGTGCTTGTTAATCATCTCAGTGAGGTTGTCGTCTTTTTGAACAAGCCATGAAAAAGTTGGTGGCATAGGAGCGTGCCTGGCTTTGATTTTCCACCCTCTTTTCTGCAAGTCTTCAATAAGGCTGTTATTATTGGCTGTAAAATGCAGGTATTCATCCAAAACCACATCCCAACTCCGTCTGGCGTCAGAGAGCGTGTTGCAATAGCCAACAAGATCAAGGGCCGGACTGTAGACGTAAAAAATTCCATCTTCTTTATATTCAATTACGTCAATTTTTACCGTTACAACCTGATGCTGGTTACTCAATTTGTATGAGTCTATATATTTCCCCGTTGAAGGCATATGCATTTTTCTTCACCTTAAATGTAACTCAGAATATAAACGACCCGGAAAGGAAGTCGCAATTTCTGTAATGTAGTAAATGAATTGCTTGTAATAGGCTCAGGTTCTATTTTGGGTTTACTGTTAAAAAAAGAAAACCCCTGATTTCTCAGAGGTTTTTCGAGTGCCCCAGGCGGGACTTGAACCCGCACTCGCGTTTGCGGCGAACAGGATTTTAAGTCCTGCGTGTCTACCAATTCCACCACCAGGGCGAACCGTTTGTTGATTGATCTTCCAGGAAAATCAACCGAAAAAAAATCCCGCATTTAGCGGGAATCTTTCAGAGCGGAAGACCGGGCTCGAACCGGCCACCCCGACCTTGGCAAGGTCGTGCTCTACCAAATGAGCTACTTCCGCTTGTTTATTTAAAGAACTTTTGTTGGTTGTTTTTGTTTTGGGAGTGCAAAGATAGAAATCTGTTTGAAACTTCAAAATTTTTCTTCAAAAATTTTTTATTTGTATTCAGGAGTATACTTTGTACTGCTCTGAATTTCTACATCAGGCTTTCCCTTATAACGTTGGTTATATAAACGATAGCAACCGCCTAACACAAACGCTAAAACGCAAAATACCTGTACATAAAAAAGAAAACGAGATGAGCTTACCCAGTTGTATCTAAAATCTTTTTCTTTTATATTTTCTGTTTCCTGTGACATAATCTCTTGATTGCGTTGCAAAAATAAGGGAGTACGCAGTAAAAAACGAAAAGAAATCTGATAAATTTTTTTTGATACGCAACATGCATTTAAAATCACATGTTATATATCGTGCTCAAAATGTTGTTGCTATTGCTTCTTATTTGTTTCCAATAATGTCCGAAAATTTTTTCATGTTGTTTACAAAATAGTTCCACACAATTGAGCGGTTGTATACACCTGTTAATGTTGTAAAAGGTCTTTTGGTGTAAGGTGCTTTCAACGAGTGTAGTAGTCTCCATTTCACCACACTTACATGCGCTTTCAAAACTGCTGTAAATGATTTGGGATATCCTGTAAACAAGTTTTTACAGGCAAATAATATATCAAGAAAAAAACGCAAGGGCAATTTCCAGATGCGTTCCTGCCACGGAAGATTTTTACATAACATGATCAGGTTATTGCGGAAATTCAAATATACTTTTCTCTCATTGCCTTTTGGTAACGTTCCTCCGCCAACATGATACACCACGGAAGCCGGACAGCTCATTATTTTATGTCCCTTCAACTGCATTCGCCAGCAGAGATCAATTTCTTCCATGTGCGCAAAAAAGTAGGCGTCAAATCCCCTGCAGTCCTGAAACACCGAAGCCCTCACAAACATAGCTGCGCCGGATGCCCAAAATACCGGAGCCGTTGAATTATATTGCCGAACATCTTTTTCACACACTTCAAATACACGTCCTCGTGAAAAAGGATAACCAAGGTAGTCGATCCATCCGCCGGCACCCCCCGCATATTCAAATAATTCTGGTTCGTGATAGGAGAGTAATTTTGGCTGGCACGCAGCAATAGCTTTGTCAGATTCCATCAACGTGATAATGGGCTCTATCCATCCCCGTGATACTTCCACATCAGAGTTTAGCAACACATAATAGTCGCTTTTAACCTGTTCAAGTGCTTTGTTGTAACCTCCGGCAAATCCATAGTTCCTGTCAAGAATAATAAGTTCAACAGATGGAAAAGATTCCCTCAAAAGTGCCAAAGAGTTATCGGTAGAGGCGTTATCTGCTACAATAACTCTTGCATATTCTGCAGAGCAGGACAGTACGGAAGGCAGAAATTTCTGCAGATAGTGAACACCGTTATAATTCAATATTACGATCGCAACAGTTGGTTGAGTCAAGCGTTTGTTATTTGGCCAAAAATAAAGATAATTAGCTATCAGCTGTCAGCTATCAGCCATCGACCATGTAGGATGTTAGATGCCCGCCCGTACCGGCGGCACGTTCGGGCGGGTACGGTGTACGATGTCAGACGCCGGAAAGGAAAGCATTTCAAGTACGAATTACGAAGTACGAGGTACGCAGGTTTGGTTCTGTTTATTCTTTTTTGCGCATCGCTCAATTTTCAGTCTGCTAATAAAACCCTGTGTTAATCTTATAAATCCACCGATCCGGTAAATCCTGGTTCTGACAAAAAAACTCCGATCAAGTCTGTCCTACTCCTGCCAATCCATCAATCACATAAATCCCGGTCCAGACAAAAGAAGCTATCGGCGATGTATGTACAATGTTAGGTGCACGATGTACTATGTGGGGTGCCGGAAAGGAAGGCACTTCAAGGACGAATTACGAAGTACTAAGTACGCAGGGTTGGTTCTGTTCATTCTTTTTTGAGCATCGCTCAATTTTCAGTCAGCCAGTAAAGCCCTCTGTTAATCCTGCCAATCTTCCAATCCCATAAATCCCGGTCAAGACAAATCCCGGTCTCAACAATAAATCAACTCCCAATCAAAAATCCAGTAAACCATTTAATCCCGTGAATCCCGGTCCAGACAAAAAATCCAAATCATTTTTCAGATTACAGAAACTATTAAATCTTTATTTTTGTTTGATAACTGTATTCCTGGTTATTAAAGGTTATGAAGAAAATAGAACTGGAAATTGTAGCATTATCGCATAGCATTACGCAGACGCATTCTTATGCGGTTGTGTTGGGAGAAGTGAATGGACTACGCCGTTTACCAATAGTAATTGGTGGTTTTGAAGCCCAGGCAATAGCTGTTGCACTTGAGCGGATGCAACCCAGCAGGCCCCTCACGCATGATCTTATGAAAAATTTCATGAATGCCTTTAACGTGGATTTGATGGAAATAGTGATCAATGACCTGCAGGAAGGTATTTTTTACTCCAAGCTTGTTTGCATTAATGAACATGATACGGTAGAAATTGACAGCCGTACAAGCGATGCACTTGCACTGGCTGTTCGTTTCGGATGTCCCATCTACACATACGATCATATTTTGGAAAGCGCTGGTATTTTGATGGAAGATACAGGCAAGAAAAAGAAATCTGAAGTGCCTGTAAATGATCCTTCAACCAGCGTTGGACGTGAAGATCTGTCTAAACTGAGTCTTGAAGAGCTAAATACATTGCTGGTTGAAGTGCTCGATCAGGAAGATTATATACGTGCCATTGCCATCAGGGATGAAATCAACAAAAGAAAGTAGGCACAATGATCGTTTTTCCAAACTGCAAAATCAACCTGGGTTTAAATATTATCAGCAAACGATCAGACGGGTTCCATAACCTGGAGACTGTTTTCTATCCGCTACCATTACGGGATTCCCTGGAAATTATTTCAGACGAATCCGGCGACGTTTCATTTACCAGTTCCGGCATTTCCATTCCCGGAAGCGCGGAGGGAAACCTGTGTATAAAAGCCTACGACCTCCTCAAAAAAGATTTTCCACAACTGCCGGGTATAAAAATGCATTTGCATAAGAGTATACCTATTGGTGCAGGTTTGGGGGGCGGTAGTGCAGACGGCGCTTACACACTTTTATTGCTTAACCGGAAGTTTCAACTGGCTATAAGTGAAGAAAATCTCATTGATTATGCCCTGCAGTTGGGCAGCGACTGCCCTTTTTTTATAATAAATAAACCTTGCTTTGCTACTGGCAGGGGAGAACAGATGGAGCCATTGCCCGTTGATCTGGCTGCATATAAGTTCGTAATCGTTAATCCTCAAATACATATCAATACGGGATGGGCCTTTTCGCAGCTAAGTCCGGCTAAACCAGTGCAATCTGTAAAAGACATTGTTTGTCAGCCGGTAGAAAACTGGAAGGCTTCGCTGTTCAATGATTTTGAGCAACCTGTTGTTAAACAATACCCCGAAATTGCCGGGATAAAGGACACTTTGTATGCCCAGGGGGCTGTTTACGCCTCAATGAGTGGAAGCGGAAGTACCGTGTATGGCCTTTTTCCCGCCCCGGCTACACCTCAATTTGACTTTCCCGCACATTACCTGGCTTTAGACCTGCCCTCGATTTAATGGAAATTTAATATTGATTTCTGCAAATCGTTAGAATGTATCTATTTTTTTGTACATTTTATTGAACGATTTCAAATATTTACCTGCCCAACTGTCGAAAACAGTGATTTGTGTTCATTTATTTCGTAATTTTAGTCGCCTGCCAAATTATTTTTTCCAAAATAAATTTTCGTTTGCCTATGCCTGTACAACACAGACATGAGGGATTATATGACCCCTCCTTTGAACATGACGCTTGTGGAATTGGATTTGTGGCCAACATAAAGGGCAACAAAGGCCACCAGATTATTTCTGATGCGTTAACGGTGCTGGAGAACATGGAGCACCGTGGTGCTTGTGGATGTGAGAATAACACCGGCGATGGAGCAGGTATTATGATCCAAACCCCACATGAATTCTTTTTTGATGAATGCATAAAACTAGGCGTTCATCTGCCGGCTTTTGGAAAGTACGGTGTGGGTGTGATCTTTTTTCCTAAGGAGATCCGCCTGAGAGAAGAGTGTCGCGACATTTTTAACCGCTCTGCTGAAAAGCTCGGTTTGGAAGTGCTGGCTTACCGCAAAATTCCCGTTAACCAGAATGGCATCGGGGCAACGGCCCTTTCCGTAGAGCCGGAAATGGAGCAGGTGTTCGTAGCTTGCCCGGATCATATTAACAATCCGGATGAGTTCGAACGCAAACTTTTTGTACTCCGTAACTACGCCAGCCACACAATTAATAATACTGTTAAGAAAGATGCTGTAGGCTTCTACATCGCATCCCTTTCTTATAAAACGGTGGTTTACAAGGGTCAGCTGATCAGTAGCCAGGTGCGTCATTACTTCCCTGATTTAAGTAATAAAAGGGTGGTGAGTGCATTTGGACTGGTTCACTCACGTTTTGCCACCAATACATTCCCTTCCTGGAATCTCGCTCAACCGTTCCGCTTTATCGCGCACAACGGTGAAATCAATACATTACAAGGTAACCTCAACTGGTTGAAAACCAGTGAAAATGGGTTTGAGTCTTCTTTATTTACAAAAGAAGAGCTTGAAATGATTTTACCTGTTGCCATTTCAGGTCAGAGTGACTCTGCCTGTCTTGACAATATGATTGAGATGCTTACACTTAGCGGCCGCTCATTACCACATGTAATGATGATGCTGATTCCTGAGGCCTGGGATGGCAACGAACACATGAATCCGCTCAAGAAGGCATTCTATGAATATCATGCCTGCTTAATGGAGCCATGGGATGGTCCGGCTTCTATTTCTTTCACTGATGGAAAAATAATTGGCGCAACGCTGGACAGGAATGGTCTTCGTCCTTCACGTTATTGTGTAACGAAGGATGACCGCGTGATCATGGCCTCAGAGTCTGGTGCTTTACCGGTTGATCCTTCTATCATTAAAGAAAAAGGCCGTCTTCAGCCTGGTAAAATGTTCGTTGTGGACATGGAGCAGGGAAGAATTATCAGCGATGAGGAATTGAAACAGGATATCTGTTCTCAAAAACCTTATGCTGAGTGGCTGAATAAATATAAAATACGTCTGGAAGAATTACCTGAGCCAAGAGTGCTGTTTACACACCTTGAAACAGACCAGATCTTTAAATATCAGAAAGCATTCGGTTATTCAACCGAAGACCTGGAAACGATCATCGCACCAATGGCGTTGGACGGTAAAGAGCCAATCGGTTCTATGGGAACTGACGTGCCTTTGGCCGTTTTAAGTAACCAGCCTCAGCATTTAAGCAGCTATTTCAAGCAGTTGTTTGCCCAGGTTACCAATCCACCAATCGATCCGATCCGTGAAAGAATGGTGATGTCACTGGCGACCTTCGTTGGTAACAATGGCAATTTGTTGAAAGAAGATCCGCTGAGCTGCCACTGCGTTGCATTGAAACATCCTGTTCTGAACAATCACGAGCTGGAGAAATTGCGCAGTATTGATACGGGTATTTTCCAGGCAAAAACATTACAGACTTATTTCAGGGCCAGCGGCAAGCCGGGAGCGTTAAAAGCAGGTCTTGACAGACTTTGCCGTTATGCTGTTGATGCTGTTAACGATGGTTTTGAAGTATTAATATTATCAGACAGGGCGATCGATAGTGAGCACGCACCAATTCCGTCTCTGCTGGCCGTTTCAGCTGTTCACCACCACTTGATCCGCAAGGGTTTACGCGGACAGGTAGGATTGGTAGTTGAAGCCGGCGACGTTTGGGAAGTTCACCACTTTGCTTGTTTGATCGGATTTGGTGCAACTGCCATCAATCCTTACCTGGCACTGTCTTCTATCCGTGATATGAAATTGAACGGAAGGCTGGATACTTCACTGGATGTTGAATACCTTAAGAAGAATTACGTTAAAGCTGTTTGTGACGGTTTGCTGAAAGTGTTCTCTAAAATGGGTATCTCTACCTTCCAGTCATACCAGGGTGCACAGATTTTTGAGATCATCGGTTTAAACAGAAGTCTGGTAGATATGTATTTCTCCGGAGCAACTTCCCGTATTGAGGGAATGGGCCTGGATGAAGTTGCAAAAGAAACACTTACCAAACACTTCTTAGGCTTTAGCAGAAAAGATATACCTGTTGACCGTTTACCTGTTGGTGGTTTATACCAATGGAAACGTAAAGGGGAGTTCCACCTGTTCAATCCGCAAACCATTCACTTGTTGCAGTATTCAACAAGAATGAATGATTACAATACTTTCAAAAAGTATTCAAAAACGGTGAATGATCAGGGTGAAAAAGCTGCTACACTCAGAAGCTTGTTCCAATTCAAGAAAAACAGACCTTCTATCTCAATTGATGAAGTAGAACCTGCAGAAAATATATACAAACGCTTTGCTACCGGCGCCATGAGCTTTGGCTCTATTTCATGGGAAGCGCATACAACATTGGCAATTGCAATGAACCGTCTTGGCGGTAAGAGCAATACCGGTGAAGGTGGTGAAGATGATATCAGGTATACACCGTTGGAAAATGGCGACTCAATGCGCTCTTCTATCAAACAGGTAGCTTCTGCACGTTTTGGTGTTACGAGCTACTACTTGACTGAGGCAGATGAGTTGCAAATTAAGATGGCACAGGGTGCAAAACCTGGTGAAGGTGGACAGTTACCTGGTCATAAAGTTGATGACTGGATTGGTAAAACAAGACACTCTACTCCGGGTGTTGGTTTGATCTCTCCTCCACCGCACCACGATATTTATTCAATTGAGGATCTTGCACAATTGATCTTCGATTTGAAGAATGCAAACCGTGCTGCAAGAATCAACGTTAAACTGGTTTCTAAAGCAGGTGTAGGTACAATTGCTGCCGGTGTGGCAAAAGCTAAAGCCGATGTTATCCTGGTATCTGGCCACGATGGTGGTACGGGTGCATCTCCTGTAAGTTCAATTAAACATGCAGGTTTGCCGTGGGAACTTGGTTTGGCAGAAACACATCAGACACTTGTAAGAAATAAATTACGCAGCCGTGTAGTTGTGCAGACAGATGGTCAGTTGAAAACCGGCCGTGATGTGGCAATTGCTACATTGTTAGGTGCTGAAGAATGGGGTGTTGCAACAGCTGCACTGGTTGTAGAAGGTTGTATCATGATGCGTAAGTGTCATTTGAATACCTGTCCCGTTGGTGTGGCTACCCAGGATCCTGATCTGAGAAAACGCTTCAGCGGCAATGCGGACCACGTTGTTAACTTCTTTAAGTTCATTACACAGGAGCTTAGAGAGATAATGGCTGAGCTTGGTTTCAGAACCATCAATGAAATGGTTGGCCAGGTTGATTGCCTTGAAAACCGTGAAGGTGTTTCCCATTGGAAGTACAGCAAACTGGATCTTTCTGCTATCTTATATAAGGAGCCTGCGAGTCCTTATGTAGGTCTTTACAAACAGGAAGAACAGGATCATGGTTTGACTGAAGTGCTTGACTGGAAACTGCTGGAAGCTGCGCAACCTGCATTACAGCGTAAGGAAAAAGTAAAAGCTGAATTTAATATTAAGAATACGGACCGTACAGCGGGAACAATCCTTTCTAACGAGATCACGAAGATCTACAAAGCTGATGGTTTGCCGGAAGATACCCTGCATTACAAATTTACAGGTACTGCCGGTCAGAGCTTTGGCGCCTTCAACACAAATGGTGTTACGTTAGAACTGGAAGGTGATGCAAATGACTATTTTGGAAAAGGACTTAGCGGCGCCAGGTTGGTTGTCTATCCGCCGAAACAAGCGTCATTTGTTCCTGAAGAAAACATCCTGATAGGAAATGTTGCTTTCTATGGTGCTACATCCGGAGAATCATTCATCCGCGGTAAAGCCGGCGAACGTTTTGGCGTGCGCAACTCAGGTGCCCGCGTGGTAGTTGAAGGTGTGGGTGATCATGGTTGTGAGTACATGACGGGAGGTACTGTTGTAATTCTTGGCCCAACAGGAAGAAACTTTGCGGCGGGTATGAGCGGTGGTATTGCTTATGTGTATGATGTTCAGGGTAAGTTCTCATCTATGTGTAATGCAGAGATGGTTGATCTTGATCCTGTAAATGAAGAAGATGCCAGGTTACTGCATACGATGATCAGCAGGCATCTTGATTACACAGGCAGTACTGTAGCAAAATTTGTACTGGATGATTTTGAAAACCAGTTGAAGAATTTTGTGAAAGTCTTCCCAAGAGATTACAAGAAAGTGCTTACAGAAAGAAAACAAAAAGCAGAAGTAAGCAAGTAGAAAACAACATTTAACCAACAACAACCCGGCATGCATAATTGATATGCCGGGTTAACAATAAACATCACAATGGGTAAACCTACAGGATTTTTGGAGTTTACAAGAGAGCTTCCTGCAAAAAGACCCGTAGAGGAGCGTGTAAATGATTACAAAGAGTTTGTTGAAAGATTCGAACCTGAGAAACTCAATCAACAATCTGCACGCTGCATGAATTGCGGTATTCCTTTCTGCCATAGCGGCTGTCCTTTGGGCAACGTTATTCCTGAGTTCAATGATGCGGTTTATCGCAAGAGCTGGGCGGAAGCGTACGACATCTTGAGTTCAACAAACAACTTCCCTGAATTTACGGGACGAATTTGTCCTGCACCATGCGAGAGTGCATGCGTGCTTGGTATCAATCAGCCTGCTGTTACTATTGAAGAAATAGAAAAACACATTATTGAAATAGCTTTTGAAAAGGGATTGGTTAAAGCGCAGAAGCCGAATGTAAGAACAGGTAAGAAGATTGCTGTAGTAGGAAGTGGTCCTGCAGGACTGGCTGCTGCTGCGCAATTGAACTATGCTGGTCATAGTGTTACCGTGTTCGAAAGAGATGATGCTCCCGGTGGTTTGTTGCGTTATGGCATTCCTGATTTCAAACTGGAAAAATGGGTGATTGACAGACGTGTTAACCTGATGGAAGAAGAGGGTGTCGTGTTTAAATGCAATGCGAATGTTGGTGTAAATGTTCCGCTGAATGATATTCTAAGAGAATTTCACGCAGTAGTACTGGCTGGCGGTTCAACTGTTCCGCGCGATCTTCCAATACCCGGAAGGAACCTGGAAGGAGTTTACTTTGCGATGCAATTCCTGAAGCAACAGAATAAACGTGTTGCAGGAAAAGACCCGCTGGCAAATGCTGCCATTGAAAGCAATATCTATTCAAAAGAATTATCAGCAAAAGATAAACATGTTGTTGTTATAGGTGGTGGTGATACCGGTAGTGACTGTGTAGGTACATCTAACCGTCACGGTGCAAAAAGTGTAACACAGTTTGAACTGATGCCTCAGCCACCGTCAAGCCGCACTCCGTTTATGCCCTGGCCAACTTACCCAATGGTATTAAAAACATCATCTTCTCACGAAGAGGGTGTACAACGTCAGTGGGCTATTGCGACTAAGGAATTTATTGGCGATGAAAATGGTAATCTTAAAGAACTGAAGATCGTTGATCTTGAGTGGAAACTTTCTGATGACGGAAGACCTGCTCAGTTTGTAGAGATCAAAGGAAGCGAAAGAGTTATTCCTTGCGATATGGCATTTCTTGCAATGGGATTTGTATCTCCTGAAAAGAAAGGACTTATTGAAGACCTTGATGTTGAACTTGACGACAGAGGAAATGTTAAGGCTACAGAGAAAGAATACCAGACGAGCATTCCAAAGATCTTTGCTTGTGGTGACATGAGAAGAGGTCAGTCTTTGGTTGTTTGGGCAATAAGTGAAGGCCGTGAGTGCGCCCGTAAAGTTGATGAGTTCCTGATGGAATATTCATTGCTTGAGAGCAAAGATCTGGCCTGGGTTACACAGATCTAATCTGGAAATTATATTGTTTCGTAAATACAGGGCCGTTACTTTCATAAAGTAACGGCCTTTGCTTTATGTATGATCGACGATTTTGTTCTTTTATAAACAAATGTTAGTGAGTTTTGAATAGGCAAAATTTCTATGCTAAAAAACTGTTATTTTAAAAAGTGTCTCTATATTTGTTTTAAGTTATTTTTAAGCTAAACCCATTGCAATGAAAAACCATTGCGTAACTGCATAAGCAGAGTTCTCACCTCGGATAACACCACAGATTTTAATTCATTTAATTATTAGTTGCTTTTCTGACTAAACCGGAAAAGGCAGTTATATATTTTTTAGTCAACTAAAACCCAAACATGAATTAATGAAAAAAATGCTACTAATCGTGCTTTGTCTGTGTGTGGCAAAGTGCTGGGCGCAAAGCCGCTCAATTTCCGGTAAAGTTGTAGACTCACTGGACAACCCTATCGCAAAAGCCTCCATTGCTATTAAAGGAAGCAGGGGAGGAACTTACTCAAACGAAGATGGATCATTTACACTAACGGTGCCCGGTACTGCGAAGGCGCTGGTAGTAACGGCTGTTGGGTTTGTGGAGAATGAAGTGCGGATCGGGTCTGGTAATACTCTACAAGTCGTAATGAAGCGAATTGATCACCGGTTAGAAGACATTGTTGTCGTTGCATACGGAACAGCGAGGAAAAGCACTTACACAGGCTCAGCGGTTCAGATAAACGCAGACAAGATAGCTTCGCGGCCCCTCACAAATGTAATAAAGGCCCTGGATGGCCTCGCGCCTGGTGTTCAGGCAAGTTCAGGAACCGGTCAGCCAGGAGAAGCGCCTTCGATAAGAATCCGCGGATTCGGATCTGTAAATGCATCTAATGCTCCACTATATGTCGTAGATGGTGTTCCATACATGGAAGGATTGCAGAATTTAAACTCGGATGATATTGAAAGTATCTCGGTTTTAAAAGATGCTGCTTCCACAGCTATGTACGGAAGTAAGGCCGCCAATGGAGTAATTATTATTACTACAAAAAGAGGTAGAAAAGATCAGAATAAACTTCAGATACGCGTTGTTCAGGGCGTAAGCGAACGCAGTATTCCGGAGTATAACAGGGTTGCTGCGGGAAGTTATTACCCGTTGATGTGGGAAGCACTGCGAAACAATTATATTTCAACAGGTAGTACGACGGATAATGCTAATCAAAAAGCCACCAATAACATTAAAAATTATCTATACTATAATCCTTTTAATGTTCCTGATAATGAAATTGTGGGTGTTGATGGAAAGCTTAATTCGAATGCCAGCCTTATATATGCTAATGATCTGGATTGGTATAGTCCCATTTTGCGTACCGGAAACCGGGGAGACTATGGAATAAGCTACAGTGGCGGCACAGACAAAAACGATTACTTTGTTTCATTAGGCTATTTAAAGGACAATGGATATCTCAAAAAAACTGATTACGAACGGGTAACTGGTCGCATTAGTGCCAATTCGCAAATACGATCGTGGCTAAAGACAGGTCTTAATATTTCAGGAACAATAAGTAAATCTAATTACGCGGCGACTGCAGATAATAGCACTGGATATTCGAATCCTTTTTTCTTTAGCAGGAATATAGGGCCCATATATCCCGTATATGTTCATGATATGAAAACTGGTGACTTTGTCCTTGACGAAAGTGGCAATAGAATCTTTGATTTTGGTAATAACAATGCGGAAATAGCAGGTTATCCGGCGCAACGACCTTCCGGAGCAAGCCCCGGACGTCACATAGTAGCAGAGACTCAATGGAATAATCAGTTATACAAGTCCAACACGCTGAGCGGCAGAACCTATATGGAAATACCTTTCTTGCGGGATTTTAAGTTCACCACGAATCTCAGTGCTGATGTAACATCCTATAATAGTTCGTTTGCAGAAAACAGATTTGTAGGAGACGGCGCGCCTGCAGGCAGATTACAAAAAAGAAACTATTCAAGCACTTCAATTAACTTTAACCAGCTTCTACGCTATTCAAAATCTTTTCATGGACACGCTATAGAAGCGCTTGTCGGTCACGAAAGTTACAAGTATCTATTCAGTAATACGTCGGGGCTTAAACAAAGCATTGGCGTAGATGGAAACGACGAGTTCATTAACTATTCAACCATTAACAGTCTTACGTCTTATTCCAACGAATACCATACCGAGGGTTATTTGGCGCGGGTGGATTATAGTTATCGTAGTAAGTACTTCGGGTCGGCATCGTTTCGAAAAGATGGCTCATCTGTTTTTTATAAACCATGGGGTTCGTTTTGGTCCCTCGGCGCAGGCTGGAGAATGGACCAAGAGGATTTTTTAAAAAGCGTTAAATGGGTTAATCTATTAAAGCTTAGAGCTTCATACGGCGAAACGGGTAACGACTTTATTTTAAATAGTGATGGGTCTCGAAATTACTACGCTTATCAGGAGCTGTCAGAGCTTGGAGTAAATAATGGAAACAATTTTGGCATTCTAAAGACGTCGAAAGAAAATAAGGACCTAACATGGGAGAACAACAAGAGCTTTGACCTAGGGGTTGAATTTAGTGTTTTTGAAAACAGGTTTAATGGTTCAGTTGAATTTTTTAATCGTCAGAGCGATAATTTATTGTTTGCTGTGCGTCTGCCGTTGTCTGGCGGATTGATATCTGAATATCAGAACGTGGGAACGATGAAGAACTACGGAGTAGAAGCTCAGTTAAACGGTGTTGTCATTCAAAATAAGGACTTTAAATGGAGTCTTGGCGCTAACGTGACGTTCCTTAAAAACACCATAACAAAACTTAATGAAGATTCTCGCAAGAACGGTATAATCAATGGCACCAAAAAGCTTTTAGAAGGCCACTCCCTGTATGATTATTGGCTAAGAAGTTGGTATGGAGTGGATGTTGACAATGGTGATGCCTTATGGAAGATGGATCCAGCAGCCAATTTCAATAGTGCGGATTGCAAAATTATAAAAGGGGATACAGTTACATCTAATTACAATAAAGCGTTGTATGAATACAATGGGTCTGCAATTCCCAAATTTTATGGAGGAATAACGAGCTCTTTTAACTACAAAAACTTTGATCTTGCCATTTTGCTCACGTATCAGGTAGGCGGAAAAGTCTATGACGGCAATTACTCCCAGCTAATGCACTCCGGTAATTTTGGAACTGCCTGGGCTTCAGAGATAAACGGACGCTGGCAAAAGTCTGGCGATATCACAAATATACCAAGGCTTGACTATAGCAAGAGATCGGTTTATGATGTCCAAAGTAGCAGATGGTTGGTTGACGGATCTTACCTGAATGTTAAATCAATTTCACTTGGCTATACACTTCCACAAAGGCTTTTAGGAAAGGCCGAAATCTCGTCGCTTCGCGCGTTCGTCAGCGCAGAAAACATTTGGATGTTTACTGCGCATAAAGGGATGAATCCACAGCAAGCATTTACCGGCGTAGCAAGTAATGATTACATACCAGCCCGCATGCTGCAAGTTGGGCTTAATGTTAACTTTTAATTATTACAGATTTTTAAATGAACTATATGCGACTAAGACATTTCCTTACAGGATTAATTTTGGGTTTGCTAACAATTTCCTGTAAAAAAGATTTTTTAAAAACAGCGCCGACAGATGCCACAAACGCCAATCAGGCATATGCAACAACTAAAGGTTGTTATACAGCTTTGGAAGGGATAAATCGACTGATGTATATGCAATCGGACTATAATGGTACATATAATATGGACCAATGTGGCCAGCAGTCAACAAATATTCGAATGGATATGATGGGCGCAGATAACGTGTCTTCGGGGTCAGGAAATGGATGGTATAATGAATCCTACGATTGGACCGGTCATAGAAGTGCAACCGGCAGAGAAACACGATATCTCTATTATTATTATTACCGGATCATCCGAAACGCAAATGGATTAATAGAAAATACAGGCAACGCCACAGGTAGTGAGGGAGAGCGTAAGTCAATTAAAGGCCAAGCATATGTATATCGTGCATGGTCACATTTTATGCTTGTGCAACTGTTCGCCCAGCGGTACGATGCAGCCAAAAGCAACGATCAGCCGGGAGTAGTATATCAAACTTTTTCTCAGGATTTTTCGCCCAAGCCACGAGCAACCGTTGAGAATGTTTATAAACAGATTAATGGCGATCTTGATTCTGCTATAAGCTTGCTATCACCGAACGTTCCTGTTAGAGATGACGTTTCGAATATTGACTTGAGCGTGGCAAAGGGAATAAAGGCTAGAGTAGCGTTGGTAATGCAAGACTGGAATAATGCTGTTAAATATGCTTCCGAAGCATGCGTTGGCTATTCCCTAATGACGAATGCTCAATATTTGTCCGGATTTAATGATTTCACAAATCCGGAATGGATGTGGGGGAGTCGGGTCATAAGTGATCAGAATAACTACTTCTATTCATTCTTTGCATTTATGAGCCCAAATTTCAATTCAACTTTTATCAGGACCAATACTCGCCTCATTAATTCCTCCTTGTATAAAATGATACCAGCGACAGATATTCGAGCTAAATGCTGGGACCCGTCTGGAGAGTACACATTGACGCAGCCTCCAAAGAAGAAGCTGCCATATGTTACAAAAAAATTTCTGGCTCAAGACGCTGGCAGTAGTTTGGGCGATCTTGTCTACATGCGGTCAGCTGAAATGTATCTCATTCAGGCCGAGGCAAAAGCGCGCATGAATGATGATGAAGGCGCCAAAAATGTATTGGAAATTCTTCTGAAAAACAGGAATCCGAGTGGGTATCAAAGGCCAACAGAGATTGGGAATGCCTTGGTTCAATATGTTCTTGCGCAGCGCAGAATAGAACTTTGGGGAGAAGGATTTGCTTTCCTTGATTTGAAACGTTGTAATCTTGCACTGAACAGAACCAGCGCCAATCACGACGCTGCACTATGTAGGATTTTGCAAATGCCATCGGGCGACAAGCAGTGGCAATTTCTCATTCCTCAGGATGAGATTAATGCCACAGGAGGAATCGTCACGCAAAATGAACTTTAATTTCACACGGAGAAAAAAAGACTGGTTCGCCAGTCTTTTTAGTTTAAATGATTGTTTAGTTTAATATTATCTATCATAGTTATTTAGGTCATTGAGAACATAATCGGATAGTTTATCAATTTTTCCGCACATTATTTGGACCATATCCTTTAAATAATATCATTTCATCGAGCCAAATTCATTAGGTCAACAGTGTTGGGTTTGAGTTCAACACATATTTGTATTTATATAATTTATCAGTCTTTTTCATTAAAATAACATTATAAATAAAAATATCCATCTTTGCTTTTTGTTCAATTTATACAAAAGTGTTAATTTCAATTCTAGATATTATATTTAATATTTTATAATCTTTCTGAAAAAACACTTAACATGAGCAGACTCACCACCAAACAAGTACTCCCATTTTTAATCCTGGCAGCTGTTGCATTGGCTGCTATTTTTATTCCCTCCCAAACCCTGTTCGACGGTAGCAAAGTTTACAACAGTGCTGATATAGCCTGGATCATTGTAGCTACCGCGCTGGTGTTTTTGATGACACCTGGTCTGGCATTTTTCTATGGTGGTATGGTTCACCGCAAAAACGTGATCTCAACCATGATCAAAAGCGTGGTTGCAGCAGGTATCGTTAGCGTACTTTGGGTTGTTGTTGGCTTTAGCCTTTGTTTTGGTAAATCCATTGGCGGATTTATCGGCGATCCTACAACATTCCTGTTCTTTAAAAATGTTGCTTCCGGTGCTCCATGGAGCCTCGCCCCAACTATTCCGCTAACGCTGTTTGCTTTGTTTCAGCTGATGTTTGCTATCATCACTCCGGGCCTGGTTGTAGGTGCCGTTGCTGAAAGGATCCGTTTTACTTCTTATGCATTATTTATAGCGCTGTTCAGCTTGCTGGTATATGCGCCAATAGCACACTGGACATGGCATCCTGATGGCTTCCTGTTCAAAATGGGCGTATTAGACTTTGCGGGTGGTACAGTAGTACATATTTCTGCAGGTTGTGCTGCTCTTGCCGGTGCAATGGTATTGAAAAGAAGAAAAGCGCACCTTGAGCACAAAGAAATTCCGCCAGCTAACGTTCCTTATGTACTTATCGGAACCGGTTTGCTTTGGTTCGGTTGGTTTGGTTTCAATGCCGGATCTGCATTAGGTGCAAACTCTTTGTCTGTTGCGGCTTTTGCTACAACTAATACTGCTGCTGCTGCTGCTGGTTTGTCCTGGATGTTCTTCGACATTATGAAAGGTAAAAAACCTTCAGTATTAGGTTTCTGTATTGGAGCGGTTGTTGGTCTTGTGGCTATCACTCCTGCTGCTGGTTTCGTAGCAATTCCTCAAAGTATTTTCATTGGCGTTCTGGCTGCCATCATTTCCAACGTCGCTGTTTACTACAAACAAAAATCAACTTTGGATGATACGTTGGATGTGTTCCCCTGCCACGGTATCGGCGGTATGGTAGGTATGTTAATGACAGGTATTTTCGCTACAAAAACAGTGAATAGCGCCGGTGCCGACGGCCTTTTTTACGGAAATGCAGCTTTCTTCCTTACTCAGTTAAAAGCATTGGCAATAGTTGTTGCATACAGCTTTACGGTATCATTCGCCATCTTCAAATTCATCAATTTTATCCTTCCATTGCGTGTAAGCGAGGCGGATGAAGAAGTTGGTCTGGACGAATCTCAACACAACGAAAAATATCTTCAGGGTACTCTACTGGTACACACTACAAGTACCGAGAATGGTTTATTGACTGAAGAAGAAAAAGAAAAGGTACAGCTTGCTTTATAAGATTTGAACTTCTGGACAAAGTTCAAAAAAGCGCTATACCTTCTCATTTAACACTTAAAACTTACTGCAATGTTACAAAAAATTTTGACTACGGGCGTAGCTGTGGCCACATGTGCCCTGTCTTACGCCCAGGACACGGATTCTACGAAAGAAAAATCGTCGGCCTTTAAGTTATCCGGATCCGCAGACGTGTATTACAGGTATAATTTTTCAAAACCTAAAGACGCTCCCTATAACAACCTGACCAGCTTTACCAATTCCCAAAACTCCTTTGAGTTAGGGATGGCTTCGTTAAAAGCGGAACATACAATTGGTAAAGTTGGAATGGTTGCAGATCTTGGCTTTGGCAAAAGAGCGGAAGACTTTTCGTATAACGACGCCAAATCAACACTAGCCATCAAACAATTGTATTTAACTTATTCTCCATCGGCAGCGTTGAAGTTTACTGCCGGTAGCTGGGCAACACATATTGGATACGAATTGGTTGATGCTTATCTCAACAGAAACTATAGCATGAGCTATATGTTCTCTTACGGTCCATTTTTCCATACCGGTGTTAAAGCTGATATCTCGCTGGGAGGTAAAAGTACTTTAATGGTGGGCGTAGCAAATCCTACCGATTTCAAGAGTGCTTCCACTATGCCCAAGATGATCATTGCGCAATATGCCGTTGCTACCAAGGATGATAAGTTCAAAGCTTACCTGAACTACCAGGGCGGAAAATACAATGATTCTGCAAAGCTGTACCAGGGCGATGTGGTATTGACTTACGCGTTCGGCGACAAATTTAATATGGGTTACAACGGTACCGTACAATCCCGAAATATGAAACAAAACGACAAGTGGGGGTCTTCAAATAGCTGGTGGGGATCAGCATTATACCTTAATGCTGACCCAATTAGCTGGTTTGGTCTGACGCTGCGCGGCGAATATTTCAGTGATAAAAATGATGTATTGGGTATTCACGGCGCAGGTACCACAGGTCTCGGAAATGTTTTTGAAACTACCTTGTCAGCCAACTTTAAAATTGATAACCTGACTATCATTCCAGAATTCAGGTTAGATAATAGTAAAAACGCTGTATTTGTTAATTCTGCTAATGAACTGAAAAAATCTACCGGAACTTTTATTGTGGCCGCAACCTATCATTTCTAATAGGGAATCTACTGACTAAAAGATATTCCTTGTTTGTATGAGGCTAAATACTACTGCTATTGACCCCGCCATGTGCGGGGTTTATCGCGTGTAGCTGTGAGCTATCAGCTATTAGATATGAGGTGTCAGGTATCAGCTATGAAGGTGCGAGGTGTAAGGTATGAGGCCGATCATTCAACTAATAAAGCATTTTCTTATTTTAGGCATGCACATTTTCAATTTTCAATTCATGTCGTTTAGTTAAGAGTTTGTAGTATTTAACATGCATAAAGTATCACGATCAGATCAATATTCTGGAGACCTCTCCTGTCGTCGAGGTGACGATGCGGTTCAAGACTTGAACATTATCATGTACTTATTACCAGTGCTGTTGAGATTACTTTTTCTAATAAGCCCGGATCGTCATGTCGACGATAGGAGACATCTCCCAAAGTTGTCGATGCCCGCTTAACTAAACGACATTGAATTATCCATTTTCCATTCTCCATTTTATCCGCACATTTGCATATTCGCACATTTGCTCATTTGCCAATTCGCTTCAGCGCCTCGCGCTTGCTAAGGGGAGCTAACGCGTTGTTTTGAACGAATTGCTTCACCCAATCGGGATTTGTTTTTGAATATTCACGCAATGCCCATCCGATGGCTTTTTGTATGAAGAATTCTTTGGAGTGTTTGCAGTTAAGAATGTATGCTGATAATAAAGCAGTGTCTGTATCTTTCTTGTAAGCTTTTTGAAACATAATGCTGCTCCGTTGCAGCCACATATTTGGCGATTCGTTCCATTTTTTTATCACAGGTATTTTATTCGGAAAAAGCTTGAAAAATGGACCGGTCCATTCACTTGCAATAGCATCAACACTGTCCCACCAGCTTTTATGCAAGATGCAGTATTCCATTAGTTTTAGGGATGATGTTGTCCAGGATTTTTTATGTGCTGCAAAGAATTCGATTGCAAAATATTGATGTTCCCGCTGTGGTTGCATCCACAATTCTTTCACAATTGCTTCTATCTCTTTAATGTCGGATAGTGGAGTCCGTTTTATGTATGGTTTTGTGATGGATGTTCTGAGTGGCGTTTTTAGTCCGAAAAACTCAAACTGATTTAATAGATAAGCTTTGGCACCAACGGCATTTTCTGCATTGGCGTTTTCCGCAAAAGCATTGTTAACAGGCAGAATATACTTGTGCATGTATTTATGTCTATTTTAGTGCAACAAATTGCAATTAAATGGAAGGGCTGATCATTTTTATAATATCCGCTTCAATATTAGCATTTCTGTTGTTCAGGAAAAAGAAAATTGATCTCAGCGACATTATGTTGCCGGCTGATTACAAAAATATACTAGAGCGATATGTAGCTTATTATCGTGCGTTGCCTGCAGATAAAAAATTGCTTTTTGAAGAACGGGTGAAGCTTTTTCTTTCTTATGTAAGAATTCATGGTGTTAAGAATGATGTTACCGATACAGACAGGTTACTGGTAGCGGCAAGTGCTGTTATACCTATTTTCGGATTTGCGGATTGGCATTACTATAACCTTAAAGATGTGTTGTTGTATAATGATACATTCAATGCAGAAAGTTTTGCGACAGAAGGTGAGGATAGAAATGTGCTCGGAATGGTAGGCAGCGGAACGATGAGTCAAATGATGATCTTATCCAAGGATGCTTTGTACCAGGGATTTCAGAATACAACAGACAAGAGTAATGCGGCTATTCATGAATTTGTTCATCTGATAGATAAAGCAGATGGCAATGCCGATGGTATTCCTGAAGCTTTGATGAGTAATCAATACGTCTTGCCGTGGTTACGTCTGATTCATAATGATATTAAGGCAATCATGCAGCATAATTCTGATATCAATCCTTATGGTGCTACAAATGAAGCGGAGTTTTTTGCAGTTGCAGCAGAATATTTTTTTGAGCAACCAGATCTGTTTCAGCAAAAACATCCGCAGTTATTTGATGCAATGGAAAAAATATTCCGCCAGGAACCCGCAACATCGTCTGGAAAAAATAATGTGAAGTCAGGCTAAGATCAATTACAACTAACGATCATAGCCTGACTAAGTATTTATTCAGTTAGATCAATCACTTTTCTTTCATTGTTGCTTTTGAATGCAGCTTCAATGATTTTGATGATACGTATGCCGTCATCAGCTGTTACCGGAACAGGCTTTCCTGATGTGAATGCCTTGTACAGGTCATCATAATAACCAACATAATTGCCTGCGGGGGCTGCCAGTTTTTCTTTTATATCCGTACCGTTCTTTTCTGCGTGAAGCAAGCCTTCTTCGCTGGCTGGTTCAATTCCCCAGCCTGAGTAAGATGGTTTTTTTCCTGCAATTAGATCGGCTTCCTGAACATCAGCTCTTGACTTAAGGAATGAGCCTTTTGTTCCATGTAAAGAATATGCCGGCAATGGTTCCTTTACGATGTAGCTTGACTTTACTCGTACGCGTAGTGAAGGATAGTATAGCAGCACTTCAAAATAGTCGTCAACCTGGGATTCAGGACGAAGTGTGCGTATGTCGGCAAATACTGCTTCCGGAAAACTAAATAACTGCAGCGCCTGGTCTATCAGATGGGCGCCAAGATCATATAAAACACCCGTGCCAATACCTGGAACTTCTTTGTGTGCCTTTGGGCTAAGTTGTTTGTTGAAGCGATCAAAATGAATTTCTGCTTCAACAATGTCGCCAAGCAGTTTATCATGTACAACCTGTCTCACCAGAGAAAAATCACTGTCGTATCTTCTGTTGTGATAAACACTCAATAATTTGTTTTGCTTTACGCTTAATTCTTTTAATTCTTCTGCTTCAGCAATTGTGTTGGTAAAAGGTTTTTCTACAACAACGTTTTTGCCTGCCAGCAATGCCTTTTTGGTGTAGTCATAGTGCGTTACATTAGGTGTGTTGACAACTACGAGGTCCACGGTTTCATCTTCCAGGATCTCTTCTAGTGACGTGTAACTTTTTACTCCGGGATAAGCCTCCTGGATCAATTTCTTACTTCTTTCCCATGCGCCGGTCAATTTAAAGCCGGGATGCAGATCTATAAATGGTGCATGAAATACCTTGCCGCTCATTCCGAATGAGCAAAGTGCCGTGTTAATTATTTGCATGATTATTTAGTTTGAGAAATAAGCATTGCGTGCTTAAACATGTATTGCCGAAGTTAGATATTTTTAGATAACGGTAGAGACGTTGCAATGCAACGTCTCTACCGTTATCTAAAAATAAAAAAACATTTATTGTACCGGCACAAGCTTATAAACCTTGCCTGCATTGCCGGAAGGGCCTGTATTTCCTGAAACAGTCAGGTAGATCTCGCCATCTGAATCCTGCCCAAAACCTTTGAGATAATATCCTAAATCATTTGGATAAGTTTTTAAAGGAACCAGGTCATAGCTCCATGGTCCGCTGTCACTTGTTTGCGCGATGAACAGTTGTCCGTCAGGGCTTCCGTTTGTTTGTGAGAAGGTTCCAAAAAGATATTTGCCCTCGTAGTTAGGTATAGCTTTGCCACGATAAACATTTCCACCAATGATGGTTGTTGCTTTTCCGCCTTGCGGATTTGCTGCATTATTTACTTCAATTACAGGATCAATTAATTTTTCTCCGAATTTACCTGTGTCCGGGCATGCTGACATTACCTGCAAAGGATTTGCAGCATCAAAGCAGTGTGATCCTTCCTTAACATTCCAGCCGTAGTTTCCACCTTTTTCCACAACATCAATTTCTTCATATAGACTTTGGCCCGCATCGCCCGCAATTAGTTTGCGAGCGCCGCCCATATCAAATGAAAAACGGTAAGGATTGCGAAATCCGTAAGCATAAATTTCATCCAATCCGGTTTTGCCTACAAACGGGTTGTCTGAAGGGACTGCATAGGGTTTAGCTCCGTTAACGTCAATACGGAGGATGTTGCCAAAGAGGTTAGCTTCAATATCCTGGCCATTGCCTCCTGCGTTAGCTGTATACCAGTCATCAACATGTCCGGGTGCAACGTCATTGGCAGCACCTCCATCGCCTATGGCTATATAAAGATATCCGTCTGATCCAAAAGCAATGGTGCCTCCGTTATGATTGGATTGTGGATCATCCAGTTCAAGCAAACGTCTTTCAGAACCCATATCCGCAACATTAGGGTCGCCTGATACTTTATATTCTGCAATCACACTCAGGTTATCCCATGTCGTTCCGCCTGCGGGAGCGCCAGGGCGGGGCGGGGCCGTGTAATAAATGTAAAACAGGCCGTTGGTTTTATAATTGGGGTGAAAAGCCAGCCCGAGTAATCCTCTTTCATCATAGGCAGCGTTCAGGCTAACCATTTTACTGGTGACATCCATAAATGGAGCAGCCATTTTCTTGCCCTGGGCATCCAACAGCCAAATCTTTCCTGATTGATCCAGAACTGCCAATCGTTTTGAATCATCCGGAATTGAAATAACTCCCAACGGCGAAACAAGGCTATCTGCAACCAGTTTCAAATCAACTCCCTTAACAGGAGGAGGTGGTGGTTCATCATGCTTTTTGCAGCTCTGCATAAAAAGCGAAATGCCCAGCAGTACCGCAATACTAAAGCCTGCGGTAGTCATCTTGCTTTTGTTTGATCCTTTCATAAGTGTAACTATTAGTAGTGAAAAAATTACTATTGAAAGAATGTTCGTATAAACGAACGACCTGTCAGGTCTTAAACAAAAGAGTAAGTTGGTTTAATGAGTATAAGTCCCCTGATTAATTAAAACGTCGTAATTGCTTGCCGGTTGCCAGTATGCAATTTTTTAATGCTGAATGTTTTTTGGTGGATCAGAATAATCTCACCAAAAAACATTCCGGCTTACAGATGTTGTTATTGCGACATTGAATGTCACTGGCTATAATCGCTGATACTCAGCCGTTAGTCATTTCTTCTTCCAAATGTAAAAGCATGAGAAATTCTGAAGGAAAATGTATTTGTTGCGTAGCTGGCGAAACAATGTTCATAACGTAGTCCAATATTAAGTTGAACAATTCCACCTGGCTCAAAAAGATAGCCAAAGCCTGCTCCGGCTGTTGGACCACCGGGCTTAGCATCACTATATATGCCATCCTGGTTATGTGTTTGAAGCGTGGTGTAACCGAAACTGTAACCGGCATATGGTTCAACATAAAGGCCGCTGCCGGATTGATTCAGTGTATATCGATAACCGGCAAGGCACGGTATCAGCGCCAATTCTTCATCATTACTTTTAAAATAGCGAACTCCGCCTTCAAGTGTAATGTAATTGACCTCTGCAACAGGGATACTAAAGTTTAAAAAAGCACTAAGCCCGGTAGCTTTAAAGTTTTTTGAAGAGATATGCGAGACTTCTATCTGTGCATAAGAAAATTTCAATCCGATCGTCAACACGACGAATAGCAGCAGTTTTGTTTTCATGAGGATAATGGTTAGAGTTTTGTTTAAAGATGAATTTTAATAGTTTAGGGCGCAAATATATGGAAAACTAATTCATATAGCCTTCTATATCACTAGTGAATAGTGAATGGTCAATGGTGAAGGTTCGAGCTGGCTAAGTAAATGTATCATCGTTTAAATGTTATTATTATCCTGAGCAAAAGTTCTTAGGCGCTCTTATATTTCTTAAATGGTCTAACAACTTCGCTGCGATCCGGCTTTAGGCTTTACGCTTTGGGCTTTAAGCCTTATCAGTTGTTTACAAAAAATATTGGTGCGGCCGACTAAACACAATCAAAATAAAAATCCCCGCTTCAGTTGAAACGGGGATTTTTATTTGCGTTGCTTTCAGGTAAGCTTAGTTAGCTGCTACCTGTCTGCGAATAATATTCAAAGCACCTCCGGCTTTAAACCATTCAATCTGTTGTGCATTGTATGTATGGTTTGCAACTATGGTGTCTGAAGAACCATCTTTATGATGCAATACAATTTCCAACGGTTTGCCTGGTTCAAATGAAGTAAGACCAATTATGTCAACGATGTCATCTTCCTGAATCTTGTCGTAATCATTCTTATCTGCAAAAGTAAGCGCAAGCATACCTTGCTTTTTAAGATTGGTTTCGTGGATACGTGCAAATGATTTGGTAAGTACTACGCGAACGCCAAGGTGACGTGGTTCCATCGCTGCATGCTCACGTGAAGAACCTTCACCATAGTTTTCGTCACCCACAACAATTGATCCTATACCAGCTGCTTTATAAGCACGCTGTGTAGCAGGAACGGGGCCATATTCACCTGTAAGCTGATTCTTGATATTATCAGTTTTATCGTTGTAGAAGTTTACAGCACCAATTAACATGTTATTGGAGATGTTATCCAGGTGACCACGGAATTTCAACCATGGACCAGCCATAGAGATATGGTCAGTTGTACATTTTCCTTTCGCTTTGATCAACAGTTTCAGACCTTTCAGATCAGTACCTTCCCATGCAGCAAACGGATCAAGTAATTGTAAACGGTTAGAAGTAGGAGATACTTCTACTTTTACACCACTACCGTCAGCAGCAGGAGCCTGGTATCCGGGATCATCAACATCAAATCCTTTTGTCGGAAGTTCATCTCCGCTTGGAGGATCAAGTTTCACTTGCTCACCTTTCTCATTTACAAGTGTATCTGTAAGTGGGTTAAAGGTAAGGTCGCCTGCAATGGCTAATGCTGTCACTAATTCAGGAGAAGCAACAAAAGCGTATGTATTTGGGTTGCCATCAGCACGCTTCGCAAAGTTTCTGTTGAAGCTGTGAACGATGGTATTTTTTTCTGCCTTTTCAGCACCAACTCTGTCCCACATACCAATACAAGGTCCGCAGGCATTGGCAAATACTTTTGCACCTATTGTATCAAATACATCCAGGAAGCCATCTCTTTCAATGGTGTAGCGAACTTGCTCAGAACCTGGAGTAATCGTAAATTCTGCTTTTGTTTTCAGGCCTTTTTCTGAAACCTGTTTGGCAAGGCTTACGGCTCTTGAAATATCTTCATAAGAAGAGTTAGTACAGCTACCGATCAAACCCACTTCAATTTTTGTAGGCCATCCATTGGCAACTGCAGTTTCTTTCATTTTTGAGATAGGAGTAGCAAGGTCTGGAGTAAATGGTCCGTTCAGGTGTGGTTCCAGTTCGCTCAGATTGATCTCAATCACCTGGTCGAAATATTTTTCAGGGTCAGCGTAAACTTCAGCATCGGCGGTCAGGTGCTCTTTTACGCCATTTGCCATTTCTGCAACATCACCACGGCCGGTTGCACGCAGGTAACGTTCCATGCTTTCGTCGTAACCAAAGGTTGATGTGGTTGCACCAATCTCGGCGCCCATGTTACAAATTGTGCCTTTTCCGGTACAGCTCATGCTTGTTGCACCTTCGCCAAAATATTCTACAATACAACCGGTACCACCCTTTACAGTTAAAATGCCGGCTACTTTCAGGATAACGTCTTTAGGAGCGGCCCAGCCATTTAATTTGCCGGTGAGTTTAATACCGATCAGTTTGGGCCATTTCAGTTCCCATGGTAATCCTGCCATCACGTCGCACGCATCAGCACCACCAACACCTATTGCAATCATACCTAAGCCACCGGCGTTAACCGTATGGCTGTCGGTTCCTATCATCATTCCGCCAGGGAACGCATAGTTTTCCAGAACTACCTGGTGAATAATACCGGCGCCTGGTTTCCAGAAACCGATACCATATTTATTAGATACAGATGCAAGGAAATCATATACTTCCTTGCTCTCATTTACTGCTTTTTCGAGGTCAATTTTGGCTTCGGTTTTTGCTGTGATCAGGTGGTCGCAGTGAACGGTAGAAGGTACTGCCACTTTAGGGCGTCCCGCCTGCATAAATTGCAATAAAGCCATTTGAGCGGTAGCGTCCTGCATGGCAACGCGGTCAGGAGCAAAGTCAACATAGCTTTTACCTCTCTCAAAACCCTGTAAAGCCTGGTCTGTATGCAGGTGCGCAAATAATATTTTTTCTGATAATGTTAAAGGCCTGCCGAGGAATTTACGAGCGGCGTCAACTTTTCCTGGTATCTCTGCGTATACCTTCTTGATCATTTCAATGTCAAAAGCCATAATGATAAAATTTTATAGTATTATATCTGGGTTCGCAAATTGAAAATAGGTTAGATGCAGGATGCGTGTTACATGGCAACTTTCAATCTGCATTTTGCGTTGCGAATTTACGTTAAAAAAAATGTCTGAACCGGTATTTTTCACATAAAATGCCGCAGTATTGTTAATTACATAAAGCCGCAACGGTTAGAAAAGTCTTAAAACAAATGGTTATATGTTTTTGCCTTTTTTTATAATATATTGCCCTTAAGTATAGATAACCGGCCAAAATGCCAGATGCCTGAACAACAATTATTTAACCTATAATAGTTTTTTTGAAAAATTGATTGTTGCAAATTGAATCAATTTTTTAAATTGCGTATATGAACAAGTTGAGAAATTTCATCGAATGGCAGGCATTTGGTGTATGCTCAGCCATTGGGGAAAGACTGGGTATAGCTACCTCCCGTATCAGAATGTGGTTTATCTACATTTCTTTTTTAACGATGGGGTCGCCACTTATTGTGTATATGGTAATGGCCTTTTGGCTTAATATTAAAAAATACATGTTGAACGCAAAACGCAATCCTATTAAATACCTATAAAATCCAATAGCTTTTGCTTGAAGTCAATTATAACCAAACCAATTTTGAAGAACTCTTAAAGCATTTTTCCCGTACGTTTAAGGTGAAGGTGAAAACTGACACCATCTATTTGCCGGAGGACATCGGAGAAGGATATTTCCGCATTTTTTCAATCAACGGCCTGGAAATTCTTATATCCAACTATACGCTTAAACAAAATGTATTGTTCAAAAGGAATAAGATAGCTAAAGAGATTTACACTTTCAGGTTTGATGAAATGCTGCAGGAAACAGGCGAATCTTCGCCGAAATCTTCTGTGTTGCTATCCTGTACAACGCACGACTGGCTTTTTTTGCACCCCGCAGGCGTTCATCTGAACAGTGCATCCGTGATCATTTCTAAAGAGTGGCTACACAATTTTTTAGGAAGTGAAGAGAGTGCAAATGATATCCGGAAATTTCTGATGCTGCAAACAAACCTGTTTATTTACGAACCGCTGGATGCTGAATATAAAACGGTTTTGACGGATTTGATCTGCTGTTTGAATGACAAACGTTTTGAGCAACTGAGTGTTTTTAACAGAATAATGCTTCTTATTGAACGTTTTTTTACAAGAATTCTTTATAAAATCAATGAAACAAATTTTGATGTAAAAGTTTCAACCGAAGACATTGAGCGTTTGAAGAAAGTTGAGGCTGAATTATTGAAAGATTTTACCGCCGAGCCCCTGAGTATTAACAAGCTGGCCAAACTGGCCGCTATGAGTCCTACCAAACTTAAATCAGTGTTTAAGGAAATATATGGCATACCTATATACCAGTATTTTCAAAAATCACGTATGAACAAAGCGAAAGCGATGTTACTTTCTAAAAAATATAGTGTAAAAGAAGTAGGACTTGAATTGGGGTATACGAACATGAGTAATTTTGCGAAGGCGTTTAGTAAATCCTTCGGTCAGCTCCCCAGCGAAGTGTCCGGTAAATAAAAAAATAACCTGTGGAACTTTTATATAACAGCACTAACTACATTGACTTTCTGAGGCTGCTGGCGATCCAGTTTGGCGCGAAGGTGCACAATAATTTTATTCGTATACCAGACGCCATCGGAACGGGGTATGTTTGGGCTGAAAATCTTTCTGACGGGTTATCTATCCTGGTTACAGATGGGGTCCTTAAAAAGGAATATATTTTCAACCGGCATCCTTCACATACGCAATCATATATCCTGCATTTCAATGATATAAATGCCGAATCTGACGGAGGGGGTGATAATCCGGACCTTAAAAACGGCGATTCACAAATACTTCAGCAGGCGGTTTTACTGGCCAACATTAATATAGCTACCAAGTTTGTATTGCCTGCAAATGTGCGGCTGCGTACAGTAAAAATCATTTTTGAGAAAAACAGCCTGCTTCCTTACATGACCAGTGAAGTGTTTGATGAATTTGTGGGAAGTTATTTTTCTGAAATGGCTAAAACCCGTGTAATTGAGCCGCTCGATGCGGAATACAGGGATATTGTGGGGGAACTGATAAAGGAAAAAATAGATCATCCCCTCAGGAATATTTTTATTAATAACCGGGTTCGATTGTTGCTGGAAAGATTTGCCGTCAAAATTATGACACGCATATCTTCAAAATCCGACATGCAGAAATTGAGTGATGACGAAATTGCGCGGCTGATGATGGTGGAAGCGTTGCTGGTTAAGGATTACTCACTTTCTCCTCCTACGATAGATAAACTTTCCAAGCTTTCCGCAATGAGCCCGACAAAGCTCAAAAGAGATTTTAAATCCATGTATGGATCGCCGATATACGAATACTACCAGAAGAACAGGATGGCTTATGCAAAAAAGCTGCTAACAAGCGGCAAGTATTCCATCAAAGAAATAGGTATGCTCGTTGGTTATAGTAACCTTGGCCATTTTGCAGCCGCTTTTAAAAAGGAGTTTGACGTTCTACCCAGCGAGATGATCAATACCAAAGATATACGACTCGAATTTCAATAGCCGTGAGCTTTCAGCCATTAGCCGTCAGCTCACAGCCCTCTTACACGTCTTACTATCTTACGATCTTACTGTCTTACTGTCTTACGGTCTTCCCCGTCTCAGATGGCTTTCCTCAATCTCACCAGCTTTTCCAACAACCCTTCCAGCAGGTCCAGTTTCAGCATATTCGCTCCATCGCTTTTAGCAACGGCAGGGTTGGGATGTGTTTCGATGAACAAGCCATCCGCACCTGTTGCGATTGCTGCTTTGGCGATGGTTTCAATAAGCTGCGGATTTCCGCCGGTAACGCCTGATGTCTGGTTGGGCTGTTGCAGGCTGTGTGTGCAATCCATTATTACAGGAGCGTTGTGCTCTTTCATCCATGGAATGTTTCTATAGTCTACAACAAGGTCCTGGTAGCCAAAAGTGGTTCCGCGCTCAGTCAGCATCACCTTGTCATTGCCGGCCTTTCTAATTTTTTCAGCAGCGAATTGCATAGAAGGTCCGCTAAGGAACTGGCCTTTTTTTACATTCACTATTTTGCCTGTATCTGCTGCCGCCAGAAGAAGATCAGTCTGCCTGCACAAAAAAGCAGGGATCTGAAGTATATCAATGTATTCAGCCGCTACGGCAGCTTCATCATGCGCGTGAACATCGCTTGTTACCGGCAGTTTGTAATGTTCGCCTACTTTCTTCAACAAATGCAGACCGGTATCATCACCCAATCCCGTAAACGAGTTCGCGCTTGTACGATTGGCCTTTCTGTATGATGCTTTAAAAACGTAGGGAATGCCCAGGTTGCGACAAATGCCATATACTTTATCGGCAACTTCCATTACCAGTTCTTCACTTTCTACCACACAAGGTCCGGCAATAAGGAAGAAGTTATTGGAATCATATTGCTGATTGCTAAACAGATCTGAAAGAAATGGTGCTAACATAACTAAGTATTTGCTTTTTCAACTGCGAACTTACTGTAAGTTTTTCTTTTCTTTGCTGCCCGAGAAGAAAGGTTTGAACCACGGCGACACGAAGGCACGAAAATCGCCCAGATTCCAGGACATATATGTGGCGGCTACCAATAGGCTGATACCTGACAGCTGATACCTGATAGCTAAACGTGCATCTTATTGCCTTTGAGCCTTCGTGGCCCAAGCTGATAGCTCAAAGCTGATAGCTGACAGCTAAAAGAGTGCAAGCGATTGACTACTTTTCGAGCCATCGTTTTTTATACTTTCAATTTTTGAAAAAATACTACTTAAATATTCAGTCATGGTAAAAGAAAAAATTTTAGTGATAGGAGCCAGCGGCCAGATTGGCGTTGAGTTAACACTGGCACTCAGGAAGATCTACGGAAATAACAATGTCGTAGCTTCCGACCTGCGCGAGGAAAATGAACTATTGAAAGGCACAGGACCGTATGTTTCGCTGGACGTTATGAATAAAGAAATGCTGCACGTGCAGGTGATCAGGCAGAATATCACTCAGATTTATCTTTTGGCTGCAATATTGAGCGCGACAGGTGAGAAAAACCCAAATCTCGCCTGGCACCTGAATATGCAGAGCCTTTTGAATGTACTGGATATTGCGCGTGAAGAACATTTGCACAAAGTGTACTGGCCTTCGTCAATAGCTGTTTTCGGGCCAACATCTCCAAAGCAATATTGTCCGCAGCAGACAGTTATTGAACCAATAACGGTATATGGTATCAGTAAATATGCCGGTGAATTCTGGTGCAATTATTACAATCAGCGTTACGGGGTTGATGTAAGAAGCCTGAGGTATCCTGGTTTGATCAGTTATAAATCAGCACCCGGAGGAGGAACAACTGACTACGCCGTAGAAATATACCACGAGGCCCTGGAAGAAAAGAAATATGAATGCTTCCTGAAAGAAGATACTTATTTACCGATGATGTACATGCCGGATGCGATTAAAGCGACGATTGACCTGATGGAGGCTCCAGCAGAAAAGATCTCAATAAGAACTTCTTATAACCTTTCGGCAATGAGCTTTTCTCCAAAAGAAATCGCTACGGCCATCCAACAACATATCCCTGACTTTCAAATCGACTACAAACCGGACTATCGGCAGGCTATAGCTGACAGCTGGCCTCAGAGCATTGATGATTCTGTTGCCCGCAACGACTGGGGATGGAGCCATGAATACGATCTTGAACGCATGACAAAAGATATGCTCGAGAACTTAAAAAAAGCCTAAAGCATAGAGCTTAAAGCCTAAAACTAAATGTAGTCCCACTCGAGACACTCGCAGAATGAAAAGTGGATCTTAGGAAGAGGGTTAATGATAAAATCGGTTTAGTTAAAGGCTACCCGGAAGAAGTACATTAACTCAGGCGACAATAGTTTTAGGCTTTGGGCTTTAGGCTTTCGGCTTTAATTTTTTAGCTTTAAGCTCGCCCTCAGCTTTTAAAATAACTTCCTTATTTTTAGCACATGTTTGGAGTGACCATTTTAGGAAATAATTCAGCCATACCGGCTTATGACAGACATCCGACCGCCCAGGTGGTTACTCTGAACGAACAACTGTTCCTGATTGATTGTGGCGAAGGTACACAGATGCAATTGAGCCGTTTTAAAATAAGAAGGAGCAAGATCAATCATATACTTATTTCCCATCTTCACGGAGATCACTATTTTGGTCTTGCGGGTTTAATCACCAGCATGGGACTTCTGGGCCGCGATCATGACCTTTACCTGCATGCTCCTGAACCGCTTTGGGAAATAATACAACTGCAGCTGAAAGTTGCCGATACCAGGCTGCCGTTCAATTTACACTTTCAGCCACTTATTGAAGAAGGGCTTATTGTAGACAATGATAAGTTTACAATTGAGTGTTTTAAAGTCTATCATCGCATACCGTGCTGGGGATTTGTTATAAAAGAAAAAAAGAAGCCGCGCAAAATTGACCGCGAAAAAGCTGTGGAATATGAGGTGCCCGCTATCTTCTACGAACGTTTAAAGAATGGCGAAGATTATGTAGTGAAGGATGGTAATGTTATTAAAAATGAATGGGTGACAATTGCCAACACACCACCCAAAAGCTATGGGTATTGCGCTGACACAGTTTACACAGAATCAATAGCGGACAAGGTAAAAGACTGCACGTTACTGTACCACGAAACAACCTACCTTAAAGATTTAGAAGAACGTGCAGCTGCACGTTACCACACCACTACTGTCCAGGCCGCCCAAATTGCCAATCTGGCAAATGCCGAAAAACTACTCATTGGCCACTTCAGCAGCAAATATGAATTGCTGGATGAGTTTTTGAATGAAACGCAAGAAGTGTTTGCTTCAACGCAACTGGCGCTGGAAGGGGTGACTTACCTTGTTTAACGAATTTTAATTTTAATTTGGTTTAAATATAGAGGGATATATATTTGCTGTTAGAACAACATGCAATGCCTACACCTGTGATAAAGCCCAACAAAATCAATCCTTTTTTTGAAGAACCTGCGTACATATTCTCTCATGAAACACCTCTAACCAAATTCAAAACAAAAATTAATTACCTTTTTTAACTAACCTTCACGTGAAAGCAAAACTACCACTGTTATTTATTGTATGTACTGTTGCCGTATTAGGTTGTGCCAAGTCTACCAACAAACCAGACGTGCAGAATGAGCCCAATTCAGGGGACAAGCAGGTCTTACACAGGGTAAGCCTGAATCTTGGCAAATTTGAAGTCGACTACGCACGGAAAGCCAACGCAAAAGAAATGAGTGCAGCCGAGTATTTGCAGTATTTATCCTATTCAATATTCGATTCAACAGGAAAGCGGGTACACGGAATAGAACAAAGGAGCTTTGCTCCTCCCTATCTTCCGGTAACGGGCGTTATATCGGATTCTTTGCCATCAGGTATGTACACCGTTGTATTGGCAGGAATGAAGATCGACAATGATTCCAGCATGTTTATAAAATCACCCGAAAATATTATGACCATGCAAATTCAAAATCGCCGAGCGTTGTGGTATGGTGGTTCAAATATATTTTACAAAAAATTTGCTTTAAGGGTATCTAACAGTGACACGTCATTAAGCAGTATTAAACTTGACAAAATAACCGGAAAGCTTGAACTGAATTTGCTTGACTCAGCTCTTCCCGCTAATGTTTACGGAGTATCTCTTGAGTTTCGTAACACACCTGCTTTCTTTAATGTTGGTAATGAATTGGTGTCAAATGTTGATACACTTAACAGGTACTATTTTTGGCCTGCTCCAGGACATGTTTTTCCTGATATGAGTAGTTTTCATATTGGATCGGAAAACAGGCTTGTTGTTACAATACGTGCTTATGACAGACAAGGAGCACTCCTAAAGGAAAAGGTAGTAGGTGGTGTCATAATTTACAAGAATAAAAGAACGATTCTTTCAGGGAAACTTTTCCCCGGTCCGGCAGATGTTGAAATTCCGGTAACGGTGGATCCTGATTTTCCCGAAACTACATATCAGACTTTCTAACAAAAAAACGTTTTTAATTTATTACAGTAAATCAGATATGGTTAGATTATTAGTTCTTATTTCGATTATTTGTTCTGTTGCAGTTAGCTGTAATAAAACGAATGACATTCAGCTTAAAAATAACAGTGTACTTACTAACGGAAATATGCACAAGGTCAGTTATAAACTGAATGGCCTCGGTGATTTGGGCAACGGCAGGACAAATAGCAAAGAAGTTGCAGCTGGTAGTTATCTGGACTATCTTTTTTACGCCGTTTATGATTCAACAGGAAAACTGGTTCACAAAAAAGAGCAAAGAAAAATATTCTCACCGGATAACTTTGGTTTTATTTCTGATTCACTATTGACCGGATCATACAATGTTGTGGTGGCAGGAACGAAAGATTCACTTCTGTTTGCTAATGGATATAATCAGCTAAATACACTGCAACTTTCGGGTAATTTTCCGCAGGATGTTTTCTGTTCAAAGTTTTCTCTGTCTGTTGGAAATAAGGATACATCGCTGAATAATATTCGACTGGACAGACTAACGGGGCAACTTGAGATCGTACTGACGGATAGCCTTTTGGCGCTTTTATATCAAACAATAACATGCTCCGTCACAAACCATCCCCAGGCATATAACGTAATGGCAGATTCAACGGTGGGTAGTACATATGCGGGTCGTACTTTTTATGGTTATCAGATGGGACAAAAAACATCCGTTTTTGATGCATTCTTTTTGGGATCGGATTCAACTTACACGATAGAAATTCTCGCTAATACAGGTTACTTAGGGGGAAATGTGTCTAAGAAAATAAAAAATGTAAAGCTTTACAGGAATAAGAAAACCATCTTAACGGGTAGCTTTAATAATGCATCATCAACTGTTAATGCGAACCGAGCCGGTGATGTTACGGACAAACATTTCATCATTCAACATTTTTAATAATCAGGTCGTCCAATTGGACGGCCTGTTAATCCAAATATCAACTTAATAACCATGAGATTAACTTCAATTGTACCGCTTGTATTTCTTTCTTTGATTTTTAATTCGTGTTCAAAAAACGCGGGTATCGATCAGCAGCCTGTTGACCAAATACCCGATCTGTCCAAAACGCATAGTGTAGCATTTGATTTTAGCAATTTTAAAGTCAGTTATAACGAGCGGGCATCTAACAAGGAAGTTGCGGCGAAGGATTACCTCTCAATAATATCTATAATAGCTTTTGATTCCGCCGGTAATCATGCAAATAGCGTTGTACAAAGCACTTACGGTGGTAACACTTCCGGTTTTGATGCAATTTCTCTTCCATTAAAAGCAGGTACTTATACTTTTTTAGTTGAAGGAACTGCCAAAGAAAACCAGCAACTTTTTACCGATTTTTCGGAGCTGAGCACAACCCGGTTGATGACATCTTTAAGTCATGATGATCGCCATGGTTCTGATGTTTTCTACAACAAATTCGTTTTAACAGTTGGCGATCGCGATACAACAATAAACACGTTAAGGCTCGAGAGGTTAACTGGACTGTTAGAAATTCAATTCACAGACACTTTGCCGGAAAACGTAGAAAGGGTAGACGTTAAACTGTATGATGCTCCATTCTCTTATTACGTGGCTGAGGATAGCGTAAAAGGTAGGGACAGCATGTTTGTTGGGCAAATAGCAAGAAATACAAACATAGATTCACTGAAGGTTAGCAATTTCTTTTTTGGAACAAATACACCGGTGACTGTTGTAATAAAGACATATGATAAGAATGGCAATTTTATGTTTGAAAAACGTGTTGATAACATATTTGTTTACAGAAATAAAAAAACTATCCTTAAAGGAAAATTGTATCCGACAAATTTATCTGTAGGAATGCCGGTGACAGTTGATCCTGACTTTGCGGAGATAATTAATCAGAGTTTCTAACGAAAGCAGCTCAATTGCTTTTTCTTTTATAATACTTATTACCCGGCTCAGACTTAAGGAGCCGGCTTAAATGCTTCAGGACACCTTACGCTAGAAGGTATTACTTGTTTAACAAATTTTTAAAATTTAATTTGATTGAAATATAACCGGCTATATATTTGTGCCATTCTAACTAAATGATTAAACTCTAAACCTGTGAAGCTAATCCGTAAAAATTACATTCCTTTTTTGAAGAGACCAGATAATTCAACATCACCTGTTTTTTTAATTGTAAAGCAATAAGCCGACTTTTTGCTGGAATGTATATTTTTTAATAAACCTGGATATGAAGACAGAAGCATCAATATTATTACTTGCTTGCAGCTTTACCTTATTTGCGTGTACAAAATCTTCCGAAAAGACTGAAGAAAACGCACCGCTTCCAATAGAACACACATTTGATCAAGCCAAATATGCCGTTACTTTTAGCCTTGGAAATGTTGATGTTGACAAAGGTGGACGAATGGGCAATAAAGAAATGCAGGCGAGTGACTACTTGTGGTCATTCTTTTACGCAGCATATGATTCAACTGGAAAAATGGTGAGTTCTCTGATCCAAAATAAATTTGATGAGAATGATATGCCCACATCCCATTTCGGTCTTGTATTAGATTCTCTTGCGACAGGAAGCTATACTATCGTTCTGGCAGGGTCCAACAAGTTTATTGAAAGCCAGGCAATAAACTTGGAAACCTTGCCTGGTCTACAATTTAAGAACTTTTTTGGAACGGATTTTTTCTATAAAAAACTTAGAGTAAATGTTGTAAATAAAGATACCTCATATACAACGGTAAAGTTGAACCGGCTGACAAGTCGTTTACACGTTAAATTTAAGGACACATTTCCTCAAGCTGTTAACCATGTTGTTCTGACGATAGATAATATGCCATCACTACTTTCTCCGGTTGATGATTCTTTAAGTATGCCAGTCTCCGGGGATTTTAATATGGGACTTGTGGATAATGTAATGCAACAGGAAGCCGATTTGGATTGCATTGGATCGTACAATGGACTTCGCATTACAATTAAAGCTTACGACGTTCACAACGTGATTCTTCAACAAAAAGTAGTCGATAATATTTACCTGTATCCCAATAAAAAAGTAATCCTAACAGGTAATCTTGATAATATTTCCGACGGCGGTTCGAATCCAATTGTAGTTACGCTTGATCCGGATTACGATGAAACAAGTACGGTAGAATTTTAATAAACATAATAAAACTTCTGAATCTCTAAAAATATTTAAAGAAATGATCGCAAAATTATATTTGATCGTATCCGCGGTTTGCATAGCGGCAGTCGCTTGTACTAAATCAGCAAGTAAGCCGGATATAGAAGCCGAAAAGCCAGCTATCGTTGAAACTGAACCACAATTGCATAGAATAAGCTTTAATTTTTCTGATTTTGAAATAAGTTATCAAGGTGGAAAAGCGATAGCCAAAGAGATGGCTGTGAAAGATTTTCTCAAATCCTTGTATTACGCGGTATATGATTCCACAGGTGAAGAGATTAAAAGGATTGACTTTGGGAGTAACTCTTATCCAAATAAACTAGTACCCGCGCAAATTCAAGATTCGTTGAAAGCTGGCAAATACACTATTGTATTTGCTGGAGGAAAGGATACCCTTTGTGTAAATCCAGGCAAGACTACTTTATCCGATCTGTCGATAATGAATTGGTTTAATCAGGATATATTTTATAAAAAATTTGTCTTAACGGTTTCGGATCATGACACTTCTCTTACTAGTATTCGCTTGGAGCGAATAACTGGCAGTCTGGAAGTAACGCTGAAAGATTCTGTGTTGCCTGCTAACGTGGCGAGCTTGGTCTTTTTGACCAGAAATAGACCTGGCTACTTTGGCGTGATGCAAGACGTTATAGTAGGGCTTGATAGTTCGTATGCTGGTGATTTTAACCCGGGTTTTAATTCGTATCCAGTTAACATTACTAGTTCTTATTTTGGATCCAATAGCAACTTGCAAGTTGTAATTCGTGCTTACGATAAAACTCGTGCAATCATAAAAGAGAAAATTGTTGATGGAGTACACGTATATGTAAATAAGAAAACCGTGCTTTCTGGAAAGCTGTTTCCGACACCCTCAGAAGTCGAAATACCCATAACAGTCGATCCTGATTTTGCAGAAACAATCAACCAAACTTTCTAATCACAAGTTCACTTCAATATCAACCTCAACCAATAATTATGCTCAGGATATTTGTTTATTCATTGCTCGGTTATGTTATTGCAGCCGGTTGTAAAAAGGATCTGGCAAACACTGTTGCACAAGACAATTACCAGGGTCAGGAAAAAGTGTATCAGGTTAGCTATAGTATGAAGGGGTTTGGTATTACGGATAAAAGCAGTTTGACTAACAAGGAAACCGCGGCTAATGACTACCTTGATTATCTCTTTTATGGCGCCTACGATTCAACGGGTAAACTTGTACGCAAAATTGAGCAGGCAAAACGTGCGGGGACTGAATTTGGAACGATTTCCAATTCATTGAAAAGTGGTAATTATACTATCGTGCTGGCAGCGACAAAGGATTCAATCTTATATACATCAGGCGTCGATCAATTGAATACCTTGCAATTGTCAGGACAGTTTCCCCAGGACATTTTTTATAAAAAATTCTCGTTGAATATTGCAGATCGCGATACGTCATTCGATAACATTCGTCTGGACAGGTTGACTGGACTGCTGGAAATAGTGCTTACAGATACCGTCACATACACTAACATTTCAATGTTAGTTACCAGTATAGACAACTCCCCGGGATTTTATAACGTAGCGGGGGACTCATTAACCGGAACGATTGCTACCTACCATGAATACCATAGTCTCTTATTCGGGTCGCAGGATCCGTCGACGTTTTTTGACGGATTTTATTGGGGTACGAATCAGCCGTTGACTTTAAAAATTATTGCACTGGACTGGAGCCGTCATTTTTACATGCAAAGGATAATACAAAACGTGCATATATACCCCAATAAAAAAACTGTTCTCACCGGCAATTTTATGAGCGGTACTGAAACAAGCACTGCCAGCAGGATTAGTTATTCGGTTGACAAACGTACCGTCACTCAACATTTTTAACTGTCCATTTTAAACACCTTAAGTTAACGGTAATGAATAAAATATTATTAACTGCAATAGTCATAGGGTTACTAAGTGCGACATCATGTTCCAAATCTACTAATAACCCAGGTTCCAATCAGCCTGAGCCTCCTGATCCCCCGCAGCAACCTGAACAGCCGGTCACAAAAACAAAATATGGGATAACGTTTAAGTTTTCCAGTATTGATGTGCAGGCAAACGGCAGAGTTAGTTATAAGGAAATGCTGCCTTCAACCTATCTTAAATATGTATTTTACGGTGCATACGATTCGAGTGGTACATTGGTGAGTAAAAAAGAATTGGATAAAGTAAACGGAACCTACAGCGGCAGTTTTGATGCGGTATCCGATTCATTGAAGCCGGGAAAATATACTGTGATACTGGGAGGTTCAAACGGCACTATATTGGAAGAGAACACAAGTAGTTTATTGAAGTTTCTTCAATTTTCAAGTAAACATTCTGAAGACGTTTTTTATAAAAAAATGCAGGTAAATGTATCTGCAACAGATAGCACTTATAATGGCGTACGATTGAACCGCATAACAAGTCTGCTGGAAGTTAAATTGACAGATACATTGCCGGGCTTCATAAGCCACGTGTCTGTTGCAATAGATAATCAACCGACAATTTTTAATGTAGGTACTGAAACTTTCACTAATGCTGATTCTGTAAAAAACGTAGCTGATTATCTCCAATCTCAGGATCCTTTGCTTACCGTTTTATTGCGATGCTTTGCTTCTGACAATAAACATACCGTAACCATTACGGCATATGGCAACGACGGCAACCCCGTTTTTCAAAAAACAATCACTAATGTAACTGTTTCTGGCAATAATACAACTCAGCTCACTGGAACGCTTTCAGATGCGCCAGTAGGGTTAAAACCTTTTGTCGTAACACTTGATCCGGACTATGATGAAACCACAACGATCGAGTTTTAATATTTAAATACAATTTCATTCTTATTAAACGCTTAAATAACATGAGCAAAAAATTTTATGTAATTGCATTGGCTGCATGTATCGCGGCAGTTGCATGCAGTAAATCATCGTCCAGACCAGAAGAAAATCAGCCAGGGGGGGCACAGCCACAAACCGGCTCGTCATCTGTCAAATATCCTGTGCACTTTAGCATCGGAAATATTGAGGTGACCGAGAATGGGCGCACAGGAAACAAAGAAGTTCCCGCAGCAAATTTCCTGCGTTATTTCTTCTACGGTGCTTATGATTCTTCAGGCAGACTGATCAGTAAAAAAATACAAAGTGCGGATGATGTTATTGCTTATCCATGGAATAATGGAGAGGTATCAGATTCATTGCCTGCCGGAAAGTACACGATCGTTTTAGCTGGTGCCAACTGGTCTTTTTTTGAGGAAGAGAATCGCGAGGATAGCTTGCTTAATGTACTTAAGTTGGCGTCAAAACATGGCCAGGATATCTTTCACAGGAAATTTGACGTCACTGTTTCAGAAAAAGATACAACTTATGGAAATGTTCGCCTAAGCAGGCTGAGTGGCTTGTTTCAATATAAAATAACAGATACATTACCTGATGAGGTGATTGCGATTTCTGTGCTAATTGATAACATGCCTACTTATTATAGTCCTGCTAATGATTCACTCACTGCAATTGATAATATTAGATTTTATAATTACTACGATCGTGGAAACAGTCCGTTTATATCCGGTCAGTTCAGTTTCCTTGGGTCTCAAAATAAACACAGAGTAACCATTTCGGGACGCACAGCTTCTGATAAAACTTTATATGAAAAAGTAATTGAAAATGTTTTTATAACACCTAACAAGATAACCATCTTAAGAGGTACATTATCTGATGCTCCTGTCGGTGGAAATCCAATTATTCTCACTGCAGATCCGGATTATGCGGATACAACCTATGTAAACTTTTAATAAAGTCTGTAGAATTACTGAAAGCGAAAAAAGAGTAACAATAAAGCTGGTATCCACAAAATACCGGCTTTATTTATTCAAATACCCCACAAATCCCTTAATTAACTCACTCATGCTATTAATGCTATTCATAGGCAGTGCGTGCGATACATCGAACACATCATGGTAAGCAGTGGGGCCGCCCATTGTGTACATGAAAAATGCCGGTACGCCTGCTTCGCTGAACCAGTAATGGTCGCTGTTGGCAGCTTTTCCGCGGGATTTGATTTCAGGAACCAGCTTTTGAGAGTTGTTTATATTTTGCAACGCTGTAAACGCTTCGGGATATTCGGTGGCGTTTACAACTGTAATGCCTTTTTCGCCGGTTCCAAGTAAATCAAGGTTGACTACAAAACGAATTTTATCAAGAGATACCAGAGGGTTCTCTACAAAATAACGGGATCCGATAAGCCCGGCTTCCTCTGCCGCAAAGCAGATAAATCCAATAGAATATTTTTGAGGATGTGCGGCATAATAATTAGCAAGTGTTAGCAATAAACTTACACCGCTTGCATTATCGTTGGCACCCGGAAAAAATACATTATTCCCCATACCGCCTAAATGGTCATAATGTGCAGTGATAAAAATGATTGAATCCGGCTGTTCTGTTCCTTTCACAAAGCCGCAGACGTTGGCTGCAGTAAAATCGCTGACTAACTCGTTTTGTATGTCAGTCTTTATTTTTCCTGGTATTCTCCTGACTCTGTTCTTGTCGATAATAATGGTGGTTTGGTTGCTTTCTTTATGTGCTACTGACCATGTTAGCTTGTTAGCGAGAATTACCTCGATCTTTTTACTTGTATCAAAAAAGTGAATGCTATCAGTGGCCGTTAATCTTCCTTTTGCTTTAGTTCCTTTGCTATCCGGAGATACTATAAAATCTTTCCCGGCATAAAGGCGTTTACCGTTAAGCTTCACTTTCATCTTTCCGGGGAAAGTATTTACGGGAAAAGCAAATGATTGGGTGTATTCCTCTCCATTCAATGGTCGCAAGCCAATTGTCTTAAACTGCCGTTGCAGAAAATCAGCTGCTTTGCTCATTCCATTTTTCGTGTATCCGCGTCCCCAGTACGCAGCACTGGTTAACGTATCTACAATCTTACGTGCATAAGTGGAATCATCGGCATGCACACCGCAAACAATAAAACACAATAATGCAAAAATCAAAACCTTCTTCATCATACTTACATTTCAAACCTGACACCAGTATGAACCTTGTGTCTTCATTTGGCTAAAGCCATTGATGTCAAACGAATTCTCATCCGTCGGCTAAAGCACGACGGTAATGAACCAGAGCTTGCAGAAACCAGGTAATCTCAAATTTCAAATCTCCATTACCTCACCAACCACCTGTAAAACTCTGGAAAATATCTTCTCCATGTTTCTTCATTATGTTGCCCTAGCGGGAACGTGACTTCACGAATGTCATATTTGCTTTTTGTACTGATCAGATCAGTCATCTTCTTCATGTCGTTTACCATCGTTTCACTTTCTTTATTTCCGGCATAGAAGAAGAACCGAGGATTGGTGGTCCATTTAGTTTTTTGTACTTCATCATACATCTGGGGAACAACCTGGAATGAAGGAGAAAAAACGCCCACAGCTCCAAATACATTAGAGTACTTTAACATCGCGTAAAGGCTTATAATAGCGCCCATACTGCTTCCGGCAATGTAGGTGTGTGCCGGGTCTTTAAGTGTTCTGTATTGCTTGTCGATATAGGGCTTTAGTGTTTGAGCAAGAAAATCAACATACTGTGCGCCTTCACCTTTACCATATTTGCTGTCAAATGGATTGTATTCAGTCATTCTTTTATCTCCGCCATTTTCAATACCAATAACGATGCACTCTTTATGTAGAACGTTACTCAGAGAGTCGAGGCATTCATCAATTCCCCATTCGCCAAAAGCTGCTGTTCTTTCGTTAAAAAGATTTTGTCCATCCTGCATGTACAGAACAGGATAGGCTTTTCCTTTGGTCTGGTTATAACTTTTTGGAAGATAGATCCATATTTTTCTTGTACGGTTCAATTGCGGAATGAAGAAGGCGGAGTCCATTAGCGACACTTGCTCCGTGGCTGTGAACGGTTTCACTTTATCCGGGTAATCATCTTTCCATCCTTTAATAAAAAACTCCATGGTAGTGTCGGCTGAAACTTCAATAATATGATTGTCTATCTCAGTTCCGTTTGCTGCTGTCTCTACCTTTTCAAAACTTCCCCTGGTGAACTTAAATTCATAATGTCCGGGAGCAACGTTTTTGAGAACAATTGCTTTCCTGGTTCCACCAAATGGTTTGAGTTTGTAGCCGGCATCGTTTGGGTTCCAGTTATTGAAAGTGCCGGTAGCGTATATGTCTTCAAGCTTTTTAGTAGCGCTGTTTGTTACAACGAGCCGAACGGTATATTGTGTAAAAGCAGCCACCGATAAGAATATAAAGGTTAGAGAAAGCAATGTTTTTTTCATCATTCCAAAATTATTCGAGGATGGAAGTTAAGTTATAAAATGGTTGATATTTTTTTCTTTTGACATAATTGAAATTCCTTTTCTTCGTTAAAGAAAAAACAATTTCCATGAAAAACACGCTTGTTGCCCTGGGGGCAATACTGTTGCTTGCATCGTGCACCAAAGAGCAACAAACCAACTCATCCACTGCTAAACTGGTATTTAAATTCAAGTTCGATTCTACACAGGTCAGGTTGAATAATGTAGGACAGCCCGCTGTTATCCCTGATGGAAATGCAGGTCAAAGTCCGAGGTTCAATTCCATGAGTTCGCATTATATCGAGCTGACTCCCACAGGATTAACGCCTTTGGGTAAAGGTGCGGTCGTATACAAAGCCCCTGAAACAACAGCAGGCGGAGCGAATGCGATCGACTTCGAAAAATCAACACTTGCAGGTAACAATGAAACTTTTTATTCTGCTCCAATTAGCGGAATAGCTCCGGGAAGTTATGAATGGTTGAGAGTTTCATTGGCTTACCAGAATTATGATATTACTTACCATGTAGATACAACAAACAGTCATTTTTCTTATAAAGCTGACTGGACGGGCACCATTGCTTCCTTTATTGGGTTCAATACCTATATCAAAACATTAACTGTAAAAACACAATCAGTAGATGTAAATGCGAATAAAAAGCAAGGCTTTTGGGCATTTGAATTTCATCCTGAATTAAATCTGAAATTACCGGTTGCGACGGGGCAAGCGCCTGAGGGAGCAACAACTGTAGTAAATCCGATTTTCGCCACATCGCCCATTCCGCAGGGATCCTGCGTTGTTACGGCGCATATGCAGCCTGGCAAACTTGTAATTACAGGAAAGGAAACTGAAGATATTGTGATAGAGGTTTCTCTTTCTACCAACAAAAGTTTTGAATGGAAAGAAGTTGTAAAAGACGGCAAATGGGAGCCACTAAAAAAGGAGCAGGTAGTTGATATGGGGATAAGAGGAATGATCGCCACAATTAAGTAGTTGAAAGTTGAAAATTGACAATTGAAAATGATGGGCCCGTTTTTGCATTGATGACCATTCATTTTCAATTGTCAATTCAACAATCTCCCAAAGTTGACGATCCGTCCTAATTAAAAGATTTAAATCAATAGTTGAAAATAATGTCTAACTCTCCGCTCCGATCATTATCCATTTTCAATTGTCAATTTTCAATTAAACCTCAGCTTCCCTGCTCAACCTGTGCCACTTCATATTTCGGCTTGCCATCAACCTGCACCGGCTGATAATAAGTTTCTCCAACTTTGACATAAGTCTGATCGCCAATCTTGACTTCTTCTCCACCTTCCGGAAGGTTATCTACAACAGCTCCCGCAGGTGGCGGAACAACTTTGTATTGGGTTCCTGATTGTTGATAATATGCACCACCATAATAGTAGTTCGTAGTATTATTTACAACCACCGTTTGGGCATTAGAAGGTATGGTAGTAATCGTTCCTCCAACCGGTGCCTGAACTACAGTATAGCCTCCGCTGGAAGGAGCATACCATACGCCCTGATCATAATGATAAGTTTCGTTTGCAACTGCAACTACGATGGCTGTTGTAGCAAGCGTTGCTATAAAAAATCCCCAGGGATGCCATACCGGTCCCCAATAAAACGGCCGGTAAGGATGATAGTAATACGGGTGATAGGCATAATAGCGCGCGCCTCCCCAAACATAGGGCGGGCGGGTATATGTAGCTATTGCATTTCTTTGTACAACTGTATTGCGGTTGTTAACTACATTTACATCTCTGCTTCTGTCAACATTTATATTAACAGTATTGCCACTTATGTTCGTGTTATTGCTGTTGCGGGTATTGTTGCTGTTGCGGTTGTTTACAGTATTTGTTTTGTTGCCGACATTCTGCCTGCCCGTATTGGTTCGGTTACCAATATTTTGATTGGTTGCGCCCGGGATATTTCTGTTGGTATTGTTCGTTCTGTTTGTTGCTCCTGAAAGATTTCTGCTGGGTGCAGCTGCGGGCCGGTTGTTTGTTCGAATACTTCCGCCGTTGATTGAACGGTTGTTTGCAGCTGGCCTTGACATTGCACCGCGTGAGGCACCATGGTTCATACGTTGTGCTTCGACCTGGACACTGCTGGTCAGCACTAAAATTGTGACTGCAAAGAAAATGGTATGTATGTTTTTTACTTGTTTCATGGCAGGTGTTTTTGGTTTACTGATCGTTCTTTGACATGATCCTGATTTCATGTGCATTGGGTGGTGGCAAAAATGTAAACATCGCAGCTGGTAAATCAGGATTGATCTCCCACTCAGAAAATGAGGCAAGGTATTGCGGACTACCTTTTTGTGTTTTATAAGTGATCACAAATCTCGCCGGAAGGGTATAGGCATCATTGCTGATCCAGAATTCAAAATTCTTTTCCTTGCCGGATGCCTGTATATCAAAATATTCTTTGCCTCCGACTGTAACGATTCCGTTGTAACGTATTATGTCTGCATCTTCCATAAGATCATCAGTAAATGCAGGGTAGAAAAAATCAGCTGCAGGAAATTCCACATCATAGTGTGTATGAACGCTGTCGATCATTTTTATAATGGTTTCAGGCGCAGGTATAAGACCATAGTTATTCTCGTCAAAAGAATAATAGGCAACCTGGCTACCATCATACATGTATTGCCTGTGACCTTTATGACCATGTGCGTTGATCAGCATTTTATCCGGCCCGCTCATGTACACTGAATAATCAGAAAATTCTTTTCTTAAACCAAACGACGAATCAGCATAATCGTTGGCCGCGTTTAATTTAAAACTACAGGACCGTAGATCACCAATAACATCGGCCATCCTGTCGATGATCAACAAGGCAGTGGTATCAAACTGCTTATTTTGTGCGGATAAGGTAAGAGAGATAAATACCGGCAAAAAACAACCCAAAAGCTTTTTCATACTTGTTGTTTTATACTCAAAGTGTGATTTGGCGTTAACCAATCTTTGTTGTGTAACAACTAATTGTTGGGAATGTTTGAAATTGCTGTGGCGTATTTGACGATGAAGGGAAGATATATGTTATGTGGTTGCAGGTAAAAAGCAACGTTTTAGGGCTGATCGCGAATAAAAAAAGCATTCCGTTATTGCGGAATGCTTTTAAATTTTATTTGTTCTTGCGACTTACTTATTCGTCACCATATAAGCTTTAATCTTATTAAACAATTCGTCACTTACCGGTGTAACGGGTAAACGAAGTGCGTTGCTTATTAAGCCTGCATTTGCCATAAATGCTTTAACGCCGGCAGGATTATTCTCTGCAAACATCAGATCATAGGCTTCGATCAGTTTATCATTCATCTGCTTCGCTTCAACAAAATCATTGCGAAGACACTGACGGATCATTTCGGAAAATTTGAATGGATAAGCATTGGCGGCAACGCTTATGATGCCTTCCATGCCACATGCAATTTGCGGTAATGCCAAACCATCATCTCCACTCACAACCAAAAAGTCTTCCGGCTTATCACGCAATATTTTCATCACCTGCGCCATGTCGCCGCTGGCTTCTTTTATCCCAGCAATATTTTCAACTTCCCGGGCGAGTTTCAATGTAGTAGCGGCTTCTACATTACGGCCAGATCTTCCTGGAACATTATACAGCAATATTGGTTTCGGAGCAACTTTGGCCAACGCTTTATAGTGCTCGAAAATTCCTTGTTGAGAAGGTTTGCTGTAATATGGCGATGCACTTAAAATAGCGGTAGCATCATCCAGCGGAAAGTTGCCCAGCTCATTTTCCAGCTCTTTTGTATTATTTCCTCCGATTCCAACAACTACAGGTACACGCTTATTCACGCGCAGGTAAGTATATTTTATTATACTTGTTTTTTCCGTTTTATCCAGCGTAGGAGTTTCACCTGTCGTGCCTAATGTTACAATGTATTCTACCTTGCCATCAATAACATGATCTATTATTTTACCAAGAGCATCGTAGTCTACGTCACCGTTAGCATTAAAAGGAGTAACAAGTGCTACCCCGGTTCCTTTAAGTTGATTGCGTAAAGACATTTATGTAATTGTTGAAATTATTTGTAGTTCCTACTCGTTCCAGAAGCCCATTCTTCCAAATTTTTCGATTCGCTGGTTAACGCGATCTTCAGGAGAGATATTCTTTAATTCATTAAGTGCTTTAACGATAGAGTCCTTAAGATATGCAGCGGCTTCGGTATAGTTCCAGTGAGCACCGCCGCTTGGTTCTGGTACGATCTCGTCTACCAGTCCAAATCCCTTCATATCTGTAGAAGTTAAACGTAATTGTTGTGCTGCAACTTCCTTTTTTTCCCAGCTGCGCCAAAGGATAGCGCTACAGTTTTCAGGCGAAATAACTGTGTACCATGTGTTTTCCATCATTAAAACCCTGTCTCCGACACCTATTCCTAAAGCTCCGCCACTGGCACCCTCACCAATGATTACGCATATCACCGGGACTTTCAGCCGGATCATTTCATATATGTTGCGTGCAATTGCTTCCCCCTGTCCGCGTTCTTCGGCTTCCTGACCAGGAAATGCACCCGGAGTATCGATCAGTGTAATTACAGGTTTGTTGAATTTTTCGGCCAGCTTCATCAGACGCAACGCTTTGCGGTAGCCTTCCGGGTTGGCCATACCAAAATTGCGTTGCTGACGCATTTTGGTATTGATACCTTTTTGCTGACCTACGATCATTACCGTGTGGCCATCAATTTGGGCAAAACCGCCAAGCATCGCTTTGTCATCGCGCACATTTCTGTCGCCATGCAGTTCAACGAAACCCGTGGTCATTTTTTCAATATATTTCATGGTGTACGGCCTGTCCGGATGACGGCTCAGCTGCACACGCTGCCATGGTGTTAAGTTGGCGGTGATTTCCTTACGTTTTTCAACAATCAGATCTTCTAATTGCTGAATATTGGAAGAATAATCAATTTTTGTATTTTTCTCAGCCATCTTTTTGGTCTGGTCGATCTGTTCATACAACTCCCTGATCGGCTGTTCAAAATCTAAAAATTGTCTATTTGGGTATTGCGGCATACTCGATTTACGAATGTTGGGGGGTAAAATTACAGTTTCAATACATACGGAGAACTAATTTTTAAAATTAAGTGAATAAAATGGACAACTGTCTATATTAACAAATATTAGTAATTATGCCATTGACTCACTTTCGTTATGGGTTGAAGTATTGTTAGCTCCTGTTAAACGGAATTTCGTTCACGCATAATTCAGGATTTACATAAGCCAGGGACCGTTAGCCGATAGACTTTAGCCTTGCAATTGCTGCTTTGGGATCCTTATCTTTAAATACGGTACTGCCTGCAACAAGAACATCAGCTCCGGCGGTAACAATCTCTTTCGCATTTTCAAACGTTACACCACCGTCTATTTCAATTAGAACAGAAAGTTTTCTTTCCTGGATCATCTGCCGTAACTGCGCAATTTTGGTTAGGGTAAAAGGAATGAATTCCTGCCCGCCAAAACCGGGGTTAACACTCATCAGGTTCACAAAATCGATGTCATGAAGTATGTCAGAAAGAAAATTTACCGGCGTATGCGGGTTAACGGCAATACCGGCCCTCATTCCCAGAGATTTTATTTGCTGGATATTGCGATGAAGGTTCGGGCACGCTTCTATATGTACGCAAAGATTGTCGGCCCCCGCATTTTTAAAAGCTTCTGCATAGTTGCCCGGCTCTTCGATCATCAGGTGAACGTCGCATACTTTTTTAGTGGTTTTGCGTATTGCGGCAACTACCGGAAGCCCAAAGCTGATATTAGGAACAAAACGTCCATCCATAATATCCAGGTGAAACCATTCCGCCTCACTTTCGTTTACCATAGTGCATTCATCCGCCAGGCGTAAAAAATCCGATGCTAAAAAAGAAGGAGCGATTATGGGCATATGATTCGTTTAAACAAAGTAAAAAGTAAAAAGTCAAAAGTCAAAAAGTGAATAGTGAATGGTCAATAGTCAAAAATGCAGCATCTTGAATCTTGGTGCAGCCTTAATTTCAAATTTCAAATCTCAAATTTCAAATCTCCTCTTATTCTCCCAATCTTTTCAATCCCTCTCTGGCTTCGGTAAGATTTTTATCAAGGCTAAGCGATTGTTGATATTTCATGATGGCGCTGTCCTTTTTGCCGGTCATTTCGTAACAACGTGCAATATAATAATATGCATCTGCATATAGATTATTAACGGAGGAAGCAAACTGAAAAACTTTCAGGGCCTCATCATATTGTTTGTTATCAAAATAAACCAGACCTTTTTCTATGTAAGCCGGCATATAAGTAAAATCTGCGGCAATGCACTGATCAAATAACTTAACGGCCTCGGCTATATGTTTCATTCTGGAATGATAAATGCCTGCAATGAAATTGCAATGTGCATCGTATTCACGGCCCAGCCCCATATCAAGAATACGGTTGCAGATTTTGAGTGCCTTGTCATTCTTTTGCTCCGCATACATATTGGCGAGAGCCAGTTGTGCATCAGGAGAGGGATATATCCTTATAGCATTGATATAACTTCTTTCTGCGCTGGCAGAGTCTTTTGCGTCTTCTTCAATTTGTCCCCGGGTAAACCAAAGGCCATAGTTGAGGCTGTCTTTCCTGATCAGCGTGTCCAAATGAATAAGCGCCTCTTTATACTGACCAATACTGTCCAGCGCCGTAACATATTTCAGGCGCAGGCCAACACTATCAGGTTGAAGTGCTACAGCTTTTTTCAGACCTGTTACGTAAGCTGGTATTTCGTCTTTTTTAGCGACTTCATTTGCCGCTTGCTTTTGATCATTACTGCCGCAGGATGAAAACAACGTCACTAGTGCAAATACTGTGATAGAAGTAAGAATATATGTCCTCATGGAGGCAAATGTAATAAGCTATTAGCTGTCAGCTATCAGCTATCAGCTTTCAGCCGGAAAAAAATCACCGGATGTTGACCCGCAATAAGGTTGCATAGTAGGATTTGTCTTAAGAAGCCTTCGGAATATCAAGATGCAAATCAGAATAGAAAAGAAGAAATGTTTCAATAAACTTTCCGGAATATCAAGTTGTCAATATTGATTAACCGGACCAAAACTGAACTGGCTGATAGCTGATAGCTAATAGCTGATAGCTTGTTTTTCCACTTTATGCTCTATATTCGCATGGGCTGAAGAATAGTGGGTTTTATTCCGTTGCTAAATATTTAAAACATGTATACAGGACTATTGCATTTACACAGTTTTTTAAGATGGATTATTTTAATCTTACTTCTGGTAAATATCTTCAAACATTTTTCAGCAGGAAACAGGCCTTTTACTGCAGGTGATAAAAAAGCCGGATTGTTTTTAATGATAGCGGCTCATACTACTTTTTTGGTTGGTTTGTATTTATGGTTTGCAGGCGCACGAGGCTACCAGCTTATTGCAAATAATGGCATGTCGGTAGTAATGAAAGACAGCACAATGAGATTTTTTGCAATAGAGCATATTACGGCAATGCTAATCGCGATTGTACTGATCACAATTGGCAGAGGCGTATCAAAGAAAAATCTCCCAGATGCTACAAAGCATAAGAGATCAGCAATTTTATTTTTGATTGCCCTGATCATTATTCTCGCTTCTATTCCGTGGCCATTCAGAGCTGCACTAGGCAGTAACTGGATCTAGTCAAAATATTTGATCTGAAAATATAAAGCCCCACCGGTTAAGGTGAGGGCTTTTTTAATTTATAAAGAAAGATTTAATCGACAAGCATGTATGGAAATAATTAACCTCGCGTGTTTGATGCGCCCAGCTGATAGCTGATAGCTAAAAGCTGATAGCTACCTAATAATTATGTTTTCCGACATGTTTGAACGCCCGGCGAATAAAATAGCTTTTTACAAACTCAGGTACAATGCAACTAATACTATAGCCTAATCTGTTTATTGTTCCGGGAATAATTCTTTCTTTCCTTTTCAGCATTTGATCTATCGCTATAAATGCTACTTCCTCCGGCTGAAGAATAGATTTTTTAGCAAGCCCTTTCAGATCAGCATTGATTGCAGTTGTATTCGGATTACTATCGGTTCCTCCGGGACATAGCACGCTTACAGAAATATTGTAATCTCTTAATTCCAGTGCGAGGGATCTTGAAAACGTATAAATATATGCTTTGGACGCAGCATAAACAGATTTATGTGGCATGGCGAAAAAACCGCCCATACTACCTGTATTCAGAATATGAGAAGGTGCGTTTTGCTTAAGATCATCCATAAACAAACGCGTAAGAGAACTGGTTGTCGTTACGTTGAGATGAATCTGTGAAACGTAAAAATCAAGCGGCAATTTTTCAAAAGCGCCTTTTGATCCAACTCCTACGTTATTGATTAAAACATTTACCCGGTAATTATTTTCCTTTACCCAATTATACACTGCGGTAGATGAACAATGCTGCGATAGATCGATTCCGAAACCGTTACACGACACGTTGAATTTATCTCTTATGTATTCAACAAGTGAATCCAGTTCTTTGCAGGGAAGGGATATTAGCAGCAGGTTCATTCCACGTTTAGCACATTCTATAGCCAGTGCTTTGCCAATGCCGCTGCTGGCTCCTGTAATTAAAGTGAAATAGCTAGGTGTCATTCTTTATTTTGTTGTTTTATCCAGTCAACGGTTTTTTGCAGACCTTCTTTTAACGGAATATAAGTATAACCAAGTTCGCGTTCAGCTTTTTCGCAGCTTAGCGACCAGTTGTAAAAATATTTTTTGATCCATTTGGGGGTTAGCAAGGGAGCCTTTCCAGTGAGTTTAGTTCTAATCATCAATGCGTAGCCGGCAAGCATCATCGCCCAAACAGGTAAATTTATCAGCTTCAGTTTCTTTCCTGTTATATCTCCTAATATATCAAAAAATTCATTGTAAGAAGCATTTACGCCCGATAAAATATACCGTTCTCCACTTCTGCCTCTTTGCATGGCAAGTATATGCCCGTTTACAATATCATCTATGTACACATAGCTACCGGTTTTGGTGCCGTCACCAGGCATTATTTTCCATCTTCCACTCATGTATAGTTTAGTAAGCCTTGTTACTGCGTTACTTTCCGATTCTATCCCAGGGCCATAAATACGTGGCGGATTTACAATAACGATATGCATTCCGTATTTGTTACAATACTCCTTACACAATTCTTCGGCTTGTGTTTTTGTGTCTTCATATTCGTTAAACACATTCCCTAACCTGGCGTCATCTTCTTTAACCGGATGACTGCCTGATGGTCCTAAAACGCCTCCTGTCGAGGTAAACACAATCTTCTGAACGCCACATTTTCTGGCGGCATCTAAAACAAAGCGTGTTGCTTCCACATTCATTTTGTAAAAGGTACTTACATCTTTGGCCCATACCCTGGCGAATGCAGCCAGGTGATACACCTGTTCACAACCTTCCATTGCTTTTTCTAAAGAATCGGGTTCTGTAATGTCCCCTTCAAAAAGTTTAATGTTAGGATGATTCAGCAGGGGAGCCTTGTTTACCGAACGGATTAATGCATGAACCGTATTACCTTCCCTCGCGAGCCTTAATGCGAGATTATTTCCTATATATCCTGTTGCGCCTGTTATAAATATTCTCATCCGTAACAATTTTATTTAATAGAACAATCTATCCGATAAGTCCGGGCAATAGTAATACAACGGACATAACAAATACCCCTATTGCAAGGATAAATTTTATTTTTATGAAAGATAGGGAAAAGCCGTCAGGTGTGAGCTATCAGCTGTCAGCTATGAGCTATTAGCTTGGGGAGGTATCAGGTATCAGGTATCAGGTATCAGGTATCAGGTATCAGGTATCAGGTATCAGGTACCAGGTGTGAGGAGTAGGGTATAAGGCATGAGGTATCGGTATGTTAGGATATCCGGGTGAAATTTTTTAACAATAACTGTCCGGGCAACAGTCGCGATCTCAAAATTAATTACTTCGTAAATCGTACTTCATACTTGCGGCACACTTACATTTTGATGCAACCCTATGCAATAAACGTGTTAAAGAAATTATAGTGATTTCAAAATTGAGTACTTCGTAAATCGTACTTCGTACTTGCGGCATGCACATTTCACATCTAAAATAGTACATCTGACACCGTACATCTAACATCGTACATCTAACATCGTACATCACCTCACCTTATGTCTTCTACTGTTTTTTTCTCCAGTATTGCAAGATTGGCGTCCCGTACCTCGCACATAACGCGATTGAGACCGCAGTGTTTTTCATCGCAGTTCTTGCATTTTTCGTAAAAGTGAAGGCTAACGCAGGGGAGGAGGGCAATGGGACCGTCGATTAGCCGCAAGACTTCCGCCAGGTAAACTTTGGCCGGATCTTTAGCAAAAAAGTAACCGCCGCCCTTTCCTTTCTTACTGTCAAGAATACCCGCTTTTTTTAATTCTAATAGGATGTTTTCCAGGAATTTCAAGGGAATTTTTTTCTTCTTTGAAATCTCAGCTATTAAAACAGGGCCTTCTTCTTTTTGTTGTGCCAGATACATAAGCGCTTTAAACGCATATTGAGTCTTTTTCGAGAGCATGAAACTTTTATTAAACAAACAAAAATGAGAAAATTTATTCGATTAGCAAGTTTTATACGGTTCTCCGATGCTTTTAGTAGGAATACGAGATTGAATTCTTGCGCTTTTTTACTACAGAAGGTTTATAATGAATGTGTTATTTAAGGAAATTATCATGAATATAATCCACTACGCTCACCAGGCTGTTAGTGCTGTTGTACACTTCCAGTTGTCTGTCGGCACCTGTGCCATGTTCAAGTATCTTGTGGATATAGGATATTGCATGGCGGCTTCCAAGATGATCTACCACGTCATCAACAAAGTCTAACAATTCAAATATCAGCACCCTGGTATTGACTTCAGTTTCCTTACCAAAGTCAATTAGCGAGCCATCAATGCCGTAACGGCTGGCGCGCCATTTATTTTCGTTAATTAATGCGCGGTGATAGGAGATAAAGTTCATGTTTTGCGTCCGTAGCTTATACAGCTTTACACAAATGGCCTGGAAAATCGCGGTGATAGCAATTGTTTCGTCTACAGTGAGGGGTACGTCGCAGATCCGGAATTCAACTGTGTTGAAGAAAGGATGCACGCGCAGATCGTACCAGATCTTTTTTGCATTGTCAATGCAATTGGTTTTAATCAAAAGGTTGACATAGTTATCGTAGGCTTCAATGCTTTGAAAATGATCCGGGATGCCGGTACGGGGGAACTTATCAAATATTTTCGAACGATAAGATTTGTAGCCGGTTAACCTTCCTTCCCAAAAAGGTGAATTGACACTCAATGCATAAACGTGAGGCAGAAAATACCGGGCGGAGTTGGCAATATGCAGCGCCATTTTCCTGTCTTCCATACCCACATGCACATGCAGGCCAAATATAAGGTTGCTGCGGGCTGCTTCCTGCAGCTCATTTACTATCTGGCTATAACGGGCGTGGTCCGTGATAAGCTGACTTTGCCAGTGACTAAAGGGATGGGTACCTGCGGCGCCCACCCAGTAACCGAGGTCTCCGGCTATTTGAGAAATGGTCTGGCGCAACGTCATCACATCATGATAGGCATCCTCCACATTGCGGCAAATATCAGTGCCAACTTCTACCACTGCCTGGTGCATTTCCGCTTTCACCTTGTCTTTGATCACTTTGTGTCCCTCGTTCACAATCTGCTGCTCATGGCTCTTCAGCTCCCTTGTTACGGGATCAATTACCATGTATTCTTCTTCAACACCGAGTGTGAAATTGTTATAGTTGATATCTGCCATTGCTGTCTTTGTTTTCAGGCGGGCCAAAAAAAGGAGTGTAAATTAGGTTGATTTTTTTACTTTAAATGTTCTGCTCATCATTCTTTTCAGCTGCGTGTACACTGTGCTTCACAAATGCGCCCCACGTTAAATTGTTTGCTCCGTTACCAGGATTAAATGCTTTTGCTTTTTCAATGGCAAAATTCCCCATTGCTTCTACCACCCAGGCAAAATTTTCTTCGCCAACACTGTTCCGGTCAGCATCCGGAGCCGGATTGCAAAAATCGATAGCATAAGGAACGCCATCACGAATAGCCAGTTCAACAGTGTTAAAATCGTATCCCAGGTTTTGGTTGATACGCAAAACAATGCTTTCCATTTCTTTATACAATTGTTCCGAAGGCGTAAAACCAGCCGAATACCGCAGGTGATGCGGGTTGCGCGGTTCATATGGCATTATGTGGACATGTTTGCCTCCTACACAATAGCAACGGTAATATTCAGTAAAAACAATTTCCTCCTGTAAAAGCATTACCAATCTCCCGGTTTCTGCATATTTAGAGAAGAAGTCAGTCGTATCTTCCAGTTTGTATACGCTTTTCCAGCCTCCACCCGCGAAAGGCTTCATGTATGCAGGAAATCCTATATATTCAAAAATGCTGTTCCACTCAAGTGGGTATGATAGATTGTTGAAGGACTCTTCTGTTGTTTCTTCCGGCATATCATGTGATGGAAGTATTACTGTTTTAGGTACCGGAACGTTTATTTTAGTGGCAAGACAGTTATTGAAAAATTTCTCGTCTGCGCTCCACCAAAAAGGGTTATTGATCACTGCGGTGCCATTTAGTGCAGCATTTTTAAGATAGGCGCGATAAAAAGGAACATCATGGCTGATTCTGTCGACTATTACTGCATAGGGAGAAGGAGCACCCTGTTCAACCTTGTTGATATTTACGGACTCCGCCACTATGTCCGGCAAATTCATACGATTGATATATTCAACAAATCCCTGAGGAAATGTTCGTTCCTGGCCATAAATAATACCTATTTTTTTCATAAGCGCCAGTTATATTGTCCCGTTGCTATTACCGGTTAAGAGTGCGTAGACATGCATATTTCCTTATGCCCGGAGCAACAATATTGACCTTTTGGTAATAAATATTTACCCACTGAATGTAGAATATTTTTTGTTTTTCCTCAACTAAAAGTGTTTGAAAAAATAATGATATGTTGACCCACAAAAAAATAACCGGTCTCTGATTTTGACCCATGTACCCGTTTGTTGCTTATTTTTGGAAATATGAGAATGTCGCGAACCCGTGTGTATAACAGTTTGCTGGTGCAACAAAAAGTTTTTTACTCCGTATTTCTGGAAAGAGATATAACGATAGATGCATATTTACCAAAAAATATCGCTCGACCTGAAAACCTGAGTCTGCTGCTGATCAATGACGGGCAGGATCTTGGTTCAATGGATTTTGGATCGCTGCTTGACGACATGATCTCAGCCTCAACTATTTCTCCTCTTATCTGTATTGGAATTCACTGCGGCGAGGAACGAAAAATGGAATATGGTGTGGCATATAGTGCAGATTACCAGGGACTGGGCGCAAAGGCGGGATTGTATAGCAAGTTCATTCTTGATGAACTTATTCCTTTGATTCGCAAATCATATAATATAGCTTCTTTCAAAGAAAAATGTTTCGCGGGATTTTCTCTTGGAGGATTGAGTGCCCTTGACATTGCATGGAATCATGCCAGAGAATTCAATAAGGTTGGCATTTTTAGTGGTGCGTTATGGTGGAGAAGAAGATCTTATGAGGATGGATATTCGGATGATAGAGACCGTTTGATGCACTTGCAGGTCCGCAATGGGTACTACTATCCCTGGATGAAATTCTTTATTGAATGCGGAGCGCTTGACGAAACTGCGGATCGCAACAACAATGGTATTATTGACAGCATTGACGACGCGCGGGATCTTATCAAAGAATTGAAAGGCAAAGGCTATACAGAAGAACAGATCTGCTATAAAGAATTACCTGACGGCCGCCACGACGTTGCCACCTGGGCGAAAGTGATGCCAGAGTTTCTGAAATGGGGTTTTTCTGTTGAAAATTGACAATTGAAAATGACCGGTCTCTTGCAAAACACTATTAATCTCTGTTGCAGGTTCTGGGTAGGACTACGTGTGAAGCGCTTAATATTATAACTCTGACTAAACGACTTAGAACTGACAATTGAGAATGCTGGCGCCACTACCTTCATTTTCAATTGTCAATTTTCAACTGTCAATTAAATTAATTGATCTTATAAACCGGGTATCTCAAATGCGCTGGTTCGTAATACGGAGAATGTGTATACACAAATCTCAATTGCTCTTTGGCGGATGCGGCAAATACGCTATCCTTCTGCTTTTTTTCATTCAGCAGTTGCTTAACCTCAGGGTGAGCTGCAATGTATTTGGCTGCTACGTCTTCCCACCGGTAGTCACTGTAACCTTCCTTTTGTTGTAGTATGGCATCAAAAAAATTCCAGCTAAAAAAACTGTCGTCGCTTTGAGGTTCAAGCGTTTCAACGATATAGCGGTCTGTTGCCTGACCAGTATAAATTAGATAATCTCCTTGTCTGAACTGGAGCGATTGTTTGCTGGTGGCAAGCTTTACATCATAATTGCGGTGGTGCTTTTCAAATGGTTTGGGATAACTCTTATAATCTTCTATACGATAAGCTTCTACTTCAATTGTCGTGTCAGTTTTTAACTGCTGCATTTTCACTCCGTTTAATGCAAGCAGATCGGTTACATTGTGCCATCCTTGCGGTATAATGTATGCTTTTGCTTTTGTGGTAACATTTACGGGATTGAGATAGTTGTAAAATTTAACCGCTGTTTCAAATGGCTTTTCATGGTTATAGAATAAACGCTTCATACCGGTAACTGCGCTAACAATGCTGTCACCTGTGTAGCCTTTAAAACGGATCATATCAAAACGCGCAGTATCAGGTTTCCAGCTTAACGCAAACTCCATTTGTTTTTTTACATCTTCTATAGAAGCCTTTCTTGTAGCAATGATCTTATCTGCATATTTAGATGCTTCTTCAATCATTGTCTGCATAAGCGCGTATGTACTTAATACCCTGTCTTTAAAAGGTTTTAGCATATGGGTTTCGGACATAAATGAAATAGTCTGAAACAAAGTAGCATAACCGGTGCTATATCGCGGCGCGTCATAAAAAGCGGTCCAGCCTTTTTGCATATTTCCGTCTTCAAAATTCACGTACGGCGTCATTAACATGTTCTTTTTGTTCATGCCTTTGTACAGGGCTGGTTCGAACTCATCGTGTAAAAATTTGCCAACTTCACCACCAAGTTTATCGTGTTGAGTTGTGAGAAGCGTCATTGTATATTGATAGTCTGCTCCATCACTTACATGGTTATCCAGGAATATATCAGGGTTTACTTCGTGAAATATTTGTGTAAAAGCAATGGCGTTGCGGCTGTCACATTTAATAAAGTCCCTGTTCAGATCCAGGTTTTGCGCATTGCCTCTGAAACCGTAGCTCTCGGGTCCATCTTGGTTTACGCGGGAATAAGTGTTGCGGTTAAGACTTCCTCCGATATTATAAATAGGTATAACGGCCAATACTACATTTGGTGGAACTTTAATTGCTCCCGTGCAGGCATCGCGCAACAACATCATGCTGGCATCTATGCCATCAGGTTCACCGGGATGTATGCCATTGTTTATAAGCATTACAATCTTGCCCTGCTGGTGCCATTTGCTGGGATCAAATTGCTTATCCGAACTGTAAATCAATAAATGTAAGGGTAAGCCTGCGTCTGTAATGTTTTTTTTAGTTATTTTTAAGCTACCAAAACTGGCAGATAAAGCGTGATAGAACTTAATGCAATCAGAATATGTAACTGTTTGTTTTCCGGAGCTTTTTTCAAAAGTTGTTAATGGGCTTTGTGCATGTAAAAAGTGTATAAAGAAAATAGATAATGTTAAAATCGTTTTTTTCATTAAATTGTATTTAATTTTCCTTAAATATTTCTTATATAAAATCAGGTAAAAATAATGGAAAACACTTACCGTATTCTTTTAGCTGAGGATGAACCTAAACTTAGCCAGGTTATGCAGGATGAGCTAGCCCGCCAGGGATACCATGCCGATGTTGCTTATGATGGATTGATTGCCGAAAAGATGTTTAGACAGCATAACTATTCCCTTGTCATATTGGACATCAACCTGCCCTACAAAAACGGTCTGGCATTGTGTAAAGAATTCAGAACCCTTAACAAGAACGTTCCTATTATTATGCTCACCGCTTTAGGTGAACTGCAGGATAAGATGGATGCTTTTAACCTGGGCGCTGATGACTATATAGTAAAGCCTTTCCATTTCGATGAATTGTTTGCACGCATTAAGGTGTTTCTGAAAAGAGCCGATGCTGCAAGCGAACCTGCGGAAAAAGTAACTGTTGCTGACCTGGAGATTGACATGGAAAATAAAACTGTGACAAGGGGAGGCAAAAACATTAATCTTACTGCAAAAGAATTTGCATTACTGGTATTGTTGTGTAAGAATAAAGGAAAAGTGATTGCAAAACAGGATATCCTGGAAAAGGTGTGGGATTTGAGTTTTGATACTGGTACCAATACTATTGAAGTATACATTAGCTTTTTACGGAACAAGGTTGACAAACCTTTTGAAACCAAATTAATACATACCAAACCAGGCTTCGGTTATTATGTAAGAGAAACATCGCTTTCATGAATTTAAAACTCAAGTTTACTTTATTATTATGTTTACTGGTTTCGGTTGTTCTTATTTCGTGTATTAGTGTAATCTATCTGCTTTACGCCAATACGCGGAAAGAAGCATATACCAACAGGCTTTGGTCCAAGGTGTGGGGAACCTACCAGCATGAGTTTAAAATCGACAGCCTGCCTGCGCGCGTGCAGGATCAGGTGGAGCGATACCCTGCGGGCTATTTTGCAGATGTATATGTGATTGGGGTAGATAGTACCGGCTCAATTTTTTACAGAAATCCGGATTCACTTTTTGTAAAAAGGCCTTCTTCGCAGTTATTGGATGAAATAAAGCGTCGGCCGTCTTTTGAATTTGAAGATGGTGAAAGAGAAAATGTCGGGATTTACTTTAAGGACCAAAACTGCATATTTATAGCATCCGGCTGGGATTTAAACGGAAAGGGAAGACTTGAGAAACTAAGACTTATCATGGGAGGAGTGTTGCTGGGCGGCATTGTGCTTGCTGCTTTTGCAGCATTTGTATACGCTAACCAGGCAATCAAACCTTTGGTAAAGCTGGGCAACCAGATGGATAGCATCTCTGCCAATAATTTAAAGGAGCGTATTAATGTAGGTGACAGTTATGAAGAGCTGAAACTGATCGTGTCTAACTTTAACGATATGCTTGACCGGTTGGACAAATCTTTTGAGACGCAGAAAAGCTTTGTGCATCACGCATCTCACGAATTAAGAACGCCCCTGGCAAGTATGCTGTCTCAAACGGAGTCGGCTTTGCGAAGAGATCTGGATAACGGTGACTTCAATAAAGTGTTGCTGTCTTTAAAAGAAGACCAGCAGAACATGATTGATCTTACGAATTCACTGCTTACTCTTTCTCAATACGAGCGTATCACGCACAATAAGGAGTGGAATGTAATCAGGCTTGATGAGATTCTTTATGAAGCCATTGCTTTTGTAAAGAAATCCTTCGCTGATATTAATATAACCGTCGATTTCCTCACTGTTCCGGAAGATGAACTTTCGCTCTCCATTCACGGCAGTGAGCCTTTGTTGCGCTCCGCTTTTTTCAATCTTTTGAAAAATGCTTATTATTATTCCGATAATAAAAGTGTGGAAGTAATACTGGCAGAAGATGAGCATTATATTACGTTATCATTTCTAAATACGGGGCAAACCCTTACGGAAACAGAACAGTCTCGTTTATTTATCCCTTTCTTCCGTGGAAGTAATTCACAAAGGGAAAAAGGCTTTGGTCTTGGTTTGCCAATCGTTAACAGAATAGTTAACGTACATAAAGGAGAAATCACTTATTCAATACAAAACGGCAAAAACTGTTTTAGGGTTTCATTCGCTAAGTAGCTAATAGGTGTCAGCTGTGAGCTATCAGCTATCAGCTACTTAGGTGTAACCTGTTAATGTTTATTTGAGAAACACTAACTGCCGAAAAGGCTCTATCACTTCCTTTAATTTGCAATAGAAAATCTTCAAATATTTGTTTGAAACTTATGCAAAACGTAAGATCCGAGATCAAAAAATCAGACATCAGCGATCTGCTTTTAAGCCAGCTCGATCAACGTGATCTCCGGCAAAATGCCCACACGGCCGGGATAACCAATAAATCCGTAACCGCGGTTTACATATAATTTTTGTGATCCTTCACGATATAGGCCGGCCCATTGTTTATATACCCACTGTACAGGGCTCCACTTGAAATAATGATTTTCCACACCGAACTGCATGCCATGCGTATGACCTGCAAGCATCAGGTCAATATCCGGATATTTAACCCTCACTTCGGCATCCCAATGGCTCGGGTCATGACTCATTAAAATCTTAAAAGGATATTTTTCAGAACCCGGGTAGGCCTGGTCCATTTTTCCATATTTAGCGAAATTGGCTTTGCTGCTCCAGTTTTCAATGCCAATTAACGCAATAGATTCACCGTTTTTTTCGAGAGGGATATGTTCATTCATAAGCAAACGCCATCCCAGATCCTTGTGTACATTCTTTAATCTTTCCAGGTTTTCAATTTTGGCTTCCTTGCTGGGCCATTGAACGTAATCGCCGTAATCGTGATTGCCCAATGTGCTAAACACACCCAGTGGCGCTTTTAATCTGCTGAACACATCCATGTAATCAGTCATCTCTTCGGCTCTGTCATTTACCAGGTCACCTGTAAATAGTATCAGATCGGCATTTTGTTGCAAAATCAGGTCAACCCCATGGCTAACCGCATGTTTATCATTGAAGCTTCCGCTGTGTATATCGCTTATATGAACAATCTTCAATCCCTTAAATGATGAAGGAAGATTTTTGAATGCCAGTTTTACTTTTTTTACGTGGTAGTTGTACTTGTTGGAAAAACCATACATCAGGCTGGAGAATAAACCACCACCAACAATAAGGCCCAGCCAGCTTAAAAAAGTGGAGCGGCCAAGTTTGTTTCCTGGTTCAACCACGTGGGCACCGGTTGTTGAAAATATTTTAGTCATCAACCAAAGGGCGCCACGCCTGACGTCGTCAACCAAAAAAAATACTGTCGCCACCACTTTTGCCAGGAAAAGTCCGACAAGAATTGCAAAAACATAATTTCTGAAAAAACGATGAGTCTGCAGCCACTGCCAGTAGGGGAAGAGCATGATTGTGATAAGCGCGGCCCCCGAAATGACCCAGTAAACCGAATAGATGATTATCCTTGTTTTTTCGCCAGCATTTTGAGTTAATGAACGAATGGCAGAAAAAATATATAGATCCAGCAGCAGTAAAATGAATAGAAAAATCCAGAGACCTCCTTTGCTACGCATAAGAAAAATTTCAGTGATGAGTAAAAATAAAGCAAAATCGTGTTGAAAGATGGCTAAAATCCACTAACGGACAATGCTTTTGGTAATGGTCAGATTAACGACGCCAATTTCCGAAGCCATCTTGCCCGGACATCCGATGCTGGGACTACGGCGACAAGGGTGTCAGCCAAATCTGCCAAAAATGTGGGTAAAATTATGCTTATCTATACTGCTAAAAGAATAATATTGTTTCGCTAAGTGGGCACGAAAAATTATTTTTGCTGCCTTTGAAAATATAGCTGCTAAAAAAATGGCAGGTATACATTAAAAAATAATCCGATGAAACTTACGTTCTATGCACATTCTTGTTTTGCTGTTGAAATAAAAGGAAAAAGAATTTTGTTCGATCCGTTTATTACAGGCAATCCAGCTGCGCAGGGGATTGACGTGAATAGCATCGGGGCGGATTTCGTGTTTTTATCTCATGGTCACGGCGATCATGTGGCCGATGCTGCAGGAATTGCAAAAAGAACGGGTGCGCTGTGCGTGGGAAATCCCGAAGTAATGGGATGGCTGGAAAGACAAGGCGTAACCAACACAATCCATATGAATCATGGCGGCCCGGTATCGCATGATTTTAGTTTCGGAAAAGTAAGAGGTGTTAATGCTGTGCACTCTTCGTCCCTGCCGGACGGAAGTTATGGTGGCAATCCGCTGGGTTTTGTATTTAACACAGAGGAGGGCGATTTTTATTTTGCCGGTGATACGGCTCTTACGCTGGATATGCAATTAATTCCGCTTTGGGCCAAACTGCAATTTGCTGTTTTGCCGGTTGGCGGTCATTTTACCATGGATGCAACAGATGCACTAAAGGCCAGTGAGTTTATAAAATGTGATACTATTGTTGGTGTGCACCATGGCACTTTTGGAATAATTAAGATTGATACCCAAAAAGCGGAGGATGATTTTAAAGCTGCCGGAAAAAAGCTTTTGCTGCCGGCTCCGCTGGAAACCATCAGCTTTTAATGAATCGGGGTTAATTATTCGGGAAAAAGCAACAACATCAAAATCCTTCAAAGGGAATAAGGATAAAAATATGGCAAGAATAATAGGCGTAGCAAATCAGAAGGGAGGTGTAGGAAAAACCACCTCGGCCATTAACGTGGCCGCAAGTTTTGCTGTTCTGGAGTACAGGACTTTGCTGGTGGATGCAGATCCTCAGGCCAACAGCACTACTGGTGTTGGATTCGATCTGCACAATATTACAAGCAGCTTGTATGACTGTATGGTGAACAATGCCACTGCTTCAGATGTGATATTGAAAAGTGAGATTCCTAATTTAGATCTGATCCCTTCACACATTGACCTTGTTGGAGCTGAGATTGAAATGATCAATTATCCCAACAGGGAAATGGTAATGAAAAATATACTTGATCCGGTTAAGGATCAGTATGACTTCATTATTATCGATTGTTCACCCTCGTTGGGTCTTATAACTGTTAATGCGCTTGTAGCCGCAAATAGTGTTATTGTACCTGTACAATGTGAGTTCTTTGCCCTGGAAGGTTTGGGTAAGTTATTGAATACTATAAAGATCGTTCAAAGCCGTTTAAACCCGGATTTACAAATTGAAGGTATTCTGATGACCATGTATGACGGCCGTTTGCGCTTGTGCAACCAGGTAGTAAGCGAAGTAAGAAGGCATTTTGATGAAATGGTATTTGATACAATTGTACATCGCAATACCAGGCTGAGTGAGGCTCCCAGCGTTGGCAAGCCGGTAATATTGTATGACGCTGAAAGTAAGGGTTCAGTTAACTATCTGAACCTGGCAAAAGAAATTTTGCAAAAGAATAATCTCACAAAGATGACCAACGAAGAACGGATCATCGAGTAGAACAAAGCAGTGTTACTTAGCCGCTTATGGAATGAATGTTGTTTGATTCATAAGCAAGGGCTGCGGACTGCAATTCGCAGCCGGAATGGCGAAATTCCAAATAATATTGCGATATAACCCCTGGGATTTACTTTTGCACCGTGAAAATGAAACAAGCCGTTTAGAAGTTGATGTACAAATTATGAAAAAAGAAATGAGCGCACCCAAACAAAATAAAGAGTTATTAGGTAAAGGCATAAGGTCTTTATTACAAAATATAGATGCTGATTTAAAAACTACAACCGGTAATTTAAAGAACTCGGTTGTGGAGCAGGCTACAGGCGTAACACGCATAGCTCTTACTGAAATTGAAATAAACCCTAAGAACCCCCGTAAAGACTTCGACGAACAGGCATTAAATGAACTGGCCGCATCAATTAAGTTGCACGATATTATTCAGCCACTTACTGTTTCAAGATTAGCCAACGGTAAATACCAGCTTATTGCAGGGGAACGCCGTTTCAGGGCATCAAAGATTGCCGGTATAAAAGATGTGCCTGCATATATCCGACAGGCAAATGACGCCGAATTGCTGGAACTGGCGTTGTTGGAAAACCTGCAGCGTGAAGACCTGAATGCTATTGAGATTGGCCTGAGCTACAAGCGTATGATGGACGAACTGACTTATACGCAGGAGCAGGTTGCCGAACGCATGGGCAAAGAAAGGAGTACTGTAACCAACTATATACGCTTACTCAAATTACCACCGGATATTCAACTTGGTGTGCGCAATGGAACGATGAGTATGGGCCATGCGAGAGCGCTGATCAACATAGATACAGTTGACAAACAACTGTATGTTTTTAACGAAATAAAGAACAAAGGACTGAGTGTTCGCCAGACAGAAGAATTGGTTCGCAACTTATATAAGGCTGAAAATAAGGATGTTAAAGTTGCACCAAAATCAGATCTGCCTCCTGCTTACAAAAGAATACAGGATAATTTAGCTTCTCATTTTGGAACTAAAGTTAAACTGGCGCATAACAAAAAAGGTTATGGAAGCATAACCCTTGAGTATTACTCATTGGAAGAATTGAATAAACTTCTTGACCTTATGAGTGTGCAAGCCAGCTAATAAGCGTAGCATTTCATGAAGATCCATTTTATTTTATTGATATTGATTACGCTCGTTCTGCGCGTAAACGCGCAGGATGCTAAACAGCAGCTTGGACAAACAAATACTTTTGACACGACAAAGCAGGCTAATATTAAAGCCGATAGCATTGTTGGTGTAAAAAAAGATTCTATTGTCGTAAAAAAACATCACGATCCCCACAAAGCCACAAGGCGCTCCGCCATTATTCCCGGTTGGGGGCAGGCATACAATAAAGAGTACTGGAAGATTCCTATTGTTTATGCTGCTATTGGAATTCCCACTTATACATTTCTGTACAATAACGAATGGTATAAAAAAACGCGGGATGCGTACAGCATTGTTGTTAATAAGGAATATGACCGTTATGACGAGATAGATCCTGCATTGATCAACAAAGAAACCGGCCTGCCTATTGACGCGAATGCGTTGCAGAACTACCGTAATGAATTTAGAAGGAACAGAGATTATTCAATCATCTTTTTTATGATAGCGTGGGGATTGAATGTGGTAGATGCGACCGTTTTTGCGCATTTAAAAGAATTCGATATCAGCGAAGACCTTAGTATGCGGGTAAAGCCAGCTTACGATTTTAATACAAAGGCACCGGGACTTACATTTGCATTCAATTTCAAAAATCCGGTTCCGAAGCAGTGGATAGTTAAGTAGGAATTGAAAATTGACAGTTGAAAATTGACAATGTGGGCGGTGATGACAAGTTGAGCCTGTTAGATTTAAGGAAACAAGATTGTGATTAGGTACTTCGTACTTCGTAACTCGTACTTAAAATATTTATACCAAAGCTGATAGCTCATTAATTGCTTTCAGCTCTTAAACGAATTGAATATGAAAATTGCGCTTATTGGATACGGCAAAATGGGTAAAGCCATTGAAGAAATTGCATTGGAAAAAGGCCATGAAATAGTGTTGAAAATTGATGCTGACAATCAGGGTGATTTTACTGCTGACAATCTTAAGAAAGCGGATGTTGCAATTGAATTTACAAGTCCGCACAGTGCAGTTGAAAATATTAAAAAGTGCCTGGAGTTTGGCGTTCCGGTAGTTAGCGGCTCAACAGGCTGGCTTGAACACTGGAACGAGGTAAAAGAAAAATGTGAGGATAAAAATGGTGCACTTCTTTATGCAAGCAATTATAGTGTGGGAGTGAACATATTTTTCGAACTGAACAAATACCTCGCTAAAATGATGCAGCCACACCAGGAATACGATGTAATGCTGGAGGAGATTCATCATACGCAGAAAAAAGATTCGCCAAGCGGTACTGCCATCACACTGGCCGAGGGTGTTATGCAGGCTTTTAAAAACAAAAAGCAATGGGTTAACCATATTAGCGATAACGTGGATGATCTGGAAATAATCAGCGAAAGAGTAGATCCTGCTCCTGGCACACACAAGATCAAGTATCGCTCTGCTATTGACGATATTGAAATCATTCACACCGCCCATAACCGCAAGGGCTTTGCCGGCGGCGCCGTATTAGCGGCAGAATTCCTGGTAGGGAAGAAGGGTATTTATAGCATGAAAGAGGTGTTGGGACTGTAAGTGAATGTGCGAATGAGTAAATGTGCAGATGTGCGAATGAAGGAAATACAGATGCCCATACTTTATAAAAAAGGGTTTAAATGAATAAATAAAAAACTTGCCTTCAGGCAAGTTTTTTATTTTAATACTTCGCTTCGATAAACGTATAACGTAAAACTTATAACGTACAACGTCAAAGCCCGATCCTGAACCCCGCCTTAAATGAAAACCACGAATTCCAACCTGAAGAAACGCCGTTGGTTCCGGCAAATCCATCATAATTAATTCCAAGATCTAACGGTCCGACCTTTGCTCCAAGGCCTGCATCAGCGGTAAACCGGGCAGAAAAGAAATCGGCGAACCGAAAAAATAAAGAGTTAGATAAGCTCCACTGTTTACTGCCGGATATAAAATTGGATTTAAAATCGTATGATTATTCATAGAGTTTCTGTAATAAAGAATCTGTGGCGTCAATCGCTCACCCTATCAGAAAGGTGGAGAAATCCAAAAATCACTCAAAGAATTTGTTGAAATAAGTGTTGATTGACTTAATGTTTCATAAAGCTTCACATTATTGTCAATCTCTTAGTGTCATAGCAATTCCATCTAAAAGATTATAATATTGAAAATAAGTATGTTAAAGTTTGATAAAATGACATATATCATTTATTTATCAAGGCATACGGGGCAACTTGTCTTATTCTTGGGAAGCGAAGTAAAGCTGCCACATAGTAAAAAAGGATATGGCAGTATAGTCTCAAGTATAGCTAATTAAACAAGTTGTATTATTTCATGAAGATGCGCTTGACCCTGTCTATATTGTTATTTATTTCCATGCTGTATATCAATGCCCAGGAAAGCAGACAACAGCTTAAGCAAACTAATGAGTTCGATAGTAGCATTAAAGCTCCAATTAAATCAGAAAACGCTGCAAATAATAAAAATGACTTCCCAGTTGTAAAGCATCACAATCCACATAAAGCCACAAGACGTTCTGCTGTGTTGCCCGGATGGGGACAAGCCTACAACAAAGAATATTGGAAAATTCCTATTGTATATGCTGCTATCGGTATTCCTACTTATACATTTTTATACTATAATCAATGGTATAAAAAAACAAGAAAAGCTTATACAATTGTCGTAAATAAGGAATATAATCGGTATGATGAAATTGATCCAGCTTTAATTAGCAACCGAACCGGATTACCTATAGATCTCAACTCGTTGCAAAATTATCGTAATGAGTTTAGGCGAAACAGGGATTATTCGATTGTATTCTTTGTAATTGCCTGGGGACTGAACGTTGTAGACGCAACGGTTTTCGGACATTTAAAGGAGTTTGATGTAACTGAAGATTTAAGCATTAGTGTGCAGCCTGCTTTTGACATTGCCACCAACTCGCCTGGACTCACATTCGCATTTAATTGGAAAAACTCTTCACCCAAGCAATGGTTAATTAGATAGGGGAAACGCCCAAAATTTAAAGCATCAACTAGCTAATTCTACTTCGCTTCGATAAACGTATAACGTAAAACTTATAACGTACAACGTCAAAGCCCGATCCTGAACCCTGCCTTAAATGAAAACCACGAATTCCAACCTGAAGAAACGCCGTTGGTTCCGGCAAATCCATCATAATTAATTCCAAGATCTAACGGTCCGACCTTTGCTCCAAGGCCTGCATCAGCGGTAAACCGGGCAGATCCACTCATCAGCTTGTTGTCGACGCTGGCAACGCCCGCATTCAGGTTAAAGAACAATAGTTTTGTGACAAGGTAATGCCTCAGGCCGACTTTTATAGGTACATATTTAAGATCCCCCGCTGGGCTTCCACTCTTGTTGAAAAAGTTTGTATAACCAATAGTGCCTGTGAGAAATGTTTTATTTAGGCCTATACCAACGCCGCCCTCTACACCTAATCCATAATTGTAATAATTAGCCATCGAGCCGGTTGGCGCATCGTAAATGCCATGCCCGAAAAGAAAAACGAGCTTTTGAGCGTTCAGTTTTTGCATGGAAAAGCCAAAAAATAACAGGAGAAATAAACAGGATGATTGAATTAACGTGCGCTTCATGCTAAAAAATTTTATATGTAAAATTGTCTCTCTTATGCCTGTTCTAAATATTATGCCATGTTTTTGTGAAGAGCGGCGTTAAAATTACCCGGCGGACAGCGTTGAAATTCAATACAATTTTACCTTGCAGGCAACGTTTTGTGCGAGGATGGTATCTTTTTCACGTAGATGTTTTAAAACTGAATTTATTTGACGGAGCAGGAGATGATTAAAGGGTGCATTCAGAAGGATGCAAGCTGCCAGCGTATGCTGTTTAACACATATGCCGGCAAGATGATGACTGTCTGCCTGCGATATGCCTGCGACCACGCTGAAGCGGAAGATATTCTACAGGAAGCCTTTATAAGAGTGTTCACATACATAGCCCAATACAAGAACGAAGGATCCTTCGAAGGTTGGATAAGAAGAATTGTAGTAACTACTGCACTGAAAGTAATCAACAAAAGAAAGATAAGGTTTAATGAATTGAATGATGTGGTTGAAGGCTCCGCACATACGGAATCGTATGCGCTGACAAATCTTAGTGAAGAAGAGTTGTTGAAGATGATAAACGCGTTGCCGGATGGATACAGGCTTGTATTTAACCTGAATGCCATTGAAGGATACAGTCATGAAGAGATCGCGAAAATGCTGAATATTCAACCTGGAACAAGTCGCAGTCAGTTGGTAAAAGCCAGGCGCATGTTGCAGGACCAGATAAAATTATTTCAAAAAATTGCCGTATAGTTATGACAGAGAACGAATTTGACGAGTTTTTCCGGCGAAAGTTGCACGACTTTGAAAGTCATGTGCCGGAGGACAGCTGGAGTAAGATACAGCGACGGGTTGATGACGACAGGAGGCGCCCATTCCTGTGGTGGACGCTCGCGGCGGTACTGTTTATCGGAATAGCTACCGGGGGGTACTTTATGCAGCAGCAACATGGGCAGCGCAACGGCCAGCTGGCAGGAAAACATCAATCAACACAAGAAAAAGATCAAACAAAAACAAATGCGAATGATTTAAATTCTACACAAACAGATTCATTGGTTTCTACAGATACAAACAACAATAACTCATCTGAAAATAAAGCGGCTGAAGAAAATACGGCAAGTGACAAACGGGCCGGCATTGCCGCAGTAAATGCCCCTGCCGGAAAAACTAAATTGCAAGCCAACGATAAAAGCACAATCGCAAAATCTTATGGCAGGGACAACCCGGCGTTGATAAAAGATGCAGAAGCCCATACTCAGGTGCCTGGCAATGCAGAAAAAGCAAAGAGCATTGACGAAAAAAATGAATTGAATGCGTCTGATGTTACAGCAAAAACAAGCAATGATCAAACAGTATTGGGCGTTGACACGGCTGCGGGTAATGCTGTGGTAGCCAATAAAGCTGTGCCTTCTACACAAAAACAAACTACAGAAACTGCGGTAACCAAGAAGAAGGAAAAACAGTCCACATCAACATCGAAGGACAGGTTTATAGAAGTATATGCTTCTCCTGCTTATAGCTGGCAGAAAACTGATGCAAAAGCAGGGTATGAAAATTATGTTTCTGAAAAAAATGCAGCAGAAAAATCATCAATATCATTCAATGCAGGCTTTCGACTCACACAAAAATTGAACGATCACTTTTTTATAAAGTCAGGTCTGCAATACACCCAGGTCAATCAAAAATTTACATACAATACACCAAATGTGTACAGGGATGTGCCGGTAACGGTGCAAAGGTATATCACGACCGATGCAGGTGCCGTTAATTCATTTGTGAGTGTAAGCATGGCCCGTATGATAGGCTATAGCACGGTGACTGTTAATAATCACTACTCGAGTCTTGAATTACCGGTGCTGGTCGGGTACGAAACCAATGGAGATAAGTTTAAAGCGGCTTTTTCGGCCGGTGTAATCTTCAATCTTCATTCGTGGTACAACGGCTCTATTGTCGATACATTTTATAATGCAAGCAGTATAAAAGATTTTGATCCGTACAAGAATAACATGGGATTAAGCTTGTATTTCGGTGTGGGATTATCAAGAAAACTATCAGAACGAGCATCATTGTTTGCAGAACCTTATTTGCAATACAGATTGGGCAATATGACAAAATCGTCGGCGCCCTTTACGCAAAAGATTAACGTGGGAGGCTTGTCGCTGGGTTTAAAATATAAATTTTAAAGCACAGGCAACGATTTAAAGTGAGTAGTTATCTATTTGATACCACATGTTTGGGCAACGATAAGCTATGTCAATCTTAAAAAATATCGTGTTGGTTACATGTGGTTAAACTATCAATTTTTTACAAGATATATGAAGCGGATTTTCTTATACTCATTTATTGTCTTTTTGCTGGCAGGCTGTGCCAAAGAAGCATCCAATGAGTTTGTGGCTTATCCGAATAATCCGCAGAACGACACTTCGTGGAAGGCATCAATCAGTAACGACGCTCCCGTTAATGCTTTATTATCCCTTCTTTCATCACCGCCTGTTGTGGACTCGTTTGATATAAGTACAGGCGGTGTTTTGCATTGTGCAGAAAATGCTGTGATCATCTTTCCTGCAAATTGTACAAAAGAGACAGTTTCCGGTAAAATTATAGTTGAGGCCATCTTCCTTAAATCAAAAGGTGATATGGTTCGCTTTGGCAAGCCTACTGTAAGCGATAATTATGTGCTGGTTAGTGGTGGTGCTTTTCACATAAAAATTGTAAAAGACGGGCAGGAATTGCACGTATCGGATGCTGTGCGTATTTCTGTTAAATATGTCAGTCAGGAGTTGGATAAGAAAATGAAGGTTTTTTACGGAGACACATCTGTAAATGCAACAGATGGATTTAATTGGGTTCCGGCAACCGATTCATCCCGCATTGATTTGTGGCAGGATGGTGCATTGTCGGGTTATAATATCTTCCCAAAGAATATAGGTTGGATCAATTGTGACAAGTTTGCCGACAGTACGGTGCCTTCAACAAAGCTAAATGCAGTACTTCCGGTTAATTTTACCAATATCAATACAGCTGTTTTCATTGTGTTTAAAGATCAGTGGTCAGTGCTGCGGATGAGTGCTGATGTGCCTAACAGGTATTTTTATACACATAAGGTTCCGCTTGATAAAAAAGTAATAATTGTAAGCATTTCTCTTATCGGAACGGATCTTTACATAGGAGCAAAAGACACGGTTGTTACGGCTGATGCGGTAATTGAATTGCAGCCTGTGGTTAAGAGCAAAAAAGATATTATAGATTTTCTTGCTGCCTTGTAGCATTGCAATAAATAACTTGTATTTGTGAGGTGTTTTTAGCCTTGTCATTTTGGGGGATGACAGGGCTTTTTTGTTTTATAGAAAGATGCTACTACCCTCTGTGAATTTCTCATTTAATTTTACACCTTTATATTTGCCTTCAAATTGATGTTATGAGTATAGCAATAAGAAACGACTGGACCCTTGAAGAGATTCATGAAATTTACAATACACCGTTGCTGGAGTTGGTTTTTAAAGCTGCTAACGTTCACCGTGAATATAATGATACTGCCGAAGTGCAGGTTTGTACACTATTAAGCATCAAGACGGGTGGTTGCACCGAGGATTGCGCTTATTGCCCGCAGGCTGCGCGCTATAACACAGGTGTTAACGTACAGGCATTGATGAAGAAAGAGGAAGTGCTTGCTTACGCTCAAAAAGCAAAAGATGCAGGAAGTACACGTTTTTGTATGGGAGCTGCCTGGCGCGAAGTGAGGGATAACAGGGATTTTGACCGTGTGTTGGAAATGGTGAAAGGAGTTAATGAGATGGGAATGGAAGTTTGCTGTACGCTCGGTATGCTGACTGAAGACCAGGCCAAGAAACTGGCTGACGCGGGTTTATATGCTTATAACCACAACCTGGACACATCCAGCGAATACTATGAATCAATCATTACTACCCGTACATATGAAGAGCGTTTGAATACGTTGGATAATGTTCGCAAGGCCGGTGTTTCCGTTTGCTGTGGTGGTATCATTGGTTTAGGTGAGACGCATGAAGATAGAATTGGCATGTTGCACACACTGGCCACAATGCCTCAACATCCTGAAAGCGTTCCCATCAACGCGTTGGTTCGTGTTGCCGGAACACCGTTGGAAAATAATCAAAAGACAGATATTTGGGATATGGTAAGAATGATTGCCACTGCACGCATTCTGATGCCAAAAACTATGGTGAGATTAAGCGCCGGAAGAACAGAGATGAATGTGGCAGAACAAGCGCTTTGCTTTATGGCTGGCGCGAATTCAATTTTCGCGGGCGATAAACTGCTTACTACGCCAAATCCTTCATTTGATGAAGATAACCGGATGTTCGATTTGCTTGGATTGAAACCAAGAGAATCATTCAAAGCTGAAAAACAGAAGTTAGCGGAAATGTTTGAGTAGCTGTGAGCTGTCAGCTATAAGCCATTAGCTATTAGCTATCAGCTATTAGCCTTCAGGTCTGACAAGTTCAAGTCATCTATACAAGAAAGCGCCAGTGGAGTTCTCTTTACTGGCGCTTTTGTATTATAAGTTTTTAGATCTTGCCAGTCAATCCTTATATGCAGAAGAAACAAGGAGTGCGACGAATAGCTAAAAGCTGATAGCTGACAGCTAATAGCTACTTCACCATTCTCCCAATCTTTGTATTGCCCCCGACAAAAAATACGGCATCGCTGTTCTTTGCTTTACGTACTGCGTGAAAGCTTTCAGTTGAAATGTTCTTCCACGTAATACCATTATCGCCGCTGATATCAACACCGTTCAAACCGCAGGCAATGATCTGGGCAGAAGAAATAAAGGTTACGCCGGAATGGTAATTAAAAGGTGTTTTAGGAAAAGTTGCAAAGCGAAGACTTCCCGCCTTTCTGAATTCATCAAAGAAAACATAGCAACTGTCATGTCTGTCGCGCTGGTTGAAATCTCCCCCGACAATTGAAATACTGTTGTTGAATACGGCCAGTGCATTGGCGCCGGTTGATTCTTTTCCTTTCATGAGAGGAAGATTGTATGGCGTGGTATTATAAAAGAGCCTTGAATTTTTTCCGCCTGTCACCGCCAGGAAATTCTTCCCGCGCATCAGTTTTATATTGCCGCCACTGGAAGCAAAGCAAGCTTCGCCTTCATCAACTTTCGGGCGTTTTTCCATGGAGGCTGCCTGCCATGTATCGCCATTGTTGTCTGTAAATGCAATAAACAATTTACCGTCGATTGGGTCGCCTACAACCACACCTGTGTTATTGTCGTAAAAGTCCATTGCATCGAGAAACATACCTTTTGTACTGTCGAGAAATACAGTTTTCCATGTTTTGCCGGCATCGGTTGTTTTCAATATGGCTGCTGGCTCTGCAATAGCTATAATGATGGCCGTATTGGCGTCGAAAGCCTCAATGTCCCTGAAATCACGTGTTTCAAAACCTTTCACTGTTTTCCATTCCCATGTTCTGCCGCCATCTGTAGAGCGGCCAACATTGCCGTTGGAACCACTTGCCCACACTACGTTGTCATCAATGGGAGAAACGCCTCTTAATGAAGCTCTTGAGCCTGTAGAGAGCACTTCTACATGCTGGGCAACAGCAGTGAAACCAAGGAAAATAAAAACAATCAACAAGATTTTTGGCAATTTCATATAACTCTGTCCAATTTTGCAGCCTCAATTTAATACATAATCTAACAAGAATATGATTCCTTACTGGATGAGCAGAACGCAATTGCTGCTTGGAGATGAAAAAGTTGAAAACCTGATGAACAAGCATGTGCTGGTGGCCGGCTTGGGCGGTGTTGGTGGTATTTGTGCAGAAATGATCGTGCGTAGCGGTGTGGGTAAAATAACTATTGTTGATGCAGATGTAGTTGATCTTAGTAACTGCAACAGGCAGGTAGTGGCGCTGCAAAGCAATGCGGGTAACCTGAAAGCTGAAGAGATGGCTTCAAGGTTGCAGGCAATAAACCCGGATTTGCAAATTACTGTTGTTACGACTTTCCTGAATGTAGAAACAACAGCCGGAATTCTGGATGCACATCCGTTAGATTATGCTGTTGACTGTATTGATACGCTGGGTTCAAAAGTTTTTTTTATAAAATCCTGCATGGAAAGAAATATCCCCATTGTAAGCTCGATGGGTGCGGGCGGCAAGGTAGATCCGTTACAAATAAAAATAGAAGATATTAGTCGTAGTTATAATTGCACACTGGCAAAATATGTTCGTAAGAGACTGCACGAAGTAGGAATTCGGACCGGTTTTAAAGTAGTGTTTAGTCCGGAAGAAATCGACGAGACCCGCGTAATCGTTACAGAAAAAGCGCATCCCAAAAAAACATTGATCGGCACCATCAGTTACATGCCAGCGATTTTTGGATGTATGGTGGCAAGTGTGGTGATAAGGGGCATGATGGGGGAATAGGATGATGTGAATAGTGAATAGTCAATGGTGAAAGGTGAATGGTCAATAGTGAATAGTGAAAGGTGAAACTTGCTGATAGGTGTGCTTGTTTGATTAGAGCCCAGAGAATAGTTGATAATCAGATTATGTCCAAATAGTTTCGTGTTGAAAAAACGCGATCATTAACGTTACGATTCAACTTTTTATTTAGCGGAGTCAATTACACAACATGCCTGTGTGATTGAAGTAACCACAATGCCCAAAACAGGTTCATGCGTGGAAGGCAGCCCTGAAAGGGCGTAAGCACCAGCGCAGGGCAACGCCCTGTGTATTTTAAGCAAAATACAATCAAGCCCTGAAGGGGCGCAAGCGTCAATTTTATCACAACAATAGTATTAATCAACAGCGTTCCGACTGCACACGTATTCCCGGATCGTTACAATCAGTTCCTGAGCTTTGGGCTTTAGGCTCTAAGCTTTAAGCTTTGCCTTTCCCCTTTCCTTCTTAACTTTAACCATGCAGTTTCCAAAAGATATTATTGCGCGTTATTGCAACACAGGCGTTAGGCGGGCAGAAATGAAAGCGGTGGTTATTCCTGCTGACAATTCATTTAAAGGTGGTGATGTGTTGCAGACAATGCACTGCCTTGAATTAGTAATATCGGGAAACCTGCATGTCCGGTACAATGACGAATTGATAAAGATTGAAAAAGATGATATCCAATTCCGTAAACGCGGCAATTATATTATACATCCATCCATAGATTATTCTGCGATATTGTTTTTTATGGATGACGAATTTATACGTGACTTCATCAAGGAGATTGACATCTTTTCAAAAGAAACTTTTACTGCGGAATTGCCGCCGTTTGTTTTCAAAAGTTCTGCATTCATCAATCACTCGATAGAGGAATCAATCGGTAAAATAAAGCGCCAGGAAGTGTTTACACCATGCATAGTAAAGCTAACTGCATTGCAGGCAATGTTTCATATTTTCTCTAACGAGCCATCCCGGACTTTTGCAACTTACCTGCGATTTCTCGTGAGTGAACGGAAGATTGATTTATCCTACTTTATGGAGACGAATTTTTCCCAAAACATGAGTCTCGAGGAAATGGCGAAACTTACCGGACGCAGCCTGAGCACTTTCAAAAAAGAATTTTCTGAATTGTATAACGATACGCCGCAAAAATGGCTGATTAACCGCCGTCTGCAGCATGCGCACTATTTATTAAAAGAAACCAATCAGCCTGTAACCCAAATAGCCTATGACTGTGGGTTTGAGAATAATTCCCATTTTTCAAAAGCATACCGCACCAAATACGGGGTGGCGCCAACTTCCTCACGCGCCCAACTACAATAATTTTTTCTACTGACTTTTCAGCACACAATAAAAACTTTTCAGCAAACAGGAGAGAAGGGATGTTCTGCAATTTTGAATTGCAAATAATTATTCAAATCAAAGATGAAAAGTCAGGTTATGAAAAAAGATATAAACGTACGATTGATAAGACACGCAACAATTGTTATAGAGATCGGTGATGTAAAATTTTTAGTGGATCCGCTTCTGGCTGCAAAAGATACTTATGATCCGGTTGCAAATTCCGGTACGCAGATCCGCTATCCGAGGATCGAATTGCCCATCGGGCAGGACGAACTAACAGCCTTAATTAAAGATGTTGATGCAGTGCTTGTGACACATACACATCGTGACCACTGGGATGATCTGGCGCAACAAATGATTGATAAGGAAAAACCTTTATTTTGTCAGCCTGCAGATTTGGAGAAAATTCAATCACAGGGTTTTACAAACCTGAAGGCCGTTGCAGATGAACTATCTTTCAAATCGATAAAAATAAACAGAACTGGTGGTCAGCATGGCACCGGCGAGATCGGTAAAAAAATGGGTGTCGTTTCTGGTTTTGTGTTGAATAACGGAGCTGCCTCTGTGTACGTTGCTGGCGACACAATCTGGTGCGGGGAAGTAAAAGACGCTTTACAAATGTATCATCCCGATGTTACTGTTGTAAATGCAGGTGCGCCTCAATATACCACCGGAGATCCGATCACCATGACTTCAGCAGATATCGTAAAAGTCTATAAAGAATTGCCTTCAACAGATATTATTGCTGTACACATGGACACTATCAGTCATGCTAAAGTCAGCAGAAAACAACTCAGGGAACAATTGACCGAATGTGGTTATTTGGAGAAAGTGAGTATTCCGGAAGATGGAGAGGTGGTAAGACGGTAAGACGTGTAAGACGTGTAAGACGTGTAAGACATGTAAGACATGTAAGACATGTAAGACCGTAAGATAGTAAGAAGGAGATAGAAGTGCAAGATTAATAAGATAATAAATGTCTGATCCTTGGCTTATGCCTTACGCCTTATGCCTCAAACCTGAAACCTGACACCTGATACCTCACTGCTACTCCGCCCACGCATCGCGCTCATCTGGGGAGAATTTCCAGGGGGCGAAATTGTTTTCGGTATTGCTGAACATGGCGTTCCACTCCTGGGGTGCATTGCTTTCTTCCATAACAAGGTAGCGGCGTAATTGTAAAATAATATCAAGCGGATTAATGCTAACAGGGCATTGCTCCACGCAGGCATTACAAGTGGTGCATGCTCTTAATTCTTCTTCGGAAATGTAGTCCCGCAACAATGTTTTGTTATCGTCAACAAAGGTTTTGTTCTTGTCAATGTTTCGTCCGATTTCTTCGGACCGGTCACGGGTCTTCATCATAATTGTACGCGGACTCAATAATTTTCCTGTAATGTTTGCCGGGCAGGCATCGGAGCAACGGCCGCATTCTGTGCAGCTATAAGCGTCCAGCAGATTTTTCCAGCTCAGATCGGCTACGTCTTTAGCACCGAATTTTTTATGATCGGATTGTGCAGCGTCTCCGGCAGGTGCCAGTTCCGGCTGCATGGCATACAATACTTCGTTCTGGATCTCAGGCATATTGGTCATCTTGCCTTTCGGTTCCAGGCGTCCGTAGTACGCATTTGGAAATGCAAAAATGATATGCAAATGTTTAGAATAAGGCAGGTAATTGAGGAATGCAAAAATGCCTGTAATATGTAACCACCAGCAGATCCGTTCAAAAACTACAATCGTCGAATTGCTGAAACCGCTTAATAACGGATGCAGCATTTGTGAAAAGAAAAAATTGCCTGTAAGATGTTCGCCGTAATCGCCATAATTCTGTTGCTGGAGATAAGTGTCGCATGCATTCATTTTCAGGAAAAGGATCATTAACAAGATCTCAGTGATCAGAATATAGTTGGCATCGCTTCTTGGCCAGCCATCCAGATCTTTACTGATGAAACGACGCAGTTTGATGATATTTCTTCTGATCAAAAAAGCCGCACAAACGATAATAACACCAACTGCCAGGAATTCAAAAGCATTGATCAGCCAGGTATATACTTCGCCCATTGGTTCTGCAAAAAGCCGGTGCTTCCCTAAAATGCCATCCAGGAAAATTTCTGCAACTTCGAGATTAATAATTATGAATCCCGCATAAACAATAAAGTGCATTACCGCAACCAGCGGTTTTTTAAACATCTTTTTCTGGCCAAATGCAAGCAACAATACATTCTTCATGCGCTCAGACGGACGATCATTGATCTGTTCATCTCTGCCCAGCAAAATGTTTCTTCTTATTGCAGATATCTTTTTTGAGAAGAGCCAGATAGCAAATCCTGCAAGCAGTATAAATAATGTTTCCTGAATCAAATGCATACGGCCAAGTTGTGTGCTAAGATAATGCTTTTAAGCTATCAGCTGTCAGCTTTCAGCTATGAGCTTTGTGCTTTCGCAATTGATGAACAGCATCCAATTACAAGAATAATTTAGAAACCGCTTAGAAGATCAATCTCCATGGTAAACGAGAAATAGCTGAAAGCCGATAGCTGTCAGCTTTCAGCTATGAACTTTGTGCTTTCGCAATTGATGAATAGCATCCAATTAAAAGAATAATTTAGAAGCCGCTTAGAAGAACAATCTCCAGGGGAAACGAGAAATTGCTGATAGCTGATAGCTGATAGCTGATGGCTGATTGCTGATAGCTGAAAGCTGACAGCTAAGAAAGCGCCAACGCGAGCGCCGTAACATCATAATCTCCCATGCCTTTCTCTATACATTTATTCATCTGCTGCTGCAGCAACTTTCCCAACGGCATGTTGGCTTGCGTTTCTGAGGCCTGTTCTGCTACCAGGTTTACATCTTTTAGTGCAAGCTTTAAACTGAATGCCGCAGGCTGATAGGCTTCTTTCAACAAAAGGTTGCCATAGTTGATGTATGCCGGTGCTGCAAAAATGGTCTGTGTAAGCATGTTCATCCATTGTTCTGCATCAATGCCGCTGTGCCTGGCAAGGCTAATGCCTTCAGACATTGCCTGTATGGCAGATACAATCAAATAGTTGCTGCAGAGTTTGGCTGTATTGGCTGCGCCTGCATCTTCTCCATAGGTCCATATATTAACAGCACCAGCATCATGCAGAATAGGTTCAATTACATCCTGTAATTCTTCGTTGCCTGATACGAGAAAATTAAGCTTCCTTGCTTTTGCTGCTTCGGGTCTGCCAAGTATTGGAGCTGTTATATAATTGTTGTTATGTTGCTGATGCAGTTGCGCAAGTGCAATTGAAGTGGCAGGCAATATGGTGCTCATGGAAATATGGATGCCTTCGGCTTTTAAATTGGCTGCAATTCCGTTTTCGCCCTGCGTAATATTATTAATGGCAGCATCGTCAGATACAATACTGATAACAATATCGCACAAGGACGCCAGTTCCTTTACTGACTGGCAAAGCGTTGCTCCTTTGGCGATCAAATGCTGTGCTTTTGCCGCAGTTCTGTTGTAGACATATAGTTCTTTCCTTTTCTCCAGTAAATTTTCTGCAATAGGCGTACCCAGGTTTCCTAAACCAATAAAGCCGATTTTCATACATTGATTTTTGTGGTGAGGAATGACGTTTTTTCTTACACGGACCTTTTTCAAATATAAAAAACTAGGGTCATACAAGTACCGGTTTGGACTTAACTTGTTTAAAAATTATTATAAAGTAATATGTGTTTGAGGCAAATATTTTAATCGGCGGAACGATTTGCGAATTTCATTTTACTGTATGTTTGGCAACTAATTTATACCTTAACAATGTCTGCAAGATTAGTACCCTTTTTACTCTGTATCCTGTGTAATGTACTCTATGCCTCGGAAAAAGTATCCATCAAACCAGCGCCTTCATGGCTGCTGAAGATGCATGTGGATTTGAATCGCAAACCAAATCAGCGAAATATAAGTGATGGATATTATATGGAGTTGAGTGACAACCAGGTAAATATTTCTCAGCAAACATCTTACTTCCATTTTATCCGGCACATTGTTAATGAATCCGGCGTTCAAAATGGTTCGGAGGTCTCGGTGACTTTTGCGCCCGCCTATGAAAATGTTTCTTTCCATGAGATTACGATCTGGCGTGAAGGAAAAGTAGTAAGTACACTTTCAAAAGAGCAGATAAAGATTGCCGAGGAAGAATCCGACGCATCTTCTTATCAATATAATGGAACAAAGCGGACGTATGTTCTGCTGAAAGATGTGAGAAAAGATGACCGCATAGAAGTGGCTTATTCCGTCAAGGGGTTTAATCCCGTATTTAGTGGCAAGTATGAAAGTGAATTTTATTTTGTTAAGACCACGGAGATCTGCAATTATTTCAGGACTGTAATTGCACCGAAAGGAAGAACATTCTATTTCAAATATTTTGATCATGCACCCGCCCCTGTAGAAAGTGATCAGGGAAACGATCATATTTATCAGTGGGATAATCCAGAATTAAAACTGTATGAGAGCGAAAATAACACGCCAGGATGGTACTATGGTTATCCCTATGCATCGATGACTGAATACAGCAATTGGAAGGATGTAGCTGACTGGGGATTACAAACATTTAAAAACTATGACTATAATATTTCTGGTGCTTTAAAGGAGAAAATTGCACAATGGAATAAGGAGACTGCAGGCGATCAGGATGCATTTATTGAGAAAGCTTTGCAGTTTGTGCAAAACCAGGTCCGTTATCTTGGGTTGGAGATGGGGGAGAATACACACAAACCACATTCGCCGGACGAAGTTTTCAAGAACAGGTTCGGAGATTGTAAAGACAAATCCCTGTTGCTAACTGCAATTCTTAAGCAGCAAAATATCTCCGCCTATGTTGTGCTGGTGAATACCAATATGCGTAGCAAATTGACAGAATCAGCGCCGGGCGCAACGCAATTCAACCACGCTATTGTTGCCATTGAAAGAAGTGATGATTTATACATTTATGTCGATCCCACTTTTACGCATCAGATGGGAAGCATCGCAAACATCTATGTGCCGGCATTTGAATGGGGATTGATGTTGCGGAAGGGAACCAATGATCTGAGCCGGGTAGTTCAGGGAGGCATCACATCAACTGCTGTTAAAGAAACATTCTATATCACAGCAAAAGGCAAGGGTGAAAGCAGGATGGAAGTTCAATCTGAGTATAAAGGTGGCGCCGCTGATGATATGCGAAGCACTTTCTCAGAAAACAGTTTCCGGGATCTTGAAGACAGCTATGTGAAATATTATGCAAAAAGCTATGAAGGCATTAAGCAGACGAATGAATTTAAGATAGTGGACGATAGTCTTGCCAACAAACTCACCATCAACAAGTATTATACAATACCCCAGATGTGGACGACCGAAAATGGTGTGGACAAATTTAACGTTACCAGCTTCCCGATCTACAACAGCCTGCCCAATCCAACTACCTTAACAACTGATGTTCCACAGGTTTTGGAATTTCCGTTAAATATACAGCATACGTTGAGCCTCAACATGCCTTCGGAGTGGTCATTCGACTATGATCCGGTAAGAATCTCCACTGATTCCTATGAGTTTGTTTTTTTGCCATCGGTGGTTGGTAATAAAATAGAACTTGTTTATAGCCTTAAAACACTTAAAGATCATGTACCGGTAAAAGATCTTGCAGCATATAAAGAAGATTATAAAAAGATGGTTGATCTGTTAGAGTTTAAGTTTACTTCGAATGGAAATGTGCCGTCCAAAAAACAGACGCATGGTGTTAGCGGTGATGCGTTTAATACTTGGTCCGCGTTATATGCCGCAGTAGCGCTTGCGCTTTTTTTCCTGCTGTTCATCTATTTAAACAAACAGTCTGTTCATACAGAAGCTTTTCAACATTGGCATGAGGAACCTCGTTTGACAGGATGGGTTATAGTACTGGGTATAACGCTGGGTCTTTCGTTGCTATTGAACGTGGTAAGTTTTGTAAAGATCAACTACTTTAGCAATGGATCATGGGAGGCAATTACTGCTTCAGGGGGCAAAACCATGCAGTTTATTTATGTGTTTGAGCTTGTCTGTTTTCTTTTCCGGATTTGCGGATTAATCGCATTGCTCTATTGGTACTTTCAAAAGCGGGATATATTTCCGCGTATGTTTATAGGCTTCAATGTAAATGTAATTATGCTCAGCTTTTTACTGACAACAACCTATAGTACTGTAAAGTCAAATCCAACGTTCGGCGATCTTACCAAAAACGGCGTGACCTCGACTGCCCGAGCCTTTTTTTATGCAGCAATCTGGATTACTTATGTACTTAGATCGGAACAGGTGAAAAGAACGTTTATCTACCCATTCAGCAAAAAAGGAAAAGCGAATCAAGGTAATGGCAATAGAGTAGCCGAAGCACTCGAAGAAGAGTTTAAAAATGAATAGCGTAGCTTGTTCTTCATAAAAGAAAAACCGCAGACAAAGTACATCATCTGCGGTTTTTTTATATAGTTAAAAGTTCAACAGTTTTAAAGTAAAGTGACCTGTTCAAAATTGAGCACCTCGTACTTCAAACATCGTACTTCGTACTTTAACTGACTCCTGCGCCAGCGTTGATCTGCTCTTCAGGATTTACAAAATGAAGTTTGCCACTTGCATCTTCAGCCATCAATATCATGCCGTTGCTTTCTATGCCGCGCATTTTACGTGGTGCAAGATTTATAACAACAACAACCTGTTTGCCGACGATATCTTCAGGTTTGAAATGCATTGCAATACCTGATACAATTGTTCTTGTTTCGAAGCCTAGATCGACGGAAAGCTTCAATAATTTGTCTGCTTTCTCAACTTTTTCTGCGGTAACGATTTTTCCCACGCGAAGATCCAGTTTGGCAAAATCATCATATACGATTTCTGATTTCACCGGAGCCGTTTCTTTTACCGGTTCAGTAGCAGGTGCGGCAGTAGCTTTCTGTTTGGATGCTTCCTGCAATTTTGTGATCTGGGCTTTTACTTCATCATCTTCAATTTTTCTGAACAGCAATTCAGGAGCGCGGAGTGTGTATCCTACACTCAACAATTTCATGCTTCCTGCATTGCTCCATTCCAATACTTTATCAACCAGCTTCATCATGTGCAGCATTTTCTTGGCTGTGAATGGAAGGAAAGGATTGATAAATATTCCCAGGTTACCACACAGTTGCAGGCAAATATGCAGTGTATTGTCAATTGATTTTTGCGCATCAGGATTTTCTGCAAGTTTCTTTGCTACGATCCACGGTTCTTTATCCTGCATGTATTTGTTACCCTTGCGCGCAAGATCAATTACTTCAAACAATGCCTCGCGGAACTTATACTGTTCTAACAGTCCCTCAACTTTTGCTTTGGTCTGCTGAATATCCTCTACTATTTTTTTGTCAGCATCGTCAACAATATCAGTATGCAGTACTGGCACTTTGCCGCCACACAATTTGTGCATCAGTACAAACGTGCGGTTTACAAAGTTGCCGAATATGCTCACAAGTTCACTGTTGTTGGCATCCTGGAAGCCTTTCCAGGTAAACTCACTGTCCTTTGTTTCAGGAGAGATAGTATTCAGATAATAGCGTAAAACGTCCGCCATCTGGCTTCCCCCATTTTCTTTTTTGATAAAATCATCAATGTAATCCTGCATATCCAGCTTCCAGTTTCTGCTGGTGCTCATTTTATCTCCTTCAAGATTCATGAATTCATTGGCAGGCACATTTGCCGGAACAATATTTCCGTGCAGCTTAAGCATTACGGGGAAAATGATGCAGTGGAAGACTATATTATCCTTGCCGATAAAATGGACAAGTTTAGTGTCTTCGTTATACCAATAGGGTTTCCAGTCTTTATTATTGTCAATTGCCCATTGTTTTGTGGCACTGATGTAGCCAATAGGAGCATCAAACCAAACGTACAACACTTTGCCTTCTGCATCGGGCAAAGGAACTTTAATACCCCAGTCAAGATCACGAGTGACAGCACGTGGTTGTAGTCCACCATCTATCCAGCTTTTACACTGACCAACTACGGTTGGGCGCCAGTCGCTTTTATGTTGTTCCAGGATCCACTCGCGAAGCCATTCTTCATGTTTGTTCAAAGGGAGATACCAGTGTTTGGTAGGCTTTTTTATTGGTGCTTTTCCGCTGAGTGTACTAACCGGGTTGATCAGCATGTCTGGACTTAGCGATGTTCCGCATTTTTCACACTGGTCGCCAAATGCATTTTCAAATCCGCAGTTAGGACAAGTACCTTTTATAAAACGGTCAGCGAGGAAGGTTTTTGTCTCCTCATCATAATATTGCTCGCTGTCTATTACTTCCAGTTCATTGCGATCATTCAGGTAAGTGAAAAACTCCTGAGTTGTTTCATGGTGAATGGGTTCGCTTGTTCTGTGGTAGATATCAAATGAAATTCCCAGGTCATCAAAATTCTGTTTAATGATGGGATGGTATTTGTCAATAATAGCCCTGGCAGTTGTTCCTTCTTTCATGGCCTGAATGGGGATAGCAGTGCCATGCTCATCACTTCCGCAAACAAAAACAACATCTCTTTTTTGCGCGCGCAAATATCTTACATAAATGTCCGCCGGAAGATATGCACCCGCAAGGTGCCCTATGTGCTTTAAACCATTGGCATAAGGAAGCGCCGCCGTAATTAAATATCTGGTGGGAGTATTCGTCTTTTCTGTATTTGCCACTGTATCAATCTTGCCTGTTTCTGTACTCATTAGTCGTAATAATTTTTGTATTTGCTCGAATGTGGTTCGTCCGCCCCAAAACGAACAAACGGCTGCAAAAATAAACAATTAAGGGCAAAGGTTCGTGGAAGGGTGAGTTTGGGGCTAAATCCTTCAAACTCATAGCAGAAAAATATTTAATTTACCGTTCTTAGAAGTTTTACGTTGTAAGTTATACGTTGTACGTTTGCTCAAGCGGTGTTTAGTCGGCTTACAACCCTTATACATAATTTATTGTCAGGTGAATAGAAAAAACTTCCTTCAACATACAGGCCTACTAATAGCTGGGGCGGGTGTATCCAACAGTGTGATGGCTGCAACAAACTCTTCAGCACATTCCTGGATCATTCCACCATATTTGCAAAAAGGTGATACGATCGGGATAACATCTCCTGCAGGGTATATTCTTGAAAAAGATATTCAGTCCGCCGTTCAGAAGATCCAATCCTGGGGCTTTAAGGTTGAAATAGGAAAGACGATTGGTACACGCGACGGAAGTCTTGGTGGTACAGATGCCGCGCGACTGACCGATTTTCAAAACATGCTTAACAGCCGGCATATTAAAGCAATTTTATGTGCGCGTGGTGGCTATGGCCTGGTGCGGATCATCGATCAGATGGATTTTAGCAAGCTGCGTGCTCATCCAAAATGGATCATTGGATTTAGCGACATAACGGTGCTGCATTGCCACATCAATAACAATCATCGGATTGCAACTATTCATTCGAAAATGTGTAATAGTTTCCCGGATGACTGGGCAAAAGCAGATCCCGTTCAGGTGCAAACAATTGAATCCATACAAAAGGTTCTTACCGGCACAAAAATGAGCTATAATGCGCCTTATAATGCTTTCAACAGAACTGGAAAAGCTTCGGGTATTTTGGTTGGGGGCAATCTTAGAACAATGGAAAACCTTGCTGCTACAGATTCTGATATTGATACGCACGGCAAAATATTATTTGTGGAAGATACCGGGGAATATCTTTACAATATAGACCGGATGTTCTGGAGTTTTAAACGCACAGGCAAATTAAAGCATCTTGGAGGGTTAATTGTTGGCGGCTTTAATACCAAAGCAGAAACTAATCCTGACGATGAGTTTACAAAAAGCCTGTTTGAAATAGTGATGGAAAAAGTAAAGCCTTATAACTATCCCGTTTGTTTTGATTTTCCTGTGGGACATCAGAAGAATAATTTTGCGCTGAAATGTGGTGTGAGACACAGGTTGACTGTGGCGAGCGAGGGAAGTTCTTTAATTGAAAATTGAAAATGGACAATTGAAAATGATGGCTAAATGTGCGAATGTGCGAATTTGTAAATGTGCGAATCCGTGTACTTCGTATTCGTACTTAAAACGATTTATTAGAAAACAATATTCATAATAATTACAACATTCAATTGAGTTAGTAGAGCTGATAGCTGATAGCTGATAGCTCAAAGCTATTTTCAATTGTGTCGATAAAGCTGACAGCTGATAGCTGAAAGCTCAAAGCTCTACTATGATTATTCCTCCTTATCTTAAAAAAGGTGATACTATTGGCATTGTTTGTCCTTCAGGATATATGCCATTTGAAAAAGCGCAGACCTGTATTGATACGCTGCAACAATGGGGCTACAAAGTAAAAGTGGGTAAAACATTGGGCAATCAGTCCAATTATTTTTCAGGAACTGACGAAGAGCGGCTTGCTGACCTGCAGGCTATGCTGGATGATAAAAGTGTGCATGCTATATTGTGTGGAAGAGGAGGATATGGTTTAAGCAGGATTGTTGATGATATAGATTTCCGTCATTTTAAAAAACATCCGAAGTGGATCATTGGTTACAGTGATATTACACTGCTACATGCGCATTTATATACAAAATTGAAAACGGCGTCCCTGCATTCTCCGATGGCTGCAGCGTTTAATGATGGCGGTGCTAAAAATGAATTTGTGCTGTCTTTGAAAAAAGCGTTAGAAGGGAAACACTCCCAATACAACACACTGCCACATGCATTAAACAGAAAGGGTGTTGCACAGGGAGAACTTATTGGGGGAAATCTTTCCTTAGTGATCAATATCATTGGATCAGTTTCAGACTTCAAAACAAAAAGTACAATATTGTTTTTGGAAGATGTGGGTGAATACATCTACAGCGTTGACAGAATGATGATGCAATTAAAGCGCGCCGGTAAATTAGATAATCTTTCCGGTCTTGTAGTCGGTGGATTTACCGATATGAAAGACACCACGATTCCTTTTGGTCAAAACGTATACGACGCCATTTACGATAAGGTTAAAGAATATAGTTACCCTGTCTGTTTTGACTTTCCGGTGAGCCACACAGATCGCAATTATGCCTTAAAAGTTGGTGTAAATCATGAACTTACGATAAATAAAACCAAGGTATTGCTGAAAGAATTACATTAATGCTGTACCGTTAATTGTGGCTATGCTGGCACAGAATTTTCATTACAATTCTAAACGTTAGTTATGAAAAAGGAAGCTGCAAAAGATACCCATCCCATCACAAAGAAAGAGGATGTCCAAAAAAGCAATGACGAACATATAGACCAGGATTTTGAAGGTTTTCCTCATAATCCCGCGAAAGAAGATATCATCAATCCAAAGACAAAAGAAGATGCAAAAACGGCAGGCTTAAAGAAAGAGGATATCAAAAAGATGGAAAAGAAGGATGATGACGAGATATATTCCGTTGGCTCCGGCGGCGCATTTGACGCAACGGAAGATGTGAGCGAAGACGAAGATTAGGGTGAACCACGGAGACACGACGACACGAAAGAAACACAAAGGTTTTTGAAACCCGTCCGATCCGGCACGGGCGGGCACGAAAGCACGAAGGACACAAAGGTGCACAAAGTAAGTATTGCATATTATGCTTGAACGCCACTAATATATACAATTGAACCAGGAAGGCGCACTACCTAAAGAAACATAAAGGTTTTTGAAACCCGTCCGATCCGGCACGGGCGGGCACGAAGGACACAAAGGTGCACAAAGTAAGTGTTCCATATTATGCTTGAACGCTATTAATCTATATAATTGAACCAGAAAGGCACGCGACACGAAAGAAACACAAAGGTTTTTGAAACCCGTCCGATCCGGCACGGGCGGGCACGAAGGACACAAAGGGCAAAAGCGTCAAGAGATTTTCCGCTCCGATCATTGTCAATTCTCCATTTTCAATTTTCAATTAACTAAGTGTTCCTCCGTGTCGCCCTGTCTCCGTGGTTACAAAGCTTTGCGCATGAAGCGCAGCCAGTTGCCGTGCATCACGTTTTTAATATCTTCCTGTGAATATCCCCGTTTGCTTAACAACACAGGAACTTTCTGTAAATCTGCTATCGTTTCAAGATCATAAGGGCATTGCTCTTTTCCAAAAGCGCCGTCAAGATCACTGCCAATTCCAATGTGAAGTGCGTTGCCTGCAAGCTGGCAAATATGATCCATGTGATCCACCATCTTTTCCAGGTTACAATTCATCTGCTCCGGTGTAGACTGGTGGCGTATCCAGCCGGGAACCATCATCCATGCATCAAGCGCACCGCCGATTACAGCGCCTCTTTCAATCAGTACTTTGATTTGTTCATCGCTGAACTGGCGATTGTGATTCACCAGTGCTCTACAGTTATTATGGCTGGCCCAGACATTTCCTTTGAAAATTTCCATGGCATCCCAAAAGGCATCATCACACAAATGTGTTGCATCCAGGATCATATCCAGCCGGTCCATCTCTTTTAAAAGTTGCTTGCCTTGCTCGTTCAGGTGACCAGTTGCATCAGTTCCATTTGCATAGCGGCCGGGTCCGTAATGAGCTGGTCCTACGGCGCGCAAACCATTTGCATAAGCCCGTTCAAGATGTTGTATTGTAACGAGGGAGTCGGCGCCTTCCAGACTAAGAATAAAACCAATGGGTTTGGCTGTGTTCTCAATGTCCTCGTTTGTCCATAAAGTAATATGCTGCTCAAGGCCAGCAACATTTTTTATCATTACCATTTCGCCGGCTGCTTCCATTGACTTATACCATGATAATTGTGCCTGAGTTTGCGCCCAGGCCTGTTCAGGTGAATGCCACCCCGGTAAAGGATTGTCCGGTGCAACATATCTCGCGATCTGTGTAGCCACCACAAGACCAATATTTCCCTGTCTCAACGCGGGCAGCGACACCGTTCCTTTGGCTCTGTCCGGTTTATCAGTAAGGCCTTTTTCTCTTTCCCTGATGTTTGCAATGCTCTCGCGCAGATCCCTGTTCCACTCCATTGCATTCATGCTTAAATCTAAATGAGCGTCTATTGTAAACATATTCAAAGTTCAAAAGATTGTGTAATTGAAAATTGAAAGTTGACAATTGAAAATGATAGAAAACCGGCAGTAACCTTCATTTTCAATTTTCAATTGTCAACTTTCAATTAAATGTTTATTTTTCTTTTTCTCGCAACAACATCCCAAAAGCCAACTGCATTGTTGTTTTCTATCACAACAGCAGTATCATATAAGGCAACGGTGGGGCATATATGTACCGGTACGGCATACAAAACATCCCCGATGGTATATATGGAAGCGTCCGGCACTTTAATCACCATATGCTCCTCACTTTGTGAAACGGGTAATGCTTCAGGTGCATTGAGAAAAGCTACCCTTGGCAGGGGATTTTCAGCAGCAACAGATTTGTGCCCCAGATCAAGACAGACAGTCTGATGATCAATCAATGAGATTACACGCGTAATAACAAGTGCCGCGTATTCAAAAGGTTCATCCGGTGCGATCTGTTTGTAACCCCAATCCCAGAAAACAAATGTCCCGGGACTACATTCGACATTTTCGCGATGTATATGCGTGGGGAATGTTGGCGTGCCACCCACTACCACGGTCAAAGGGTGGTTCGTTACAGACTCAAGGGCTTCTGAAAGTATAAGCACTTTTTGAAAAGCCTCGTCACTTTTATGTTGGCGAACGGTCAAATCAGTATCGCGAATGTTGCCATCATATGCATGCAATCCAATTACCCTTATGAATGGCAACAATTGAATCGCTTCGAACAAATACAAAGCGTGTGCTGGTTGTATACCGGTTCTGTTCATGCCGGTGTTTAAGTCGATGTACACATGTATTGTCTGCTCATATTTTTGACCCAGCTCTGACAAATGCTGCGCAGGGACGATGTGATCAACAAGACAGGAAAAATAAGTAGCCGGATACTGCTTGATGAGCTCAATAAACCTTTCGGCTTTTGGACCAACAGGTTGATAAGCCAGCAATACATCTTTTGCGTTTATCTGTGCAAGCATCTCGGCTTCAGCAATGGTTGCGCATTTAAACTTGCTGATGCCTGCATCCATCATCAGGGAGCAAACTTCCGCAATCTTGTTTGTTTTAACATGTGGCCGCAACTTATTTGGATCGCCAATCATTCTAACGGCACGCGCAATATTTTGTCTTACGCGATCCCTATAAACAACCAATGCAGGAGAGTCTATCGTGGAAATATTTTCTATCTCAAACCAATCCATAGAACTTACGTGTTTTGAGAAAAAATAAAATTGAAGTCAAAATTCAAAAATCAAAATTCAAAACGATGAATGTTTGTAACTGGCTTAGTTGTTTGCCTGCGGGATACTATTTTGAATTTTGACTTTTAACCTTTGAATTTATTACTCTAGTTCAAATAAAGCTTCTATTTCAACAGGAATGTTTTCTGGCAGTGAGCCCATGCCCACGGCGCTTCTTACGCCGATGCCATTGTCCTCGCCCCAGATCTTTGTAAATAATTCGCTGCATCCGTTGATGATATAAGGATGTTTTCCAAAATCAGGCGTGCAGTTCACCATACCCAGCACTTTAATCACTCTTTTTATTTTATCCAGCGAACCAAGATTGGTTTTTATGGTAGATAAGATGGTCAGGCCAACCTGTTGAGCAGCCAGTTTTCCTTCGTCTTCATTTAATCCCTGGCCAACGCGGCCAAAAATTAAAGTGCCGTCAGTCTGAACAGGACCGTGTCCCGATACATAACAATGCTTGCCATCTATAACTAAAGGCTTATAAACACCCTTGGGTGCCGGAGCTGGAGGAAGTGTCAATCCAAGTTGTTCGAATCTTTCGTCTGCGGTCATTGTGTTGATTTTTATAAGAAATAGGTCAAAAGTAAAAAGTCAGAACTAAAAAAACATCACAGCCGGGAGTCACAGTTCAACTACCTAAAATACTATATTTTTTCTGTGATAGCGCCGCAAAGGTTTTTAATGCATTCACGCTAATGAACGTGCGAGGATGCAGAAGCGTTCAGCACATTTATTTTACAAAATAGTTCAACATAAATACACCAATTAACCCGACAACGGAAACGATGGTTTCCATAAAGCTCCAGGTTCTTATTGTTTGCTTGAAAGACAGGTTGAAATATTCTTTGAACAGCCAGAAGCCGGGGTCATTTACATGAGAAAACATCAGGCTGCCGGCGCCGGTGGCCAATACCATCAAACTGGGGTTTACACCACTGCTTGCAATAAGTGGTGCTACAATACCTGCCGTTGTGAGGCCTGCAACAGTTGCAGAACCTACGCTTACTCTTATTATGGCGCTAATGCTCCACGCAACAAACAGCGGATGAACGTTCATGGTTTGCAGAGAGCTTGCAATCTGGTTGCTAATGCCTGTATCTGTAAGCACTTGTTTTAAAGCACCTGCGCCGCCTATTACAAAAATGATCATTGAGATGTCCTTAACCGCATCACCTAGTGAATTGCTTACATCGTTAACGGTCCTCCCTTGACGAACACCCAGTGTATAAATACCGGTGATAACGGTAAGCAGCATTGCGGTAACCGGTTCGCCGAGGGATATGATAATTGTTTTTAACATGGATTCTTCGTGAAGAACCGATTTGGTTATGGCTGCGGTTGTTATTAAAATAACGGGAAGAAAAGCTGTTATAATACTATTGAACATGCCCGGTAGTTCATTTTCCTGTTTGTGTTTAACAGCAAAAGTATCTATTGGTTTGGCGTTGAAATTTCGCAATGTCATAGCAAATACAGGACCTGCAAGTATAATAGCCGGTACAGCTACAATCAATCCTAACAGCAATGTTTGTCCCAGGTCTGCATGAAACTGTTGCACCAAAGCTGTCGGAGATGGGTGTGGTGGCAGATATCCATGTGTAACAGATAATGCGGACAGAGCCGGCAATCCAATATAAACAGCCGGTAACTTGTATCGTGATGCAATGCTGATAATCAAAGGAACAAGCAGAACAAATCCGACATTGTAAAATAGCGGAATGCCAATTACAAAAGCTGTAACTACCAGTGCCCAAACCAGGTTTTTTCTTCCGAACCCCTTCACCAATCCATTGGCAATTCTTTCGGCTGCCCCGCTATCAGCAACCAGCTTACCCAGCATGGCACCAAGGCCGATGATAGCAACAAGCGACCCCAATATATCGCCGATCCCTTTTTGAACCGAAGTGCTTATTGAAATAATATCCTGTCCATGCGCAAGACCAATGAGAATAGAAACGACAAGAAACGAAAGAAATGCATTTAGCTTAACACCCGTTATTAAAACGATCAACAAAATAATTCCGGCAATAAGTATGATATATGACATGCAAGCTAGTTGGTTGTTTTAAGTAATAGAAAAGGAAGATAGCCAATATTTGCCTATTAATATTCCATCATTTCGGTGAGATTGGAATTTTTAAGGATATGGCTGTTGATTAGTTGGCATGAATTGTTTATCGAACTTCCCGGCACGATTCATTATCGGAATCAATTAACTTTGCGTTTTAATAGATAAAAATTATCAGTAGAGATGACCTTTACACAGTTAGAATATATAGTTGCGGTAGATACATACAGACATTTTGCAGAAGCGGCTTCACAATGCTATGTAACCCAGCCAACCCTGAGCATGCAGATTCAGAAGCTGGAAGAAGAACTGGGCGTTAAGATTTTTGACAGGAGTAAACAGCCGGTATTGCCAACCGAACCTGGCATTGAAATTATTGAACAGGCAAGAAAAGTTCTTGCTGAACGCGATGCACTTACCGAAATGATAGAAGCTAAAAAAGGTATTGTAAATGGCGAACTGAAAATTGGCATTATTCCAACGTTGGCGCCCTATTTACTGCCCTTGTTTATACCCGGATTTGCGAAGAAATATCCCAAAGTGAAAGTTATTGTGCACGAATTAACTACAGATCTGATACTGGCTCGGTTGCGTGAAGGGAAAATAGATGTGGGCGTACTGGTTACTCCGTTGAATGAGCATGGTATTAAAGAACATATTCTCTTCTATGAAGAGCTGCTGGTGTATGTTTCTAAAAACAACGATGCGTACAAAAAGAGTTATGTTCTTGCAAAAGATATTGACCCCAGCAAATTGTGGTTGCTGGAGGAAGGCCATTGTTTCCGTTCCCAGATCATTAACCTGTGCGAGCTGAAGAAAAGTAGTAAGGAAGGTAATCTCTTCGAATATGAAGCAGGAAGCCTGGAGACATTGCGCCGGTTGGTGGATCTAAATGATGGCATAACCATTCTTCCGGAACTGGCAACGATGGATATTTCTCCCAAACAGCAACAGAACCTCCGTTATTTCAAAAATCCCGTTCCTGTAAGGGAAGTGAGTATTGTAACACACCGTGATTTTGTAAAAAAGAAATTGGTGGAGCTGTTGAAAAAAGAGATCCTTGCTTCAATACCGGATAAAATAAAGAAGAATAAAAAGACGACGGTAGTGCCTATTTAATGGAGAATTGAAAAGGGAAAATTGATAATGGGATTAGAGTTGTCTGGATCCGGATTTATGGGATGAAAGGATTGTCAGGATTAGAATCGTTTGGTGAATGGCGACAGCACAATATTTAATTCAGATATCCGGGCATCCAACATCAGACATCCCAAGATCAGAGATCAACAAATCAGACATCAGCGATCAATAAGTCAGAGATCATCATCTCAGGCCTCTTTCTCAAATTCTTTTCTCCACGCGTCCATACCACCCTTTAGGTTAAAGAGATTAGTGAATCCAAATTTTTGGTGCAGACGTTGAATGGCTATGCCGCTTCTGATGCCCTTGCGGCAATAAAAAATGACGGGTTTATCTTTGGGTATTTCTTCCGCGCGGGTCATAATGTCTTCCATTGGAATTAACAGACCGCCGATGTTAAATTCTTCGTGCTCATGAGGTTCACGAACATCAATTAAATGGATATTTTCTCCGGCCTCCATTTTCTCCTTCAACGCTGTAACAGATATCTGATGCATACAAAAAACAGGGCCCACTGAAATCTCAATGGGCCGAATTAAGTTCTATAATTATTGAAAAGCTACGAAAGAATTAGCGAGCCTAAGATTAGGTACTTCGTACTTCGTAAATCGTACTTTGCGAAAGTTCGAGGTAAGACAGCACCGGTTCACCATTCACTATTCACGCTTAAATGTGTTCATGTTCCGAGAAAATCCGCTTCAAAGGAATAGTCGCAACAGGCGAAACGATCAATGGGAATTTTTCAACGGTAACAAAGCTGGGGTCAAGTCCAAAGCCTCTCTCTTCGCTCAGGCTTATTTCCTTCAGCCAGAAGTAAAGCTTCATGATCATCTTTTCGAAGATGGGCAGCTCGTTGTCACTGGACAGATACTTTTCCATCACAATAAACTGGAAGTCGCCAACAACATTGTTTTTCTCCAGGCTCTCGTACCGGCTCGTGATGTTTACTTCCTTGTTATTTACCAGTTCTTCCACAACTTTTCTGAACATCAGGTTGATCTTTTGCTCAACACGGAAGCCAACCCTGAACTCGATACGGATGATATCGTTCGGAATAATGTGATCAACAATATACTCGCAAGTGTAAGGATCGTCCAGCACATCTACGTGCACAAACCAATAGATATCCGCCCGTTTGGGCTTTTTATTCAAAATGGAGTAGATGATCTTATGCTCAATTTCCTTAGGGTTATTGGCACTGGTCATATACACCAGGTGCGTAGCATATTTTGGAACAGTTTTGTCGTTGCTTAGTTCCTGGATCATTGGCAGATAATGTTCCAACCGCACAAATTCCACATAGCGATTCTTGATCTTCCTGCTGCGGAACCAGGTATACATAACACAAAAAAGCCCACCACCCATAATAAGTGATACGAAACCGCCGTGCGGGAATTTATCCAAATTAGCGAAAAGGAAACTGCCCTCAATAGCGAAATAGACAAAGAGATACAGATATATTAATGCCGGATGCGTTCGTTTCGAGACGAGATAATTGGCAAACAAAACAGAGGTTGCGATCATACACATGGTAATGGCCAGACCGTAAGCCGCCTCCATGTTGCTTGATTCTCTGAAATACAAAACAATGCCAATACAGCCAAAGAACAATAACAGGTTAATGCCGGGAATATATAATTGCCCCCGCTCTTCTGTAGGATAATTGATTTTCATCTTTGGCCACAGGTTGAGTCGCATAGCTTCACTGATCAATGTAAAGCTTCCGCTGATCAACGCCTGGCTCGCAATAATGGCTGCCGCGGTCGCAATTACTACACCCGCAATGGTAAACCATGGGGGCATAATGCCATAAAATGGATTGATTAGCGAAACCGCATTTGGAAATTCTTTGATGAAAACCGGATCATGCAACATTTTGTCTGTTGCGAATACGGTACCGTGATGATGGGATAAAAGCCATGCCCCTTGTCCGAGGTAGTTAAGTATCAAACAGGTCTTTACAAATATCCAGGAGTACCTGATGTTCCATTTACCACAGTGGCCAAGGTCAGAGTAAAGCGCTTCGGCCCCTGTAGTACAGAGGAAAACGGCACCCAACAGCCAAAATCCTTTAGGATAAGTGATTAGTAATTTAATACCATAATAAGGATTCAGCGCCTTGAAAATCTGCATATCATCGCTTAGGTGCGAAATACCGAGTATCGCCAATATGGTAAACCACAAAAACATGATAGGCCCAAATAGCTTTCCGATTGAAGCAGTTCCAAATTGCTGAACAAAAAACAATATTGAAATAATAAGCACTACAATATATACAATGGTATTGGGGCCCATAAGATGTTCAAGCGCTGGCATTCTGCCAAGCTCCTCAATTGCAGAAGTAACAGTAATAGGAGGGGTGATCATTCCATCCGCCAAAAGCGCGGCTCCTCCAAGCATTGCCGGTATAACCAGCCATTTTTTTCGCCGCCTTACCAACGCATACAATGAAAAAATGCCACCTTCACCCCGGTTATCGGCTTCAAGGGTCAGTAGCACATATTTGATGGTAGTTTGTAAAGTTAGCGTCCAGATAATGCATGAAACGCCGCCAAGAATAAGGTTTTCTCCAATTGGTTTGCCTCCTATTATGGCGCTCATTACGTATAAAGGAGAGGTTCCAATATCTCCGTAAATAATTCCTAAAGCAACGATTAAGCCCGCCATCGTTACTTTATTGTGATTCTTGCCCACTTAGTAATAATTTGTCTTAAAATCTAAAAATCTTAACAAATGTATAGTGAAAAAGTTATGTGACTGTAAAAATGATTTTCAGCAAAAAACGTTACTGAATGTTATTTGAATTATTTAACCAAATAATGGACCGTTTTATGCTCGTTTAACGTTTTTTTGTAAAGCAAAAAGGTTAAACAGGTTTTGTTTCGTTATGAAAATTCTTTGATTTAACTTAACCTCTCCTTTACTGAAGTTTGTTGTTAATTATAAAAATTTTGCAAGCTTTAAGCTTACATTTGTTAGGAAAATATTAAGCGGCCAGATTATGATTAGAAGGACATTATTTTTTGCTACTTTATTGCTTTGCCTGTTCTCATTTGCAAATGCCCAGAAGATAACTTATTCCGACCCGGATAAAGACGATCCCAGACAAGTAAACTTTGATATAATTGGTAGATTGAATGATCATTTTCTTGTGTATAAGAATACCAGGAACGCTTTCAACATTACTGTTTATGATAGCGAAATGAAGCAGGTTGGTAAACAAGATCTTGCATTTCTTCCCCAGCGTACACTAGGGGTAGATTTTTTGGCTTACAAGGATTTTGTGTATGTGTTTTTTCAGTTTCAAAGAAAAAACAGCGTTTATGCAGCTTACGTTAAATTAAATGCTGAGGCGAAATTGATGATGGACCCGGTTATTCTGGATACGACTGAGGTAAATTACAGCAGTAGTTCCAAGATCTATACATTCATAAACAGTGATGACAAGAAGAAGATTGCAGTATTCAAGATCAACAGTAAAAATGATCGCAGCTATGTGGTAACAACAGTGTTGTTTGATCACGATATGACCAGGGTGAATAAACGTCAGGTAAAGGTCGCGATGGATAACAAAAATGATTTCCTGAATGAGTTTACAGTTGATAATGATGGTGACCTGGTCTTTTTACGTTCTTCCGGTTCCTCTCAGAAGAACAATATAACAAAACTTACATTGTTCTATGCAGGAGTGACGGAAGATTCTGTAACTGCATACGACCTTACATTGTCCAAAATTTACCTGGATGATATTCGTGTAAAGGCCGATAATATCAATAAGAATTTTCTCATCACTTCTTTTTTCAGCTCAGGGAAAAAAGGCAATGTAGACGGTTTGTACGCAACATTGTGGAGCAAAACAAGCAAAACAGAAAGGGCTACAACCAATACGACTTTTAACGAAGACCTGCGTAATGAAGCAAAAACTGAAGGCAGCCTTAAAGCCGCTTTCAATAATTATTACCTGCAGAACATAGTAATGAAAAAGAACGGTGGATTTTTTGTGGCTTCTGAATCCGTGTACACTTCTTCCCGGGGTGGTATGTACAACCGTTGGGATTACATGTACGGATCACCCTTTATGTCGCCGATAGATTACTATTATTACAGCCCATACTACAGCGGTTATTACCCCTGGGGAAGATGGGGTGGCTTCAATAATATAACAAGGTATTATGCGGACAATATCGCTATCCTTTCTTTTGACTCTACTGCAAACCTTGATTGGGGAAATGTGATCACCAAATCACAGTTTGATGATAATACCGATAACTTTATCGGCTATACAACTTTCAATACTGGCAGTGAGGTTCATTTTATTTACAACCTGTCAGAAAAAAGAACCCTTTTGTTAAATGATCAAAGCATTGATATAAAGGGACAGATCACCAGAAATCCAACCTTCCGCAACCTGGATAAGGGTTACGAGTTTATGCCAAGGTATGCGAAGCAGGTTGGTTCGCATACTATGATAGTTCCCTGCCAGTACCGGAACTACATCTGTTTTGCAAAGATTGAATTCTAAATAGTTGAACAAATATTAACATCATAACGTTAGTACATTATGCATTCGCCGGATAAAACGAAGAATCGTTCCGGTGATTAAGTGAGAACCGGACTGTGAAGATTTTAACATTAGCAAGCTGAGAGCACTCTTTCAATAAGGCTGCTTATAAACAGATAGATTTGATATCAATTTTCAGGGACCGTTCATCGGCAAATGTTTTCTGGTTAATATTTTTCAGCGTGTTGCTGCACGCACACTTTCTTGTGCGCCCCGTAGAAGTTCCGGCCTTTGTAGAACAGGGCTTTTTAGGGTATTTTGTTCAAAAATATATCTCTCCACTACCTTCTGTGGCGATTACCCTTCTTTATCAGGTCATCGTGTTGCTTCAGGCACTGCGTTTAAATTATATTTTGAATGATGTAAGAATGTTTCAACGGCAGTCGTTCACGCCTGCATTGTCTTATGTGCTGCTAACGGCTTTGCTACCCGAATGGAACACACTTTCGCCTGCACTTATCGCCAACAGTTTTATTATTTGGCTGATCTACAGATTGCCAAAATTGTACAATACGCAAAGTCCCAAAACGCTTATCTACAATATGGGTATCATTGCAGGTATTGCTGTAATGGCCTATTACCCGTCATTACCGCTTATTTTGGTGGTCTATTTCAGCATTGCAATTCTGCGGCCTTTAAAACCCAACGAATGGTTTATATTGTTGATGGGAATACTTACGCCCTTTTATTTTTGGGCGGCATGGTTGTTTATTAATGACCGTTTGCCAGACATTAAAGCGTTTATTCCCCGTTGGCAACCTCATATAATTGTAGTGAAAAATTATGTGCACGCAATTATCACATACAGTCTACTGGGCATTTGTATTTTAGGCGGCTTAATAACATGGCAGAACAATAACGGCAGAATGCTTATACAAGTAAGAAAAGTCTGGGCCGTTCTGCTCATCATGCTGGTATTGTTTATTCCCATGGTTTTCCTGGTACCCAACGTTTCAACAGAAGCATTGTTGTTAAGCATTGTGCCTGCCGCGGCTATTCTGGCCAATCTTTTTCTTTACCCAAGAAGTTTGGTTTTACCCACGATAATATTTGTATTGTGCATAGCCCTCGTTATTTATAACAACTGGGATTTAGGCTTTTAGAATTTTCAGTAATGAGTTTCGGATGGCTTATGTCGGATCTTGTGATCTCTGATTTCGGTGGTAATGATGGTTCTTGCATTTATTGAAAATGCAAGTGATCGAGTGTGTTTGTTTCATCTTAGAATAAGAAGAGTCAAATATCGTTTTAAGGTTGAACAGGAAGAAATCAGACATCAGAGATCCTCAGATCAGCGATCCTCAAATCAGAGATCATTCAACTGCCCGCCACTTATAGCTTCTTATTTTTTCTTCAGCGAAGATTTACGCACGATCAGCTCTGCATCAACAAAAACCATTTCCGGCTCATGATGTTCATGTGGTGCACGCAATTGTTCAACCAGCTTCAAAGCGGCAGCTTCTCCTATTTTGATGCCCGGGTAATTGATCGTAGTTAGGCGCGGCTCTACGATCTTGCTGATAACGTCATTGTTAAAACCAACAACGGCAATATCTTCAGGGATGCGTATTCCTTTTTCCTTAAGCGTTTGCATTACCACTGCGGCGCAGAAATCGTTCGTGATAAAGATGCCGTCTGGCATCGGATTCATTGACGCAATTGTATCGGCAGCTTCAATACTTGCATGTTCACTCAAATCGTTAATGATCACCAGCTCTTCTTTATAGCAAAGCGCGTTATCGTTAAGCGCCTGTTTATACCCCTGAAGCCTTTCGTTATATACATTTCGTTTTAAGCTGGCCGTAATATGTGCAATGCGTTTGCAGCCTTCATCTATCAAATGTTTTGTAGCGGCGTAGCCTGCTGCGTAGTTATCTATCACAACTTTGGTTGCAGGAGTGTCTTTATCCACGCGGTCAAAAAATACAACGGGAATTCCTTTTTTCAGAAAAGGGTCATAGTGCTGAAGACTTTCAGTATCGTACGCCAACGATGCAAGCAGCCCGTCAACTCTCTTATGAAAAAGATTGTTTGCATTGGCAGCTTCTTTTTTGCTTGTTTCGGAAGAGTGACCAATGATAAGATCGTAACCACTTTCTGTAGTAACTTTTTCAATGCCTGCGAGAACCGAGGTAATAAAGTTACTGTTCAGTTCATGCACAATAACGCCAATGGTATGTGTCTTTTGCTGGCGCAGGTTACTGGCAAAGTTGTTGGAGCGGTATCCCAGTTCTTTGGCAAGTTCCTGGATCTTATTTTTGGTCTCCATTTTTATGGCAGGATGGTTTTTCAGTCCCCTGCTCACGGTAGCAGGCGAAATTTTCATAATCCGGGCCAAATCGTAAATGGTAACTTCTTTTTCTCTTTTCATAAGTGTTCAGTCCACAAGCTAAAATTGTTTATTTAATTTCAAAACAAAAAATCAATGCAATCGGTTGCAAATTTGAAATTTCCTATTATATTTACGTCCGCTATCAGTTTTTAGAGGCAAATTAATAGTATTGCATCGCCATATGGACAACTTTCTGCTGCATAGCCCGCCAGAATCTTCCATGAGTAACATTGATAGTTAAAATTGAACCATAATATGCTATTGCTGGGAATAGATGTAGGAACATCATCAATAAAAGTGTCTGTGGTAGATGCAAATTCACAACGTTGTGTTGCATCCGCCTTTTTTCCGGAAACAGAAGCGGAAATTATATCGCATGAAAGTGGTTGGGCTGAACAGTCTCCCGATTCGTGGTGGAATTTCGCCCGTCAGGCGATAAAAAAGGCGCATGCTTCTAAATTGTACAATCCGAAAGATATAGCTGCAATTGGTATTGCTTACCAAATGCACGGATTGGTACTGGTAGATAAGGATCAGCAGGTGTTACGGGATTCGATCATATGGTGCGACAGTCGTGCAGTTCCTTACGGTGACAAAGCGTTTGCAACTATTGGAGAAGAAAAATGCCTGAGTCATTTGCTAAACTCCCCGGGGAATTTTACCGCAGCCAAACTTGCCTGGGTAAAAGAAAACGAGCCGGAGGTTTATGAAAAGATTTATAAATTAATGTTGCCGGGTGATTTTATCGCCATGAAATTAACCGGTAGTATCTCTACAAGTGTATCCTCTCTGTCAGAAGGTATTTTTTGGGATTTTAAGGAAGATGCTTTGTCAGAAGACGTGTTGACTTTCTTCGATTTCGATCGCAGTGTAATCCCATCTATACAAAATGTATTTAGTGAGCATGGTCGGGTATCCCAAAGTGTGGCGGATGAATTGCAATTGACAGCGGGTATTCCTGTAAGTTATAAAGCCGGTGACCAGCCCAATAACGCATTATCTCTAAATGTTCTGGAACCAGGTGAAGTTGCTTCAACTGCAGGTACATCCGGAGTTATTTATGGAGTTAGCGACCAGCTTGCGTACGACCCGCTATCAAGGGTAAACAGCTTTGCACACGTTAACTACACAAGCGATAATAAGCGGATAGGTGTGCTGCTTTGCATTAACGGCACAGGTATATTGAACAGGTGGTTGAAAGAAACTGTGGGAAGGAATGAAAGTTACGCGGCCCTTAATGAAGCTGCTGCCGACATTAAACCGGGCAGCAACGGATTATCCATTTTACCTTTTGGAAATGGTGCCGAACGCATTTTAAATAACAAGATCGTGGGCGCACAAATTCATAATATAGATCTTAACAAACATACTCCGGCCCACATTTACCGGGCAGGGCAGGAGGGAATTGCTTATTCCTTCAGGTATGGTCTGGATATTATGCGCGAGAACGGAATGACGCCATCGGTGATACGCGCCGGTAAGGCAAATATGTTTTTGAGCGATGTGTTTGCCAGGGCATTTGTGAATGTTACGAATGTACCGGTTGAATTATATGATAACGATGGTAGCGTTGGTGCTGCGCTGGGTGCAGGCATAGGATGTGGCTTCTTCAGTACGCAAAAAGAAGCATTCACAAACATGAAGCGTTTGACGACCATAGAGCCTTCGGCCAATAACGACGGGTACGAAGCATATTATCAACAATGGAAAACAATTTTAAAAAATGTTATTGGCGGTGTAAGGCTTGAGGTGTAAGGTATAAGGTGTAAGGTATAAGGTATAAGGTATAAGGTGTAAGGTATAAGGTGAAAGGTATGAGGTTTTCTGGTGATGAACATAACTGGTTATGCGGGAGAAAAGGCGCTAACATAATCCGTCAATCCCCAAATCTGATAAATCCAGATACAAACAAAATTCCAAATCAATTTCATAAATAATAAATCAAACAACTATGTCAGTATTACTTGGTGAGAAAGAATATTTCAAAGGCATCGGGCAAATTAAATACGAAGGTGCACAAACAGATAATCCGCTTGCTTTTCGCTGGTATGATGAAAACAAAGTAGTGGCAGGCAAAACCATGAAAGAGCATTTGCGTTTTGCATGCGCATACTGGCATAGCTTCTGCGGTAACGGTGGCGATCCTTTTGGAGGCCAAACTCATTTTTTTGAGTGGGACAAAAAAGCTGATGCAGTTGAAAGAGCAAAAGATAAAATGGATGCTGCTTTTGAATTCATCACCAAGATGAATATGCCTTACTACTGTTTTCATGATGTGGATGTTGTTGATTATGGTAATGATGTAGTTGAAAATGAAAGAAGACTACAGGCATTGGTTGATTATGCAAAGGAAAAACAGGCAGCCACGGGCGTTAAACTGTTATGGGGTACAGCAAACCTGTTTTCCGCAGTGCGTTATATGAATGGTGCTGCAACCAATCCGGATTTTAATGTGCTAACGCATGCTGCGGCACAGGTAAAGGCTGCGCTTGACGCAACAATAGCTTTAGGTGGAGAAAACTATGTGTTCTGGGGCGGAAGAGAAGGCTATATGTCATTGCTGAACACCAACATGAAACGCGAACAGGAGCACCTGGCAATGTTCCTGCATAAAGCCAAAGATTACGCAAGATCGCAAGGGTTTAAAGGAACATTCTTTATCGAGCCAAAACCATGCGAGCCAACCAAACACCAGTATGATTATGATTCAGCAACAGTAATTGGTTTCCTGCGCCAGTTTGATTTAATTAATGATTTTAAACTGAACGTTGAGGTAAACCATGCTACATTGGCGGGACATACTTTCCAGCATGAATTGCAGGTTGCCGCGGATGCAGGCTTACTGGGTAGCATTGACGCTAACCGTGGTGATTATCAAAATGGCTGGGATACTGACCAGTTCCCCAACAACATCAATGAGCTTACTGAAGCAATGCTGATCATTCTTGAAAATGGCGGTTTTGGCGGCGGCGGTATCAACTTTGATGCTAAGCGCAGAAGAAACTCTACAGATAACGAAGACTTGTTCTATGCACATGTTGGTGGTATGGACACGTTCGCAAGAGCGTTGATCGTTGCTGACAAAATATTACAGAACGGTGAATACAACAAGATCCGCAATGCCCGCTATGCTTCTTTTGATAACGGCGATGGTAAAGCGTTTGAAGAAGGTAAGCTGTCATTAGAAAATCTTCGCGACCTTGCAGCTAAAAACGGCGAACCTGCAGTTACCAGCGGCAGACAAGAGTATTTGGAAAATTTGATCAATAGATTTATTTAGTGAAAAGTGAATGGTGAATGGTGAAGGGTGAATAGTGAATAGTGAAATGTGCGGCACCATAATAATACGCCTCCGGTTTACTTGATTGAAGATATTGACGATAAAAGTTTGACGAAATTGTCCGATTTATATAACAGGCTACTTCGAAAAGAGGTAGCCTGTTTGTTTATTGCCCACTTTGGTGACTTTGGTGAAAAGTGAATGGTGAATAGTGAAATGTGTGGCACCATAATAATGCGCATCCGGTTGAAGACATTGACGACAAAAGTTTGCCGAGATTTTATATAACAGGCTACTTCGAAAAGAGGTAGCCTGTTTGTTTATTGCAATCCAGTGACCATGGCCATTGAAACGATTCTTATTCACTATTTATAGAACAATCTATAAAATCGGATATCTTTTCTTTTTTTGAATCATTTTGTGTTTTGGCCATTAGCATAAACTTAAGCTTTAGGGCTATTTTAGTGGCTTTTGCGAATACTTTCCCAGATAAGGATAATGAATCTTTCTTCAAAGATGGCAATCCGAGAATTTGTATTCAATTTTCTTGTAGCTGCTTAGCCCCATTTCACGGGTATTTATATAATTTTTTCGACGCCTTTACATTCTTTATCCATACTACTTTTACTTTATATGCATTTACTTTTATAAGTTAAAGCTAAATGTGTGAAGGGTATCAGGCTACATTAGATTTTTAGCTTTCATACCAAATCTTTCGGATAGAATTAAGCAATCCCATAAAAATAAATACGGTTTGGAGAAAAAGGATTTAATACCAATTTTAAAACAATATTTCCCGCATTCGGTCGGATGCATGTTGAATGGCAGCCAAGTAAGAAATATTCAACTTTCGTCAGGATCGGACATCGATGTTTTTATTTTTGATCTTTTGTTCTCACATATAACGACCTATTCATTTGAGCACGACGGATATTTGTTGGATGTAACAATTATCCCCCTTATTGATATCCAAAATGTTCTTTCTGACGCTTGTAATGAAGTGCGAGGCGCAATGCTAACGGCTATTATAGAGAGCGAAATTCTAGATGATACCAATTCAATAATTAGAGATATTCAACATAAGGCAACTGAGTATTATACGATACCTAATCCCGGGAGGGCCATGATTTATAATGACCTGGTATATCAGTTAAAGAAGATTGCAGTTAAGGCAAAGAAAAAAATATCGCCACTTGAAAAAATAATTTATGTTTCAGATTTTATTGGCCACATAACCAGTGTCGAATGTTTTCGTGCCTCAGGATGGATTCCAACCAAAAAGGCAAAAGCAGATTTTTTGTTGAAAGAGAGGCCAGATTTTGCTGAAAAAATAATACATATTTTTAATGAGGTTGTAGTCGAATCAAAACTGGACTTTTTGTCTCAATACGTTGAGGATTATCTGAAAATGATACCACCCATTGAAAACTTTTTTACAGCTTCGGATGAACTTGTACTGGATATTTCTATCGGTGGCATTGAAAGAAAAGACGATGCTTTTAAATTGATATTCCTTATAAAAGACAACAGTCTGCTCAATTCTCATTTTAGGTATTTTTTCTTCTCGCCTAAAAAATATTTTCACACATTCAAAAACGACATCTGCATTGTATTTAAATGTCGCGATCTTTCATTAGAGCTTGTACTGCTGGACGCGTTGAAAAAACTATATTATTCTGCATTCCATAACGAGTTGGTCTGTTATAAAATATTTGGTTGGCAATTCCGCCTTTTAGCTTCTAATGTCAAACCTTATGTCGATGCGCTAAAAGAGCAGATCTGCAGCTTTCTTTTAATCACATACATTGAAAGGAGGAATGAAACTCTTTTTCTTGCATTTATTATCTGCGTGTTAGAAGAGGTTTTAATGCAATGCCGGACTGAGTTGCAAGATTGCATTAAGGCTAATTTTATTTTGATGCAACGGTTGTTATTTGCAACAGGACAGGAGGCCGATATAAGATCTTATACCGAACTAATAAACGAACGGAATTTCAGGTATGGCTTTTTAGAAGATAAATATATGAATATAGCTAATGAACTTAAACTGCTTATTGAAAAACAAGGACGCCTGCCATGCAATATGGTCGAAACTATTTCTCAAATGATTGCTCATAGCAATGAGTATAACAAATCATTACCACCGTATCTGAATTCAGTATTACAGTTGTTTGAAATAAAACCGGTCTCCGTTGTGACCGTATATATGTTGCTAGTGGAAGAAGTGTTATCAATGTGTTACAATTCTGATGATGGGCTATTAGTTTTATACTATTTAACAAAAATGCATCAATCCAAAGATAAACGTCTATAACACAACAACATGTTTTTTTAATCTCAAAAAATATAGCGTATGAAATTTGTAGAGTTTCTTACCCAGTTTCCTGTAATGGACGACGCTGAACTGCAGTCAATTAAAGGCGGAGGAACACTTCCGCCGGTAACAGTTACAACCTATATCGGTGGAGGGGGGAGCGGAGGAAGTGGTGGAGGCTCCTATGATTCCAGTCAAATAGTGAGTATAAGCCAAGGATTTAATGATACATCTCAACCCACTTATACAACTTCCATGGATTATTTTAAAGCGCATTTTCAAAATTTTAAAACTAATCATCCCGTTGTTTTCGTTGACAATGAAGCACCGCCCGGATATACAATGAATGGGGATAGGAGATTTGTAGATGCCAGAGGGAACGTTTCAGATGCTGCTACCAAACTAGTTAACGGATTTATATTTATTTATGTGGATAGCTACGTTTTGAACACAGAAATGCCAGATTTTGTAAGACAGGAAATCTTAGGCCATGAACTAGTGCACGCAAAGCAAATTGAAGAACATTATGACATGTATGTTAATAATAATGCTCAATTTACATTAAACAGTGAATACGCGGCATATCAATATTCTCTAAATTCCGCCAAAGCAGCTGGTGATCAGGTCGGTATCCAGTTTTTTCAAAATCTTTTGAATACAGACTATTCGGGTGGAAAGGCTGCGAATTGGACTAGTAATTATTCTGACGTACCGACTAGATAGAGCATTTTAAAATTCAAATTTATAAAGCTGCCATTTGATGTGAGTGGCAGCTTACTAACATAAAAGATAAAATATGACTAAATATAATCTAGTTCTCCTGGTGTTTATCCTATTTGGATATACTTCAAGTGCTCAATCTGGCTTTCGATCGAAAGTTGAAGTAGAATTGAAGTTAATTCAAAAACAAGACAAGCAGTCTGGACAAATTATGGCGCTCAGTTTGACTATTATTAATAGGTCGGGGAGTGATATTTTTATACCTGGTTTTTCTGCAGAAATGATTTCTGGTCTAACTGTTTACAAAAAAGAATTAAGCGGGTACAAGAAGACTTCATTGTATCCCACGGTTGCGGGGTGTGCCGTGCCTCCAAGGCCGAATAAAATTGTTGGAATGTTGCTTAAGCAAGATAAATTGCGCTTTACACTTCAGGACAGTATTTTCCAGGCATATTTAAAAACAGAAACCTCAGATAACAGACTAAGACTAAATAATGCTATTGATCAGCCTTTTTTTTTGAAAGCAAATCAAAGGGTAGAAAACTATACCGTAGTTGGACTTGAAGAATTATTGAAGACTAATGCAGAATACAAAATCTGTTTTGAACCAAGAGTTCATGAGAATGCTAAGGAATTTCCTGACAACATTTTTAATTATCAAAAGTATATACCAATTGAAGTCGAAGCTAACACAATATATTACCAGGTAATAAAATAGAAGGTTGCAATAAAAAAAATAGTTTTGGCAGCTATAATGCTGTTGAAAAATGCAAGTGCAGGGGATGATTCAATCCGAAAAATCCACGCACAATTATACCTCATTCAAAAAAGCGTGATAATAATACTTGTAAGTGCTTGCCTGTGGGAATATCAGTTTTTAACGACTCGGATGAGGATGTTTTTGTTCTGTTTTTTTAGCCAGATTGGGCGACGGATACATATTTGTAAAAAAGATTCCGTTGATAACTTAAAGAAAATCTCCTTATTGGATGAAGTGAAAGGATGCGACATCTGAAAAAAAATGTCATCATCATTATTGCATATGCGCTTTTTACTTTTATGATAAACGGAATAGCCAAATCACTAGGCGGTCAATGCAAGAAACAAATCGAGCTCAGTGTAGTATTTTTAATGCGTTAGTCCAATCTGAGAATACTGAAAAATACAGTTCAAGTAAATGAGGAGACTGACCAGCCGTTATTTTTAAAGGTAAATGAGAGTCTGAAAAATTGGCGGGTAATTGCTTTAGTCAACATCTTAGTACGTCAGCGGAGTACAAGTTCATCCATACTAAGAGTAATCGTGATGCTGCCGAAGTTTTCTTGATGCCATCTTTGCATAAAAACGTTACATCTTGGCTAAAGTAGAGTATAATAGCTTTATTGCGAGGTGATGCATTAGAGCTATTCTCCAATGATTAACTTTTAAATCCTTAACGCCTTGTTTCCACACGAATACCAGCTAGATGCAAAAGATTGCGGCCCTGCATCAATTAAAATTATAGCTAAATACTATGGGCGTTTTTATAGCCTGCAATTTTTACGGGATCTTTGCGGCATTACACGCGAAGGCGTAAGTTTCTTGGATATTAGTCACGCTTGTGAAAAAATAGGCCTTCGCACACTCAATACAAAAATAACCTGGGAGGAATTGCAAAGGGCGCCGCTTCCGTGTATAATACATTGGAATGAAGATCACTTTGTAGTCTTGTACAAGATTAAAAAGAGAAAGAAGTTTATTGGACAAAGCAGCAATGAGCCAAATCATACAGTTTATATATCTGATCCTGCGAAAGGATTATTAAAATATTCACAACAAGATTTTAAAAAAGGTTGGCTCGGTAACAGGGATCGTTGGGCTGTAATGCTGATGGAGCCAATGGCAGATTTTAAACAACGAGATGTTGTTGAAAAGAAGGAAAGACTAAAAACGGTGGAAAACGTTCTGGGCTACTTTACTCCCTACAAAAAGGCCTTCAGAACCCTGCTGTTTGTAATGTTGATTGTAACATTGCTTCAGTCGCTGTTGCCATTTATTTCAAAGTCGGTAATCGATGTAGGGATCCAAACAAACGACGTCAATTTTATTTATCTTGTTTTAATCGCAAACATAGTTATCATTCTTAGTACGCTTCTTTGTAACGTGGTGCGAGACTGGATTCTGTTACATCTTACCTCAAGAGTCAATATTGCGATTATTTCTGATTATCTCATTAAGTTAATGCGATTGCCCATTACATTTTTTGAAAATAAACTTGTTGGTGATATTATTCAAAGAGCCAATGATCATGAACGTATTCGGGCTTTTGTGATGAACAACTCACTAAGCTTTCTATTTTCAACACTCACTTTTTTTGTGTTTATCGGTGTATTATTCTCATATAACCAGTTATTAGCTGTTATTTATATCGTTGGAAACGCTCTTTATATTGGCTGGATATTCCTGTTCTTTTCAATCAGGAGGAAATTAGATTGGGAGTATTTTGAGCTTGTTTCAAAGAACCAAAGTTTTTGGGTTGAAACTATCGGCGGTATCCTTGATATAAAGGTTAATAACTATGAGAACAAGAAAAGGTGGCGGTGGGAAGGTATTCAGGTGAGAATGCACAAACTCAACCAGAAAGTACTCGCGATAAATAGCATGCAAACGCTAGGAGGGCAATTTTTTAACCAGCTTACAAATTTATCTATAACTTTTTTTTGTGCAGTTCAAGTGCTGAAAGGTCAAGCGACTTTCGGAGTTATGATTGCTACACAGTTTATAATTGGCATACTCGGTGGACCCATTGCTCAATTCATTTCTTTTATCCAGTCGTTCCAATATGCAAAAATTAGTTTTTTTCGTTTAAATGAGGTTCATCAACTTGAAGAAGAAGAGGAACGGGTAACTGGTTCGGTTTTATTTCCTGATAGCAAAAGTCTTTTTTTAAAGAATGTTAGTTTTCAGTATTCTGTAAATACAGCTCCCGTACTACGCAATATTTCATTGATCATTCCGCAGCATCAGGTTACCGCAATTGTAGGTGATAGCGGAAGTGGAAAATCGACACTTTTAAAGGTTATCATGCGACTGTATAAACCAACGTATGGAAATATTTATATAGGAAATACGAATCTGGAAAATATCAGCCTACGTGACTGGCGAAACAACTGTGGCGTGGTACTGCAAGATGGAAAAATTTTTAATGACACTATATTAAACAATATTGTACTTGAAGATGATAATATCGATTACAGTCGTTTAAGAAAAGCAGTGCGAGTCGCAAATATAGAGGGTGAAATAGACGCAATGCCGTTAGGGTATCAGACAATGATGGGTGAGGAAGGCAGAGGTCTCAGTGGCGGGCAAAAACAAAGAGTATTAATAGCGAGGGCCCTCTATAAAGATCCTGATTATCTGTTTTTTGACGAAGCCACAAACTCTCTGGATGCGATAAATGAACAGAAAATAGTTGATGCGTTGGATGCAGTGTTTAATAATAAAACAGTGATTGTAATTGCGCACCGTTTAAGCACTATTGTCAAGGCTCAACAAATCATTGTCATCCACAAGGGAAGTGTTGTAGAAATTGGGAATCACGACATTTTAATGAAAAAAGAAAACGGGCATTATGCTGCTTTAGTGAAAGCTCAAATGGGAGGAATGTTATATGCAAGCTGAAAAAGAAGCAGTAATGCACTTATCTTTACGACAGCATAGGTCCGAAGAAGTAACGCACATTTTGGAGCGTATGCCGAACAGATTTGGAACAGTCATTTGTGTTATTGTTTTTGTTTTAGTATCTGCAATGTTGTTCTTTGGATGGATTATTAAATATCCCGATGTTTTAAGAGGAGAGGTTACTATCAACAATTTATCTGCTCCTGTTAAATTAGTTTCTAATAGTGAAGGTAGATTGTCGTTATTAACCGATACTGGTAAATATGTTAATGAAAGTGATTATATAGCTGTAATAAAAAATCCAGCCGGCATTATAGACGTTCTTCATGTTGACAGTCTTGTTAAGAACGTAGATATTCGCAAACTAGCTTACAACGTGCACCGGCATTATTTTCCCGAAACTGTTTCGATAGGAGAAATTAATCAACCGTATTTCGATTTTTTGACTTCACTCTATCAATATCTGGATTATTATCACGAAAAGCCCTTCGAGATTCAGCGAAGCATTTTGCAAAAACAATCATTGTCGCAGCAATCATTATTGCGAAATGCACATAATAATTATAAAACAGAGCATGAAAAATATAAATTAAGTCAAGGATTTTATTACCGCGACTCAATTTTATTTCATCAAAAGGTTATTTCTGCTGATGAATTTGAAAAAAATAAACTGGCCCTGGAAAACGGCAAACAGCAGTATGAAGCACTGGAGAGAGATATTACATCTAGCAAATACCAGATTGAAGAGACCAATAGTAAAATACAGCAGCTTAATGTGCAACAAATTGAAAAGGAACATAACCTGGAGATAATTCTATATAATGCTTATTACCGGCTTGTAGATGCGATTAGGCAATGGGAGCATAAGTATGTTTTCGTGGCCCCTTTCGCTGGCAAAGTTGAATTTTTAAATTTCTGGAAAAACAATGATTATATAGAGAAAGGAACTGAAACATTTTCTATAATACCGGAAACGTCCGCATTAAGGGGCCAAGTTCATCTTCCAACCAGTGGTGCAGGGAAAATTAAAGTAGGTCAAGACGTAATTGTTAAACTCGACGATTATCCTTATATCCAATTTGGTTCAATTCAAGGGCGGGTACAGGGCATATCGCTGATTGCGAATCAGCAAATGAATGTGAATAATCAAAGGGTAACCAACTACCTCGTAACAATATCGTTTCCAAATAGTTTAAAGACAAATTACGGCTCATTGCTGAAATTTCGATCTGAGGCAAGGGGAACAGCTGAGATCATTACAGAGAAGAGACGCTTAATTGAGAGGATATTTGACAATTTAAAGTATTCCGTGCATTAATGCATAGTTTAAAATCATGATGAATCATTTTGTCATGATTAAAGCCGAGCATTGATTGCTTTGGTCTACTAGATATTGTATGAATTCAATCTGAAATCACTTCCGCTTCTTCACTATTCACCATTCACTATTTGGCTTTCTGATGAATTTGTTATAAATTCCTCACTCATTTAACTTGCTTATGAATCGCTTGCTAACCGCAGACTATATCGTTTTTGCCATTTACTTTGTCATTGTTGCCACGTACGGTTATTTTATCTATCAAACCAAGAAAGCCAAAACACTTAATTCAAAAGATTTCTTTTTAGCAGAAGGATCTCTTACCTGGTGGGCAATCGGCGCATCGCTTATTGCTTCTAATATTTCTGCGGAACATTTTATCGGTATGTCCGGTTCCGGGTTTGCTTTGGGATTAGCCATATCAACCTATGAGTGGATGGCAGCAGCTACACTTATAATCGTCGCAATCTTTTTTATTCCGGTGTACCTGAAGAATAAGATTTACACCATGCCGCAGTTTTTATCGCAGCGGTATAACGATACCGTGAGTACAATTATGGCGATATTCTGGTTGCTGGTATATGTGTTCGTTAATCTTACTTCCATCATTTACCTCGGCGCGTTGGCTGTTTCTTCGATTTCAGGAATAAGCTTTGAATGGTGCATGGTAGGGTTAGGAATCTTTTCCATTATTGTAACATTGGGAGGGATGAAAGTGATCGGGTACACCGACGTTATCCAGGTGTTGGTACTTATTATGGGAGGACTAGTGACGACCTATCTCGCTTTGAACCTGGTTAGTGAGCGGTTTGGTTATGGGAAAGATATTTTAAAAGGACTAAGTGTAATACATGAAAAAGCTTCGTCACATTTTCACATGATCTTCGATAAGTCGCATCCTTATTATAAAGATTTGCCTGGCCTTTCTGTATTGATCGGTGGTATGTGGATCAACAACCTGAATTATTGGGGATGTAATCAATATATAACCCAACGTGCATTGGGTGCGGATTTAAAAACGGCAAGAAGCGGATTGTTGTTTGCAGCTTTTCTAAAATTGCTTGTACCATTAATTGTTGTAATTCCCGGCATTACCATGTTCGTAATGCATCAGAATGGAATGTTCCAGAAAGAGATGGTTGATGCCGCAGGCGTAATAAAACCTGATCAGGCCTATCCAACTTTAATGAACCTGTTACCTCCGGGTTTGAAAGGGCTGGCTTTCGCTGCGCTTACTGCGGCAATTGTGGCATCGTTAGCTGGTAAGGCGAACAGTATTTCAACCATTTTTTCGCTTGATATCTATCACAAATATTTTAAGAAAGATGCAACAGAAAAGCAATTGGTAACAACCGGGAGACTAACAGTTGTTGTGGCGATGTTACTCGCTACAATTGTTGCTCCTGCTTTAAAATCGCTGGACCAGGCTTACCAGTTTATCCAGGAATATGTTGGCTTTATTTCTCCTGGTGTATTCGCTATTTTCCTGTTGGGCTTTTTCTGGAAGAGGACGACTTCTGCAGCAGCACTTACTTCAGCGTTGTTAACCATTCCGCTCTCAGCGGTGTTGAAGTTTTTGCCGGTTTGGACAAACGGAGCTTTTCCTGATTATCCTTTTCTGGACCGCATGACCATTGTTTTCGCAATTCTGATTGCACTTGTGATTATCATAAGCCTGTTAAGTTCGCCCGGAAAAGAAGAACATAAAGCCCTGATCGTTGATAAATCCATGTTTAAAAGTTCGCCCGGATTTATTTTCGGCTCAGTGATCATTATGGGGATTTTGACGGCCCTGTACACAATTTTTTGGTAGTTTTTTTTAAGCTTAAAGCCTAAAGCCTAAAGCCCAAAGCCTAAAGCTGGTGGTTCAGTTTTAAACATGCTGATGCATTTTAGGGCACTTTAGCGTAAAACATTCATTAACAACTCATAAACAGACTTGCATCATAGACGGTTTAGTTTTAAGCTTTAAGCTTTAGGCTTTGAGCTTTCTTCTTTCCGCTTTTTTTTGTAAATTTCACTATTAAAAACCGCTTGCATGAAAAACGAAACGACATTTTCGGCTGATGAAATAGCCCCATTACATAGTATTGAGCAATGGGAAGATGACGTGTTGGAACGCTATCCCGAACCAGGAGAGCCCGCAAAAACAAAAGAAGAATTTCGCAATTATGATAATCCCGGACGTGATACCGTACGGGAGTTTTACAGGCTGAATCACAAATACCAGACCTACGATTTTGTTATAGAGAAAGAAAAAGATTTTCTTCAGTTCAACCGCAAAGAATTGAAATGGTGGGACGCGATGGAATTTCTGAACACATTGGTAGATGATTCAGATCCTGATATTGATCTGGATCAGCTGCAACACTTGTTGCAGACTGCAGAAGCTATCCGCGCCGATGGTCACCCTGACTGGTTTGTACTGACAGGTTTCATTCATGATATGGGTAAAGTTTTGTGCTTGTTTGGAGAACCCCAGTGGGCCGTTGTTGGAGATACATTTCCTGTGGGCTGTAAGCATTCAGACAAAATTGTTTATCCTGAATTTTTCAAAGACAATCCGGATTCATACGACGAACGTTATAATACAAAATATGGTATTTATGAACATGGTTGCGGATTAAGAAATGTTCATATGTCATGGGGGCACGATGAGTACCTCTATCAAATGCTCAAGGATTATATGCCCGAACCGGCATTGTATATGATCCGCTATCACTCTTTCTATTCCCAGCATCGTGAAAACTCCTATGATCATTTACTGGATGATCATGATCGCGAGATGTTTGACTGGGTGAGAAAATTTAATCCTTATGATCTGTATTCAAAGAGTCCGAAACCTCCGGTGGTTTCAGAGCTAAGGCCTTACTATGAAGATCTGATCGCGAAATATTTGCCTTCAACAATCAAGCTGTAAGCTATTAGCTGTCAGCAATGAAGGTCAGTCTGCAGGTTCCGGAGTTCGCAATAAATCAGACATCCGGGATCATAACATCAGACATATCCAATCTGATTCCGGATAAAAAAGTTGAAAACACCACGTTTTCAACTTTTTTTGTTTATCCTCATTACTGCCTCTATTTTTACCCGTTATTCAACATTCACATGAAAAAGAAAATACTCCTGGCCACAGCTTTAGTGGCCATATTTGCCGCCTGCAAACAGGCTGACAATAAAAAAGAAGGCCTACAGGGTGATATCCTTATTACAAACATGGACACAACCGTAAATCCGGCACAGGACTTTTTTGACTTTGCCAACGGAGGATGGCTGAAAAAGAATCCGATTCCGGGTGATGAAACCGGTTGGGGGATCGGCCAGCTGGTTAACAAAGAGCTATACGAGCGCAAGCTGAAAATTAACCAGGATGCGGCCTCAAAGAAAGATGCCAAAGGTGTTGAACAACAAATCGGCGATTTTTGGAAAGCCGGGATGGACACAGTCAGCATAGAAAAAATGGGACTTGATCCGCTTAAGTCCGGGTTGGCAAAAATTAACGCCGTTTCAAATATTGCAGGGTTAATGTCTGTTGCTGCGGAGTTACATAAAATGGGCGTAGGCGTCTTCTTTGATGAAGGAATTTCCCAGGACGCGATGAACAGCGATGTCATGTCATTTCAATTGTGGCAGGGTGGACTTGGGTTGCCTAACCGCGATTACTACTTTAAAACAGATGAGCGTACTACTAAAATACGCAATGCATACCCCGGTTATATATCCAAAGTTTTTCAGCTAGCAGGTAACGATACAGCAACAGCCGCAAAAAAAGCAACAGCCATTGTTGCGCTGGAAACGCAGTTGGCAAAAGCTTCGCGCAAGTTGGAGGACCTGCGTGATCCTTATAAAAATTATAATAAGATGAGTGTTGCCGGTCTGCAAAAGACTGCGCCCGGCGTTGACTGGAACAGGACCTTCCTGGAAATTGGATTGCCTAAATTAGATACTGTAATAATTGGTCAGCCGGAATTCTACAAAGCGCTGAATGAAGTAGTAACGAAAGAGTCTTTACAAACCCTGAAGGACTATATGTCTTTTCATTTGGTGAATGATTTTGCTCCATATCTAAGTAAGGCATTTGTTGACGCAAAATTTGATTTCTATAATAAGACAATCCGTGGCGCACAAGAGCAGCGTCCGCGTTGGAAGCGTGTGCTGGATGCAGAGGAAGGCGCCATGGGAGAAGCGCTGGGACAATTGTTCGCGAAAGAATATTTTAACGAGAAAGCCAAAGCCCGTTATGAAGAAATGGTTGAACGCGTACGTTTAGCTTACAAAGCGCGCATAGAGAAACTGGACTGGATGGGCGATAGCACAAAACAGAAAGCCCTTACTAAATTAGCCGGTATCAAAAAGAAAGTTGGTTACCCGGATAAGTGGAAAGATTTTTCTGCAATGAAAATCACGCCAACATCTTACGTGCAGAATATCATTGCATCACGTGAGTGGTGGAACCAATACAACATCAATAAACTTGGTAAGCCTGTTGATCGCGATGAATGGGACATGACACCGCAGACATACAATGCCTATTACAATCCCTCCAACAACGAAATTGTTTTGCCTGCCGGACAGTTTACTGTGCCTGGTTACAGGGATGAACAATTGGATGATGCGTTGGTGTATGGTTATGCTGCTGCATCAACTATTGGTCATGAGATTACGCATGGTTTTGATGATGAAGGCCGCCAGTTTGATGAAAAAGGTAATCTGCACAGCTGGTGGACAAAAGAAGATGAAACCAAGTTTACGCAGCGTGCACAATTGCTCGTTAATCAGTTTAATAACATTGTTGCTTTGGATACGATGCATCTGAATGGCAAAGCATCATTGGGAGAAAACCTGGCTGATCTTGGCGGAATCCTTATAGGGCTTGATGCCTTCAAACAAACAGATGCCTACAAGAAAGGAGAGAAGATCAACGGACATACACCGCTGCAGCGCTTCTTCCTGGGCTATTCACTTGGATGGCTGTATCAGAATCGTAAAGAACAATTAGCCAGCCAGATCCTGACTGATGTACATGCGCCTGCTAAATTCCGGGTAAATGGTCCGTTTCCCAATGTGCCTGAATTCTATGAAGCATTTAATGTTAAACAGGGCGATAAAATGTATTTGGCGGATAGTTTGAGGGTGAAGCTCTGGTAATTGACAATTGAAAATGGAAAATTGAAAATTGGGTAGATGTGCAAATGTGCAAATATGAGAATGTGAGGATGTGCAAATATGTAAATGTGCAAATGCAATAACCGTGGACTACTGACAGCCTTGCTAAAACCCGAAGGGTTGAAATTATTATAGCTCTTACATAATGAGATGAACTAAAATCCCGAAGGGATGACATTATATGAAGATGGGTTCGATAACCACCTATGGATTGATAGAATAAAGAAGGTTGAAAGTTTTTACGCTTTCAACCTTTTATTTATCCAACAATTTCTGTGTCAGTGCTTAAACAAATCAGACATCAGCAAATCAGAGATCAGCGATCCTTCTTATTTTTTGTTTCTTTCGCCGTCACATAAAACATCTTCTCAATTCCCTCTTTCGTGATCAATGCTTTTTGACCTTCTGAAATATTGCTGCTCTGCCATTTTGTGGTTGGCTTAATGGAGATTGAGCTGCTTTCATTCTGCAGCACTACCGGCAGGTTAAAGCTGTTGATGCAATTGGTCCATTTATAAGATACTTTCTTGCCATCTTCAGAGAAATAATATTCCAGAACGGGAATAGTTGTATTGCGTAAATACTGATCAAATACCGGCGCGAAATTTATTCCGCTTTCTTTGATAATGTATTTCTCTATCTCCTGTGTTGTTACAGTTGAATGGTAGAACGTCTTACTCAATCCGCGCAATATATTTCTGAATTTTTCATCATTGTTAATTGCATGGCGGATTGTATGCAGCAGGTTGGCTCCTTTGGGATACATATCGCCGCTACCTTCCTGGTTAACGCCATAATGCCCGATAATGGTCGCCCTGTTTTGAATACCACGGCGTTGTCCGTAATTGTATTCATTCGCTGCTTCTTTACCGCTTTGGCATTCAGTGAACAAGGTTTCGCTGTAGTCAGTAAATCCTTCATGCACCCACATATCAGCTATGTCTTTGCTGGTAATGTTGTTACCAAACCATTCATGGCCACTTTCATGAACAATGATATAGTCCCATTTCAATCCCCAGCCTGTACCTGAGAGATCCCTTCCGAGATAGCCATTCATAAACTTATTCCCGTAGGCTACTGCACTTTGGTGTTCCATGCCAAGGTGTGGCGACTGAACAAGCTTATAGCTGTCTTCATAAAACGGATAAGGTCCGAACCAATGCTCAAAGCAGGAAAGCATCGGCTTTACTTGTTTAAATTGTTCTTTAGCCTGATCTAAATCCTCCTGCAATGCCCAGAAGCTCAGATCAAGTTTGCCTTTTTCGCCATCAAACGAATCAGTAAAGTTCACATACTTACCTATGTAAGGTATAATGTCGTAGTTGTTAATTGGATTTTTTACCTCCCATTTATACGTAGCCAGTCCGTTTTCTTTTTTAAGATCTGTCATTCGTCCGTTGCCAACCGCTACTAATGTGTCAGGCACAGTTATGGATAGACTTGCTCCATTATCCGGCTCATCGCTCTGATGATCTTTGCATGGATACCACACGCTGGCCCCCAGACCCTGGCAGGCCACACTCATCCAGGCATTACCGTTACGGTCATGTTTCCAGATCCAGCCACCATCCCAGGGTGGGTTCACCGCTTCTTTGGGAGTACCATGGTATTCAATGGTCATTTTTCTTTCGCCTGGTTTTATCTTGTACTTTTTATTGGTATCGCGTACATAAGCCCAGCATACGTTATCCTCCTGTTTAAAGGAGATATCTTCATTTTCGTCACCTTGAATTTTGTCAACAATTAAGGGCTTCTGCAAATCAATCTGCATAGTATAAACGCCGCTGTCGAAATAAGTGATGGTCGTTTTTCCCAGGATGCTTTTGGTACTATAATCAGGTTTTACCCAGATGTCATATTTCAATACATTCCAGTTTCTTCTTTCTGGGGTTATTGAGCCACGCAAAGTATCTGCGTGCGTGTATTTTGCGTGATCAGTCATTAATTGAGCATGTAAATCGTGTCCACAGAGAAATGCCACGGAAAAAAATAGTAATAGTTTCTTCATAAAATAAAAATAGGATATTCGATTAATTATGGCAGAGAAGTTTTACAGGAACGGCGTAAGAAGCTACGCTTATCACAATAAATGGTCAATATTTGGCTATTTGATGATAGTGTTTGTCTGTGCCTGTATTTCCTGTAATTCCGGGAGAACTGAAAATAAACAAGTGTTCATTTATAATGAAGTTACCGGTATTGCCACACTTGATCCCGCCTTCGCAAAGAACCAGTCCGTTATGTGGGCAGTTCATCAACTCTACAACACATTGATTGAAGTAGATGAAAACATGAAAATCGCTCCATCCCTTGCAACGCGTTGGGAGATCAGCGATGACAGGCTTACATATACATTTCATTTGCGTACAGATGTATATTTCCAGGACAATGATGCCTTTCCCAATGGCAAAGGGCGCAAAATGACCGCGACTGATATCGCTTATAGTTTACAACGAATAAGAGATGCTAAAACTGCAAGCAGTGGTGCATGGATCTTTAACAACCGGGTTGCTGAGGATGGTTTTGTAGCAGTAGATGATTCAACTTTCAAGGTTAAGCTCATCAGGCCATTTCAGCCAATTCTCGGCATTCTCAGCATGCAATATTGTAGCATCATCGCGCGTGAAGCTGTAGAAAAATATGGGCCGGACTATAGGCGTCATCCGTGTGGAACCGGACCTTTTCAATTGAGTTTGTGGGAAGAAGGCCAGGCGATGATTCTGCAGAAGAACCCGCATTATTGGGAAAAAGATACTAACGGAGCTGCATTGCCGTACCTGGATGCGGTGAAAATAAGTTTCTTCGATAACAAGGCAACGGAGTTCCTGTTATTCAGGCAGGGACAGTTAAGTTTTATCAACGATATTGATCCTTCTTTTAAGGATGAAGTACTCACTAAAAAAGGAGAATTGCGTAAGGAATGGCAGGGAAAAATTGTTCTTCAAAAGCATGAATATCTGAATACAGAATATTTCGGGATACTGGTGGATGATAAAAGTAATCTTCTTGCAAATTCACCGGTAAAGATCAAGGCTGTGAGGCAGGCCATGAACTATGCAGTCGATAAGAGGAAACTGGTAATGTATCTCCGCAATTCAATCGGGCTACCTGCGGAATCAGGTATTGTGCCGGATGGATTTCCTTCTCAAAATGTACAAATGGTAAAAGGGTATACTTATGATCCATCGAAGGCCGCAGCCTTATTGAAGGCTGCGGGGTTTGATAAAGGTCAGGGATTGCCGCCGGTTAAATTGCTAACAATACCGATCTATGAGGATATTGCCAGCTTTTGTGCAAAGCAGATGGAAGAAGTTGGTTTAAAAGTCCAGGTGGAAGTAGTGCAAAAGGCATTGCTGCTTGAACAGACCGCAAAATCACAAGCTTTATTTTTCAGGGCGAGCTGGATGGCAGATTATCCTGATGCGGAAAATTACATGACGATGTTTTATAGCAAAAATCCCGCTCCGCCAAACTACACAAGATATAAGAATCCAGCCTTTGATGTATTGTATGAAAAAGCGTTGCAGGAAACCAATGATTCTTTGCGCTATGCTTTGTACCGGCAAATGGATCAAATGGTAATTAACGACGCCCCGGTAATGCCGATATTTTATGATGAAGTAATTCATCTTGTAAACAATCATGTCGAAAACATGCACGCCAATGCGTTAAATCTGTTAGAACTGAGGAAGGTAAAAATTAAGTAGATTTTTTTATTGAACTATATAAGTAAGGTGTGGCCGCGCCAACATTTCTTTGTAAACAACTGAGAAAGCCCAAAGCCTAAAGCTGACCGAAGCGAAGTTTTTTAAACCATATAAGTCATATAAGGGCGTGTAAGACCTTACCACCCGAGGTTAATGCTGATTAGGGTAGTTTATGCCTACTCAGCCAGTTTGTGCCCTTCACCATTGACCAATTGACTATTCACCAGTTGTTTAGAAGATACATAAGAAAATATAAGGTTTGTGACTGGATTACCTGAAAACTTACTGCTTCTAATACTCAAATAATTAAATCCCTAATTGCATTAAATTATTGTAGGACGGTGCAAGAATTCTCGCTCGCAAACTTAAATGTCCTTATATGTCTTATATGGTTCAAAAAAAATCTTATTGTTTTAAAAGCTGAATTTGACGCCAAGTTGAGGCAGCAGCATGTCTGTTTCAGATGATTTTTCAGTAAACACAACATTGCCCGCGTCATCTATTTTAGGATCTGTGAGGTATTTGTTATTCTGCCCAAGCAGGTAAGACATTTTAGCTTCCAACCATAAATTGCCTCTTTTGTTTAACGCAATGTCAACGCCGGCGGAGCCTCCATATGCCAATGTCCATCTTGCTTTGCTGGAATTGGAATAGCCATTGTCATAGTCGCTGTAGTAAGAACTCACGTTAATAGAAGAATAAAAATCATTAAATCCAAACATGCCATCAATAAAAGGTTTAACAGTCGCTTTGCCCGGAGGCTGCAATCGCATGTTGAAAAAGATAGAAAAAACATTGCTGCTGGCCGTAATTCCATACTCATCATAATAACCGTTTACATAGCCATAAAATGTTGAGGATCTAAGACCTCTTACCTGGTAGCCTAGCTCAAGCCCAACATAAACAGGCGCCATATCTGAGGGCTGGTACAAAAAATTGAATCTCGCGCCAACAGCCGTTTTATCACTTACATCCTTGAACTCACCCACAGGAATACCTGCGTTTACATTAAACACCGCGGAAAATTTCTGCCCAAACGAAAACTGTACAAGGCAACAGGCAATTATTACTATAATAACTCTCATTTGTAAGTTTGATACAATAATACGACGGCCGTGATGTATGTCCATGTCCGTTCATCAAAAATGCAGCTTAAAAAGGGACTCGCGAGGAGGAAGACGATCGATCGGGAAGTCATTTACGGGGCAGTGCCGTTCATCAATCTAATTGAAACAAAAAAAGCCAATGAAAGAATTCATTGGCCTTTGGTTTTAAAATCATAGGGGGAAGATTTCAAAACGGTATTTATTTTTTAAGCTTATCCTTAAATATTTTTTCAAATTTTTCAACCTTGGGCTGGATTACATATCTGCAATACATCTGTCCGGGATTGCTGTTGTAGTAATCCTGGTGATATTCTTCCGCCGAATAAAAAACTGTATAAGGTTCAATTGTAGTAACCACAGGTTTGTCGTATGCGCCGCTTTTATTTATCTCATCTTTATAATGCTGCGCTTTTTCTTTTTGTTCTTCATTATGATAGAAAATAGCGCTGCGGTATTGTGTTCCCACATCATTTCCCTGCCTGTTAAGTGTGGTTGGATCGTGCGTTTTCCAAAATACCTCCAGCAATTCATCATACGTAACCTTTTTAGGGTCATAAATTATCTGGCACACTTCTGCATGATTGGTTGTGCCAGTACTAACCTGCTCGTAGGTAGGGTGAGCAACATTGCCTCCGCTATAGCCGCTGACAACTTTTACAACTCCTTCCAGTCGTTGAAACACCGCTTCGGTACACCAAAAACAACCAGTGCCAAAAGTGGCAGTGTCCGTCGCGACATGTGCAGCCGCCAAAGGTTTGTCTTCGCTCATACTTTTCTTCTGATTTATTTGACCTGCACAGGAGGTTAATACCAGTGCGGTGATGAATGTAGCATTAAAAGCTTTAGATAATCTAGACCACATGGCTGCAAATAGCAATTATTATGTTGGTTGAACAAGTTAATTAACATTTTTACAATAATGCAGCCGGAATAGAAGAAAGTTATGGAAATTAGGAGCTAATTTAAATAACAACAACCGACAGCTAATTTGTTTACCCGGCGTTTGATCGATTTTAAGAAAAAGTTGTAAAAACAGCAGTTTGTATGCGACTGAACAAATAAATTAACTTTGCCGGTCAATTGGATTTATTACATGAAATTATACCCGGAATCAGCGAGCACGCAGTTGGAGTTTGATAAGGTAAAGGCGTTATTAACAGAACATTGTAGAACGGTTTATGCTAAAAATAAAGCAGAAAACTTACGTATACACACCAAAAAAGAATTTATAGATACGGAGCTGCAACAAACGAATGAGTTTAAGATGTTGCTGCTGCAGAGCCAATATTTTCCCAACGATTTTGTGCTGAACATAGCCAGAGAGATTAAACTGCTCAGCATTCCCGGCAGCATGCTGGGAGGGGAGCAGCTTATGTTTGTGCGTAAACTGGCCGATTGTGTTCAGAATATTTTCAGATGGTTTGATAGCGAAAAACGTCTCGCCTATCCGGCGATGACCAGGGTGATAGAAGGTACATATTATGAAAAAACTATTATAGAGCTGATTGATGATGTGCTGGATGAATATGGAAATGTAAAAGACAACGCATCGCCGGAATTGCAGAAGATACGCATGAGTCTCTTTAGAAAACGGAACGAATTGCGCCGTGTTTTTGAAAGGGTGATTGCTAAGCTGGCAAAATCCGGCTACACCGCCGATATTGATGAAAGCTTTAGCAATGGGAGAAGGGTTGTGGCCGTTTTTTCAGAATACAAGAGACAGGTAAAAGGTATTCTTCACGGTGAAAGTGATAGCAGGAAAACAGCTTACATTGAGCCTGAAGAAACCATCGAACTGAATAATGATGTGTTCTCCCTGGAGAACGAGGAGCAAAAGGAAGTAACCCGGATATTGCGTGAGCTTACAGCAAAGCTTTCAGTATATAGCGCGTTACTGCAAGTCTATCTGCAGGTAGTTGGTGAATTTGATTTCATCAGGGCGAAAGGGAGGCTTGCCGTTGACATGAACGGAAACTATCCGAATGTGCTGGATAAGGCGATCATTGACATGAAAGATGCTTATCATCCACTATTGTTTCTCTATAACAAACAATCAGGAAAGCCTACTATTCCGGTTACATTAACGCTCGATGGTAATCAGCGCATTCTTGTGATCAGCGGTCCGAATGCTGGTGGTAAAACTGTAACCATGAAGACCATCGGATTGAACCAGATGATGTTGCAAAGTGGTTTACTGGTGCCTGTTAGTCCTGTTTCTCAAATGGGTATCTTCAAGCAGTTGTTTATTCACATAGGCGATACACAAAGCATCGAGTTTGAGTTGAGTACGTATTCATCTCACCTGTTGCATATGAAGCATTTTATTGAAAATGCCAATGGCAAAACAATGTTCTTTATTGATGAGCTGGGAAGCGGGAGTGATCCCAACCTTGGTGGTGCTTTTGCCGAAGTGATTATGGAGGAATTGGCGCGCAGGCATGCTTTTGGAATTGTAACCACGCACTATCTCAATCTTAAAGTGATGGCGAACCATACGATTGGAATTGTGAATGGTGCAATGGCTTTTGATGAAAAGAACTTGCAGCCCTTGTATAAATTAATGGTAGGAAAACCCGGAAGCTCCTACACTTTTTCGATAGCGGAACGCATCGGTTTACCGCAACATCTCATTAATCGCGCAAAAAAGCTGGTTGATGAAGATCATTTCAGACTGGATAAGTTGTTAAACAATACGGAGCAGGATCTTCAGAAGCTGGATAAGGAAAAACGTGATCTGCAGCGTTTATTAAAAGAGAACGAAAAGCTGAAGAAAGAGATGGAGGTGGTGCTTGATAAAGAAAGGCATAAACAACAGGTTGAATTGATCAGGCACCAAAACAAGATTACAGAGGAACGCATTAATGAATTAAAAGATACTGAAAGGAAGCTAAAACAGATCGTATTAGAGTGGCGCAAGTCTGAGAACAAGGAAGAAGTGATGCGCAACGTGCAGAACCTGCTGTTTAAAAAGAAAGAGCAGGTAGTGAATAACAAGCTGGCGAAAAAAGTTGAATCTAAATACCGTGAGACTGCCGCTGAAATAGCAATTGGCACCAAAGTGAAAATGAAAAAGAATCACCAGGTGGGAATTGTAAAGGAGATCAGGGGACGTCGTGCTGTTGTTCAGATCGGGTTATTACCGATGAGTGTGGATTTAAAAGATCTTGTTGCAGTTGAAGAAAAAATTATTACAACTGAATAAAGGTTTTATATTTGATAATTATGTTGTTTTCGGGATCATTCCCGGAAACAACATAAAATCAAAACGATAGCTTATGATGCCTGATTACTCAGGTAGTTGAGTAATTATGCCATAGCGCCGTTTATCAGCATTAAATTCCCAATGAAACACTCAAATATCCCATGGCTAGCTTTAACAACGTGTTGTTAATTGAAGACGATCCTGTAACGGTAATCGTATGTGACCGCATTACTAAGTCAACCGGATTTTCCAAATCTTTTAATTACGTAGAAAACGGTCTTGAAGGACTTAACTACATCAAGCGCAAGGCAACTGAAGCAGATCCGAGCCTGCCTGATTTAATTCTGCTTGATCTGAATATGCCTGTTATGGATGGGTGGGAATTTCTGGACCGGTTTAGTGAAATCGCGCATCTGTTTCCTAATCAGCCAGCCGTTTATATATTGTCATCTTCTGTAGATGCTGAAGATCAACACAGGGCACTTGCGTATCCTATGGTGAAAAACTTTCTTTCCAAGCCGCTCAATAAAAAATATCTCGAGAAGATTACAACGGAATGCAGTGTGAGTTACTATTAAGAATTTCAGCAACTAAATGATATAATACATAAAGGCAATCGCGTTATGAGAAGATTACGCGGCTGCCTTTATGTAAATTGACATTATTTCTTTATAACTGCGAATACCAGCAATAACCATCCTGCAATAAAGCATAATCCGCCAATAGGAGTAATAGCCCCCAGCCAGTTCATGCTGGTATTGTTATTCGCTCTGAAAAAAGTAAGCAGGTATAATGATCCACAGAAAAGCGCAGTTCCAGCAATAAATAATCTTCCGCTCCAAAGCAATGCACCACTGCCAAAACTTTGGAAAAGTATGCTTACTGCCAGCAGTGCAAATACGTGATAGAACTGATATTTTACTGCTGTTTCAAAAATGTTCAGTACATCTTCTCCTACTTTACCTCTAAGACCATGAGAACCGAACGCACCCAATGCAACGCTTAGCGCGCCGAGAAGGCCTGCTACAACCAGGAATGTTTTATGCATGTTGTTTAATGATTTCGATGATGTTCTTTTCTGAAAGCTTGTCGCCCGATAAACGGTATTTTGCCTGCGAATAAGCCGGAGTTCTTTCGACCAGTTTACTGCTTAGGAAGTCTACTAATTCATTATCAGATAAATCGCTGATCAATGGTCTGTGAGCTTTTCCCGGTTTCAATCGTTCCGCCAGTGTTTCAGGAGTCTCATCAATCCAGATGGTAATACCATTCTTGTTCATCCACTCCATGTTGTTGTTCAGGCAGGGCGTGCCACCACCTGTAGCAAGCACAAAACTTTTCTTTTCACCAAACCATCTCAAAAGTTTTGCTTCTGCTTTGCGGAAGTATTCTTCACCATCTTCAGCAAATATTTCTGCTATGGATTTTTCTTCAAGATTTTCAATAAGGTGATCAAGATCGTATGATCCGCACTTTAACTTCTTCGCTAATTTAGAGCTCCAATAGCTCTTGCCCGAGCCCATCATTCCGATTAAGAAAACTTTATATCCATTAACCGCTGTCTCCGTAGCATTATTTGTTGCTGTCTTCTTTTGCATGTTTGATTGTTATACTTAAGGGATGCGCAAAAGTAGGGAAATGTGCGAATGGGTAAATGTGCGAATATGCGAATGGAAGAAAACTTGTCTCCCGAAAATGCAAATGATAATTTCCGGAATTTTTTATGCAATGAATATGTGCGGATTATAAAGCCAGCGTCTTTTTCGATGTGGAAATTATTTTCCCTAAAATTTTGAGAAGTGTTTCGAGTTGAAGTAAGAGTCTATTCGGATTAGGATATGATTTTGATGCCTCGCAAAGTTTCAGCCAATAAATTGTTTCTTCCGCTTCTTTGTATGCAATCTTCATCTTGTGCACAAAATCCTTTTTGCTTTCTGCAGCCTGAGCTTCTTTTACATTGGCTCCTATGGACGTGCCGCTTCTTAATAATTGATTAGCAAGGGTGTACTTTCTTTTTTCTTCCAGCTGGTCGCAAAACTCAATTATCTCTAAAGCAAACGCAAAACTGAGCGTTACGATTGGGTTGGGTTGACCATTCATTGTTTTGACTATTTATAGGGTTGTTCTTTAAAAAAGATAAAAATTAATGCTATTACCGCACATTTTCATACTCGCACATTTGCACATTCACCCATTTGCACATTCGCACATTTACTCATTCGCACATTTACTCATTCGCACATTCACCAGCTATTTGAATGCATTAAACCCTGTCACATCCATTCCCGTAATTAACAGGTGAACATCGTGTGTGCCTTCGTAAGTGAGAACGCTTTCAATATTCATCATGTGGCGCATAATGGAGTATTCGCCGGTAATGCCCATCCCGCCGAGAACCTGCCGCGCGTCGCGGGTAATGTCTGCCGCTATTTCACAACTATTGCGTTTGGCCATACTTACCTGTTGAGGTGTTGCTTTTCCTTCATTCATTAATACACCCAATCTCCAGACAAGCAGCTGGGCCTTTGTAATCTCAGTGATCATCTCGGCCAGCTTTTTTTGTTGTAACTGAAAAGCTCCGATGGGTTTATCAAACTGAATGCGTTCCTTACTATAGCGCAGAGCTGTATCATAGCAATCCATGGCTGCTCCTAATGCACCCCAGGCAATGCCATAACGTGCTTTTGTGAGGCAGCTCAATGGTCCTTTCAATCCTTTAATATCTGGTAGCAGGTTTTCTTTTGGAACTTTTACATCGTGAAAGACGAGCTCTCCGGTTGCACTTGCTCGAAGGCTCCATTTACCATGGGTTGTCGGCGTTGTAAAACCTTCCATGCCGCGCTCAAGAATTAGTCCGCGGATCTCGCCGGCTTCATCCTTCGCCCAAACGACAGCAACCTGGGCATATGGCGCATTGCTGATCCACATTTTAGAGCCGTTCAATACATAATGATCTCCTGCATCACTGAAATTTGAAAGCATTCCGGATGGATTGCTTCCATGGTCAGGTTCTGTAAGACCAAAACAACCGAGCCATTCGCCGCTAGCCAGCTTAGGTAAATATTTCCTGCGCTGCTCTTCTGAACCGTACGCATAAATAGGAAACATGACAAGAGAACCCTGCACACTGGCAGTAGAACGAACACCGCTGTCGCCCCTTTCAAGCTCCTGCATCATCAGGCCATAGCTAATATAATCAAGTCCGCCGCCACCATATTCCACAGGAATCGTTGGGCCAAAACACCCCAATTCGCCCATCTGCCTGACAATGTGTTCCGGAAATTCAGCGCGTTGTGCATAATCCTCTATAACAGGAGAAATTTCTTTCTTTACATAACTGCGCACTGTATCCCTGACCATCTTTTGCTCTTCAGTCAACAACTCATCCACCTGAAAATAATCGGGCGATTGAAATAAATCTGTTTTGGCTGCCATAGACGTTTTGCTTTTTGTGGTTGCCCGGTGAACGGGCCGAATATGTTGTTAGGGTAAAATAACAAATCAGCATCGCCAGCCCTGGCTATTTAAAAATCATTCTGCTTCACACTAAGGCCAACGCGAATTAAAATACTAACCTTTGTTCACAAATTTATATGTATTCGCTATATACTCGTCATTATTGTACTTTTATTTCACACCAAAAACCTGCGTATGAAAAAATTATTTTGCTCCCTTATAATGCTTTTTCCACTATTGTTGTTTGCTCAGACTAAGGGAAAAAATGACAATGAAAAATTCGAACCCATCCAGCTATATTTCGTTATGCTGGTAAAAGGGCCTAACCGGACACAGGACTCTATTACCGCGGCCAAAATTCAGGAAGGTCAGATGGCCAATATTGGAAAGCTGGCGAAGGAAGGTAAGTTAATTGTGGCCGGTCCTTTTATGGATGATACAAACTGGAGGGGACTTTTTATATTAAAATGCCAGGATGCCGCTGAATGTGAGAATTTGTTGAAGACGGATCCCGCAATATCTTCGGGCAGACTGACTTACGAAGTCCACCCGTGGATGACGGGTAAAAATTGTCTTTTTAAATAATTCCTGTACAGGCTGGCAATAAAAAGCTTGCACATGTATAATGTGCAAGCATCTATCGAAAAAGGAAACCAAACTCCAAATAAAAACAGTTAGTATCACCCAAGAAATCAACCTGGTCACAAGGCAGATAATTCCGGAAAATACTTCGGAACACCCGAAGAGAATTAAAATAATACAATACACAGCATATTAAAAGAACTAATGATTGATTGGTAGTATCAGTTGTGTGTACGGCAGACTGGCTGCTATAAAAGCTAATTAACAGGAATGAATTTGTCGCGTTTCAACTGCCGCCCTCTATTTTTGTACCATGGACCTACTATTGAAGTTCAAACAATTTATCGCGAATGCGGTTCCTCAGCTACATCCTTCAAACGATGAACTATTGGTTGCGGTGAGTGGAGGAATTGACAGTATTGTGCTGACTGATCTTTTAATAAAAAGCAAGTTTGATGTAGCCATAGCCCATTGTAATTTTCAGCTTAGAGGAGCTGAAAGTGACCGGGACGAGGCTTTTGTTCATCAATTGGCGGATCGTTATGGTGTCCCGCTTTTTGTACAACGATTTAATACAAAACAATTTGCGGAGGAGAACAAATTATCCATCCAGGAAGCTGCGCGCAAACTCCGGTATGACTGGTTTGGGGAAATATTAGAAAACAAGACAGCGAAATCCGGTAATCCTGCTTATCTGGCAACAGCACATCATGCTGATGATAATGTTGAAACAATGCTAATGCACTTTTTCCGGGGAACAGGTATACAAGGATTGACCGGCATGCCCTTTTATCATAAGGAGAGGAGAATGGTTCGTCCATTATTATTTGCCTCCAGGGAGGAGATTCTGGTTTATGCGAACGACCACAGATTGGCATGGGTCGAAGATTCTTCCAATGCGTCTGATAAATATACCCGTAATCTTTTCCGCAATAAGATCATCCCGTCTCTTAAAGAAGTGTTTCCTCAATTAGAAGAAAACTTGCAGGGTAATTTGCAACGTTTTTCAGAGATCGCAGAATTGTATACTGAGGTTGTAGCACAACATAAAAAGAAATTAATTGAAACCCGGGGAAGCGAGGTCCATATTCCTCTTTTAAAACTGCAGAAGACCAGTCCTTTAAAGACAATAATTTTTGAAATCATTAAAGAATATAATTTCTCGAGTGCCCAGGTTGATGAGCTGATCAAACTCTTTGATGCCGATAACGGAAGTTTCATTGAATCAGCATCCCGCAGGATTATAAAAAATCGCGGCTGGCTAATTATAGCGCCTAAAAAGAATGATATAGCTGATCATATAATAATCGAAGAAAAAGAGACGCATGTTCATTTTTCCAATGGCGAGCTGCATATCAAAAAACTTGATGGTGCAAACATTCAGGTGTCAGCAGATAAAGACGTTGCCCTACTCGACGCTTCGGCAATCCGGTTCCCGTTATTGTTACGCAAATGGAAGCAAGGCGATTATTTTTATCCGCTTGGCATGAAAAAAAAGAAAAAACTCAGCCGCTTTTTTATCGACCAAAAATTATCTCTTGTCGATAAAGAAAGCGCCTGGGTGTTGGAGATGGATAAAAAGATTGTGTGGGTTGTTGGCCATCGCATAGATGACCGTTTCAAACTTACACCCGGAACGAAGAATGTGATTGCGATTAAGAAGCTGTGAGCTTTTAGCTCTCAGCTATCAGCAATGGAATCATGTGTTACCCGGTAGTATCCTCAGAAGTAAGTATTGACTTCATTGTCAAATATCTATTTTCCATTGTCAATTGAAGTAGCTCTGTACCTGGAAAATAAAGTTCTCCACCGGTCTGTAATCGCTCAGGAAATAAGACATTACTATAACGAAAGCAATGCCGAAAACAGCGCCCCAGAAGTGGGCTGAATGATTGATATTGTCACCGCCTCGTTTAGACATATAGGCTGTTAAGCCAAGATAAAGTGGACCGAAAACAAATCCGGGAATAACGGGAGGAATAATAAACAATCCAATTTTTGCAAGCGGCACGAGGAAGATGCCGGCAAAAACAACAGCAGATACAGCACCGGAAGCTCCGAGACTGCGATAATAATAGTTGTCTTTATTCTTTGCATAAGTTGGGATCATACAAACCACCAATGCAATTACATACATTGCCAGGTATAACAACTTGGCTCTCTCTCCGAAGATCTGATGAAAATATTTTTCAACAAGATCTCCAAACAGGTATAAGGAAAACATATTAAATGCGAGGTGGCCAAGATCGGCGTGAATCAAACCACATGTGATAAAACGATACCATTGGTTTTGTTTGCTGATAGCCGGTGGATAAAAAATCAGATCCTCTGTAATCTTGGAATTGGAAAAAGCCGTAAAAGAAACAATACAAGTTATGATGATGATGATAAGTGTTAATGATAAAGCCATTTACGCGGTTTAAGAAGGATAAAAATAGGGAAATGATTTGGATAGTCTGGATCTGGATTTTTTTCTGGACCGGGATTTTGAGGATTAAATGATTAAAGGATTGTTATAATTGAAAATGTGCGAATGGGTGAATGTGCGAATATGCAAGTGGGAGAATATGCGGATGTGAAAATGTGCGGATGTGAAAAATGCGAATATCTGATGTCGGATTTTTTTATGTCTGATTTCTCTCGGTTCAGGAGGCTAATTGAGCGCTATCAACTTTGGAAAGCACGCTTAGCTGAAGTAATATTTTCAATTGCCTGAAATCAGTCTGCTCCCGCACCTTACCCCTTACGCCTAACGCCTCATACCTCACGCCTGATACCTGATACCTCACGCCTCACAGCTACACATGGTGATACTTCTCATTTTTAATGATCGTACACGCCCGGTAGACTTGTTCGGCAAGGATCAATCTTACGAGCATGTGCGGGAATACAAGTTTGGAAAGGCTCCAGGTATAATTTGCACGTGCAGAAACTGTGGCATCAACGCCAAATGCACCGCCGATAAGGAAGACGATACGTTTGGTGCTTTCGTTGGCTCGTTGCTGAATAAATGTAGCCAATTCGGGCGATGTTAATTGTTTTCCTCTTTCATCCAGCAAAACAAGAAAATCGTCTTGTTGAACTTGCTGAAGGATAAGTTTTGCTTCCTGCTTTTTCAGTTCTTTTTCGTCAAGCGATGCGGCATTTTTTGGCGGCGCAATGATTTGCCAGTCCGCACTGAAATACCTGCTCACCCGTTTGGTGAAATCATCTACCCCTGCCTTTATGTAGGCTTCATGCGGTTTGCCAACTGAGTAAAATTGAATTTTCATATATTAGGTATCAGGTGCCAGGTATCAGGTGTGAGGCTTGAGGTGTAAGGCTTGAAGTGTAAGGATTCGCCCTCACATCGTACACCGTACCCGCCCGAACGTGCCGTCGGTACGGGCGGGCATCTAACATCGTGCATGTCCCTCACATCGTACATCGTACATCTCACATCGTACATATCCTCACATCGTACATTCGCCTGCCGTTTACACCGCGAAAGTAACTACTCAACACGTTTCCCGCGCCATCATTGTAAAATGTTTTCATTTCTCGTTTGGGTTATGTAATTTAGTCCACCAATTTAGTAGTTAAAAGAAAATGCTATGCGTGGTAAATTCTGTTGTTGTTGCGGAGTGAGATAATAAGAGAGAATTTAAAGGCAAACGATATTATGCCCTTCTCTCTGTGAGAAGGGTTTATTTTTAATACACCAAATATGCGATATCCGGGTTTTATTTTAAGTGATAACCTGCCTTCCAGCAAAGAGATTCACACTTTTACAGAATCCCTTATAGCATATCTTTTTCCTGTTACTGATGAACCTGAACTGTTTTTGGAACATCACGAGGCCACGATGTACAAGTTGCAAAAGCAACTTGCGTGTTTAATTGAATCCGTAGATCGAAGTCAGGAGTTGGAAAAAGAACTAATAGCCGACGATTTTTTTAATTCCCTGGAAGACATAAAAGATCTGTTAGTAAAAGACGCGCAGTTGATCCTTGATTTTGATCCTGCGGCAACATCACTAGAGGAAGTTATCTTGTCATATCCCGGTTTTCAGGCTTTGATGGTTCACCGGCTGGCGCATAAATTATACCAAGCAAAGGTTCCGCTCATTCCAAGAATTATAAGTGAGTGGGCACATAGTAAAACAGGGATAGATATAAATCCCGGAGCTCAAATCGGTTCACCGTTCTTTATCGATCACGGTACTGGCGTAGTAATTGGCGAAACCACCGTCATCGGTAATAACGTAAAAATATACCAGAGCGTAACACTTGGTGCGCTGGCTGTGCGTAAAGAAGATGCTTCCAGCAAACGTCATCCCACTATAGAAGACAATGTGATCATTTATGCAGGGAGTACAATACTTGGTGGCAACACTGTAATAGGTCATGATAGTATTATCGGCGGAAATACCTGGATAACAAAAAGTATCCTCCCTTTCAGCGTCGTTTATCACAGAAACCAGACAGTGGTTAATGACAGAAAGGATTTTGAAGAGCCGATCAATTTTGTAATTTAAGAGCTGTCAGCTATCAGCTATCAGCTTTTAGTTTGTTGATGAGTTATGATCAGCACGCTTTAATTCATCAGTATATAAGGTTAGTAGAAAAATAATTAATAAATCAATACTCAATGAGCCAGGGCTGAAAGCTAATAACTGACAGTGGCAGCTCCAAAAATCTCAACGGATGAAAGCAAACAGTATCCTTGAAACGATAGGAAATACCCCGCATGTAAAGATCAACAGATTGTACCCCTCCAACATAGAAGTTTGGAGCAAACTCGAAAGAGCAAATCCGGGTGGCAGCATTAAAGACCGTATTGCATTGTCAATGGTTGAAGATGCAGAAAAAAAAGGATTGCTAAGTTCTGACAGTGTTATAATTGAACCTACGTCTGGCAATACAGGTATCGGGCTGGCAATGGTTGCTGCTGTAAAAGGCTACAAACTTATTCTTGTAATGCCTGAGAGCATGAGTGTTGAGCGCAGAAGACTGATGAGCGTTTACGGCGCTACATTTGAGCTTACGCCACGCGAAAAAGGAATGAAGGGTGCAATTGAAAAAGCAAAGGAACTGGTTGAATCAACACCTAATGCATGGATGCCACAACAATTTGATAACCCGGCAAACGTAGATGTACATATCAGGACAACCGCGGAGGAAATAGTAAAAGATTTTCCTGAAGGTCTGGACTTTTTAATTACAGGTGTTGGCACCGGCGGACATATTACCGGCGTTGGTGAAGTGTTGAAAAACCATTTTCCTAACCTGAAGGTTTTTGCAGTTGAACCTGAGCTTTCTCCGGTTATCAGTGGCGGAAGTCCCGGTCCGCATCCTATACAGGGAATTGGTGCAGGCTTTATTCCTGCAAACCTCCATACAGATGTACTTGATGGCGTGATCCTCGTTAACAAAGATGAAGCTTTTGAATACACACGAAGAGCAGCAACAGAAGAAGGCATTTTTCAGGGTATTTCAAGCGGCGGCACTATGGCTGCACTTGCTAAGAAATTGCCTGAAATTCCTGCAGGTAGCCGTGTGCTGATCTTTAACTACGATACGGGTGAAAGGTATTTGAGTATTGAAGGACTTTATTAGAAGACCGTAAGACTGTAAGATAGTAAGACCGTAAGACAGTAAGACAGTAAGACGTGTAAGATGGGTAAGATGGGTAAGAAAAATAAAACCTGTCAGGATTGTCAGAAATGGTAAGATTTGTCTGATGGGGTGTAAGATGAAAATAAGCAAGATGAATACAGGTACTTCGTACTTCGTAAATCGTACTTGTTTCCAATCAAGATTGTCAGAAATGGTAAGATTTGTCTGATGGGGTGTAAGATGAAAATAAGCAAGATGAATACAGGTACTTCGTACTTCGTAAATCGTACTTGTTTCCAATCAGGATTGTCAGAAATGGTAAGATTTGTCTGATGGGGTGTAAGATGAAAATAAGCAAGATGAATACAAGTACTTCGTACTTCGTAAATCGTGCTTGTTTCCAATCAGGATTGTCAGAAATGGTAAGATTTGTCTGATGGGTGTAAGATGAAAATAAGCAAGATGAATACAGGTACTTCGTACTTCGTAAATCGTACTTGTTTCCAATCAAGATTGTCAGAAATGGTAAGATTTGTCTGATAGGGTGTAAGATGAAAATAAACAGGATGAATACTGGTACTTCGTACTTCGTACTTCGTAAATCGTACTTGTTTCCAAATTAACGGTACTACTTTTGCTATATGAACGAGCGATTGAAGCAATGCGATCCTGAGAAGATGGCATTGCTTTTTCAACGTTAACATAGCATGAAGAACAAACTTTCAATATTCCTTGTATTTTTTATCAACTGGTTCTGTTCGTGTGAAAAAACAATTCACCTGACTGTCGCAGATCAGCCGGCAAAGCTTGTTGTTGATGGCAGTATTGAAAATGGACAGCAACCTCTCATTTTTCTCTCAACATCGCTCAATTACTTCAGTACGATTACACCAGAAGAACTGGCTTCGAGTTTTGTACACGATGCAGTGGTGACTATTAGTGACGGAATAAAAACGGTCAGGTTAAAAGAATTTTCTTACAAAGATTCAGTATCGGGATACACAGGTTATTTTTATACAACAGATCCTTTGTTGCCTTCTCAGGCATTTAGAGGTAAAGTAAATACAACTTATTCGCTACAAATACAAACTCCGGATTCAATTACTTATACAGCTTCTACTACTATCCCGGCAATTGCAAAAAAATGTGACTCTTTGTGGTGGTTGCCCGCGCCAGCTGCAAATGACGACACAACCCTGGCAGTTGTTATGGGGCGTTTTACTGACCCACCGGGACTTGGAAACTATGTAAGGGGATATACGCGCGTGAACAGCGAACCCTTTTATCCACCGGCAAATTCAGTATTTGACGATCAGTTTACCGATGGAACCACGTATGATTTCCAAATTGTTAAAGGACAGCGAAAAGGAGGCTCCAATACCTTTAATAATGATACAGATGATTTCTTTCACAGGGGGGATACTGTTACACTCAGACTTTCAAACATAGATAAGGCTACTTACGACTTTTGGCGTACCTGGGAGTTCAGCTATCAGAGTGTAGGTAACCCGTTTGCCTCGCCCACAAAGGTTTTGAGCAATATTTCGGGTAACGCTCTGGGCGTTTTCGCAGGTTATGGCTCTCAATACAAAACCATCGTTATCCCCAAATAAATCACCATTAACGCATCTATTACGGAATTAATAAATATTGAATCCTTTGGTTCAATATTTTTGCAGACTTAAATAAACCAGTATGGAAAATGAAGTTGTAGAAAAAGTACATTGTTTGATCATTGGTTCTGGTCCTGCAGGCTATACAGCAGCCATTTATGCAGCGAGAGCAAATATGAAACCTGTATTGTACCAGGGTATTCAGCCTGGTGGACAGTTGACCATAACTACAGAGGTAGAAAATTATCCCGGGTATCCCGAAGGCATACAAGGACCAGAAATGATGGTTCATTTTGAAAAACAGGCCGCACGCATGGGGGCCGATATCCGTTTTGGACTGGCTACAAACGTAGATTTTACCGGTCCTGTACATAAAGTTCAGATTGATGAAGACAAGTGGATAGAAGCTGACACAGTGATCATTTCAACCGGCGCTTCAGCAAAATGGCTTGGCCTGGAAAGTGAGCAGCGTTTGAATGGTTACGGTGTAAGTGCCTGCGCAGTGTGTGATGGATTTTTCTTCCGTGGAAAAGAAGTAGCGATCATTGGTGCCGGCGACACTGCCTGCGAAGAGGCGGTTTATCTTTCAAAACTTGCGACTACAGTGCATATGATTGTGCGTAAGGGTGAAGACGGAATGAAGGCAAGTAAAGTAATGCAGGACAGGGTAAAAAGCACACCTAACATCAAGGTCTACTGGAACTCTGAAACCGTTGAAATACTTGGTGAGCATAAAGTTGACAGTGTTAAGATCAAAAACAATATCAGCCATGAAGAGCAGACGATTCCTGTAAGTGCATTCTTTGTTGCGATAGGCCACCAGCCTAACAGCGACATATTTAAAGGATGGCTTGAGATGGATGAGACTGGTTATATTCAAACAATTCCAGGTACATCTAAAACAAATATCGCTGGTGTATTTGCAGCAGGCGATGTGCAGGATAAGATCTATCGCCAGGCTGTAACCGCCGCTGGCAGTGGATGTATGGCAGCACTTGATGCAGAGAGATATTTGAGTGAGAAGGGCGTTGTATAGGAGGAGGGCTTAAAGCTAAAGCGCAAAGCTTAAAGCTTGGTGAGTTGTACGTTGTAAGTTATACGTTGTACGTTGATCGAGGAGTGAGGTAGAAGGCTTGAGGTATGAGGTATAAGGTCTAAGGTATGAGGCATGAGTAAGATTGCCGTACTTTGATTGAAGAGCAGGTTTTGAGTGACAATAGGTGTTTTAAACCTAAGCCTTTGTGTTCTTTAGCGCATTCGCGCCTTCTTTAAAAGGTACTCAATTTCTTTGACTCCTTTGTGTCCTTCGTGTCTTCGTCTTTCAAACTGTATTTCTCACTTGTTTGTAACAAAAACAGCATAAAAAAAATTATGCACTCTTATACTCTGAACAGTAGCTGATAGCTGATAGCTCATAGCTGACAGCTTACTAACATTCGTTTAAAACTTGTGAAAAAAATTTGTTGCGAATTACATTGTAACTATATTTGAGCCTCAATGATGACAAAAGCAAATACATACGGTTACTTTTACTTCTTTTTCTTTTACTTTTTTAGAAGCAAGAGCCGGGTCGTGTTTGCTACGATATAAGATTAAATAAAAAAATCAGCAATACAGTCCCGGCAAAAAGCCGGGACTTTTTTTGTTATATGGCAACGAAAGTCTCAATACAAGGATACGAAGGCAGTTTTCACCAGGTGGCTGCACAGCAATATTTCGGCAAAGATGTAGAAGTGATTGCCTGCGCAACATTTAGAGAAGTAGTTAAAATTGCAGCTAACAAAAAGGAAAGTAACGGCGGTGTAATGGCCATCGAGAATTCCATCGCCGGAAGCATTTTACCCAACTACACGTTGTTACAAAAAAGCAATCTGAAAGTGGTGGGCGAAGTTTACCTCCAAATCAGGCAACATCTTTTAGTTAACCCCGGTGTTAAGTTTGAAGACATACGTGAGGTGCACTCTCACCCCATTGCCATATTACAGTGCATGGATTACCTGGATAAACACAACTGGAAACTTGTAGAGACAGAAGATACAGCCCTGAGTGCAAAACACATCCATCAGCACAAAAGCAAACATATAGCAGGTATAGCAAGCAAGCTGGCTGCAGAACTTTTTCAACTGGAGGTAATCGCGCCCAATATTCACACAATGAAAAACAACTACACACGTTTTCTTGTGTTGCAGAGAGAAGATGAGGCGCAAACAGTTCCGGATGCAAATAAGGCATCCGTTAATTTTCATACAGACCACTCAAGAGGAAGTTTAGCCAGAGTGCTTACTACCATTGCAGATGGCGGTATCAACTTAAGCAAACTGCAAAGCTTTCCTATTCCCGGAACGGAATGGAAGTATAGCTTTCATGCAGACATGGAATTTGATTCTCTGGACCAGTTTGAATCCGTGCTGGGCAAGATGAAGAAAGTTACCGAAGACATGAAAGTGTATGGTGTATATAAAAAAGGAAAAACGATCTAAAGCAGCAAGTACGAAGTTAGAAGGACGAATTACCGGATCAACAACTTGCTCCTTTACAAAACTTCCAACAAATTGCAAATGACAAAAAACGTACAACGTAGAACTTATAACGTATAACTAACATGACAACGGCGAAAAGACTAAACGGCATAGGTGAATATTATTTTTCTCAAAAGCTAAGAGAAATAGACGAACTGAATAAGCAAGGCAAAAACATTATCAACCTGGGTATTGGAAGTCCGGACCTTCCGCCACATCCTGATGTGATTAAAGTTCTGCAGGATGAAAGTGCAAAGCCCAATGTGCATGCTTATCAGAACTACAAAGGTTCTCCTGTATTACGTAAGGCTTTCGCTGATTGGTACAGCAAATGGTATGGAGTTGAGTTGAATGTCGATACGGAAATACTACCACTGATCGGAAGCAAGGAAGGTATTATGCATATCTGCATGACTTACCTGAACGAAGGCGATGTAGTATTGGCACCCAATCCCGGTTATCCAACGTATAGAAGTGCAGCTAAGTTAGCCGGTGGAACTATCAAAGAATATTCTTTAAAAGAAAGCACCAACTGGTTTCCTGATTTTGAAGAGTTGGAAGCTTTCGTCAGGGAGGGTAACGTTAAGTTGATGTTCGTGAACTATCCGCAGATGCCAACAGGCCAGCTTCCTACAACTGAGTTGTTTGAGCAGTTGGTGGCATTTGCTAAAAAGCATAATGTCCTGCTTGTTCATGATAATCCGTACAGCTTTATCCTGAATAACAATCCCCAAAGCCTGTTAAGTGTGGCGGGCGCAAAAGATGTGGCGATTGAACTAAATTCATTAAGTAAATCACAAAATATGGCGGGCTGGCGCGTAGGGGTGCTGGTTGGTGCTAAAGATAGAATTGATGAAGTATTGCGTTTTAAAAGCAATATGGATAGCGGCATGTTCCTTCCTGTACAACTGGCGGCTGCAAAAGCTTTGAGCCTGGAGCAGGACTGGTACGATAGCGTAAATAAAGTGTATGGGGAAAGACGTTCTAAGGTTTATGAATTACTCGATACACTAAAATGTGAATATTCAAAGGACCAGGTAGGTATGTTCATGTGGGCGAAGATTCCTGATGATTATAAAGATTGCTATGCAATTGCAGATGAAGTGTTGTACAACAGCAATGTGTTTATAACACCCGGAGGAATATTTGGAACAGAAGGCGAGCGCTATATAAGAATTAGTTTGTGCGGTTCAATCGAACGCTTTGAAGAAGCAATAAGGAGGATATCTGATGTCTGATTTTTTGATCGCTGATCTCTTAAGTGCAACAGCAATAGTAGATATCAAAACGGTTGATTTTCGGACTTTATAAAATTAATCAAAAGCTTAGCACCAACGCAGATCAGACATCAGACATCAAAAAATCTGAGAACGAAGAAGAATCTCTGATTTTTTGATCGCTGATCTCTTAAGTACAACAGCAATAGCAGATATCAAAACGGTTGATTTTCGGACTTTGTAAAATTAATCAAAAGCTTAGCACCAAAGCAGATCAGACATCAGACATCAAAAAATCTGAGATTAATAATTGTCACGCTCTCGCATTAAAACAAATCAGAGATCGGACATCTAAAAATCAGCGATAAAGAAAATGGTTGTTACAATAATAGGCATAGGATTAATCGGGGGTTCAATGGCTCTGACATTGAAGGAGAAGGGTTTTGCCGATAGTGTAATCGGTGTGGATGCAAAAGAAGAACATCAGCAAAAGGCGTTGGAACTGGGACTTGTAGATGAAATACTTCCGCTGGAAGAGGCAGTAAAAAAATCAGACGTTGTTGTGTTGGCCATCCCGGTAAATGCCTGCGTTAAAGTATTGCCGCAGATCCTGAACTGGGTAGACAAACAAGTGGTGATAGATGCAGGTTCAACGAAAGGCAGTTTAATAGCAGCCGTAAAAAATCATCCTAAAAGAAAAAGATACGTCCCTACACATCCGATGTGGGGGACGGAGTATTCCGGACCTGAAGCAGCAATAAGAGGTGGTTTCGTCAATAAGGCAACTGTTATCTGTAGCAAGGAGGATAGCGATGCGGACGCGGTTGAGGTTGCAGAACAATTGTACAAAACACTTGGTATGCACCTAGTGTACATGAATGCAGAGGCCCACGATGTACATGTGGCATATATCAGTCATATTTCTCATATAACATCATTCGCCCTGGCTAATACCGTATTGGAGAAGGAAAAAGAAGAGGACGCCATTTTTGAACTGGCAAGTGCGGGTTTTGAAAGTACTGTGAGGCTGGCGAAAAGTAACCCGGCCATGTGGGTGCCGATATTCATGCAGAATAAAGAGAATGTATTAGATGTTTTAAATGAGCATATTTCCCAGTTGCGCAAGTTCAAAGCCTGCCTCGAAAAGGAGAACTATGAATACTTGCAGGAGTTGATTGAGAATGCGAATAAGATCAGGAGGATCATTAAATAATTGATAATGGACAAGTGATAATTGACGATGCGGTTCGGTTTGGGATGGAATACGATTTAACAAATAGCGCAGCGGAGATAACTAAAAGCTCACAGCTGATAGCTTGAAAATCAGCATGAATTATAAAAAAAATAATATAGCATAGAGCAAGGATAATCCAACAAATCAATTGATACGTGCTTTTTCGGGGTTACCTTTGCGCAAATATTAAATAGTAATGATAACATTTGAAGGATTGGGATTAGAAGAGCGATTGGTAAAGGCTACCAGTGAATTAGGCTTTGTTAATCCTACTGCCATACAGGAAAAGGCTATTCCTGTTTTGTTAAGTGGCACAAAAGATTTGATTGGTCTGGCGCAGACCGGTACGGGTAAAACAGCTGCATTTAGTTTGCCGTTGTTGCAGTTGATTGATGCGGAACAAAAGCATCCTCAGGCGTTGGTGGTTTGTCCAACACGTGAGCTTTGTCTGCAGATAGTTAAAGAAATAGAGCAATTTAAAAAACATATAAAAGGTGTTCATGTAGTTGCGGTTTATGGTGGAGCTTCAATCGGATTGCAGATAAGAGATTTGAAAAGAGGTGTGCAGATTGTTGTGGCAACTCCGGGAAGATTGATTGATCTGATTGAGCGTAAAGCCATCAACCTGGAAGAAATTGAATATGTGGTTTTGGATGAGGCGGATGAAATGTTGAACATGGGCTTTAAAGAAGATATCGAATTCATTCTTCAAAACACGCCTAAACGTGAAAGTACCTGGTTGTTCAGTGCGACAATGCCGCCAGAAATTCGCAAGGTGAGCAAACGTTACATGACAGACCCGATTGAGGTTACAGTTGGCAAGGTTAACACCGCCAATAAAAACATCGATCATCAGTACTACGTAACAACTGCACATCAACGTTATCAGTCGTTGAAAAGACTGATCGATTTTAATCCTGGTATCTATGGCATCATCTTTACGCGTACCAAAGCTGATGCCCAGGAAATTGCAGAGAAACTTACTCGTGAGGGTTATGATATAGATGCATTGCATGGTGATTTAACCCAGCAACAACGTGATAAGGTAATGGGGCAGTTCCGCGATAAAAGTCTGCAGTTATTAATTGCTACGGACGTTGCGGCAAGAGGTATAGATGTTCAGGGAATCACACACGTAATTAACTATGAGCTTCCTGATGATGTGGAAGTTTACACACACAGAAGCGGTAGAACAGGACGCGCGGGCAACACTGGTATTTGTATGAGCATTGTGCATGCAAGGGAATTGTACAGGCTAAGACAAATTCAGAACATTGTAAACTCGCCTTTCAACAGGTTGGAAATACCAAGCGGTAAAGATGTTTGTCGCAAGCAGTTCTTCTACTTTATGGATAAATTACTGCAAACAGATATCAGCCATGGGGACTATGAAACTTATGTTCCAATGCTCGCTGAAAAATTTGCAGACGTTTCTAAGGAAGAAGTACTGAAGCGGGTAGCGGCAATGGAGTTCGATAGATTTTTGAAATATTATGAAAATGCCGAAGATCTGAATGTTAGAGAGCAATCACGTGATGCCCGCGGAAGAGACAGGGCTGGTGCTAGAAGAGACGATCAAAGAGGTGGCCGTGAAAGAGGAAATTACAATGCAGCCGGTAACGGTGAAATGACGCGACTCTTTGTAAATCTTGGAAGCAAAGACGGTTTCTATAAAGCAAGTTTCCTTCAGTTCATTCTTGACATGAGTGATTTGAGAAAAGATGTGTTAGGAAGAATAGACATGAAGGAAATGAATAGCTGGATCGAAATTGACAAACGTGCAGCTGGACAAATGATCAAAGCCATTGATGGTAAAAACTACAAAGGCAGAAGGATCAGAATGAACGACGCAAACAGCAGATAGTAATTGATAATTGACAATGGATAATTGACAACTGACAATTAATTCCAAGCGTTCATTTTCAATTATCCATTTTCAATTTTCAATTAAAAAAATAAAGTAAAGACCACGATATGCAAGCAACACAATCAGCAGCCAAAGAATTGGTGCAGGAAAAATGGAACAAGCGTCCATTGATTATTTCCGGTCCGTGCAGTGCCGAGACCGAAGAGCAGGTATTGGAAACAGCCGTACGTTTACATAAAACAGGTAAAGTAGATGTAATGCGCGCAGGTATTTGGAAACCCCGTACCAGGCCCGGAAGTTTTGAAGGCATTGGAACCAAAGGCTTGCCCTGGATGCAACAGGCTAAAAAATTAACCGGTATTCCGGTTGCAGTGGAAGTTGCTACAGCTAAACAGGTAGAAGATGCATTGCATTTTGATGTAGATATTCTTTGGATTGGTGCACGCACAACCGTGAACCCATTCAGCGTACAGGAAGTTGCAGATGCTTTGCGTGGCGTAGATGTTCCTGTATTGATCAAGAACCCGATCAACCCTGATCTGGAACTGTGGATCGGTGCAGTTGAACGTGTAGCCAAAGCAGGTATTAAGCAAATCGGTTTAATTCACCGTGGCTTTAGCTCTTACGGTAATACAGAATACCGTAACGCGCCAATGTGGCACCTGGCTATCGAAATGAAACGCCGCAATCCTGAGTTGATGATGATCAACGATCCTTCACATATCTGCGGCCGCAGAGACATTCTTCAGGATGTTGCTCAAAAAGCAATTGACCTGGATTTCGATGGTTTGATCATTGAGAGCCATATCGATCCTGATAAAGCATGGAGCGATGCTAAACAACAGATCACTCCTGAGCGTTTGGCTGAAATGCTAGACAGCATTGCATGGCGTAAAGAAGATGTTGCATCTGAAGAGTATCATGCAGCATTGGAAAAATTACGTCAGCAGATCAACCACCTGGATGATGAGTTGATGCAGATTCTTGGTCAGCGTATGAAAATTGCTGAGAACATAGGTCAGTACAAGAAAGAAAACAACATCACCATCCTTCAGACAAACCGCTGGAACGAGATCCTGGAAAGAGCTTACAACAGAGGCGAGAAAATAGGATTAAGCAAAGAGTTCATCACCAAATATTTTGATGCGGTACACATGGAAAGTATCAACCATCAGAATAAGATCATGAATTCATAGTCAATACAAAGTACGAGTTACGAAGTTAGAAGTACTTAGTTTTTCGGCTTCGTAACTCCATACTTACCCGTTTCCAACCATTTCAGCGTGATCGATTAAGTGAACGGCTTACACCTGGGTACTTCGTACTTCGTAATTCGTACTTTAACCGCCTTCTCGCTTTAACCAACGCTTCGCCTCGTAATGACAAAAAAAGTTATTAGTTTTTCCACGGCATCAACTTCCTTTTACTTCGATGCATCTTTTGATCTTCTCGAAAAGCTTACATCAAAAGAAAATTCAGTCATCATTACTGATGAAAATATCTTCAACAAAAACGGTAAGAAATTCAAAGGCTGGAACACAATTGTATTAAAAGCCGGAGAAGAATTTAAAGTGCAGGCAACTGTTGATTCTATCATAGACCAGATGATCAGTTACGGCCTGGACAGAAAATCTTTTGTGGTAGGTGTTGGTGGAGGTGTGGTTACGGATATTGCAGGATATGTGGCTAGTATTTACATGCGTGGTGTTAAGTTTGGCTTTGTGCCAACATCCATACTTGCAATGGTAGACGCTTCCATAGGAGGTAAGAATGGTATTGATGTAGGAGCCTATAAAAATATGGTTGGCCTTATTCGCCAGCCTTCTTTTTTGCTGTACGATTATTCTTTGCTGAAGAGCTTGCCTAAAGAACAATGGGTAAATGGATTTGCTGAAATTATTAAACATGCCTGCATTAAAGATGCCGCCATGTTTAAACTATTAGAGCAACATAAACTTACCGATTTTCAAAAGGATAAGATTTTGCTGAATAAACTCATTCAGCGTAACGCATTGATAAAAGCCAAAGTAGTTGAGCAGGATGAATTTGAGCAGGGTGATAGAAAACTGCTGAACTTTGGTCACACACTTGGCCACGCTATTGAAAATAAATACCAGTTACCACACGGTTACGCGGTATCAATAGGAATGGTAGTAGCGGCTTACTTAAGTGTAAATGAGGCTGGTTTTAAAGGAGTAGAAAGATTGGTGAGCCTGATTGAAAAATATGGCCTGCCTGCTTTTGCTCAATTCGATGTAGAAGAAGCGATCCAAATGATGCGTGCAGATAAAAAACGCATCAAAGATGAATTGCATTATGTGCTGTTGGAAAAGATTGGCAAAGGCATCATTAAACCATTAACAACAAAAGAAATTCAGCCGATTCTTGAGCAATTGGCAGGGTAGAGGTAGTGAAAAGTGAATGGTGAATAGTGAAAGGTGAAGCATGCTGATAAAACTCAAGCCTTACACCTCAAACCTTACACCTGAAGCCTTACACCTGGAACCTTACACCTAATACAACAAACATGAGCGACACACATACATCATATAAAGCAACGGTACAACCATCAGTATTAAAGGGAAATATTTTTGCGCCGGCATCTAAAAGCTCCATGCAAAGAGCATGTGCTGCTGCGCTGGTAAGAAAAGGAGAAAGCAATATCACCAACCCTGGTATCAGCAACGACGATAAAGCGGCACTTGGCGTAATAGAAGCACTGGGAGCAAAATGGAAAATCGAAGACGAGATTTTAAAAGTGAACAGCGAAGGCGTTAATGCTGCCGGAAATGAGATTAATTGCGGCGAGAGTGGACTTGGTATTAGGATGTTTGCGCCACTGGTTGCATTAAATAAGCATGAAATCACCATCAATGGGGAAGGAAGTTTGCTGACAAGGCCGATGGACTTCTTTGATGAAGTACTTCCTGCGTTGAGCGTTTCTGTTAATTCTAACGGAGGCAAATTACCGTTGAAGATAAAGGGGCCTTTGCAACCTTCAAATATTACCATTGACGGATCACTGAGTTCTCAGTTTTTGACCGGTTTGTTGATGGCTTATGCAGCTGCAGATGCGAGTGATGTGAGCATTAAGGTAATTGATCTTAAAAGCAAGCCTTATGTAGACCTTACATTGAAAGTGATGCAGGATTTTGGCCTGAAACTGCCTGAGAACAGGAATTATGAAGAATTTTATTTTCCTGCAATACCGGTAAATCAAAATGCGACGGTAATTGATTACACTGTGGAAGGAGACTGGAGCGGCGGCGCATTTTTACTGGTAGCCGGCGCTGTTAATGGTGATATTGTTGTGAAAGGATTGGATGTGGCTTCTACACAGGCCGATAAGGCTGTGTTGCAGGCTTTGATTGATTGTGGCTGTAAGATTTCCATCCAGGATGCACAGATTGAAATAAGCAGTGCTCCGCTAAAAGCATTTCATTTTAATGCGACGGATTGTCCTGACCTGTTTCCTCCATTAGTAGCTTTGGCTTCTTATTGCGAAGGGACAACGGTTATTGAAGGCGTTCATCGCTTAACACATAAAGAAAGCAATCGTGCATTAACGTTGCAGGATGAGTTCGGTAAGATGGGCGTGGAAATAGAATTGCAGGATAACCTGATGCTGATTAAAGGCGGCAAAGGTGTAAAAGGTACGAAAGTGCATTCCCGTTACGATCACCGTATTGCAATGGCTTGTGCTGTAGCAGCATTAAAAGCAGAAGGCGATACAGAGATCGAAGAGGCTCAGGCGGTAGGAAAATCCTATCCTAATTTCTTTGAGCATATTCAACAACTAGGCGCGAAAGTGGAGAAAGCGTAAAGCGTAAAGCTTAAAGCCCAAAGCCTAAAGCTGAAAACTTAGAACTCATTGAAGATTGTAAACATATTTAAAGTTGGGTACTTCGTACTTCGTAATTCGTACCTGGAACAAAGTGTGATTGAATAGAAAGCACGATCTCAACTATTAATTTAACTAACTTGATATGAATAGCTTCGGACGTATATTTCGTGTAAACATTTTTGGTGAATCGCACGGCGAAAGTGCGGGTATTAATATTGACGGTGTTCCGGCAGGATTGGCATTGAGTGTTGAAGATTTTTTAGAGGATATTGAAAGAAGAAAAGGTGGTACACAAAAAGGAACAACACCAAGACAAGAGAGCGATCTGCCTATTTTCAAAAGCGGCATTTTCAATAATACGACAACCGGTGCGCCCATCACCATTTTGTTTGAAAACAACAATACACGTTCCGGTGACTATCAAAAGCAACGCGCTGTTCCACGTCCGGGTCACGCAGATTTTGTTGCACATAAGAAGTTTGGTGGATTCGAAGATTATCGTGGCGGCGGACATTTCAGCGGCAGATTAACTGTTTGTCTTGTTGCTGCTGGTGTTATTGCAAAAAAGTTGCTGGATCAAATCACCGTAAAATCAACCATCCTTGAAATTGGTGGTGAAGCTGATCTGGAGAAAGGCCTGCAAAAAGCTATTGATGCAAAAGATTCTATTGGTGGTATTGTTGAATGCCGGGTGAATGGTTTGCCAATTGGATTGGGAGAACCATTCTTTGACAGTGCTGAGTCCTTACTGGCCCATGCCGTGTTCGCTATTCCTGCTGTTCGTGGTGTTGAATTTGGTACAGGTTTCGCGGCTGCAAAAATGTTTGGTGTAGAACATAACGATGCAATCCTTGACGAAAGCGGTAAAACACGCACCAACCACGCCGGCGGTATTGTTGGTGGCATCACAAACAGCAATGAACTGGTATTTCGCATCGCTATAAAACCAACATCATCTACACCAAAAGAACAACAGACGTGGAACTGGGAGACAAATGAAATTGAGTCGTTCTCGGTTAAAGGTCGTCATGATCTTTGCATAGCGTTACGCGTGCCCGTTGTTTTGGAAGCAGTAACTGCCATGGTTCTTGCCGACTTAATGTTGCTTGAGCAGCATATTCCGAGAATTTTACCAGCTAAAGCTTAAGAATCTTCAGCTATGAGCAATAAAATAATTTATCACGTAACAACAAAAGGAGAGTGGGAGATAGCGTTAGATAATGGCTTCTATGAAGCCCCCTCTCTTTACGCTGAAGGTTTTATTCATTGCAGCGAAGAACACCAGGTGGAAGGTGTGCTAAAGCGATATTTTGAAGGAAAGGCGCCTTTAATTAAACTGGTAATTGATCCAAATAAATTAAACCAGCGGCTGCAGTATGATTTTTCGCCGAAAATGAATGATACATTTCCCCACATCTACGGCAGGATCAATATTGATGCGATCATTGAGGCGATAGAGTTATAACATGACGGCTAATTCAGACGATTTTTTTTGGGATAATATTTGTTCTACACTTTCAAAGTCATAGCTTATTTGTCCTACACTTTGAAAAGTGTAGGACAAATAAGCTGATTTTTGAAGCCTTCAATAAATATTTTATGCATGATTTTATCATAAACGCATCTATTCAAATTGTTCCGGTTGTACAGGACAGACATCCCTATGAGTGGGTAGATGAAGCCATCGCCGTTATTCAGCAATCAGGCATCAAATATGAAGTAGGAGCTTTTAATACGGTGCTGGAAGGGCGATATGAAGACGTGATGAAAGTGATCGACGATGTAAATGAATTCCTCTACTTTAAAGGATGCAGTGAATGGATCAGTAATGTGCAGATCCAGATCCGCAGTAACGGCGATATAACTGCTAATGAAAAGACCGATAAATTCCGGCAATAAATTTTTTTCAGATCGTCGCTAAGCGGCACCTTTAGACAATACACATATTTATAGCGTCGTCTTGCATTTTCTTACTATCTTACGGTATTACTGTCTTACTATTTTAATACTATGGCGCAAAACAAATGTCTTTTTAATCACGGCATAGATACCGTAATTATCAGGGTGTCTGATATTAAGGAAGCAAGAAAGTGGTATTGTGATGTTCTTGGATTAACGCCGGTTTGGGATGATCCTGTCGAGGATCTTGTAGTATTTGAAACGGGCGGCATGACAAGTCTTACAATATGGCAAAGTGATCAGCCCATTAAAGTTGATAAAAAAACAGGTTCTTATCCCATCTTTAAGACTACAGAGATAGAAAAGGCTTATCAGCAATTGAAAGATAAAGGCGTTAATGTGGACGAGCTGGTTGATGAAACATTGTTGAAATACTTTTTTTTCTATGATGGAGACGGAAATATCTTGGAGGCATGCCAGGTAGAGCAGTAATTGCATTTACTGATTATCGATCAACGGTCAAATTCAAATCCATGAAACGGGGCATCCTTTTATTTCTGTCATTTATAGTCTCTGTCCACGCTTTTTCGCAACAATCCATAAATCAACTGATCCTCAAAAAAGACTATCTGTCTGTTAAAGAAAGCTTGCTCCAACAACAAGCACCGGTACTTTCCGGGGATCAATTTGCTATTTATTCCGCCGTACTTTTAAATGCGTTCGGCAATGCGGACAGCTCTATGCAAATACTTAGCCGGCTTGAAAGAATAGATGGCATAAAGGATGATACGTTGGCGTACCTGTATTATAAAACGGTATATGATAATTACATAAAACTTTTTGAGTACAAAAAAGCGTTTGATGCGGGGACTGCATTGCTTCAACGATATCCGCAGTTTATTGATCCAGGTGATCTGGAAGATGAAAAAGAAGCCCTTAAAATCTGGCAAATGGTTCAAAATATTCCTCCTCAAAAAATACTTCAACCAGATAAAACCAATATTCATTTTACAAAAGATAAAGCCAACTTGTGGAATCTTCCGGTAGCTAATAAAGACAGCAGCTACGATTTTGTCTTTGATTCAGGAGCCGGTATTTCAACTATTACGGATACCTATGCCGGGTTACTTGGTCTTAAGTATATCAACAATGCGACTGTTAGTATCAGAAGTGGTATCACTGGCATTCCTACCCGGGCGAAAATGGCCTATGCAGAGTCATTGCGTATTGGCGATATCGAAATAACGAACAGCTTGTTTCTTGTCTTTCCGGACACTGCATTAAGTTTTGCAAATGGTGCATATAATATCAATGGGATCATCGGCTTTCCCGTTATTAAGGAAATGGGAACACTTAATTTTTCAGAAAATGAACTAGAGGTTACCAGGAGCCGGCGAGAAAATGATCCTGCTCCCAATCTGGCAATGGATGAATTAAAGCCGGTTATTTATCTTAGTTACAAAGGGGGATTGCTGCCGTTTACATTTGATTTCGGCGCTCAAAGCACCATGTTTAGCGATGTTTTCTACAGATCTTTTAAAAGCGATTTTCAGACCAATTGCGTAGACACAGTTTTACGCGTTGGAGGAACCTCAGGAGAAAAAGTAATGCAGGTTGTTAAATGTCCGATGCTGGAATTGAAATGTAATAATGCAGTAATAAAGTTAACGGATGCAATTGTCAGCAAGGACACACTTAGTACCAATGCAGATATTTATTATGGCAATATTGGCCAGGATGTAATCGGGCAATTCAAAACCATGATCATCGATTTTAAGCAGAGCTATGTAAAATTTGAATAACTAAATACAGTTACTCAGAGTAATACGGAGTAGACGTGGAGTAGACGTGGAGTTGCACAGAGATAAAACCCAACGTAAATGAGGACAGATTTCATCTAAACGAAATTGTAGTGCTATTACTTGCCTAAATCATCAAAACTCACATCAAGCGCTTCAAAGTTTCCGGGCCATGAATAATGCCACCATTCAGTCTCAAGAGGCTTAAATCCATATTTGATCATCGTTTCTTTTAAAAGCTTTCTGTTGGCCAGAACTTTTGGAGGTAAAGCAGTGTAGCTGTGATGCGCCGAATCCGTAAAGTTGTCAAAAGCCGTCCCCATATCCAATTCTTTCTTTGTCTTCAGATCAATGATCGTCAGATCCACCGCCGCACCTTTATTGTGACCGCTCGCTTTAGCCGGATTTGCAACGTAGCGCTCATCATTGATAAGCTCCCAGAATTTTTTGGTAACGCTATAGGGTCTGTATGCATCAAATATTTTGAGTCCGTAATTTTTTGAAGAAAGTGCTGCCTGTACTTTCTGCAAGGCTTTAGCTGCAGGCAATCGCAAATATGTATCGTTGGTTTTAGAAGGGTATAATGCCTGGTGTGTAAAGTTATTGGTGGATGCATAAGAAAGTTCTATGGCTATGTCAGGAATAAGCGTTGATAAGGATACCATCTGTTTATTGCTGTCAAGATCAATAGTATGTTCAAGCAATTTTTTTGTAGTTATAACTGCTACCTTATATTTGTTTTTCGGCACAATAATTGACGATTGGGCCGCGACATAACCCGAAACCAATAACATGACAAGGAATTTCAAGAAAGAATACCTATATTTCATCATAGCAACGCAAGGATACAAAAGAAAATATCAAATAGCTTGATTATGAAATTTGGCGCTGTAATTATTTTTTTACTGTGTGTTTCTCCATTGCTTGCTCAGTCTGACGCTGCAGATAGCAGCCATGTTGTTTATGGAATAGCCAGTTTCTATAGTAAAAGTCTCCAGGGAACCAAAACGTCTACCGGGGAAAAATTCGATCACGATTTGCCTACTGCGGCCAGCAACAACTTTAAGCTCGGCACATGGGTAAGAATAACAAATCTGCGCAATGGTAAATCTGTTGTTGTGAGGATCAATGACCGCATGCATAAGAGCATGTCAAAGAAAGGGCGCGTTGTTGATGTAACCCGATCAGCGGCTGTTGAACTTGATTTTGTCAAACGAGGCCTTACGAGAGTAAAGGTAGAGGAGGTACCGAAGGGAACGACAGAGTGAGGAGGATGTACGATGTTAGATGTACGGTGTTAGATGTAAGGAGATGTCTGATTTTTATGTATGATGTACGATTTTAGATGTTCGATGTAGATGCAATGTTAGATTTAGATGTACTGGTTAGCGATATGTGTGATGTATGTTTTTTTATTTTCCGATTTTTTTGATATCTGACTTGTAGGTGCTGATTTCGCCTTCACCTGAATTGATACCTGGACAACAGAAGATTAGCTCATAGCTTACAGCTTACCTGATACCTTACGCCTGATACCTAATGCCTCACGCCTCCTGCCTTCCCAAAATTTCTTCTCCACTCAATGAAACATATTTTAAAATTTGTGCTATTTTAGTAAGATTGAAAATCACTGTACCTATTATAAATTGCGTGTATGAAGAAAGTGATGCTTTCTCTTTTTACATTTACCCTTGTTTTTGTTCATGCCCAAAAGACAAGTTTTAAAAAGAAGCCCACTCTTGCTATACATCTTGTGCTGAATGATTTCAATACTGCAGACCTTATCAAGAAAAATTCTTTGGGATCTGTGCTGAATAATAAAGACTGGAGCAGGATAAAAGATATGGACGCGGGATTTGCTCTCCAATATTTACAGGGAATAACGAACGGAATAGATCTCGCTGCAAGAATGGATATAACATACCTTGATTATCTGTTTAAGAACAGACCTCCTTTGGGTACGGATAATCCGTTGCTTGAAACAGACTTCAGTGCACATGCCAAGTTGCTTCCGGACAATTATCTCGTTTCTCCTTATGTTGCATGCGGAGTAGGTATATCCAAATACACCTCATACTGGGGCCTGTATATGCCGCTGGGCGCCGGCTTACAAATAAGTCTTGGTCCTGCGGAAGTTTATTTCTTTACGGACTTTCAATACCGTGTTCCACTTACATCGAACGTAAACAATCATTTCAACTATTCTATAGGGTTTGGTGCACCAATAGGTGGAAGAAATAATGATAAATCGACTCCTGTATCTCCATTTTAATTTATACTCAACTGATAGTTTGTGAGTTAACTGATTGGTGTTTCGGCGCTGATAAATAAGTTGCTATTGCGTAGCGTTTTTCTTAAATTGTATATTCAATCCCGTGTTGTTAAGCGAGTGTTGCCCTAATTTGTTCACCATTAAAACAAGTGCCAATGAATATTGAATTTAAACATATCGGGCAGTTGGTAACTGCAACAGTAATCCTCAAAACCGGTCAATTGCGTGACACCGTTTTGGTTATCCCGAAGAAGATCATGCAGGGTATAAGTGAGTTGCTGTTTTACCAGGATCCGGATGGAGAATGGCGCACTGATACAGAGTTCGAAAAAGATTATCCTGCTACGGTAAATAATATCAAATCAGCCATTTTTTACGATTGCTAAATTGCCCGGACTTTTGAAACGATTGCCTGTTATTCAACTCTTTTATTGCCATTACTTCTGTTTCCAGTCCTGACTATCTTACTACATACTTAATATTAGCCTGCTTTAGGTAAAGCAAGATTTAAAATTATGTACAAAAATAAAAGGCCGTTAAAGGCCTTTTATTTTTAACTGTACCTGGTATATGATTGGTTTGTCAAACCTGGAGTTGTTGAAAGGAATGAAGCGCCTCATAATTATGTACTTCGTACCTGCCTGAACGTGTTCAGTACGGGCAGGCTTCGTAAATTGTACTTGCCATACGATTAATCATCATGTCCATGACCATGTCCGCGTCCATGACCTTTATAATGTCCGTTGCCGTTACCATGACCACCTTTGTATTCTTTTACTACATAGTGCCTGTTGTCACGAATAACCTGTTGTTTGCCATACCATCCTCTGTAGCATGAATATTTATCACGATAGTAAGGAGCACGCAAATAGGGTCTTGGCTCATTAACTACAACTTTATAGCCTCTGTACATATCGTAATTCCTGTAGCGTACTGGTAAAGATGCAGCAAAGATCCATCGGCCACCGTCCAGGTAAACATACTGGCGTTGCGGTACATTATAATAGACGTCAATATCCGGCATGTAGTAATAGTCTACGTAATCGTATCCTACAGGGCCCCAGGCTGGCTGGCTGCCAATATTAAGATTCACATTTACTCTAACCTGTGCAGAAGCATTATTGTAAATAAACCCTGCGGCCATTACCATTGCTATTAGTGTTATCTTTTTCATTGTTAGTTGTTTACTGAAACTAATACCTAATAGCATGCCAGTGGCAATTTGAATTTGTTTAAGAAATGTGAAAGCATTTAAAAAATTACAGGTTTAATCTAATAGCCGAAAAGTCTGCGCATTTTGCCGTAATATCCCAACTAAAATGGCGGCATAAACGCAATTTTTTTAAAAAAAATCTGTTTCAAATCGAATTCATCACGCCCCATCCGGTGCACGCATCCCAGCCTTTTTTCGCCTTGTATCCTTGCTGGGTTGACGTGGTAATGTTGTTACCTTTTGTAATATCTCTGCAAAACTTAGCCGGTGTGCTATACAAGCCCGGGTGTACATAGCCGGCAGCCATGCCTTTCGCCTCGTTAACCAAAGCAATTAAGCCGGCCATTAACGGGGCCACCGCACTTGTGCCTCCAATGGGAAATGTTTGTCCGTCAACCCGCACTCTGTAGCCGGTTTGAGGATCGGCGTTTCCTGCTATATCCGGCAGTCCTCGTCCTTTAAAACCGGTACTTACAGATTTTGGAATTTTTGTTTTGGACTGAAAAGTTGGTCTTGTAAAGAAATCACTTACTCCGCCTCCTGTTGCACCCATATTTTTAGCTGATTCGTTCCAAACAATTTCAGAGGAAACGGCATTGTTCTGAATGGCCAGTTTGGTGCCCCCGCAAGCAAGTATATAAGGACTGGAAGAAGGAAAGTCAACATGTGCTTTTCCGTCGCTCACGCGGTCTGCAGAACCGTCATCCCCTGCTGCTGCGCAAATCGTAATGCCAAGCACTGCTGCAGCTTTGAAGGCTTCATTATAACTGTTTAGTGATTGGGTTGTCCATGCGTTTTCTGCAGCTCCCCAGCTGATTGAAATAACCGATGGCTTGTTCTTCGTATCATGTACTGCGGTTGTAATTGCATCGAGAAAGCCCTTGTCCGTGTTGGGAGCGAAGTATACTACTATTTTGGACTTAGGAGCTATTGCGCCGGCTACTTCAATGTCCAGCGCCACTTCAGCATCCGCGCTGTTGATTTCTCCTGTTGGCGTATTTTTTCCTCCATCAATTGACACAGCTTTCACTGAAGGGCTGCTCACGCCTATACTTTTGAAATAAGCAGTAAGATCCTTTCTCTTATAACCTCCCCCAAGTTCAATTATGCCGATGCATTGTCCCTCGCCTGTCTGGTTAGGCGGAAATCCATAAGCCATTCCTACATCCACTGGTGAATATCCCTGGAAAGTGGCTGCGTTAGGGCGTATCATACCAACCGGCTGACTCATTCTGAACATTGGCCTGGCCACCGGACGGTTATCCAATCCAAATACACCTTCTATCACGTTTTCCAAATCGGCCGGTACATTGATGTAGCCGGTGCGTGTTCTGAAAACAGTGCCGTCCGGATGCTTGTGATGGGACAGCGTAAGTTGAAAAGCTTTTTCAAAATCGATGGCTCTTCCATGTGCAATAATTGTGCGGCGGGCGCTGTCAGATTCCACAACTGAAAGTTTATTTTCTTTGAGAAACTTTTCAACCCGGGCCATATCTTCTGCAGATGCACCGAACATTTTCTCGTATTCGGCATGCGAGTATCTTTTTCCCTGTTCCAATGTTTTTTCAATGCTTTGTTTTCTTCTGACCCGGATGGTGACATCCATTTTTTCGTTCCTGCTACCTTTTGTGGTTGTAGTTTCCGGGGATGGCGCGGCTTTTGCGCTGCCACGCAGTTGTACATAATTTGTTTTTGTTGGCATATAGCAACGTTTTTTATGCCTACTCTTGTTCCGTTTTCGGCTTTCCGGTGCTTACTTGTTTTTTTAAAGTCGTGTTTCTGCGATTAAACGACTATTATTCAGCAGGGAAATTGAAAAGACCTGGCAGCTAATCCTTCGTGCATAAAACAATAGCGGTTTTTGTTAAATGAGTGCATCATTTTTTTGCCGTCTATGCAACAAAGTATTTGCTTATGCATTGGGGGTACTTACAAAATATTATTGAAGGTTGACAACTATCTACCGGCAGCAGGAGAGACTACAAAGTTTGAAAATGCCCGTGAAAGTTGCAAGTAGAAAATGTGAAAATTAGGGCATAAAAAAAGACCGGAAAAATTCCGGCCTTCCTGAATATTGATTGTTTCTGTTAAACATATTTGGTAACACCTGGTTTTGCAACGGCGTAGTAGCCTTCTGCATCAGGGGTAACGGGAGGAACAGTATCCCATGTATAAGTTTTAGGATGAAGATCAAGACCGCTATTGATAGCTTTGTCCCATTCAATAATCTGTCCGCTATAAGTTGCCATTCTACCCAGAATTGATGTCATAGAGCTTTTGGCGCCGTTTTCAGCCTGGTCAAATTTGTATTCACCTTTGGCAATTGCTTCAAACAGTTCATCATGCTCTGTCTGGTATGGGTTATTTTCAGCTTTTCTATCGTACTGGTATAACACTTTTCCTTTATGATCAACAATGTTAGCAGCACCTGTTTGGATCTTTCCTTTGGTACCTACAAACAGCTCATCCACTTTGCTCATAGTACCAGGAATGTGACGGCACTGGCTGTTCAGAATAAATCCATCAGCATAATGGAACTCAACATAGTGGTGGTCGAAGATTTCGCCGTACTCTTTACCGGTACGTACCTGTCTTCCGCCCATACCTTGCGCCTTGATTGGATAGCTTCCTTTAAACCAGTTAATAACGTCAAGATTGTGAATATGTTGTTCAGTGATATGATCACCACACAACCAAACGAAATAGTACCAGTTACGCATTTGGTATTCCATTTCAGTTTGACCCGGTTTGCGCGGACGAACCCAAACGCCATCGTTATTCCACCACGCCTGTGCAGATGTCATTTCACCGATCAGGTCTTTACGTTTGATCAGTTCGCGGTATGAATTCTGGAAATGGCGTTGCAATCCAACTACCACATTCAGTTTCTTTTGTTTGGCAGTCTGTGCCGCAGCTAAAACCCTTTGTACACCTGCAGGATCAGTAGCCACAGGTTTTTCCATGAAGATGTGCTTGTTTTGTTTTACAGCTTCTTCAAAATGGATGGGGCGGAAGCCGGGAGGTGTAGCCAGGATAACTACATCGGCTAACGCTATGGCCTTTTGGTAGGCATCAAAGCCTACAAATTTGCGGTCCTCAGGAACGTCAATACGGCTGGCGTCAATTTCGCCATTGGTAGTAAGTTCTTTGTATGCACCGTCAAGCCTGTCCCTGAAAGCATCAGCCATGGCAACAAGCTTTATGTTCTGTTTGGTAAGCAGAGCCTGGCTTGCAGCGCCGGTTCCGCGGCCGCCACAGCCAATTAGCGCGATTTTTATTACATCGCTGGAGCCGGAAAAGTAATTGGCTCTTGTGAGAAAAGGAGCAGCCATCAAGCCGCCTGCGATAAGTGATGTTTGCTTCACAAAGTTGCGGCGTGAAGTTTGGTTGTTGTTTGCATCGTTAGTCATACAAAATTTTGTTTTAAAGTGGTTTTATTTTGTACCGAGATATTTATTGAAAAAAGCGTTTATTTCATCTGCCGAGGGCTGCTGTAAAGGGCGAACCAACCTGAATCCAACCTGCATGCCGTCTGTCAGCCACCATTTGCTTTTGGGCATCTGTGGGTCTCTTTTGTTCCATGAAGCTAGCGATTTATCACGAGCTGCGCATCTTAAAGCAGATGCATTATCCATGTAACCGCCGCCTCTTACTGACTTTGGATATTTGCTTGCGGGTGGAATAACAGGATTATTTGCGGTGGCGCCTATTGTTGTAAAATAATTTGCATCATATTGATCAAGCGTCCATTCAGCAACGTTGCCGAGCATATCGTATAATCCCCATGCATTGGGCTTCTTTTGCCCAACCTGGTGATATTTATTTCCACTGTTTGATGCGAACCAGGCGTATTCTTTCAATTTAGAACTGTCATCTCCAAAATAATAAGCTGTTGGTTTACCTGCGCGGCTGGCATATTCCCATTCAGCTTCGCTTGGTAAACGGTAGAACTGACCGGTTTTCTTGTACAGCCATCTGCAATACATTAAAGCTGTCATATGAGACATGCTATTTACGGGATATCCGCCAACCTTACCCATTCCCCAGCTTAGATCTATATATTGTGGTGTTGGTCTTGTTACTGCATCAACCTCTGAGTTTACGCTGGTATTCTGATCATTAAAGAAAAGGAGAAACTCATCATAAGTAACTTCATGCTCGCCCATCCAGAACGCGGCAATTGAAACACTTTTTTGGGGTCCTTCATCGGGTTTATGAAGTTTGTCTTTATCACTGCTTCCCATTGTGAATGAACCACCCTGAATAGGAACCATTTTAAATTTTACTGAAGAACCCGGAATAGTTGTCTGATAAGCGGTAAAATCTTTGTTTTGAGCGTTAATAACTGAAAATAATAGTAATCCCTGTAAAAGAAGTAAACATTTCATGATGGTATAGTGCAATAATGAGGGCTAAATATATTCAACATTCGGTTTTAAACCGCGCCCGGCTAATAATTTTTTGCTAGTGTGAAGCGTTTGTGCTTAAATTTAAACCTCAATTATACAATTATTAATCTATGCAACGTAGAAAATTTGTGCACCAATCACTGCTTGCGGGTGCCTCTGTTTTTGCTGCCTCTGCCGTTAAAGCTGCCAACGATGAAAAAGATCTGTCAGTTAATGCTGACAAGCCTTTTAACCTCAATTACGCTATTCATGATGGAATGTTTAAAAATAATGGCGGCAAAGATTTTGTCGATCAGATAAAATACGCTTACGATTTGGGATTCAGATCAATTGAAGATAATGGCATGACCGGCCGCTCAGTTGAAGACCAGAAAAAAATAGGTGATACACTGACAAAACTCGGTATGACGATGGGCGTTTTCGTAGTAGATAAAGGTGGCAACTCTGCAAATTCACTTTCTACCGGTAAAGCCGAATACCTGGAAATATTTTTGAAAGGATGCCGCCAGGCCGTTGAAGTTGCCAAACGTGTAAATGCAAAATGGGTAACTGTTGTTCCGGGAAATTTTGAAAGGCATTTGCCGATTGGGATCCAAACCGCGAATGTTGTTGATGCCTTACGCAAAGGCGCAGCCATTCTTGAGCCAAATAATATTGTGATGGTGCTGGAACCGCTGAGTGACTCGCCTGATCTGTTCTTACAGACATCTGATCAGACGTACGAAATATGTAAAGCTGTAAACAGCCCGTCCTGCAAAATATTGTTCGACATGTACCACATGCAAAAAAATGAGGGAAACATGATCCACAATATTGATCTCTGCTGGGATGAAATAGCTTATTTCCAGATAGGTGACAACCCCGGAAGAAATGAACCAACAACTGGTGAGGTTAACTACAAAAATATTTTCAAACACATCTACAATAAAGGTTACAAAGGCGTTCTCGGTATGGAACACGGCAATTCTCAACCGGGTAAAGAAGGTGAGATGGCATTGCTGAAAGCTTACCGCGACAGTGATAGCTTTATGTAGCTGTGAGCTATCAGCTCTTAGCTCTTAGCCGTTAGCTGCAAATTTTTTAAGGCCGTTCACATTTTTGTGAGCGGTTTTTTTTGAGGTATCAGGTTTCAGGTGTCAGGTATCAGGTAGCACAAAGTGTGAAGCATAAGGTATAAGGTGTAAAATATAAGGTATAAGGATTAAGGTATAAGGATTAAGGTATAAGGATTAAGGTATAAGGCGTAAGTTAAGAGTGCTTAGGTTTAAGAGCCAGGTAAGGCTGTGTCAGGCAACTATAATTTTTAATTTAGCTATAGCTGTGCTCTAAAGTTGATTGCACCCAATTAGCCTGCTGCACCGAAAGAAATCAGAGATGAAAAAATCCGACATCAGACATTCGCATATTTCCCATCCGCACATTTGCACATCTACACATTTGCACATTCGCACATTTTTCCATCCGCCATTTTCCCCGCCTGACTGACGCAGTCGGGCAGGAATTCTCCACTTTCAATTTTCAATTATATCAATCCTTAAATCCACCAATCCCCTAAATCCCGGTCCAGAAAAAAATCCCAATCAAAAAAAATCTTTCCAATCTTAGCGTTTGACTAAAAAAATTAGTATTTTGCAGCTAAATCACTTAGTTATGAGTTATGCCGGAAAAAATCTTCGTTATCTGCGCAAACTTCGCGGCTGGACACAAGAAGAATTTGCGAACAAACTTAAAATTAAACGTTCGCTGGTAGGTGCTTATGAAGAAGAGCGGGCTGAGCCACGCCTTGATGTGCTTGAAAATATCTGCAGCATTTTTAAGTTGAGCCTGGATGACTTGCTGTTGAAAGATGTTACAGCGCAAAAAAGCGGAGGCAGCTACTTAGATAAAAGAAGGCAGTTAAAAATGAGCTCTGACAGCCAGGTGATCCATTTTGTTCCTGTTAAGGCTGCAGCCGGCTATCTGGCAGGTTATGCAGATCCTGAGTTTGTGGACGAGCTGAATACTTTTACTTTACCAATGCTGGCGCCGGGCCATTACCGCGCGTTTGAAATTGTCGGCGATAGTATGTTGCCAACACCCAGCGGCAGTGTTATTGTAGGAGAGAAGGTGGAAGATGTGGAAGACTTGAAGACAAACAATACCTATATAGTTATATCCAAAAACGAAGGCATTGTTTATAAAAGAGTGGTCCGCAACAACAAAGTAAAGACCCGTGTAACACTGGTTAGCGATAACCCGCAGTTTGAGCCGTACCAGGTTAGCGTAGAGGACATTCTGGAAGTATGGAAAGCACAAATGGTTATTACCAAAGCCAATACTGTTCAACGCTGGGATGTGAATCACCTTGCTTCTTTGGTAACAGATTTGCAGGACCAGGTGAGTAGTTTGAAGAAGAAAATGAACTAGGAGGCAATTCAAAATTCAAAAGTAAAAATTCAAAAATAGTTTCGACTATAAATGAAACTATGTTTCACTTGAATATTTGAGTTGACGATTGGCAGGTAAAAAACTAAAGCTCTTGCAAATGGTCATCGTTTTGACTTTTGACTTTTGACTTTTGACTTTTGACTTCGCCGACCATCACGCGATTACTTTTAACTATTTTGGCTTTTTCATTGGGGGTTATAAATTAAGAAAGGGTTGCAATTGCAACCCTTTCCATTTGACCTATCTAAGCAAACATGAGAACATCTTAATACTTATCCCAGAAAAGTTTGGTTTCAACATCGTCGCCACCAATTTTAGACGCAGCGCTTGTGTAGTTTTTACCATTTAACTGTTGCTCGTTACTTGGGTAAGTAAGCCTGGTAGGGAAGCCTGATATAGCAGCCACAGGAGGCGTTAATTTAGGATAATCCATTCTTCTCAATTCAGTCCATCCTTCATACGGGCGGTTGTACATTGCCAGCCATTTTTGGAAGCCGATTTTTTCTTTCCAGTCACCTTTTGCAGTTGCATAAGCAACATCAGTTCTTGCTAAATAAGCGTTAGCATCAGCTTCAGTTCCACCCCAGCCAATGATTGACGCCTTTATTGCGTTATTGTAATGAGATTCTGCAGTACCTGATACATTATATCCACGTTCTTTGGCTTCTGCACGGTAGAATTCTGTTTCTACATAATCCATAAATACCTCTGGTGCAGTAGCGGCAGAAACTTTATCACTTGGTTTTGACATGTCAGAGAAGGTATTAACTTTCCCAACAACACCACCTTTATATAATCCATCATTGTTAACACCAAAGTAATTCGCCTTTCTTGGATCACTCATAGAAATAAGAAGGTTCATTAGATCTTCTGATGCAACATAGTCCGGACGTCCGCCTAAAACTATATCAGCATACAGTGGATTTGTATTGGGAGTGCTACCCTGGTAAGTCACCTTTGCATCATCTGCAGAAGAAGACAGCGCCGCTGCATCTGAAGCTTCAACATTTGCCTTAGCTGTGTTGCCATCACTATCAGCCAGAAGCATACCCATTTTCATGCGCAGCGAGTTGGCGAATTTTTTCCAGCTGCTAACATTTCCTTTGTATAACAAATCTTCAGAAGATGTAAATGCTACACCGGCTGTGTTTAGTTTGGTCATATCATCAGCAACCCTTTTCAATAGATCTGCATAAACGGTTTGTGCATCATCATACACAGGGAAAAGATTGCTTGGGTTAAGCGCCTCTGTATAGGGGATATCACCAAAAGTATTTACAAGTATATCAAATGTATAAACCTGCATCAGATCGATAATAGCCAGCTTGTTGGCTTTAACAATCGGATCTAAAGTGTTGTCAGCTGTAATAAGCCTTGCAGATTCGTTCAGATCAGCCAAAACATCCTTGTACATGATTGTCCACCATGTTTGAGGAATATTACGTGTTGCAAAATCGTACTGAGCCTCGTCCTGGTAAACGGCCATTGCCCAATGCTTTACTGTAAACCTGAAAACGTTGGTGTTAACGCTCGCTGAAGCCAATGCATCAGACAGGTTTCTTGTTGCATTAGAAAACAAAGTTGGCGCAGGAACGTTGGCAGGCCTTTTTGTTTCATCGTTGAAGTGCGATATATTCTTTGTGCAGCTCACAAAGAATAAACCCGATGTTATTATAAAGAGTAATTTTTTCATGTTGTTTTTTTTAGAACTTAACTTTTAAGTTTACACCAATAGATCTTGTAGTTGGGTAAGCGCCACTTTGAACACCCTGAATGTTACCTGCAGTAAGGTTTTCTTCAGGATCTGCATAAGGCAGGTTTTTGTAAATCAGCCACAAGTTTCTGCCTACCAGTGAAAAATCTGCGCCTTTGATAAATCTTATGTTGTTAAACATTTTTTGAGGGAAAGTATAAGTAATAGTAGTCTCTCTCAGCTTTACATAACTTGCATCGTACGCATAACCTGCACGTGGCATTGCTGGGGAGTTGGCATCTATTACAACTCGTTGTGTATTTACTTTTCCATCAGCAGTAACGCCATCCAGAATTCTGCCACCGCCATCTGCCAGGCTGTTTCTTACTGGTTTGCCCAGATCATTCAAGCCTGCGCTTTCAGGATAAATACCTGTGTAGTTGGTACCATAAAACATGTCTAATGACCATACTGTACCGCCACTGCGTGTATCTATCAAAAAGCCCAGGGTTACGTTTTTGTATTTGAAGCTGTTGTAAACACCACCGATCCAATTAGGGTTGTAGTTACCCAATACATTGGTTGTTGTAGTGGTTGTAGCATAATAGCCATTATCCTTAACAAGTTTGGGGCTTGATCCGTCCCATGCTTTAGTTTTTGTTGGATCTTTAGGATCTATCATCATCCATGTGTTGCCCTGAATTGTTCCATAAGGCTGACCTTTAGTAGCGTTTACGGTAATCCCAGCCTGGAAAGAACCTAGCAAAAGGTTTTCGCTCTTGTCATACAATTCAACTACTTTATTTCTGTTCATGCTCCAGTTTACATTAACATTCCAAACGAAGTCTTTTGTTTTAACCGGAGTGCCATAAACTGATAATTCAACACCTTTGTTTGCTACTGTACCGGCATTTACATACTTGGTTGAAAAACCGGTAGCTGTAGATGTTGCAGCCGGAATAATCTGGTTGATCGTATTTGTCATGTAATAAGTTGCATCAAAACCAATGCGACTCTTCAAGAATGACATTTCCAAACCAATCTCTTTACTGGATGTTATTTCAGGTTTTAAAGTGCTGTTGTTTTTTGTGTTTGGTAACGAGAACAGGATTGTGCTTCCAAATGCATTAGGCTGGTCGTATATGTCTTTAATACTTCCCCAGGGCGCACCGTTACCTACTGTAGCGTAGTTGAGCCTTAATTTACCTGAAGAAAGCCATGTTAAATCCTGTAAATGATGAGAGAACAACCAGCTACCTGAAACACCGTAGTAATTGTATGCGTTGTTATCAGCTGGTAACGTGGAGAATCTGTCCCTTCTGATAGTTCCGTCAAGTGTTAAGAACTCTTTATATACAAAAGTTGCACCTGCAAAATAACCATCAACAGCTATTGGCTGATTAGTTTCTACGGGGTTAGGCAATGTACCTTTAGAGTTGGCTATAGAATATAAATCCGGAACAATTAAGCCACCTGAAGTTGTTTGGTAATTGGTTCTGATATTGTTTCTTCTGATATTGGTACCGGCAACCGCTTTGAAATTCAGGTCCCTTGTCAGTTGCTTGTCAACATTGGCCATCAGGTCATAGTTGGTTTCGCTGTAATTTTTGTCAAGGCGGCTGTACATGGGTGTGTTTTGGCTACCTACAGCTATACGTTCTTCCTGGAAGTCAGTATAAGTATCAAGTGTTACTCTTCCCAACAGGTTTAACCAATCGGTGATTTTATAGTTCAATGCTACGTTTCCAAAAACTCTGGATCTGCTATCTTGTTCATAGTTCTTGTAAACGGTCCAGTAATAGTTGTCGGTGTACGCTGGTACTGTTCCGGCAGCTGTTGACGGATCTTTCCAGTTCCATGTAATGTTTTGGTTGTTTCTAAAATAAGCTGCTTTTTGTTCCTGGATATCTACGTTAGTCTGGTACCATTGGCGGAAGTTTTGGTTTACGTTTCTACCACTATAGCCGGTGCCATAACGTCCTTTACCATTTATTAAGGAATAGTTTGCAGCAGCACTAACACTTACTCTGTCGGTAATGTTATAAGATGCACCAAAGTTGATGATGTTCTTTTTGATGCTACTGTTGGGCAACGTACCTCTTTCAATATTGTTTGTGTAGCCAAGTTTAAAAAAGCCTTTATCTGAAGCCGTGTTCAAAAAAATGCTGTTGTTGGTAGAAACAGCCGTTTCATAAAATGTTGACGGATCATTTTTTGCTGCAACCCACGGTGTTGCTTTGTGATAAGTAGGAGAAGATGGATCAAATGCATCCCATTGGTATACCATCAGATTAGGATCGAACTTGGCACCATAAGAAGCATCTTCTGCAGTTGGTGTAACAAGATCCTTAACGCCGTCTCCATCTACATCAAAATAATAAAAACCATCTTTTTGATAAGAATCAGAATAACCAGCGCCATAGCTTTTCTGGTATTTAGGGAAGGTTTTTTTGTCAATTTTGCCAACGATAACGCCAGAGTTAACAATGATGTTTAATCCTTTCTTACCTTTCTTAGTGGTAATCATTACTACACCATTAGCTGCTCTTGAGCCATATAGCGCTGTAGCTGCGGCGCCTTTTAACACGTTCACAGACTCAATGTCATCAGGGTTAATATCTGCAGCGGCATTTCCATAGTCGTAACCGCCGCGCCCTCTTGCCTGATCAGTGTTTCCTTTTGTAGTAGAAGTTTCGGTGCTGGCAATTGTATTGTCAACGGGTACACCATCAACAACAAATAATGCCTGGTTATTACCTGTAAGCGATTTAACGCCACGCATTACAACGTTAGTAGAACCACCGATAGAATTGCCTTGCCTGATTTCTAAACCAGATATTTTACCAGATAAAGCACTGGCAAAGTTACTTCCTCTTGTAGCACTTACATCGTCGCCTTTAATTTGCTGAGCTGCGTAAGGAAGTGAGTTTTTACTTCTTTTAATACCTAACGCTGTTACAACAACTTCTTCAAGTTTAACGTCAGCAGCAGTAAGTACAATGGTGAAATTTGATTTGTCTGCGATAGTTACTTCCTGGTTATTATGGCTAACTGAAGTAACGACAATAGCCTTTGCATTAGCTGGAACACTAAGTGTAAAAACACCTTCCTCGTTGGCTGAAGTACCAACACTAGTTCCCTTTACTTTAATTGATGCAAGGGGGATAGGCAGCCCTTTGTCATCCGTTACCTTTCCGGTAATTGTCCGGTTTTGAGCATGAGCCACAATAATACATAGGCACATACTCATGAGTACGAGCAATTTTCTCATGTGATCGTTTTTTTTAAATTGAAAATTGAAAAAGAAAAAAACTTATATGAATGGTTACAGTATTATTTTTTCAATGGGATTTACGTATGATGGACTGATTGGAATTGGGACGTAGCACGTCTTTGGGTACAAATAAATCATTTGCATTGAAGAGTATTTTTTTCATGTTTGTTTGGCCAAAATAGTCATAAAATGATGTTAACAAATCGTTACGGATTTTTTTTATCCAATTTTAATTCCTTTTAATTGGTGTAAACGGGGAGATTAAAAGAGATTAAAAAAATATTAATGCATCAATGTTGGTGATTTGAAAAAAACACCCGGGCACTTTTAAAAACAGCTATATTCAGCACGAGGAACAAGGCGAAATGAAATTAGAACAGACAAAAGGATATAACATAATTCAAAAGTGGTTGAGGGCCAAAGGGTTTAAAGCTTTTGATTTTCAAAAGCAGGCCTGGCAATACATCGTTAATGATGAAAGTGGACTTGTTAATGCTCCAACAGGGTTTGGTAAGACTTTTTCTGTCTTCCTGGGAAGTGTCATTCAATTTATTAACGATCATCATGAAACATATCTAACCGCTTCCAAAAATGGCCTTCAGCTCTTATGGGTAACGCCTTTGCGGGCTTTGGCTAAGGATATTGGCCGCGCGATGGAGGATGTGATTAATGAATTGGGTATGCAATGGAAAGTGGGCATCAGGAATGGTGATACGGATCTTAACGAGCGCGCCAAACAAAAAAGGCAAATGCCTGAGGTTCTTATCATTACACCGGAAAGCCTGCACCTATTGCTTGCACAAAAAGAGTATCCGTTAGTATTCAGAAACCTGAATGTGATTGCTGTGGATGAATGGCATGAACTGTTGGGAAGCAAACGTGGCGTTCAGGTGGAACTTGCTTTATCAAGAATTGTAAGCATGCGTAACAATGTGGAAGAGATAGAAGTGAGTAAAAAGAAACGGTCGTCAAGAAAACTCTGCCTGTGGGGGATAAGCGCTACTGTCGGTAATCTGCATGAAGCTGCGGACGTTTTGTTGTCGCCGTTGAAGCGGTTCATAAATGACGAAGGTGATGAGAAGGGCTATTTCATTATAAAAGCAAATCTTGATAAGAAGACAGATGTGTTATCTGTTATTCCGCCAGAGATTGAGAAATATCCATGGGCTGGACATTTAGGAATTAAATTGGCCGCGCAAATAGTTCCTATTATAGAGCAAAGCAATACCACCCTCATTTTTATCAATACCAGGGGAATGAGTGAGTTGTGGTATCAAACCTTATTAAATGTAGCGCCCCAACTTGCAGGGGCTATTGCACTTCACCACGGCAGTATTGAGCAAGAGTTGCGGATTTGGGTAGAGGAGGCATTGCATACACAAAAGCTAAAGGCAGTTGTGTGTACCGCAAGTCTTGATCTTGGTGTCGACTTTCGTCCTGTTGATACTGTTATCCAGGTTGGATCTCCTAAAGGTGTATCACGTTTTCTGCAACGCGCAGGCCGCAGCGGTCACAGGCCCGGAGATGTGAGCAGGATCTATTTTTTGCCAACGCATTCGTTGGAGCTGGTTGAAGCAGCTGCGCTTAAACAGGCCATAAAACAGGGATTGATAGAAGGGCGGGAACCGCTTACGCTTTGCTTTGATGTGTTGATCCAGTACTTATGTACACTCGCAATTGGCGAAGGTTTTAAAGCTGAAGAAATATTTGAAGAAGTAAAAAGCACTTATTGTTTTGCAGATATAAATGAGGCAGAATGGCTGGAAGTATTACACCATATCACAAACGGTGGTGATGCTTTGCAGAATTATGATGAATACAAAAAAGTGGAACTGGAAGATGGTTTGTACAGGATGAAAAGCAGGCGCATGGCCATGCGCCACCGGCTACATATAGGCACCATCGTTAGTGATGCTATGATGAAAGTGAAATTTATGGGCGGAGGTTATATCGGTGTAATAGAAGAGTATTTTATCAGCAGGTTGGAGCCGGGTGATGTATTTACATTAGCAGGAAGAAACCTAGAGCTGGTAACTATTAAAGACATGACGGCCTTTGTGCGTAAATCATCTGCAAAAAAAGCAATTGTGCCGAGCTGGATGGGGGGACGCATGAGTCTGACAGCAAACCTGGGGCGCATTCTACGCTACACCTTCGATAAGATCATTGATAACAATTACGATGAAATTGAATTAAAAAGCCTCAAGCCTTTGTTTGATCTGCAACGCGAACTGTCTCATATTCCCAAGGCGAATGAATTGCTGATGGAGCATTTTGAGGATGGCGACGGATATCACCTTTTGGTGTATCCTTTTGAAGGACGTCAGGTGCATGAAGCAATGAGTTCGCTAATAGCTTATCGCATCAGTAAATTCAGACCGATCACATTTTCCATTGCTATGAATGATTATGGCTTTGAATTGTTGAGCGATCAGCCCATTCCTGTAGACGATACAAATGCGTATGATCTTTTTACATCGGACAATCTTATGGCAGATATACAGCGTAGTGTGAACAGTGTTGAGATGGCTTCGCGTAAATTCCGTGATATTGCTGTAATTGGCGGCCTGATCTTCCAAGGATATCCGGGAGAACAAAAGAAAGCGAGACATCTGCAATCTTCAGCATCTCTTTTGTTCCGGGTTTTCTTAGAGCATGATCCGGATAATCTTTTGCTGCGCCAGGCATACCAGGAAGTCTTCTCTCAACAAATGGAGGAATTGCGTTTACGCAATGCCTTAGAGCGTATTCAGCAGAGCAATATAGTTATAACCGTTCCCGAAAGATATACCCCGCTTTCATTTCCGATCATTGTTGATGGATTAAGCCGGTATAATCTTTCTTCTGAAAAACTCGCCGACCGTATTAGAAGAATGCAGGTGAGAATGGAAAAATAATGGACAATTGAAGTTGATAATTGAAAATGAGGGAGAATGTGCGAATGTGCGAATGTGTAAATGTGCGAATGAAGGCATTGTCAAGCTGAGATCTATGTGAATTAATAATTACTGTAATTGTTCGTTTTCTCTCTGTGTAACTGTATTTTAATCATTTACATAAATCCCAAAAAAATAGTTAGACCAATTAAGATCTAACTATCAATTAAAACATTGTATATAGCACTGTTATTTCATTGTGCATGTTTCACATTTGCACATTTACTCATTCGCACATTTGCACATTCGCACATTCGCACATCATTGTCAATTATCAACTTTCAATTGTCAATTGATCTCACTTCACAACAATCTCTGCAATTTGGCTGGTGTGCGCACTAAAATAACCTAACGCACCACCCTTTATGTTGCTTACAGGGTTGGCCGGTGCTGTGCCTGATCCTGTAGATTGTTCAAGACTTGTCCAGTAGTTATATACATTATCATCAACGCATTGCATTTCCAACCGGGCAATGTCGTTTGTTTTAAAAGCACTGTCGCTTTCATTCATGATCAGCGGTCGTGAATTAACCTTGCCATCAGAAAATTCATCGTTCTGACTATATAAGGTTTTATCAAGAATACCATTTTTGTATTGTTCAAAATGGTAGTTGTTCTTTGCATTCTTCGGGTCTGTAAATGCTGGTATCAGACATTTAATTGTGCTTCCAAAAAAGTCAAGCGAGGTAATGTAAATGCTGTCCAGGTTCACTTTTGCAGGCATGGTGGAAGATGCAGAAAAGGAACTGCTTCCAATATTTACCAGCAGGTTATATGTGCGTCCTTGTAGCCCAATTATACGGCTGGTAGTATAGCTGCCGCTGGATGTTTCCTTGAGTGTGTCTTTAATGCCGGTGTTGTCAGAAATAATAACCTGTGCGCCGCTAATGGTCGCAAAGTTGTTATCGGCTGAAAAGCTATTGGTCTGCGAGATCTTGACTGTATATGGGCCGGCGCCATCATTAATGATGCCTTCAATAACATACTTTTTATCGGCGTCTTTAAGATCAATGTTGACCACTTTCTGGCAGGCATATAATGTAACTGCACAAAAAATAAATATGTATGTAAGAACTTTCATGCTAAAAAAGTTAAGCGTTAAAATTTGAAGTTGTAAGAGACAGAAGGCACCCATTTGAATAATGTAGTTTGCACTGCTTCTGTTTTATTGGGGTCATTTTCTCCTTCACGGAAAGTGATCGTGTAAGCGTTCTCCCTTCCATATGCGTTGTACAGACTGAATGCCAGCTCTGACGAAAATTTCTTTGTTTTCTTTAGCTGAAGTGTGGCGCCAAGATCAAGTCTGTGGTACGCTGGCATGCGATATCCGTTGCGTTCTGTGTAATAGAAGATAACACGGTCATCAACCTTGTATTTGCCGCTTGGGAACGTTACAGCATCTCCGGTATAATACACCCAGTTGGCTGATAAGCTCCATTTTTTGTTGAGTTGATAAATGCCCACAATAGCAATGTCATGCGTTCTGTCCTGCCTTGCATTGTACCATTGAAAGTTATTAATGCCGTCAATCTTCTTTTCAGATTTTGATAAAGTATAGCTTAACCAGCCCGTGAATTTTCCAGCCTTTTTCTTAAACAACCATTCAATACCGTACGCCCTTCCTTTACCATACAATAGCTGTGTTTCTATGGCATCATTGTTGTAAATGTTCGCGCCGTCGCGATAGTCAATCTGGTTTTGCATGCTTTTGTAATATGCTTCAACAGTCAATTCATACATCAATCCAATGTTTTTGTAGTAGCCAACAGAGAATTGATCACTTATTTCCGGCTTGATCATATTATTACTTGCAACCCATTTATCCGTTGGCGTGCTGGATGTTGAGTTAGAAAGTAAGTGAAGATTTTGTACGTTGCGCACATAAGAAGCCTTAACGGATGATGTTGCATTTAACTGGTAACTTGCTGCTAATCTCGGTTCGAGATTGAAGTATGTTTTTGCAACTTCGCCTGATTTATAATGTAACGTATCAGTAATTTTTCCGCTGCTATCAACATTGTAAAAATCACCCGGGCCTATTATACTAAATGCAGTTAGCCTTAATCCGTAGGTAATATTCAACCTGTCGGCAGCCTTCCAGTTATTGGTAACATAAGCTGCATTCTCCCATGAATATCTTTTCTGAAACGCAGTGTTATTTATGCCCGATGTTGCAGATGCAGTAATCTCACCGGGAGTTATTGTGTGATGAATGGCATTCACTCCGAAGCGAAGGTTGTTCTTATTGTTTAAGTACCATTGAAACTCTTCTTTCAGGTTCCAGTCTTGTAGCTGCGAGAAGATAGAGAAATCATTACCGCCGTTGCGTATGCGTATTTTATAATTGTAATTACTGAAAATAATAGAAGTGTTAGAAAAAAGCTTGTTGCTAAAAATATGATTCCATCTTAAGGTTCCGGTACCGTTGCCCCATTTGATGCCAAAAGTTTGTCCTACGCCGAGATTGTCGTTACCGAAATACCCTGACAAATACAATCTGTCTTTTTTGCCAAGTATATAATTAAGCTTAGCATTAAGATCATAAAAATAGAGCGAGTTATTGTTGATAGATGAATCGGGGGATAGCTTTAAAAATACATCTGCATACGTTCTTCTTGCAGAAACAAGAAAAGATGATTTGTCTTTTTGAACAGGTCCCTCAATATTCAGTTTCGCAGAGATCAAACCAATTCCACCACTCACATTATAATCCTGGTTATTGCCATCATTCATCTTAACATCTACTACAGACGAAAGTCTTCCTCCATATTGTGCCGGCATGCCGCCCTTGTATAAGGTTACATCTTTAATGGCATCTGAATTAAACGTAGAGAAGAAACCAAGTAAATGTGATGCATTATACACGGGCGCTTCGTCGAGTAATATCAGGTTTTGATCAGACGCACCGCCGCGTACATAGAAACCTGCGTTGCCATCGCCTGCAGACTTTACACCGGGCAGCAACTGAATAGCTTTTAACACATCTCTTTCCCCTAGCAGCATAGGGATTTTTTTTGTGTCATTGATGGAGATGTGCTCCATTCCCATTTGAGCACTACTAAGGCTTCTGCCTTTGGTTGTTGATGTTACAGTAACATTTTCAAGAGCAGCGGCTTCATCTTCCAATAAAATATTCAGTTCAACATTTTTGGTAAGATTTACATCGATGGATTGTTGCGAGAATCCTATCGCGCCTATTTCAAATGTATATTTTCCTGATGGCAGGCTTATTGAGAAGAAACCGTAATCGTTAGTGGTAATTCCGAAAGTTGTTCCTGAAGCTTTTACTGATGCGCCGATAATACTTTCTCCTTTCGTCTTTGATTTAACCGATCCGCTGAAGGTAAATTTTTCCTGGGCGTGAAGTTGCAGGGAAAAAAATAACAACGCGAGCGAAGTGATCAAAAGCCTTGTCTTGCTTGCTTTCATGTTGTTTTAATTAATGGGCGCAAACATAATTTTAATTTGTTAGTCAATTGTAAACAAAATGATAAATGGAAAACCAACCTCGTTTAGTTAAGCAGGCATCATCAACTTTGGGAGATGTCTCCTATTATCTATATAACGATCCTGGCTGATCAGAAAAAGTAATCACAACCACACTAGTAACAAGTGCATAATAATGTGCAAGTGTGAAACCGCATCGTCAGCTCGACTGGGGGTTTGGCTGTCACAATCAAAGATGTAATGACAGGACTCTGTCACAACCACACCGACTGACTCCGATTCATTGCCATCTGCTTTAGCAGACGGACAGTGGTTTATCTTTAAACCGGGCTTTAGCCCAAAAATCGATTGTGTGGCTAAGCCATATTCAATTAGTTTCATTTTCCGTCAGCTGAAGCAGACGGCAATGAAAAAACAGCCTTAATCTGTCATTGGCAAGACGGGTGAGGTCTCACGAATATTAACCTGATCATGGCATTGTACACGCATTGCATATTGCCAACTCTTAATTAAACGACATTGAAATAGAAAATGGTCAAAAATCATTTTTTACAACGTAATAGTTTGCGTACCCTGTTTAAAATTTACACACCTTGTTGAAATATGTATTACCGTCATTACCAAACATATGGATGTCTGACAATAGGTTGAAGATTTTTCTTTTCAACTTCGGCTGCTTTAATTTGTTGATTCTTTGATGTATTTAATTACTACCGGTGATGATTGTACTATTGACAACTGATTGATTGTTTACCCCTACACCTGAATTTGATTTTTTATTTAAATTCCCTTTCACTTCCATACACGTCGCGAAAATTGTATTTTGCCATTTCATTTTTGATGCTGTTTATGAAACAAATATTTACATGGATATTACTGTCATTGACAGGTGCATTCTCTGCATTTTCACAACAGTCAGATACAATTGTGGTTATAAAAGCTGATCGCCTTTTTGACGGGGAAGCAATATATGCAAACTATGCTGTGGCAGTGAAAGGCAATAAAATTATAGCTACCGGTAACGAAAAAGATTTTCACCTGGATGGAGTAATTAAAAGGATTGAATTGCCTGGTTGTACTATTTTGCCCGGTTTGATAGAAGGACATTCACATTTATTTCTGCATCCTTACAATGAAACGAAATGGGACCAACAAGTGCTAAATGAATCAATTGCTGAACGTACGGCACGCGCTGTTGTTCACGCAGAAAAAACCTTGATGGCCGGTTTTACTACGGTAAGAGATTTAGGTACGGAAAGTGCCGGATATGCCGATGTTGGCCTTAAGGACGCAATTGAAAAAGGTATAATCCCCGGTCCGCGTATGATTGTTGCGACACGTGCAATTGTGGCAACCGGTAGTTATGAACCTAAGCTGAAAAATAATGCGCACAATATCATAAAGGGTGCAGCTGAAGCAGATGGGGTTGAAGGACTGACAAAAGAAGTACGTACCCAGATCGGAAACGGTGCCGATGTAATTAAAGTGTATGCAGATTTTAATTGGGGGTTGAATAAAACAGCTGAGCCAACATTTACGGTTGATGAATTAAAAGCTGTAGTCGCTGTAGCTTCATCAAGTGGAAGAAAAGTTGTTGCCCATGCCACAACAGCCGAAGGGATGCGCAGGTCTGTCTTGGCAGGCATCAGCACAATTGAACATGGCGATAATGGAACTGCTGAAGTATTTGATTTAATGGTTAAAAACAAAGTCCCGCTTTGTCCAACCATTTCAGCAGACATAGCAGTAAGTGAATATGCAGGATGGAAAAAAGGAATGCCGGAGCCCGATCGCATAAGAGAAAAACGAAAAAGTTTTGGACTGGCCCTTCAAAAGGGTGTAACGATTTGTTTTGGTGGTGATGTTGGTGTTTACGCGCACGGCGATAATGCCCGGGAAATGGAAGCAATGGTAGAATACGGAATGAAACCATTCTATGTATTGAAAAGTGCGACCTCTGTTAATGCTGATGTTTTTGGCTATAGCGATTTTATCGGAAGAATAAAAGCCGGCCTGTATGCAGACATCATCGCCGTCGAAGGTGATCCTGTCAACAACATCAGCGACATAAGAAAATTAAAACTGATCATGAAAGATGGAAAAATATACAAGTTGCAACAAGAATAATCTGTTCTTTGTTATACACTTCCGTAGCAAATCTTCCATCTTACTTGATCCCATGCTGATAGCTAATGGCTAATTGCTAATTGCTGATAGCTGAAACCTGAAACCTGACACCTATATTTGCACCCTTATGGCTTCAGCGGTTCGTTATAGTATTTATGGCAATACATTTCATATTTTGCCGCAACGTGCATTGTTTTGGGAAGAAGAGAAAGCACTTATAGTCGCGGATCTGCATTTGGGTAAGACCGGGCATTTCCGCAAAGCCGGTATTGCAGTTCCCCAGACAGTGTACAAAAATGATCTTCACCGGTTATTCAGTCTTGTACAGCAGTATAACGTGGAGAAACTGATTATAGCCGGCGACATGTTTCATAGTGTAGAAAATAAGGAAATTGAACTTTTTATCCGGTGGCGAAATGATCTTGAGTGGCTCGATGTTTTTTTGATAAAAGGTAACCATGATATTTTACGTGATGACTTTTACAAAAGAGCAAACATCCGGCTTTTCGATGAGCAGTTGTTAATAGGTAAGTTTTGTTTTGTGCATGATCAGGAGTCTTGCAATGATGAAACAGAGAATGAGATTTTTTACTTCTGTGGACATATTCATCCCGGCGTATTAATAACCGGCGGAAGCAGGCAGGCGCTTCGTTTTGCCTGTTATCATTTTACGCGCACTCATGCTATTTTACCCGCTTTCAGTGCTTTCACGGGGTTGTATACCATAAAGCCAAAAGCCGGAGAAAAGGTATTTGCAATTGTGGAGAATGAGGTGATGGAGGTGTGAGGACTCGAGGTGTCAGGTATCAGGTTTCAGGTGGCAGTCAGCTTTCAGCTATGAGCCATCAGCTTATCTTTCGAATATTGGTGTTTGTTCTACAGAAAGTTATGTCAGCGATAAATAAATCAGACATCAAAAAATCACACATCAGACATTTTTTCACATCTAACACCATACATCTAACATCGTACACCGCACACCTAACATCGTACATTAAACCACCATCACCTCAACCCCCATATCCTCCAAAGATTTCACTGTCCGTTCACTTACGCCGGAGTCGGTAATAATCCTGTCAACCTGGTCAAAATTGCAAATGCGGCCAAAGCCACGTTTACCGAACTTGGATGAGTCTGTAAGAATAATGGTTTCTTCGGCAGCCTGTATCATACTCTGGTTAATATTGGCTTCCATCATATTGCTTGTCGTGCAGCCATATTGAATATCTATGCCATCCACACCCAGAAATAATTTACTGCAGGCAAATTGTGTAAGCATTTGCTGAGCGAACGGTCCACTGACAGAAGTTGATGTTTTTCTGATAATTCCCCCGAGCTGAATCACTTCTATATCCGGTTTTTTAATGAGCGCCATTGCCACATTTATTGCTGACGTTAACACAGTCAATTGCTCTTTTGCCTCAATGAGCAATGCAAGTTGTAAAACAGAAGTGCCTGATGCAATAATGATGGCATCATTTGGTACGATTAATTCAGCAGCTTTTTGGGCTATTCTTATTTTTTGATCGATGTTAATGAGCTCCTTTTCATTGACGTGAATATCCTGGATATATGGATTTTGCTGCGTGATACTGCCATGCGATTTAAAAAGTAATTTTTTTGTTTCCAACTGTTTTAAATCCTTTCGAATTGTTACCGGCGAAACTTCCAACTCTTCCGAAAGGTCAATGACCCGGATCTCTTTTTCTTTTGAAAGTTTATCCAGAATATAGGCGTGTCTTTTAGACATGGACAGTTTCATCATCGCTTTCTTTTTAGTAAATCTCTTTCTTTATGTATTCTGGCTGACTGAGCTATCATCAGCTGTTCATCTCAAAGCAAAATTATTTAAACTCTTTGTTCCGCTATTGTGTTTTATTCTCAAGATAATCCCGTGTTTTTGAAAAACATAACAAATATCATCTTTTAGAAATAAATAGTAATTATTTTTGTTTCGAAATGTTTCTAAAGTGTTTCGAATTGTTTCAAAATGCAAATTATGAAGAGAAGCGAAATAATCAACCGGATAGAAAATGATGAGGTTTGGGATTTTATAATTGTTGGCGGAGGCGCAACCGGTCTGGGCACTGCATTGGATGCGGCAAGTCGCGGATATTCCGCCGTATTATTTGAACAAGCTGACCTGGCGAAAGGCACATCAAGTCGTAGTACGAAACTGGTTCATGGCGGAGTGCGGTATATGGCCCAGGGGGATATTGGATTGGTGCGTGAAGCCTGTCACGAACGCGGATTGCTATTGAAAAATGCACCTCATCTAACCAAAAATCAATCTTTCGTTATACCCAATTATTCATGGTTTGATAATGTTTTATATACGGTCGGTCTGAAATTTTACGATATGCTCGCCGGAAAGCTGAGCCTTGGAAAATCGAAATACATCAACAAACGCAAGACTATTGAACAACTGCCTACAATTAAGCAGAAAGGTTTAAAAGGTGGTGTGTTATACTACGACGGGCAATTTGATGATGCACGTTTGGCGGTGAATATCGCACAAAGTGCTGTTGAACAGGGCGCGGTGATTATGAACTACGCAAAAGTTGTAGGATTAAACAAAGACAATGCCGGCAAAGTGGCCGGGGTTGAAGTTAAAGATATCGAGACGGGAAGAGTTTTTAAAATTAAAGGACGGTCCGTAATCAATGCTACCGGGGTTTATGTTGATGATCTCCTGATGATGGATAATCCCGCAGGAAAAAAAATGGTCCGCCCCAGTCAGGGTGTCCATTTGGTTTTTGAAAGATCATTTCTCGACGGAGAAAGTGCATTGATGATCCCGAAAACAGATGATGGCCGTGTTTTATTTGCAGTTCCCTGGCATGATAAACTGGTTGTAGGAACAACCGACACGCTCCGTGATCATCCCGAACTTGAGCCACATGCTTTGGAGCAGGAAATTGAATTTATCCTTCAAACAGCAGGCCGTTACTTAACACGCAAACCTACACGAGCCGATGTGCTTTCTGTGTTTGCCGGATTAAGACCTTTGGCTGCTCCTCAGGGTGAAGGTAAAAGCACTAAAGAAATATCCCGGAATCATAAAATAATTGTGTCCCGAAGCGGGCTTGTTACCATTACAGGAGGCAAGTGGACAACATTTCGGCGCATGGCGCAGGATACTGTTGATAAAACGATCGCAACAGCCCGGCTTGAGTTTAAACCGTGTGTAACGCAACATTTCAAAATCCATGGCTACGCCGAAAATGTTGACAGATCGGATCACTTGTATGTGTACGGATCAGATATCCCTGATGTAAAAAAGATCATGGAACAAGAGCCTGGGATGAACGAAAAACTCTCAGCAAAATATGGCTATACAAAAGCTGAAGTAGCCTGGGCTGCACGATATGAATTTGCCCGTAGCGTGGAAGACGTGCTTGCACGCAGATGCCGCTTGTTGTTTACAGATGCACATGCAGCCATAGAAGCTGCGCCTGCAGTGGCACAAGTGCTTGCAAAAGAACTTGGGCATGATGAAGACTGGGTGCTTAAACAGATTGCTTCATTCGATCAAATAGCCCGGGGCTATCTGTTAAATTAAAACTTAAGGCTTTCATCGCATGTCTTTATTATCGTCTTATATTTATTGTTTGCGTGAAGAGATCGCTGCGGTGCGCCATTTTTATAACTATAAAACTTCCATATGAAAGATGAGAAATTTATCCTGGCGCTTGATCAGGGTACAACGAGTTCTCGCGCGATAGTTTTTAATCACAAAGGAGAGATCGTTGCACTTTCCCAAAGACCTTTTGAACAGATTTTTCCCAAGCCAGGATGGGTTGAACATGATGCAAGTGAAATCTGGTATTCCCAATCTTCTGTTGCTGCCGAAGCCATTGCCCGGGCTAATTTAACCGGTAAAGAAATTGCTGCCATAGGTATAACCAATCAGCGTGAAACGACTGTTGTGTGGGATAAAGAAACAGGCCTTCCTATTTATAATGCAATCGTGTGGCAGGATAGAAGAACGGCTAAGCATTGTGATGAATTAAAAGCGCAGGGACTTGATGCGAAGATCCGCGAAAAAACAGGACTGGTGATCGATGCTTATTTTTCTGCTACTAAAGTAAAATGGATACTGGATAATGTGGATGGTGCACGCGACAGAGCTGAAAGAGGTAAGCTGTGTTTTGGTACTGTTGATAGCTGGCTTACATGGAAATTCTCACGCGGCAAAATGCATATTACCGATGTTACAAATGCCAGCCGCACCATGTTATTTAATATTAACACAATGGAGTGGGATAAGGATCTGTTATCCATTTTCAACATTCCTGCCAATATGCTGCCGGAGGTGAAACAGAGTAGCGAAATATACGGTGAAACTGCTACAACTTTATTTGCTACAAAAATTCCGATTGCAGGCATTGCCGGTGATCAGCAAGCTGCATTGTTTGGCCAGATGTGTGTAGAACCTGGTATGGCGAAGAATACATACGGTACAGGATGCTTCCTGTTAATGAATACCGGCGATAAACCAGTTCAATCAAAAAATAATCTTATTACTACTGTTGCATGGACAATAAATGGTAAGACAACTTATGCTTTGGAGGGAAGTGTGTTTGTCGGCGGAGCGGCTATCCAATGGTTGCGTGATGGCTTGAAAATCATTGATAACTCTGCAGAAAGTGAAACCATGGCGGAATCAGTTCCTGATAATGGTGGTGTTTATTTTGTTCCGGCTCTTACCGGGCTTGGTGCGCCTCATTGGGATCAATATGCGCGTGGTGCAATTCTTGGGATCACCCGCGGAACTACTGCAGCCCATATTGCACGTGCAGCGTTGGAAGGTATAGCTTTCCAGGTGCATGAGCTACTATCAGCGATGGAAGCTGATAGCGGTAAAAAAACAGTCGAGCTGCGTGTTGACGGGGGAGCAGTTGCCAATAACAGGCTGATGCAGTTTCAGTCAGACATTTTCTCCAGCAATGTAATCAGGCCAAAAGTGTTGGAGACAACTGCTTTGGGCGCGGCTTATCTTGCAGGTCTTGCTGTAGGGTATTGGAAAGATATAGATGAGATCAAACATCAATGGGCGGTGGACAGGCAGTTTGAACCTTCTATGAAAAAAGAAGATGTTTGCAGCTTGCTTCGCTATTGGAAGAAAGCTGTCGAAAGATCCAAAAATTGGGTCGAGGAATAACGATATGGAATTGTTTGTCAATAATCAGTTTTCAATTTCTGTTAACCTGAAACAATAAAAGCTGATAGCTCATAGCTGATAGCTGACAGCTTCATAAAAACAATCAATATGAACCTCCTTGTTTCTGAATTTATAGGCACCATGGTCCTGATACTTTTAGGGGATGGTGTAGTAGCCAACGTTGTTCTTAAAGGTACTAAAGGACATAACGGCGGCTGGATCGTTATTACAACCGCATGGGCATTTGCAGTATTCTGCGGTGTAATTGTTGCGGCGCCAAGTGGCGCTCATTTGAACCCGGCCGTAACCATCGGCCTGGCCGTTGCAGGAAAGTTTGCGTGGGCAAATGCACTGCCATTTATCATTGCTCAGATTCTTGGGGCAATGGTTGGTGCATTCCTGGTATGGATAATTTATAGAGATCATTTCGATGCATCTTCTGATGATCCGGGAGGACAATTGGCCGTGTTTTCGACAGGTCCTGCCATTCGTAACCCGTTTAGTAATATTGTGAGTGAAATCATTGGCACCTTCGTCCTAATATTTGTTATCCTCTATTGTGGCGCGGGATCAAATGTGCAGGGGCTTGCGGCTTTAGGGCCTTTGCCTGTCGCAATACTTGTGTTTGCCATAGGTTTATCATTAGGTGGAACTACTGGCTATGCTATTAATCCTGCCCGTGATTTTGGTCCCCGCGTTATGCATGCCCTGTTGCCGATGAAAGGCAAAGGGAGTAGTGACTGGGGTTATGCGTGGATACCCATTTTAGGACCAATTACCGGAGCTGCTCTTGCCGCACTGGTATTTGCGTTGCTTCAATAAATGAGTCTTCATCAATACCGCTCGTGATTACTGCATCATTTTATTGCGGCGGTATTGATCTCTTTAATCCCTTCTTTTTAAAAAACTACAACCATTTCCTTCTTGCCGAATACATTATTCGTGCAGAACTCACTCATTTATAATCGAACCTTTTTATTGCTAACCGGTCTTGTCTGGCTGTTTTTGTATTGCCAGGTAAGTAGTTGTCTGTACACCTGTTACGTGTTTTTTACAAGAACGCGAACTCGTGAATGGCCGGGTCATGCCTTTTAAAAATGGGTTATAATAGAGTGGGTTTAGAATCGGTAAAAGTGCTGGTTGTGGTTAAAATTTTATATCATGAGAAAAATACACTTTTTAGCAGGGTGCCTGTTCTGTATGGTGTTGGCAAGCAGGCTGCATGCGCAGACGAATGACGAGAAGGCCTCTGCATTTAACCCTGTTGATTTTACCATGCAGCTAAAGAATATGCATTTATGGCGTGGCTATGTGGTAAGCAATACTGCCCTGGCAGATGTGGATCTCGGTGTCAAAACGAAAAACGGTGAATGGAAGGCAGGTGTTTGGGGCGCTGCCGGCTTTACCGGCGTGTATAAAGAGTTCGACTATTACCTGTCTTATACCAAAAAAGGATTCACTGCCGCATTTTGGGATATTTATAATTTTTCAGAAAATGCTACCTGGAACAATAAGGAAGTATTTAATTACAAAGATGGTCAGTGCGGCCATATTCTTGATCTCTCCGTGACTTATCAATTGCAGGGAAAGTTTCCCCTAAAAGCAAGCTGGGCAACATTGTTGTATGGACGTGACAAAGATTCAAAGAATGATAAGAACCGTTACTCGACGTATGTAGAGTTGGGTTATCCTGTTTTAAAAAGTAAAAAGGTAAATCTTGATTTTGGAATCGGCGGTGCATTCGCCTTAAAACCGGAAACCGGCTGCGACGCGAATTTTTATAGCAGCAAGCCAAATATCGTCAACATAAATTTCACTGCATCCAAAACGGTTGTGTTGGGAACTTATGCGCTCCCTGTATCGGCAATGGTAATGTGGAATCCTGAATTGAATCATGCCAACATTCAACTGGCGCTGAATATCTTCTAGGTAGATTCATTAATAGCCCGGAGTCTTCTCTGCGAAACCCTGTGTAACTGTATCCCTAAGGGAGCTGCATGCATCTGCACATATCCCTAAAAAAGAAAGCAGGAAGTGATTTTCCTGCTTTCTTTTTATTCCTCATAAATTAAGTTCTCTCTATTCCCATGCAAGGGCACTTGCTCCTAAAATGGCTGCGTCTGATTCTTTCAGATGACTTACCAGTATCTTCACTTTGTTATGAAATACCTGGATCAGGTTAGCTTCCATATGCTCTCTTGTTGGTTTCAAGATCAGGTCGCCCGCTTTTGTTAAACCGCCAAAAAGAATGATCGCTTCCGGGCTGCTGAACATAACAAAGTTTGCCAGCGCCATACCTAAGATCTTACCTGTATATTCAAATATTTCTTTTGCTACTTCATCACCCTGCATTGCTGCATCGTAAACATGCTTTGAATTCAATTCATCTTTTGGCAGGTCTCTCAAAGAGCTTGGTTTGTCTGTATGCTCCATTACTTCAAGCGCTGTAAGTCTAACGCCGGTAGCTGATGCATAACTTTCCAGAGAGCCTTTTTTGCCGGTTCCTTCATGATAGCGACCGTCCGGAATAGTAATGGTATGTCCCAATTCACCCGCAAATCCATCATGCCCGTAGATTAATTGGCCATTGGCTACAATGCCACTTCCTACGCCGGTTCCAAGCGTTATCATAATAAAATCTTTCATGCCTTTTGCTGCACCATACATCATTTCTCCAATAGCAGCTGCGTTAGCATCATTGGTCAAAACCACAGGAAGCTGAAATTTGTCCTGTATCAATTTTGCCAAAGGAATAATACCTCTCCATGGAAGATTTGGAGCATATTCTATTGTACCCGTATAAAAATTTCCGTTAGGAGCGCCTACACCAATACCCTTCATACGGCCAATCCCGCCAGCTTTTTGAATCAGGACACTCAGGCTGTCATACAGTTCATCAATAAAAGTTTCAATCGTCTTGTGCTTTTTTGTGGAGATCTCACTCGAAAACAAAACATTACCCACTTTATCAACTATGCCGAATTTGGTACCGGTTCCTCCGATGTCAATTCCAATTGCCAATGCTTCGAGGGAGGGTGAGATTGTGCTGCTCATAATTTGAATTTATATATTAAAATTCTCCCTTCGCTAAATAACGAAGGGAGATAAAAACTATGTTTCCTAAAACAAAGGATTAATTAGTGCCCTCCGCCGATCTGCTCGTCAAAGTTAAGACCCTGTGCCTTCAGTACAGATCTTAGTTTAACAGCGAGGAATGCAAGGAATGCAAAACCGGCAGCTGCTACCAGGTAAGACTGGTGCATGTAGTGTGTGCCATCAGGTTTGGTAATATCACCCAATGCACCCTGGAATGGAGGGATAATAGCGCCACCCAAAATCATCATGATGAGGAACGCTGAACCCTGGCTGGTATATTTTCCAAGTCCGGCAACGCTTAGAGAGAAGATACATGGCCACATGATAGAGCAACATAAGCCACCTGCTATAAATGAGTACACCGACACAATACCTCTGGTGAACACACCCGTCAGCATTAATGCAGTTGCTAATAAAGCGAGGGTAAGCAGTGTTTTTACCGGTTTCTCCTGTCCAAAAAGGAACGCAGCAATGGCAACAGCTATACAAATAGTGTAAGGCAGCAATTCACCGATGGTGTTGCCATACAAATGGTTCACAAATAAAATCACGCCGAAGGCTACAAACGGAACAATAACTGTAGCAATCTTCTTGCCCGTCTCAGAAAGGTTGAAAACACCAATAGCACCGGTCCATCTACCAATCATCAGGCTTCCCCAGTAGAGAGAAACGAACTTGGAGATCTTGCTTTCATCCAATCCTTCGGGTGTAAGATATCCCGGAGTTTTTAACAATGCGCCGAAGTTGTTATCAATAGTAACCTCAACACCTACATATACAAATATGCCGATCATACCATAGATAAGCTGAGGATATTTCATCGCTCCCCAACCTTCACTGTTTTTAATGGCGCGGCTATTTGAATAAAAAAGAATTGACACTACCATGATCAATGTAAGTACCAATAACGGCAATTTCTGAATATTCGTCAACTGGCCTACAATGATAATTGCAATGATTAAACCAGTCATGGTGATAAGCGATTTTGAAGCCTTATGAGAAGCTTCAAATTTCGAATCATCCTTGCCATCCGGTAATTTAGAAAAGGTGAAGAACAAGGCTACCGCAGCAAATACCGCAGCAACAATCATGTAAAGTGTGTTAACATTCGTAACCGTAACATTGGTTTGTTCGCCGCCAACTGATCCAAACAGGAAGAAGCTCACAATGATTGGTCCTAATGTCGTTCCGAATGAGTTAACGCCGCCGGCAAGGTTAAGCCTGTGCGAACCTGTAGAAGGATCTCCAAGAGAAATTGCGAAAGGTTGTGCCGCAGTTTGTTGTAGTGAGAATCCAAGTGCCACAATAAAAAACGAAGCAAGAATAAGCGGGAATGAGTTCATGTTCGCAGAAGGAATAATACCTAATGCACCCACAACTGAAATTGCAAGACCGTAGATGATACCTTTTTTGTAACCGATTTTGTTCAGGATGTCATAACCCAGAGCGCTGGATATAAGATACAGCGCCAGGGAGCCAATAAAGTAAGCTCCATAAAAAGCAGATCCTATCAATTGAGATTCGAACTGAGTTAACTTAAAATGCGTTTTACAAAAGGGGATAAAAATGCTGTTGCTGGCTGCTATGAAGCCCCAGAAGAAGAATACGATCACCAACGTGGCAAGCGCTCCGCTGTTCGTTTTAATTGTTTTCGGGGTGGTTGTTAATGTTTCACTCATGTCAATCAATTCAATTAGATTTAAAAAGATTGCCGAAAGTAATCCACAATTTAGTTCCGAAAAAATTTTATATGTTTTTAGCCTTTATATAGATAAGACGCGTTAACTTGTCGTAGGGTTTAAGTAGCATATTGTTTCGGCTACACAAAATCTTTTTCGCTCAAAAAAAGTATGTAATATTATTCTTTTTTATTACGTAAATCTTCAAAGCATTCAATGGAAATAATACATGTATCGGCAGAATGTTATCCTGTGGCAAAGGCAGGTGGATTGGGAGATGTGGTGGGGGCTTTACCAAAATACCAGGTGAAAATGGGGCATAACGCCAAAGTGGTTATGCCTATGTATAAGACCAGGTTCCTTTATAAGAATGAATGGGTGGTTGATTTTAAAGGAAGGGCCAATCTTGGCGACTGGTGGTTTGACTTTACAATCATCAAAGAAAAACACAATGTTCTTGGATTTGACCTTTATCTTGTTGACATAGACGGTTTGCTCAACAGGGAAAAAATATATGGTTATGACGACGATACTCAAAGGTTTGTTGCCTTCCAGATTGCAGTAATAACCTGGTTGAACAGTTGGCAACATAAGCCGGATGTGGTACATTGTCATGACTATCATACAGGGTTAATTCCCTTTATGATGAAATATTGTATTGATTACAGCTACAAATTATCCGGTATACCTTCTGTTATTACTATTCACAATGCGCAATACCAGGGATGGATGACCTGGGATAAAAGCGTTTATATTCCGCGATGGGATGCCTGGAAAAGTGGTTTGCTTGAATGGGGCGGTGTGATCAATCCACTGGCCGCAGGTATTAAATCCGCCTGGAAAGTGACCACAGTAAGCTGGAGCTATCTGCAGGAACTGCGCGAAAGTGCAAACGGGTTGGAAGCGCTGTTTGAATATGAAAAGGGTAAATGCGTTGGTATCCTTAACGGCATTGACGCAGATGTATGGGATCCTGCAATTGATAAGTACATCCAAAAAAACTATACCATTGATGAAGTGAACGCCGGCAAAGAGGCCAATAAACTTGCTTTATGTAAAGAGTTTAATCTTGATCCGGAAAAACCTTTGGTTATATTTATAGGAAGGCTGGTGGGAGAGAAGGCTGCTGATGTTTTGCCTGATGCTATTATGTCTTCCATGTATGCAACATCTAACGGTGTAAACTTCCTGATCCTTGGTAGTGGAGAAACGCATGTTGAATGGCAGCTGAGTAGCCTGAATCATCAGTTCAATGGCAACTACCACGCAGTTATTGGTTATAATGAAACGTTGAGCCATAACATGTATGCGGGAGCAGATTTTCTGCTGATGCCAAGCAGGGTTGAGCCATGCGGACTTAACCAGATGTACTCTATGAAATACGGAACCGTTCCCGTGGTGAGAAATACGGGCGGCCTGCGTGATACGGTTGTTGACATGGGTGATTGGCAAGGCTGGGGCATAAGATTCAATAATGCCAGTGTTCAGGACATTACTTATTCAATTGACAGGGCAGTTGAAGTATATAAAGATAAAACGCATCTTAACTGGATGAGACAGCACATGATGAACCTTGACAATAGCTGGGAACATTCAGTTCAGCAATACCTAAACATTTATAAAAGTTTAAAATAAAAACGTGTCATATGTTTTCACTAGCAAATTCCGTAGTAGCAGTAATTCTTGGAGGTGGCGCGGGAACCCGGTTATACCCCCTTACAGCAAGCCGTTCAAAACCAGCTGTGCCGATTGCCGGTAAATACAGGCTGGTTGATATTCCGATCAGTAACTGTATCAACTCAAACATTAACCGAATGTTTGTGCTGACGCAGTTTAACTCGGCATCTTTGAACAAGCATATTAAAAACACTTACCAGTTTAGCGCGTTCAGTAATGGTTTTGTAGACATCCTGGCAGCCGAACAGACACCTGAAAACCAGGGCTGGTATCAGGGTACAGCCGATGCGGTGAGACAATCGCTGAGACACATTGCCAATAATGAATACCAGTATGTGTTGATATTAAGTGGCGACCAGTTGTATCAAATGGATTTTGCAGAAATGATCACGGAGCACAAAAAGAGAGGTGCCGACATCTCGATCGCCACAATACCGGTAGGCGACAGGGATGCTCCTGAATTTGGTATCATGAAAAAAGATGAAAACAATTATATCACGTCTTTCATAGAAAAACCTAAAAAGGATATCTTAGGCGAGTGGGTTAGTGATACCGGCGATGCAATGCGCAGAGAAGGAAGAAATTATCTTGCTTCTATGGGTATCTATGTTTTTAGCAAGAGTGCGCTTGATGATCTGCTAAAAAATGAATATCCCGATGCTACGGATTTTGGTAAAGAAATAATTCCTCACTCCATCGATAAATACAAAGTAGTCAGCTACCAGTATGATGGTTACTGGACAGATATCGGAAATATCTATTCCTTCTTCGAAGCCAACCTGGCTTTAACGCAGGATATACCGCCGTTTAACATGTTTGATAACAGCAGAACGGTATACAGCCGCGCCAGAATGTTGCCTCCGGCAAAGATCAGCGGCAGCACGCTGGAGAAAACAGTGATTGCAGATGGGTCAATAATTATGGCCAGCAGGGTAGAAAATTGCGTTATAGGCATCAGAGCAAGAGTTGGGCATGGAACAACACTGGTGAATTGTTATATTATGGGTAACGATTATTACGAAACCCTGGAGCAGATATCTGACTATTCATCTAAGGGAATTCCGATGATAGGCATCGGTGATCGTTGCTATATCAAGAATGCCATTATTGACAAAAATTGCCGTATTGGAAACGATGTACGCATTAATGGTGGGCCGCATCTGGAAAATACTGATCATGCATTGTACACCGTTAAAGAAGGTATCGTTGTTGTTAAAAAAGGCGCGGTTTTGCCAAACGGGTTTGTGATATAATTTAATTTACGCGTACGCGTAGAGACGTTGCATTGCAACGTCTCTACAATTGCAACGTCCCAACGGTTGCAACGCCCCCAACGTTGCACCCCAAAAAACAAATGCACATCGCAAGATGTGCATTTGTTTTTTCATCAATCAAAATCCACAAAAAAAGAGACGTTGCCTTTGCAACGTCCCCGATCAAAATCACGTTAAATAAGGGTAAGAGGAATATTGTTAATAATTATTTCGAATTGATCGTCAAATTCCGCTTAACCAGGCATTTCTTGTGCCATTTTTTCCCCAGTCTTTCATCGCTTCTTTTAACTGGACCTGCAGCTCTTTATTGGTAATCTTTTTTCCTTTCTTAGGAGCAACAAGGCTTTCAGGTTTTACATCAATCAGCTCAAGCTTTGTGGCGAACCAGGTTGTATTTAGTCTCGGGATTGCAATTCCGAGGATCATTCCGGGTAAACCTGTAAATGATTCCGGACCTCCGGAAGGAATGATCTGATCCGTGTAAAATGCAATAACATATACAGAATCCATAATAATGCCAACAGCCTTCCTGCACTCAAAACCTGCTATCGTGCGCGTGTCCATCGTAATGCGCCAGTTAATGTTTCTGATGCTGTCATCAATCAGAAACGTATTATCATAGACTTTTTTTAGTGCTATGTTTTGATGCTTGTCAAGGTCTGAATACACAATGTTTTCATTGGCTGGACCAACTAACCAGTCGTTCACCCTTTGCGGTGGCGTCACATCGCGTCCTGGTTTGTACAATGTTTTATCGTCATTGAAGGATAAATCAAAGTAAGCTGTATATGTCTGTGGTGTTACTTTCTTAAAAGATTCGAGCCATGCTCTGTCCTCGCCGTCGGCCATGCCATCTATCGTTTTATGAAGATTGATCTTTTTCTCGTACTCAATCTTTCCTTTTGTTATAAATACATCTTGAGCTTTAACGGTACACAGTAACAGCAGTGCGAATATTGTTGATATGATCTGTTTCATTCTTTTAGTTTTTTTTTAGTTTGCTCCAGCCGGGTTTCTTGAAAAGTTCCAAACGAAGCTTAAAAGGAAATACCTTGTGAGGGTTTGATAATTTGATTGAGTCATTACACTTGAGCTGATATTTCTATTATAACCTTTGTTCTGGTTAAGAATGTCATAGCCAGAAAATTTGATCATACCCTTGTCGTCTTTCAATAATTTGCGGCCTATGTAAGCATTCCACAAGAACACGTTGTTGTTGTTGTCGAACACCACTGTTTTCTGACGAAGATTTACTTCCAGCTCATTGTTCAATTCAAACTTGCCAGGTAGCTGAATATTGATATTCAGGTTGTGATATTGCGTCCAGTAATTTGTTTTTACACTGGAGTTGACAGATGATGTCGAGTAGTTGTAGTTGGTATTTCCGTAGTACCAGATATCAAATTTCTTCTCTTTAGATTTGCTAAAAGAGTAGTTCATGCCCGGTGCGTAGTTTTTGGTTACGTTGTTCACATTGTTCACAAAATTGGTGTATTGTGATGCGTTGAAATTGAGGCCTACATTAAACCGGAAATCGAACTTCTTCACTTTCATACCATAGCCGCTACCGAAGTAAGTATTATAGTTGCCGTTGGTATTTATATATTGATAAACAGTTCTACCGTTTTGATCAATGTATGTAGACTGCACTATGGCATTGCTGGTTGTACTGAAATTACCATACATGTAAATACCGCGCTGGCTAAGTACTTTATAAGAGTTGTAACCAAAATCAAAACTGTGCCTGAATGCTTGTTTCAATAACGGGTTACCGACTGTTACAACCAACGGATTGGTATTGTCTGCAACCGGCTGAATCTGGTTGATAGAAGGTTGCGTGGTACTTCCATTATAATTTAAACGCAGGCTTGAGCTTCCGCTGAACTTGTATTGCAAGTTGGCTCTTGGAAAGAAGTTGGTGTAATGCCTTGTAAAAGTTGTGTCTTTAAAAAGGTCTTCCTGGTTAAAGTTCTGGAAGGCAACATCTGATCCCGCAGACGCCGTTAACTTTTTACCATTGTACCTAAATGCCGTACCCGCCGTATTGGTTAGCACATCAAACTTGTAATGATTACTCAAAGTGTCTGCAAGATCATCATATTTTCCTCCGGCGGATTTGTTATAGGACAATCTTTCCGCATCATTCTTGTTTGTTCTAATCGCGTAGCTCAATTCCCAGAATACCCTCTGGGCAAGTGGTTCGGTGTAAACCAGTTTGGTGTTTAGGGTTGAAATATGCTGGTTATTCTGTTTCAACTGGTCGGTAAGACTATCTTTCCATATCCCTTCAGTTGGTTTGGATGTAAGTGCATACAGATAACCACTCGATGTTGAATTAGTTGTTAGCTGATCAACATTCAGCGATATCGTTCTGCCCGCCTTTTTAAATTTATGACGCAGCAATGCTGTTATTTTGAGATTGTCGCTTTCTCCGTCAGATGTATTTTTTCTGACGCTTCTCAATATCGTGTCGCCATAACCATTGAGGTTTACATTGGCGTATTCCGAATAAGAGGAAGACTGTCCTTTATAACCATTCAATGTTAATTTTAAAGACGTGGCACTGTCTATATTGTATTCATAAATTCCGCTGACTGAATGTCTGAATCTCGTGCTGAAAGTTTTGCGAGCTTCTGTATTATAAAATGCTCCGTTTTTGCCGGTATCACTGGTGAGAGATTGCGTAATTGTGTTACCAACGCCCTCTACATTCAATTTATTGAATCTGTAGCTGGCATTTATATTCTGTTTATCATTATTGTATTTGTTAGAGTAGTTAGCACCTGCAGCCCAGCTTTTTGGCAAACCGTCACCGTAATAGCTAAGATCATCACCGCTTCCGGAGGAGAAGTAATAGCCAAAATCTTCGTTGTAATCAATATTGCTCCCGCCGCCGTAGCGTGAGTTTTCATCCCAATTCAAGCCTGTTTTACCAGTGCTGCTGGCAATTCCGTATACCGAGAATTTCTTTTTCGCCCTGAACCGGTTGAACATTACACTATTGTTCCATCGGTCATTCAACCCGCCGCCCAGGTCTATCTTTCCAAAATAGCCTTTCTTCTTATCTTCCTTTAACTTGAGGTTGATGGTTTTTTTGCTTTGCCCGTCATCAATACCGGTAAAGGCAGCCTGGTCGCTCTTTTTATCAAATACCTGCACTTTGTCAATGGCATCAGCCTGCAAGTTCTTGGTTGCGACGGTTGGATCGTCTCCAAAGAATTCTTCACCGTCCACCAAAATCTTTTCAATATTGGTACCCTGCGCAGTAATCTTTCCATCCTTATCTATGGTAATGCCGGGCATTTTTTTTAGCAGTTCTTCTACAGAAGCTCCGGGCCTTACTTTAAAGCTATCGGCAGTGTACTCTGTTGTGTCGCCCTTCATGCGGATAGCGGCCAGCTGCGAACGAACAGTCACATCCGCCAGCAGGTTAGCTTTCAGCGTAAGCATCACTTTTCCAAGGTCCAGATTGCTGTTGCTTTGAAGAGAAATATGATCTGCGTAATCAGCATATCCTTTATGGGTGATTAAAATGCCGTATTGGCCGGAATCAAGCTGCGAGAAATTAAAGGAGCCGTCCTGTTTGCTCCTCGTAAATTTATAAAGGGATGAGTCTGATGATCGCAATAGGGTAATAGTTGTATTAACAAGGTTGGTTTTGTTAGTGGTATCCCGTATGGACCCCTTAATTGTTGCTTTTTGGGCATGGGCACAATAACAGGTACCTGCACATAGTAACAGCGCAATAAGTCTCTTCATTTGGTGGTAGTTTTGTTGCGGCGCAAAAAGCACACGCTTGTTTTTACAAGGATTATTCTAATGGTCCGGCTAATACTTTTTTTGCATCTAAAAATGTGTTACATGGGGTAGTGTTACACATAGCAAATAATGAAGAAACACATTCGCACGGGTCACTCTTCGCAGTGCATTATTTCGGTTTGTATAACGTTATGATAAGGTCTCTCCGATCAGTATTCCTTCCCGGAGGTAATGTTGTCTCAAATGTATAACTAAAAATTTAGTTAAAGGTAAACGTTTAGTTAATTATGAGAGATGCGGATATTTTTCTTTTCCATAAACAGTTTCGAAAAAAAATTATTGTTCTCTAAATCAGAAAAATATGCTTGGCAATTTCTTTTATTTCCTTAAAAATTGCGCCTTAATAGTCCTAATTTTACGTTAATGGTAATCATTCAGTTATAAGCGGTAAATCTGTATTGTGTTTTTCTGCAGACTGCCCGCTTGGATAAGCATAGCCGCGGGTAACCTTTCAAAAAAAAAATCTTCCTTATGCCACAGACACACGAAAAGTACGAGGATATACATTTTGTTGACAGTTCTAAACCGGTATGGAATTATTCATTGTTCTCAGACGAAGATATCAGGAACTTTCAGAGTGGCACGCACTACAGGTTGTATGAATTGTTTGGGAACAAACAAATAGAGTCCTTGCAAACATGGGGAACTTATTTTGCTGTCTGGGCGCCTAATGCCACGCAGGTAAGTGTTATAGGTAATTTCAATCATTGGGACAATCAGGCGCATAAGCTATATGTACGGTTGGATAATTCCGGGATCTGGGAAGGATTTATTCCTAATATTCCCGCCGGAGAGTCTTATAAATATCATATACACGGAGCGAATGGAATAACGGTTGACAAAGGCGATCCTTTTAGTCACTTATGGGAAAAGAGACCGCTCACCGCGTCCATTACATGGGGGACTTATTATGAATGGAATGACGGTGCATGGATGAAAGAACGTAAAAAGCACAATTCACTGAATGCCCCGTGGAGCGTGTATGAGGTTCACCTTGCAAGTTGGATGCGGCCTGATAAAAACGACGAAGAGTCTTATAATACATATGCCCAGATAGCCGAGCGTCTTGTTCCTTATGTAAAGGAAATGGGATTCACACATGTGGAATTGATGCCGGTAATGGAACATCCCTTCGACGGCAGTTGGGGCTACCAGGGAACAGGGTATTTTGCGCCGACATCCCGTTTCGGAAGTCCCCAAGGGTTTGCTGCACTGGTAGAAGCTTTTCACCTGGCAGGCATTGGTGTTATACTTGATTGGGTGCCTTCGCATTTTCCCTATGATGCGCACGGTTTGTTTATGTTTGACGGAGCCCATACCTACGAATATGCGGATATGCGCAAAGGGTATCATCCGGACTGGAACAGTTACATATTTAACTATGCAAGAGGCGAGGTGAAGAGTTTTCTGATAAGCAGCGCGCGGTTCTGGTGCGACAGATTTCACATAGACGGATTAAGGGTTGATGCAGTAAGTTCGATTCTCCGACTTGATTACAGCCGTAATGAAGGTCAATGGGAGCCAAACGCCTTTGGTGGAAATGGCAACCTGGAAGCTATTGCTTTTGTGAAAGACCTGAATGAAACATTGTTTCGCGATTTCCCGGACATACAAACCATTGCTGAAGAAGCTACAGACTGGCCGCAGATCAGTAAGCCTACATTCGAAGGTGGTTTAGGTTTTGGCATGAAATGGATGATGGGATGGATGCATGATACGCTGGACTACTTTAAAATTGATCCCATTTTCAGACCTGCTTACCAGGATAAATTTTCGTTCAGTATGATGTATTTCTATGACGAGAATTTTATGTTGCCTTTGAGTCATGATGAAGTGGTTCATGGTAAAAGCCCTATGTTGTACAAAATGCCAGGCGATGAATGGCAGAAATTTGCGAACCTGCGCACATTATATACATATATGTTCACCCACCCTGGCGCAAAGTTGCTGTTTATGGGTAATGAATTTGGAGCAACCAACGAATGGAATTATAAAAGTGAACTTCAATGGGATCTGTTGCAACATGTGAGTCATGGTGGCATGCGTTATTGTGTTAAGCAGCTAAATGAACTTTACCGGAAGGAGCCGGCATTGCATGAAAAACAATTTTTACCCGGCGGTTTTGAATGGGTAGATCTTGATCATAGAAGCGAATGTATTATTGCTTACAAGCGCCGCGGATTAAAACCGGAAGATGATGTGGTTGTTGTATTGAACATGACACCTGTGGTAAGGCATAACTGGGAAATATATGTATATGGTAAGTCCACCTGGAAAGAGATCTTCAACAGTGATTCTCCTCAATATTGGGGAAGCGGGGATGTTTACAATCCTGAAATAAAAACGGAACTGGTCGAAAAGGAAACAAGAAAATATAAGCTGATCTTACAATTGCCACCATTGTCCGGCATTGTGATAAAATAATTTGCTCTACTCATATAACGGGAAGAAGGCGCTGAAAGTCTTCTTCCCGTTTTTTTATGCCCTGAAGTCAATTGTGACAAAACAACGAACACCGGTAATTCCAGATCCATACGGAGCTATTTTTTGAACGCTGATAAATGTCTTTGATCTGGCATCATTAAAAGACGGCATTAGATATTTATTGTCATTTATTTTTTCTTGCTGATATTATAGTAAGCTGAAGTTCCTCATGCCACTAATACGAATTTTTTCAATAAATGATTTGAATGTGGTGAGAAGATTTATTTATGTGTCAATCCTTACAAGCCTTGCAGGGCAAAGGGTTCATAAATGCGTCATGCAAGAAAATGATTTTTGTCATAATTATTTATGAACTGTATCATAATAACATGAAACAAACGTCATTTCACAGGGGTGTTTTCTGTTCTACGTTTGTGCTGATTTAAACATCGTGCATCACTAAACACCATTATTATGAAAATGAATATTATCAGGAGTTTCAAAACTCTACTAAACTACTCCTTACTCGCTTCTGCGTTCGCTTTCATATCTTTTTCAGGAAAAGCTCAAACTCAATACCATCTTACTACCAATAAGATGACTATAGAAGGTACATCCAATATCCACGACTGGTCAATGCAATCTTCCAGTGCGACCGGAGGAGCTGTGATAACAACAAATCCCACGAATTTACTGACAGATTTAGCTAACGTAAATTTTTCCGTACCCGTGGAAACGCTAAAAAGCGAGAAAAGCGGTCTGGATAAAAACGCTTACAAAGCTTTGAAAACAGACAAATTCAAATCCATTGTTTTTCACGCAGTAAAAACTACTATCGCTCCGGCTAGTGGCAACACCTACAATCTTTCAGCTGCAGGAAAACTTACTATCTCTGGTGTAGCCCGCGATGTGGTGCTTACAGCGGTAGGAGTAATGGCAGGCGATAAAAGCATTAATGTTAAAGGCGCATACAAATTAAAAATGACTGACTACTCAGTGGAACCGCCATCTCTGATGTTCGGAGCCATTAAAACAGCCGACGAGGTTACACTACGATATGAAATAGTATTTAAACCGTAATAAGCCCCTTTTTAAATCCAGTTTATCCAAGATTATTCCCGGGTTAACCCGTGGCCAAGAAACAACAACCATTCAACAAAATGAATTTTATGAAACCTAATCGCACAAAACTATCTCGTGCTGCTCTCTTAATGATGGTAGGATTACCTCTAGCTACTTTTGCACAAGACACCACAAAAGACTCAAAAGATTTTTCCTACGGAAAACCCAGTTTCTGGCGTTCTTACGATCAAAAAGGTATCAACGTTTTTGAAACCGGTAAACAAGATTACAACAAACCTTATGATGGAATGAAGATCCGGTTTGGTGCATCTTTCACCCAGCAGTTTCAAAACCTGAAACATAAAAATCCGGACGCGCAGGACAACCAGGGCGTGAATAAACTATATCCCATTTCAGATGCATTCATGACTGCACAGGCCAATTTGTTCCTGGATGCGCAACTTGCGGATGGTATTCGCCTGAATGTTACAAGTTACCTGTCTTCACGTCACCACAATGAAACCTGGGTAAAAGGCGGATACATTCAATTTGATAAACTTCCCTTCAAAGGCAAAATATGGGATGATATTATGAAAGTAACCACCATTAAAATTGGTGAGTATGATGTGAACTATGGTGATCAGCATTTCAGAAGGTCTGATGGCGGACATGTGCTTTATAATGCCTTTATGGATAACTACATTATGGATGCGTTCACAACAGAAATAGGTGGTGATATTACTGTACAGAAAAACGGATTATTTGGAGTGCTTGGAATTACAGGCGGTACTTTAAAAGGCTACGCAGATTCTGTTTGGCAGAACACTGTAAACCCCAAAGGTCAGTTACAGCCTTCTATAATCCTTAAAGCAGGCTTCGACAAACAAGTGAACGAAGATTTGCGAGTACGTGTTTCCGGCAGCTGGTACCACAATGGAAATACAGGTAATAAATGGAACACTTTGTATTGGGGCGACAGAACCGGTTCTAACTACCAGAACGTGATGGAAAAATGGAAAGGTGCAGACGGCAACGTGCAGGCGTTGACAGCTATTCCATGGTCAGGCAGATTGAATCCACAATTCAGCCAGAGAGTTGACGCGTTTATGCTGAATGGCTTCCTGAAATATAAAGGCTTTGAATTCTTTGGTACATATGAAACCGCATCAGGATGCAGTGGTACCACGTATTCAGGCGCCAATACAAAATTCACAGACAGCGTAAAACGCACAATGAATCAATATGCAGTTGAAGGTATTTACAGATTTAGCATAGGAAGGCCAGAAAACTTGTTTATTGGTGCACGTTATAATTCAGTATCCGGAAAACTGGCAAATACACCAACCATTACCTATAATGGTGATATCACAGTTAACCGCGTAGCCTTAAGTGCAGGTTGGTTCCTTACAAAGAACGTGTTGTTGAAAGGTGAATTGGTGAACCAGCAATACAAAAATTTCCCTGCAGCTGACTGGCGCAGCGGCGGAAAATTCAATGGTTATGTAATTGAAGCCACCATTGGGTTCTAAGATTTTTTCAAGGTTCGATGTATATTTGATGTAGCCGGTTCTTTAACCGGCTTTTTTTTGTTAAAAGCCTAAAGCCTAAAGCTGAAAGCCTAAAGCCTAAAGCTGAAAGCCTAAAGCCTAAAGCTTATAAAATCGTGCCTGAGGTTATTTTCTTAATTTATGACTTGTTGATGTCCTACGGGCAATAAGGGCTAATAGGTTGTTCGCTCTATTGAGCTTTATGCCCTACCGGCAAAATTAAGATCGCGAGACGATAAAGACATTCTTTTAGATCAACGTTAAGTGGTAGGATAAAAGCTGAAAGCTTATGTAATCGTTCCTGAGGCGATTGCCTTATTCTTCGGCTTGTTGATGTCCTACGGACAAGAAGGACTAATAGGTTGTTCGCTCTATTGAGCTTTATGCCCTACGGGCAAAAATAAGATCGCGGGTCGATAAAGACATTCTTTTAGATCAACGTTAGTGGTAGGATAAAAGCTGAAAGCTT